>CALNYG010000016.1:0-48586 GCA_942490825.1 Candidatus Moraniibacteriota bacterium | reverse complement strand
AGTGGGCCAAGGTGAATTAACAGGTTTAGAAAATGTTACAGTTTTAAAAGCGGGTCATCATGGCTCTAACAAATCTAGTAGTAACTTTTTTTTAAATGAGCTATCTCCAACTGATGTTATTTTTTCAGTAGGAAAAGATAATCATTATGGACACCCAAGTGATGAAGTCTTAGAAAGGGTAAATAATATTTCAGCTAGGTTTTTTCGCACGGATGAAAATGGAACGATTAGTTATGAGTGTAGAGATAGTTGTGAAATTGTGTTGGAAAAAATGTAATGAAAGTTTTTTTGGTGGCTACTTGTGGATAAATATTTTGACGACTTTGTAAATTTCGGGTAGTATATGATAAAGACATTTCACATTTGAAAAAAATTATAAATGTGTAATAATATAAACAGGGTGTGGTAGCTAATTTATTTAGTTACTGCGTTTTAGTATTAATAATTATTTATGAATAATTTGTTGGAAGATCAGAATAAACGGTATTCCATTAGCGAAAAAAGTTTGTTGATAGAAGATTCTGAAAATGCAGGATTAGAAAGAATTGTTGTTGATCGCAATTCATTTTTTCATGGCGAAGAGGTTGTAGATTATATAAAAGATATGAAAGAGATACGTATATGTGGTATTGCTCTTGGATTTTTTATTACGAATAAATCTTTTTGTAGAAGCTGTTAAGAATGTTTTGAGATCTGGGGGAAAAGCGGAATTTTTGTTGGCACATCCTGAATCAGAAATAGTAAAATATCGAGATAATGAAGAACAGTGGCTTGGAAAATTGCAAGAAGTTATACGTACTTCGTTGAAGGAAATAATGTTGATAAAAAAAGAATTTCCGGAAAATGCTAATGTGTATCTGTTCAGGGGAGAAATACATAATACAATTATTTCAACTGAAAATGTGATTATGATTAATCCATATGTTTTTGGTAAAAGAGGTTGGCACTCTCCAGCATTTATTTTTTCTAGAAATAACTCTACGATTTTATCTGGGTTTGGTGAACAACTTGAAGAAATGAAAAAATATGGAGAAGATAATCCTGGCACTTTCGTTGAAATAAAAGATGAGGAGGATTTAAAAAATATTTAAGATTTTAGATAAATTTACTTTACAAGAGTGGTTAGTTGAATTAAATGGCTAGCTACTTTTTGTTTTTTTTAAATAAACTTTTTATATTTAAATTATGTTATAATGAAAATATAAAATTAAAATATACTGAATAATTTATTTCGGCACTATGTCATGAGTTTAGAGGATTGACGTGAGTGTAAAATAGTTTTTTTAAATTTGGTCAATTCCTTCGGCACTTAGGAAGAAATGAAAAGTCTTTGGGTGATTTAGTTCATTGCGTAAGATTTAATTTAAAGATATTTTTTGTAAAATATTTTTTGTTGCAACTTTAAATTTTATGGATGAATTGAATAAAGATTTATAGTTTTCTCCAAGGTTCTGAAATTTTTTTGGATAATAATTTGTTTTAAAACTTTTTAAGGTTGGTATTATTTTAGAATTTTGTGTTTTTCTGTGGGGAATTTCTGTCTGTTGTGTATTAGATAGACTTTACTTCTTTATTTTTCTAGTAAAAAATAAATCCTTTCAGAATGACATGTGTAAACTTTTGATAATTTCAAAAATTTTAAATGGTCGAAAAGCTCGTCAGAGCGGCGAGCACTGATTTTTTATAAAAGTTAAAATACAAAAAAATTTATAAGAAATTTAAAATGATTATAATTTAAACTTACTGGGTTTTTTGCTACAATCTTTTTTCTCAAAATCAGAAACAATATTTTTTAAATATTTTTCAATATCTTTTAAATCCTTAATTTTTCTTTAACGGAATCTAATTTTTTATATAAATCTGGCAAGATTGACTGATGAGGACAAGTCGCTTCAGATATTTTATCTTCAATTTCACGAATTTCTTCAAGGCTAAAACCAATATTCTTTGCACGTAAAATAAAAGAAAGTGTTTCGAGATCTTTTTTGCTGTAGATTAAATAATCGTTACGCTCATCTCTTTCAGGTTTTAATAATTCAATCTCAACATAATGTCGAAGCGTGTCTCGGGAAACACCTGTTTTTTCTCTAATTTCTTTGCTATACATAATTTAATAATTTTTTAATAAAATATTGTGATTTTCTGTGGGGGATTCCTGTCTGCCGACAGACAGGCTTCACTACATAAATTTTTTTACAAAAAATTTATTACGTTCAGAATGACAGAAAATTTAATTTTTTTTGAGGCTTGACATGGGGGTTAGCCCCACGGTTATAATTAGTGTATAATAAATATATAAATTTGTACACTATGTCGCAAATAAAAAAACGTAATAAAAAAGCGTTTACAAAAACACTTTATATTTCAGGGATACACTGTGCATCTTGTGAAATTTTAATTGAAAAAAAACTTCTTGAACAAGGGGGAATTGATGTGGTTGATGTTTCGTTAAAAGATTCGTCGGTTACGTTTTCAGGAAAAAGAGCAGAACATTTAAAACTAGATTTTTTAAATAAATTATTTGCTGAATTGGGCTATGTTTTTCATGCTAAAGAAAATTATAAAAAAGATTCTACAAATGAGAAAGAAAAATTACGAAATTATTTAATTGCAATTATCGTTGTACTTTTATTTCTTATATTTTTTGCAACTCTCGATAATTCATTTTTAGCAAAATATTCGAGTGTTGATAAAAATTCTTCAATCTTGGCTTTTGGGCTTTTAGGTTTTATTGCTAGCATTTCAAGTTGTGTGGCATTGATCGGTGGATTGCTTCTGTCACTTACAAAACAGTGGAATGAATTAAATTCTGACGAATCTTTGCCGACAAAATTAAAGCCACATGTTCAATTTCACATAGGACGAATTATTGCGTATATTTTGGGTGGTGCGATTTTGGGTGCGATTGGTAATGTATTATCTTTTGATAATTTAACATTTTTTGCGGTTGTGATTTTGCTAATATCTTTTGTGATGTTGATCATTAGTTTTCAAATGATTGGATTCTCATGGGCACAAAAATTTCGCTTTGCTTTGCCTAAATTTATAATCAGATCTTTTTCTTCTCAAAAAATTAAAGCTCCTTTTTGTGATTGGATTTGGGACTTTCTTTTTGCCGTGTGGATTTACTTTGATTGCACAGGGAATTGCTTTGACGACGGGTTCTTTATTTTACGGAATGTTGGTGATGGGTGCGTTTGCTTTGGGAACTTTGCCGATACTTTTTGCGATTAGTTTTGGGAGTGTTTCGATGAATGCGAAACCTCATTTAACGGCTAGATTTAATGTTGTGGCGGGTGCATTGATTTTTGTTTTTGCTCTTTATAATATTAACGGTCAGCTGAATGTTTTGGGATTGCCGAGTTTTAGTGATTTTAATTCTAGGGATTCTAAAGTTGAAAAAATTGAAGATGAAAATTTAATTGTAGAAAATGGTGAGGAACAAGTGATTAAATTTATTGCGGATGAGTTTGAATATATTCCGGTGGGAAGTACGACTTTGAAAGCAGGTGTTCCGACAAAGTTGATTGTGGATAATCAAGGTATTGTTGGTTGTGGTGCACAGATGGCAGCTCGTGGTTTATTTAAGGGTGTGGTTAGTTTGGAGTCTGGTGAAAATGTGGTTGAGTTTACGCCGAAGAAAGGGACTTATAAATTGACCTGTTCGATGGGAATGGTTCCGCCTGTCACGATTCGGGTTGAATAGCAAAAAAAATTATTTATTTTTGAAAGCTTTTAATGTATTATATCGGAAGACAGAATTGATTATCCACCTCTCAATCCACCATTATTTCCTTCCTCTCTCCTCCTTTTTTCACCCCCTTTCCCTTCCTCTTTCACCCTACCCTCTTTTTTTTCCCCTATATTCTCCTTTCCTCCTTTTTTTTCGAAGAGACCGTAGCGATTGAGTTAAATTCGTCTATCCGGTATCCAGAAACCCTAAGAGAAAAATAAAATTTTAGAGTTTATTTATAATCATAAAGTTTTCTAGATTCCGGATAAATTATTTTCTATTTCATCGCTACGCTCTGAAAGAAAATATATTTTCCGGAATGACATGTGGGGCAATTTTACGATAGTGATAGTGAAAGTCAGATTACTCCCCCCCCGTTCCATTAAAAGAAAATTAAAACTTAAATTAATTAAATTCTATATACATTTCTAAGAAACAAAATTATGACATTTCTATTATATTCAATAAAGTAAATTCAAAAAAGCCGTGCCGGCGAGCACTTTTAATTAATTTAAAATTTAAAATAAATAAAAAAATAATCAACTAACTTTAAAATTATGAAAAAAGAAAAAATACATATCGTGGGAATGCACTGTGCTTCGTGTAAGACGTTAATCGAAAAAAGTCTTTCTCATGCTAAAGGTGTAAAAAAAGCGGAAATAAATTATGGAACGGAAATGTTAAATATTAATTATGATGAAAATATAATTAATCACGATGACATTAATAATTTAGTGCAATCTTCTGGAGATTATCGTATTATTTTAAATCATGTAAATAGTAAAAAACAAGTTGAAAAAGAAAAATTAATTTATTTGGAAAATTTACGCAGGCGTCTAATATTTACTTTTATTTTTTCGATTCCATTTATTTTGATGATGATTGATATGGGATTTATGTTTTTTTTCGATATAAAAATAATTCCAGCATCTTTGAAAAATCACGAATTGCAATTGGGAAGTTATATTTTTCAAACTTTTCATTTAATTCAGTTTTTTCTTTCGGGAATTATTCTTTTTTACGGAGGATTTAATTTTTACAAAAGTGCGTGGAATGTGTTGAAAAAAAAGTCGGCAAATATGGATACATTAGTTGTTCTTGACACAACAACAGCTTGGATTTATTCATCAATTATTACACTTTTTCCTGCGATTGTTTTAAGTTCAGGAATTTCTTCGGGAGATGTGTTTTTTGAAGCGGCGGTTTTTATTATTTTATTTATTTTAATTGGTCGTTATTTTGAAGAAAAAGCTCGTCAGTCAACTCGTCAAGGTGTGAAAAAATTAATGGAACTTCAGGCGACGGAAGCGATTGTTATTCGAGATGGTGTGGAGAAAAAGGTTCCTCTTGAGGAGGTTAAAGTTAATGACAAGATTATTGTAAAATCTGGTGGAAAAATTCCAGTGGACGGTGTGATTTTAGAAGGTCAAGCGACAATCGATGAATCGATGATGTCTGGTGAGCCGATTCCTGTTGAGAAAAAAATTGGTGATCAAGTGATTGGTGCGACTATAATTCAATCTGGTTTTTTTCACATGCGAGCGACTAATGTTGGCAATGATACTTTGTTAGCAAAAATCATTGCGATGGTTGAAGATGCACAGGGTTCGCAAGCTCCAATTCAAAGATTGGCGGATCGAGTGGCGGGAATTTTTGTGCCGATTGTGATTGTGATTGCTTTACTGACTTTTTCGTTTTGGTATTTTGTGGCTCCGATATTTAATTTAATTGGTGGTGATATTTCTAGTTTTTCTTTTGCAATTTATGCGATGACTTCGGTTTTGATTATTGCTTGTCCGTGTGCTTTGGGTTTGGCGACTCCGACAGCGATTATAGTGGGCGTTGGGTCAGCGGCGAAAAAAGGTATTTTAATTAAAGATGCGGCGGCGATTGAAAATGCTTATAAAATTAAAACTATTCTGGTTGATAAAACTGGTACGATTACGGAAGGAAAACCTGTTGTGCAAAATGTTAAATATTTTGGTGATGAAAAAATTGCGAATGAATTGACTTTTGCTTTAGAAAAAAAATCAGACCATCCATTGGCTCATGCAATTATTGAACATGTTAAAAAATCAAAAAATGATAATATTCGAGTTGACAATTTTATTAATATTGATGGCGTGGGTGTGCAGGGAATTGTTGAAAATAAAAAAGTTGTGATTGCCAAGGCAAATTCTATTAATGATTATGGAAATGTTAATGCTGAAGTTAAAATTGTTGTGGATGAATTTAAAGAAAAGGGTTATGCAATTGCGGGATTGATTGTTGACGGTGAAGTTTTGGCTTTGTATGGTGTGGCAGATAAGATTAAAAAAAGTAGTAAAGGTGCTATTTCGGCACTTCATAATAAAGGTATTAAAGTGGTGATGTTGACGGGGGATCATCGTCAGGCGGCGGAAATTGTTGCGAGGGAAGTTGGTGTTGATGAAGTGGTGGCGAATGTTATGCCTGCGGATAAGGAGCAAATTGTTCGTGAACAAAAAAATCTTTTGCAGAAAAATGAATTTGTGGCGATGGTGGGCGATGGGATCAATGATGCCCCTGCTTTGGCTCGGGCGGACGTGGGGATTGCGATGGGAACCGGAACTGATATTGCGATTGAGTCGGGTGATATCGTGATTGTTAAGGGCTCGTTGATGAAAGTTGTTGAGGCGATTAATCTTTCGAATAGGACTATGAAAACTATTAAGCAAAATTTGTTTTGGGCGTTTGGTTATAATGTGGTGGCGATTCCGATTGCGGCGGGTGTTTTGTTTCCTGTTTTTGGGATTATGTTATCTCCAATTATCGCTTCGGGTGCGATGGCTTTTAGCTCGGTTAGTGTTGTTTTGAATAGTTTGCGGTTGAGAAGAAAATGATAGTTTTTTGGTATTGACAAAATATTTTAATCATATTAGTATTGAGGGTTGTTCATTGACCTACCCGCAATAGTCAATCCGACCACCCTATTTTTCATCAACAACGCGTAAGCGTTGTTTTTCTTTTTCTAAAGATTCTGTTGGAGATAAATAATCTAAACATTTCATATATCTTTCATTACATTTATCTTGAATAGCTTTAATATATTCTTCATCATATTTTGAAATGTCACTTCCTTTAGGAATATATTTTTAATATATTTATTTACATTTTCCACTCCTTTTTTCCCATGAATGATATGGATGACAAAAAGTAAATTGGGAGATTTTTAAATTGTTTCTAACGTTTTATGCATTCTAAATAATATATCATTATCTAAAGTTAGAGTTTTCATTTCTGGAAATTCTTTTTTGATTTTTAATAATTTTTCGTGAACATTATCTATTGTTACGTCTAATATTTGTTCAATGAATACATATCTAGTTTTTCTATCAATTAACACTAATAGATAGCCCGTTCCACTTTTTCCTTGAAACAATGAAGTCTCCCTCAACATCTCCAATTCTCTCTCTATTTTCCGCTATTTCAGGGCGTTTATCAATGAATTTCCTATCTTTTAGCTTCTTTACTTTTATTCTCTTTTTTCCATATTTTAATCTCTTTATTTTCTTTTTGATTAGCTTTCCATAATCGCTATCTAAAAAATCATAAATTGTATTTTTTGAAACGTAAATCAAATTTTTTTCTTGATATTTTAATCTTCCTGAGATTGCTTCTGGCGATTGATTATCGCATAATTTAGCTTCTATAAATTTTTCAATTTAGAATTACCAATTATCTTAGATCCTCTGAAACTTGCATAATATCTTTTTACATATGATTTATGATTTGCTTTTTCTGGATCATATTTGTTTTTTACTGAATTTTTTTTTGATTTCATCAATGATGTTTTTCGAATGTGATCTTTTCAGTATTTTTCCTATTTTTCTTTTGAATATTTTTATCTAAATAATATTTAATTTCTCTTCTTTCTGCTTTACTTATATGTTTAAATGTTTTTTTTCATTAAAAAATTATTAAAATTTATCTTTTTATTTTAACAGATTGGTCGGATTCAAAAAGGAATGTAGGTGACAATACGAGTAATGAAGAGTAATCTGCCTTTTTATTAAAAAGAGTAGATAAACTCTTCGTTACAGCAAATTTAAAGTTGGTGGCTTTTTGAATGTAAATTTTATTGTTTTCAGAAAGCCATCAACTTAATAAAACAATTATATACTATGTCAGCACCCTTTTTGATGGTGTGTTAGATAGGGTGACACAAAACTCAATTATTGGAGAGTAAAATTATGAAGCAAGGACAATTTGAATTACAAGTTCGGATCAACGGTCTTCCAGTTAAAGAGTTTTATCATCAACGAAACACTTTCGTTGTCGGTGAACAGGGAGAATATTCGTTGTGGGTTTGCAATAACTCGGATCGGAAAGCGTTGGTAGTTATATCTGTTGATGGTCTGTCGATAATGACGGGCAAAACAGCTTCTGTTCGTGACTCAGGTTATGTTATCCAGCCTTATGATTCTATGCCGATTCCTGGATGGCGGCTTGATAATAACAATGTCGCAAGTTTTGAATTCGGTTCTTTGCCGGAGTCATATGCGGCTCAAATGGGAAAGCCGGACAATATTGGAGTCATTGGCGTCGCTTTTTTCCACGAAAAACCGCCTGTGATGGACGACTATTTGAACTTTGGTGGTGGAATGGCTAAGGGTTGCGGACCTACCAGAGGAACTCCTAGAGGTGGTACTCTTGGTGGAGCGCCTAAGGGTGTGGGAACCGCATTCGGACGTCAACAAGGTCATCGAGTAACAACTGTACCATTTGATCGGGATGACCACTCATGTGGTCAAATTATGCTTCGGTATGATTCCGTTGAAGGACTTGAGGCCAGAGGTATTCCTGTTCGTCAAAAACCAGATCGGGTTGTCGATGCTAATCCTTTCCCGTCTGATGCTGGATGTACTCCTCCAAATAACTGGCGAGGATAGTATTTTCCGTACTTTGTTGTTAATTTTGTTGTAAACGGAGGAAGGGGTTCAAACTATATTTCATAGTATGAACCCTTTTAAATTTTTTATTATAAAAATATAAAGACGGTCAATTGTTCAAAAATAATAACCGTTTTTTTCTTTTTCAAGAAAACACAAAAAATAACACAGATTGTAAAAATTGAAAAATAAGCTTTCAATCAAAAAAGCCCGTGCGGCGAGCCTGCCTATGTCGGCAGACAGGCACAATCATTGCAAAAACTTCATTTTTCGTATACAATGAAGATTCATAGACATTTTTAAAAATTTAAATTTATAATCTTAAAATTCATAAAATATGGCAAATAATGATTTAGCAATTCGATTTAGTGGCGTAGATTTCGAATACGATAACGGAAGAGTAATTCTCGATGATGCATCCTTCTCTTTACGAGAAGGAATGAAAGTAGCTTTAATGGGACAGAACGGAGCAGGAAAAACCTCACTGTTCAATATGATTATGGGAACTAATAAACCAAGTTCTGGAAATATTTACATTGACGAAGGACGAACTGTTGCTTGTTCACAGCAAGTTATACCAAAAGATCAGTTAGAATTGAATATTCAAGAATTTTTTGCAATTTATTTCAAAGGAGAAGATTACGATTTGGAAAGGAAAATTAAAGAAGTAATGAGTGCAGTGAATATTACTTTACCAGAAGATAAGCCACTCTCAGCTTTTTCAGGTGGACAGCAGGCACGTTTGCTTTTGGCTTCAGCTTTAATTCAAGAGCCAGATGTTCTTTTGCTTGATGAGCCGACTAATAATCTTGATGATGAAGGTGTTGGACATTTGCTTACATTTTTGATGATGTACGAAAAAACTTGTATTGTGATTTCTCATGATGCTGACTTTTTAAATATGTTTACTGATGGAGTTTTGTATCTTGATGTTTTTAAGCATAAAATTGAACAGTATGTTGGGGATTATTATGCGGTAGTAGAAGATATTAAAGCACAGATTGAGAGAGAACAGAAAAAAAATGCTCAATTTGCAAAGAAGATCAAAGACAACAAAGAGAAAATGAATTATTTTGCAAATAAAGGAGGAAAAATGCGTTTAGTGGCGAAAAAGATGCGTGATGAAATTGAACAAATGGAATCAGATAAAATAGATGTTCGACAGGAAGATAAAACAATTCGGGATTTTGTTATTCCAGCTCAGACTGATTTCGTGGGAAATGTGATTACAATTACATCAGTGACTATTATGAAAAATCATCAGCCGACGGAAAAAGAAGTTAATATTATTCTTAAAAAAAGAGAACATTTACTTCTAAAAGGTCCAAACGGAGTTGGTAAGACAACTTTACTGGAACGATTGGCTTCAAATAAAACTGAAGGTGCTAAGATTTTAGAAGATGTGAGAGTGGGTTATTATCGACAGGATTTTTCAACTTTGAATTTTGATGATACGGTGTTTAATGCGTTGCTTAAAGTTATGAAAATTCAAAGTGAAGAAAAAATGCGATCAGTGGCAAGTAGTTTTTTATTGAGTAGAGATGTAATGGATTCTAAAATTGGAAGTCTTTCAGAAGGTCAAAAAGGTTTAGTTGCTTTTGCTCAATTGGTTTTACTTGAGCCTGGTTTGTTGATTCTTGATGAGCCGACAAATCATATTAATTTTCGTCATATTCCTGTAATTGCTGAAGCTTTGAAGAATTATGAAGGTGCGATGATCGTAGTTAGTCACGTTCAATCTTTTCTTGATCAGATTGGAATTAGTGAGGAATTGGATTTAGGCAAATAGTATACAAGTGTTTATTTTATAAGACAGAGTTTAGTTGAAAATGGCTAGGCTCTGTTTTTTTGATGAAAAACATTTGATTATTTTGGTGTTTGTGCTATTATATCAATATAAATTGATATAATATAAATTGATGTTTGATAATGATAATATTAAATTTAAAAAGAATTTTTCAGAAAACGCTGATTTTTTAAAAATGATCGGTGAACCTAATCGGTTAAAAATTATTTATTTTTTACGTCAAGGTGAACAATGTGTTTGTGATATTTGGAAAAGTTTGGATATGCCTCAAAACTTAGCTTCTCATCATCTTAAAATTTTAAAAGAGTTTAATTTAATTGAATCTCGACAAGAGGGAAGAAAGGTTATTTATTTTTTAAATAAAGAATGTATGAAAAAAAATGTTTCATCGTTAAATAATTTTTTAATTTAAATTTATGAAAATTAAAGTTTTAGGATCAGGATGCGCAACTTGTAAGAATTTATATCAATTAGTTCAAAGTGTAGTTGAAAAAAATAATTTTGAAGTTGATGTTGAATATTCTACGGATATTGCTGAAATTGTAGAATTGGGTGCGATGAGTAGTCCGGTTTTATCGATTGATAATGAAGTTGTTGTTTCGGGGAAAGTGCCTAATGAGAAGGAAATCGAAACTTATATTTTAGAGAAAATAAATTTATAAAAATTAATTTTACGATATTTGAAACTATGAATATTTTTTACTTTTTAGAAGCTATTTCAAATTGGATTACTTTTTCAATTTTTAATATTGAGCAAAATTCTTATTTAGGGAACAGCGTGCAATTTTTTATTAATGATATTTTAAAAATCTTTTTAATGATGTTAGTGATAACGCATTTTATGAGTATATTGAGATACTATCTTCCTATTGAAAAATTACGTGATTTTTTAATAAAGAAAAAGCTTTACGGACTTGATTATTTTTTCGCCACAATTTTTGGAGCGATTACACCTTTTTGCTCTTGCTCTTCAATCCCACTTTTTATTGGTTTTTTAGAAGCGAGAATTCCGTTGGGTGTAACTTTTGCTTTTATGATTACTTCGCCATTAATTAATGAGGTGGCTATTGCTTTGTTTTTAAATAGTTTTGGTTGGCAAATAACTTTATTTTATGTTTTAGCTGGAATTTCAATTGGAATGATTGGCGGTTTTATTTTAGGTAAATTAAAGATGGAAAGATATGTTGAAGATTTTGTTTGGAAAGTTAAAGTTAAAGATGGTGAAAAAAAAGATTTTAATAAAATTTCTTTTTTCAAAATATTTCCACAAATTTCTCGAGAAGCTTTTCAGATCATTCAAAAAATTGCTATTTATATTATTGCGGGAGTTGGATTAGGAGCGATTATTCATGGATATGTTCCTGAAGGTTTTTTTGAAAAGTATTTAGAAAATGCAGGCTTTTGGAGCGTTCCTTTGGCTACAATTTTGGCGGTTCCGATGTATTCTAATGCGAGTGGTGTTATTCCGATTATTGAATCGCTGGTTGTTAAAGGTGTGCCATTTGGAACGGCGTTGGCTTTTATGATGGCGGTGGTAGGACTTTCTTTGCCAGAAGCTTTGATTTTGAAAAAGGTTTTAAAATGGCAGTTGCTACTTACTTTTTTTGGTGTAGTTACGGTGGGGATTATTTTGATTGGTTATGCTTTTAATTTTTTTCTTTTAGTTTAAAATTTAAATTTGGGATTTAAAAAACAAGGTTTTGAGACCTTGTTTTTTTAAATTTAAATTGTAATCTGGAGAAGCAACAGTGTTGACGTCTCTACAAGAGTTAAGATTTCTTTAAAAAACAAGTTTTTAAAACCAAAGTTGATTTTCCGATTTTACATTCGATATTTTCTAGATCTTCGATTAATCGGATTTTCTTTATTTTTTCGCCTCGCTTTAAAGTTAATGGAGATCCTTTAACATCTAAATCTTTTATCAAAGTTACGGAATCGCCACTTTCTAAAACGTTTCCGTTTGAGTCTTTAGTTACAACTTTTTCTTCTGCGTCGTCAGAATTGTTAGAATCTTTTTTGACAAAATCTCCTAATTCTTCATTCCATTCTAAATTTTCCCATTCGTTTTTGTGTGTCATGATTATTTTTTTAAAAATTGAATATATAAATAAATGTTAAAATTCCTGTTACAACTATTTCCAAAAGGGGAGTGATTCCGACGCCAAAAATTGTTGGCATCGTTTTGTCATATTCCCAGCGGTTCATTTTGAGTGATATTTTTTCGTCGATAAAAGAAAAAGTCAAAGATAAAACTGAAAATAATATCAACTGACTTGGATTGTTCAAGATGTTTTCGTTTCTGAAAATTGTAAAGCTGATTAGATAAAATAGTGTTATAAAAAATCCGTCTTTCAGTGATGCACCGACGATGAGGGGAATATACTTTTTTAAAGTTGCGTTTAGGCAGGTGGTGTAAAGTTGGCTATGCAAGACTTCCCAAAGTAGATTTATTAAGAAAGATATTATGAATATTTGTGATAGAAGCACGGTCATGATTTTATTTATAAACTTGCAGAATACGGTAGAGATTTTATGTAGTCTTCCATAAATTCCCAATCCGGCTGATCGTTTTTAAAAGGTAACTTTATTTTGGTTTTTCTAATTCTTTCTTGATTGAATTTTCTGCCGTAAGAATATCTGAATTGTTCTAAATTTATTATTGTTTGTAAAAAAAGAGCAGTGTAAATATTCATTTCAAATTTTGGTATTAGTTTTTCGACATGATCACTTGCTGAAAAATTGTATTCTTGATATGAACAATAACCAACAGTAGCAGAATCAATCGTTAAAACATTTCCTTTATCTGTCCAAATATTATAAAAACTATCAACAGCATTATTAGATGCTTTTGTAGTTACATATGGAATTTTACCTTCTCCCGACTCGATTAATTTTAGTTTAGGAGTTGTTTTTGAGCCTTTTATTTTAAATATTTCTTCTAATTCTAATTCTTTCCACTCATTGCTATCTATGGTTATATCGTCTTCTGAATCTTTTTTAAATAATTTAATATAATCACTATTTTCCATTATTTCTGAAAATAACTCATATTCATTTAATTTACCTTTTTCCTTTCGTATTTGATAAGAAATATAGTCTTTTACGTTATCTTTAAATTTTTCTTTCGTTAGATTAATATAATCAGTTTTTACATATCCGTAAGCAGACCATTCATCATTGAAATTAACATTTTGCAAGACACTATATCCAGTTTTCACTGTTTTAGAAAAATAGTCTTTTAACCATTGTTTTTTGATATTTTCCCATCTTTCAAATCTATCTAATCTTTGATTTTTATAATTAACAAAACCATCATCGTCCCACAAAGAGAACCAACTAGGAATATCAGTATTATGAGGCTTATGAGCTTCAAAAACCATTACACAAGTATGTGTGTTTGCTCCTTTAAATAGATCATTGGGCATTAGCATTACAGCTTTCAATGTATGTTTTTCTAAAATTTGCCTTCTCAATTCATTATCGTTATTTGTACATTTCAAAGGAACAATAATAATTCCAGTTCCGCCTGTAGCCATTGAATTAAGTAATCTTAGAGTAAAATTTAACTCTTCTTCGCCTTCTTTCTTTTGAGAATAAGGGGGATTAATTAAGCCAACATTACAATTAAATTTTTGTAGTTCTTCATTCGAAATATCAAAACAATTTGCTTGAAATAAATTAGTTTTTCCGTCTCCACGAATAATCATATTTGCAACAGCAAGAGCAAACATATTAGTTTGAGTTTCAACACCAACCAAGCTATTTTTATAAATATAATCAATTTCCGCTACAGTCGGATCATTCTCAATCATTTTTTTCATTGCAGAAATCAAGAAACCACCAGTTCCAGTGCAAATGTCTAAAACTTTTGAATTTTTATTAACTTCCGCTAAATCACAAAAAAGCTCAGTGATGTGAGTTGGAGTCAAAACAATTCCTAAACCCTTACCATCTCCGCCAGTGTATCGCAAAAATTCAGAGTAGAATTTACCAATGATATCAATATTGTTTACTTTTTTAACAAAAGGATAAACTTTATTTTTAATATCTACTAAAAATTTATGTAGGGAGTTATTATCGTGACTTGGATTTTGATGATCAATTTCACCATGAGTTAAATAAGTATGATTTTTTATAAAAGAAAACTCACTAACCAAAGTATCTATTTTTGATTTTAAAATTCCAGAATTTTCTAAGGATTCTTGAATTGATTCAATGATTCTTTTTGCTAGTTTTTTAGAATTATGAATTGTTGGTAATTCTCTAACAAAATCATCGTTGTCTAAAGCGAGTAGTAGAGCAGCAACAAGTAATGGTTTTTCAGCTTCTTTTAATTTTACTTCATCTCGCATTTGATCATGTAATTTTTTAGCATACTGCATTAACTCATCTTCAGTTAAAATAACTTTATCTCTAGCATGAAAAACATCATAATAATCTTCATATTTTTGTAATTCAAAAAACTTTCTGAATAAAAATCTTTTTTCAGTTTTGTTCCATTGATAAGTTGAAATACGATTATTTTTTTCTGTCCCGCTAACTCCGATCGCGATTACATGAAACTTTTCTTTCAAAAAGCTAGCATAATGCAAAACTCCATCTACTGCATAGTCTTTTTGTTTGTCTTTAGTTTCGCTTTCGTGAAATTTTGTATTAGCCTTACATTCAATAACAATCAAAACATCAGAATTTTTGTGTCTGATTATAAATTCAGGATAACCTGCTCCATTTCCTGATTTGCTGGCTTTTGATAGCAGTTTTGTAATTTCAGAATTGTCACTTTTTTGTTCTTCGACAATTATTTCTTCATTATCAAAATAGCCGAGTTTTTTTAATTGATTTCTAACTAAAATTTCGGTTTTGCGTTCGTTCATATTTTATTTTTTGAAAGTTTATTTGTGGTTTAATTATAACATGGAATAATTATTGTTTTTTTCCAAGTTCAATCATTGTTTTAAGCATTTCAGGATTTTTCATTAATTCAGGTAAAAAGGTAGCCATCATTTGATTTTGACTATCTTCTTTTGGTGAATTTAAAAGAATTTTAAAATTTTCATCTTGTTTGTCAATTAGTTTTGAAATCTGATCTTTTACATCTTTTCTTGTTTCATCTGATATTGTTTCAACTTTATCAACTTTTTCTTTTATTCGTTCTAATAATTTTTCGGTTTCATTTCTTGTTTTTTTAGATTCACTAAGTTGTTGTTTTGCTAAATAACCTTGCCAAAAAGCTAGTAATAAAGCGATTCCAGAAAAAACGAGTGCAATTGTATTCATAAGGTCTTTTAAATTTGATTATTGATTAATTATAGCATATTTTTAAAAAATATTTATAATAAAAAACAGGACATAAAAGTCCTGTTTTAATTTTATCTAAATTGAAAAGATATTTCTATTCCTCAACAATCTTAATGCCTAATTCCTCCAATTGACTCTCATCAATCTCCGCCGGAGCATCCAACATCACATCACGACCCTGACCATCCTTAGGAAAAGCATAAATATCACGAATAGAACTCCAATCATTAATCACCATCAACAAACGATCAATCCCAGGAGCATTACCACCATGTGGCGGAGCACCATACTCAAACGCCCGAATCATATGACCAAACTTCTTATCAACCTGCTCTTTAGAATAACCAGCAATCTCAAACGCCTTGTACATAATCTCAGGTTTATGATTTCTGATCGCACCAGAAGTCAATTCAAATCCATTACAAACAAAATCATACTGATACGCTAAAATATCCAATGGATCTTTTGTCTCCAAATCTTCCATTCCACCTTTAGGCATAGAAAAAGGATTATGAGCAAAATCAATTCGACCTTCTTCAATCTCAGAATAATCGTACATAGGGAAGTCAGTCACCCAAAGCCAAGCCGCTTTTTTATTATCTTTCAATCCCAATCTTGCACCACATTCATCACGAACAGCTCCCAAAGATTCACAAACCGTTCGCCATTCATCTGCACCAAAGAAAACAATGTCACCAGTTTTCGCTTCAACGTGGTCAACGATTTTTTTCGCCAATTCTTCACCTAAAAATTTAACGATAGGTGATTGCAATCCATCTTCTTTAACAATGATATAAGCTAAACCTTTTGCACCTTTATTTTGAGCGATTTTAGTAAGTTCATCAATATCTTTTCGACTAAATTTTTCATTCGCTCCGTCAACTTTCAAAGCATGAACTGCGTGACCATCTTTTTCCGCCATCGCTGCAAAAACTTTAAAATCGCAACCTTTTACCAAATCAGTAACCGGCTGAATTTCAAAATCAAAACGTAAATCTGGCTTGTCAGATCCATATTTATTCATCGCTTCTCGCCACGGAATTCTAGGGAAGGGAACTTGCATTACTTTCTTTTCACTATATTTTTCAGTCAATTCAACCATTAACGGCTCCATAATGTTGAAAATATCTTCCTGTTCCACAAAGCTCATTTCCATATCCAACTGATAAAATTCACCAAAGTGTCGATCCATTCTCGGGTCTTCATCACGGAAACAGGGTGCAATCTGGAAATATTTATCAACGCCACCAACCATCAAAAGCTGTTTAAACTGTTGTGGTGCTTGGGGAAGAGCGTAAAATTTTCCAGGATAAAATCGAGAAGGAACAATAAAATCTCGAGCACCTTCTGGAGAAGAACTGGTCAAAATCGGAGTTTGTACTTCGCGAAAATCATTTTTGTGAAAATAAGTTCGCATATCTTGAATCATTTCATCCCGCACTTTCAGCATTTCCTGCATTTTTGGTCGTCGCAAATCTATAAATCGATATTTCAAACGTAAATTTTCGTTAGCTTCCTGTCCTTTATCTTCTTCAATTGTGAAAGGGGGCGTTTTTGATTCATTTAAAACTTCTAATTCTTGCACGGCAATCTCGATGCCTCCGGTTGCTAATTTTTCGTTTATCATTTCTTCAGGTCGTCCTAAAACTTCTCCTGTAACTTTGATAACCCATTCGTTACGTAATTTGTCGGCTTGAGCATGGGCTTCTTCGTTGATTGCGGGATCTAACTTTATTTGTGTTAATCCGTAACGATCACGCAAATCGATGAAAATTACGCCACCATGATCACGTCGAGAATGTACCCAACCTGATAAAGTTACTTTTTCTCCTATATTTTCTGTAGTTAATTGTCCACAAGTGTGTGTTCTGTACATATTTTTTCTTTAAAATTCAATGTTTAACTTGTTTATAATAGCAGAATAGTTTAAAAAAATCTAGTGAGTAAGCGTAAAGTGTAGACTTTTAGGTAGCATAATTTTTGTGCTCGCCGCACGGGCTTTTAGAGATTTACGTTTGACCTTTTTTTCTTTGATAGATTTATTTATCAGTTGATTAATGATTAGTTCTTAAAATCTTTACAAAAGAGGAAATAAAAATGGCACAGATAACAGTGGATAATTTTTGTTTAATTAATAAAGGAGATGTTTTAATTTGCGTAAGTAATGATGGATTTCATAATTTAAAAATTGGAAAAAATTATAAAATTGAATATATTTGGAATCTTGATGGAGGCGGAGGTACGATTATGTTTAAATTTGAAAATATTAAGGGTTACTATCCTTCATATTGTTTTGAACTCTGACTCATCAGCAGAAAACTTGTCTGTATGGTGAGTTTTCTGTTTTATGAAGAGATTTCAAAAATGTGCTATAATTATTTTTAAGAAACAATTTTAAAAAATAAATCATTTAAATAATAATCATGTTAAACAATTACATCCCAGCGGAAATATTAGAAAAAATGTTTTTAGGAAATAGTATAGAGCAATATATAATTTCGCTCATTTATTTCATAGTGGCAATGATAATTTTAGGAATTCTACAAAAAGTAATTCTAGCTAAATTAGACATTTTAAGTAAAAAAACTAAAAATGATATCGATGACGTAGCAGTTAAAATAGTCAAAGGAATAAAACCAAGATTTTACATGATTATGTCACTTTATATTGCCGTACAAGTATTAACATTGCATGACATTGTATTAAAAATTGTTAACGCAATATTCATTTTAATTATAGTTTTTCAGGTTGCAAAGTCTTTACAAACATTGATTCATTACATTACAAGAAAATTTAATGGCGAAGAAGAGGCGGGAGAACATACAAGAAGTGCTGCGAATCTTTTAGGAACTATCGTAACTTTTTTTGTTTGGGTGATCGGTATTTTGATGATTCTTTCAAATGTTGGTATAAATGTATCATCACTTTTGGCAGGAGTTGGAATTGGTGGTTTGGCTATTGCGTTTGCGTTGAAAGAAATTTTGGCAGATCTTTTTGCTAGCTTTTCAATTTATTTTGACAAACCGTTTAAAGCAGGTGATTTAATTTCTATTGGCGAAGATAAAGGAACAGTGAAAAAAATTGGAATTAAAACTACTCGAGTTTTGACTAGTGCAGGAGAGGAAATCATAATTTCAAATCAAGATTTGACTTCAGCACGAGTTTATAATTTTAGAAGAATAGAACGTAAACGAGTAAGTTTTTTAATTAAAGTTGAAAAATCTACTTCATTGGAAAAATTGAAAATGATCAATAATATTGTTGAAAACGTTGTAAATAATATTGAAAATACTGAATTTTCAAGATGTCATTTTAAAGCGATTGATGAATGGTCGCATACTTTTGAAGTTATTTATAATGTTACTTCTAATGATTATTCTGAATATTTAGATGCTCATCAGGAGTTTAATTTTACTCTTTGTGAAAAATTGCGAGAAGTAGAAATTGAATTGGCTTATCCAACAATAACTAACTTTGAATTTAAGACTGCTATAAATTAGTGTCAGGTTGTCTTTTTAAATTAAAGAACTGGTTTTTTAAAATCAGTTCTTTTTGTTTTAAAATTTATTGCAAATTACTTTAATTCAAGATATAATAAAATTACAAATAAAAATAAATATTAAAAACTTACGTTAAAATTTTTATTAGAAATAATTATTTATTTCTATAGATTGGACGTTGTACTTCTTATGGATAAAATAAAAAAGATCGTTGCTCGTGAGATTTTAGATTCACGAGGAAATCCAACAGTTGAGGCGGAAGTTTTTTTAGAAAGTGGATTAAAAGCGTGGTCGCAAGTTCCGAGTGGAGCGTCAACTGGAGAATTTGAAGCATTAGAATTACGAGATGGAGATGAAAATCGGTTTGGCGGAAAGGGAGTTTTAAAAGCTGTTGAAAATGTGAATACTAAAATTAATGATGCGTTAGTTGGGATGGATCCAGTTGAACAAAGAATGATTGATGAAAAGATGATCGAACTTGACGGAACAGAAAATAAATCTAATTTAGGAGCAAATGCTATTTTGGCAACGTCAATGGCAGTTTGTCGAGTGGCGGCGATGGCTAAAAATGTTCCTCTTTATCAACATATCGCTGATTTACAGGAGAACGAAAATCTTACTTTACCAATTCCGATGTTTAATATTATAAACGGAGGAATGCATGCGGATAGTGGATTGGCAATTCAGGAATACAAATTAATTCCAAATGGAATTGAAACTTTTAAAGAGCAGTATCGAGCGGGTGCTGAGATTTTTCATGCTTTAAAGAAGAATTTAGCGAAACGAAATTTAGTTACGGCGGTTGGTGATGAAGGTGGTTTTGCACCTCGATTGGATAATAATACAGCTCCATTTATTTTGATTAAAGAAGCGGCGGAATCGGCTGGTTATAAAATGGGTGAGCAAATTAATATTGGGATTGATTCAGCAGCGAATTCTTTTTATGATGCTGAAAATGAAGAATATTTTTTTGAATTGGAAAATAAAAAGTTGTCAGCAAAACATTTATTGAATGTTTATGAATCTTGGAAAAAGACGGGCTATTTTATTAGTCTTGAAGATGGTTTGACTGAGTATGATTGGGATGGTTGGGCGGAAATGAATAAGCGATTTGGTGATGATATGATGATTATTGGTGATGATTTGTTGGTGACAAATGTTAAGCGTTTGCAAAGGGCAATTGATGAAAAATCGTGTAATGCGATTTTGATCAAGTTAAATCAGATTGGAAGTGTGACGGAAACTTTGGATTGTATTAAGTTGGCGAAAGAGAATGATTTTAAGACGATTGTGTCGCATCGTTCTGGTGAGACTATTGATGATTTTATTGCGGATTTGGCGGTTGGTGTTGGTTCTGAGTTTATTAAGACTGGTTCGTTGTCGAGAGGTGAGAGGGTTTGTAAGTATAATCGTTTGTTGAGGATTGAGGAACAGTTGTTTTAGAATTTTAAATGTAAAGTTTGTAAAAATATTCAATTAAGTTTAGATGATAATATGAAAAGTTTTGAAATACCAAAAATAAAGGGAGTTGATGATCCAAAGACAAACGAAGGAATTGAGGATTATTTTGAAGAGAAACAGAATAAAAATATAAACGAAGAAATGTATTCAAATGAATCATTTTATTGTGAACGTTCTGCAGAAGGATTGACTCAAGCATTTAGTTCTTTTGTTGAAGATTATGAGCAATATAATGAAAATAATTATGAAAAAATAAGTATTGAAATTGAAGAAGCTATTAAGGATATGCTTTTAATGGGAAAATTTACTGAAATAATTGAATTTGGAAAAAATATTTTAGCAGAATTTTCTGAAGCAAATTATTTGGATAAACTTGATGAAAAAAAATCAGGTGATGCAATCTTAATTACGGAAGCAATTAATTTATCTGCAAAAATTTCTTCAGGAGCTTTTTACATGGCTAAGCCGGCTATGATTGTAGCTAGTGCAAAAATTGGTGCAAAAATAGGAGTTGAAAATCATGGTGGTATGAGTCTTTATTATTTATTTGATAGAGAGACTGGCGTAGCTTCATTTCATGATCCAGGTGATGGTGTAGCGAAATTACTTGATTGGATAGGAGTTGATAAAATTGAGAATTGGGAATTTGAATGGAGCGGTGTTTATAGACAAGATTTAGCATATAATATGATTTCAGAAAAAGAAAGATTTTTTTTGCAAAGAATGAGATATAATACGTTGCCTGGTGAAAATTCTGAGGAAAAGAAAAAATTATTTGACGAAATAGATGAAAAATACAGTATTTAAATAAATTTTTAAAATGCTATTCAAACAAAAACAAAAAGTATTATGTATTGGAAGTGCTGGGAAAGACATATTTTTTCCAGTGGAGATGAATTGCAATTCATCTCTACAACAACCTATTAAAAAAGTTGAGAATAATAATATTTCTCAGCTATGTTTTCAACTTGGAAGCAAAATGCATGTCAAAGATAGATTTGTAGCAATGGGCGGATGTGCTTGTAATGTTTCAGTTGGATTATCAAGATTGGGAGTTTCAACTGCAGTTTTTGGAATTGTAGGAAATGATAGTGATGGAGAATATATAAAAAAAAGTTTGAGCGATGAAAAAGTTAATGTTAAAAATCTACTAGTTGATAAAAAAAGTAACACAGATATTTCTGTAATTATTGTAGATTCAAAAAGTGGTGAACGAACAATTTTTGTTAATCGAGATGTTGGTGAAAAATTAAAAATTAATCCTGCAATTTTTAAAAATCACGAATGGGTTTATGTTGGGTCGTTGTATGGAAATGATTTAAATGATAATATTGAAACTATTCATGAAGAGATTAAAAATAATTCAGGTTTAAAGTTAGCTTATAATCCTGGAGGGAGTAACATCAACAATAATCCAAAAGAAGTACATAGTTTATTGCATCACGCATCATTAATTTTTGTAAATAAATCTGAAGCTGAACAAGTTGCTAAAATTTTAAAGACTGATGTTTCAGAAGACATTTTGAGTTCCGAGGAAAAGCTGATAAAATTTATATATGAAAGTGTTAAGGACGCAATTGTGGTTTTAACAAATGGAAAGAAAGGTGCTTGGGGTTATACTGGTGATAAAATCTATCACGAAAAAGCGAGTGAGGAAAAAGCTTTGGATACTACAGGTGCAGGAGATAGCTTTACGAGTGGTTTTTTTGCAGCGATTATTCATGGACATGATATTGAGATTGCGATGAAGTGGGGAGTTAAAAATAGTTATAGTGTGATTAAATATTATGGCGCGATTGAGGGATTGTTGAAATTAGAAAATTTAAAATAATATTTTATGAAAGAAAAAATATATAAAATTTTAAAGGTATTAAATTGGATTTACATAATTTCTGTATGTTTATTTTTTTTATTTGATTTGGTTGCTTATAGGTATGATTGTAGCATTTATTATGGAGATAGCTATGATATAGAACATTTTAATTTTCAAATTGATAATTGTAATAAAAATAATTATTTTTTAAATGAAGATAATCATAGATTGCTAAGTAATATTTGGAGATATAAATTAATTTTTTCTTTGTGGATTTTATTTTTTGGGAGTTTTTTTATTTTAGTTTCCTCTGGTTTAATTTTTTTGAAAGATTTATTTTTTGTTTTAGAAAATAAAATAAGTTTTAGATGTTTTTTTAAGAAACTTAATTTTTATGCTTTTTGGATAAGTTTGTTTGTTTTAATGTATATTTTTTGGAAAATTTATAAATATAATTTTGATTTTATTTTTAGTATATATTTTTTAAGATAAAATAATTTTTTTAAGATGGGTCTATTCAACAAAATTTTAGGAACAAAAAAGTCAGATGAACACTATCTGGCTCTTGATATTGGAACAGACATGGTCAAAGCCTTGATTTTTAAAGTTGATCCAGAAACAGAAAAAGGAGTTGTAGTTGGAGTGGGACGAAAAAAACAAAAATCAGGACATATGAATTCAGGAGCGATTTCAGATATTGAAGGAGTTATAAAATCTTGTCATGATGCAATCGAAGCAGCTAAGAAAAAATCAGGTGTAGAAAAAGTAAAACACTCAGTTTTAGGAATTGCTGGAGAGCTAGTAAAAGGAACAACAACAACTGTTCATTATGAAAGAGCACGACCGCATGATCGAATTTCTATGCCAGAATTAAAAAATATTATTCAAAAGATCCAGTGGAAGGCTTACGAAAGAATTCGTGAGCAAATTG
Organism: Candidatus Moraniibacteriota bacterium; assembly: GCA_942490825.1. Classification (GTDB taxonomy): domain Bacteria; phylum Patescibacteriota; class Minisyncoccia; order Moranbacterales; genus JAGLWU01. The sequence goes on along the minus strand of CALNYG010000016.1, from coordinate 25,133 downwards.
AATGGGAGATTGGACAGCCAATTGATGTTAAGCTAATTAATGCTGCGGTAGTAGATGTTCGAATTGACGGTTATCGAATAGCTAATCCTATAAATTTTCAAGGTAAGAGTGTTTCGATGAGTATCTTTAATGCTTATGCTCCAATGATTCATTTGGGTGCAGTGGATACGATTGCAGAAGAATTAAATTTGGATGTGATAAGTGTGGTTGCAGAGCCTTATGCTGTTTCGATGTCAGTGGGGTATAAAGATATTTTGGATTTTAGTGGAATTTTTATTGATGTTGGAGGTGGTACGACAGATGTTGCGGTGGTGCGAAATGGTGGTCTTGAGGGAACAAAAATGTTTGCCTTGGGAGGAAAGGCTTTTACAAAACGTTTAGCGAGAGACTTTCGAATAACTTTTGAGGATGCTGAGGATTTGAAAATTAAATATGGTCAAGGATTGCTTTCTGGTAAGTCGGCTCAGCAAATTAATCAGATAATTCTTCAGGATAGTAAAGTTTGGTTGGGAGGCGTAGAGCTTTCTTTGAGTGAGTTTGCAGACTCAGATTCTTTGCCATCGAATATTTATTTATGTGGTGGTGGGAGTGCTTTGCCAGAGATTAAGCAGGTTTTATTAGATGGGCAGTGGCATAAGAGTTTGCCGTTTGCGAAAATGCCAAGTGTGAGTTTCTTGCAACCTCGCGATGTTATTTATATGTTGGATCAGACAGGCGAACTGATTAGTCCGCAGGATGTTACTCCTTTGGCGTTGGCTAATTTGATGGTGGGACTTTCTAATGAAGAGAGGGTCTTGGCTCAAATTTTGCGGAGGGCGATGTATGATGTGCAGGATTAAATTGTAATTTTTAATTTACGAATTTTCAATTTTAAAATAATATTTAATGAATAATTTTTTATTTGAGAGTTGTGATATAATTGAATTACAACTGTTTACAAAAGATTAAGTTTAAAAAATAAAAATATGAAAAATATTGTAATAATTTCATTGAGTATTTTTGTTGTAGTGTTAAGTGGTTTAACTTTTTATTTTAAAAGTGAGTTAGATTATGAGAGACTAAAAAAGAATGAGCCCAAAATATATAGAACTTCTCAAACATGTGAAGAGTTTAGTGATATTATAGACTACTGTAATGATTCAAATATTTTTAAAGGACATGTTTTAGAACTTCAGAGCTTATGAAGTTGATAGATTCTGAAGAAGAAGTTTCTGATATTTATTCTATATATAATTCCACAATAGCAGAAGAAAAAAAGTTTTCTACAGTTGGAAATGAGGTAATGTTTCTAAGAGAGGGATATAGAAAAGACTGTTATCTACCGTCCCTTAATTCTTATAATTATTTTAATCCAGACAAGGAATAAATTAAAAAGTGGTGGAAAGAAACATGAGGTGAAATTGATAAGGTAAGACAAAAATAAACTAAAATTTTTTAAAACAAAAAATGTCACAGAATCAAGAAAAACTTTATATCGATGTCGATGAAGAAATAACAACCGTTGTCGATCGTTTGCGTCATAGTCCCGCTCAAAGCGTGGCCGTTGTAGTTCCACAAAGAGCAGTACTTTTACAAAGTATTGTAAATTTAAAGTTACTCGGACGGGAAGCAAAAAAATTAGGTAAAGAGCTTGTTTTAATGACAAAAGATGAAGAGGGAATTGTTTTCGCTTCCCGAGCAGGAATTGAAGTTCAGCCATTTGTAGGTAGCGAGGAGAATATGATGCAACAAGATTTACAGAGTGAAAATTATTTTAGCGCAACGCCATATCAAGACACTCAACAAGATTCAGATAATTTTTTCCCAGAAGAAGATGAGCAGCATAATTTTCAAGATAATTTTAAAAGTGAGACAGAACAGCATGCTCAAGTTAATCAAGAATTAGAACAACAACCAGAACAGCAACCTGAACAAAAAATTATCCAAGAACGACCTCGGGTTCAGTCTATGGATGTAAAAGTAAAAAGAAAAAAACGTGTTGTAAGTGATAGCTTAAGACATCCTCAACAACAACCAGTTAAGGAGCAACAGCAAAGCTTTCAGCAATCAGAAACAAATAATTTTCAGGAACAGCCCTATCAAGACTCTCCAGATTTTGAAAGTTATCCAGAGCAAAATCATCAAGAAGTTTATCAAGAAAAGAAACAGTCTTTTGGTAGCGAATCAAATGATTTTTATGATCAAGGGCAGGGTTATCAAGAGGAATCTTATTACCAGAATCAGCAGAATCATTCTCAAGATTTTGATCAGCAAGGGCATTCTGATTTTTATGACGAGCCAGATCCAGTTTATGAAAAGCCAGTTCAAAGTAAATCGCGTCAAAGTGTGGATTATCAAGATAAAAATACACCAAGATCATTTGAATCAGCTCCATCGTATTTATCTAGAAAAAAACCTAAAGCTCAAGTAAAAGAAAAAAACAATTGGTTTTCAAAGAGTGATAAAAAGCAAAATAAAAAGCAAGATAAAAAATTATCTTTAAATGATAAAAAGCAAAAAAAAGATAGAGGTTCAGGCTCATTTTTTTCAAAGTGGATTATTACTGGAGGATTGCTAGCTGTAGTTGCGGTTGGTGCATTTATTGTTTTACCCAAAACAACTTTGACAGTTAAGATTAAGGAGGTTGTTATAGATGAGAATGTTGATTTAACTGCAAAAGTAGATCAAGAAAAGGTTGATGAGGAAAGAATGACTATTCCAGCTCGTGAAATTGAAAAAGAAATTGTTTATACGAAATCTTTTGATGCAACTGGAAAGGCAGATGTAGATGCACAAAAGGCCCAGGGAATAGTTACTTTATATAATGAACTTAGTGAAGCAGAAGAACGATTAGTGAAAAACACTAGATTCTTATCGGAGGATGGAGTTTTATTTCGTTTAGCTGAAAATACGACTGTTCCTGGAATGAAAGAAGTGGATGGTAATAAAGAGTTTGGTAAAATAAAAGTTTTATTGGTGGCAGATAAGACTGGTGAAAGTGGAAATATAGAAGCGACAACTTTTCGTATTGCAGCGTATAAAGAAAAAAATAATACGCAGAAATATGAAAAGCTTTATGCAAAAAGTGATTCTGTAATGCAAGGTGGTGGAGTAGGAGGAAAGAATAAGTCTGTTGTAACTGAGGATGATATTAATAAAGCAAAGGATGTTATGGAAAAAAGCCTGCCAACTTTTGTTGAAACTGAAATGTCTGATTTGATTAGAGACACAGAAGTCGTTAGAAAAGAGGCAATTGAGTATAAGATTAACGCTTCAAATTCTAAGGTTGTTAAAGATACAGCAGTTGATAAGTTTGAGTATGAGATTACAGCTCAAGTTACAGTTATAATTTTTTCACAGAGTAATGTTGATGAATTGGTAAATAAGGCTATTGTTGAAAAAAATAAAGGTGTGCAAATTGATTCTGCGAATATTAACATTGAATACAATACTGTTAAGCCTGAGTTTGATGCTGATAATTTAAAGATGGTGATCAAAGCTACTGCTAAATTTAAGCCGGAGTTTGATATTGAGAAATTTAAGAATGATATTGTTGGTAAGAGCTATGAAGAAATCGGTAGTTTAGTTGGAGAAAAATATAAGCAGATTGATTCTAGTATTGAATCTAATACTATTCCTTCTTTTTCATTTATGAGTGGTAAAATTTCTCAAGTTAAACAGATGACGAATGTTATTGTGAAATAGAGATTTTAAAAAATTATACTTCATTTTAAATCCTGTCAGGTAATCTGGCAGTATTTTTTGGTGTTTTGAGAGTGTGCTTTCAGGCAGAAAAATGAGTTATTTAAAATTTTAGTTATTTAAAATTAATTTTTAGGGCTTTACAAATTTTATGAGTGTGGTAATCTTTTAAAAGTAACATAGGAGGAAGAAGACAATTTATAAAATATTAAATTTTTTTGAGAGCTGAGCCCCTTCCTCAGTTTAATAATATTTAAATATTTAAAATTTTCTTCACGGGAGAACCTCCCACAAATAGGCAGTGATTAAACTGTCAAAAATAACCCTTTTCGTCTTGGTAACGAGAGGGTTTTTATATTTCTAAAATATTAATGAAAAAATTCAATTTTTGTGCTATAGTTTAAGTATAAATTTAATTATTTTAATCAAGATAAATTTAATGAATAATATAAAAAATCTGAATACGTATTTCTTTTTTGGAGTACTTTTAGTCGTAACCGTAGCAGTATTTTTATTACTTAAACCTTTTATTAGTGCTATTTTTGTAGCAGCACTTTTTGCGGTAATGTTTTTAAGACCATATAATTTTTTTCTAAAAATTTTTAAAGGAAGTGCAGTTTTGTCAGCAATATTATCTTGTCTTTTAGTAACATTCACTATAATTCTACCTTTTTCAATTATGGCTGGATTGATGGGTAATGAAATTGGCAAAGTTGCTTACAATGTTACAAATGGTAATTCATCCGTAACTCAAGAAAGTGTTAAAAATTTTATTGATAAAGCTTACGAAGTTGAAGTTTTTAATATTTCTTTAAGTCAGTTAAAAAGTTCTGTGAGCGATGAAGAGATTGCTAATTTAGCAAAAAATGCAGTTGATAAATCTATAAGTTTCTTTAAAGAAACTTCACAAAGCGTTGTAAATAGTATTATTTGGATTTTTGTGATGTTTTTTACTCTCTTTTATTTTTTTATTGACGGAAAAAGTTTTGTTAAAAAAATTATGCAACTTAGTCCGTTGAAAGACGAACATGAAGAAATGTTAATTAGTAAATTCGTGTCAATGGTGCGAGCGACATTGAAAGGAACTTTAATTATTGGAGTTATTCAGGGTTCAATTGGTGGTGTATCTTTTATGATTGCGGGAGTTTCTTCGCCAGTTGTTTGGTCGGTGGTTATGATTCTTTTTTCAATTATTCCTGCTACAGGAGCTAGTATAGTTTTGATTCCGGCTGCGATCATTATGTTTATAACGGGGAATATTTGGCAAGGTATTTTCTTGATGACAGTTGGAATTGTTGTTTCATTTTTGGATAATTTTCTTCGTCCTAAATTGGTGGGGAATGATACGCAAATGCATAGTCTTTTGGTGTTTTTTGCGACGTTGGGTGGTTTGAGTGTATTTGGTTTAATGGGATTTATTATTGGTCCAATTATTATGGCATTGGCGATTGCTCTTTGGGAAATTTATTCGGTTGAATTTAAGAAGGAGTTGGAGGATTATAATAACGGATGTGTTTGTGATTAAAATAATTAAATAGTTTTATGAAAAAGATTTTATCGATTTTTTTGGTAGTTTTACTTTTTGTTTTAGGAAAATATTTTTATGATTATGATAAAAACAATAATAATCTAGATAATTTTGCTAATAATTTTTATAATATTGACACTCCTAAAAAAAGTAGGCTATTAGAAAAAAATAAAAAAGTAAGGAGTGAATATAAACATTATCTTGATAAAGATAATTATTGTGAATATCACGTAGGGTTTTTGTTAGAGAGTAGTCTTAATATTGAAGAGGTTAATCAATATTATAATAAGTTTGATAAGCAGGTCATTGTGCGGAAGATAGATTGGAATTCCATCAATAATATTTACAAAAGAAGGCAACAGATACATTCGTATTATATTGATGACTGGAGAGAATCTTCTTTAGAATTAATCAAAAATTCTAATAATCTTGATTATTTTCAGATTTCATTTGATAGGAGGGGTAAAGATAAATATATTGGATGGGATTTAAGATGTTTTGATGGTCCGTTAGGGGGCTTTTAATATATTGTATAATATAAAATTTTTTTAAAGACCTTTTTATTACATGCTAAATTTATAATTAATTAAAAAATAAAAATATGGAAGAAAATACTTCAAGTAAAGTTGGAACTTTTGTAAGTTCGGCGGTTAGTAGAATTTTAAATTTAGTAATGATTTTGGTTACTATAGCTTTAGCGGGAATTGTAGTTTTCTTTTGGAATAAGAATCAACTTTTAGAACAAGGGAATAGTAATTTACAAGATCAAATGGATAGGCTTGAGGAAATGAATAGTCAGGCTAAGGTTGAAGATGCTGCGATTAAAGGCGGAGTTGAAGAAAATATCGAAATAATAGAAAATGAAGCAGTGACTAATGATATTGTTTCAAATGAGGTGATTGATGATTTGAAAACTTATAAAAATGAAAAATATGGTTACAGTTTTCAATATCCAAAAAATGCCAAAATTTCACAACCAAATGGTATAGAAGATGGTTCTTGTGTTTATGTTGAATATAAATCTGGTACAGCAGTCTTTGCACCAAATCCTGAATTTGGATGCTTTAGAACAGGGGTGGGTGCTTATACTCAGCAAAGTGAAACAAATTTAACTTTAACCATTAACGGTAAGAAATATAACGTTACAATGCAAGAGTTTTTTATGCCAGCTGAAGATGAACAAATCGTTAATGATGTTGTTCCAATAATTGATGATTTTCTAATTTTAAGTGAATTAATAAAATTAGATGATGGAACAAAAATTACATTTGAATCTAGTGGTGAAGAAGAAAATTTAAATAAAGAAAAGTATTTAAAAATTAGAGATGAAATGATAAAAATTGTAGAAACTTATAAGAGTTTAAAATAAAAAGTGAATAAACTAAAAACCCTTTTCGTTGAGAATTGGGTTTTTAAATTTAAAACAAATTTTTAGTTGAAAAAGCCCGTGCGGCGAGCACAAAATAATTTAGCAAAAATATTTAAGATAAAATTAAGCCTACAAAGGCAAAGTATAATTAATCGAAACATCACCACCAGAATCCCATTTTTCAGTATTCACATCAAATTCCACAGTGTCCAAAAGATCCTTATATTTCATCTTTTTATTCTTCATAGCATATTCATAAAGATCCTTAGTGACCTTAACATCTTGCTGGCAATACTTTTCAATTTTCTTAATTTCACCAGCTTTCCACCACTCAATCGCTTGCAAGCCATGACCACTTTTACCAACTCCTAATGTAGCCTCCGCAATATTATCCAAACGTACAGCTTTTCCCAGAGACTTTCTAATTTCATTCAACAAATCTAAACTACCAACCGCCAATAAATCTCCAGAATAATATTTATTCAACAAAGGAATGTCAAAATAATCAGAATTGTATCCAATAATTAAATCTGTATCTTCTAAAATTTTCCACAAATCAGCAAAGTTCTCTTGAGTAAAAGTCGAATATTTTTTATCTCGATAATCATAAATTACCAAAAGAGAAATATCTAATTTTGTAGGATCATTTGAACCAACTTCTTGAAAAGTATTTTTTGTTTCAATGTCAAGAACTATTTTTCGCATATTTTTTAAATTATTTTATTTACAATTGAAAAAGTGGTGATGACCACTTTTGTAGAATGTATTGACTTTTCTCTATTTTAACATAAGCTATAAAGTGTTACAATGTAATAGATAAAATACAGATTTTTAGATAGGTAGATTAGTAGAAAAGATCTAAATGTTTAAATGCTAATAATCTAACAGTATCTTTTATGTTAAAGTTTTCAATAAAAATTATTTTACGAATCGGAGTTGTGGCAATTTTTGTAGTAATGTTTTATTATTGGAAGAGAACGCCAGATAAAGTGGTGATGGATATTTATGGAATCGAAATGCCGAAAATATATAGAGAAGAGATTGCAAATACAGAAGTTAAAGAATTGAATGGGTCAGTAGTTATTGAAAAAAAAGAAAAAAGAGAATTGCCAGATAAAATTAAGGTTGAACATAAAGTTCCTTTTGTTGTTCAGGCACCTAGTGCTCAGTGGGATGATAAGCGTTATCAAGATGCATGTGAAGAGGCTTCGATGGTGATGTTAGATCTTTGGATGAGCAGTAAGAGTACGCCTTCTAAGAAAAATATTGAAAAAATGTTGGAAGATTTATTTTTAGCAGAAAAAGAATTTTTTGGTGATTCTTTAGATACTTCAGCCACGGATACAGCTAAATTTATTCGGGAGCATTATGGTTATTCTGCTTCAGTCGTAGAAGGTGTTTCTTTGTTTGACTTGTATAACGTGCTTGCGGAAGGAAATATCGTTATTGCTCCAACTGATGGAAGAAAATTAGACAATCCAAATTTTTCAGGGGGAGGTCCAGAACGACATATGTTGATAATTACAGGTTATGATTTAAAGAAAAAAGAATTTATTACTAATGATCCTGGAACGCGAAAGGGGAAAGGCTATAAATATAAAGTAGATGTATTGTATAATGCTATTAGGGATTATGAGACTGGGAATAAAAAAGAGATTGATGGCGTGAAAAAGAATGTTATTATTATTAAAAAGTAATATTTTATGAATTTTAAATATATTTTTAGGATTATTGTGTTGATAACATTGCCTCATTTTTTGTATATATTAGATTCAAAATTATTTGATTTAGTTAATTCAAGAAATGAATATATTCCATATGAATTAACTAATGCTTCATTAATTATTCTTTTTACAATAATCTTTTTTGTAAATGAAATTGTTTTGTGTAAAACAACTAAACAATATTTTACTAGTAAATTGTATTTCATTCCGCTATTAAGTTTGATTATTATGCCTATTTTAGGATTTGTAACTAAAGATTTTTTTCTTAGAGAAAATTATGATCCGCTAGCACCTATAATATTATTCGTATATAATGTATTAGCTACATTTGGGATAACGATGTTGTTAGTTATCAGAATAGCATTACAAAATATATTTTTAAATTTTTTTCAGCAGTTACCATTTTTCGTTTTAGAAAAATATTTTTCTAAAATAGTTTATACAATGTTTTTTGTTGCGATTATTGGATATGTAGTTTCAATAGTATTTTATAATTTAAATTAATTAAAACAAATGAATCGTTATATTACAATATTTTTTGTTATAATTTTTAGTTTAATAGGGTTTGGATATTACAAACATTTTTTTAATGATTCTGCGGAGGCAAAAGTTGAGGTTTCTAATCCTCCAGAAGAAGTAAAGAATACTGAAAATCAAGAACCAGATAATCAAGAAGACAAAAAGCCACAGGGAAGATGTGATTATAAAAAATATACTATTAGTGATGGAGATATTCCTGCAGATATGTTTGCGGAAGAGGCTAAATTCGACGCTAATGATATGCAAGCTTTGCTTTCTGAGTCTGAGGAGATTTATGATTTTACTAAATTAGTTGTTGGTCGTGAGATTAGATTTTGTTTTGAAGATGGTGAAAAAGCGAGTTATTTTGAATATGATCGTAATATTGAAGATATGATAGCAGTTAATAGAAACGGTAATGATTTTACGGCGGAACAAAAGTCGATTGAATATGAGGTGGAGGAAGTTTTTGTTGAAGGAAAAATTGAGAATTTTCTTTATGTTGACGCTATTGAAAAAGGAATGTCAGAGGCAACTATTGTAACTATGGCAGATGTTTTTTCTTTTGATGTTGATTTTACGACTGAAATTAAAAAAGGCGATGAATTTAAAATAATCTATGAGAAACGAAAACGTTTTGGTGAGGATGGACCTGATGGAAATATTTTAGCAGCAGAGTTTGTAAATAATGGAGAGGCTTATTGGGCGTTTTATTTTGAGGATGGTGAGGAAAATGGTTATTATGATGCAGAGGGTAAAATGTTGCAACGTCAGTTTTTACGCGCTCCTTTGAGCTACAAATATATTTCTTCTGGATACACGGGTGCTCGTTATCATCCTGTAACTAAAACTGTTCAAGCACATCATCAGATTGATTATGCAGCAGCCACAGGAACGCCTGTAGTAGCTACGGCGAAAGGAAAAGTGACTTTGGCGAGTTGGAATGGGGGATGGGGTAATATGATTAAGATTGAACATGCGAATGGTTATTTGACGCATTATGCTCATTTGAGTAGATTTGGTAAGGGTGTTTCGGTTGGTAAGGAAGTGGCTCAGGGCCAGATTATTGGTTATGTTGGTACTACTGGATGGTCGACTGGTCCGCATTTGGATTATGGGATGAGGTTGAATGGTAATCCTGTGAATCCGTTGTCTTTGAAATTGCCTAAGGGTGATTCTGTTTCTGCGGAAAATAGGGGTGAGTTTGAGAAGATTAAGGTGGGGTTTGAGGAGGAATTGAAATAAATTAAAAAATCACCTTCATTGGTGATTTTTTAATTTGACTCACTCAAAAAATTTTAAGGTTTAAAATTTTTAGTTGTGGAGGCGAGTTGTCTAAAAAGACTTTATAATAAATATATAAGGTTACTCGCCTAGAACCTGTTGAAAGGATGTTTTTACATAGCCTTGTTTCGTTCAATAGCCCTTTTCTCTCTTTCTCCTTTTGGAGTCAGAAGTGAAGTTGATTTCTTACATCTTTCGCAAATAATTGTTTGATAAGTTCCATCCTTATCTAATGTTCTTGTTGCTTTATTATTTTGACAATTTGGACATTCACACATTTTTGTGTCTCCTATATATTTATAGTAGGTTGAATTTGTATCTCACAAAACAAAAAACAAACTGGTAGAGACCAGTTTGTTTTTGTTAGCAAAGTTGTTTTAAGATTTATTTAAAAACATTTTTTACTCGCAAAAATAATCTGATCTCGTCCAGACAGGACAAACCAAATATATTTAATCTTAAAAATTGTTTTCGAGTAATTCAACATAAAATAAATCTTAACTTAAACTGACATTATTATACATCTAATTTAGATTTTGTCAACTCGATTTTCGGAATACCCTCAAGTTAGAATAGGTGTGTCGTTAGGATATCTTTTTAAGGTATTATTTTCGGCGTAAAATTTTTATATTTTATATATTAAATTGTATTAAAAAACAATAAAATCAAATCTTTTAGTTTTATTGAAAATTTGTTATACTAATTATAGTAATAAAAGGCAAAAATCTAGATTGACAATTATCTAGAATCGTGATATAATTATCTTTTAAATTAAGAATTTATTTTTAAAAAAATGAATGGAGATAATCACAAAATTAATTTTTTAGATTATGTTTTAGATTCTAATTTTAGTTTTATTTTAACAATGCCTTTTATTTACAGTCTGATTTTTCCTGTAATCTTATTACATATTTTTGTTGAAATGTATCAAAGATTTATTTTTCCAGTTTATGGTATTAAAATAGTTAAGTTTAATGATTTTTTTAATTAAATATTCGGACGGTGAGAGCTTTAAAAAAGATGCAGAAGAATTAAGAAAAAAATAAAAGTAATCTAACGGGGGATAATTTATTTTAATGAGAAAAACTGTTGCAAAATATTTTCAAATAATTGCTTATTTTCCAATATTTTTGGTTTTAAAGACAATTTTTGATTTTGAAGTTAAGGGAGCTGATAATATTAAAAAATTAGGTCAAGAACCAATTATATTTGCTGCTAATCATAATAGTAGAAAATTTGATGGTTTTATTGTGGTGGCAGCTATAATAAGATCAACAAGAAAAAATTTAAAACTAAGTGAGTTTTTGCCAATTAGACTTTTGGTATTTAAAGCATTCTTTCAATGGGTAAGATTTAGTTGCCCATTACCATTTCCATTATCTATCTTTGTTGCCTTATGGCTAAGGTTTAATAGTTGTATTCCAGTTAAAAATAGAAGAAGGGAAGAATATAAAAATCTTCCATTAGAGAGTCTTTTGCAAAGTCCAATTGAGGCTTTAAAGGATAGTGAAAATATATTAATTTTTCCCGAAGGCACTACAGGTAGAGATAATAAACTACGTAAAGGAAAACGTGGCGTAGCATGCTTGCATAGAGAGACAGGTGCACCGATTGTTCCAGTTGGTATTCAGGGAGCTTATAGAATGTTTACATTAAAAAATTTATTGAAACCTAGAAGTAAGAGAAGGATAATTGTTTCTTTCGGTGAACCTATTTATGATCTGTGGAAGGGAAAAGATGATAGAGAAAGAAAGAGTTTGATTGAGGGGGCTGATAGGGTTATGGATTGTGTAACTAAATTAACTTTGTTATAAGTTTGAAAATATGTTATTTTATAGATAAATACAATGATAAATCTTTAGGATGCTTTAATTAAATTAAATACATAAAGTGATATGAATTCAATAAAAAAAATTCTAAATTATTTAGATGAAAATAATTTATATCCAGATTTAAGAATAATAAGCGGAAATATTAATCCAAACACTATTGTTGATGAAAAAAAAGTATTGATGTTTTCTTCAAATAGTTACTTAGGGTTAACAAATCATCCAGATGTTGTTAATTCTGCTATTGAGGCAATTAAAAAATATGGGGTTGGTTCAAGTGGATCAAGAATGCTTTCGGGTAATTTAAAAGTTCATCGTGATTTTGAAAAAGCTATAGCTAAATTTAAAGGAGGTGAAGATGCTATTGTTTGGCCTTCTGGATATTCAGCAAATATTGGAATTATTACAGCGATCATGAATCTTCCAAAAATTGGTCCAAGTGATTTTTTATCAAAGAAAAACGTTATATTAAGTGATGAATTGAATCATGCGAGTATAATTGATGGTAGTAAAATGAGCGGTCAAAAGAAAGTTATATACAAACATTGTGATATTGATGATTTAGAAAAAAAACTAAAGAAATATAAAAGGAGGAGAAAATTGGTTGTTACAGACAGTGTATTTAGTATGGATGGTGACATCGCTCCTGTAGATAAAATTGTTCCTTTGTGTAAAAAATATAATGCCATTTTAATGATAGATGAAGCTCATGCAACTGGAGTTTTAGGTAAGACTGGAAGAGGGGCTTGTGAATACTTTAATTTGAAGCCAGGCAAAGATATTGAAATAGTAATGGGAACATGTAGTAAGGCTCTTGGAGTTAACGGGGGTTTTGTTGTTGGAGAAAAATATTTAATTGATTATTTACGAATAGCTAGTCGTTCTTATATTTTCTCTACAGCTACGTCTCCTGCAACTTCAGCTGCTTTGATAGCTACTTTGAAAGTTATTGATAGTAATCCAGAAATTATAAAAAAAATGTGGGAAAATGCAGAATATCTTAGATCAGGTTTTAATGATTTAGGGTTTGATACAATCACAAGCCAGACTCAAATAATACCAGTTTTTATAGGTGAAGAAGAAAAGGCTATAAAATTTGCCAGAGATTTGTTTGAGGAGGGTATTTTTGCTCCTTGTGTGAGATGGCCAGCGGTTGAAAAGGATAAGGCTAGGATTAGATTTACAATTACTGCTGAGCATACAAAAGAACAGATGGATTACTTATTAGATAAAATGGAAAGTATTGGTAAAAAACTTCAAATAATAAAAGAATGATAGGGTTATTTAAAAAACAGTTTAGAGGTGATGTTTTAAAATTTAAGATAAAAAAATAAAATTTAAATTATGACTAGCTCAAATCGTAATAAAATACTCAAAGAATTTAGTAAACATCCTTATAAACTTGATTATGTTCATTCTGTTGAAGGATGCGATATTGACGTGCCCATGATTTATAAAGATGCTAGAGTTGCCATGTTTCTTTTTCCAGTTTCAATGTCTACAGCTTCAAAATATATTAATAACACAAAGTTTCAATTAGTTTCTTTTTCTCCAGGAAAAACTTTATTGGCTGTTAACATTTTTGAATATCTAGATAACCCTGCTGGTCCGTTTGGTGAATTTACATTTTCTTTTCCTGTTGTCAATAAAACAAAAAAAGTTTTACCTTTGATTCCAATAATTTTTGATCAACTGTATAAAGACTTCGGTTTTTATGTGATTCAACTTGGAGCCAGTACAGATATGGGAAGAAAGCATATTGAAGATATTTGGGGCTATCCTACTTATAATAATAACCTGAATATATCATTAAGCGATAAAGGAAATACAGTTAAGGCGTCGATTTATGAAGGAGACGAGTTGATATTTTCTGCTTCTGAGTACTTATCCGAGAATAGAAAACCAAAATTTCAAAGAAAGAATTATCAAACTTTTTTTAAGACTAAATCTGAATTAAGAAGAGTTCGATTGGAGACGTTTTTAATGTCTGAAACATTTCTAGGTAAAAGAAAATTTGAGTATAAACTTGGTGATCATAGCTTAAGTCAATTACTTCGAAATATAGGTATTAAAAATAAGGTCGCTACAGTTTATTATTCTGATTCAATTGAAATAGCTGGGAAAGCAGAAAATATATAATCTTATCTATTTTAGAAGAAAAAAGATTAAGATTTTATTTTTTAGTTGAATTAATTAATAAAAAATATCACTTTTAATTTAGAAAGATATAAGACTGCATCAATGTTAAATGATTTGTATATAATAAGCCTTTAAAAATAATGTATTACCAAAATTAATTAAGATTTTAAATAAACTAAGAGATGTCTAATATATTTTCATTAGCCTATTTTGAATATGTTTTTATATTCCATTGCATAACCGCATTGTTTATTTGTGTGTTTATTTATAACAAAGGCAAAGGAAAAATAACAAATTTAATTTTTAGCCTTTATTCTTTTGCAGTATTTATTTGGAGCTTAGGTTTTTTTATGTTAATTAATGCAGACAGTCAAAAAAGTGCGGTATTTTGGAGATGGTTTATGGACAATGGATCGATATTATTACCTGCATTTTGGTTGCACTTTATTTATTCAATATTAGATATCAATGAAGAAAATAAAGAAAAGCTAAGGATAAAGGTTGTCTATGGCATAAGTGCTTTTTTGTGTTTTCTGAATTTTTCTGATTTATTTGGATCAAAATTTTTTGCTAAATCTATTGAAAAAAAGTTAATATTTGATTTTTATCCAACTGCAGGTATAGGGTATAATTTGTTTTTTGTATTTTATGTTGTTGTAGTAATTTATTCTTTATGGAAGTTATTTAAGTATCATAAAATTAAAACTTCTAATTCTAAAAAAAAGCAGATAGAATATGTTTTTTTGGCAGCTATTTTAGGATATAGCGGTGGCGGAATGGCATTCTTTTTGACATTTGACATTTATATATTGCCGTACGGAATAATTTTATCTGCTATTTATCCAATAATAATTACATATGCGATTACAAAGTATGATTTATTAGGGATTAGAGTTTTTGCTGCTTATTTTCTTATAGTAGTTCTCAATATAGTTTCTTTTACGCATATATTTATGTCTAAAAGTACAATTGAATTTATTGTTGAAACATCAACTTTTATTTTGGTACTAGTTATTAGTTACTTACTTAAAAAAAGTTTTGAAAAAGAAATAAAACAAAAAGAAAGTCTGCAAAAAGCAACAAGAAGTCTAAAAAGAGCAAATAAAAAAATCGAGGCAAATAACAAAAAGCTTTTGTCTCTAGATAAAGCTAAAAACGAATTCTTATCCGTAGCAGCACATCAACTTCGAACCCCAGCCACTGCAATCAAAGGATATACCTCAATGGTGCTAGAAGGCACATTCGGTAAATGTGACAAAAGGGCCTTAGAAGCTATGGACAAAGTTTATGCATCAAATGAAAGGATGACTAATTTAATAGAAGATCTATTAACAACATCTAGGATAGAGTCAGGACATTTAAAATATGAATTTGAAAAAACTAAGATACAAGATATATTAAAAGAGTTAAAGAATGATTTCATAATTCAAGCCAAAGAAAGTGGACTTAAACTTTCAGTGAAATATCCAAAAAAAGATTCATTACCAGAAATTATGATGGATAAAAAGAAAATTACGGAAGTCATTTCAAATATGATAGATAATGCAATCAAATATACACCTGAAGGAAGTGTAAAAGTTATAGCAGAAAAAGAGGGTGATTTTATTAAAGTTTCTGTAAAAGATACAGGTAGAGGAATGACAGAAAGAACAAAAAATAATCTTTTTGAGAAGTTTATTAGAGGACAAGAATCATCTTCAGATGTTGAAGGGACAGGCTTAGGATTATTTGTAGTCAAAAATTATGTAGAGAAGCATAAAGGAACAATAACTGCGATTTCAGAAGGATTAGGAACAGGTTCTGAATTTATAATTAAGTTACCAATAAAGATGACTATCGATCAAGATAGTGATGAATAATTTTGTGTATAAAATTGCAGAAAGCGGTTTGAAAAAATTCTTTTTAGTGTAAAATAAAATCCAATCCAGAAGCTTTTCTGGATTGGATTTTAACAAGTTTAAAATTTGTTATAAATAGTGAAAAATATTTATAAGAAGGTGTTATGTTTTTTTATTTCTAAAAACATAAAAGCCCTCAATACAGAAGAGCATATGAATCCCTTGAAAAAATTAACGGAAAAAGTAAACTTTTTCCCTATTTTATAGGTGGGTTTCATGAACTGCAATAAAGCAGTCTATTCAACTCTTCATTCTGAAGACTTTTACTTCTCTATATTATCAAATTTATTTATAAACAGTCAAGTTAAATTTTTGTAACCTCTCACACATGTCATTGCCCAATAAGGTTGAGTGCAGGTTCTGAAAAATTACTTTTTCCTAATTTATTTTTGTGAGAAAAATTTTTCAGGATGACATAATGGAGGTGTGAGAGGCTATAAAATTTTTTGAATTATTCTAAAAAACTTATGTAATTTAAAATCTTTTGAAAACAAAAATTTTTACTTTTCCAAATATTTTTTTATTTGGTATAATTGATGAATAATTAATAAACACTTTTTGTTTATGGATAAATCAAAGAAAAAAGTTTTAGTTTTGGGTTCAAAAGGAATGTTAGGACAAGAATTAGTGAAAGTTTTTGAAAGCGATAAAAAATATGAAGTAATCGGTTGGGATCGAGACGAAATTGATGTAACTGATTTTGATGGATTAAAAAAGCGAGTAAGTGACTTGTGGCCAGATTTTATTTTTAACGCAGTGGCGTATAATGCGGTTGATTTATGTGAGGAAAATGATGAGGAATATGAGAAGGCTAAATTGTTAAATGTAAAGTTGCCAAGAGAGTTGTCAAAAATTTCAGATGCACTACAGGCAGTTTTGGTTCATTATTCTACGGATTATGTTTTTGATGGTGAGCGACCAGTATATAAAAGTGGTTCAGGTCGGGCACCAAGTTGTTGCGGTCAGGGATGTCCAGGTTGCCAGTATGGTGGTCAGGAAGATACAATTGATTTTTTTGAATATCGTGAAGAGGATAAACCAAATCCACTTTCAAGATATGGGAAGACTAAATTTGATGGAGAGAAAGAGGTTTTAAAGCGGGATCACCAGAGTTATGTGATTCGACTTTCTAAACTTTTTGGTAAGCCGGCGACGAGTGAAATGGGTAAGAAGAGTTTTTTTGATGTGATGTTGGAGAAAGGGAAAAATGGTGAGACTTTGAAAGTGATTGATGGGGAAATGAGTAAATTTACTTATGCGCCAGATTTAGCTTTGGAGAGTAAAAATATTGTTGAAGATGATATTTCTGATTATGGGATTTATCATGTGGTGAATGAGGGTGCGGTTACGTGGTATCAAGGTGTTTTAGAATTATTTAAAATTGCTGGAATTGAGACTGAGATTATTCCTGTACAACCAGAGGAATTTCCTCGTCCTGCAAAACGTCCGAGCTCATCTGTTTTGAGTGTTAAAAAAATAAAGCCCCTACGACATTATCGCGAGGCTTTGAATGAATATTTGGAGGAATCTAAAATAGAAAATAATAGCTAATGGTTTTTTAAATTTGTAGCCGGAAAAGGTGTGTCGAAGACCACCTTTTCCGTAACATTTCCAAACTTTATAATTATTCTAAAATTAATAAAAAATAATTATGCCGTCAAAATTAGTTTCTAAGGATCTAAATGATGGAATATATTTTGTAACAATTACAACAAAACATTGGTACTATATCTTTGATAGGCATGATCGATGGGAAATTTTAGTGGAGTCTTTAAACTATTGTAGCGAACATAAAAATCTAAAAGTTTATTCATTTGTTTTTATGTTTAATCATATTCATTTAATTATTCAATCATCAGATGTTTCAGGATTTTTACGTGATTTTAAAAAAACACCGCATTAATGATTATGAAAAATCTGAGGGAAACAGAGCCAAGGGTTGCAGATTTATTTCAATATAAAGATGGAAAATTCCAAATTTGGCGAAAAACTAATATGCCAATTATTTTAGAAACAGAGAAGATATTTTTACAAAAACAAAAATATATTGAAGAAAATCCAGTTAAGAAAAATTATGTTAAATTGCCTGAACATTGGATTTATTCTTCAGCCAGTGGAGAAAGTCAGGTTATTTGTTGCTCTATTTTTGATGAATAAAGTTTAGAAACGTTTCGGAATGGGTGGTCTTCGACACACCCATTCCGGCGGGAATTGTGACATCAAGCTCAAAAAATACACAAAACCATAAAAACAAAAATAAACCCAAAAAGCCCGTACAGCGAGCACATTTTTAATTAAAATTATAAATTATGATAAAACCAGAAAATGCAGAAATAATGGCACCAGTTGGAAGTTTTGAATCACTTTCTGCAGCAATAAAAGCTGGAGCGGATTCGATTTATTTTGGCGTAACACAATTAAATATGCGAGCTCAGGCGGCGAGCAATATGACAATTGATGATTTAGGTGATGTTGCGAAAACTTGTCATGAAAATAATGTAAAATCTTATTTAGTTGTAAACACGTTGCTTTATGATCATGATATTACAGTGATGAAAAAGATTATTGATGTGGCGAAAGAAAATAATATTGATGCGATTATTGCTTTTGATTTTGCGTGTGTGAATTATTGTAATAAAATTGGGATTCCAGTTCATATGTCAGTTCAGTTTTCTATTTCAAATTACGAAACAGTTAAGTTTTTTGCACAGTTTACTAATCGAGTGGTTTTGGCACGTGAGTTAAATTTAGAGCAAATTAAAAATATTTACGATAAAATTCAGGAGGAAAATTTGATGGGGAATGAGGGACGATTGATGGAGATTGAAGCGTTTATTCATGGGGCGTTGTGTGTGGCTCAGTCGGGGCGTTGTTGGATGAGTTTGTATACAACGGGTATGTCGGCGAATCGTGGAACGTGTCGTCAGCCATGTCGAATGAAATATAAAGTTACAGATGAAGAGACTGGCAAGGAATTGGTGATTGATAATAATTATGTGATGAGTGCGGCGGATATTTGTACAATTGATTTTTTGGATAAACTTTTGACAGCGGGTGTTTTGGTTATGAAGATAGAAGGTCGGGGTCGTTCGCCTGAATATGTGGCGACGGTTGTTCGGACTTATAAAAAAGCTTTGCAGGATATTGCTGAAAATAATTATACGCAGGAAAGAATTGAAAATTATTATGAAGATTTAAAAAAAGTTTTTAATCGAAAATTGTCAAAAGGAAATTATTATTTAGGTAAAGAAATTGGGGAATATTGTGACGTTTATGGTTCTAAAGCAAAGAAGCAAAAAGAATACATTGGAAAGGTCACGCATTTTTTTCCGAAAGTGGGTGTGATGGAAGCTAAGGTTGAATCTGGTTCGATTGGGGTTGGAGATGATTACTTGTTTATCGGGGTGACTACAGGTGCGTTAGAGGGCAAAATTGAGGAACTGAGAGTGGATGGTGTGATTGCAGATAAAGCAAATAAAGGTGATTTAATTACTTTTGTGGTTTCTAAAAGAGTTCGGGAGAATGATAAATTATATTTAGTGAAGAATCGGGAGAAGTTTCAGAATGAGTGATGATGAGAATTTTTAAAAAAAGTTTATGCCGGAAAAGGTGTGTCGAAGACCACCTTTTCCGTAACATTTCCAAACTTTATAATTATTCTAAAATTAATAAAAAATAATTATGCCGTCAAAATTAGTTTCTAAGGATCTAAATGATGGAATATATTTTGTAACAATTACAACAAAACATTGGTACTATATCTTTGATAGGCATGATCGATGGGAAATTTTAGTGGAGTCTTTAAACTATTGTAGCGAACATAAAAATCTAAAAGTTTATTCATTTGTTTTTATGTTTAATCATATTCATTTAATTATTCAATCACCAGATGTTTCAGGATTTTTGCGTGATTTTAAAAAATACACTGCATTAATGATTATGAAAAATCTGAGGGAAACAGAGCCAAGGGTTGCAGATTTATTTCAAGATAAAGATGGAAAATTCCAAATTTGGCGAAAAACTAATATGCCAATTATTTTAGAAACAGAGAAAGTATTTTTACAAAAACAAAAATATATTGAAGAAAATCCAGTTAAGAAAAATTATGTTAAATTGCCTGAGCATTGGGTTTATTCTTCAGCTAGTGGAGAAAGTCATGTTATTTGTTGCTCTATTTTTGATGAATAAAGTTTAGAAACGTTTCGGAATGGGTGGTCTTCGACACACCCATTCCGGCGGGAATTATGACATCAAGCTCAAAAAACAACACAAAACCATAAAAACAAAAGTAAACTCAAAAAGCCCGTGCGGCGAGCACATTTTTAATTAAAATTATAAATTATGATAAAACCAGAAAATGCAGAAATAATAAAACAAATTTTTGTGATTAAAATATCTATCAAAAAACCATTTAAACATCGCTTTAAAATGAATATTTTGTAGGTTTTATTATAAGAGGACGTCTTTTTATTTTGATAATTTTATGTTATTCTATAAAAAGATTGAAAGTGAACTTTGTGTTTTGCTTTTAAAATATATTAAAATAATTTATTAAGCTTTAAATATGATTGAGGAAAAAAAATCGACAGATGAAGAAAAAAAAGTTGATAACTCAAGTTCGGTTGAAAATATTGAACAAAAAAAAGAGAATTCAGCGTCTGTAAAGGACGAAGTAAAAAGTGAAAAGAAGCCAAGTTTAGTTATGAATATAATTATGGCTTTTGTAGTTTTTCTAGTTTTAGTAGGAGCGATGCTTTTTCCTTTCAATTCAAGGACAATTTTAGGAAGAGTTTTTGATTTAGTTGGTGCACATAAATTAGCAATGGGTACAGATGCTTTTGTTAATAGACAAAACAATTTAGCTAATTTAGCTTCACATGTTGATGTAAGTAATAAGAAGAGCTTTGTAAATTCTTGGAATAAAGTTAAAAAAAGTGATTTGAAATTTGAAGCGGTTTCAATGAAAAATGATTTTGTAGTTTATCCAGTAAACGAAGAATACACAGATTCTTTGAGGGCTGGTGGTGGTATGGATTTAAATTTTTCTTTGAAAGATCAAAAAGTTTCTGGTGACATTAATTTTAATGTGGATGCTAAATTAAGTGAAGTTTCTGAGGATTATCAAAACATAGAGGCGAATCTATCAGTTTTAGGTGCAGTTGATAATGAAAAAGCTTATTTTAAGCTAGAAGAAGGTAAAATGAAGCTTGAAGGAATGAATATGAGCTTTGGTTTTGATGATTGGTATTCCTCAGAAAATTTTGATTTAAGCGACGAACAGAAAGGTGCTTTGAATGAAATTGCTAGTTTAATTACGGAATTTACTGAAACTAGTTTATCTCAAATTATGTCAGATGAAACTGGTCGTCAGTTTATGACAGCTACACATAATTTTTATGATGGTGAAATAGAAGTGGGTGGAATTAAGAAGGTTGAATTCGGACAAGGTGATAATAAAGTTACTAAAAAAGTTAGAGAAGTTAGTTTTAAGGATGTGAACTTCGAGGAGTATGAAGATTCAATGAAGAGTTTCGGTGAAGAGTCATTTGATGGTGTAGATATGTTATTAAATGATCAAACTTTCCAAAATTTTGTTAAGAATGATTTTTATAATTGGGTAGAAAAAGTTGCACCTCAAGTAGCTATTCTTGAAGAGGATGAAAATTTTAGTAATGATTCAGGTGCAAAAGAAGATTTTGAAAAAGAATTTGATGAAGTTGTGAAAGAATTTAATGAAAACAAAGATGAGGTAAAAGATGTGTTTTTAGAGGATTTTAATGAGAGTACTGAAATGCAGATGGAAATTGCAGATTTTATTGAGTCTGTAGACTATACTGTATATTTTGAGCCAGGTACAAATAATTATTATGGTTATAAGGTAGCAGTTAAAATTAAAGTACCAGAAGATATACTTGCAGAAATTGAATCAGGTGATGAAAACATTCATTCTATAGTAAAAGATGGTATTGTCTTAGAAGCTGAGGTTTATGATATATATTTAAATGATCAAGTTGATCCAGTTTCAATTCCAGAAAATGCAAAATCATTTGAGGAGTTTATGAAAGCTATGGAAAATGATGAAGGTACTACTAGTTTCTTTGGTAATTTAGAAATGATAATGAATGGTCTCTTTGGAGGTTCGGTATCTTCAGCTAATGGAAGCCAAATTTATCAAGATGAAACAGGAGCAATGCTTTATTATGATCAAATGACTGGTATGGATTATGAGGTTTATGAAAGTCAAGATGGAAACACATTGCTTTATTTAGATCCGATAACTGGTGAACATTATCCAATTCCTCAGGATGTGGTTATGCAATATGCTAGCAAGATGACTCAAGAATCTCAATCAACTACTAATCAAAATTCAGCAACTGGAATGACAGCAGAAGAACAGGCTGAAATAGAAAAGTTGATGACTAACTAAATTTACCTTAGTTGAAACTTTAAAAAGCAGGGAGACATTCTCTGCTTTTTTTATTTTTTACACATATTAAAGTTTAATTTTTGATATTTTAAGTGATTGCAAAAACATAGATTTTGCAGTATAATTAATAGAGTTAACAGTATTATTAAACATAAAATATGACATTGAGATCGTACTTGTCTAATTTATTTGCAGGCACGGTTTTTGCTTTAATTATATTTGGATTATTCTTTTTTTCGACTGATCCAGATAGTTTTAGTTTAGGTGTTGGTGCTTCTTTTATAATTTTTTATATTTTATTCTTTCTTTCGGTTGCGGGAGTGAGTATTTTGGTTTTGACTTGGTTTTGGAATAAGGTTTCAGGAGATGAAATTTTGACTGTAGGAGAGATTGGAATGGCGGCTCGACAAGGTGTTTTGTTAGGTGTGTTGATAACGTTATTTATGTTTTTTCAACAGATAAGAATTTTTGTGTGGTGGGATGCATTATTGCTAGCAGGCGGAGTTTTGTTGGTGGAATTGTATTTTTTGACTCGTTAGGATTTTTAAGGTTTTCAGATGTGTCATTCCCGGACGTAGCGTAGCGAAGTGGAAGGGAATCTAGGAGTGTTAATTTTAAGGGTTATAAATTAACTTTTGTTTATATGAAAAAATAAAGTTTTGCGTTCCTGGATCCCCGCCTACGCGAGGATGACATGAATTAAAGTTTTATTTTTAATTTAAAAATTATGACAAACGAAAAACAATTGGAAAATCAGGAAAAAGTGAGAATGCCTTGGCAGGGGAAAGCTTGGATTAGTGTTTTTATTTTTATGATTTTAAATATTATCTTTGCTTTTTTTTCAGTTGAATTATTTAGAATATATTTTGATAATTTTTATGCTGACTTTATTCTTTCTGTCTTTTTAATATTAAATTCAATTGTATTTAGTTTATTTGAATATTTTGAATCTGTGGGAAATAGTTTTTGGATGCGTTTAATAGCTATAATAATTTTAAATTTATATTTTTTATTTGGCTTTCTAAAGGGAAAAATACTAGTGATTTATATTTCTATAATTTCTTCTATTTTAAGTTTCGTTCTTTTAATCGATATTCTAAAGAATCCATTTGAAAGTTTTTCTATAGGCTTCGCTGGTATTAATGTGTTTTTATTATTGATTAAATTATATTTTGAAATAGCCTGTCTAAAACATCCATATTACAATCAAAAGAAAAAAATGAAAGAGTAAACTTAAAAACATTTCATTTGGAGTGGAATAATATAAATTAAAACGCGATAAATCGGCGTTTCTACAATTTATTTTATTCCAGTCGAAATGACACAGGAAAGACTCAAAAAAATTTAACCAGTATAATTTTAAAGAAATGGCTAAAAAACAAACGAAAAAGACAGAAAAAGCTTATGATGCTTCCTCGATTCAAGTACTAGAAGGATTAGATCCAGTACGAAAGCGACCTGGAATGTATATCGGAGGAACTGGAATCGCTGGACTACATCATTTAGTTTGGGAAGTAGTAGACAACTGTATCGATGAAGCAATGGCTGGACATGCAACTGGATGTTCCGTGAAAATTCTACCAGACAATATTATTGAAGTTATCGATGATGGTCGTGGAATGCCAGTTGATAAACATCCTGTAACAAAGAAATCTACATTGGAAACAATCATGACAGTTTTACATGCTGGAGGTAAATTTGGTGGGGAAGATTCTAGTTATAAAGTTTCTGGCGGTTTGCATGGTGTAGGTATTTCTGTTGTGAATGCACTTTCTGAAATAGTAAGTGTTGAAGTTAAGCGTGATGGTAAACTTTGGCAACAAAAATATAATCGAGGAAAACCAAAAGCTAATGTTAAAGCAATTGGTAAAGCTAAAAAGGGAGAAACAGGAACAGCGGTTACTTTCAAGGCTGATCATGAAATTTTTCCAGATACGACTTATAATTTTGACACTATTGTTAAACATTTACGAAATCAGGCTTATTTAACGAAAGGAATTAAGATTGATATCCAAGATTTGCGAGAAGTAACGGGAGAAAATGATCAATATAAAGCGAGGCGACATAGTTTCTATTTTGACGCGGGAATCATTTCTTTTGTTAAATTTTTGAATCGTGAAAAAGAAGTTAAAAATAAAGTTCCAGTTTACATCGAGAAAAAAATTGATGATATTTATGCAGAAATTTCTTTCCAATATACTGATAGTTTTAAAGAAAAATTATATTCTTTTACGAATAATATTTATACTCCGGAAGGCGGAACTCACGTAACAGGTTTTCGAAATTCTTTGACTCGAGTTTTAAATAAATATGCACGTGATACTAAAATTTTAAAAGAAAAAGACGCTAATTTAACTGCAGAAGATTTTCGAGAGGGATTAACTTGCGTGATTAATGTTAAGTTGCCAGAGCCACAGTTTGAAGGTCAGACGAAGGAAAAACTTGGAAATCCAGAAGTTAAAGGTGTGGTACAAAGTATTGTTACTGAAGGTTTAACTGAATATTTAGAACAAAATCCAAAAGATGCGAGAACAATGATTGAAAAGTGTTTGCTAACTGCGAGAGCGAGAAATGCAGCTCGGGCAGCGAAGGATGCAATTTTGCGAAAAGGTGCTTTGGAGGGAATGACTTTGCCTGGAAAATTGGCGGATTGTTCTAGCCGAAAAGCTGAGGATTCTGAGCTTTACATTGTGGAGGGAGATTCTGCTGGTGGTAGTGCTAAACAAGGTCGTGAT
>CALNYG010000015.1:0-187485 GCA_942490825.1 Candidatus Moraniibacteriota bacterium | reverse complement strand
TTGTAAGAAAAGTCTAAAAAATGTTATTTTTCAGCTAAATTCTCTATTTTAAGAACTTGTTGACGGACTTTCTATCCGTAATTGTTGCTCTTATCGAACAAAGATTCAAAAAATAAAAATTGATTCTGAGAAAATTAGAAAGACTGTTTTAAAATCCTTTAGTTGATTGTGGGTCATTTTTCTGATTTGAAAAAATAACCTATTTGTTGCCCGGGTAGGATTCGAACCTACGCATGACGGGATCAAAACCCGCTGCCTTACCGCTTGGCTACCGGGCATTATTTTAAAGAAATAACGCCATCACAAATTTAACAAAAACTATTTTACAACCACGCCACCCATCAACTGAGTTGCATGAGAAAGTAAATCTGAAACATCCGATTTCTCAACACTTTCATCCTTATTAGCAATTGTAACATCAATTTTCAATGGTACTTTAAAAATTGTACCAATTGACTGCTCAATTGTCAATCTATTGGGATTCTCCAATAATTTATCCTTATGAAAACTATATTTAACCCCTATATTCAAATTACCATTTTCAATCTGTAAAATTTTACATTGGGAAAGCAAAATAGATAAAGTAGGATTATCTTTAGCTACTACAGAAACTACCATCTTCCAATTCTTCTTAATTTCTTCAAGTTCAAGAGAATCTAAAGTACCCTCAGATCCTGAATTATTTTCAATTTTATCAACGACTTCAGTCTCTACACTTTTTTCAATTTCTTGAACATTATCATTTTTATCAATATTATTTTCAGCGACAACTTTTTCAACAGAATTATTTTGAGGGATTTCTTTTTCAACTTTATCAGAAGTTTGATTTGAAGATTTAGATTGTACTGAAGAATTTCCAGAATTATTATCAACATCATTATTCTTAGTTGTACAAATATTTACTGCCGCAATTTCAAGAGGAAGTTGCGGAATGGTCGCACTTCTAATTTTGCTTGAAGCTTTAATACATTCTTCTATCATATAGACAACTCGAGCTGAAGAAACTTTCTGAACAATTTTTTGCAATTCCACTATTTCTGATTTAGTTAAAATTAATAAAGCTCGTAAATTATCCGCCTCACTATTTATAGTTAAAAATAAAAGAGAACGTAATTTAATAATTAAAGAATTAGCAAAAGTTTCTAAATTATAGCCACTTTTAGATACCTCATTAATAGACTGAATTGCTTTTTCAACATCATAATCAGCAAAGGCTTTAATTACATCGAAAATATTTTGAGAAGTTGTTGTTCCTAAAATCTCCGAAACTTCATTCGCAGTAATATTTTTATCTTCTAGAGAAATCACTTGTGAGAATAAACTTTCCGCATCACGCATTCCTCCATTGGCTGCAATCGCAATCATTTCTAAAGCTTCAGAATCAACTTTCACTTTTTCTGTTTTAGCTATTTGTGATAACTTTTCAATAATGTCTTTAATCTCAATTCGACTGAAATCAAATCGTTGGCATCGTGAAATAATTGTCTCTGGAACTTTGTGAATTTCTGTTGTTGCTAAAATAAAAATAGCATGCTCTGGTGGTTCTTCCAGTGTTTTCAAAAGTGCGTTAAAAGCACTGGTGGAAAGCATATGAACTTCATCGATAATGTAAACTTTAAAGGGTGTTTCGATTGGTGGAAGGGAGACTGAGTTTTTTAATTCTCTGATATTATCTACTCCTGTATTTGAAGCTGCATCGATTTCAATAATATCTAAAGCTGTTCCGTTTTCTAATCTTTGACAAACTTCTTCGCTGGCTGGTGTAAAATTTTCTCGCTCTGTGCAATTTACTGCCACTGCCAAAAGTCTAGCTACTGTTGTCTTCCCTGTTCCTCTGGGACCGGTGAATAGGTAGGCATGTCCAATGCGGTTTTTTTTGATTGCATTGGTTAGGGTTTTGACGACGTGTTCTTGTCCAAAGACTTTTTGGAATGTGTTTGGTCGATATGTTCTGTAAAGTGTTTTACTCATATAAACTTTTTTCTTTATATACCCTCATAGAAGAAGAGATTAATAAATATACTTCAAAAGAAAATATTAAAAAAAATGAAAGTAAAAAAAATTTTTCTACAAAAAAACCCAATGAACGATAAATGTACTCAATAGACATACCTGTTAAAAAAAACATTGGTATCAAATAAGCAAAACTAAACCAATGTTTTTTTTCTGAAAAAAATATCTTTGTAAAAAAAATTAATGAAAAACAAAAAATTAATCCTAAAAACAAACTTGAAATACCCTCAAAGAAAGAAGCTAGACTTTCACTGTAAATATTAGATAAAAAACTTGGAAAGAATAAGAATAAAAAAGAAAAACTAAACATCACGAATAATTTAACAAATTGCATCACATAAAAAAGTCTCATTTGCCAAATTTGCTTATTTATTTTTTGAAATATATTTTCCATAATTTTAATTTATTTTTATTCGAATCTAAAACTTTTAATTAATTTCAAAAAAATTAGCTTAATTCCATATAATCTTCTATTATCAATGTAGCTGAAATTATATATATCAGATTATCATCTTTTTTTGAAAATGTACATACAATATTTCATTTTACATTTCAACTGTTTTATTTAAAAGCTTATAAAAATCTTTACATTCATTCTAAAAGAAAAATTTTACTAATATTTTAATACTTACTCCAGTCCAATAATCTCATTCGCCAAAGCCTTATAAGCCCTCGCACCACTATTAAAACTATCAAAAATCGAAATAGATTGCCCAAAACTCGGAGCCTCCGCTAAACGCACATTTCGAGGAATAATACTATCAAAAACCTTTCCGGGAAAATGTTGCCTCATCTCTCTCACCACCTGCCGAGCCAAACGATTCCTCTTATCATACAAAGTAACCGCCGCACCCATAATTCCCAAATCAGGTTGCAAATTATTTTTAACTAAATCTATCGTTTCTAAAAGTTGTCCCAAACCTTCCAAAGCGTAATATTCTGCTTGTACAGGAATAATAACCGAATCCGAAGCCACCAACCCATTTATTGTTAAAAGACCTAAACTCGGCGGAGAATCAATAATAATATAGTCATAGTCAGTTCGTACTTGCCGTAAAACATCATAAAGTCGAAATTCCCTATTGTCCATTTCCACCAAATCAATATTTGCCCCTGCTAAATCTGCCGTTGCTGGAATTATATCGAACCCTTTCTCACCAGTTTTTACAATAGAATCTTTCACACTTGAACCACCAATCATTGCCGCATATAGACTTTTTTTGACTGTCCGTGGATCTATTCCTAAACCAGAAGTCGCATTCCCCTGCGGATCTAAATCCACAAGCAAAACAAACTTTCCTGCTTGAGAAAGATAGCTGGAAACATTAACTGAACTCGTGGTTTTTCCTACACCACCCTTTTGATTGATAAATGATATTATTTTTGCCATAAAGATATTATAGCAGATTGACATTAACTTTACTATACGCTAAATTATATAGGTAAGTATCAAATTGAAAATTAAGTATTATGTGGGACATAATAAAAGTAGCCTTTATTATTTTTATAGTATTTCAGATCATTGGTTGTTTTAAAAATAAAAATTACGATCGTGGATATGAATCAGGATTAATCGATGGACGAGATGATATATTATATGATTATTATGAAAAAGATAAAATAATTAGAAATGGTATTGAAAATGATCCTCAATACTGCATAGACCTTTTTGAAAGTTATCAAAATTAAATAAGCCTCGGTGGCGGAATTGGTAGACGCGTTGGACTCAAAATCCAATTATGGCAACATAGTGAGAGTTCGAGTCTCTCCCGAGGCACAAAATAATATTAAAAAGTTATCTTTAATTATACCATTTTAAATAGTTCTTTATTTTTTATAATATGAAAAAGCTATCTTTAATTACGCTATTTTTAATAGTCGTTTATTTTTTATTAAATCTTATTTTTAGTTATTCTAAATTAAATAGCTATCCTAAACTAAATGGATCCATTTTTTTCTTTGCTGATTTTTTTAAGATTAACTCTTGTCTAGACAAGGGTGATTTATGGGATTACGAAAATAAAAAATGTAATGATACTGAATCAAAAATTAAGACTATTAATATTTCTGACTGGAAAATATACGAGGATAACACATATGATTTCAAAATAAAATATTCTGAATCTTGGGCTGATCCTCAAATACAAGAAATTGATACTGAAAATTCTCCATATCAATATCAAGTTAAATTTGGTACAGAGAAAACTCTCAATGGAAATGGTAATGAAGGCTTTTCTATACTTATTTCTAAAAAGAATGCAATTAATAAAAATGCAGACACATGTAATTGCGTCTGTGTTGAAATGCAAGATAATTTAGACCAAGAAATTAGCCAAGAATTATATTCTCCAAATCTTTTTTCTAAAGCAAAACAAGAGACAGACAATCACACCGCTTGTTATTCATACCATTTCATGGGACAATATTTTGAATATAAATTAATTCCAATTTCAAATGATGAATCAAACTTATCATTGCTAAAAGATCACAATCTACAAAATTTTGAATTGGCAAAAAATACCTTTGTAATCAATTTTGAAAGTATTAAAGAAAAAGCTATTAAACTAGCTCAGGAACAAGAACAGGCACGACTAATCGCTATTGAAAGAGCAAGACAAGCACGAATTGCTGCTGAAAGAGCGAGGCAGGCACAATTAAGAACTTGTAAGCATCCTGAAAGAAAACCGAGTTATAGTACAACTAAAAAGAAACACATGGATGAGGATTGTTGTCCTGATCCAGACGAATGGCCAGATCCTAAATGTAGATATTCAGCTAAAGATTATAAGATTATGTTGAAGAAGAGATAATTTCACTAGAAATTTAAAAGAAGTTATAATTATATAAATCTATTTATAATTAGATTTTGATATAGTTGTCCTTTCTCCACATTAAAATAACTTAAAAAATATGAGTAAACTTATTATTGTATGTGGACTTAGTGGATCTGGAAAAACAACTCTTGCTAATGGACTTTCTAAAAAATTAAATGTAGTTTGTCTACATAAAGATACAATAAAAGTAGGCTTGTTTGAAAAACTAAATTTTTGTACGCCCGACGCTTATAAACTTTATTTTTATTTAATTGAAGAACAACTAAAAAATGAAGTTGACTTAATTATAGAGTCTCCATTTATATATGAACAAGATATAAAAATTTTGAAAGATTGGTTAAAAAAATATAGAATTGATTTGCTCTGTGTTGTTTGCAATATAGATGATAAAACAAGAAAGGAAAGAATTGAGAATAGACCTAGACACGAATGCCATAAAGAAGCTGATAAAAATTCAATAAAAAATTTAAAATCGCAAGTTCACACTTATTCTGATCTACCTGGAAAAATAATAAATTTAGAGACAAACAAATCAACTGACATATTAATAAACGAAGTTATTAATGAAATTAAGTCTTTATTTCCCTAATTCATAAACATTCCCCAACAAACAAGCAATCGTCAAAGGACCAACACCGCCAGGAACAGATGAAAGAGAGATGTCTTTTTTTAAACAAGATTCTTGATCAACATCACCAACTGTCGCGTCATTAACTTTACTAATTCCCCCATCAATAACAACTGCACCATCTTTAAACATTTCACCTTTCAATAAATTCGGAACACCACAAGCAGAGACAACCACATCAGCTTTAGCAATTAAATCTAAATTGTTATCAACATCATCATACTTCACAAATTTAGAAACAAATCCTTCTCGTTCTAAAGCATGTGTCATCACTCGATCAAAAACATCACTTCTGCCAACAACCACTGCTTTCTTATCCTCAGATAAATCAAGCTCAGCTTCTTTCACTAAAGTCATTATCGCCTTAGGAAAAACTGGGTAAATTAATTCTTCATTGTTCAAAAAAAGTTCCTGATTTTCTGTGTGAAAACCATCCACATCTTTTTTAGAACTGATAGAATTCACAATTTTATTTTGATCAAACTTTTCTGGCAAAGGTAATTGCACAATGATCCCTTGAGTATCTTCATCACCATTTAGAAATTCAATACATTCTAAAATTTCTTCTTCCTTAGATTCTGCGTTGAAAATATATTTACGCAATTCAATACCAACTTCTTTAGCTTTTTTCTCTTTAAGTTTTACATAAAGATGTGAAGCTGGATCATCTCCAATTAAAATTACAGCCAAAGCCAATTGTTTATTTAATACTTTAATATCATCTAACAATCCATATAATTTATATTCTGCAATTTTTTTACCGTCTAATAATTTCATATTGGAAAACTATTTGTTAATTTAATAAAAATTCTATCATTTTAAATTCTCACGCTAAGTCAAAAACATTATCAAACCGACTAGAGCTAAACTATACCAAAAGAATATTGCGTAACTCGCTTTTTTCATTAAAGTAAGAAAAAAATGAATAGTTAAAATACCGCTCAAAAAAGAAATAATTATACCCCCCCAAAAAGCTAAATTTATTTCATTAATTTGAAATTCTCTCATACTTAAAACTCCTGCTCCTAAAATAACAGGTGTTCCCATCAAAAAAGAAAATCGGGCGGCATCAATTCTATTAATCTTTAAGATTCTTGCTGTAGCCATCGTAATACCAGAACGAGAGATACCAGGAATTAATGCTATCACTTGAAATGATCCAATAATTAAAGCATCTTTCAAGCTTATATCTTTCATTGATCGCTCATTTGGGAAAAACTTATCAGTCAACCAAAGAATCGCACCTCCAATAAAAATCATCAATGCCACAATCAAAGCTTTTTGACTTAAAACATTAACATAATCATTAATTAAATATCCAGCAATTATAACTGGAAGAGTTCCAAAAAACAAATATCGCAATAAATTAGAATTACACTGGTAGATTTCCATATCCTTCCTTAACCCTAAAATATTCAACCAATCACGCCAAAAATAAATCGAGACTGCCCCTAATGTACCCATATGCAAAGCCGCTGAATAACTAATACTAGGCTCTTCAAATCCAAAAATATAAGGCACTACCATTAAATGCCCTGAACTAGATACAGGTATAAACTCCGTTATCCCCTGCACCAAACCTAATAAAATTGTTTGAAAAATTGTCATATCCATTTATAGATTATAACTTAAAATCAATATTTAATAAAGTTATATACTGTTGCATAGTTAAGGCTATTTTTTAAGTAATACGATCTTTAATAAATTACTTTACACCTTAAATAAGATATTATTTGTTTTTCTATTCTCTTAAAAATAAAAATGCAATTAAGATTATAGGGATATTTGTTGTTTTTGGTATAATTTTAAAATTTAAATTAATTAATAATAATTGTGCTCGCCGCACGGGCTTTTAAACTTATGACATCGTGCAAAGATCTAAATAATGTGATAATTTTAATAAACTATTTATTTTTAAAATAAATTATAAATCTAAAATTTAAAAACTTTTCAACACTTGACTAAAATGTCTCACTGAGGCACAATAGAAAGAGTAAACGTAAGAAAAAAGCTCTGGTAGCTCAATTGGATAGAGCGCCTGGTTTCGGCCCAGGAGGTTAGAGGTTCAAGTCCTCTCTGGAGCACATATTAAAAAACAGGTTTTAAAGCCTGTTTTTTGTTTTTTTAAAATTAATATCCACAAAAATTAATTGAAAAAATTACAATTACTTCTCAATAATCCCAATCATCGTACTAAATTTATTTTCAACAATTTCCCTTTCTCCAGAAATATACATCTCAGATATCGCACCATCTAAATATAAAGCATTGTCACAACTTGAATATTCCTTAAATAACAAAGCAAAATCATAGAAACTAATAGGCTCATTTGATATCGCAAAAATTATATTTCCTTCCTTAGTTATGCCTACTCCATTGCGAATATATTTATTTTCAGAACCTTCATTAAAAACTGAATTAATCTCATCACTGATAACTAAAAGCGGACCAGATTGTACTGCAAATAAATTTTCAGATGAACTTTTATATTCGGAACTTTCTACAATCTTCACTGATTTATTCTGAACAATAAAAACCCCGTTTGGTTGCAGAAAAAAATTCCCATTTCCTTCATTTAAGTTAATTTCTGAAATTTCTTTTCCATTCTCAACATACAAGCCAAGCGGTTTAAAATCTTCCGCAAAAATTCCTCCATTCATTGCAAATACCAATTCTTCTTCCTGACTATTGAACCGGTTTATTAACTGATTTATATTTTCAATTTTTTGACCATTTTCATCATTATAATAAAATTTTATTAAATCTCTATTCTCAGACTCAATCTCTACAATGTCAAAAGATGCATCATTAAAATCAACTTTAGAAAATTTATAAATATTCTCCCCATTAATCTCTTGATAATCAATTTTCTTCAATTCATCTTTATTTAAATATTTTATAAAAAATATAAATAAAATCAGAGTTAAGATAATAAAAACTAAAGTATAAATTTTATTTTTTTTAAACATAAATGATAACAAAATTAAAGAGCTGTAATCAAAACAACTCTTTAAGAAATTTTAGTCTATAAAAAGTTAATTGTAACCTAAAAACCTCTTCGAGAAATACGTTTTTTAGCTACTTTAATTTTAACTAATTCTTTTTCCAAAGCAAAAGCAATACGAGCATATTCAATTTCATCTTTATTAATAACTTTTTCCTTAAGCTCTTCTGCTCGCTTACGTGCCTCTTCAGCTTTCTCTAAATCAATCTCATCAGCTCTTTCCGCTTCATCTGCCAAAATAATTAATTTATTTTTATGAAACTCAATAAACCCGCCAGCAATTGCTAAACTTTCATCTTCGTCTTGTCCCTTATTTCTTTTATAAATAACCTCTCCTGGTTTCAAGGAAGCAATATAAGATCGGTGTTTTGGCAAAATAGTCACCACGCCACCATCAACAGGAAGAGTTATTTGATAAACTTCTTCTTCACAAATAACCCTCTCTGGAGTGATTATTTGTAAATTGATTGTTAGATTGTTTTTGTTCATTATTTTATGAAAACTATTTTTATTTAAAATCTAAAAGATGTGTAAATATAATATTTTAAATTACGAATAATAGCTTTTCCATTATTTTTATAAAATTTTTTACAGTCAAAAGACATATTATATTTTATTTCTTCATCTATAAAACATCTAAATCTGGAAAATTTAATAACTTCAGAAAGTTTTGAATCTTCCGACTTTACATTTTTGAAAACTATTTTTTTGTTACAATATTCAATTTCAAATGAGCAAATATCACGATTTGAATTGTTGTAAAAAAGTATGTTTTTCTCAATTTTACTAAAAAATAAATAATAAAATAAAAATGCAATAAATATAAAAACTATTCCTAAAATTATTCTTTTTTTAGTAAATATTTTATTCATCATCTTTTTCACTATTCTTCTTAACCTCATCAATTCCACCCTTCATATAAAAATCCTGCTCAGCCACATCATCCATCTTACCATCCAAAATCATTTTAAATCCTTTGACAGTATCTTCTAATTTAACATAAACACCAGGAGATCCTGTAAACTGCTCTGCTACGAAAAAAGGTTGTGATAAATATTTTTGAATTTTTCTCGCTCTGGAAACAACAACCTTATCTTCATCAGAAAGTTCTTCCATTCCTAAAATAGCAATAATGTCTTGAAGATCTTTATATCTCTGAAGTAACAATTGTACTCCACGAGCCACTTTATAATGCTCTTCACCAACAATATTTGGATCTAAAATTGTTGAATTAGAATCTAATGGATCAACAGCTGGATAAATTCCTAACTCTGAAAGAGGTCGAGAAAGTACTGCAGTAGAATCCAAATGACCGAAAGTTGTTGCTGGAGCTGGATCAGTTAAATCATCTGCCGGCACGTAAACAGCTTGAACAGAAGTTACTGAACCTTCCTTTGTTGAAGTAATACGTTCTTGAAGTTGCCCCATCTCTTCTGCTAAAGTTGGCTGATAACCTACTGCTGACGGTATTCGTCCTAAAAGAGCTGACACTTCAGAACCTGCCTGAGTAAAACGAAAAATATTATCTACGAAAAGTAATGTGTCTCGCCCCTCCTTATCACGAAAGTATTCCGCCATAGTCAAAGCTGACAAAGCTACACGTTGACGTGCTCCAGGTGGCTCATTCATTTGACCAAAAACTAAAGCTGTTTTATCCAATACTCCCGATTCTTTCATCTCATGATAAAGATCATTTCCTTCACGAGTTCGCTCTCCTACTCCTGCAAAAATTGAGTAACCACCATGTTCTTGTGCAATATTTCGAATAAGTTCCTGAATGATAACTGTTTTCCCCACTCCAGCTCCACCAAAAAGACCAACCTTTCCACCCTTTACAAAAGGACAAATCAAATCAATAACTTTAATTCCTGTTTCAAGAATTTCTGCTTCTGTAGATTGTTCGTCAAAACTTGGTGCATCACGATGAATTGGATTGTTTTCAACAGTATCTTTAATTTCTTCTTTACCATCAATGGATTCCCCTAAAAGATTAAACATTCTTCCTAAAGTTTTTTCTCCAACTGGTACCTGAATTGCGGATCCTGTGTCGATAACCTCCATTTGTCGTTTTAATCCATCTGTTGAACCCATAGCTACTGCTCGTACCTTATTAGAACCTGAATGTTGATGTGTTTCTAAAACTATTTTTTTACCATCTTCTAAGGCAATTTCCAGAGCATTATAAATTTCTGGTAATCCGTCTTCGAATTCGACATCCACCACTGGACCAATTATTTGGGTTATTTTTCCTTTATTCATATTAATTGCTAAATTATTGTTTACTAAATTATAAGCTAATATTTACGATCTTATTCTTCTATAAAATCATAAATATTGAATTATAACAAGTCTTTTATTTATTCTAAAATATTACGCTTGAATTTTTTAACTTCATTCTTATCTTCAATTAATTCTCCTTTGTGTAATTTATTTAATAAAAGCAGAACGCCACAGTCTTTACATTTTCCCCAATTACAACCTTTGTCTTTCTTATACATTTCTTGACACATAGAAACTTCTTTATCGAAAATATCTTTATTTATGATATCTTTTTCTAATCCATCTTTACATGTTATCGCCTCTTTCATAATTCACTATTAACTGATTTTTAAATAAATCAAATTCCGTCGAACCTTTAACTGTTTTAATATCATAAACGTTTCCTATATCTACAGTCACGATCTTTCTTCCAATTCGGTCTACCCACTCTTTTAAAATCTCACAAGTAATTATTCCTTCCCGTGGATACTCGCTATTAACATCTAAATCTTTATCTGAAACTACTGAAACTTTTTCCTCTATTACATACTCATCATTCCAAATATCTGTAAATTTACATTCAACAAAACCTGGAAAATCATCACTAACAAATTTTGTAACTTCAACTTTAATTGCTAACATTATTTATTTTCTTCCAAAAACTCATTAATCATTCTGAAACTTTCTGAATACATTTTTTTAACTGAATCATCACTGTAAAATGCAATATGAGGCGTAATAATAACATTCGGATAAGTCATAATTTCCTTATTTTTCTCAATATCTTTTTCATCCTCTAAAACATCAAGTGCTAAATTACCGATCTTCCCGCTCTTAACAGCATCTAAAACATCCTCTGTATGCAAAACACCACCTCGTGAAGTATTAATAATCGAAACACCGTCTTTCATTTTAGCGATCGTCTCTTTATTTATCATATGTTCCGTATGTTTATTTAAAGGACAATGTAACGTAATAACTTCACTTTGTGCTAAAAGTTTATCCATAGAAACATATTTAAAATTAAACTTTTCAGCTAATTCTTTATTTGGATGTAAATCAAACGCAATTACTTTCATCTGAAAACCTAAACTAGCAATCCTCGCCACATTACTTCCAATTTTTCCCATTCCCACAATTCCCAAAGTTTTATTTTTCAAGGAAATTCCTCTCAATCCATGCCAATCAAAATCTAAATCATTTGTTCGATTTTCACCTTTAACCACATTTCGCAAAGAAGAAAGCATTAATGCAAAAACGTGTTCAGCAATTACATGACTTCCATAATCTGGAACATTGCAAAATTTATCTCCTCTTTTTTCACATTCTTTTATATCAACATGGTCAAAACCTGCACTTCGAGTAATTACTAATTTTAAATTTGATAATTTATCTAAAACTTCTTTACTGATTTTTGAATAAATAAAAATACAAATAATTTCACTATCCTGAAATTTATCTACATTATCCAAAGTTAACGTTTCTTCAGAAATTATAGCATCAGGAAAATTATTTTTTATAATTTCTTTATCATTTTCAACTACCTCAAAAAATGTGATTTTCATATTTTTATTTTTAATATTTCAAATTTTAAAAATCATTCAAGAATCCTACAGTATCTACTATTCAACTGCTGCACTTCCTGCTGAAATCTCTGCAATCTCCTGTGTAATTTTCGTCTGTCTAATTCTATTATAAGCCAATGTCAAATCCTCACCCATTTCTTTAGCAGCATCAGTAGCATTTCTCATAGCTATCATCCTAGCTGATTCTTTAGAAGCATTTGATTCTAAAATAGAATGATAAATCTGCATTTCAATCAAACGAGGAAATATATGACTCAAAACTTCATCCGGACTTGGTTCAACTTTATATTCAAACTTTGGCTCGTCCAGTTCATATTCTTCTGCAAGATTATCCATTTCAATAATCTGCTTTTCTAAGTCGATCTTTGAAATAGGTAAAATCTGACGAATTTTTGGTTCCTGCTTTATTACTGAAATATAGTCAGTATAGGCAATAACTATTTTATCATAATTAGCTTTTTCATATTCTTCAATGGCTAAATTTGACAATGGTCGTACTGATTCAATTTTTGGTAAATATGATAATTCAGGAAAAGACGCAATAATTTTTCCGCCTAATTTAGCAACTAAATTTTCGCCCTTTTTACCAATCGTTACAAAATCAATATTTAATTCTTTATTTAAGTCTTTAGGATCAATCTTTTTCTTTCCAATTCGATTAATTTTTAAGCTTTCTGGATTGCTAATTTGTTCTTTGACCCTCCTCATTATCTGAGAGTTAAAAGACCCACACAAGCCTCGATTAGAAGTAATTGCGATTACCAAAACATTTTTCACTTCTCGAACTTCTAAAAGTTTTGATTCATGTTTATCAAAAGATCGTGCTAAATTAGTCAAAACATTCCAGGCACTTATAGCATAAGGACGAATTTTCAAAACGCTCTCAGTTGCTTTTCTCATTTTTGCAGCTGAAACCATCTCCATTGCTCGAGTTATTTTTCCAGTATTTTTAATCGATTTTATTCGACTTTGTATTTCTTTTCCATTTGACATATCCTTCGCAGATTTAAGATTTATGAATTATGATTCAAAAATTATTTTAACTTTATTAATTTATTTATAACAATTAAAATCGCACCTTTCGCTGACAAGCCTTCATTTTCTTTCATCTCTTCTATAAAATTCTTCCATTTACCACTTTTTATATATTGAGCCTCACCTAATATTTTATATCCATTCCAATCTTTATTCCAAACAGACAAACAAACATTTTTATTGCTTTGTAAATTTTCTCTAGTTTGTATCATGAAATTATCTGTTATCACAATTTCATTATCAGAAACAACTTTAGCAAAAGCTATTGGAATAACATTAGGATTTCCATCACTACACACAGTCGCTAAAGCAACAGGATTTTCCTCAATTAATTTTTTAATATCTTCTTTCATTAGCTGAAATTTGAAATTTTTAATTAATTAACTGTTTCTTTAAACTCTTTAATTGCTTCTTCTAGTTTTTCAACAATTTCATCAGTCAATTCTTTTTTATCAGCAATACTTTCTAAAACTTCTTTTTTACTTGATTTCATAAATTTATGAAAAGATTTTTCCCATTCAATAATCTTATCTGATTCAACATCATCTAAAAATCCATTAATCAAAGCATACATAACCATTACCTGATTTTCCATTGAAAGTGGTGAATATTGATCTTGTTTTAAAATCTCAACAGTTCTTTTCCCTCTCTCAATCTGAGCCTTTGTTCTTTCATCTAAATCAGATCCAAACTGAGCAAAAGCCTCCAACTCACGATATTGTGCTAAATCTAATCGCAGTTTTCCAGAAACTTTTTTCATCGCTTTAGTTTGAGCAGAACCACCTACACGAGAAACACTTAAACCAGGATTAATCGCTGGGCGAATACCTTTGTAAAATAAATCAGCTTCTAAATAAATTTGACCATCAGTGATAGAAATAACATTAGTCGGAATATAAGCAGAAACATCTCCTGCTTGGGTTTCAATAATTGGAAAAGCTGTCATTGAACCTCCACCAAAATCCTCATTTAATTTTGCACTTCTCTCCAATAGACGGGAATGTAAATAAAAAACATCTCCAGGATAAGCCTCCCTCCCCGGTGGACGACGTAAGATTAAAGAAATCTGACGGTAAGCCCAAGCGTGTTTTGACAAATCATCATAAACAATCATTGTATCTTCTCCTTTATCCATAAAGTATTCACCTAAAGCACATCCAGCGTAAGGAGAAATAAATGAGAATGAAGCAGGATCAGAAGCTCCGGCAACAATAACAGTTGTGTATTCCATTGCCCCACTCTTTTCCAGTTCAGCCACAATTCGAGCAATTTTTGATTCTTTTTGACCGATTGCTACATAAATACATTTCATATTTTGACCTTTCTGATTGATAATAGCATCAATCGCTACAGCTGTTTTTCCAGTTTGTCGATCTCCAATGATCAATTCTCGTTGTCCTCGCCCTACAGGAATCATTGCATCAATCGCTTTAATTCCAGTTTGTACTGGCTCATGAACTGATTTTCTAGAAATAACACCCGGTGCAATCTTTTCAATTGGATAATATTCGTCAGTTTTAATTTCTTCTTTTCCATCAATTGTTTGTCCAAGTGGATTTAAAACACGTCCAATCATTTTTTCAGAAACTGGCACAGAAAGAATTTTTCCTGTTGATTTCACTTCATCGCCTTCTTTAATTCCTTTATAATCACCTAATACGATTGCACCAACCTGATCTTCTTCTAAGTTCAAGGCTACTCCTAAACTTCCATCAGCGAATTCAAGCATTTCTTGACTCATTGCGTCAGAAAGTCCTTCGATACGAATGACTCCATCTCCAACTTCTAAAACTTTCCCGACTTTTTCGGTTTGAGATTGTGTTTCGAAATTCTCGATTTGTTTTTTTAATTGTTCAACTATGTAATTTTTCATATTCTATAATTTATTTAATTGTATTGATAATTTTAAATGTTAAAAAAATGTTTGTTTTAACTAAATTTTAAGTACCCTTGACATAATAATAATAATTTGGTAAAATATATAGTCAATATGTTATGTTGTATTCCATATAAATAAAAAAGGAGTAAAACTATGAAAATAACAAGGACACGAAAAGTTATAACCCTTGAAGAAGGTGATGTCTTCCAAGATGAATCAATAGAGATATCCTCCAAAAATGGTCGACTCACTATTAATGAGAAGAAGTATTATGTATTTGAATATAATAATATACTCTTCTTGCCCATGCAAAGATCAGAGAGAGAAAATAATCTCTCAATACCTGATACCTGTACCTAAATGATAATTCATCATCGCCATGCTCTGGCTTGCATTATAAACAATGTGAGTCAGAGCTTTTTTTCTCAAAAAAACTTTTTTAATTTGTAATTTTTATTTGCAATTTAATATAAAATTAAATCACAAAATTAAAATTACAAACTTTAAATTTTAAATAACTACTTTGCCAAATAACCCTTCAATTGCTTCAATTGCCCACCAATACTAAAATCAGTCACTTCTTCACCAACCTTAACCAAAACACTACCCAAAATACTTTCATCAATTTTATTACTTAAAACAACCTCTTTAGCTGAATATTTTTCAATAATAAATTTTTCAATTTTTTGTAATTGTTCATCAGTTAATTTTCTAGAGCTCACAACCTCCACCTCTACGATATCATTTTCTGCATTATAAATATCAACAAAACTCTTTATCACTTCATCAACCTTCCTAAAATCACCGTTTCTCTTTAAATTTTCAACAAATTTCAAAACCAGTGCATCAATATCTGATTCACTTTTTCCCTTTGTTAGTTCAAACAAAGCTTGAGAATATTGTTTAGACTTTACTTTCATATTACAAAATTTTGAAATTTATTTTATATTCTTACAAACTACGTTTTACAGCACTTTCAACAATCTCTTTATCTTTATCATCATTAACTTTTTCTTTTAGAACTTTTTCTGTTGCTTTCATCACTAATTCAACAGTTTCTTTTTTTATTTCCTCTCTCAACTTCTTTTTTTCTTCTTCAATAGCTCTTTCAGTTTTTGCAAAAATTTCTTTAGCCTCAGCTTTTGCTGTTTCTAATATCTCAACCTTATTCTTCTCAGCAATATTTTCAGCTGCCTCAATAATTCTTCGTGCCTCATTTTTAGCTTCACCTAATACTTTTTTTTCTTTTTCTGCAACTTCTTCTAGATTTTTTTTAGCTTTTTTAGCATCTTTAATTCCATCGTCAATTTTAGATGCTCGATCATCCAACATCTTTATCATCGGACCATAAGCAAATTTATATAAAATAAACAATAAAACTGCAAAATTTAAAAATTGTGCAATAAGCACCCAATAATTATCAATTCCCAAAGCTTTAATGATTTCCATAATTTTAAAAATTTTTTAATAATTCAAGATGTCTCATATTTAAAAATACGAGACATACTAAAACTATTAAGCGAAAAGAATAATAAGAGAAACAACTAATGCATAAATAGCACCTGATTCAGTAATCGCCATCGTTACAAAAATAAGTGGAGTAATTTTATCTCCAGCTTCTGGATTTCTACCAATAGCCTCAAGAGCTTTTGATGCAATACGACCCTCTCCCAAACTTGAACCCAAAGCACCCATACCTATAGCCAAAGCGGCTGCTAAAAACTTTAGTCCTTCTGCTAATTCCATAATTTTTTATATTAATTATTAATTATTTAATTACAAACTATAACAAATTTTAAACTTTCTCTACCAATTCATCTTTTTCTTCAATTTTCAATACTAACGAAATAAAAACTAACGTTA
Source organism: Candidatus Moraniibacteriota bacterium (assembly GCA_942490825.1). Classification (GTDB taxonomy): domain Bacteria; phylum Patescibacteriota; class Minisyncoccia; order Moranbacterales; genus JAGLWU01. The sequence continues at coordinate 170,384 of CALNYG010000015.1, read as the reverse complement.
ACATTGAAAATACAAAAGATTGAATTATTGCCGATAAAAGACCCAGGAACTGAAACGGCAGTGGTAAAAACCATGGCATCAATGACAACATTACCATCCCCAAAACCTCACCAGCAAAAATATTACCGAATAAACGAAACGATAGAGAAATCACTTTTGCAATTTCACCTATAATATCCATTAAACCTAAAAATAAATCTAAAAAACCCTGACCTAAAATACCAAATTTAACTTTTCCCCGAAAAATTTCTTTAAAAAAATTGAATATCCCACTAAAATTGAAAAATTTTCCAATATATCCAAAAGGACCAAAAGAAAATATTGCTACAACTTGAACAGTAATTATTGAAATTAAAGTTAAAACCATAACCATACCATAATCAGACATTACCGCACGGAAAAAAGGAACTTTTTCACCATTGCTATCAAAAATTATACTTGAGCCTGGTAAAAAGGTTATCAGATTAGCTAATAAAATAAAAGTAAAAAGAGTAAAAATTAAAGGAAAAACTTTTTTAGCAATATCTTTATTACCTAAGATAGATTGCATCAAATCAATTCCTCCCTCTATTAAAATTTCCATAGCTGCCTGTAACCTACCTGGAACCTGTTTAAATTTATATCGAATAGTTAGAACTAAAATCATCAATAAAACAGATGTTACAACCATCCAAAAAAATGAATTGGATACAGGAAAAGACCCTATGTTAAAAAGTGTCTCTGGTGCTAGTGAAATATTTAGTTCCATTGTAGTTTAAATAAAAATAAAAACTGAATGCACGAGGCACTCAAATCTTATAATTTTTCTTTTTTAATTTCAGTCGAGTACTGCTCCATCTTTTTTGTCAGCATCCTCGTTTTTTTGAAAAGTAGAATATTAGTAATAACAAAAGCTATCCCTATAAAAATAAGCATGAACAATGGTTTTTTTTGAAAATGTTTATCTAAAAATAAACCGATTCCCCCGAAAAAAATTATTGGAACTAGAATTGAAACACTGGTGTAAAACGCAGCTTCTTTTATTATTCCTTTAACAGTCTCCTTTTGTTGATTATTCTTATCTTTTTTCATATTTTACTTTACACTTAATATTTTATACGAATAAATTTGCACTGTCAAATCCTATAAGCTCATCTTTTAAATTTTAATATTTTTTGTGACTGTCTGCCGATGTAGGTAGGCTCGCCGCACAGGCTTTTATTTTATGATATTCGAATTTTTTAAAGCCTTATTTTATCAAAGATAAATTCTCATTAATGACCATTGGTTTCATTACTAATATTTCTTCCTTACAATCTAATTCAGGGATACCCTTTAATAAAAATATTTTTTTACCTAAATAGAAAGCTAGACCCATCTCTAACAATGTATTTACACCCACATGATTTAAAGAATTATTTTTATCATAATTCAAAACTAAAATAGCATCACTCCATTCCACTTTATTGAAATGCTTTTTCATAACTCTCCCCCTTTTTTCTAAACTCCATTCACCATCATTTGATTCAAAATTTTCATCTTCAACCTTAAGCGATGGTGATTTAACTTGATGTCCAATTTTTTCTAATTTTTTTTGAATATTAAACATCTCATCATGAAATGTCATACTTCCACAAATCGTTATTTTCATAAATGTAATTTGATTTCTACTTAAACACCAATTTAATCACATCACTAACTGTAATTCCTACAATCAAAATCATCAGTGCTACAAAACTAATTGTATGAATAACTCCCTCAATCTTTTCATCAATAGGCTTACCTCTAAACTTCTCAATAATCAAAAATAAAATCCGTCCACCATCCAAAGCAGGAATCGGCAAGATGTTAATAATCGCTAAATTAACACTCAACATTGCCATAAAATTTAAAATGTAAACAAAACCTAATTCTTTTATCTGACCAACTAAAACTGCAATTCCAATTGGACCCGCCATATCTTGAACCATAGCTTTTTCTGGAGTAAAAATAGATGCGATCAATCCGAAAAACGCAAATAAAATCATCACCGTCATCGAAAAAGTCTTCATCACTCCACCCCACACAGCTTCAAAAAAACCATATTTTACAATCGCCACATCAACTAAAGCTACACCGATCACGCCCTTACCTTCCACATTTCTAGGCGTAACATTAATATCAACATTTTCATCACCTCTTTCAATTTTTAAAATAACTAGTTCATCAGCACGTTTACTAACAATTTTTTTAAAATCAGTCGATGTTTCAATAGATTGACATTTTCCATTCACACAAACCTCTTTAATCGCATCCCCCATTTTAACGCCCACTTCTTTTGCTGGAAAATCTTTCGATACAGCATTGATCATAACTGCTGGCGGTTTCATAACCTTAATTTTTTTAACTTTTTCTTTAGTATCAAAAACAAATTTACCAAATAAAACACTTTCACCACCGTGAGTCTTTACTGCATAACCCTCATCAACATTACTTAAGTCATACATTTCATAATTATGCCGAGTAAAAATATCCACTCCAAAAGGTGATATTTTAAAAGTTCCTGAATTATCAGCTAATGATGCTGAAGAACCTGACATTAGTACAATTGTAAATAAAAAGGCTGCCAAAATAAAATTCATTGTTACTCCAGCCACCAAAACTTTAAATCGAGTAAAAATAGATTTCACCGCGAAACTATCTGAATCTCGATCCTGACCATCTTCTCCTTTAATACGAACAAATCCCCCTAACGGAAACCAATTCAAAGAATACATTGTATTTTTACCAAAATATTCTTCATTGCCCCAAACTATTTTTCGCTTTCCAGTTTTTTCATCTTTCACAATTCCAACAATCCTCGGCGGAAAGCCAAAACCAAATTCATGTGCAGTGATTTTATTTTTTATTGCAGTAATAAAATGTCCCAATTCATGCACTAGAACTAGAACTCCTAAAATTATCACAAATAAGATTATTGTTACTATCATTTAAATTAGAACATTAAATTATTAAAATTTTAGATTGTTATATTTTTAAACAAAATATACCATAAGGCACAGAAAAAACCATATTATCCTGAAAAATTTTTTAAAAAAATTTATTCAGGATCTCGAAAGAACGTCGTACTAAAAAATTTATTCAAACTTAAAGTGTAGATACTAAACAGATTAACCTATCTACCGAACAGGCAGGTTTGTAATCAATCGCTACACATTTAAACAAAACAAATCATATCTTCCAGAACGACAAATCTGATAGACTTTATAGAATCTGCCGATCTAAATATCCACCCTTCCACTCATCTATCCCTACACTGTCATCACTTCCTCTTCCTTCTTTTTTCGAAGACTTTCAATCTTACCATTATACTCGTCGACTACCTTTTGTAAAGCATCCTTGCCGGCAAATTTATCATCCTCTGCCATTTCTCCATTCTTTTCAGCTTCTTGAATAGCCTTCCAAATATCCTCACGAATATTCCGAACTGTTACTCGGCTGTCTTCTGCAACACCATTTAGAACTTTAACTAAGTCTATTCGATTTTCCTCAGTCATTGGTGGTAAAGTAATTCGAAAAGAATCACCATCGTTTGAAGGAGTCACGCCAATATCAGCTATATTAATTGCCATCTCTACATCGTCCATCGCTCCTTTATCCCAAGGTTGAATAACAATTTGCCGAGCTTCCGGAATAGAAATATTTGCAATTTGTTTCATCGGAGTTGGTGTTCCATAATAATTTACACTAATTTCTTCTACTAAAGATGGATTTGCTCGACCTGTTCTTAATTTTGAAAATTCTTTGTTAAGATGTTCGATATTATCTTCTAATCTATTTTTATTATCCTTGATGATTTTCTTATACATGAATTTATTTTTTTAAAAATTAAATATTAAATTATATTATTAAGCTTTCCATCTAAAATTGCATCCTCTACACTGTCTATAATAAGGTATAAATAGAAGTATTAACCCTACTGGAAAAAGAATAATGGCAAATAACCAAATAAGACACCCTCTGCTGCCGTCTGTGTTGTTACCGCTACATTTTGGACAACTTAACTTACTCATGTTTTTATTATTAATTTATTTAACATTATTTTAAATTATACTTCTCAGTTATTATACTTTATTTTTCACTTTTTAAAAAATAAAGTGCTCGCCGCACAGGCTTTTTACCATTTAAAATTTTTCTAAACTCTGAAAATTTACTGTCATTCTGAACGGATTTATTTTTTCGTTAGAAAAAATAAAGAAGTGAAGCCTGCCTGTCGGCAGACAGGAATCCCCCGCAGAAAATCGCAAAACTTTAAAATTACTAAAATATCAGAAAAACTTACTGGGATTCTTCACTGCATAAATTTTTTTACAAAAAATTTATTACGCTCAGAATGACAGAATATATTATTTGAAAATTAAAAATTCGTAAACATGTCCTCGAGTCCCATCGGGGATTGAAAATTTTTATTAAATCATAACTCTATCCTAAAACATAACAATACTACACTTCTACAAACCTAACCATCCACTAATCTATTCTCCCAAGCTCATCAATCCTAAATAAACAACCCCGTCCCTAATCGGATTATGTCTAATCACACTAACCGCTCGATTACTCGTCGTATCCGTAACCGCCCAACTATTACCAATCTTTGTATAAACCGCCTTTGCCGCCGCATACACAACCTGATCCGTATTATGTGGATTAACTGCTAAAGCATAAATCGGAATACCATCTGTACTCTCAATCGTGTCAATTTGATCCCATGACTTTCCATAATCCTCTGATTGAAAGATACCATTATCTGTTCCAACCAAGACCGCTCCCGAAATAGAAGGACTAACTGCTAAAGAATAAACCACTCCTTCATAAATCATTTGCTTCTCATCTCGATCTAAATCTAGAATACTTACAAAATCACGCCCACCATCTCGAGATTTAAAAACACCATCATTCACACTTAACACATAAACCGTTTGTGAATCGCTTGCATCAAAAAGAATTTCCTCAACATCAAAACCCTCAAAAATCACTAAATCTTCCCAAGTGCTTCCACCATCAGATGTTTGAATTAATAATCCACTACTAAGCCCTGCATAAACAATCGACGGATCCTCTGGATGAATAGCCAGAGAAGTAATATTTGTACCATCGAGAGGCTCTATATAAACTTGCTGGAAATTTTCACCCTTATCATCAGTTCGATAAATAGTCCCTCTACCACTTAACATTCCACTAATATAAATATTATTGGTATTATAAGGATTAATTGCTATTTTTTTAATACTTGTCAACGGAAAATTCAATGATCTCCAAATTTCCCCATTATCATCACTAACAAAAAGACCACTTTGCTGAGTCCCAGCGTAAAGTGTGTTTCCATTAGATGGATCTACCGCCATTGATAAGACACTAGTTTTTACTAAAGATGTTTTTTCATCAATCATTGACTTTGAAACAAATAAATTTCCACTATCATCACTTCGCATTATTCCACCAATCGCACTTCCTGACTCAGGTGACTCTCCACCAAGACATCCCGTTAGGATTAAAATTGATGCTAAAATTGTTGTTATTTTTAATTTATTCATATGTTGTAATGATACTATGAAAGACTGAAAAAATCCAATAGTTGACATGATTTTATTTTTTAGTTACAATTTACTAAGTGAATTGATAAAGTTATTTTTATATATGGGTGCATAGCTCAGTTGGTAGAGCAGCGGCCTTTTAAGCCGACGGTCGAGGGTTCGAATCCCCCTGCACCCACCATTTTAAAAACCACTTCGTGACGAGGTGGTTTTTTGTTTCTGAAAATAAATCTAGCTCCAGTTTATCACTGGTCTTTTAATGACATATTTTACAACTCCGTCTATACTAAAAATACTTATAGTAAGCAAGATAGGGCAATACGATTTCAAATTTTTAATAAATTTACAGTGAAAAATATGTTAGTTAAAAAATGTAAAATGCCAGAAATAAAAGTTGATAAACGTGTTATAGTTCCTTTTACTTTAATGTCTCTTGTAGGTTCATTTGATAAAAAATCAGCAAAATATTTTTCAATTATTGCGAGATTAATAGACAAAGCTAGAAACGAATATATGGAAACCAGACTATATGTTATTGAAGCAACCGATCATAAAAATGTAAATAAAGATCCGCTTACTTATGCAGTAGAAATAATAAATCATTCTGAAAATTGCATTAATGCTCTTGCTAGAATTTATAAAATATTTAATTACATTAACAAAAATTATCAACCAACATCTAATATTAAAGTTAATTCAATAAGAAATAGAATAGAACATATGGATGAAGATATATATGAAAATAAAAAAGGCTCAACTTCACTCAATATTTCCAAAAATGCTACGAGTTTAGAGATCTCAAATAAATCATTAGACTTAGTGGATTTAGCAAAAGAAATAGAAAATCTTCATGAAGAAATATTAGAACTTTTCAATAAAAATTCGAAGATTTAAAAACCTAATCCCAACTCTCTTCACTATCCCCTGTAATCAAAATCACATCACCCAAAAACTTCGGCTCAGCCTTAAAATTAACATTCAAAAAAGCCTTGACTCTCGACAAACTTTCCCTTAAATAATTCCTTAAAAAAATATACCTCCTATCCGCCACAATCCCCACGCTCTCAATACCCAAAGAATTAGAAATATAAATAGCCCGCGGAAGATGAAACTTTTGCGTAACAATCACCATCGACTCAACCTCAAAAATATTTTTCGCCCGATAAACACTATCATAAGTATCAAAACCCGCATGATCCAAAAAAATATCTTTTTTATCAATACCCTTTTCTAGTAAATAATTTTTAATCGCATTCACCTCATCATACTCAGTCGTCCCATGATCACCACTCACTAAAATCTTTTCCACTTTACCTAAATTATAAATTTCAATTGCAACATCAGCCCTATCTTTCATGATAGGACTTAAAACTCCATTTTTATAAACCTTTGCACCCAATAACAAAGCTGTCTGATATTTTGGCAAATTATCTTGATTAAAATAAATCTGATCTTGTGTAGTTTTAAGAATGTAAAAATTAACACCAATCAAAAATACAAAGCCAGCAACTCCCAAAATAAAAATTCTCTTAAACCATTTATTTTTAAAAGGCTTTTTAATTAACTTAAAAAATTTATTATTTAAAAATGAAACAGGATGTTTTTGAAAAACATTTCTCAAAAATTTATTTTCTTGAAAAGATTTAAGTAAACTTTCTTTGTTTTTAACTTCTTTTTCTGAATATTCACTATTCTTAAAATCCTCATTCTGTTTACGTCCCTTATCGAAAAAATAGACCAAAATCATTCCCGCAATCACACCAGGAATATTTATACTTAAATCATAAATCGTGTCTTCATAAAAAACTCCCATATCACTTTGGGGAATATTGTGAATATAAAACCTTATTATAAATTCAAAAAATTCATTAAAAATTCCTACTACCATCAAAAATCCAAAAAGGTGTAAAAAACTTTGCAATCCATTTAGCTTTTGTAAAACTTTATAAAATAGAGGATATGAAATGATTAACAAAAACATCATCCAAAAAAAGTGTTCTGCTGTATTGAAATACCGCCATGAATAAGCGATGATTTCTTTTGCAATATAAATTCGAATGACAGTTTCAACCAGAGGATAAAAGAAAACTGAAACTAGCCAAAGCTTACCTAAACGTACTGGAATGATTTTCAAAAATCCGCCTAATCGTACAAATATTGTTATTCCTGTCCAGATTATTATTAAAAGTTTCCAGTTTAAGCCTAATTCAAATTGTACTGCAAACCAATACATAAAAGTCATCCATGATAAAAATAGGATTACCCAATATCTAGCTAAAATGTTTAGTGTTTTTTTAAGCATAAATCTCAAAGTTTAAATAAAAACAAAATATTTTCTTTACCATTTTTAAAAAATAATTGTGCTCGCCGCACGGGCTTTTTAGGAATATATTTTTTAAAATTTCTGTCATTCTGAATGGATTTATTTTTTCTTTAGAAAAAATAAAGCAATGAAGAATCCCCCACGGAAAATCACAAAAATTTAAAATCAAAGTGTCAGAAAAACTTATTGGGATTGCTTCGCTACATAAAAATTTTTTCAAAATTTTTATTTCGCCTGTCTGCCGACAAAGGCAGGTTCAGAATGACATGATGCAGTATTTTAAAATTTATTTCTCAAATCTTAGTTCTTCATTGAAAACATCAACTTTAGCCTAACAACGTTACAGTGTAACGTTTTTATTTTCTCACCCCTCAAACTTTCCAATGTCAATTAACTTAAATTGAATACTTACATTACCCTGCCATTCATTCTCACCAATATTACAAACAATGTCAACCTCCTCACCAACAACCAAATCTTTTTTTCGATCACCCAAATTAAAACCAATCGCATTAAAAATCTCACTATTTTCACCTACCAATCTAAGCTTTAAATGTTTATCACCATTTCCAACGCCTCGAACCTCTTGCAATCGCAAATTTCTAATTAAAAATTTAGGATCCCTATTCGCCTCACCAAACGGCTCAAACTTCTTAATTTCATTCAATAATTCAAAAGTTATTTCTTGATGCGAAATTTCCAAATCAACTTCTCGAATCATTTCTTTTTCAAAATTTTTCATTTGCCGTCCCACCGATTTCTGCATATTTAAATCAAATTGTTCAAAATTTTCATTAGAAATAACTGCTCCCGCCGCTTGAGTATGTCCTCCGAATTGAGTCAGTAAATCACTATTTTCCTTTATGGCTTCAAGAATATGAACGCCCTTAACACTTCGAAAAGAACCTCGACTTTCATTTTCTTCCTGTGTAAAAATTCCCGTTGGCTTACCATATTTCTCCGCAATCCTACCCGCCACAATCCCAATAATTCCCACCGGATAATGCTCTGCAGAAATAAGAACAAAAGGTTTTTCCAAAAAATCAGACTCCACCACTTTTTCAACCTCTCTCGTAATTTTTTCCGTAATTTTACGTCGTTCAATATTTTGTTGTTCAATATCATTTGCTCGCTCAAGAGCCTTCAAAGAATCGGTTTCCCGTAAAAGATCGTAAGCCTCTCGAGCATGAGACATTCTACCTGCCGCATTAATTCGAGGTGCAATTTGAAAAGCTACCGTTTCAGCTGTTGGAATTTTATTACTATAAATAGGCATTTTACCTGCACTAATCATCTCTTGATAACCGATTCTCTGAGTCTTTGATAAAACTATTAGCCCATATTTAACTAAAGTTCTGTTTTCTCCTAAGAGAGGCATACAATCTGCTATTGTACCTACTCCAACAATATCTAAAATCCATTTCAACTGATCCATTTCATTAGGGAAAAAAGTTGCATAAATCGCCTGAACAATTTTAAAAACTACACCAGTGCCACACAGCCCTGCAAATGGATATCCACTATCTTTTATTTTTGGATTAATGATTGCTACGGCATCAGGAATTTCATCTGGAGCAATGTGGTGATCAGTAATAATCGTTTCAATATTTTTTTCTTTTGCATATTCAATTTCCGCAACATTCGACATTCCACAATCAACTGTAATCATTAAAGTTATTCCGGATTTTGCAAATTGATCAACAGCTTTTTTATTTATTCCATGACCTTCTGTTAATTTATCAGGAATGTAAACATCCACATCTAAATTTAACTTTTCCAGAACTTCCGCCATTAATGTTGCACTACTAACGCCATCCACATCATGATCACCAAAAACACCGATTTTTTCATTGGAATCTACCGCCTGCTGAATACGTTTAATAAATTTTTCCATATCTCGAAAAAGAAAAGGATCATGAAGATCTTTTTCATAATCTGGATTTAAAAATTGCTCAGCATCTTGCTTATTCCTAATTCCTCGCTGACTTAAAAGATATTCAACAATTGGTTCAACGTTTAAGCCTTCAATGTTAGAATTTATATTTTCTTTAATTTTCCATTTATTATTCATTTTCTAATTCTACCACATTTTTAAAAAAATAATACAACTAAAAAATTTATTACTCAACCTAAAAAACACTATCTCCCGACAGCTTTTAAATTCTAAAAACTAACCTTTTATTTAAAAGTTTTCTTATTATTACAGTAATTTTAAAATTTCCAAAGAACCCCTATTAAAATTAGCAGTAAGAATAGTCCTCCAATTATATAGATTAATTTTCGATCTTTTTTTACTGAATCATTTATTAAATCTTCATCTAAATTTAATACATCATTACTTATTTTATCGGTTTCATCTGTATTCAATTTTAATTCATCTATTGATTTAGTTGTTAAAAATAGTTCATCTTTTTCTCCTCCTTCTTTATTATCTATATCTTCATCCCCTTCTATTGTTGTAATGGTTGTTTGTTGAGTTTCCCCTATGTAAGCTGAAACTTTTTTTGATTTTTCCCCCTTTTTTCCTTTATATTTAGTGTAAACTTGATAAGTGTATGTATTTCCTGCTTCTATGTTTCTATCTCTATATGATTCTATGTTTTTATCTAAGTTATCTAGTTTTTCGAATTCTCCATCATTTACTTTTCTATCGATTACATAAGAAGTTTCGTCTTCCGCTCGATCATTCCAATTTACTAAGATGTGATCTGGTTTTATTGTTCTCATTCCTCCTTTGGTAATGATTGTTTCGTATATTACTTCTATTGTGATATCTTTTGGTTTTTTATATTGCTCTTCTTTATCATTATCTTTTAACTCTGCTTCTGGCTCTAGCTCTACTTCTGGTTCTGATTCTGGTTCTGATTCTGGTTCTATTGTACAGATCGAACTACAGTCATCTCCATCAATGTTATTTCCGTCATCGCATTGCTCATTTTCTTCTAGTAAACCATCTCCACAAAAAGGATTTTCTCTTATTCCAAAATCTATATCTCTTCTGTGTTCTCCTGCAGCTAAAGTTATTTGATCTGATTGTCCTGTTGATAAATCTGCATCACTATCTAATTCATCATCCGTTCCTTGGTTTTTAAATGTAAATGATGAATCATCTGGTTTTGTGACAGTAACAATATAATTTCCAGCTGGAATATTATCAAAAAGATAATTTCCATTTGCGTCTGTAGTCGTTGTGAAAATTGCATTATCATCTTCTGTATTTATATCACCATCTAATCCGGCCCAAACTGCGGTTACTGTAATGTTTGGAATTCCTAAATCTTCTGAATCTTGAATTCCATTATAGTTTTCATCTCTCCAAACTAAATTTCCTAAACTTGCAGATCCCTGATATCCAAAATCGAAATTAATTCGATCTTCATCGATTCCCAAATCTCCCGTGGCTGTGTGCGGTGTTCCTAATCCATCTAAATCGTAAGTTTGAATTAAATCTGATGGTAATGTTGAATCATCTACAGTTATTGTATATTCATTTGAATGTAAATTGCTAAAAATATAATTTCCATTTACACCTGTAGTTGTTGATAAATTAATATCATCTTCATTTTCATCTATGTCATCTGGTCCTGCACTGTGTAAATTTATTGTTACATTTGGTATACCTGACTCTCCTGAATCTTGAATTCCGTCTCCATCTAAATCAAACCAAACTGTATCTCCTATACTAGACATTACTACTGTTATAATTACATCATTACTTTGTACTGAAAGATCTATTTCTGTAGCTCTACCTCCAAAGTCATTCGTGTATATATCATCTTCTAAGTTGTTTATTGGAATAAGAGTTAGATTAAGTATTTGTCGAGGTGTTCCTATCGGTAAGCCTGGAGCTGTTATTCTTATCCCTGTTACTTCATTCTGTAATATTGGACAATTTATTAAATCATCAAATCCACCTGAGCAATCATACCAATTTACCTCTCCAGTTCCAGAAACTTCATTTTTAGAATTATCAATTACTGTACTACAGACACTTGTTGATGTTAATCCTAAATCTACATTTGACTCATGACATGGATTTAAACTAACTTCATCTATATTATGATTTGTGTATTCAAATGTTTCTCCATATGAACCTGTAATTGAATCAAATTCTAATGTTCCATTATAATTTGTATTTGGCGTTCTACTATCTCCGTTAAACGGAAATACTTCTATAAATTGTTCACCTGTTAAGTCTATTGCATCCGATGAATTAGCATAGGTTAACCTGAATTGAATTGACTCACCCACTTCTACAACTGGATTATCTGGATCAACTGCCAATTTCATCACATTAAACGCTCCATTTTCCTTTAGATAAACTGTTCTTGCAGATGTTCTTACTCCTTCTGAAGAATCTGTGTCAATCGGTGATTCTATAACTGTTGTAGTTACGAATTCTGCATTTGTTAATGTAATATCTGAATTTACTTGATAACTTATTTGGGGAAGACTTTCTCCTGTTTCAATATTTTCTATTGTCCAAACTAGTATTGTTTCTCCACTTGCTCCTGTTGTTACTACTGGACCTGAAATTGTCTGATTTCCCTGTAATTCTGAATATTCCACTGAATTTTCAATAAATCCTAAGCCTTCTGGAAGAGTGTCTGTTATTGTTACTGAAGTTGTTGTGCTTAATCCTGATTCTAATGTTGAATCTATAGTGAAAGTTGCTGTGTCTCCTGCTGTTATTTGAGTTACGTCTGAAGTTCTTTGAACTCTGACTTGAGCAGAGGTTATGTTTATATAATGAGCATTTTGATGTGGCCAAGTTACATCCATTCCATAGCTAGGCTCTGTATCATCTGTTGTTGTTCCACTTGCATGCTCCCAAACTACACCTCCATCCCAAGATGAACTCAAAAAGAATGCTACCTTATCTCCTGCCGATAAACCATTTTTTGCTTTTACATCAATATAAGTATCCACTTGACCATCATAGGGAAAATCCCAACTTAAATCTGGCGTAGGACCTAGATATGTCGTTCTAGCTCTATTAGCTTCTCCGACACTCAAACCTTGAGGAATATTATCCATAGTATACCAAGGACCATCACTATCATTACAAGTTGCAGTTATCTCATCCTCGCCAACGTCAAAAGGTTTAAATGAATACTCGATTTCATTAACTGGCCAATGAGCATTTTCTTGATTCCCATTAGTAGAAGCTGGATTTGGTTTACCAGCAGGATGTATCGTTTCCCAATCGTATTTATCATCCTCTGTATTATATATTAAATCTGGACCATACAAAATTTCTTCAGAATAAGAATCTGGATAAGTAGCAGCGTAAGCATAGATAACAGCGTCCCAATAATCTTTCAAATATTCTACAGAAAGAAAATTTGGGGTTGTATCTAAAAATTCAGCCTTATCTAAATCAGGCTTAACACATGATATTTGTTGTACTCCTTCATATCCTGAGCCTCTATAGTCATGATAAGTTTTTAATTTAAAAGATTCGCCCGAGAGAATATATGAATAACCATAAGGATTGTATGAAAAAGGAAGTGTCTCTATAGTAGATCTCTCGCTCCCTCCGGTATTCATAACATTGTCATCTATAAGCACCTCCACGTTATTATTACTCAAATCATCTGTATTTGTGCCATAGTTACTCTGTCCAGTAATACTAATCGGATCAAAATTAAAGATTGTATTGCTAGAAGTCATTTGATACCCACTACCATCTAAATTCTCAGGTTGATATAAATCATCCTTAGGAACCCAAATATTAACTATATATGTTGCTAAATAATTGTCTCCTATGGAAATTGGATTACCATTTGAAAGTTCTGTCGGATTACTATCTCCTGATAAATCAGCATCTGTAATAGTTATTGAAACTGGATCAAAAGTCGTATCGTCTACATCATCTCCCTGTACACAAGAAATATTTCCTGAATCTATAACACTATTTTCCTCACTGGAACTACTTGCAATTCCAATTTTCCCATAAGGAAGTGACACTGTATTTACAGCAGATGAAATTCCTACATCATATTTTTTACAAGCTCCATCACCACCATCAGGTCCCCAGGTATAAAGCCTTCCTGTCTCTTGAGTATTACCACTCCCATTATCAAAAATGTCTGTAAAAGTAATTGGAATTGAATCATCTAATTGTTCACTTCCTCTTTCTGCTACCAAAGCTACTCCATATGGAATAATTTTTCCTTCCTCTCCACTTGGACCATTAGCCTGAAAAGAAGTTTTAGCATATCTATTATACCCAATATACACTTTTCTTAAGTCCACTTTAGGCACAGCGGTAGTTACTGTTTTCACAATGTCTGAAGTTACTTGGTTGGAATTATCTGTCATTGCAGTAGCTTGAGCTGAAACTGTTGTGTTATGAGGAGTGCTTCCTTTAACTTGTGCTATTGGAAAAATAACTATAGCCGTTCCTTCTGGTTGATTCCCTACATTACATGTTAAAGTTTTTTTATCTTCTGAAATTGAAGATGTTGGAGATACATTATCTATTTCACAACTTGATGGTATTTCTAACCATCTTAGTTCATCCGAAAGTGTGACTACAACTATTACATTATCAGCATCTGATTCTTTGATATTTATCTGAACTTTGTATCTTACAATATCTAAGTTCCTCACTATTCCATTATTTGCAGAAGAATCATTTCCTGGATTATCATCAACGTCAAAAGTTTCCGTTCCATCTTCTTCAACTGAAAGTTTTATATCTACAATTGGATTAGCTGCTTGAAGATTTAACGTTGGAAAAAAATAGAATAATAATAAAACTACAAAAGTTAAAGTATATATAATTTTATTTTGAACTTTCATTTTTTATTTTAAGTATTAGTATTTATCTTTATTATATCCTAACACTTTAAAACCATCAACTTTAGAATAATTTAAACTTTGAAAAGTTCTCTTCAATAAAAAATTATAAATATTATCAAACACAATAAAGATTATGTACATCAAATATTCTAAAGAACATCTCATTCAATTACAATCAATTCTTTATTTCCATCAACATCTTTCAATTCAAAAACCATATCAGTTTTAAATTCAACCTCCTTAAAATATTCAGTTCCATCCTCACCAATAACAGTAACCTTTAATGGAATGCTACCAATACCAGATTGCTTTTGAATCTTTAATTTATAACCATCCTCTTTAATCGTATCTGGTAAGGTATATTGCAACATTGACGGAATAACATCATCTAGTAACACATCAAATTTATAAGTAAAAACTTGTTTATCGCCAAAAACACCTCGCTCAGTTCCTGGCTGTTCAAACCATTCACGAATATACCATTTACTTCCGTTTGGTACATATAATCTCGTTAAACAATGATAATCCATGTTAAAATAGCTAGCTTCTGTTGCAGTATTTTCATAAGTCATTCGCACTGTCGCCAATGGATTTTTTGTAACAAAAGTACCATTCATGACCTGTTCCTTGATATCTTCCCCAATATAACGAACCATCCTTCCTGCTGCCACATCATTCGCTTCCGCACTTTTTCCAGTAAAATCAACTTTATATTCCAATGATCGCTTCATATAATAGTCTGACTTTAATGCTCCGATATTTGCATCAGAAATCATTACGTAATCACCCTCCCAACCCTCATCAACTTTACCTGCCCAATTTGCATCAGCCACTATATTTTGTAAATTTTCGTCTTTAAACCATAACTGAATATCTTTTTCATTTAAATTTTCAGTTATCATTTTAATAACTGGCTCGACGTTATCAAGATCCATCATTTTTGGAACAATTTTCTTGGCTAAAGCATCTATTATTTCTTTTCGAGCTTCTCTTGCTCCATGCGTCATCGTTTTCATTTTTTTACCATTTTCATCATATTGGCAATCTTCCCACCGATCATCTTCTTCAGGCACGTTTAATTTCTTCAATGCCTTTTCACAAGCTTTCCGCTCATTCGCACGAAAAACTGGCTCTTCAACAATTTTTTGTAGTTTCATTAAACCACCATCACTTGTAAATTCTCCATGTTCCTCCCAAGTCTTTTTAGTTACTGTAATTGGACCAGTAATTTCTAAAATATCTTCAAGTAATGAAGAATTCACTGCGAAAACTCCATCAAAATTTGCATCATTAGGAGAAAGTCCAAAAAAATGCAAAGCGTTTTCAACATTCTCAGGATAGTGTGGAGAATAATTACTATCTCTAAATTTCCATTTTTTAGTATCGCTTATATACTTCTGTAAACTCGCTGGCAACAAACGGTCTGATTTATAAGAATTATCTAAAATATTTGAATCCTCTACATCATATTTTAAAATTTCCCCATTCTTAATTTCAACTACTGCATATTGACCGAGAAATCCGCCTCCTGGACGTAGTTCTAAATTATTCTGTAATAAAATTAAATATCGCCTTGTAACATCATCTTGTACTAACATTGAATCAGCTACATCTGTAATTACTCCAAATTGTGCTTTTGTTTCCTCGTCTAATTCGGAAAATTTTAATAAATTATTTACACCTCTAAATGCCATCTGAGTGGTTTTTCCTTTATTATTTTTAATATACCACCAAGAACCCCCGACAACAATTAAAATAAAAAGTAATACATAAATTAATTTTTTTCTTTTAAACTTTTTCTTATTTTTATTATTTATTCTATTAAATCGATTATTCATAGTTTCAGTTCATTTGTTAATTGTTTTTAATTATAACATTTTATCAATGAATAAAAAAACAGAGCCGAAACTCTGTTTTTTATAAAAATTATAATTTAATTCTAGGTTTATAAAACAACTCACCAAAAGTTTTTTCATACCACTTCTTTTTTTCCTTAGATTTAAACCTGTCGCGATTTTTAAAAATAGTACCTTCAAGTCTATTTCTTTCAATCCAATATGTCCATTCTTTATCAACTTTTTTTTGTAAATAACTTTCACCATAATTTGTCCCATCTGATTCAATATAAGTAGATTCTCCATTCTCAATCTTCCACATCTTTTGTTTACCTTTTTTTGTATAATCCTCTCTAGCCTCTCTAATCAAAACATCAAAATTCTCCTCAACCACTGGCAAAGCATCAAAACCTAACATCTCGAGTTCATTAATATCAACTCGACTATTTTCTTCCTGCGTCAATTTCAAGTTCGTATTGAAAATAAATTTCTCAAGAGGAATAATTGTCGCAAACGCATACATCCACAAAGCCATAAAAGCCAATGAACAAATAATATTCACCCGTTCTTTCCCTCGTCGAACGAATAATGAAATAAACCAAATAAATACTAAGCTACAAAATAAAACCGTATAGAATGCAAAGAATTTTTCATAACTCAAACCATATCCCACAACATACAAGAAAACTTTATACCCTGCCGATGCAATTAAAAGCAATGATGCTAAAGTAAAAGTCATTAAAATTCGCTGAACATTTTTCACGTACTTATTATAAATACCGACATAAAAAAGAATATTGATAATGGTAAGTAAGAACAACTGCCAAAAACCAGTTTTCACCATATTTTCCACATCTGAAAAATTCGATGAAAATTCACTAACAAAAATTGTTTTAATTTGAACAAAAATAAACATTAAGTACAAAAACAAAACACCTAATAAAACAATCCCCACTGTTATAGAATTTGAATTTTGGCTAACATTTATTTCTTCCCTTCTGACAGTTTTAATAGGATTTATTTTTCGCCTCCAATAATAAACGCCACCCATCAAAAGTAAAAATCCTAAAATCAAATTAAACAGTTTTGCAAATGAAATAAATTTGAAAAGATTGAAAAACTTTTCAAAGAAATCATGAAAAATATTTGCAAAAGATGCATCTGCTGAAGAAAGTAATGGAATAATAACCGCAACAGACAGAATAAATAAAATAACTAAACCAAGAACTACTTGCTTAGCAACATTTCCAAAATTCTCTTTCTCATCAGGAGTTACATCTTGACCGATACTTTTGTAAAAACTTATTCCTGGTATGATTGATCCGAGATATTTAAATGCTGAATAAATTAATGTTACTGGTAAAAATTTACTCCACAAACTTGCTCGCAAATTTTGATGCGATTCGTGTGTTGTGAATATAAAGAAAATGATCGGTGCGATTATTACACTGATCCATGTGGTAAACGGATTGGTATAAATGCTCAAACTGATAATCATTACTGTAAATGGAATTAGCCACAATAATGTTCTTGATGTTAAAGTGTGCCATCTTGCTAACAGAAAAAATCCGATCATCAATATCCAAAAAAATGTTATATTTATTCCTAATGCTTCTATGCCGTATTCCCAAAATCGCCAAAGGAAAAATATGTGAAATAAACTTATCACCAACGCCGCCGAAGCGAAATATCTTTGTCTTATGCTATTTACTAAATTTGTCATAAATTGAATTTAAAAATTATTTAGACTTTTTCAAAAAGCTTTGTTTTGTGTTAATTTTTAATTTAAATGGGCTTTTTGAATGGTCTTTTTGATGCGACTGAATTGTAGCATTTTTTTGGATTGGTGTAATGAAGTTATCCACAGGGTGAAAATGACTGTTTTAAAGGCTAGATCTAAACCAAGGTCCAACCTTCGGATATCCGAAGGTTGGACCTTGTATTTTTTTGCTAAAAATTTAAAATGTATTTATCACATTCTTCAATAATAAATTCTGGCACTAAATCAAATTTAACTGGATCTAGTTGTGCGACTAATTCATTTTCTATATGATAAGTCTCATTAATAAATTTATTCATCACATCATCTAAACCCTCAGCAATTTCAAAATTTTTATTAATAATTCTAAATAATTGAAGTTTTTCAAAACCATTTTTACATGATTTATATACATTCTTCAACTCTTCTAAATTTAAAATTCTCCCAAGAATTTTATCAAAATCAAAAGTGTCCATGACTTTTTTTACTCTTTCAAATCCATCAATAAAATCCTCATCAAACTTTTCATCACTTAAATTATCATCCTGATCTTGTCTGTATTTTTTTGAAGTCTCTTTATCTCTTCCGTGTATTAAATCACAAAGTATTTGATATTCATTCCCTTTGTCATCTACTATCTCAAATTTTCTACGTAAATAAATCAATCTAATAATTTCATCTATTTCCTCAGAAAAAACAATTTTATTACAGATTTGAGAAAAAGTTAAAATGTCATCGCGTAGAATATTAATTTCACTTAACTGATAATCTTTTGCTTGTAAAAATCCAGCATTCGAAAATTCATTAAAATTTCGATGAAGAATTTTTACTGTATCAATTATAGGTTCAATATCATGAGTCAACATTAAAACAGTTTTCCCTCTAAAGCATTCATCACCTCTAAATAATGCATGCATAATTGCATATTTTTTATTTTTATCAAAAGATGAGATTGGGTCATCAAGAATTATTAAATCTGGATTCTTAGATAGTGCCTCATACATAAATAAAATTAATGCAAAAGCATTTTTTTCACCAAAGCTCAAATGTTGATCTCCATGAATTAATGCATTCTTTAAATCAATATGTTTAAGCTTCAATTTATAATTATTTTTTTCATTGATAATTAAAACTTTATATTTATATCCCGCATTTTTAAGAAATTGATCTATATTTTTTTGATTTTTTTGAATTAGTCTTGTTGTTTCTGCTTGATATATAGCTATTTTTGTTTTTAAATTACTAACATCTCCTATTACGATCTCTAAAGAATCATTTAAATTATTTATAATTTCATTTGTTTTCTTTGAATTTAATTTTTCATAAAGATCAATATCCATCTGCAAACTTTTAAGTTTTATTTCAATATTATCAATCTCTCCAAAATCAAAAGAAGATAGATTGCGAAGATTTTTAAATTTTTCAATCAAATCATCAATATCCTCTTTTACTTTACATAAAAATTTTTCTTGATCTTCATTTAAACCATCTTTTTGAGTTACAAGTTCTTTTAATACTTTCAATGTATCATCTGAAAAATACCCTCCTAGCTTATTAATCACATCAATAAGTAATTTTAAATTTTTTATATGATTTTTATCATATTCAGTTGATACTTTTATTATTTTATCCTTTTTAGTTTTTATAGAAGCGATGCAATACGGACACTTATCTGATATATCTAAAAACTTAGCACCTCCATTTTGCCAATTTAACCACTCAACATTTAGATCACTTTGTAAAAAAACTTTATATTCTTCCAGTTCTTTTGGAATATTTTCTATTTTATTTCCATTCACTAAGCTCTTATATCCCTTTGAACTTTTAGATATTCCGCCTCTAGATATTTTAAAATTACTAGAAAGTTCTTCCAAGTCATTTATTACTATATTTAAATCTTCATGATCTTCAAATACCTTTTTAATACCAAAAATAATTAATTCAATTTCTTCTACTTTCTTTTTATAAGCTGGTGTGTTTATAAAAATATCAAAACTATTTTCAACAAGCTCATCTTTTTGGAAAACAAATTGCCCTACATATTCTTCATTAAAAACAAAAACACTTTTAATACTTTCGCTTAATTCAACACTTGACTTTAAACATTCTTCATTTTTTTCATGCAATTTAAACGGCATAAGATCTTGCAACTTTTCAACATCTCTATTATATTCTATTGCTTTTGAAACAGTACTTTTGCCTGTGCCATTAATCCCAAATCGTATATTAAGTTGTTCTTTGATAATTTTAATTTCCCCATTATCTATATTATTACAATTTTTTATAATAACCTTCATAATATTTTTTTAAAAAATAATCTTATAAAAATTCATCAAGTGTCACCCCCGCAAAATCAACAATACTAATCCAATCATCTTACTCATCTCCCTAGGATTACTCTCCGCAATCAAAAGTGTAAGCGTAGTCAAACCCCCTGGCGAAACCCTATCCCCAAAATCAAAACCAGCCCTCTGCAAAAACCAAATAAAAACAAAAGCCCCCGTCCGCTTATTCCCATCAGTAAACGGATGATTCTTCACCACAAAATACAACAAATGAGCCGCCTTCCCCTCAATCGTCGGATAAGCATCTTTCCCAAAAACAGACTGCAGCACATTCCCTAAAATACCCCCCAAACTACCAACATCTTTTTCTCGTGCAAAAAGCTCCGTCGCTCCATCAGCCCCAATCAAGTCACCCTTAAAAACATCAACACCATCATACAATTCCACAACTCCAACTTTCACCTTTTTCTTACTTGCCCCCTTCTTTGGCAAAATCTGTTTATCATAACTATCCAAAGAAAACCAAGTTCCCGAAAAAGTCTTCACCAATTCCAAAACATCATTAGTCTTAATTTTAGAATTATTCTTCGCTAATAATTTTATGTCATCAACAGCCCGTAAAAATTCTTCATGATTTTTCTTCAGTTGATACTTATTAATAGTAAAACCTTTAGTAATATGTCCCCGCAAAATTTTCGTCGCCCACTTTCTAAAATTTGTCGCAACTTTAGAATTTACACGATAGCCAACTGAAACCATCATATCAAGATTATAATGTTCTACCTTACGATTAACTTCCCGTTTCCCTTCTTTTTGAACTATCTGGAATTTCCGGATAGTTGACCTCTCAACCAATTCTTTACTCTTTATAATATTTTTAATATGTTCATTAACCGTTCGCACATCAACATCAAAAAGTGCAGCTAATTGCTTTTGACTTGCCCACAACGTTTCATTATCAAAATCACCCCGAAGCTTAATTTCTCCACCCTTAGTCTGATACACTGCCAATTCTTTAATACTATTTTTCATGATTTTATTCTTATTTACAATATACAAAATTTTCAAAAACCAATACTTTACCTTTCCATAATAACAAACAAAAATAACACAGTAAAACACCATTTCACAAATACAATATTATTACTACCACAAATTATGTCATCCTCGCGTAGGCAGGGATCTAGAAACATAAAACTTTAAGTTATATTATGAAAGTTTATTAACAAGCTTCAAATTTAATTTTCCTAAATACCTTCACTTTTCGATACATTTATTTGCCGAACAGGCAGGTTCCGCCAAGAATGATATGACGCAAGAATGCAAAAAGACTAATTAATTTTAGTATAAAATATCACAATACAACACCCCTAAAGTACAAAACAAAAAAACGATGATTAAAATCATCGCTTTTTTAAAAGTCAAAATATAAATATTTTATTTCACAGGATCTTCAATTTTCTCAGTTTTTTCTTTAAAAGATTCTGGTAACAAACCTAATTCAACATATTTATCAATTTTACTCATATCAACATTCTCCTGTTTCAAAGCTGCACCAATAAGAATTTGCTTCTTCTTATCAGTATCAACAATGCTACATTGTTGTCCAGCGTATCTTCTAGCTAAATTCTTTTTTGCAAGAAAAGGATCAATTTTTTTACCAGCGGTTCCTGAAGTAAAAGAAATTTGTTTGGTATTAGCATTAAACACAAGTCTCACATCCTCACCTGGTCTAGCAATAATTGTAGTAGTCGCCAATTTTTTATCACTACCTCTAAGTTTGGTCTTATTATTAGTCTTATGAGGCATACAACTACCATCGCACTTATAAAAAGTAACTGTGTACACTCCATTTTTTGCATCATCAAAAACTGCGTTATTTCCAAACTCAACTTCCACATATTTTCCGTCTTGATACATGAACCCCTTGTATTTCTTAGCACTGTCACCAACAATATTATAAGTAATTGTTGTTCCACCATGTTCTCTTACCCAAGTTGGTGATCGATAACCCTCTCCCCACCAAGCATCAGCCAATACATTTTCAGAGATCATAAAAGTCCCCATTACAACAACCATTGTGGTCAATAATATCTTTTTCATAAAAAGTTAACAAAATTAAGCATTAAAAATAATAAAGATTAATTATCTAAATTAATTCTAAGCAGTATAACAAATTTAACCCCAAAGGTCAAGACTCAAGTTTGTCAATTCCATAATATTTTAAAACTATTTTCAAAGAAGCTGGACCACACATACTAGCATTTAAAGTTTCCTGAAAAGATTTTACCTTCAATATTTTTTCCATAAACTAAAAATTTACTTAATCTTTCTTTTTAGAATGTCCTAAAGCCTTTTCCCACCTCCATAACATCTCATCATTCAAATCAGGTTTAGCCGTTGGATCCAAAGGATTATCTTTATTTACATAATACAAAATACTATGTCCAGAAGATTTTTTATACTTTTTTTCTAATTTTTCAGCGGAAGTCCTATTAGCTTTTTCTGCAGAAATTTTTTCTCCCGTCTTTTTATTATAATACACTACACCACCTTCAGAAGCACCTCCACCTGATTTACCTGTAACCATAGACTCAACAGAAGTATTCGGCTCATATTCTTCAAATTGCGTATCTGGTAAAAATTCTAATTCCCGTTCCATGAATTTTCTCCACAACGGTGCCGCTACTAAACTTCCTAAACTATTTTCTCTCAAAGGAGTATTTTCATTATTTCCAACCCAAACACCAACCGCTATATCTGGAGTATAACCCAAAGTCAAAACATCTCGAGCCTCTTGAGTGGTTCCTGTCTTCGCAGCCACTTTCCTACCTTCAAAATATAAATTATTCTTTTTACCAAATACATAAGTTCTCGCTTCATTATCACTCAACACACTATTAATTTTTCGAGCAACATCCGCATTAATAACTCGCTCTGATTCTGGTGGTGGAATAATTTCTTCACCACTAGAATCTATTACACGATTAATCCCATGAACTGGCGTTCTCTCACCATCATTAGCAAAAACAGCAAAAGCTCCAACTTCTTCTAAAAGTTTAACCTCACCACTACCTAAAACCAAAGACAACCCAAAACGATTTCGATCTTTTAAAGTAGTAATCCCTAATTCTTCAGCAAAATCAATTGCTTCATCTACGCCTACTAAATATAAGGTCTTAACAGCAGGAATATTCAATGATCCAGCTAAAGCCTTTTTCATAGAGACTAGACCATGATTTTTTCCATCATAATTATTTGGTCTATATTCTTTTCCTGATCCATCCTCTCCAAAACTAGTTGGAACATCATAAAGAAGAGTTTCTGGCTGATAACCTTTTTCAAAAGCTGCAGCATAAACAATTGGCTTAAAAGATGATCCTGGCTGACGCAAACTCAAAGTAACATTTACTTCTCCGTCACTCTCAGCATCAAAATAATCAACGCTTCCTACCATCGCCAAAACACCTCCAGTTTTAGGATCAACTACCACCATAGCCGCATTACTTGCTCCATGTTTTGGCAATTCAACCGCATAGTCTGTAACATCTTGTTCTGCTCTTTTCTGCATATCATAATCTAAAGTTGTATAAACTTTAAATCCTCCTTGACGCATTCTTTCTTCTCCAAATATTTTTTTTAATTGATCCTCAACATAAAAAACAAAATGAGGAGCCTCAATAGTTGTTTTATATTCTTTAAGTTTATCTAAAGTATTAATCGCCAAAGCTTGGTCAATTATTTCCCTATCATACAAGTCTAAATCAGCCATTCGATTCAAGATACTTTTCTGACGAGCAATTAATCTATCAGTGTTTTTACTATATGGAGAAAAATCAGAAGTAGCTTTTGGCAAAGAAGCTAATAAAGCCGCCTCATCTAAAGTTAAGTCACTAGCATTTTTGCCAAAGAAAACTTCTGAAGCTGACTGCACACCATAAGCATTAGATCCATAAGGCACTTCATTCAAATAAAGATCTAGAATCTGTTCTTTTTCATAATATCGCTCTATTTTTATAGATAAAACGATTTCCTTAAATTTACGTTTATAAGTTTTTTCTCGAGTAAGAAAAGTATTACGCACTAACTGTTGAGTAATAGTACTACCTCCCTGTGAACTTTCACCTTGAATAAAGTTTTTTTGAGCTGCTCGCAAAATTCCATAGATATCAATTCCTACGTGATGATAAAAAGCATCATCTTCCGCTGCAATCGTTGCATAACGCATGTAATCAGATATACCATTATGATCTACTATTTTTCTATCCTCTTCACCATGTAATTCATATAAAATATGATCTCCTGTTTTATCATAAATAATCGTAGTTTCATAAATATCCATCTTCACTAACTCTTCTGCATCAACTGTATTGTAATAAGCATACAAAAATATTGTCGCTACTGCCAAGGACATAACTAAACCTAAGTCAATCGCTGTACTAATTATAAAACCAAAAAATTTCAAAAAAATTTTCCATTTATTTTTCTGATTCTTTGTGGATTTGTTATTATTTTTCACTGACTTATTTTTTTTATCTAAATCATTAGATTTATTTCCATCTTCTTTATTTGGTTTGATTGTGCCTAACATAAGAGGTTTTTCCTTTTTTAATAAGTTATTAACCTTATCTTTTAAATTGTTCAATTTTGATTTCATTAGAACTTTTAATTCATTTTAATAAACAGAAAACAAACCTTTATTCTGAATAAAATGGTTAAAGGCTTTGATGCTATAATTTAACCACAAAAAAATAGTCTTGTCAATAAAATCAGCCTTAAATATTATCCTCAATAACTGACTTTAATTTAATTAAAATATCTTCAGTAAATGGATCATCTATCTCCCCATTCTTAACCCACTCAAAATACTCCATTTCCGTTTCATTATCACTAATTTTTTTGTAAGTATATCGTACTGAATAATTTTCATCTAACATATTCAATTCAAAAATTTCATTATCTTTAAATTCTGTCACATTATAAAAGTTCCAATCTGAATTCTTTCCTCTATTTTTATAACAATCACCAACTTCTGGAGGGAACTTATCTGATAATTCCTCCTCTACTGAAGGAATCCACAAATGAGTATTCTTCGGATTAACTGTAAAATCAAAAACCTCCTTAATAGGCTTATTTATAACAACCTTAATTCTATTTTCTTTCATAAAATTATTTTTAATAATTACTTCATTCACCCTTTAACATAAAATTATTTACAAAAATTACAAATCACCTTCATAAATCCCCTCCAACTGTTCCCCAACTCTCTTCCAACTAAAATCATCCGCTCTTCGAAAAGCCTCTTCAGAATATTTTTCAACTAATCCCCTGTCATTATACAACTTTTTTACAGCTTGATAAATATTCTCCGCATTCACTTCAGATAAATATTCTCCACCATTGTTACCTAAATAATTTCTATTAATCGCACGATCACAACAAATAATCGCCACCTTAGCCGCCATGTAATGCAATATTTTTCCACTAGCCTGTTGGACAGAATCATCTTTAGGATCCACCGCAACATCAGCCAAAGAATTGACTTCCGCCAAAGAAAAATAATTCAAAGGCGAAATTATCGTTACATTATTTTCTAAATTATTTTTAAGAACATATTTTCTCACCCATTCAGCCGGAAAACCACCTATTACAAAATGAACATCTGGGACTTCTTGTACTGTCTTTTTTATAGAATAAATCAAATGTTTTACACCCTTATTTTCAATTAAAGCTCCTGTATAAACCACTACAAATTTATCAATTGGAATATTAAATTTCTTTCGTAAATTTTTCTTGCTACCTAAATCAATATAATGTTCAACATTAACCCCATCAGACAAATGAAAAGCCTTTTCATCATCTCGTGCCTTTTTAATAATTTTTACATTATCCTTATCACTAACCACTGCCACATCTCCAATTCGATTAATTAACTTTTCAAAAAAATCAAAAGTAGATTGCAACCAATTAAATTTCAAATATCCATGCGATTTCATTTCATTAACTAAACTTCCATGAAAATCCACAACAAGTAAAAACTTTCGCCAAAATAAAAATAACTGCATCATTTTACCAATTAATGCACCTTCGTGTAAATGACCATGAATAACATCTGGTTTCCATTTTCTTGTCATGTAAAAAGTTTTTCGAATCAAAAAAAGATTTAATAATATTTTCTGCCAATCTGGACCAGCCTCAGTTTTTTTATACCAAAAAAGCCAACGTCGAATTCTTCTGACGTCAATATTAGTTTCTACATATTTATTAATATCATCACCATTATGATAAGTAACAATAACAATTTTATGACCTAGTTTTTCTAAAGCTCGCGCCTCCTCATAAATCCGCATATGTGTACCTCTATGCGAAAAAAATGGCGTTGGTGCGATCATTAAGATTTTCATTCCAATGAAATTCAACAGAAATTTAAATTTATCCCTTAATCCAATAGTACCGCATTTATCTTTATCTCACAAGAAAAATGCCCTCCTCGCATGAGTTTTTAGATCAAAAATTTTAAAATTATATTTTTTCACATAAATCCCCTTAATATATGATATTGAAAGATATAATTTATTCAAAAATTTGTCTAATAAATTAATTGCACTTTAAACTTCCAGAAGGTTAAAGACTTATTATCATTAATATTTTTTCAAAAATTTAAAAAATTCTATCCAAATAACCGTATTAAACTCGGACAAAAAAATTGAACAAAAAATACAAATGCAAAACCAAAAATTAAAAACGGTCCAAATGGCACTTGAGATTTTAATTTTGCTTTATCCAAGACTATAAGAAAAATACTAAAAATTGCACCCACGCAAAAAGATATTAAAATTGCTAAAAAACTTGCCGTTCCCCCTAGTGCAAAACCAACCAACAAAGCTAAAAAGGAATCCCCATAACCCATCCACTGTTCATCAGAAACAAAACTTAATCCAAAGAAAAATAAAAAGGCTACCATTCCACTTAACCCATTTTTAAATAAGATACTTTCTAAAAAATCTGACAAATAAAATTCGTCCACTGAAAAATTGATTATCAAAACTAAAACTAATGAAAACCAAATTAGACCCATCGGGATCTCCATATATTTCCAGTCATAAATAAAAATCACCATCAAAGCCGAAAAAATTAAGCTCCATAAAATTGCTAAATATAAACTATCTATAAAATTAAAAATATACAAATATCCAATCAAACCCCAAAAAATTCCAGTTGAAAACTCCACTAATGGATATTGCCAAGAAATTTTTGCTTTACAATTTCTACACTCACCTTTCAAAATAAAAAAACTAACCAACGGAATATTGTCCTTCCAAGCCAATTTCTTTTTACATGAAAAACAATGTGAAGATGGCATGACAAAACTCATTGATTTTCTCATTCGAAAAATAAGAACATTACAAAAACTACCGATCAAAAGACCAAAAATAAAGAATACTATTATAGTGAAAAAAATAAACATTAAGAGAGTTTAAATTACCTAAGTTAAATAAATATTAACATATTCTTATTATAAATCGCTTTCCTAAAATTGTCATCTATTTTATAAAATGTTAAAATATTTAAAATGATTCAAACTAGCTATAAAAACTAAATTTGCTATAATAAAGGTATGAAAAATACTGGATCAAAATTTAATGTATTTGCTTTTCTTATATTATTAATGTACTTGTCTACATTTAGTCTTTTCACTTTCGATCTAGTAAACGCAGCTACTGATAATGAAGAAGACGGAGAAGAAAAAGAAGAATTATACGATAAATATAAAGAGATTGAGAAAGAGAAAGAAAAAACTAAAAAACTTATTGATTTGAAAGAAAAAGAAACTAACATCATCGGATCTCAAGTAAATAAATTAGAGAATGAAAGTCGTCGTATTGAAGGTGACATACAAACAAATAAAAAAGAGATTGATAAAATTAGTAGTGAAATAGATAGAATTGAAAAAACAATAAAACAAAAAGAAAGTCGCATTAATATTCAAAAGCAAATCTTAAGTAAAATTATTAGAGAACATTATCAAGGTAATTCTGATACAAATAATTTTTTTATTACAACAAAAAATACAGCTGATCCCAGTCTATTTACTGATAGTAATAGAATCGATCAAACTGCTGAAAATTTGAGTAATGTGATGAATTCCATTATACAAGAGCAAGCTGAATTAGTTGAAGAAAAAAATGGTCTTGGTAAAAAAACAACTGAAATTAAAGATACTAAATATGAATTAGAAAAAAGAAATGAATACTTAGAAAGCACCCGAAATCATAAAGAAGGTTTGATAATTCAAGCTGAAAATGAAAAAAAGAAGTATGAAACTAAATTATCTAAATTAGAGCAAGAGCAATTATCTATTCAAGACGAGATTAATGAAATTGATTATGATCACGCTGGAGATTACTCAAATTCTGATTTACCATCAAAATCTAAAGCTGATCTTTCTAGGCCAGTTGTTAATCCTTATGTAATAACTCAAGGTTATGGAAGAACTAGTTTTTCACACAATTACAAAGGCGGTAAGCACAATGGCGTTGATTATGTAGCGAAGGGAGATAAAAAAATTATGGCTGCTGCTGATGGAAGAGTTGCAGGTACAGGAAACATGGGTTACTACGGTTATGGGAGATGGGTAGCTATAGATCATGAAAATGGATTAATTACTCTTTATGGACATATGAGTTCAGTTAAAGTTAGTAAAGGTGATAAGGTTGATAAAGGTGATAAAATAGGTGTTATGGGTAGCACTGGATTCTCTACTGGAGCTCATCTTCATTTTACTGTATTTGTTGCAAAAACTTTTGCCATTGTTAAATCTAGTTCAGTAAGTGGCATTTACATTCCAACTGGAGCAACTGTTAATCCGGCTAGTTACATAAATTAAAAAAGATTCACTTCAAAAGTGAATCTTTTTTTGATAATATAATTTAGGAAAATAAACTATCGTGCGTTTGCATCTTTATTTTCTTTATTTTCCTCAGTATTTTTTCCTGCTGATTTTTCTTTTTTATCATTTGAATAATAATCCCCTAATACATCACTAGCCGATTGATCTTTAATATTTCCACTCCAAGAACCTGAACCTGATTTTAAAATACCAATCTTCCTCAAAAAATCTACAATTCCCATATTTTTGTTTTTAATAATTATTTTATCTATTTTAATTATAACACCATAAAAAAATATTTAAAAATAAAAAAACTAGCTTTACGCTAGTTTTTTAAAAGTCTAAAAAATACTATAACATTAATTATTTTTAACAACACTTCCTTCAAATTCCTTACCATTCAAATAATTCTTGATATTTTCTAAATTTTTACCATTCATAGTAACTAATTCCAAATTCTCTTCATTAGAAAATTTAATTGCCACAGGATCAAAAGGAGCATTCATGCCAGGCGTCCATTTAGTATCAATCATCCCCTGTAAATCATCCCAAGATAATTCATCTAATTTTTTAGCATCTGTAAATTTATTCGGATCTTTGTCGTAAATATAATCTATATTAGACAAATTAATCATTCGTTTAATATCTAAATATTTTGCTAAAAGTGCTGAATCATAATCAGTCGAAAATCCAGGTCGCCATCCCGCCGCAATCATAATTGGCTCTTTGCATTTATAAAAATCCTCCAAATCATGGGGATTAGTATTAATACGCGGATAAGCATAATCACGAAAAATTGTTCTTACTAAATGAGCATTTAAACGTGTCGTATGAATCCCTAACCAATCTTTATCTTCATCAGTAACATGTTCAGAAATTTCCCCCGCTGCCTCTGCGTATCGACGAGCTGTCTTACCGCCTCCTATAATAAAAACAAACTTTTGATCTTTTTCCTCAATTTGTTCAATAATTAAATCTTTAAATTTCTTTAAAAATTCAACATCAATCTTATCAGGAACAACTATAGACCCCCCTAAATTAACAACGAAGGTATTTTCTTTTTGCATATCAAGATGTTTAAAATATTATATTACTATCATTGATAGTAGTCCAAAATTTAAAAAAAATCAAATAGTCTATACACAGTAAAAATTATTCTTGGAATAACTTTAAAATTTAAAAGCCCGTGCGACTAGACTGCCTATGTTGCCTGCCTGTCGACAGACAGGGCAGACAGGCACCATCTTATTTTTATATTTTTGAAAATATTTTAAAATCAATCACATGAAGTTGTTTTAGAATATCCTTTTTCGATTGCATCTTCATCCGAAGAAAAACATCGTAAATTTTCTGGATTAATCTTTTTGGCATATGAGCAAGTCGGAGGATAATATTTACTCCCATTTTTACTTCCCACATAAACACATGTTGTCAGACCTTCTCCAATTTCAGCTTTTTCCTCAATACTTACAGAGTCATTAGAATTGATAACAACCGGCGGAACTTCTGCTATTGAGATAATCAATGGATCTTGGGTAATACCTTTCCCTTTCATAATTCCAAAAGTAAAACTTATCACAATTATCAAAACAATTCCCATTCCCAGAACTATTTTTTTCTCATTTTTAATAAAAAAATTTACTAAATTTTTTAAATAATCTTTCATAAATTTTGAAAAATGTTGACAATATTAATTTCCTTGCTATAATATCATAATGAATGCTTAAAGGAAAGAAGCTGATAATTACTTAAAATATTAAACTATGGCACATAGAAAAGCTGGCGGATCCACTCACCTGGGTCGTGATTCCATATCAAAACGTCTTGGAGTAAAAATTTATGGTTCACAGACTGTTGAAACTGGAAATATCATTGTTAGACAGCGAGGAACTAAATTTCACCCCGGCAAAAATGTTCAAAAAGGAGCTGATGATACTCTTTTTGCAGTAGCTGATGGAATTGTTGAATTTACTCATAAAAAAGTTAAGGATTTCACTGGAAAACTTCAAAAGAGAAAATTTGTACACGTTGTTACAAAATAATTCTTGCAAAAAATTTAGAACTTAAAAAACATCTCAATAATGAGATGTTTTTTGTTTTGGTAATATTTTTATTTAAAAAACTTAACTAATATGTTATATTAAAGAAATGATTAAAAATTTTATCCAATCTATCACAAAAGAAAAACAAAATTATAATTTCAAACCAGAAATATTAATTTTATTTTTTGGATTCATAATTTGCATTACAGCCTGGTTGACCATACCTGAACTTAGACTTTTCGGACATAAGTCAAAATCCATCTTTGACACTTGGACAATTGTACATATTGCAACTGGTTCCGTTTTGGGTTTTTTTATAATAAATCTCAGAAAAAATAATATTCACAATCCTGTTATTTTTCTTTTATTGATATCCTCCACTTGGGAAATAATTGAACATTATTTAGAAATAGGCGGACCTACTGAAATTGCCAAATGGTTTGCTGGTGAAGAAACTCTTCTAAATAGATTAATCGCCGATCAAATATCATTAGTCCTTGGCTTTACTTTGGTAAAATTTAAGCCTGGAATATTTCCCATCGCCTTAATTATTTCTCTTGGAATATTTATACTTCATATATTTTTAGGAAACTCTATGTTTTTCTTTTAGGTTTACAAAAATCCTAATTTAAAACCTTCGTTAATAAAATTACTTTTTACACTTAGAAAGCTTATTTATTTCCATATTGTCTTTTACAATATTTCTGATATTCTCCAGATTTAATATTCTTCCACCAATCCTGATTATTTTTGTACCACTCCACAGTTTCTCTAATTCCCTCCTCAAAACTAACGCTCGGCTCCCAACCTAATTCATTTTTAATTTTAGAAAAATTAATCGCATAACGCTTATCGTGACCCTTTCTATCTTCAACATACTCAATCTTATCTTGACCCTCACCCATTAATTCTAAAATTAAATTTGTAATTTCTAAATTAGTTTTCTCCGCATCCCCTCCAACACAATAAGTTTCACCAATTTTTCCATCATGTAAAATTCGATCAATTGCAATACAGTGATCTTTAACATGTAGCCAATCACGAATATTTTCTCCAGTTCCATAGATTGGAATTTTCTTTCCTTCCATTAAATTAGTCACAAAAAGTGGAATCAGTTTTTCTGGAAATTGATAAGGTCCATAATTATTAGAACAATTTGAAATTGTAATCGGTAAATCATGAGTATGATAATAAGCTCGAACTAAATGATCTGAAGATGCTTTTGAAGCACTATAAGGACTTCGTGGATCATAAGAGGTCTCTTCAGAGAAAGCTGGATCATCTTTCTCAAGTGAACCATAAACCTCATCTGTTGAAACATGATGAAATCTTTTATTCCCATTATTTTTAGCTGCTTCAAGAAGATTTAAAGTTCCGTTAACATTTGTTTTTACAAAGGCATCACTATCTAAAATTGAACGATCAACATGTGACTCTGCCGCAAAATGAACAACTGCGTCAACTCGAGCAACTAATTCATTCATTAATTTTTTATCTAAAATATCTCCTTTTACAAATTCGTAATTAGGATTATTTTCTATTTCTGTTAAATTTGCTAAATTCCCTGCATAAGTTAAAGCGTCTAAATTTACTATTTTATATTTTGGATATTTTTCTAAAATATGATGTACAAAATTTGCTCCGATAAATCCTGCTCCACCTGTTACTAATATTTTCATATATTTTTAATTTAATTTATTGATTCTCTTTTATTCTACTTTAAATTTTATTTTTTTACAAAATTCTTTCATGTTATTATTAAAATAATAAAAAATAAAAAAATTATAATGATAAAAGATTTCAAAACTTTTGCAAAGAATCTGGGACAGTAGATTGGATAAGACTTTTAAATGAGAAAGTGGGTAATTTTTTGCTTAACGAAATAAAGAATATTAATAACTAAAATCCACTTTCAATATCTTTCAATTTAGGATTAATTAAATCTTTCTCCGCTAGAATCGGTTTATTAATACCATTTTCTTTTAATTTCCAATCGATAGCAACTTCTTCATCATCCCACAAAAGACCACCTTCAGACTCAGGATTATAAACATTAGTACATTTGTAAGAAAAAATCGTATCATCTTCCAAAGCCACAAAACCATGAGCAAATCCCGCAGGAACCCAAAATTGTTTTTTATTTTCAGCTGAAAGTTCAACAGAAACATATTCACCAAAAGTTGGCGAATCTTTTCTAATATCTACTGCTACGTCTAAAACTTTACCTGTAACAACTTGCACTAATTTGCCTTGTGCAAAAGGCTCATTCTGAAAATGTAAACCTCGTAAAACTCCTTTTTGAGATTTACTTAAATTATCTTGAACAAAATTAACATCAACTCCCATTTCTTTATATCGTTCGGCATTATAAGTTTCTACAAAAAATCCTCGATCATCTCCAAATACCTGTGGGGTAATTATTAATAAACCATCTATTTTGGTTTTTTTTACTTCCATAAAATATTTTTAAATTTATTATGTTATAATTTTAACATAACCTTTTGAAAAACAAAAAATTTTGACAAATCAGCCGTTTTTTGTTACAATTACTCCAATAAAAAATTAATTATAAATTATGGAAAATACAATGAATCGCACGATGAGCGATGGACAAACAACATCATTAAATCAGTTCTTTGCAGGAATCTACACATGGATGACAGTTGGTTTACTTTTAAGTGCAGCTTTCGCTTATGCAACACTTAACACTCCTCTGCAAAGTATAATTTTTGGAAATCCCATAATATTTTATGGAATCAATGCAATTGAATTAGCTATTTTATTTGGCGTCCAAATATTTATTAAAAAATTACCAGCCGAATTATCACGAGCTTTATTTTTAGTTTATGCTGCGATAAATGGAATGTTTTTATCAATTTACTTTTTAAGATATGATCTAAGTTCAATTGTTCAAACATTCATAATTTCAGCAGCTATTTTTGGAACTCTAGCAGTGATTGGATTTAGAACTGATAAAGATCTTTCCTCTTGGAAAACAGTTTTATTTGCTGGAATGTGGGGAGTATTTTTATCAAGTATAGTAAATATGTTTTTGCAAAACACAATGATGGACATGATTGTTAGTGGAATAGCAATTTTAGTTTTTTGTGGATTGACTGTTTATGATAATCAGGCTTATAAAGCAATTTATCAATATAACGTTGTAGACAAAGACAGCGAAAAAAAGTTTACAACCCTTGGAGCTTTACACATGTACATTAACTTCATCATGATCTTCGTTAATCTTTTAAAATTTTTAGGAAATAAAGATTAGCTTTAAAAAACTTTAAATTTAAAAAACAGGACTTTATATCCTGTTTTTTATTTTATTATAAATTTTTTTATTCTATAGGATCTATCAATTCAAATCTATCTACAAATCCAAAAGTCTAACTTTCTATTTAATCACTCCACCACCTAAACAATATTCATCATCATAAAAAACTGCAAACTGACCCGGAGTAATAGCCTGATCCAATTCACCTAATTTAACTTTCAATAAATCCTCTTCAATAAATTCAACTTCACAATTATAAAACTTTTCTCCGTGACGTAATTTAACTTGAAGATCTCTCTTTTTAAATTTACCGCTGATCCAGTTTAAATTACTAACATCAAATTCATCCCGCCTCTGATCATCACCACCAAAACCATGAGAAACATAAACAATATTTTTCTCAATATCCTTATCACAAACATACCAAGGACCACCCGATAATTCTATCCCCCGTCGCTGACCAATCGTATGCAAATACGCACCGTCATGCTCACCAATAATGTCACCAGATTCTTTCTCAATAATTTCACCTTTCTTTTTACCTAGATGATGTAAAAGAAAATCTCGAAAAGAAATCTTTCCCAAAAAACAAATTCCTTGAGAATCCTTTCGTTTAGCAGTTGGTAAATTCCATTCCTCCGCCAATGCTCGAACCTCACTTTTTTGCAATTTACCAATCGGAAAAATCGCTTTTTGCAATTGCTTTTGATTTATCATCGCCAAAAAATAAGTCTGATCCTTAATAAGATCAGGTGCTCTTTTCAATCTAGCCAATTCATCACTTTCACCACGTTCCACAAAAGCATAATGACCTGTTGCTACCAAATCAAAATCATCGCCATATTTTTCCAAAAAAGCCCCAAATTTAATTTGAGAATTACACAAAACATCAGGATTTGGCGTCAAACCTTTTCGTACCGCATCAATTGTGTAACCAACAACCTTTTCATGGTACTCTTTCTGAAATGGCACCACGGACAATTGAACTTCCAATTGATCACAAACCGCCTGAGCATATTCCAAATCCTCTTCCCAAGGACAAGAACCTAAATAAGACATCTCGTCTTCCAACCAAATCTTCAAATAAAAAGCATGAACGTCATGACCTTCTTTTTTCAAAATATTCAAAGCCACCGAGCTATCCACACCCCCACTAAGTAAAACTGCTATTTTCATGACTATTTAGAAATTACATCAAATAAAGATTCATCCCAAAATATATCAAATAAAAAATATAAGATAACAAAATAAATTACAGTATAAATACAAAATTTAATAATAATAACTTTTAAAGTTCTGCTCGTAAAAAATTTTCTAAACCAATTTGATATTTTATTCATCGCAAAAAATAGTTAATTTATAATATTTTTATTCTAACACGCTCACCAAACAAATCAAGAAACCTAAAATTAATCATGATCAAAAAAGTGCTCGCCGCACGGGCTATGATACATAATTGTAGAAATGAATTGCAATTCATTTCTACTGACTTTTCGTTCATCACATGAGCAGGCAAAAGGCACTGCCCCTACAAAATTCATAATCCTTCCAGACCTGTCATGCTGGAAGATATAATTTGTTCAAGAGCGTAGCGACCTTTCTAGTATCTATACTTTAAAATTAAAGAAAACTTTAAGCATAGTTTCCGGATAAATAATTTTCTATCTATAAAACGCGATAAATCGACGTTTTTACAAAAGAAAATATATTTTCCGAAATGTCATGTCTTTAAATATCCTACCGGAATTAGTGTGTCGAAGACCACTGATTCCGAAACGTTTCTAAACTATAGAATCAAAAACCTATCCTAAAGATATCATAATGCAATATCTTTACAATCTACCGACTACTTTCTATTAACTAAAAATTCCTCCACAATCTCCCTAACCTCATCCGCACTATCAGTCTCCATCAACTTCGCCCGTAAATCCACCGCACCATCAAATCCCGTAACATAAGCCTTGTAATGTTTTTTCATTATATAAAAATTTTTAATTCCTTTGAAAGTTTTTTCGTAAAGATCAGTATGCTCAATCATCGTTTTCAATTTTTCCTCTAAACTAATTTCTAAAACAGGATCACTAAATAACCACGGATTACCAAAAATACCCCTCCCAATCATCACTCCGTCACATCCGGTATCTTCAACTTTCTGTCGAGTTTCCGCAACCGTTTTCACATCACCATTTCCTAGTAAAATAATTTCAGGATTTAATTCATTTTTCATTTCAACAATTTCAGACATCAATTCCCAATGTGCATCAACTAAAGACATTTCTTTTCTTGTTCGTAAATGAACAGTCAAAGCCGCTAAATTTTCAATTTTAAGTAAGTATGGAATCCAAGTTTCAATTTCATTTTCGTTAAAGCCAATCCGTGTTTTTAAACTAACTGGAATTTCTCCTGCACCCTCGATTGTCGCCAATGCAATTTCCTTAGTTAATTCTGGATTTTTAATTAAAGCTGATCCTGCACCTTGTTTAACGATATTTTTTTCGGGACAACCTGTATTTATGTCAATTCCATCAAAACCTAATTCTACGCAAAGTTGTGCCGCTTTTTTAAAACTTTCTGGATTATTTCCAAAAAGTTGTGCGACGATTGGTCGATCTTTTTTAGAATGCCAAAGTAGATGTTTTAGTTTTTTTCCACCTTCAGGATGTATTATTCCGTCTACACTTACGAATTCTGTAAAATAAACCACGTCTAAATTACTTCTTTCGGCGATTATTTTTCGAAAGACTGAATCGGTTACGTCATACATTGGTGCCAATGCAAATATCGGTTTTTTTAGTTTTTTCCAAAAATTCATTTTAATTATCTTTAAATTTGATTTTTTAAGAACTATTCCTTATCAAGAACTGGATAAACACTTTCATTTAAAACTTTATAAATATCTTTAAAGTTTTTATTTTTCCCTGTAAATGTAATATAAATATCTCCTCTTAAGTTATTATCAACTTTAATATTTTTTTTCTTCGAAATACTAAGATTACTTTTTATAGCTATATATTTATCTTCTTGATTTTTAAATTTACTACCATCAAAACTCATAATTATACCGCTATTACCATTCCTTTTAGCAACACCTATATCTGGAGCATACTTTAAAAATTTACTATCTGTATTTTTTAATAATTCTTGCTTAAATTCTTCCTTAATAGAAACCAACACTGATTCTTCGCAATAAAAATAATATTTATCCGCTAAAAATCCACATTGATCTTTAATTAAATTATTATAAATAATTTGTATATTTTCTGTATTATTATAAAAATTATATTTTTTAAAATCATTTACTTTATATTCCACAAAAAATTGTTTATAACAAAAATCAGCATCCCCCTTAAATTTATTACTTTCTATAAAGTCACACAAAACCACATCATCAGCTTTAATAGCCTCTTCCAACCAATAACTTATATTTGTTTCGTTTGAAATTTTTAAATATTTACCTCTAGTAAAATAATCAAAAGACATCAAAGAATAGATAATAAACAAAATAAATAAAATTATTTTAAATATCTTTGAAACATTCCCAACCAAATAATTATATAAATTAGATTCTGAAAATTTTAAATTATTAATTCTCATCAGCCAATAAATAATACAAATAGGAAAAATATAAATTGGATAGTATATAAGCTGAATACCACACCAATCTGAACATCCAACAAGAAAAGAAATAAAGACCCACTCCGTGAAATCAATAGTCAGAACAACTAAAAAAGATAATGGTAAAACAAGAATAAAAAATTTATTTTTAAAATTATCTCCAGCTTTTTTCTTTAAAAAATATTCACCTAATGCAATACTTAAAAATCCAGCAAAAAATAACATTATACCGTTTAATTTTTTAAAAAACAATGAATTAAAATTTAAAGAATTTAATAAATTTTCATAGTCAAAACTAAAAAGTAACACGGAAGAAGAAATGACTACAAAAATTAAAAATACAATAAAAACAAATTTATAAAAATTTCTCATAAATATTTTGATTACAATTTAAAAAGCAATGAAATAAATCATTGCTTTTATTATATCAGAAAACTACAAGAATGACTTACAAAATAGTAGTAGCACTAATAAAATCCCCACTCTTCGGTCTCATAACCCTAACCCCCTGCGTAGCCCGACTCAAAACAGAAATATCCCCAAGCGAAATCCTAATAATCTGACCCTTCACACTCGTAATAATAATATCACTCTCCTTATCCGCCTCATTCACAATATAACCACTCACAATCTTCCCAGTCTTATCCGTAATATTCGCAGTCTTAATACCACTACCACCACGATTTTGGATCTTGTAATATTTCAAATCAGTCCGCTTACCTAAACCATTTTCCGTAATAATCAAAAGTTGAGCACCTTTTTGATTCTTGAACACAACATCCATTCCCACAACCTTATCATTATTTTTAAGTTTAATCGCTCGCACACCAGCTGCAGATCGTCCCATCGCCCGAACATTAACTTCCTTAAAATGAATCGCCTGACCATTCAAAGTAACCAAAACAACCTCGTCTGTGCTAGTCGTCGGCTTTACCCATTTTAACTTATCATCTTTGTGAAGATTAATTGCAATCAAACCAGAACGACGAACATTTTCAAAATCCTCAATCTTTGTCTTTTTAACCACACCTTGTTCCGTAGTCATTAACAAAAATTTAACATCATCTTCTTTATTGAAAGGTACAACTTCAGTAACAGACTCATTTTGAGCGAGTTGTAAGAAGTTAACTACTGCATTACCTTTCGCAGTTCGAGCACTTTCTGGAATTTCGTAAGCCTTAATTTGATAAACTTTTCCTAAATTTGTGAAGAACAACAAATTATCATGAGTCGTAACACTCAACATATAATCAACACTAATATTATCTCGAGACTTCGCACCAACAACACCTTTTCCACCTCGCTTTTGAACTTTGTAAGCATCTGGTGCCATTCGTTTAATATAACCATCATTTGTAATAGTAATAATTGCCTCTTCGTTCGGCACTAAATCTTCTTGTTTGAAATCCTGAATACCACCTGCAATCACTCGGGTTTTTCGAGGATCACCATATTTTTCAGTCAATTCTAAAAGATCATTTTTAACTATACTTAAAATCTTTTTTTCACTCTTCAAAATTGCTTCTAATTTTTTAATTAAAGCTAATTTCTCTTTCAATTCATCTTCAATTTTTTCTCTCTCTAAACCAGCTAAAGTCTGCAAACGCATTTCTAAAATTGCCGTCGTTTGAATGTCGGTAAACTTAAATTTCTTCATCAAATTCTGATGAGCTAGTTCACGAGTTTTTGAAGCTCGAATTGTCTTAATTACCTCATCAATATGATCCAAAGCCTTTTTCAAACCTTCTAAGATATGTGCTCGCTCTATTGCTTTATCTAAATCAAACTGAGTATAACGTCTAACGACCTCTTTTCGATGAATAATATAATGTTCAAAAATTTCTTTCAAATTTAAAATCCGTGGTTCAATTCCATCCACTAACGCCAACATATTAACATTAAAATTCTTCTGTAAATCTGTTAAAGAATACAATTTGTTTAAAAGTTTTTGTGGATAAGCTTCTTTTTTCAATTCAATTACAATTCGTACACCATCTTTATTTGATTCGTCACGTAAAGCTTTAATACCTTGAATTTTTTTATCTTTAACTAAATTTGCGATCTTTTCAATTAAAGTTGCTTTGTTAGTTTGATAAGTAACTTCTGTAACAATAATTGAAAATTGTCCTGCTTTAGATTCAAGTATTTCCGCTTTCGCTCGCATCGCAATTTTTCCTTTTCCTGTTGCATATGCTTCACGAATATCTTTTTTATTATAAATAACTCCACCTGTTGGAAAATCTGGACCTTTTACAAACTTCATTAAATCATCAACATCCGCTTTTGGATTATCAATAAGATGAGCGATAGCACCTGAAAGTTCATTAAGGTTATGTGGAGGAATATTAGTCGCCATACCAACCGCAATACCCATCGTTCCATTCAAAAGTAATTGTGGCAATTTTGCTGGCAAAACAGTCGGCTCTTTATGTACACCATCAAAGTTTGGTTTAAAATCTACTGTATTTTTCTCAATATCAAAAAGCATCTCCTCAGCAATTCTTTGCAATTTTGACTCAGTATAACGATATGCAGCTGGATTATCTCCATCCATAGAACCAAAGTTTCCCTGACCCCAAATCAATGGGTAACGCAAAGAAAAATCCTGAGCCATACGAACCATAGAATAGTAAACGGCTATATCACCATGCGGATGATACTTACCAAGCACTTCACCAACTACCGTCGCACTTTTCCTAAATTTAGCACTCGGTCGTAGTCCTGTTTTCCACATTGAATAAAGAATACGTCGATGTACTGGTTTTAATCCATCACGAACATCTGGTAACGCACGAGAAATAATAACACTCATCGCATATTCTAAATATGACTTTTCCATCTCAGTTGTGATTGATCTGCTGGTCACAGCTGCTAACTTTATTTCTGGTTTTTCAACTTCTTTTTTCTTACTCATATTGTAATTTATTAACTTTAAATTTACTCTAATAAAAAAATCTTCACTTTAAAAAAATAACAGTGCCTGTCTGCCGAACAGGCAGGCTCGCCGCACGGGCTTTTCACCATTCAACATTTTTCGAAACTCTATAAACTTCCTGTCATTCTGAACGTAATAAATTTATCGCAGATAAATTTATGAAGTGAAGAATCCCCCACAGAGAATCATGAAACTTTAAAACTAAAGTGTCAGAAAAACTTACTAAGATTCTTCACTACATAATTTTTACCAAAAACATTAAGAATTTTATAAAAATTATTTCGTTCAGAATGACAAGAAAACTAATTTTAAAATATAAAAACAAAACACATCATTATTTTAAATTTCAAAAATAACATAATGATGAGTTTTTCAAAAAACTTTATTTATCAGACCTCTTAAAAAACCTTTATATTGTCATCTCGAGTGTAGCGATAGCGAAGTCGAGAAATCTCAAAACTTTATGATTGTCTGTAAACTTTGAGATTTCTCCATTCCGCTACGCTTCAGTCGAAATGACACAATTAGGTTTTTTAAAACCTACTGCACAACCCCTTCACCACCCTGTAATTCCTCACTCTGTCTCGCTTCTTCCAATAATTTATCAATTGAACTCGACTCACTACTATCCAAATCATCACCAACAAAACCAGCCTCTGGGTCCTGACCACTTTCCAAAATATCAAACTGATTTTTCGCATCACTAACCGTACCGCCAACATTATCATCAAAACTCGAAAAATTAACTTTAATCGAAATAAACCAAATCATCAACACCGCCACCATACAAACTGAAACTGCCCCCCAAGTATACCGCAACCGAATATGTTCTGGCTTCTGTCGAATTTCTTCAATTTTTTGTTCGATATTAAACATATTTTTGTTTTTAATTATGTATATTTTAATTAAAAATTAACTATAAATATTAAAAATAATTTTAGATAAAATAAAATCTAAAATAATAAAGAATATCAGTACTAAACATACATTTTTAAAGGTAACTTTAAAATTAAATTTTTTAAATAAAATTTCAAAAAAATAACCAAAACATAGACAGTATAAGAAAAAAATAGAAAGCCAAATCAAAAAAAATAATTCTTCTGAGACATTCCCAAACAAGCTGATAACAACTTCAAAAATAACCCAAAGTCCACCAATAAATATTTTGTAATAGGAAGATGATTCTAAAAGTAAGTATTCAAATATAAAAAATATACTCGAGATTCCAAATAACAAAAAAGTTAATTTCCATTTCAAAGACAAATTTCTAAACCAATCTAAAACTTTTTTCATAAAACAAAATTAATTTTCAAGTATAATTTACGAAACATTCAACTTCCTAACTTCCATCACACCTTCTCCAATATCACTTTTTTTAATCACTAATTTATCCTCACCTTTCTTCGGACAATTCCCAATATTTGAACAAAAATCACTCTCATCATGTAATTCCTTAAATTTCTTCAAACCTTTCAAATTATATTGCATCGGAATAATAATTTTCGGCTCAACCTTTCGAGCAATCGTCTCTGCAGTCTTACCATCAATACCCGCCATATCACCAATCGGCAAAAACAAAATATCCGCACCAGAAATCGAATCATAAACCTTCTCACTCGGTTCAGACCCAATTGCTCCCAAATGAACAACTTTAATCCCTTCAACATCCAAAGAAAAAACAACCGTATTCCCCCTGATTTCTCCACCTTTAGGATCAGCAGAAGAATCCATGCCAATAATACTCACACCCTTAGCCGCATACTCTCCCGGAGCATTAAAAACCAATGGCTCTCCACGAAAACTATCCGATTCATTAAACATTTCACCATCATGAGACAAAAGTACAATATCCGCATTCGATTGAGGTGGTCGCAAACCAACACTTTTACTATACGGAGAAAAAAATATAGTCACATCTTCACTGCCACGCCCTTCAGTTTTAGCTACTATTTTGAAACAAGACAAACCATAATAATTAATATGCATAAAAATATTTTAATTTAATTACTTTACCGAAAACACTGTAAATCAACCGAAAAAACCTCTGATTTTATAGTAATCTACACTACTATAATACCATGCGAAAACCTTATTGTCGAGACGATTTTTAAGAAAAATAACAGTGCTCGCCGCACGGGCTATGATACATAATAGTAAGCGTTTGCCACTGACAAACCTCCACATAAAACTTCAATTTTATCACATTCACCATTCCATCGTAGGGAACGCACATGTGCGTTCCCTACGGAATACCAAACGAAAAAAAGGAATTAGTACAAGACCAATTCCTTTAAAAATATATTTTAAAATAATCTCTTATTTATTAATACCTCCAAGATTACTTGCAACCTTTTCAAAACCTCTCAAAATCTCTAATGGAACAGCAAAAACAACAGTATTAGATTGATCAGAAGAAAGATCATTTAATGTTTGCAAAGTTCGTAAATGCAAAGCTCCAGGCTCTTTATTAAGCAATGAAGCAGCTCTAGACATATTTTCCGCTGCAAGAACCTCACCTTCAGCTTTAATAATCACAGCTCGCTTTTCTCGTTCAGCTTCTGCTTGTTTAGCAATAGTACGTTTCATATTTTCAGGTAAAACAGCATCTTTAAGTTCTACTGTTTGAACCTCAATTCCCCAATTATCTGACGCTTTGTCAATAATCATTCTAATTTTTTCCGCTACCTCTTGTCGTTTAGAAAGTAATCCATCTAATTCAACTTCACCTACAATATTACGCATTGTTGTTTGTGCTAATTGAGAAATTGCAAAGTAGTAATTTTCCACTTCTAAAATTGCTCTGGTTGCACTACTTACTCGATAATAAATTACTGCATTTACTCGCACAGAAATATTGTCTTTAGTAATAGCTTCTTGATCTGGAACATCTACTGCCTTCACACGCATATCTACTTTTCGATAACTCTGAAAAACAGGAATGACAAGTCTCCACCCCGGCATCATCTCACTTGAAAATTTTCCTAACGTAAATTTTAAACCTTTTTCATATTGATTAATCTGTCTAATTGAAATCAGTATGATAAATCCTCCTATCACAATTATTGGAAGTAATAACGCCATATTTTTATATTTTAATGATTAACTATTCTTATTATAGAATAAAATTAACAAAATTACTAGTTATCAACATCTTCAGTAACCTCATTAAGAGTCTCTGTTTCTGTCCCAGAA
Source organism: Candidatus Moraniibacteriota bacterium (assembly GCA_942490825.1). Taxonomy (GTDB): domain Bacteria; phylum Patescibacteriota; class Minisyncoccia; order Moranbacterales; genus JAGLWU01. The sequence goes on along the minus strand of CALNYG010000015.1, from coordinate 125,872 downwards.
AGAAACGCTTCTATTTCTGGATTTAATTCAATACCTAAATCCTTAGCCTTTTGAAAATAAACTTTTGCATTTTGTTCATCCTCCTTATCGAGATAACTATACGCAATCCAACTTGCTGTATAAGGTTTTTTATTTAAATCGAAAGACAAAAATATTTCCAAAGCTTCGTCAGTCATATAATTGTGATAATAAGCAACGGCTAGATTTTCTTTGGCAACATCTTTATTTATAACTTCAGCAACTTCATCTGCCTTTTTAGCATATTCCAAAGCTTTAGCAACATCAACCGAATTCATATTTTCATCGATATAGAAATTAAATAACGAACTATTAATTTGAAAATCATCAGGTTTTAATTCATGAGCTTTATTAAGATTTTCTAAAGCAATTCCAGCATTATTCTCTAAAATAGCAATTTCACCAGAAATTAAATAATAATCTGACTCTCCTTCTTTAGTTAAAGCAAGAGCTTCTTTAAGAGAATTTAAAGCCATCTCATTATTTCCTTCATATATATAAGCATAAGCTTTATTTACAAGCAAAATTACTTTATTATCCTTGTCTACAGTTATCTTCAATGCTTTATCTATTTCTTGAATAGCCTCTTCTGAATCTCCCTCATTTAACTTTTCTAAAGCCTGATCGCCTTGATTGACTGATTTGTTATTAACAATTCCTAAAATTCTTCCGCCAAAAATAGGAATTATCAACGAAATTAAAAAAATAACACTAAACCATTTTCTCAATTGAGACTTCTTGTCTAAATTTACATTTGGATCATTAACAGACTTACAATTCTCACAAAGATTTTCATTATCTGAAATACTTATTCCACATTTTCCACAAACCATATTATAATTATTTTAAAAAATTAATAAAATATTTTCCAATAATACATAAATAAACTAGATTTGTAAAATAAATTTACCAAAAAATAATTCCAAAATAACTAGTTACTTCTTTTATAGACTCATCATTCATCATCTTACCTGAAGTTGTATTATGTAAAACTTTTAAATTATCCATCTCTAAATGGTCTAGAGTTTTCAAAAAAATCACCAAAGATTGCGGAGAATCAACATAGTCATTATTAAAACCGAGTAACTCATCATAATCTTTATTTTCGATCACCTGAAGAGAAATTTTATCATTCCTTTCTGCTTCTGTACTTGTTAAATAATGTGAAAAATCTACTGAAACTACAATCGCTACCGATTCATCTTGAGATAATTCATACAACCTCTCAACAATATCATCAATTTCTTCTTCAGTTATTTTCTGACTTATTACCAAAGGAACTATTTCAATATCCGAAGAATAATAAGAAATAAAAGGAATTAATCCGCCAATCGAATGTTCATTTTTTAAAACATTTGATTCGATATTTATATAATCAGCATTATTTAGAGAATTAATTATATCATTATTAGAAATAATATTTCCAAAAGGCGTTTCCCAATCATAATCACTGGTCGAAATAGATCCAGAATTTTTTTCCCAATGGTCTGGACCAATAATAATCACTTTTTTAATTTCTGGTCGTAAAATCTCATGAAGTGTATCAGCAATAATATGACTTGCTAATAAGTGATGCGGAACGATCACGCCTTTAATCTCTTCTTGAATATTTCGATCATTTTTAACACTTCTAATTCCATAATCAAAAAGTTGCTGATCAAAAAATAAATCATTATTAGAACTAATCACTTGATCATTTAAATTAACCTTAGAATCAATTTCTTCAACTCCAGTTTGTAAAAAAATAATTAAAACTACTACCATCAAACAACCTAAAGCTATAGAAATTTTCCAATAATTTTTCAACATTTTTTTTAAAATATAATTTTGTATCTATAATAACAATAGCTTAAAAATATAAATAACAAATGGTTTAAAACCATCTACTACATTTCAAAATTATAAAATCTTAATTTATTTTTTATATTAAACCTTAAATTTATCTCTAACCAACACAATAATTCCGTAAGTAATCACAACAAACGAAACAAAGATAACCAAAATCTCTCGACTATATCCAAATATTTTTTTAAACCAAGATTTCATTTCAGCATTGAAATCTTCCAAACTTTCTTTCTGGGATTCCAAACTAATTTCTAAAGTCTGTACACCAGTTCGAGCATAAATATCAGGATTGTACATCATCTCAGCCACCGTTGGCGGATCAATAAAAACTCCGCTAGCAATCGCTTTAGCTTTATAATTGAAAATTAATGAACCTGAGTTAATATTCTCTCTATGAAGAATAACACCATTTTTAGTATATTCCCGCTGGGCATAGTCATAATTTATATAAGCGTCACTTTCAGAAGAAACATTTTTCAAATTTTCATTTACAGGAATTAAACCGGCTGGCAACTTATCTTCCACTACTAAATATGCGTTATCTTTATTTAAACCACTCACTTTCACCTCAACATCTACAATATCTCCCTTACCAATCTCACCTGTTTCATTTTTATTTATATAATTTCTCTCAATTGAAATGCCATTACTTACAACCTGAGCATTTCTATCTGTTCTAAATTCTTTCTTGATCAAAGTAATATATACGTCATCATTGCTCTGAACTTTCAAATTAGAACCTTCTTTTTTAATATCATTAACAGAAACAGGAATATTTACAGAATGATTTTTCAAACTTAAAGTTTCATTTAAAATGTTCTCTCCATCATTGTAAATCTGAATATTTTTATTAACTTTTAAATTATATTCATGCTTATCAGCATAATCCATCAAAGCACCAATAACTTTCGAGGTTGCAAAAGTGCTATTCCAATATTGTCTTTTCCTCGAATTCGTCAAATATTTAACAATACTATCAATCTCATCTTTTTCAACATCAGCCATCAAAAAAGCCCTCAATCCCAATGCCGTTGAAGCATCTGCTGAACCAAAGCGATTATAATCAGCACTTAACCAATATTTGTAATTACCCTCCTGTTGAAGTTTATTTTTTAAAATATTTAAACCATTTTCATTCGGATTAGTGAAACCATTTCGAATATTTGCCATCACACCCAAAGCGATCATATCTGGATCTAAATTAGAATAAAGCTGCACCATTCCATTATTTTTTCCAAAAAGTGAATTTCCATATCTTACAACAATTAATCTTTCTTTTTTGTCTACATCTGATTCAAGTCGTTTAAATTCAGAATAGTAATACTCAGAAAAATATTTTTCAGCAGAATTAATCATTTCTTCATCAACCTCAACCCCAACCTCTTTTGCCTCTAGTAAACTTTCCGCCACATAAATAGAAATAAACGGTGATGATTTTTTACTGCTCCACCAGCTCCAGCCACCATCAGAATTTTGCATTTTACTCAATCGTTTTATTCCTTCATTTAAAATCGCATCAATATCCTTTTCTTGATTAGCTTTGTAAAAAATTTCTGGATTTTGCTTCACCGCCAAAACCGCTCTAAAACGACTAGTTGTTTGTTCAATACAACCATAAGGATAATCTATCAAATAATCAATTGCACTCGGCAAAGAACCTAATAAAGTCGCTGAAACTTCTAAATTCACTTCAGTTTTATCATTAAAAGCATCTTCATTAATTTGCAAATTTATATTTTCATTAGCTTTATGCACTGAAGAACTTTTTTCTAAAAATCCAAACTTCTCAATTGAAACTTTTTTCGTAATTTTATCACCAACAGATTCCTCATCTTTTGAATTTAAAGAAAAAGTTAATTGAGCATCTTTTTCTTCTTTGGGATAAATTGTAAAAATAATTTCTTTCGTTTCTCCATCTTCAATTTCAATTTCCTGCAAATTATTTTTTACTTCTCCACCGTCAAATTCGATTTTCGCTTGAAAATTCCTTTTCTTTCCAGAAAAATTTTGAGCCTCCACTGAAACATTCACCTCATCTTCTGTGTAAAAAATATTTGGCAAATACGGACGTAAAATAACAGGTTGCGAAACTTTAATTTCATGATTAGCATTTCCAACCTTTGTATCTTTAGTAACACCAACTGCAGAAAATGCCCAGGTTGTTAAATCATCAGATAATTTAAAAGAAACTTCTGCTTCACCATTTTTATCAGTTACAATCTTCGGATTCCAATAAGCTACATCTTTAAAAACAGACCGTCCAGCACCTCCACTTTTTCCATTATGAACCCATACACCATTCACAAAATAGGAATGTTTATCTTCAATCTCTAAATTATAGACCATCGTTTTTTCTTTTCTCCATTCAATCGATTCAACTGTCACATTTTTACCATCTCGATCAATTAAATAATTTCCAATCTTAATTTGATCAGCACGTCTCCATTCATCATTTACTCGAACAACGTGATTTTCTGTAACATTTAAATTATTATTAATAACAAAATATCCATCAACTTCGACATTATGAGTTTTTATAACTTTTTCCTTAACTAAGTTTTCACTATTTTCATTTTCTCTGGTCAAAACAAAATCTCCAACTTTAACCTCTTCAATATTTTTAGTCGAACTATCTGACATTAATATTTGAGACCCTGCTTTAAAACAACCTCCCTTCTCAGCAGCATTAATTGACAGACCTCGCAATGAATGTGTGAAACTAACATTTCCATATCGATAATTCCAAAAAGAATCAAAAGACTTTTGTCCAGAAGGATCCGATAATTCAAATAAAGCTTTATCCACAGCCCATAAAGCCACTTCAGATTTTTGCGGTTCTCCATTTTGATCTGTAACTTTAACTGTTGCCTTCACTTCCTCACCAGCACTATAAATATCTTTATCAGTTTCTATTGAAATATCCAATCTTTTCTTCTGGGCTGAAACCTGAAGACTTGTAGAGCTTGTATTAATTTTGTCACTTGAGAAACTAACTGCTTCCACTTTAGCACTTGGCATATAATCATCCGATACCTGAAAATCAACATTAACAGAATTTCCATTCATAGAAACAACTTTATATTCGTGAATAAAATTTCTTCCCACTGAAAATAAAATATCTCTGTCTGGCATTTCTGAAGAGATACTAGCTGTAACATTTTCTCCTGGTTCATAACTATTTTTATCAAGAATCACATTTAATTCTTTTGAACCCTGTCCACTATAAGAATAATACTTATCAGAAACCCAGACACTAAAAGTCTTCTCAATACTATTATCTTGCGAATCCATACTCTTAACTTTAAACTCATACGATCCAGATTTTTGTGGATTAAAACGTAATACCGCCCTATCTTGAGAATCTGTAATAATTTCAAAATTTTCAAGAATCTCTTCTTTACGTTTGTAATTATAGCGTGACTTGTCTCTCAAATCATCAACCAACTCTTTTTCCCACCAAATTCGCTTTGGAGCAACTGTTAACTTTTTACCTGCTAAATCTGCTTTTTCTTTGTTTTCTTTTAAAATTAAATCTAATTTAATTTCCTCATCCACATGAAAACTATATTTATGACTTTCTCGATAAATATTATATTCTCCGGCAAAAACTAAAACATTTTTTTGTTCCCTCACATTTTCACCACCAGCTTCCGATGCATAACTTAATTCAATAGAATAAATTTTATTTTCCCCATCTTTAATATCTGTATTAACAGAAACTTGAGCTGAACCATCAGCATCTAAAACTGCCTTTCCTTTTTCAATTTCTTTACCATAATAACGTCTGTAATTAAAATTATCTATTTGTTGTGGATAATAAAAAGTACTATTGTAAAAATCACTTTCTCTAACAGTGTACTCAACTTCCACTCCATTTAAAGGCTGTCCTGAAAAATATTCACCCTCAATATTAAAAGTAATATTCTTACCATTTATAAGTTGGGTTTGATCTACCTCCATGTCCAATGTGTATTCTGGCTTACGGTAATGTTCTACTTGAAAATAAACCTCACCATAACCCTCATCCCACCAATAATCACTACTCTTCTGCTCCTCATCTATTTTTTCAACAACAAATCTATATTCACCTGTATTTACATTTTCAGGTAATTTAAATTCTCCATCAAAAGTTCCATATTCATTAACAGTAAAATTTTGCTCTCTAATAATCTCTTCACTATCACCCCAGCCATAAACAATTTTCGCTCGCCAATTTCCTGATGGAATAACAAAATTTACATCATTATCATCACGTAAAATTGATTTAAAATAAATTTTATCTCCTGGTTTATATAAAGATCTATCAGTAAAAATAAAAAATTTACTATTTGGACTTTGATTTGCAAATGAATAATTACCTCCATAACCTAATTGTCGCATACCAATTGGGACAAAAGCTAAGTCATCCCCATCACCAACAATTGCTATATCATACTGACTAGAAATTGGAGTTGTTGCAATTCCCTCACTGTTTGTAGTAACACTTTTTTGCTTTAAGACATTATTTTTTAAACTATAAAAAACAACATTTTGATTATTCTCTTTTCTTTTAGTATCAAAATTTTGAGACCAAATTAAGAGTTCATCTTGAACTTCTGTAACAACAGCCCCAACATTAGAACGGATTGCAAATGAATAGATTTCCAATTCACCAGCTTTAGCATGTATTAGCAAAACGCCATTCTTATCTCCAAAAGGCAATTCAAAGCTATCTTTCCATTTCGTTACAAAAGTAGCAATTTCATCTCTACCCTCCAAAGAAACCTCACTATTAATTTGCTTATCCTCATCATCATAAGTTAAAAATCTTAAAACATCCTGCATATCTGCATCATAAACATCTATCGTAATCTCACTTTCCTCAAGATCTCTACCTTCAACTTCAACTACTGCAGATTCTTGTGATGTAAAGGAAATCAAACCATTTCGCTGATATATATTTTTACCAGTCAAGTATAAACTTGGCTCTGGCTTATCTTCTGCTTTAGCCTCTTGTTGAAACACTGATCGAAACATTGGAAAACAAGAAAATAAAGTAATCATTCCCAAAAGCAAAAAGGCTTTTTTCATAGTTTTATTTTTAAATTATTAATATTTTTATTATAGCATTGAACAAGTATTTAAAACAAAAGTCTTCTGAATTTCTGTGCTCGCCGCACGGGCTGTGATACATGAAATTAAAAAAACTGAATAATAAAATATTTTCAGTTTAATTTAGATTAGATTTTAGTTTTTTAGAATCTTTATACTATATAAAAAAAATTAATAATAAAATTAGATAACTAAACTTTATGTAATCCTATAAAATTACTAACCAAAAAATTTAATTTTTCATTATTATATTGTTCAATTAATTCTTTTTTACTCATTTTATAAAAGCTTTAAAAATTATTCTCTCTCGCCAAAAATCATTCCCAAAATAACTGGAATTAGAGCAATAACAAAGAAGTTTTTTCTAAAAAAATCATAAAACTCTTCTGTAAAAACTTTAGCAAAATAATCATAATCTAAAAAATGAAACGCGATCGCAACAAAAAATATCAGCACTGAAAACGCAAAAATAATCATTCCAAAATCAAGTCGATCACCTTCCCAATAAGCAGCTTCAAACAATTTATTATTACAAAAAATCATAATCAAAACAGTGAAAATTAAAAAATAAATCAAACCCATTTCAGGCTTAAGATCTACAAATTTATCTGGCATAATATTCACTAAAGCCAAAGAAATAAAGGAAGAGATCACAGTCCTTCTTATCCAATAAACTTGACTTATTGCCACTACAAAAATAGCCAAGCCCAAAGCAATAATAATTAAAACAAAGTCAGCAAAAGAAACACCCAGATTAGATAAAAACTCCATAATTTTATTTTTTATTAATTTCCAATCTTTTAAAAAATATGAATTTACATTACCACAATTTTACACTCTACCAATCCATTCTTCTCTTGTATTTAACAAATAATAAAGGTATATTAATTATAGCATTTAAAAGAATAATTTAATATATTTTTATGAAAACTCCATTACCTAGAAAAGTATTTTTTTTCACATTAGCCTTTTCTTGCATCTTAACTACAACCATTGTTATTGGATTAGTTTTTGGATATCGACGTGATTTTATCAGAGATATCTGGCTTCATTCTGGATCATTAACAGTTAAAGCCAACCCTCAAAATGTAACAATAAAAGTTAATGGTAAAAAACCAAAAAGTCGTTACCTAAATATAATTAATGACTCTTATCAGATCAACGGATTACGTCACGGAAATTATAATATCGAAATTACAGCTGACGGTTTTAAACCTTGGACCAAAAACATTTCTATCCATAGCGGATTATCCACCGAACTATGGAATGTTTTATTAGTTCGAGAAAATTACAAACGTACAAAAATTAATACACCTAATATCGATAATTTTTTTCCTGCACCTGAAGAATTTGTATTTGCATACACAAACCAAAAAAGTATTGGTCTAGAAGTTAACATAATTAATACAGATGATAATGAAATCCAAAATCAAATCGTTTTAGAAAACGTAAAATTTACTGATAATACATATGAAAATATAGAATGGTCTCCTGCAAGCTCATCAATTATTGTGCCAGTTATTCGTCAAGTTAACAATGAAAATATCGAAAGTGAAAACAGAGATAATAAAACCATAGGAGAAACTGAACGTAATTTTGACTTAAAAAATGAAAATATTACAAATCAAAACGTTACTGAAGAATTTAAAGACTATGCTATTTTTAACCTAAAAACAGACAGTTATTTTTATCTATCCGATAAAATATTTATTGAAGAAAATAACGATGCCTTAACAGAAGATAAAAAAAGAGAATTAATATCTGATGTTCGTTGGCATCCAAAAGATAAAGAATCACTTTACTTTTTAAGCAACCAAAAATTATATACGATATCCTTTAATTTAGAAGATGAAACCGCTTTAGAATATGAAGAAATTTATCCTGAAACCTTAGCATATGATTTTGCTGATGACGGCATTTATATTTTAAACAAGGAAAGAGAATTGCTTTATGATGATAATATCAAAGCTACGAAATTAAAAGAAATTACTTCATATGAAAATGATAATGGTAAAAATTCACAATACCGATTAATCGCTTATGATAAAAATAGAATTGTATCAATAGATGATAAGACTGGTGATTGTTACTTATACAATAAAGGTGATAAAAATATTTATTCTAAAAAACTAGCTACTGGAATAGTTGGAGCTCATTTTTCTAATGACGGAAAAAAATTAATTTACTACTCTAAATCTGAAATATTTGTTTATTTCACTCGAGAATGGAAAGACCAGCCTCAACGAGAAGAAGATGAGAATAAAGTAATCACTAGACGATCTAAAAAAATAGAAAATATTCACTTTTCCAAGGATTATGAACACGTAATTTTCTCTTCTGGAAATGAGATTAAAATAATTGAAATGGATGATCGTGGAAAAAGCAATCCTCAAACAATCTCTACCTTAAGCACTGATAAAACTAAAATAATTAGCGATCACCGCAATGATATTTTATTCTTTATTGATAAAAATAGTGATAATATAAATTCACTATTTCAAATTGCATTCCCTGAAGAAAATACTTTATTTTAATTTTAAAAAGTGAATTATTAAAATTTAAAAAACTACCAATAAGCTTGGTAGTTTTTTATTTTAAGCTTGACAAATGCAAAATAAAATATGTTAAAATTAAATTATAATAAGTTTAAAAAAATTTAAAATATGAGTGAAATTCGACCAATTGTCCACCTTGTTACTGATGAAGAAGTAACCGGCAAACAAAACATTTGTTTGATCAGATGACAGAAAACATCGGAAAAGTACCAAAATGGATGCGCGTAATGGCAAATTGCGAAAATACGTTAATAAGTTTTTTCCAACTTTTTAAATCGTTGATGGATAATGAGCCCGCTCCACAATTATTAAAATGGAAAGTAGCTCATGTAGTCTCAGAACAAAACAAATGTGAATTCTGTGTCGGAGTTGCAAAGTCAAAATTAATTGGATTAGGAATAACTGAAGAAGAAATTGAAAAATTAGAAGAAGTTTCTAATGAAAGAGATCAAATAGCAATTGAATATGCTATTTCCACAACTGAGCATGCTTACAATATTGATCCGAAATTAATTAAAAAAATGAAGGATAATTTCACCGATTGTGAAATTGTAGAAATCACATCAGTCATCGGACTTTTTAATTACATCAACAGATTCAATGATGCCTTAGGAGTTTTACCTGATCTAAAATAATTTTGAAAAAAATTTAAAATTAAAAAACTTATTCTAAAAAGAATAAGTTTTTTATTAATTAATAACTCTCGTCATGTCATCCTGAAAAATTATTTCATTTTTTGTAAAAAAAATTAAATAATTTATTCAGGATCTCGGAAGGAAATAATCAAAAACGTATTGCAACGAATATTTACAAGGATTCAAAATCTTGAATCCAAAAAGCCCGTGCGGCGAGCCTGCCTGTTCGGCAGACAGGCACAAAAAATATTTTTATCCAAAAATCTTATTTAAAATTTCATAAGCATTTTTTGAAATATCATCACTTTTATAAAAACCTTTCAGTTTATTATAAACCATTTCCTGAGTTTTTTCCTCCAATTTAGGATACAGATTAATTGAACTACAAAGTCGTGATCCCATTTCTGGATTCATTTTATCAATCTTTTTCAATTCTTCAACGAAAAAATCCACACCCTCTTCCGTAAAAAAGAATCGATAATTCATCGCAAAAACACCGATCAATCCCCGAATTAAATTAGGCACTTTGTAATCAAATAGATCAGATTTCAATAACTCTTTAATTTTGCCAATCGGATTCTCTTCACTATTCAAAGAAATAATCTGAAAATATTTAACCACCATATCTTTATCATCTCTATGCTTTTCAAGATAATCATCAAACAACTCATCATTTTTTGCTATTTGCAAATCAACTATTTTCTCTGTCATTGTTAAAGATTTAGCATAATCTTCTTTAGCTAAATCTTTATCATCTAAATAACTTAATACAATATTTTTAATCGCTCGCCTTCCCATTGATTCTTGTGATAAATCAGTCGCTTCAGTCCCGCTCGCCCGATCAACGATTTCACGCAATTCCTTTTTAAATTTATCTCGAATCGCTTTTTTCATTTTATCAATTTGCTGATAAATATTTTCAATTGGCAAATCTTTTTCATAACGACCAAAAATTGTCGGATAATTCGGCAATTTCAACATGTAAGCTTTCAAATAATCATTCACATCAGAATTCAAAACTTTACCAAAAGCTTCAATACTATTCTCAACATTTCCATTTATAATATCTTCCAAATAAACACTTTGTACCGCATCATAACGATTATAATAATCCTCATCATATTCCACTAAAAACAAACTGTCTTTCAAAGAAAGTTTATAATCATGAACGACTGGAGCAGAAAAATTTTGATTCAAAGATAAAACAGGCTTTTCATCCGCATCAACTTCAATTTTAATTTCATCAACTAAATGCAAAGTTTCAGATTTTAAAACTTCACCATTTTTTCTATTATATAAAGCATAATTTAAAGGTAACATCGCTTTCTTATCTTTACTGATTCGCAAAGAATATTTACCATTTTCAAAATTTTCCTCAACTTTTAATTTTGGAGTTCCCGCGTCATCATACCAATGAACAAAATCAGATAAATCAAAATCATTCGCATCCTCCATCGCCGAAACAAAATCTTCCGTCGTAACCGCATCACCATCATGTCGCTCAAAATACAAATCCATCCCCTTACGAAAACCTTCTTTCCCCAATAAAGTGTACATCATACGAATCACTTCCGCACCCTTTTCATAAACCGTCGGAGTGTAAAAATTACTTATTTCTAAATACTCTTTCGGTTTAATCGGATAAGCATTAGGTGAAGCATCCTCAGAAAATTGATAAGATTTTAAAAACTCCACATCAGAAATTCTTTGAATAGTTTGATCACGCACATCTCCACTAAATAATTGTTCACGAAAAACTACCAATCCTTCCTTTAAAGTAAGTTGAAACCAATCACGACAAGTAACACGATTACCTGTCCAATTATGACAATATTCATGAGCAATTACCTTTTCTACATTCATAAAATCAACATCGGTAGATTTTTCTGGATCAGCAAAAACAAAACGACTATTAAAAACATTTAATCCCTTATTTTCCATCCCAGCGGCATTAAAAGAACTCACCGCCACAATAATATACATATTCAAATCATATTCCAAACCAAATTTTTCTTCATCCCACTTCATAGAATTTTTCAACGACTCCATCGCAAATTTAGCTTTGTGAGATTCTCCCGGATCAGTATAAATCCTCAGATCAATTTCCCGACCACTCATCGTAACAAACTTATCTCGCAACAAATCAAACTCACCCGCCGCCACCGCAAAAAGATAAGAAGGCTTTTTAAAAGGATCCTCCCAAATCGCAAAATGTTTTCCATTTTCCAATTCGCCACTTCCAATCGCATTTCCATTTGAAAGCATCACTGGAAATTCTTTTTTATCTCCAATTAATTTTGTGGTATATTTTGTCATCACGTCTGGACGATCTGTAAAATAAGTCATTCGCCGAAATCCTTGTGGTTCATTCTGCGTAACTAAAATATCACCCGACTGATACAAGCCTGATAACGCTGTATTTTTCGCCGGATGAATAATTGTTTTTATTGAAAGCGAAAATTTTTCTGGCAAATCTTTCAAAATAATCGCACCATCAACTTTTTCAAAATCAACTTTTTCATCGTTCAATAAAACTTCTTTCAACTCCAAATCTTCTCCATAAAGTTTCAATTGTTTATCTTTAAAATTAGAAAAATCCATTTTACTTAAAACCTGAGTTGTGTCTTTCGCCAAATCAAATTCTAAATAAACTGAATCCAAATCAAAATTCAACGGACAATAATCTTTCAAACAAGTTTTTTTTCATTTTTGACATAATTTTAATTTTAAATATTTATAATCTTTCTATAACTATAAGTATACGATAAAAAACCGTTTTGTCTAATTTATTTTTAAAGAAATAAAGTGCCTGCCGCACGGGCTATGATACATAATTTGTAGGGGCGATCCCTTGTGGTCGCCCTTTGCGTAAAATTTAAAGTTCATCGCATGGGCAGGCACAAGGCACAGCCCCTACAATATAATTTTTATATTTTTTTGATAACATTAAATTTACCTGTCATTCTGAACGAAGTAGTTTTGTCGTCAGACAAAATTACGCAGTGAAGAATCCCCCAAATAAAATCACAAATCTCCCCGCCTATGTCATCCTGAAAAATTATTTTGTAATGCAATGGAAAAATAATTTATTCAGGATCTCGTACAATCACCAAACTCTAAATTAAAAAAGTTATCCACAGCCACCCCCTTGCCAAATAATTTAAATGTTATAGAATATAAGTAGCTTAATCTTACCGCAGTAAGAAAAAGTCAGCATAACAATTTTTTAAACTCCATCATCCCCCCCTTCCTATCTGTGTACAATGTACACATCTCCTCAGTCCTCCTTCTCCCTCCCTTAAAAAGTTTTATGCTTTTTTCTTTGCAAAAATTCAATATAAACTTACCCAAACTAGTTTCAACAACTGGTTTTTTATTTTTTTAAAAAGATTATTTACATTCTTTGGCTAACAAAATATTTATATCATTCTCTAACAATTCATTTTCTACCATATTACTAAATATTAATGTTGACTTAATTAAAAATTTTATCACTTTCATAAATCTTATGAAAAACATAAACCATTTTTTAATTGTTAACCCTCTTGCAAGCCAAAAAAGATAAATTTTATAAGTACTTTTATAAGTACTATCACATTTAATTTCAATAATCAACCAAATTCCTCGTAACTATTCACTTCTCTCCACCGTAACACAAAGAATAACTTGTTAAGGTATTTTTAATTTTTAAAATATCTTTTCAACAAGGTATCGCCTACACCTTCTCTAAAACTAATCACTTTTAATTCACCATTCTCCTTCAAAGCTGACTCTAAAACCGAAGGGTCACTTTCTTTTTCTGTTATTACGAAATTATACTGAAGTCCTCCAATAAAAAACTGATAAACTCTACTAAAACCCAACTTACTTTTTACAGGATTAAAAAAAGATTTCTCCAATAAAAAATGTTTTTTAAAAGAAAAAATAGAACAGGGACAAAAATCAGCAGAAACTTCTGCATTATCAAAAATAAATTTTCTTATTTTATCTTCATATGGACCTAAATCAACATGTCTAAAAAATGGTCTACTTGAAATACTAGCTCTCCAGATAATTGATAATAAAAATAGCTTTATTTTTTTATAATCAACATTTTTAACTAAAGCATATTCCAATCCATCTTGTTGTCTTATCATACCATTTCTTATATCGTCTTTTGTTTTTCCTCCATAAAGAATCCTTGAGAAATAATCCTCCAGACTTCCTATGATTTTATTGTCACATTCTTCACATAATATATTTGACTCATATTCTCCAGTATTTATATTTCTTTTTTTACCACTTTTTATATCGAAAGAAATAGCACTATTATTTTTACTATTTCTAAATAACTCTCTTTTATAGGTAAAATTAGGAATTATATGAGATTTTTTACAAAGTTTCTTTTCTTGTAGGCAAAGTTTACATTTCATATTTTAAAAAATATATTAATTATCATCTACTTTCCTATTATACCAAATTCTCAATCCCTCAATCAAAACCAAATAATACAAAACATACCACCAAACATTAAAATCCCCAATCTCCACACAACTCCAACCCAAATCAGCCAAGAAATTCACCACCCAAACCTCATAAAACAAAAGAAAATAAGCACACCAAGCCAATAAAACCGCCAACGGCCAAAACACCAAACTCGCCACCATCGCAAAAAACACAAAAAACATCGTCAACGGAACAATAGGCAAAATCAAAATATTCGCCACCAAAGAAATATTCGAAAAAACATTAAAATTATAAATAATAATCGGCAACACAAAAAGCTGAGCCGAAATAGTCAAAAAAATAATCTCAGTCAAACCAAAAACCTTAAATCTCGAAACCAAATAATTCTCAAAAATAGGATAAATCAAAATAATTCCCAACGTCGCCAAAAACGAAAGCTGAAAACCCACATCATATCTCAATAACAAAGGATTAAAAAATAACATCACCGCCGCCGAAAAACAAATTGCTCCGGCAATACTTCCCGCCCGACCATAAATAACCGCCACCAAAACCAACGATCCCATTATCGCCGCCCGAATACCCGACGGTGGAAAACCAATAATCGCCACAAAAAACAAAACCGCCCCAATCGCCCACCAAACCGATTGCTTCCTCCAAGCACCCAAAAAAATCGCCACCGACATTACAACCATCGCAATCACCGTAACATTATAACCCGAAACCGCAACAATATGCGTCATCCCCGTTCGCGAAAAATCACTTTTCAAATCTTCCGAAAGTCGATCATCCCCACCAAAAATCAAACCATTCGCCAAAGCAGATTGCGGAGCTGGAATCAAAAGATTAATATTACCCTCCATTTTCATCCGCCATTCCGCCAAAATAGAAAGAATCGTTTTTTCATGATCAATTTTCTCAAACTCATATTCATCACAAATATATTTAATATCCCTCATCGCCAAATACATCCGATAATCAAAATCATCGAAATTTTCCGGAACAGTCAAATTACATTTTAAATTCAATTTATCACCATAAACAATATCCGTATGTTTAGGTGCTTTTATTAAAACCTTAAAATCTGGATCTCGAAAATGAACAATAACAGACGAATAATAACTCTTTCTCACAGGAGCTTTTACAACTTTTACCTCCCCTTGAATTTCAGTATCAATCAAAGAAATATCATTAGCCTTTTCAATCGATTGACTACCCCGCCAAAAACCCAAAGCCAAAAAACAAATCATCAAAATCGAAAAACCAAAAAAAGCACTCCGATAAAATAAAATACCTACAGTTAAAATCAAAATTAAAAAAATAAATAAAAAATAATCCCTTGGCAAACCAAAGAATAATCCTAAACCTATTCCACTAATCAAAGAAATCATCGCCCAAAGAAAAACCTGAGAAATGTGCAATTTTTTCATACTTCAAAAAATTTACTAAAAAAATTAATATTCCCTAAAATAAAAAAAGCGCTCGCCGCGCGGGCTTTTCACTATTTATCATTTTTCGAAATTATAGAACATTCCTGTCATCTAATTTACATGTCATTCTGAACGGATTTATTTTTTCGTTAGAAAAAATAAAGAAGTGAAGAATCCCCTACAGAAATTCACAAAACTCCCTGACTATGTCATCCTGAAAAATTATTTTGTAACGCAGTGAAAAAATAATTTATTCAGAATTTCAGATAAAAATTGAACTTAAAACTTTATTAGCAATCTTAAAGCTTTCTAGATTCCGGATAATTTTTTAAATTCACAAAAAATATAAAAAACTAATATTCTATCGAAACAATCTTCATCCTAGATTTTTCACCTTTCAAAATATTAATTTTACTTTTTCCAATAGAAAAGTATTTAGCTAATAATTTTTGTACTGCAACATTAGCCTTACCAGAATCAGGAACAGCCGAAGTCCTCACAACATAATAATCCTCCACTTTTTCAACCTTATTCATTCTAGCTCGAGTAATAACTTTCACCTTAATTTCCATAAAATTAATCTTTCATTAAGTCTTGAATAACCTTACTGAAACTACTCGCTGAACCAATAGATTTATAAACACTAGCAAAACGAATAAATGCCACATCATCCACTTCTCGCAATTTATCCATAATAATCCGCCCAATTTCACGACTAGCCATTGATCTTTTTTCTTTAGCTCGAATATCATATTCAATCTCATTCAATAATCGATCAATACGTTCTTCATTAATAGGACGTTTTTTCAAAGCACGTCGAATTCCTTCCTCTATCTTTTTTCTATCATATTCCTCTTTACTCCCATCTCGCTTAACTATCGTTAAACGCACAACTTCAACATCCTCATAAGTCGTGAAACGCTCACTACATTTTAAACATTCCCGTCGTCGACGCACTGCTCGACCACTTTTCACCTCCCGAGAATCGATTACTTTTGTTTCTTGTTTTTTTCTGCAAAACGGACATTTCATAAAAGAAATTTAAATTATAATATTCATCTTTAATAATACATAGTAATTCAAATAAAGTACAATAAAAAAAATCCGAAATTAAATAAAAATCGGATCTTTTTTAAATAAAAAAATTATTTATTATTCTGCATCTGGATCATTTATAGTATTTGCTATAGTTTTACAACCTGAAAAAAATACACCTCCATCGGTAATTTTTGCTTCTGTACAGTCTCCAAAAGCACCTGTTTTTGGGAAAATATCAACTGCAAATTCTCCATATTCACAATTTATATCTGTTGGACCTGACCCATCTCCCATCATATCTGTAAACTGATTTCCACTTGGCCAATAAGTATCAATCGCTTGACTACAAATATCTTTGCCCATTTCTGCAGGATTAATTTTAGCATCATACTGATCACAACAAAGAATAAATCCTGTTTGTAGACCTTTAACACTCTGAATAAAATTAGCCTCCCTAGCTTTTTTCCTTGCTCCAGTCAAACTTGGCATAATAACCGCAGCCAAAATACCAATGATTGCAATAACAATCAACAACTCAATCAAAGTAAAACCTCTTTTCATTTTCATATTTTATTCACCTCCATTCTTTTTATTTTTATTTTTATTTAGCACTATCTCATTATATCATACAAATATAATAATCAATATCATACACTCTAGAAATTACATTATAATTGTCCTGCAACATTATAAATTGGCAGCAAAACTGAAAATACCAAAATACCTACACCGAAACCTAAAACAATAATGATTATTGGCTCAATAACAGAAGAAATATTTTTCGTAATTTGTGAAACCTCCTTCTGATAAAAATCTGCTACATCTTCTAAAATCTGACTTAAACGACCTGTCTCCTGACCAATCTTTATCATACGAGAAACCATTAAAGGAATTTCCTCATGTTTAAAAAACTCCGCACCAATCTCACCTCCATCTTCAATATCTTTAGCCATTAAAAGAATAATATTTCTATAGACACTGTTATTAACAACTTCTGCAATAATTGTTAGCGATTTAATAATAGGTATACCTCCTTTTATAAGTACAGAAAAGTTTTCCGCAAAGCGAGTAATATATACGTAAGTCAATAATTTTCCAAGAATTGGAATTTTTAATTGGAATTTGTCCCACTCTTTTTTTCCATCATCACTTTTAACATATGCATACATACCCCCTACAAAAAATAATGCTGCAAGTAAAACTGCCCACCAATAACTCTCCATGAAAGTTCCTAAATCAATCATAAACTGAGTATACCAAGGAATTGGTACATCTAAATCTTTAATAACTTCAGTCAATCTTGGCAAAATCCATGTAATAGTCAAGAAACCAATTCCACCGGCTACCATAATAACAAAAGCTGGATACATCAATGCTCCTTTAAGTTGACTGGTCAATTGATAATTACGCTCTGTATTTTTATTAACATAATCAATTGATCCCTGTAAATTACCGGAAAGCTCTCCCGCTTTAATCATGTTAACAGTAAGAGGTGGAAAAATATCAGAATGTTTAGCAAAACCATCAGAAACAGATATACCATCCCTCACATCTGATTCAATTTCACCAATTATTCGAGCTAATTTCTTATTTGCAGTTTGATCTTTGATAGTTTGTAAAGCGGTCGAGATTGGAATTTTAGCTCCAATTAATGTAGATAGCTCACGAAAAAATACCAATATATCTTTTTGTTTAACAGTCGTAGTCATGTCTTCTATTTTTTGAGACCATTCAGAAACACCCTTAACTACAGCAAGAGAAATAGGGTTTAAATTATTACGCTTTAATAAAGCAGTTGCCATCTCTCTATTAGCTGCCTCCAAGACACCTTTCTTTTTTTGACCTTGTTGATCTATCGCCTTAAATTTAAACTTCATATTTATTCATTTATATAAATTGATTCTTGAACTCCGCCTCGAGCTAACATTTGAGCGTACTCCCTATTCTTAGCATAAATCATCATTTGTTCTTCTGAAATTATTCCATTTTGAACCAATTCTGACAATGACTTATCCAAAGAAATCATACCTTCATTTTGACCAGTCTCAATCACAGTATCAATCTGATAAGTTTTTCCTTCGCGAATCAAATTTTCAATCGCATTATTCTTAATCATAATTTCAACTGCTGGAACTCGACCACCATCCAATCTTGGAATCAAACGCTGAGACATAACACCCAAAAGAATACTAGACAACTGAGAACGAACCTGATTTTGTTGGTGAGCAGGAAACATGTCAATAATACGATCCACTGTTTGAGCTGAATCGTTTGTATGTAAAGTAGCGAAAATTAAATGTCCTGTTTCTGCAGCTGTAATTGCAGTACTAATCGTTTCTAAATCTCTCATCTCTCCGATAAGAATAACGTTTGTATCTTCACGTAAAGCCGCTCTTAAAGCACTTTGAAAATTAGATGTATCCTGACCAATCTCTCTCTGATTGACAATACTCTTATCCGGAGTGTAGATATATTCAATAGGATCTTCAATAGTAATAATATTATGAGTTTGATTATGATTAATGAAATCAATAAGAGCTGCTAATGTAGTTGATTTACCTGAACCAACTGGACCTGTAACTAAAAAAAGTCCTTGCGAAAAATTAGCAAAACTATAGACAATATCTGGAATACCTAAATCTTGCAATCTTTTTATTTCACTATTAATAACACGCATGACAACTCCCGCATTTCCCTTTTGAGAAAAAACGTTTACCCTAAAACGAGCAATGCCTTCAAGGCTATATGAAAAATCAGAATGACCATTTTTCTTGTATTCTGCTTTATTTCTTTCAGACATCAAATAATTTCCTATCGCAACTGTATCTTCTGGACGTAATATACTTTCTTGTTCCATAAGAACCAAAGATCCATCAATACGTACAGTTGGGTGACGACCCACTGCTAAATGCAAATCGGAAGCTTTCTGACTAACTGCAAAACGCAATAAATTATCTATCTTTTCTCTAGCTGTATTAACCTCATTCTGAACGTTTTGAGTACTATTATTTAAGTTTTGAAATTGTTCTTCCATTTTATTTTTAACTTTTATTTTTTGTTTTTTAAACCTAAAAATCTATTTCAAATCAAACCCTTTATTTTTTTATACTTTCACTTGTCATTCTTTCTAAATCAACTTTTATAACCTCAGCTAAATTAATAAAATAAACAAAATATCTGCAAACCTACCCTATACTATTTCTTTATTATGTTTATATTTTTCTCTATTTATATGAATATTTTTTAAACAATCATTTACTTCACCAACAAAACCAACTAGTTCCTCGAAAAATATAAATAAAAAAACCTTAATGTGAAAATCTAATTAATCACCTTTATAAAAATATATTAGCTAATATATTTCTCAATTTTCTCCATAACTTCTGCTGGAGTAAAAAATGATTTAACCAAGTAATCTTTAGCTCCCATTTCCTTACAACGCTCTATATCATCCTCGCCTGAGAAATTAGTTAAAACAACTATTGGAAATTTTTTCCATTCTTCATTTTTATTAACTTCTTCTAAAAATCCAAAACCATCCAATTCTGGCATCCTCAAGTCTAAAAGAATCAAATTTGGAACAAACCCCTCTTTTAACTTATCAATAGCTATCCGACCATTATCAGCTTTTAAAACATCAAATCCTGATGCATCTAACTTAGTTTCAAAAATATCACCAATGAAAGGATCATCTTCAACTAATAAAATCTTCTTTTCGCTCGCTTGTTTTTTATTCATAAAATTAAAATTATTCAATTAGCTTATCAACGAAATAAATTATACATTTTCTACTGCTTCATACTCTTCATCTGCAACCTCATCAATTTTACCGCCTACAAAATCGCCACTTTCTGTTACCCTTTCTAATTCAGCTAAAGTAGTTAAACCTAATAGAACCTTCAAAATTCCATCCTGCTTTAATGTGATATATCCCTTTCTTCTTGCAGCTCTATCTAATTCTATCACATTTCCTTCATTTTCAGTAATGATATTTTGCATCTCTTCATCTAATTCAATAACTTCATATAAAGCTAAACGACCCGATAAACCAAGACTATTACATTCCTCACAACCACGTCCATGATAAAATTTTAAACCTTGTGACAAATTTATTCCATACTTTTCAATCTCTCTAGGGGAGATTTTACTCAATTCCTCCCTTATTTTTTGTGTAAGTTTATCTGCTATTTGAACCTCTTCTTTACAATTTGGACATATTTTTCTAACCAATCTTTGTGCTGCTAAAACTCTAGTTGATGAAGAGATTAAAAATGGCTCAATATTCATATCAATTAAACGTGGTATAGCACCAACAGCACTATTAGTATGAACTGTAGAAAATACTAAGTGTCCCGTCAACGCAGCATGAATAGCTAATTCTGCTGTCTCACTATCACGAATCTCACCGACCATTATAACATTAGGATCCTGCCTTAGAATACTCCTTAATCCACTGGCAAAAGTATATCCTATTTCTGGTTTAATTTGGGATTGATTAATCCCTGGTATAAAATATTCTACTGGATCCTCTAGTGTAATAATATTTCGCTCTTCTTCATTTAAAATCTTAATCAAAGCATAAAGAGTAGTTGATTTACCAGACCCAGTTGGACCAGTCATCAATATCATAGCGAATGGATCTTTAATACGTTCCATAAAAATATCATATTGACTGCCCATCAAGCCCAATTCTTTTAAGTTAAACGATTGACGATCTTTCTCTAAAATACGCATAACAATTTTTTCGCCTTCAACTACAGGCAACGACGAAACACGAAAGTCAACTTGATTACCATCCTCTTCAATTCTAAAACGACCATCTTGAGGTTTTCTTTTTTCATCAATCTTCAACTTAGATAAAATTTTAATTCTTGATATAACTGCTCTACCCACTTCTATCGGAAAGCTTAATGAAGCATGCAAAATACCATCCTGTCTAAAACGAACTCTATACGTTTTATCAATCGGTTCAATATGAATATCTGAAGCCTTTCCCTCAAGAGCATGCTTAATAATAACTCGTACTAATTTAGCAACAGGAGTATTTTGAGTTATAGTAGATTGAGTTTTTTTATCTGTCGTTGCCTCTTCTCGATTAACTTCTTCTTCATACAAAGATTGTACAACATCCTCGACCGCTCCTCCAGCTGATCCATAGTAACTAAATATTTCTTCTAAAACATTTTCTGTAGTTAAATAAATTTCAACATTTAACCGATCTTTTTGAGCAACAAACCTTAATATATTTAAAGCATTAATATCCTGCGGATTTATCATTGCCACACGCAAAATCGATTTTTCACGATCCCTCTCAAAAACACCTATTTTATTTTTTCTAGCAATTTCTTCAGAAATTGACCCCATTGCCTCAGGTTTTATTTTATCTGTTAATTTTGATAAAGCTTTCACACCTAAATCATTAGCCCTCTTTTCAAGTTCATTACTTAGTACATCATCTGCGCCAAGAGATTGCATTTGATCATCTTGCTGTCCACTTAATAAGTCTGAATCGTCTTCCATATTTAAAAACTGACCATCTTCCATATTTGTATTTGTGTTTGTGTTTATTTCATCATTCATAAAAGTTTAATTATTTTGGCAAAAAAGGATTTTTACGACCAATACTATCTACTTTTTTAAATTCTCTTATTTCAGCAGTTGATTTCATGACAAAATCAACAAAATCATAACTTTTTTTTACTCCTTCGTCACTACTAACTCGACCAATATCGCTTGTCTTCATTACCAAAAAATCAGGTACATATGAATAATTAAAAACTATTTTTACATTCAAACTATCTGGACTTATCTCACCATCTTTTACAACAATTTTTTCTATCATTATAGTATCAAAACTATACAGTCTGTTTATAATAAAAATTTCACTTAAAAAATTTCTAATATTATCGTATGACCCAGTCAAAGTAATTTCTACCTCTGAAAAATTAATATTTGTGCCATTATTATCTTTACGTTTTTTAGTAACTCTATCTGCAGAATTAATGTTAAATAAATCAACTTCATTATCTTTAGCTTTTTGATTAAGAAAATTAATAATATCATTCTCGATCGGATCTACAGGAATGAATTTTGAAACAAAATCAAATTGCTCTTGATGTTTTACTACCTCATTTTGAAATTTTTCCAATTTAGCCAATTTATCCTTCTGATCATTAATATCTTTAATTTTTTCAACCCTTTGTTCTCTTAAATCTAACACTTTATTTACTGAAGGAATTGTTTGAAATATAACAATGTAAATAACTAAAGCCATAAGTACTGGAATCAAAACAATTTTATTCATATTTTTATCTTAAATAATCAATTATAATACGTTAATCCAAACATTCTTCAAAATAAAACTTCATTATTCTTGAGTTTCCGTAGTTTCAATTTCCTCCACAACAACATCTTGAGGCTCCTCTGGCACAACTTCTTCAACTGGCGGTTGAGTTTCAATTATATCGTTCTTTAAATCCTGAATTGTATCTTGAACTTCTCTTTTTTCAGAATACAAAATATATTTAGTATCTACCACATTAGCAGTAATATTAAATACAATCCTACCATTAGCATCTCTACTTGTATCACCAACACGAACATTACCAAAAAAGTTATTGCTTTTAAACCTTTCAACTTGTTGTGCCATAAGTTCAATCGTATTAGCATCAGCTTTAATAACAATATTCTCCAGACTATCATTCTCAACCGTATGCGAAAAAGATAATAGAACTACATCAGGAATCACAGTTTTCTCAATTTCATTTAATACTGATACAGAAGAATGTTTTTTATAAAGATTCTTTTTCATTAAATCCATTCTTTTATAAAAATCTGCTTCTTCGCTATTCATTATAACTTCCATATCTCCTTTTAATCCGATCTCTCCTCCGTTTTCTGTCCCTTCTATTGTTTCAACATATCCTTTTATTTCTTCTTCTAGTTTTGATTGCCAAAATTTCATAACACCAAAAACACTCGCTACTACAATTAATATTAAAAAAACAATGATAATGCCTAAAGAAAATGACTGTGCCTTTCTCTTTTTTTCAATTCTTTGTTTAATTGATTCACTTTTAAAACTTACCATAAGCTAAATTAAATTAATTTTATTTACTTTTTAACTCTTCTATTCCTCGAGCAGCTAAACCAACCGCCACTGCAAATGCAGGTCCTGTATTTTGCTCTAAGCTTTGAGCTATAGATCTATCATAAGTTATGTGACTCCAAGGATTACCAACAACTACATTTACACCTATCATCTGAGTCAATATTTCTGCAAGACCAGCTAATCTAGCTGATCCTCCACAAACAATAACTGTGCCTAAAGGATTTCCATTTCGAGATCCAATAATTCTTTTTATTTCATTAGCTATATATTCAATTGAATCAAATTTCATTTGTCTATTTCCCACAAAAAAATTCTCACCTGATTCTTTAAGTTGCATTGCTTGATCAAAAGGAATATTTAAATTAGAAGATATAGCATTAGTAATATTTACTCCGCCCACATTTAAACTACGGTTAATGTAAACCGCTCCTCCCTCTACTAAACTAAGAGATGTAGTTTTAGCTCCTATATCAGCAATAACAAAACTACCTTTGTCATTTCCAATTAAAGACCTAACTAGGGCAAATGGCTCTAATTCCAAAGCATCAACAGACATGCCCACACCTAAAAATAAGTTATTATAGTAATTAACTTCACTCTTTGGTGCAGCTACTAAAATAACTTTCATCATACCTGGGTTAACTGGTTGAGCATCTTTAACAATTTCCCAACTTATATTAACGTCATCTATTGGAGCTGGAATATATTTTCTGGATTCTAATTTAATTGCCTGAGCTAATTCCATTTCATCCATAACAGGAAAATCAACCATAAGAACAAGTCCGTTAAAACTTGGGATAGATACTGTTACTGAATTTGTTTTTGACTTAATACTTTGTAAGAGACTTGATAATGCAGCTCCCAATCTTTCACTATTAGCATTATCAGCTAAATTAATCGCTTCTTGAGAACTATGCAAATTAACCCATCCATAGTTAACTAGCTTAGACTTATTTTTTGTATATTCTAACTCTACCGCTTTAATTGAGCGAGATCCAAAGTCAACCCCCAAAAAAAATTTTGGTTTTTTACTAAATAAAGACATATAAATTATTTTGTTTTTATTTCAATTTCTTTCAATAATAAAATTATACCATAAAAGATACAAAATTGGTATTTAAATTTTTTTTAGAAAAACTATATAAATTGCCTTTTTATATTCTACCATATTGACCATTTTATTAAAATTTCACAATCTAATATTTTCTTAAAAAAATTTAATAATATTATTTTACTAACTTACTATAATACATATCCACAACATCAATCCAACTATCCACACCCGCTTGACTATGATCCTCACAAGTTGAACCACATTTCCATACAATAAGATCACTTGCTGTTTTTTTATTTTGTTCGTAAATTAAATTATCCAATCTTTTTCCAACTGTCTCTACAGCATCCTTGCGACTATTGAAACAGGTGTGACCAGCTGACCCCATCAAATCTCGATTCCCCCTATAACCCCAATAATTATAACAATCTTTACCATTTAAAATAGGAACTCGGCTTCCCCATTGACTCTCCTTTTTTGCAATAGCAATTAAATAAGCCGCTACATAATAATCCTGTTCGAGAATATAAGGAATCATATTTTCAATTGGCTGACCAACGACCATATCCCTAATTTTTATCTCTAATTCTTTTTTCTGACCATCAGTTGCCTGACCGCGACTATAAAAATTTTCTTCTTGACTAAAATACAAATTATCTTCTTCAACTTTTTCTTCACCTTGCTTTTCACCATCTTTAATTTTGGCAAGAACATCACCACCTAAACTTTGATGAATAAATCCCATAACTAACATACCTAAAATCATTGCCCCCACCAAAGAAAAATTCCACAATTTTACTGAAGAAAAAAATTTTAATTCCTCGCTCTCAAAATTATCATTTTTATCAACAACACATTCTCTATTAATAAATATTTGCCCATCTTTAAAATTACTAAATCCTATTTCTCTTAAATCATAATTAGATAAAGATTTATTTTTCAGATTGAAACTATCATTAAAATTATCCCTTATCACCTTCTGTCGCACAACAGTTCTTTTCTTTTTTGTACAATTCTTATTTTTTATTTCTTGAAGTAAATCATTTCTAGCACCACTAAAAGAATCCTTCGCTTTATGCAAAAGATGAAGTTGTTGGTTACGACGAATACTAGACTTAGGAATTCCGCCTCCAATTCCATCCATTTTAGGCTTCTTCAATTCGCTTCTTCTTTTAAACTTTTTATTTTGATTTTGTTTAAAAGTTGTTCTACCTTTATTCGTCGATAATTTTTTATTACAAACAATATCCATATAAAATAATTATACCATAAAAAATTATCCACATATTATACTATTTTTAAAATAAAAAAAATATGGTACAATATAGTCAGTAAGTCAAGTTTGTACTTTGAACTTACACTCTCTAAATCAATAACAAAAAAATATGAGAAAGAAAATTTTTGCAGGGGCTATAATTTTTTGTATTAGTGTTTTACCAACATTTTTACTAACAAAAATTGCGAATGCTGATTCAGTAAATGCTGATGGAATAGAAGTTAAGGTTTATGCTAAACAAGGAGGTGAATGGTTCAAAGCTTTAAAAAAACATACGACTCCCTACGGAACATTGAAATTAAAAAAAATGTTGCCTGGAAAATATAAATTAGAAGTTGATAATGATGACGTACAAACACCTCAAATAATAGATATTAGAGCTCAAATGTACGATGAGAAAGGTCGAAAGTTTGATGAAAAAGTTGATGTAGAGGTTTATGCGTATATCGATGCAGCATCTCTACCAACTATTGTTCCTGGTGATGATAAAATTTTAGCAGGAACTTATGAAACTGATAGCGACGGCGAACTTTCCTTAGAAAATACTATTCCTGGAATGGTATATAAAATAGATGTTGATGAAGATGCTTCTTTAAGTAAAAAGAAAAATAAACCACGTATCAAAGTTAAAGCTAAAATTGATGATAGCGATTGGTTTTACGCTGCCTATGAAAGAATAGATACCACTAATACACTTAAACTGACTGACGTAATTTCTGGTAAATATAAATTCGAGTATAAAAGTGGAGATGTTGCAAATCCAATGCAAAGATTTAATCTGTATATTAGATTACGTGATGAAGATGGTGAGAAAATAAGAAAATCAAAAAAAGTTAAAATTTATACTTACATAAATGACCAGAAAATTCCCGTTGGTGAATTTATGACTACAAAAAGATGGTAAGTTATATTTACCAAATGTGATGCCAGGTGAATATAAGCTTGATGTGAAATAATTTTTACACAAAAAGTTAATTTAAAAAAGACGAGTTCAAAGCTCGTCTTTTTATTTTATCAAAAAAGTGCTCGCCGCACGGGCTTTTAAAATTAAAAATTAATCATTAAATTATTAATTTCGTGAATCTAGAATCTTAATTTTTAAAATTACTAGTTACTGATTTACTAGTTACAAATTAATATTTTTCTTGAAACTTCCCTGCTTTACTGATATATTTAAACTATTAAATTTAACA
Organism: Candidatus Moraniibacteriota bacterium; assembly: GCA_942490825.1. Taxonomy (GTDB): domain Bacteria; phylum Patescibacteriota; class Minisyncoccia; order Moranbacterales; genus JAGLWU01. Next base: position 98,180 of record CALNYG010000015.1, on the reverse strand, counting down.
TAAAAATACTATGTCAAAAGATTTTACACAATCATATAATCCTCAAGAAGTAGAAGATGATATTTATAAAAAATGGGAAGAAAGCGGATATTTCAATCCAGATAATTTAGACTTACCTGAAGATGCTAAAACTTACACAATCATTCTTCCTCCGCCAAATATCACTGCCAAACTTCACTTAGGTCATGCCTCTATTTTAGCAACTCAAGATTTAATGATTCGTTTTCATAGAATGAATAGTTATCGAACACTCTGGCTACCTGGAACAGATCATGCCGCTATTGCCACTCAAAACGTCGTAGAAAAAAGATTGTATAAAGAAACTGGAAAAACTCGACATGACTTAGGAAAAGAAAAATTTCTAGAAATGGTTTGGGAATTCTTACAAGAAACTCAAGCAACAATCTTACATCAATTTAGAAAAATGGGAGCATCTTTAGATTGGTCTCGTGAAGCCTTTACATTAGATAACCAAAGAAAAAAAGCAGTGAAAAGAATGTTTATTGACATGTACAATGAAGGTGTAATTTACCGTGGAGAAAGAATCGTTAATTGGTGTCCACGTTGTAAGAGTACCTTAGCTGATGATGAAGTTGAACATGAAGAACAAAAAGCTAAGCTTTACACTTTTAAATACTGGAAAGATTTTCCTTTCGCTATTTCAACGACGCGTCCTGAAACTAAATTAGGCGATACCGCAGTGGCAGTTAACCCAAAAGATGAACGTTACAAAAATTACATTGGACAAGAATTTGAAGGTGAATTTTGTGAAATTAAATTAAAAATAAAAGTAATTGCCGATCGTGAAGTTGATCCTAAATTTGGAACTGGTGCACTTGGCGTCACCCCAGCCCATTCAATGACCGATTGGAAAATGGCAGAAAATAATAATTTAAAAATAATTAAAGTAATTAATGAAGATGGCAAAATTCATGATAATTTTGGTGAGTTTTCTGGATTAAGCACAAAAGAAGTTCAAACTAAAATTATTGAAAAATTAAAAGCAAATAACTTAATAGAAAAAGAAGAAGAAATTGAAAATAATCTTTCTGTTTGTTATCGTTGCGACACTGCAATTGAACCACTCCCCTCTCAACAATGGTTTATCTCTGTAAATAAAAAATTAGAACGTTTAGGTGGATTATCTCTAAAAGAAAAAGCGATTAAGGTTGCCAAAGAAAAAGAAATTGAATTTTTACCAAATCGTTTTACAAAAAGATATTTGGACTGGATGGAAAATTTGCACGATTGGTGTATTTCCCGTCAAATTTGGTTTGGTCATGAAATTCCAGCTTGGCATCGAGAAATTGATGGAAAAAAAGAAATCTTTGTTGGAGAGGAAAAACCTAAAGGAGCTGATTGGAAACAAGATCCCGACTCACTCGACACTTGGTTTTCATCAGGGATGTGGACATTCTCAACACTAGGTTGGCCAGATACTTTCGAAGACGGAAAAAAATCTGGAGATTTAAAAAAATTTCATCCAACTCAAATGTTAGGAACAGGTAATGAAATATTGACCCTTTGGGTTTCTCGAATGATTATGATGACGCTTTTTGCAATTAATGAAATACCTTTTGAGAAAGTTTATTTAAATGGAACGATCTTAGATAACAATGGAAAGAAAATGAGTAAATCTAAAGGAAATGGAATTGATCCATTAGACATGACTGAAAAATATGGAACTGATGCCTCTCGTCTTTCATTATTAATTGGAAATACTCCCGGGAATGATGCTCGACTAAGCGAAGAAAAAGTAGAGCAATTCCGAAACTTTACTAACAAACTTTGGAACATCGGTCGCTACGTTGCTAATTCTAACTTTGATTTAGAAAAAATTAATAATTTAAAGGATGTTGAATTATCAAATGCTGACAAATGGATTTTAGAAAAATTAACAAAAGTAAATACAGAAGTAACTGAAAATCTAAAGCAATACAATTTTTCAATAGCTGGAGAAGTTTTACGAAATTTCACTTGGAACGACTTTGCTGATTGGTATGTAGAAGTTCACAAAATAGAAAAGAATGATATTGTTCTCGCTTATATTTACAAACAAATTGTAAAAATGTGGCATCCTTTCATTCCTTTTGTGACTGAAAAAATATGGCAAGAAATGTTTGCGACTAGTGAAAACAATTTACTGATGATTGAAAAATGGACTACTGCTGAAAGTTTAAAATCAGAATTAAATACAACTTTATTAGAAAATAATTTTAATTTAATTCAAGAGTTAATTGTTAAAATTAGAAATATCCGATCAACTTACAATGTAGCTGCCAATGAAAATGTAAATATCACTTTAGTAATTTCTAATGAAAACAATCCAATAGTAGAGAATGAAAACGTTATTAAAAAATTAAGCAATGTTGCGGAAATTAAAATAATTGAAAAAGATGAATTGCAAAAACAATCTGCCTCAGACATTGTCAGCAATTTGAAATTGTACGTTCATCTAGAAAATGTAATTGATATCGAAAAAGAAAAGCAAAGAATTGAACAAGATTTACAAAAAACGATTGGTTATCAAAAAGGTTTAGAAAAAAGATTAGCTAGTGAGTTTGTAAAAAAAGCTCCTCAAGAAGTTGTTGAAAAAGAAAAAGAAAACTTGAAACAAGCTCAAGAAAAGATTATTAAATTAGAAGAACATTTGAAGAATTTAAGTTAGTAAAAAAATAAACTCCGCACCTGTGTATCGATGTAACTATGGTGCGGAGCGAAATCAATCATCCTCCATTTTATCTTTTATCCAATCAGGCGTCTCCTCTCCACCTTTACTGAAAAAAATTTCATCTATCTGTTCCAAGAAAATTGGGTTGCCGACAATTTCCTCGGCAATTTCTTGACCTCCCTTTTTTGAAATTACCTCAAGAAAAGGTTCCATTCCTTCTCTTACCATGCTCTCGGCTAAGCTACTAGCCATTTTTTTAATTATGGCGGACTCCCTTATTAGGAGCCACTGATAAAAATACATCTCATCTTTACTCATTTTGTAACCCCTTTTGTAACCCCTCTTCTTCATTTTTATATTGTGATTGAATTTTTATCATATCATAAAAAGAATAATGAGTCAAGTGAGATTTTGAAATATAACTTTTTAAAATCATTCTAAATTAAAAATTATTAATTATAAATTTAATAACTAAATGAAATATATCGAATCCATAATCTGGGGCTTCATCATAGCCCTCACCGCATTAATACTAGAAGTCTTTTGCGAAATAATCATAAAAGATATTTTAGGATTTTCCAGCTTCACTTTTCAGTACACAGAATTAATATTTTCTTTTTCATTGCTAATAATTATCCTGGTAGCAACAATTGAAGAAGGTTTAAAATTTATAATTTTTTATAAAAGAATTTTACTTTACACTACGGAAAAAAGCCTAACACTACACGGAGCCTTACTCGGATCTGGATTTGCATTAACCGAGATCATCCTTGCCCATTATAAAACCAATGATTTATCCCTAATTCCCCTTTGGTCAATTATTACCGTTAGCCTAACTCACATAATACTCGGAATTTTATTAATTCACGGTATTGCAAGAATACAAAAACAGTATATAATTGTATTAATTATTTCCATTATACTTTTACATACTGGAGCCAACATTGCTATTTTATTCTTTTCGCGATAAAATAAAATCAAGTTGCGTTTTTAAAGTAAATGTTTTATAATAAAAGAAAATTAAAATAAATATATGCAAAAACAAAAATCTTCATTCTTAAATAGAATAACTGGCTCTGAACAAGAGGGAGTAGAAGAAAATTCAGCACAACCTGTTACGTCTACACCAGTTTATAGTGCAGATGATAATTATCCTCAGGATGATTTAAACTTCTCCGAGCAAAGTTCTGATATTGTTGTTGAAAATAATAATGAAGAATACATTGATGACTATGAAGACAATGGAGAGGCTGATGGACAATTAACAATTGACGTTTACCAAACAACTACTAGTATTGTTATAAAATCAACCATCGCCGGAGTAAAACCTGAAGATGTTGATGTTTCAATTAGTAACGACATGATCACTATAAAGGGTGAGCGAAAGCAAGAAGAGCACATTGACGAAGATAGTTATTATTATCAGGAGTGTTATTGGGGACCTTTCTCCAGATCAATTGTTCTACCTATGGATGTAGTTACTGACAAAATTGATGCTTCTCTAAAGAATGGAATTTTAACTATCAAATTACCAAAAGCTGACACCTTAATTGCTAAAAAAATTCAAGTTCGAGGATTCTAAAAAATATACAAAATTTTAAAAATCAAAACAAAGAGAGGCTTGACTTTAGTCCTCTCTTTGTTTATTTTTATAGCATCTCAAGTATTTTATTAAATGGAAAGAAATTTTAAAAAAAATAGCATATCAAAAATAAATTCAATATTTTTTATTGGACTAATTTTTTTATTTGCAAATACAAAAGTTTCTTCAGCAAACAATTCAAATATTATATTGAAAATAAATAATACTAAGGAAAATCTATCTTATGCAACCGTTGCTGAATGGATAGACTTTAAACCATATTTAACTACAAACAATTTCTACAAATCAGAAATAGAAAATGTAAACTACTGTCCAAATAAAGAAAATATCTGTACTTTAACCTCTTCCCTGCAAGATAGTTATACAACAAAGAAAAATGTCCATTCTGTAGTTAACAAAGAAAATATTTCTTTTTATTTAGCAACTTTATCTCAAAAAGTAGGTCAGGAACCAAAAAATGCCAAAATTAAGTTTAATGATAAATTGCAAAAAATAGAAATCACTTCTGCAGAATTAGATGGAATAGAATTAAACATACCAGAAAGTATCGAAATAATAATTGATAAAATAATTAACAGTTCAAAGCTGCCAGAGCAGGTTGAGTTATCCTATAATTTACAAAAAGCTTTGATAAGATCAGACAATCTAAAAGAATTGGGTATTAACGAATTGATTGGCGAAGGAAAATCAAATTTTCACGGATCTACCAAAACCCGCATTCACAATATCAAAACCGCAATTGAAAAATTTGATGGAATGGTTATAAAACCAGAAGAAGAATTTTCCTTTGTCGACACACTAGGACCTGTTGATGGAGAAACTGGCTATGAAGAAGAATTAGTTATCAAAAAAGGTGAAACCGTAAAAGAATTTGGTGGTGGAATTTGCCAAGTATCCACAACAACATTTCGAGCAGCTATTTACAGTGGGCTAGCGATTACTGCCAGAAGAAATCATGCTTACCCTGTTCACTATTATGACCCTCAAGGCATGGATGCAGCTATTTACTTGCCAAAGCCTGATTTGAAATTTGTAAATAATACACCAGGACATATTTTAGTCCAAGTTGAAATGGATGAAAAAACTAATGATCTTGCTTTTAAATTCTATGGAACAAGTGACAAAAGAAAAGTGGAGGTTGAAGGACCATTTGTAACTGAAAAAAATGATGATGGATCAATGAAAACTTATTTCACCCAAAAAGTCTTTAACAAAAATAGAGAACTTGTGATTAATGATGTATTCAAAAGCTCCTATGCTTCACCAAATGATTACCCTAAAGCTGAAGAATAGATTCAAAGCATTTTTAGAATTACAATTTTAAAATTTACAAAAAAACCACTCAAATTAATGTAGTGGTTTTTTTAATATTTGTACCCCCACTAGGAATCGAACCTAGATCTCCAGCTTAGAAGGCTATTGCTCTATCCGTTGAGCTATGGGAGCGAAAGAAATCCTCAAAAAAGGACCTCAACCTGTGCACCGTGAGGGATTTGAACCCCCGACCGTTTGATTAAGAGTCAACTGCTCTACCAACTGAGCTAACGGTGCAATATTATCACAATATTATACATTGTATTCAAAAATTGCGTATTAGTCAAATTTTTCGAGCCCGAGTTCAATGATTAATTGCAACAGCTATATATTTAAAAAGTTAAGTATTTAACTAAAAAATAATATAAATAAATTTTTGTTCGTAATTTTTTATGAAAATATAAATAAAAACAGTACATGTCTTATTCTGAGTGTTTTAATGATGAATGCCAATACTATCGCAAATAATCTAAGTGTTGCGATTATTCCTTAAATGTAGCGAGAACTTAATAATCTAAAATAATTCTAAAAGTTTTAATATTTCCTGTGCCTATCTGCCAAAAAGACAGGTTTGCCGCACGGGCTTTTTACCATTCAACATTTTCCGAAACTCCAAAAGATTTACCGTAATTGCGAGAAATGACCGTAGGGAGAGACACCGCAATCCACCCAATAAGTTTTTCTGTCATTCTGAACCTGCCTTTGTCGGCAGACAGGCGTAATAAATTTATCTCAGATAAATTTATGAAGTGAAAAATTCCCCACAGAAAGATCATTCATCAGACATATCATTCCGGAAAATATATTTTCTTTTGTAGAAACGTCGATTTATCGCGTTTTATAGATAGAAAATAATTTATCCGGAATCTATACTTTGAGTTTAAAGAATACTTTTTAAAAAAATATAATCTATTCGCATTGACCAAATTTGTTTTACTATGTAACATAAAAAGGTAATTTAAAAAAATACTTTTTAATGTTTGCTAAAAAATATCGAGTTACTAGCATAAAAGATTTCAATAAAATTTTTCGAAATGGAAAAAGTTTTTATGATGATTTTTTTATGATTAAAGCTTTGAAAAATGATCTTGAACTTAATCGTTTTGCAGTTGTAGTTTCTAAAAAAGTTTCTTTGAAAGCTGTTGAACGAAATAAAATTAAAAGAAAATTACGAGAGGTTTTGAAAAAAAATATTGATCTTTTTCCTGAAAATTGCGATGCCATTGTTTATGCTAATAAATCTATCTTGAATAAACCTTTTAATGAGATTGAAGAGAAATTGAAGACTTGTTTTAGAAAATAAAAATTTTTAATTTTAAACCCAAATATTTTATGAAAAATGTAATTATATTAAGTTCAGTTTTACTATTAACAGTCTTTTTAACTGGATGTAATAATGAACAATCAGTCAGTGAAATTCAAACAGTAGCACCTATTCCAGAAACACAACAGTCAACAACTAAACAATCTGTAACAACTCAGCCAACACCTGAAGTACAAGAACAACCCACTCAGTCAGCAGCTCAACAAGCCACTGAAAGTCTTTCAGATATGATAAAAGAATATATTAAAAGTACGGAGATACAAAGTTTTTGTTACACAGGACCTTCACCAGAAAAAATTAGTGTTGATGAAAAAGACAGTGATCTTCCGCCCAACTTATTTGTTGAAGATGTAAAAACAGAAACTCGTTTAATGACTAACAAAGGTGGTGATAAAACTTCTACTATTTTTGTTTTTGCTAAAATTAAAAACAGTGGCAAAACAATAGGTGATTTCGCCGTTAATTATGATTGGACTTACACTGGAGATTCTAGAATTTATACAGATAAAGAATACCTAGGACCAATTTTTTCTGATAAATATGCTGGCGGACTGAAAGACCCAAGTCGTGAAAATGCTAAATGTGAAAGTGGCTATCCTTGGACGCCCATAAAATTTGGTGTAAAAAGTGGCGACAAAGTTACTATAATCCTAGATCCTCTTAATATTATTAAAGAAAGCAATGAATCTGATAATGAATTTTCTTATATAATTAAATAATTATAATTTGGCAATTTATCACTAAAAAAGTAACAATAAAATAAAAGGTTGAAAGTTTATTTTTAAAAATAAACTAGGTTTGCCTGTCATTCTGAACGTAGTTAATTTTTTGTAAAAAAAATTTACGCAGTGAAGAATCTCCTAAAGAAAATCATTAAACTTTTTTATAAGATTTTACTTTCACCAAACACTAAAATCCAATCTAGGGTCGACCCTAGATTGGATTTTTAATACAACAAACCATCTTGATCGTGTCATCCCCGCGTAGGCGGAGATCCAGGTGCGTGAAACTTTAAGTTATTTTATAAACTGAATTTCATCTGTAAACTGTAAATTTATTTCTCCTAGATTTTGCAGGATTGGGTTTTACAACCCGATCCTAACGTTTCTGAAATAGTTTTGTGAAAAATTTTAGGGATAATATTGAACGTAGCAAAAACGTTTCGGAACCAGTTGTAAAACTGGTTCCTGCGAATTTTTAAAAAAACTCTAATTCATGTCATCCTCGCGTAGACGGGGATCCAGTGCGTGAAATTTTAAGTTATTTTATAAACTGAATTTCATCTGTAAACTGTAAATTCAATCATCCTAGATTCCCTCTCCCCTACGCTTCGCTACGAACGGGAATGACATTTTGGAGGTTTTTGATTTATTTAAAAGTTTCTAAATACATATTAATTATTTTCAAAGCGTCATCCTTTCTTTTCTCTTCTGTTTCATTAGATACTTTCATTTCTTTAAAATCTGCTTTTAATTTTTCCAATTTATTTTTATTTCCGTAAAAATTTGGATTCAATAATTTAAATAATTCAATAGTATCTTTAATCATATCATCGATATCTCCATCAATCGCAATAGTTATCCCTAATCTCTCATCTCTACTTATAAATTCTTTACTTCTAAAATAAAAAAGATAGATAGAATTAATAAATACATCATGTTCCACTTCTGGAAATAATTCTGAAACAAGTTCATTTAAAACAAGATCATACTTTTTTTCTGGAATATTTTTTATAATACGATGTTCTAAAATTTCTAAAAATTTTTTTATAATTATTTCTTGATGTTTTTGAATAAAATTTTCTCTTGTTATCTTCCATTTACTTGGAAAATGTTTTAATATTATTTGAACTTTATCATTATTTTTTTCATCAATTATAATTTCAAATAATAAATGAAAAAAATGTTTCAATATATCTAAATCATTTTCTCTTTTAGCAACATCATAAATACCATAAAAATTCCATCCATCTTTCTTTACTAGAAACTCAAAAATATCAGTCAATACATCACTTCTAAAATAACGAAATCCATTTTTCGTATCATACATTTCTAGTTTATTCCAATTTTCTTCAACATCTATTATTTCCTTTTCTATTCTCATCCAATCTAAAACATTTGAAAAAAACAAATTAGCCATTACCCAAAGATTTACCCTTTTATCTATATCATTCAGATAAAATCGTGTTATTCTAACTGCACTTTTATAATCTTTTATATTTAAAAATTTAGTTATTTCATCACAAAAAATTTCTGTATATTCTTTTTCTCTTTCCGCTGAAATATTCCTCAACCACAAAGACTCATAAGAATCCAAAATCTTTTGCTTATCTTTTTTAACATCTAAACTCTTAAGAAATTTAACTATGAAATAATCTTTTTCTTTCATGAACCATTCCCAGATATTTTTAAAAACAATAGATATAAAAAATAAATAAATAACAAAAATTGAAATTATAAGAATATTAATTTCATCATCGAAAAAATTCAAAGAAGGAAGAAATGAAAATAGTAAAAGCATAAAAATAGAAAATGGAACTAATATTTTTACACAAAGAACTTTATCCAAAAGAGTAAATAATTCGGTATTGCTACCAAACTATAGATAATGTAAAATGAATAGGTAATTAAATACCTAAAAACAAAAAAATGAAAATTAAATGCCCTCATTGCAATAATAAGAATTATGTTAAAAATGGTAAAGTAAATAAAAAACAAAGATATCTATGTAAAGAATGTAGCTATAACTTTTCTAGATTTACAAAAAGAGGAAAACCTAAAGAAATTAAGAAAAAAGCAATTGAAATGTATTTAGAGGGACTAGGATTTAGATCAATAGGAAGAATACTGAAAGTTAGTAACGTTAGTATATTAAGATGGGTAAAAAAAGCAACTAAAAAATTAAGGAATATTTTAAAAAGTAAAAAAGAAGTAAAATATTAGAAAATAGAAAAAATGGAATTAGATGAAATGTGGCATTTTGTGTTAAAAAAAAGAAAAAAGCCTGGATTTGGCTTGCAGTTGATAGATCTAGTAAAATAATAATTGATTTCGTGATAGGGACAAGAGGTGAAAAAACTGGAAGAAAATTATGGGACAAAATCAAAAAAATTGATTGCGATAAATACTGTTCAGATCATTGGGATGTTTATAAAAAATTTTTACCAAAAGATAAGCACATTCAAACAAAAGCAGAGACTTTTACAGTTGAAGGAATGAATAATCAATTAAGACATTATATAGCAAGATTTCATAGGAAAACTCATTGTTATTCTAAAAGTATTGAAATGGTTGAATATACAATCTTGCTATTCATGCACAGAGAAATTGCTATTTCTATATTTGAGTAGCAATACCAATAATTCTATATTGTTCTTTTTTTCTTTATCTGTGTACATTTGCAAAACTGAAATACCAACAGGAATCAATAAAGCCAAAATACCCAAAACAACATTTTGCAATAAACTAGGATCAATACTTTGCAAAAATCCAATTTCAGGACTTTGTATTTGATTTATAATATTTAAATTTTCCGTTTCCATATAGTTTTATTTATTACAAAAAACCGAAGGCTCTCGCCTTCGGTTTTTCCAAGTCCCCTATTTCTTCTCTTCACCCTCACCATCATCTTTCTTTTTCTCCTCATCCTTCTCAACCTCAGCCTCCTTAACATCATCCTTCTTCTCACCATCAGCCTCGCCCTCTTTCTTCTCACCAGTCTCCTTAGCTTGAGCCTCCTGAGCCGCTTTATAAAGCTTCTCACCAATCACCTGAGCCACAGTAGACAATTCCTCACTAGACTTCTTAATCGCCTCACCGTCAGCCTTCTCATCAGCCAAAACTTTCTTCAAAGCCTCAATCTTCTCCTCAACAGGCTTCTTCTCATCTTCAGTGATTTTATCACCAGCCTCTTTCAAAGCCTTCTCAGTAGTAAAAATAAGAGTCTCAGCCGTATTCTTAACCTCAACAGCCTCTTTCTTTTTCTTATCATCCTCAGCATGAGCCTCAGCATCCTTTTTCATTCTCTCAACTTCCTCATCAGACAAACCAGATGAACCCTCAATCTTAATTGATTGCTCTTTTCCAGAAGCCTTATCAACCGCTTTAACATTCAAAATACCATTAGCATCAATATCAAAAGAAACTTCAACTTGTGGCACTCCACGAGGAGCCGGTGGAATCGAATCTAAAATGAAACGTCCCAAAGTCTTATTATCCACAGCCATCTCACGTTCACCTTGCAAAACATGAATCTCAACACTCGGTTGATTATCAGCCGCAGTAGAAAAAGTCTGAGATTGACTAGCAGGAATAGTAGTATTCTTTTCAATCAACGGAGTTCGCACACCACCCATAGTCTCAATTCCTAAAGTTAACGGAGTAACATCCAAAAGCAAAACATCTTTCACATCCCCTTGGAAAACACCACCCTGAATCGCAGCACCACTCGCCACAACCTCATCAGGATTCACAGAAACATTAGGTTTTTTACCAAAATATTCTTCAACAGTTTTCTGAATAATTGGCATTCGAGTCATACCACCAACCAAAATAATTTCATTAATATCACCTTTTGAAAGCCCAGCTTCTTTAATCGCCGCTTCAGTCGGCTCCAATGTCTTTTGAACCAACCCATGAACCAATTCTTCCATCTTCGCTCGAGTCAAAGTCATAACCAAATGCTTCGGACCATCCTCTCCTGAAGTAATAAACGGTTGATTAATCTCACTCTGAGCAGCCGTTGAAAGCTCAATTTTTGCCTTCTCCGCCGCTTCCTTAACTCTTTGTAATGCTAGGTTATCTTTTGAAAGATCAACGCCCTCAGCCTTTTTGAACTCATCTAAAATCCAATTGATAAGAACCTGATCAAAATCATCACCACCCAAGTGAGTATCACCATGAGTAGCCTTAACTTCAATCGTATCTTCACTCACTTCTAAAACAGAAACATCAAAAGTTCCACCACCTAAATCATAGACAACAATTTTTTCTTCATTCTTTTTATCAAATCCGTAAGCCAATGCAGCAGCAGTCGGTTCGTTAATCACACGACGAACTTTCAATCCAGCAATTTCCCCAGCTTCTTTTGTTGCCTTTCTTTGAGCATCATCAAAATACGCAGGAACTGTAATCACCGCCTCTTCAATAGTTTCACCTAATTTTTCTTCCGCATCCGCTTTCAACTTTCCAAGAATCATCGCACTAATCTCTTGTGGGGTAAATTCTTTTCCACCCATCACCGCTTTGATTCCACCGTTGTCAGCCTTTGCAACTTTAAACGGAAAAAGTTTAATATCCTCTTGAACTTCTGCATCTGTGAAATCACGACCGATCAAACGCTTTGTTGAAAACAATGTGTTTTCTGGATTAGTTACTGCTTGACGCTTTGCTAACAATCCTACTAATCGTTCGTCATTTTTATTAATCGCCACCATTGAAGGAGTTGTTCTATTTCCTTCTTTATTTTCTAAGATCTCTGGTTTTCCACCTTCAACTACAGCCATTGCTGAGTTTGTGGTTCCAAGATCGATTCCTAATATTTTTCCCATATTGTTTTATTAATTTTTATTACTTCTTTATTTTATAAAAAACTAGCACTCGTGTCAAGAGAGTGCTAGTTTTTGGTTTTTCGAAAGCTTGACAAAATGATGATGATGATGATGTAAATTTAAATATTCAGTAATCTCGCTGAACAATTAAAATAGGAGGATAATATGAAAATCGGAGATGAATATGTATCAAAGGACGATCCTAAAAAAGTAGTAAAAATTGTAAGGATCGGCGAACATGGATTTTCCTACCGGGAAATAGATAGTGATACTCCTGTTGGCTGCTGCTCATTAAACGGAGGTGGCATTAAGTTTCATGTAGAGTTTCATAAAAAAAATTGAAACGAAACAGAAAATTTATTCCACATAAAACCCTATCAAAGGGGCTTGCTAATTCAATTTAACAAGCCCTCATTTTATTTAAAAAACAAAAAACCAAAACCTAGCCTTCCCAAAAGATCACTCGACTCACCCATCGAACAACCCAAAGAAAAACTAATCCTCCATCTCAACCAAAACCCTTTTCGATTTAACCCCTTCAGCTTTCAACACTACAATTTTAAAAATACTTTTATTATAAGTAAACTTCATTTTCCTTAATAACCATCAACAAAAAATAAAAAAATACAGTGCTCGCCGCACGGGCTATGATACAAAAACAAAAAAGTTTAATTTTAATCTTTACAAATTATTTTTTTTGCAATAATCCAACCAGATAAACCGTAAGAAGAACTTATTTCATAACATTTATAATTATCATTCTTCAAACTTGTAACTATCTCATCACGTTTATTACTATTTCCTAAATAACTCATCATTTCTTTCGTAATTTCATAGTCTTCAAATAAATCATTGAAATCTAAAATATCTAAATCTAAAACGATATTTCCTTCCATAACATTATCAAAATCATGAGTCAAAACATCATTAAACTCAATGTTTTTATAATACTCATTTTTTTGTTCATCATATTTTAAATATAAAGTAATTGATTTTTTATGACAATTAATTTCATATTTGTAGATATTATAGTCGTGAATCTTTAGATTTTTCATTTTTTACGATTTTATTATTCCACACACTTATCCCACAACAACCTTAATCGGACGCATAATCTTTTCCTTGATTTTGTAACCCTTCTGTACAATCTTTATAACTTTTTTCGTAGATTTATCATCATCCTTATTTTCATCATCCATTGCCTCCATAACTGAAGGATCAAACTCATCACCAATCTTAACTGGAATTTCCGTAACATTATTATCCTCAAAAACCTTATCCATTTGCTTTTGAATATACATAATACCCGTTACCCAAGGATTATCTTGATCAGCCTCAGGAATATGCTCAGTCGCTGAATGAAAATTATCCAACACTGGTAGCATCTCATTAATAACACCTTCAGACGCATACTGATTAAATTCACGTTCTCGTTCCAAAGCTCGCTTTTTATAATTATCAAAATCTGCTAAAGTTCTGTGCCAACCTAGCAAAGATTCTTCTTTTTCTAAATAAGCCTTAGCTGCCAAAATAGTTTCTTTTTTCTCGCCCTCAAATCCATCATCAGAAAAAGCTTTCACCGCCTCATCAAAAGACAACCATTCAAAACTTTCATGTTCACCTTCATTAAGCTCTATTTTATCATAATCATCCCCCAAATAATTAACCGCAAATCTTAAACCCTTAACTCTATCCAAATTTCCACTCTCCAAAGAATGTTCAGTAGTTTTGATAATATTTTCATTTTCAGTAATTTCCAATCCTGTCTCTTCTTTAATTTCCCTCCGCAAAGCCTCAGTCATCGTTTCGCCTTTCTCAATTTTCCCTCCAGGCAAATCATACATTTTAGGATATTTCTTTTCCTCAGATCGACGCAATATCAAAACCTCACCTTTTTTATTAATAACAACAGCCTTAACTATAAGAATAGATTGTACAAAATCCCCACTCACATTAACATTTTCCAAAGATAAATTCTGATTCATTTTAATCTGAGCTTTTTCAATCATTTGTTTCAACCATTCCTTGCATTCTTCATTTTTTAAATTTTCAACCTCGTCAAAACTCATCCATTTAAAATCAGAATGTTCCTCGCTTAATTTAATTTTCCCAAGATTATATTTCGCCAAATAAGCAATTTTAACATTTGTGAACTCACCCTTCCATTTTCTCAAACCAACAGAAACTTCTTCTAAAATCTCAAAATCAACTGAATTTCCAATTTCTTCTGCAATTTCTCTTTTTAATGACTCAATTTGACTCTCATCATCTTTGTTAAAATGTCCGCCTGGCAAATCCCAAAGATCCTCTTTAGAAGACTTAAGCATTAGAATTTTATTTTCCTCATTTAATAAAACTATCTTTTGTGCCAAAGAAAAATCTTTCTTTATATTTTGAACCTCTTTTTCTAAATTATTATTTTCCATGATCTTAAATTTAAAATTAAAAAATTACTTAAAAAATATCTGTCATTCTGAACGAAATAATTTTTATGAAATAAAAATTATGAAGTGAAGAATCCCCCACAGAAAATCACAAAACTTAAAACATAATTCTACACTACACATTCTAATTCTATAAAAAACTAGCACTCAAGTCAAATGAGTGCTAGTTTAAAAAGTTTCATTTGACTTTTTATTCTTTTTTAACTAATCTAAAATATTCAGTAATCTCACTGAATACAATAAAAGACTCGAGGATAATTAGATGACGAAGAAAAAAAGTAAGAGGCAACGACGAGCCGAAAAGCGAAATATTGTTCATTCATGGTCATGGACAGCAATCTTGAGTGAAACCCAATCTCGAGAGTTTGAAAATTATTTTGAAGAACTAACCTGTTTTCGTTGGGCTACAATCAAAAAATCTAACGGAAAAATATCGGTAACATATTCAAATGAAATTTTTGCCGATCACTTCCGAGATTCTCTCAAAGATGGACTGCTCCATATAAAAAAATGGGATAAATATTTTCAAGAGGTGGATTACCTCGCCTGAATAAATATTATCAGAAAAAACAAAGGCACACGGATCAGCAAGATCCTGTGCCTTAATTATTTTTACAAGATTTTAAAATCCTAAATAATCACAATCAAAAACACAACACCAACCCCACCTAACATTTTCTTAACATAATCAATCAAAGACTTATTTTTTTCATACTTCATATTCTTTGGACCAATCAAAGCCAAAATCCCCCGTTCACCACCCTGATCATACTGACTAACAATCATTGAATAATTTTTAGACTTAGCAAACGGATTTTCCTCACCAATAAAAATCTTAGTCTCACCATCAGATAATGACACCATTAAATCTTCACACTTCTCATCAATATAATCCAACGCCTCCGCCAAATGACAAATCTCATCCAAATCTTCCATCTTAGATTTCTCAAGCAAGCTCTTTAAACCAAATTCCGAAAACTCGTTTTTATTTGGAAAAGCACTCACCGCCATATAACCACTTAAAGTAGAAAGAAGCTTAGCAGTCGATCGAGTCAATCGAGTATTTTGAGCTTTCAATTGTAGTAATTCTTTTTGCAAAGATTGTTGCTCTCTTTTAGAAAGTTCACGATCAGGCATAATCTCCCCCACAAAAAAACGATAACCTTCATCAGTCGGTATTCGTCCTGCACTAGTATGTGGCTGATAAAGTAATCCTCCTTTTTCTAAATTTACCATATCCGCCCGCAAAGTTGCCGTCGAAACATTGAAATTATATTCATCAACTAAAATTCCTGAACCAACAGGTAATCCAGTTTTTGTATATTCTTCAACCACAGCTGCTAATATTTTTTGTTGCCGTTCATTCATATCTCTATTTTATAGCAAATTTGATGATTAAGTCAATTATTTTTAATAACTCATACTCATGTTTTCTGTCATTCTGAACGTAATAAAATTTTTGTAAAAAATTTTATGTAGTGAAGAATCCCCCACAAAAAATCACAAAGTCTTAAAATTAACAAAGAATTAAGGGTTTTTTGAATTTATTTATCACAAAATAAACAAAAAACCTCACTTCCGAAAAAGAGAGATTTAAAATGTGGGCGATCGGGGACTTGAACCTCGGACCTCGTCATTATCAGTGACGCGCTCTAACCAGCTGAGCTAATCGCCCTCATATTAGCTTAAAGTTAGAAGTATAAAGAAATAAAGCAAAAATCAACTTTAAAAAATTTATACTTTCAACTTCACCACTAAATTTGTGGACCGGACAGGACTTGAACCCGCTACCTCCTCAGTGCAAGTGAGGCGCTCTACCAGATGAGCTACCGGCCCAAAAAACAAAATAAAATATTAGAATAATTAAAAATCATTCTACCACAAAATCAATTATACCAAATATAAAAAATAAATCAACCCCCTTGATTTATTTTTATTTTCCTGTACAATAAATATTATTATTGTAAAAATATGGCCCGTTCGTCTAATGGTTAGGACGCCAGGTTTTCATCCTGGTAATAGGGGTTCGATTCCCCTACGGGCTACAAGTTTAAAAAGCACCTTCATTGGTGCTTTTTTATTTTTATCAAAAATATTCAATTCTAAAAAATATTCCATAAAAAATTTAAATATAAAACAAAACAAGCCTCAGGTGTTACCAAAGCTTGCTCTGTTTTATATTTTGTTTTTGTTTTAAATAACAAAAATCTATCTTTTTGAAAACATTATTTTCTCCTTCGAACAACTTTACGAGCCGTCTTTTTACGAGTCGTTTTTTTTATTGCCTTACGAGCAGTTTTCTTTTTTGTTACTTTTTTCTTAGTTACTTTTTTAGCAACTTTTTTCTTAGTTACTTTTTTAGCAACTTTTTTCTTAGTTACTTTTCTAACTACTTTTTTAGCTGTCTTCTTTTTTGCAACCTTTTTACCAGTTGTTTTTTTGCGAGCTACTTTTTTACGTGCTGCCATATTTTTTTCACCTTCCTTTCTATTAAATTTATTACACAAAAAAAATTTAAATTTTTAAAAATTATTTTTTGTTTTTGTAACCTTATTATAAACAAAAAAAATTTTATATGCAATACAAAAAATTATAACCCTTCACACATAGTCATCCTGAAAAATTATTTTTCTTTTTAATTTATTTTTAAATTTAAATATAAAATTTATTCAATCAATTAATTAATTTTAAAATATTACAATATTTTAAAAAATAGTTTATTCAGATTTTAAGATTTAAAATGAACTATTAATTTTAAATTAAAGTTTAGCTCTACTATAAAATACTGAATAAATTTTTATTCATTGTTAACGTAAACTATACCATCCCTAATAAACTACTCTGTAACTTAAATAGGGGACGATTTGTTTTTTATTATTTTGAAAAATAAAATAAAAATTATAGAGGAATTTACTAGTTCTGATATAACTAATTGTTTTTTCGCAGACAGGGATTCGACCCCTGTACAAACAGAGTTCGAAGCCCTGTCTACTAAGTTTTTTAATTCATTTCTAATACTTCTAATATCATTTCTAAATAATTATTCCTCAGTGATTATTTTTAATAATTAACATTTGTGATACTTTGTCACAAATAAATATTTAAGAATGAGGAGATGTTAATTGAAAACGGTATTATTAGTTATTTTATCTACTAAAATATATTTTAAAATATTAATTTATTTTTGTGATAAAAAATTTTTTAAAGCCTGCATTCAAATTAATTAAGAAAAATATTAAAAATTACAAAAATTTATAAATAAAAAAATATAAAATTATTTTTATCAACAAGAAAATTTTTAACATTAAAAAAATATTTTATAAATTTTATTGTGCCTGTCTGCCGAACAGACAGGCTCGCCGCAAGATCTTTTTAAACTAAAATTATAAATTTACAAATTTAAAATTCAATTACTAATTTAAAATTTTTTCCTAAAACAAAGAAATAAAAAACCATCCAATCATCGCTAAAGATAAAACAATTTTTGTAACGATGCCAAAAATAAAACCAATAAAAGATCCAAGTCCCGCCTTGAACGATTTCTTACTATCTTTATGCAAAAAATATTCACCCATAAAAGCACCAATAAAAGTTCCAATAATCATTCCAATAATTTGAAAAATAATAATTCCAATAATTCCTCCCACAGCAGAGCCCACCACACCGTACCAACTTGATCCAAAAAATTTCACACCTAAAATATTAGACACAAAATCCAATAACATTCCCACCACGGCAATTATCGCTGTAATAATTACAAAATTAAAACTAATCGTTTGAAAATTATCAAAAAAAGCATAAATTAAAATCCCCACCCAAATCACTGGCAAACTAGGAATAACAGGACTAATAATTCCAATCAATCCAATAATAAAAATAATTATAACTAATATCAAAATTAAAATCAGAGTAAAATCCATAGAATAGTTTTGTAAAAAAATTAAAAAACCTAATAAAACAAAGAGTTCATAACCGAATTAAACCAAAAAAACACTGTTTTGTCCATATTGATTTACTTTCAATAAAAATGTACAATAACAACAGTTTGTTCCCGTTGCAAAACGGATAGCTTCAACGTAAGCAATTTTAACAATTTTAAACTAGAAAGGAAGGTGAAGATGTAATGGAAGAAAGTAAAGGTAAAAAATTCTCAAATTGGATGCAAGATAATTTGCAAGCTATCATCATTATCGCAATTGCTCTTTTTATATTATTTTTCTTGATTTATTCTTATTCAAAGAAATCAAATACTAAAGAAACAATTGTAGACGATAAAGACCAACAAGAAGAAGTCATTGATGAAATACCAACTGATTCAAAAGGCAATGATTCAATTTCTGAAGCAGCAACTACTAATTCAGTTAAAACTGAATCAACAGATGCTAACTCAGCTAACACTGAATCAACAAATTCTGAATCAACAGATGCTAATTCAAAAGATGCTCAAAGCGAAGAAACAACATCTCCAACTAATGAATCTCCAGAAAACATAAATACAGGTAAGGGACCATCTACTACAAAAGTTGAGATCAGCAATGATAATCAGCAAAAAGATGGAGCGATCACGGTAACAGCAGATTATGGAGAAAGTTTGACTCACTTGGCTCGTAAAGCTACAGCTCAATATATTTCAGAAAATAACGTAGAAAATTTAACACCGGCTCACAAAATATATATTGAAGACACTTTACAAAAGAACGTTTTGAATAAAACAGTTACTCCAGGAACTTCAGTTAGTTTCTCAAATAATTCAATCAGTTCAGCTATCAATTCAGCTAACTCATTAAATGATTATCAACTTCAAAACTTGAATAGCTATGCGAATCATGTTTCCGGTTTGTAATCTATAATCATTTTGATTATTCACAAAAACAAAAAAAACACCTTCGTTCTTTTAACGCAAGAGTCTCGGCAATGTCCGAGGCTTTTTGCTTTTCCAAAAAAATAAAAAGTGCTCGCCGCACGGGCTTTTCACCATTCAACATTTCTCAAAATTATAAAAATTTTCTGTCATCTAATTTTTACACATCTTTCCGTAGGGAACGCACATGTGCGTTCCCTACACACATCATCTGTCATTCTGAACCTGTCCTTGTCGGCAGACAGGTATAATAAATTTACGCAGTGAAGCCTGCCTGTCGGCAGACAGGAACCCCCTACAGAAAATCACAAAACTATAAATTTAAAATACCAAAAAAACTTATACCTTTTTTAATTAACCACTACCCATTAAATAAATTAATTTCGCTTTCTAATATATTTAAAATCTAACATTAAAAATATTTGAATGAGTAATAGTTATTTGGAAATGGTATTATTAGAATTCTTCACTATAGACATAACATTAACAAACCACACAAACCATGTCATTCCGGAAAATAATTTTGTAGCGGAGCGGAAAAATTGTTTATCCGGAATCTTGTTAAATATCAGAAAAACTTATTGAAATTCCAGATAAATTAACCTTTCTGCCGTGCAACATGCAAGCTTTTAAATAAAAAATATCTTTCGAAATGATATGTAATTATAAAAAGTGCGGTTTCATGGTGTGATGCCTATATATAAGTTTTCACGAACCTTCTCATGTCATCCTAAAAAATTTTTGAAAATAATTTATTCAGGATCCCGAAAGAACATTGTACTTTAATATATTCAAATATTCCTAAGACATTGCATTGCAATGTCTCTACAAATCTACCATTTTATAAATCCAAATATCTACGCATCTATCTATCTAAAAATCTATTCCAGTGTATAATAAAAATAACAAAAAAATAACATTCACAAATGATAACTTTAAACACAAAATTAGAAGATTTACCCCGAGTCCAAGAAAACTATCTAAAAAGATTAGTTAAATTAAATTTATTTACTGTCAAAGATTTTCTTTATCACCTCCCCACTCGCTACGAAGACTATTCTAAATTATATAAAATCAACCAACTCCAACTCGATACTGAATCAACCATCATTGGAACTATTGCCGATATAAAAACCATTCGCACTCGCAACAGAGGAATGTTATTAACCGAAGCAATTGTCGAAGATGAATCAGGAATAATAAAAATAATCTGGTTTAATCAAAAATATATCGGTCAATCTTTTCCAGTTAATACTGAAGTTCGTATTAGTGGCAAAGTTCAATATAAAAACGATGAGATGTCTTTTGTTGCACCTGAAATAGAACGAGCTGGTCGCACACCCACAAATACAGGACGTCTCGTACCTATTTACCCTGAGACATATGGTTTAACTTCAAAATGGATTCGATGGCAAATTCAAGAAATATTAAGCAAAGAAATTGACCTGCCGGATCCTATCCCCCAATCAATTTTAGAGGAACTACATCTACCAAATTTAAAAACTGCTTTACAAATGATTCATTTCCCCAAAAGTAAAATGGAAGTAATCTTAGCACAGAAAAAATTTGCTTTCGAAGAAATGTTTATTTTACAACTCACCGCTTTAATGATTCGCTTAAATTATTCTGAACAAAAATCTCCCGAAATAAAATTAGATAAAAAGTTGATTCAAAAATTTATTGAAAAATTACCCTTCGAGCCAACCAATGCACAACGAAAAAGTTCTTTTCAAATTTTAATCGATTTAGAAAAAGCTACTCCGATGAATAGATTGCTCAACGGTGATGTTGGTGCTGGAAAAACTTTAGTCGCTGCCATTGCCGCTCTTCAATGTATTGATAAGAATTTTAAAGTTGCCATTCTAGCTCCGACCGAAGTTTTAGCCACTCAACATTTTAATACTTTTTTAGAATTTTTCAAAGATTATGATTTTGAAATTGGACTTTTAACTGGCTCTTATAAAATGTACGGATCGCACCCTGCCTTAGTAAATAAAACTACACGACCGAAAATGTTAGAATTAATTGAAAATAAAAAATTAAATTTAATTATTGGAACTCATGCTTTAATTCAAGAAGATATAAAATTTAAAGATTTAGGTTTAGTTGTTGTAGATGAACAACATCGTTTTGGTATCGCTCAACGAGCTGCCATCACCCATAAAAATGATGGTAATAAAAAAATATTAACTCCGCATTTATTAACTATGACCGCTACTCCAATTCCTCGAACTTTTGCTTTAGCTCTTTTTGGAGATTTAGATGTTTCTGTTTTAGATGAAAAACCGATGAACCGAAAAGAAATTAAAACTCAAACAGTTTTTTCAAAAAATCAAAAAGTTGTTTACGATTTTATAAAAAAAGAAGTTAAGACTGGACGACAAGCTTACATTATTTTGCCTTTAGTTGAAGAATCTGAAGCGATAAAAGAGTTAAAGCTGCTGTCACCGAACACGAAAGATTGCAAAAAGAAGTTTTTCCTGAGCTAAAATTAGGATTACTGCACGGAAGATTGAAATCGAAAGAGAAAGAAGAATTGATGCGTAATTTTAAAAATAAGAAAATTGATATTTTAATTTCCACTTCGGTGATTGAAGTTGGTGTTGATGTGCCGAATGCAACCATCATGATTATTGAGAATGCGGAACGTTTTGGTCTTTCTCAACTTCATCAATTTAGGGGTAGAGTTGGTCGTGGTGACCATCAATCTTATTGTTTTTTGTTTAGTGAACATGGACACAATGAACGCTTGCAGGCGATGGAAAAATATAGTGATGGTTTTAAATTGGCTAATATTGATTTAGAGTTACGAGGTCCAGGTGAGTTTATTGGTCGCCGTCAGAGTGGTTTGTCTGATGGTGCGATGAGGAATATTACAAATGTTAAATTGGTTACGATTGCTCGTGAAAAAGCTAAAGAGATTTTACAACAGGATTCTAAATTGGATAAATTTCCTGAATTGAAAAAGATCATTTCTGAATTTGAGGGTGTTAAGCATTTGGAGTAAAGAAAAAAACGCGGTTTGTTACTGCGTTTTTTGTTATGCTATTTTAATAAATTTTTTATTATTGTGTCATTCCCGTGAAGACGGGGATCCAGGATAATTAAACTCTAAGTTATTTTGTAAACTAAAGTTCATTATTAAACTTCTGACTTAATCATCCTAAATTCCCTTACCTTTTGCTACGCCTGTCTGCTGTACAACAGGCAGGCTTCAGCTGGAAATGACATGAATAAGCTTATTAAAACTTTTTTACAAAAGTAGAAATCTTATAGGTCAGTTTGAGTTATACGTAGGGCTCCGAATGGTTCCCATCTACAAAAGTAGAAATCTTATAGATCGGTTTGAGGAATACGAAATAGGATGCCAAGTAATATCTACAAAAGTAGAAATTTATAGGTTGGTTTAAGAAGCCATAATCCTAGCCATACATCCAATCTACAAAAGTAGAAATCTTATAGGTCGGTTTGAGCTCGTGAGAAGTATTAAAACTCATTCATCTACAAAAGTAGAAATCTTATTCATCATACTTCAATTCTACCCCAGTTAAAATATTTTGCAATACATTAATTTTTTATTCATAAATTTTTTCAAAAGCATTTTTTGCCACATTGTAAGCCGCGACTTCATCTGAATTACTTAAATTTTCTTCTAATAAATTTTTATTTTCTCTTGAATCAAAATCACAATTATTTTCTTTGTATTCACAAACAAAATGTCCATTTGTTTTACCACTCTCTTTTTTGCAATTAGGACAATTAGAACTAGTTCCGCCAACTTTTACAAACTTAATAATTCCCATTTGATCAACTTTAAAATCATCACGTAAAATTATTGATTGCTTTATCTGCGGTGGAACATCTCCAGTATTTGCAAATTTACGATACAAAGCCCACTCTAAACGCCGAGAAATATCCTCATTACTTTGACTAAAATGTTCATCAATCATTTTATCTTTTTGACCGTCTCTTATTGTATCTAAATTCTCTAAAGCAATAAAACCTTTTAATTCCTTTTGTAAATGAGCAATAATTCCCACCATGTTTGCAGTTATTGCATCCCTTAAATGATTTATCTTTTCAATAGTTTCAATATCTTGAAATTTATTTTTATTATCAAGATCTTCCAAATATTCTTTTAAAGATTTTTTAATTTCCTCTTTTATTTTAGTTTGTTGATTTTCTCTTTTTTGTTGAGACGTAAACCAATAAATATCAAATTTTGTAATTGTTAGTTTTGATTTAGAAATTTCTATTTCAGAATCTTTATCAATTCTCGAAGTCGAAAATAATTCAAAGATTCTTCTCTTTGCGGAAACCTCTTTTAGTTTTAGATATGTTTTTGAATCTCCATTTAAAATAATATGTCCTTTTATTAACTTCGCTTGAGTTAAATCAATGCTAGAAACAATATCGTCCTCAAAAAATTTTGAATCAGGCTTTCCATCATCTGTAAAAAAGTAAGAGGGATTATTTCCAATAATTCTAGGCACTTCATATCCGTCTTCTTGAATAAAAACTTTTGATTTGTTTAAATCTTTTATTTTCCAAATTTTAATTTTAGCAAACTCCTTTGACTGAGAAGATCCAAACTCATTTTTTTCACCACTAAATTTTACAACATTTAACGTTGCTAATTCTTTTAATCCTCGATCAATTCCATAAAACCATTCTCCGCCAACTTTGTAGTCATCATTAAACTCATCAATATGATCTTTTATATCTTGAGTAGTTTTGAACGCTAAATTAGATTTTTTATTTGTGGCATTAAGTGTAATAGTTGTTGCTAAAGTAAATCGCTCCTCTGAATATCTATTTTTCAATCCTACCCTCTTATCCAGTGCCTCCCGATAAAAAATACTCATTTCTGGATTAAGTCTTGTGACATGATTTTCTTCTT
Source organism: Candidatus Moraniibacteriota bacterium (assembly GCA_942490825.1). Taxonomy (GTDB): domain Bacteria; phylum Patescibacteriota; class Minisyncoccia; order Moranbacterales; genus JAGLWU01. The sequence continues at coordinate 73,515 of CALNYG010000015.1, read as the reverse complement.
TGTTTTCATCACTCCAAAAACTTCTCCAAATTTCTACATGTCTATTTTCTTTTTTCTTTCCTTCAATGCTTTGAGTCGTTATCTCAAAAACTTTTGCATCAAATTTTTCTATAAAATCATTTTTCTGTTTAATAGAAGTATTTAATGGAATTTTTACATAACAAGATTTTTCAAGTTCTGACTCAAAACTTTTTAAATCATCAAAATTATTATCTAAAAATTTACTTAAATCTCCAAAATCTATCAAATCCAAAGACCCTTCTTCTATTTTATTTTTTTCATAAAGCAAAACATTCTGATAAAATTTAATCATTTCTATCTCATTTTCATATAGCTTTTCTTTATACTGAGGGAATTTTAATCCAGCTTTTTCTAATTTTGGTCTAAATGTATTTCCAAACTTTTTAAAACACAATTTTTCTAAAGCTCTTAAAGTTAAAGATTTAAAATGATAAAGTGTTATTTCTCCACCAGAATTTTTAAATTCTCCCTCTACAAATTTTCTAGCCTTTTTATGATTATCATCACTACTCCTAGGAATCAAAACTAAATATTTTTTATTATCTTCTTTTAAAATCAAACTCCAATAAGCTAATAATTTTGCATCCACTTTTTCATATTCCAAACCTCTTATTTCTGCTAAAATTTGCCCCCTTGCTAAAGCAACTTTTTTATAAAGCTCACAAAGATCTTTATAATTTTGAGTTTGAACTATTTTTTTAGGTGCATTAAAAAATTCTCCTCGTTCTTGTGCTATTTCTTTTCCCCTTTCTGGATCAAAATCGAGTTTTTTAGTTAATTCATAAAATTTCTCAAAGTTTTCATTTATAGTGTCAAAAAGAGGAAATTCTTTTCTGAAATTATAAACCGTCAATTTATCGCCAGCGACAGCTTCATTAAACTTAGATTTCTGTTCTGCTTTCCATTTTTTTATCATAGAATACAAAGACTCTATATTATTTGCATTTTTGATATCATCATTTACATTTATTTTTTCCAAAAAAATTTTATCCAAACTAAATAATGAAATTATTTTATTGTTTTCATCTCGATAAAACCACTCTATTTTCTCACCTACTAATCGCTGAGATGGTCTTTCTTTTAATAATTTTGTTTTATTTATTTCCAAATCTCCGTACTCATTTGAATCTTTATTTAATGTAAAATAATTGAAACTAGCTTTGGCAATTTTTAAACCTGCCGATTGAAAAGGTAAATAAAGATTTTCACATTTTTTTAAATCTATTTCAGTGATACTAATCAAATCAACAAATTCCTGAATTCTACTATCTATTTCAGTTTTATTTGTATTACAAACAGCCCAGGAAAATTCTCTAATAAACTCAAAATTTTCTTTCTTTGAGAAACTGCGAATAATAAACGCCATTTCTCTTCGTCTATTCTGACTTTCTTCAGGTTTTTCTAAAAATTCTTCAAATTGACTAGTTAAGCTTTGCCACTCATTTAGCCATCTTAAAAATTCTTTTGGTAAATAATCAATTTCAGTAAGATCATATTCTTTATCTTTACCATCTTTATTATTCTTTTCTTTCCAATCATAAAAATCACTTTTTGTATAATTTCTAAACCAACCATATTTTACCTTTCTATTTTTTACAAATTCTAAACTTAAATAATCTAAATCATTTTGTTTATGAGAACAGGGATTAGAAATAAAGATCTCCAAAAAAAATTTCTGGATATCTTTTAATCGATTTAAAAAATCATCAACATTAATATTTTCCTTCCTTTCTAAAACATCCTTTAGATTTTTAGCCAAATCATTCTGAGGTTTCAACTCAAACCGCAAAGTTTTACTCAAAGAATATTGATTAGTAAACTGATCACTAAACTTTTTCATAATTTTAAATTTAAAAAACATTACAATATTAATAATATCATAATCATCTTTAAAAAACTACAAAAAACTCCCCTGAAAAAATCAAAGGAGTTTTAAAAAATCACAAATTTTACTTATCCATCTTCTTTCGAATAAATGCTGGTATCTCAAAATCATCATTATCATCATCATTAAAGATACTGTTAGCCTTGTCATTTCTAGATGCATTATTATAAGGCACTTTTTCATCAACAATCATATTATTATTAGCTCCTATAGATTTAGTCGAAAAAGGAGATTGAGGAGATTGAGAAGGTTGAGAATATTGAGAATGCTGAGAAGGTTTATCAATTTGAGGTTCTGGTTGAACAATTTTCCTCTCCTGCTTTTCTTCTCTAACTTCTACTTTAGGCTTAGGTCTTATAATATGCCTTTTTTCATCGTCATTGACTACATTAATATTCGTAGATTGAGGTTTTGGATTACTCACATTTACAGAAATATTTTCTTTTTTCTCTTCAACTCTAGTCACTATCCCATTTGTTCCTGGTTCATCACTATCAAACCCAGTCGCTACCACCGTAATTTGAATCTCACCTTTACCAATTTGATCATCCAACACTGCACCAAAAATCACTCTAGCATCAGGATCAATTGTTTCAGTAATAATATTAGCCGCTTCATTAATTTCAAGCATAGTAACATCACTGCTTCCACTAACATTAAACAAAACTCCTTTAGCACCATCAATAGAAAGCTCCAGCAACGGACTATTTGCTGCTGCCTTTGCTGCTTCAGCCGCTCTATCTTCACCGCTAGCAATACCAATTCCCATTAGTGCTGAACCACTATTTGACATGACTGCTTTAACATCAGCGAAATCGACATTAACCACACCAGGTTTAGTAATCAAATCTGAAATACCTTGAACACCTTGTCTCAACACATCATCAACAATTTTAAAAGCATTTACTAAGCTAGTCTTTCGATCAATAATTGATAGAAGTCTATCATTCGGAATAGTAATAATTGTATCAACTCTCTCTTTCAAAACATCCAGTCCTTCCTTAGCAATAGATCCTCGCTTTGCTCCCTCAAAAGAAAATGGTCGAGTAACCACACCAACTGTCAAAGCACCTAATTCACGAGCAGCTTCAGCCACAATTGGCGCTGCACCAGTTCCAGTTCCACCCCCTAAACCACAAGTAACGAAAACCATATCAGCACCTTTAAGTACCTGTTGAATTTCTTCTCGACTTTCTTCAGCAGCTTGACGACCCACTTCAGGATTCATTCCAGCACCAAGTCCTTTGGTTAAATTTTTACCAATATGAACCTTTTCAGCAGCTCTTGAATGATGCAATGCTTGTGCATCAGTATTAATCGTTACAAATTCGACACCTTTAAGATTAGCATCAATCATCCGACTGATTGCATTACCACCACCGCCACCAACTCCAACAACTTTGATTCGAGCAAATGTTTCTACATCTGTTTTAATTTCTCCCATAATTCTTTAAAAATTTACGAACCCCCTATTAAATTAATCTGGCCGATCTCATAGAGAATATCTGTAAAAAATATTAATAAAATAATTTAACAAATACCACCTTAATAACTAACTTTAGCACGAGCTAAACTCTACTGTCAAATTGAACGGTAATAGCTTATTTAAGGCAAAAATTTACCCAGCCAAGAACCCACACTTTTAACTGAATTTTTCGCACTACCTGAAACGCTTCCTAAAATTCCTGAACCAAATTTATTGCTTCCTCCATAATAATGCATGTCATCCATTACCCATAAAATTAAACCAACTACTGTTGCATAAGATGGATCATCTACTTTATCCATAACACCTAAAAGATTTTTTGGACAACCAATTTGTACAGGTAGTTCTAACCTTTTTTTAGCAAACTCCGCTACACCTGGAAGATTAATCCCTCCTCCTGTTAAAACCGCTCCAGCTGGTAATAAATGATCTTTTCCAATTTTCTGTAATTCCTTTCTTACTAAATCAAATATTTCTTCTAATCTAGCATTAATTATTTCAATAATGTGACTATGTGGAATAGTACCTTCTTCATGAGGATCGATCTGAGATAAATCAATTTGACTACCTTGCGTAGATGGATCAAAAATAGCACTTCCATATTCAAATTTTACTCGTTCTGCTGTATCAATGGAAGTCCGTAAACCAATTGCAATATCGTTAGTGATAAAATCAGATCCAATTGGAATAATCGCTGCATAAACTAATTCTCCCTCTTCGAAAACTGCCAAGGATGTTGTACTCGCTCCTAAATTTACTAAAACAACCCCTAATTCTTTTTGCTTCTTAGTTAAAACAGATTCTGCCGCTGCTAATGGCTCAATAATGAAATCCTCAATAGCAATATCCGCTCGCTCCATTGCATGAGTTAAGTTTTTTACATGATTTCCAGGGGCTTCAACTACAACCGCATCAACCTCAAGTCGAACGCCTTGCAATCCAACTGGATCATTAATATCCATTTGATCATCTAAACGAAAAGACTTAGGTATAACATGAATAATTTCTTTGTTGGCTGGAATTGCAATGGACTGAGCCGCATTAATCACTCTTGCCACATCATCATCTGTAACTTCACCATCAGCTTTTCCAACCGCCACCACACCCTTAGTACTTTCAATTGTTAATCCTGCACCACCAATGCTTACAATTGCACTTTTGACTTGTTCGTTACTCATCATTTCTGCCTTTTCCACTGCCACTGAAATAGCATCCGCTGCATCTGCAATATCAACTACTGCACCACGACGCATTCCACTAGATTCCGCTGTACCAACGCCTAAAATTCTAATTTGTCCATCTGTATCAGAAGCATCTGCAATCACACAACGCACAAGCGACGAACCCAAATCTATACTAGTAATAATGTTATTTTTCATATCCTACAAATATTTGATATCTATAATTTTATTTTTGTTTACTAAAAATTCAATCAACGACTTTCTTCTAGATAATTCAGATTTATTCTAATAATCTATATATTTAAATATCTATCAATTTATAGATATATTATACCATTTTAAAAAAATTATAAAAATTTTGCAACCACCAATGGGTAAAAAATGGTTATTCCTACATAAACTGAAAAAATGACAGTTAATAAAACAAATCCCGCTGCCATGTCCTTAACTATTTTAGCATGAGGATGTTGATTTGGCTGAACCATATCGACTAATCTCTCAATTGCAGTATTTATTAACTCTGTTACTAAAACTGAAAATATTACTGATAAAACTATCAGAAAATCTCGAGAAGATCCTCCCAGAAGAATCAGTAAGGAAACTACTACAATTGCACAGATTAGTTCTATCTTCAAATTATGCTCATATTTAAAAGCTAATTTCAATCCTTGCCAAGCGTGCATTGCATTTTTCAAACCAATTATTTTATGCTTCATATTTAAATTACGCTCTAAGACTAAACGTCTATTGATATATTATCGCTGATTTTTTCTTGAATTGCGTACATTTCATCGCTATGTTTATATCCTAAAAGATGTAATATTCCATGTGAAAAAACATAAGACAATTCATGTTCAACTGTCTTCCCATTTATTTTAGCAGATTTTTCGATAAATTCATAGCATAGGATTATTTCGCCGAGAAAAATGTTATTTTCTTTTTCTGTGAAGATATTTTTTTCATCGCTGTAATCTCCGATTGAAAGGACATCGGTTACTGCGTCTTTTTCTCTTAGGTTGTTGTTTAGTTTTTTGATCTCTTCGTTATCGACGACTGCCACGCTAATTTCTATTTCTTTGTTTTTTAATTTTTCGGTATTTATTTCTTGTAGGGTTTGTTCGGCTATTTTTTGGAACCATTGTTTGTTGTGTGGTTGGTCGATGAAGGATGTGAAATCTAGTTTTATGTTCATGGGTTTAAATTTAGGTTTATTTTTTAATTTATTTTCAAACTTAGGATATGCCAAAGACAAGCACTCAAGTATATTATTCATAATTTCTTTAGCGTCATCTATTGTACTCGACATAAGTGGTAAATCATACACTGGAACTCTATGGTAACGATGTAACGGATTTAAACACTTTTGATAAACAGACTCCCTTACAGCGCCCCAGTTTGCGTGCATAAAATTTGAAGTGTAACCATAATATTTATCATATAAATCTTTTAATCCAACATCTTCACTCATCTGTCTTAAGTTTGCGGAATCCCAATGACCTAAATTTATCGAAATAAATTCCATCCATTTATCTTCATTTACAATAAACCTCATTTCATCCAACGTAAAGCTAACAGGCTCTTTTTTCATTTTCTTTAACTTAAGATACACTAATTTTATTTGTCCTATTCCATAGCTGCGGTAATCATCCCAAACTCTTGGCTCTAAAGATTCTTTTTGTAATAAATAAGCAAATGTTATATAAGTCTCAACGAGAGATCTTAGCCCTAATCTTCCTGTTATCGATAAAGAAGTTCCATAAAAAATAGTTTCAATATAAAGAGATAATGCATACAGGGTAATACCAAAAACACCCTCATGACGAGAGTCTATCGATGATGTTCCTGATGTTTTAAAAAAATGATCAATAAGGTCATTTCTTAATTCAATAGTTTCATTGATATGACTTTTTCTTGCGATCTCTATTTCTTTTGATAGTTCCTCTCTTCTATTTTTAATTTTTTCACTCACAGCCTCTTCTGGCAAACAACCAGTATTATCAAAACAATATTTCCAAAAATACTTTGACCACTCGCTATCTTTCTTTCCTGAAACAAAACTTATTTCAGAAGCTCTAATAAACCCATTAACATGTTTAATATCACCATAATTTGGATATTCATAGACACCTTTTAAAGTTTCTTCAATATCAGGAATTGAGCTAGAAAACTTTATCTCTCCACTAATAATCTTACACAAAAAACTTATCCATCTACAATCGGTTGCAGCCTCAGACTGATGCCAAAATGATTTCTCAACGCCATCCATCAACTTATTCCAATCATCATTTAAATCAACACTCTCTTTTAAATTATTTTTCCATTCTTTAAGACTAGGTAACTCAGGAAATAATAATAAAACATTAAGAATATTATTCACCTCTTCCGAATAACTTGTTAAATACTTTATAAAAGATTCTCTTTTGCTATCTGATAGTTTAGAAATACCTGTCATTGTTATATCGGAACATTCTCTATTAGCATCAACAAAAGTAATGACATATCTAAAAAAATCAAGCGCATCTTCTCTATTTAAATTACCCATTACTAAAACCGCCCAAATCATTTCAGGCAATCTTTCATTGAACCATGATGAAGTTTTCATATCAGGAAGATAATGCAAAAAAGGAGGATTTAAAATTTTCCTATTTCGTCTATGATCTTCCAAACTACTCTCATTCATTTTTTATATTTTAATTAATTTTATTTTTAATTTACCTTAAACTCTTATAAATACACCAGCTCGCCAAAGCATGAACATTAACAATCTCACCACTTTTAATTTTCTCATCAATAACACCCTCCTCAACCCAATCATTCACCATCCCAACCTCCGTAGCATCCCGATCCACCTTCAAATCAGCCTCAACCAAATCCTCAGCCAAAAACACATACATAAAAGATTTCGAACGCCGATTATTCATCAAATACTTACCAATCTGAGTCAGCTTATTACTCCTATAACCCAATTCCTCCATCAACTCCCTATTAGCACCATCTTCAATATTTTCACCATAAGGAACAAATCCACCAGGAAGTTGATAAATTTCCTCTCTAACAGGATAAGAAAATTCCTTTTGCAAAATAATCTTCCCATCATCATTCCTACAAATAACAGTCACACAATCACCCCTGTCTTCAAACAATAAATATTTACTTTCAGCACCATCTGGCAATTCAATATCATCCTCGATCAAAGTTAATCGAGGATGTTCAAATATTATTTTAGATTTTAAAGTTTTCCACATAAGCCAATATCTTTAAAAAATTTTAACACTAATCCAAGGTTCGACCTTCGGATCCCCGAAGGTCGAACCTTATCAAGCACAATAATTCATCTACAAACCTAAAAGTCTACCCATTTACAAGTCTATTTATAAATTCTTCATCACCATATCCTTAACCCTACCACCATCAGCCAACGAACCAACCCTACCAATAACCGAACCCATAACCTTCCCCATATCAGCTTTAGACTCAGCCCCAACCTCAGTAATAACCTCTTTCACAATCTTCTCCAACTCCTCATCGCCCATCTGTTCCGGTAAATACACCTTAATAATTTCCACTTCTGATCGCTCCTTGTCCGCCAAGTCCTCTCGCCCACCATCCATAAATTGCTTAATACTATCCTGCCTCTGCTTCACCGCTCGCTTAACCAAAATCAAAACATCATCATCACCCAAACCCTCTTCACGAACACCTTGAGCAATTTCCTCATTCTTAATCATACTATCCAACATCCGCAAAGTATCACGTTTCTCCGCCTCACCAGCCTTCATCGCCTTTTTAAGATCTTCTCTAATTTGTTCTTTGATTTTCATAATTTTTTATTTAAAATTTTTGCAAAAAAATAAATGCGTGAAAAAAATCACGCATTTACTTTCTATTTCTCTTTTTTCATTTTTTTCTTAAGCTCTTTGAAAGCATCGTTATCAAAACGACCCATTTTCTTAAGTTTATCAACTTCTTTTTTCATTTGCTTCTTATACAAAGCTTCTGCACGTCTTTTAATTTTAGTCTGTGTACCGTTATCAAAACGATTTCTACGGACATGCATCAAAACACCACTTTGTTGTACTCTACGAGTGAAACGTTTAACTAAACTATCAGTTGTTTCTTTCTCACTTTTCTTATATACGTATACCATAATGCCGCCTCCTTTCTAAAATTTCTATAAAAAACCACATAATGTGGAATATTAAATATCCAAAAAAATTAGATATTTCAATTCCCTATTAATCTGTTAATGTAACAGTTAAAAAAAATTAACCCTCGATTGGTCGAATATCCTCCGACAACGGTGCACCACCAATCAAATGCAAATGAACATGTGGAATCTCCTGACCACCATCAGAACCAGTTCGAATCAAAAGTTTATAACCAGATTCATCAATTTTCAATTCTTTCGCCAAATCCCGAGCAATCAAAAACATTTCTGAAATCACCTCGTTCTGATCATCTTTTATATCATTCATTGAAGAAATATGCTCTTTAGGAATAATTAAAACATGCACTGGTGCAATTTTAAAAGCATCCTCAAAAGCTAAGACCTTATCAGTTTCTCGATAAATCTTAGCTGGCACTTTTTTTTCAATGATTTTACAAAATATACATTCTTTCATACTACAACTAGACTACCTCATTTCAACCGTCTAGTCAACTGAAATTTTAGAGTTTTTCTAATTATAGTGCTCGCCGCACGGGCTTTTTAGGTTGAAAAGTTCACAAAAAACATTTTTATTATCTACAAATTATTCAACTTTTCCAGTAGAAAGATTATATTTTATCTCCACTTTTTTATCATCATCATTGCATAATTCATATTCTTCATCACAATTAAACAATTTAAAATAAATATAATTACTATTTTTGTTAAAATCACAATCCACGTATATAAAATCGTCAACAACTCTATCATCCTTCAAAACATCTAACTTCAAATCAAAATTTGGAATTGAATACACTTGCCCTCCTGGACCACTTGCCATACCAGCACTTGAGCAAAAATAAAAATATTTTTCATCATCCGTAAAACCTATTTCCGCACTATACAAATCCATTTTATCATTTTTTTCAGTGATGCTTATATTTTTAGAAATATCATAAATATTCTCATAAGACCATTCCCAACCCCCAACTCTATAAGTTAAATAATTACCCTTTGGAGAAAATTTAATATTACTAAAAAATTTAACTTCCGAAAGATTCCTGCTTTCATCTTCAAAATTATAATCAGAATATCCTTCATCAACAATAAATTCTTTTCCATTTTTTTGTAAAACCATATAATTTTTAGAGCCTCTCTTAGTCGCAAAAGCAATCATATCATTAAATTCTACTCTATCCGTTAAATATTCTTCTGTGAAAATAGTTTTCAATTTATTATTCTCTACTTCCATTGTGTTATGAAAAATCTGTTCATCTGAATTATGATCTTGATATTTCACCTGAAAATCATATTGATTCTCACCTATTTTTTTAAAATCAAACGGCTCCACAAAATAAACACTTTCATAATCTTTCTTAAATTCATCAAAATCTGCAAACACATCATCTGTTCGCATTGCATAAGAGTCTTCTAATTTACCAGTTTCAATTAACCAATAATATTTTCTAATAGCTGTGATATTTAAATCTTCTCCTTTAATTTCCTTAAATTCTTTAGGTTGTTTTAAAATTGGATCATACACCACAACCGAATTCACAAACTTTTCAAATATTTCTCGTTCTTGAATAAATTGTTCCTTTGTTTTAACTGAAGTCTCTCCCGTGTTCTTATTTGTTTTTTTAGCAATAAAAAATTCATCTAACGAATTCAGCTTCTCAACTATCTGATTCGCCCCATCGAAAGAATCACTCATCAAAAGATAATCAAAATAATGATTAGAAAGCTTTTTAAAACCTAATGATTTTAATTTGTAAGTATAGCGAGGATCATTATCAACAAAACTAAAATATTGCTTATCCTCAGTTAAAATCGACTTAACACCCTTCTCACAATCAGAATGAATTGTTTGCAAATCCCCCGGTATCATAGTTGGATTATACTTATATTTAAAACTAACTTTGTAATCACAAATATCATTACTATTTTTTAAATCAATGATGTTGCCTGTCGATCCAGAGCCATAATAATTATACGGCTCATCTATATCTCTTTCAGTCTTTCCCGTATATTGCTCATTAAAAAACTTTAAGTTTAATGATTTATCTTCTTTAAATCGAATATCAAAACTTTTATAATATTCTTTATTAGCTCTCTTCATATCTGAAATATCAGTCATATTTTCATATGGCTCAGTATAAGGCTCGCCCCATTCTTTCGGATAACAAAAACCTATTCCAATCACGTCCTGAAAATATGAATCCCAACCCTCTTGGCAATTTAATTGTGGTCTTAACTTCGATAAATTATCCTCACCTTCATTAAAATTTTCATCTTTTTTATCAGGATTATTTTTTACATTTAAGTCAGTATAAAAATCTTCTTGAATAATGTCATTATCAAAATTATTTTCAAACCACTTAATACCCACAAACATAATTAATCCCACCAAAAAAATAATATTTAAAATTATTAAAATATTAAGGATAGATTTTTTATTTTTCATATTATTTATAAAGTTTAATTATTTATTTTTAAGAAATGATTATATTAATTATAACAACATTTTCAATAAAACAAAAATTTAACTACTACTTTCTAAAATTTCCTTCACTACGAAATTTGCCAAGCCATTTTTTTCAGCAAGTTCTTTATGAACGCTATGACTAACGCCTTTAAGTTTAACTATTTTCTTTTTGTTTACTTTTGAAGAATGCTTATCCAAAAGCTCAATCACGCCATCTGGAATAACTTCATCATCCTCGCCAATTACAATCAATAAATTACCTTTAAAATTTTCAAGTAAATTAAAGACATCAGAATTTTTCCAACTTTATTTTTTACGAATAATATTTGTAAAATCATCATCAAAATTAATTTCAAAAGCTTTTCTGTCATAAACCGCTGGACAAAATAAAATCAAATTTTTTATATTCAAGTCTAGTTCTAAAGTTTTCAAAGCTACATAAGCACCCATACTTGATCCACAAACAGTTAGTTCTGAATTTGAACAAAAACTCAAAGCCTTTTCACTTTCCTCAAATCTTTTCTTAAGACTAGAATTACTCATTTTTCCAGAGCTCTCTCCGCTACCACTATGATCAAAAGCAAGTGAATTTATATTTTTTTCTGATAATTTTTCAGCTAAATATAATGTTCGATATTTATCAGCTTGACCTCCTCCATGGAGAAACAAAATACTTGGTTTATCATTTTCACTACTTGCAACTTTTATTGCAGACAAAGATTCTAAATCTGCTTTAAAATTAAATTTATAAATATTTTCACTCATTTTTTTATTCTAATGAAAAAACCATAGACTAACTGCAACTAAAATTAAAGCAATTTTTTTCTTTGTACTAATTTTCTCTTTATAAATAAAAGCCGATAAAATTATTGGAATAAATGGTGAATATGATTGTATTTTATAAGAAATCACTAAACTACCATTCCTATAAACATCCATTAACATCACCATTCCAAAAAAATAAAAAACTGCTTGTATAAAATTAATTTTAAATATTGGGAAAAAATATTTTTTATTTTTACATATAATATTAAAACTTAATAGCAAAGAAAACAAAAAAGATGTAGTAAATAAGACTGCTAGAACCATTGGTGTTTTTTCTGAATCAAGAGATAAAAATTTTGTTATAGCATGAGTTGTGCTTAAATTTAACACTCCAAGAAATAACATAAGAGTTCCCTTGCTATAATTTATACTAAATTTTCCCTCTTTTTCAAAAAGTAATGTAATAGAAATAATTCCAAGAATAAAACCTGTAACTTCATAAAAAGATAACGACTCATTGAAAAAAATAATACCAACCAATAAAATTATAAAAGATGATAATAATCTGACGCCCACAAAATAAGTAGAAGTTGGCAAATGCCTTAATGCTGTCATCATTATAATTGAATACAGACAAGATAAAACACCCCAAAACATAACTAAACCTATTTCCCAACCACTTATCAAACTTGATTTACAAAAGATTAAATAAATCCAAGAAAAAACACATAAAATGCCGTATAAAATTGAGGTAGAAAACATTTGATTATATTTTCTTTCTGCAGAAACTTTATTTATAAAAGCAATTGAGCCAATTGATATTGTAACTAAAACTGCATCTAAAAACCAAATTGACATAAAATAATTTTAAATTTAAAAACTTATTCTTTCTCAAACAAATCCTCGCTCTTCTTTTTCTTATAAACATTAATCACCACAATAACCCCAATCGCAATCCCCAAAACAATCCAACCCGCAAACTTAATCCCCTCCTCAATCTGAGCATAAAACTCACCAAAAAAATAACCCATAAAAACCAAAAACGCACTCCACACAATACCACCCAAAAAAGAATACCAAACAAATTTACCAAAGTTCATCTTCACAATACCAGCCGCCACCCAAGTCGCCCAGCACAAACCAGTCGTAGATTTAACCGAAAAAATAGTCTTCCCACCATGCCTTTCAAAAAAAACTTTCATTTTCAAAACCAAACTTTCCGTAATTCCCATATACTTTCCAACCCGCCTAACAAAAGTCATTCCCCAAACACGCCCCACAGCATAAAGCATAATATCCCCAGTAATATCCCCAATAATCGAAAGAACCAAAACCACCCTAACATCAAAAATTCCCTGTGTCGCCATAAACGCCGCCAAAATAGTAACGATCGGACCTTCAATAATCATCAAAGGCAAAATTACCCAATACCCATAATCAGTCAAAAACTGAACTATCATTTGTCCCTCCATAAAACAAAAAATTAATTCCTAAAATTATAACTATATTCTAGCATAAAATAAAAATTTTTTTGTAGCAGGAACTGATTTTACAATCCGTTTCAAAACGTTTCTAAAATAGTTTTACAAAAAATTTTAAAAATATAATTTAACGCAACAAAAACATTTTAGAGCCAGTTGTAAAACTAACTCCTACAAAAAGTGCTCGCCGCACAGGCTATGATACATAATTTAAAATTTTACTGTCATTCTGAACGTAATAAATTTTTTTACAAAAAATTTATGAAGTGAAGAATCCCCCACAGAAAATCATAAAGCTCAACTTTTAAAACAAAAAACAGGAGTTAGCCACTGGCCAACCCCCGTAATTTAAAATCTATTTTTTACTTAAAACTAGCCTCTGTTATTTCCACGTCCTTGACCATGACCACCAGACCCATTTCCTCTACCTTTTCTCTCACCAAAACCTTCTCCCATTTCAGAATGCAATTCTTTCAAGTCAATCCCCTGTTCTTCAGCAAATTTTTCCATCTCCGCCTTATTAGTCTCTCGACTTTCCTTCATTTTTGCCTGTCTCTCTTCTCGAGAAAGATTTTGAAATTCATTCCTTCTTTCTTCACTTTTAACTCTATTTTCTTCTTGCTTAGCAATTAAAGCATTTTTTTGATCCTCAGTTAATTTCCCCTCACTAACTAATTCACTCAATCGTTCTTCTCTATTTTTTTTCATCTCCGCTCGATGTTCTTCACGACCATCTTCGAAAACCTGTTCTACATCATCTTGATTAAGACTAAACTTTTCTGCAATCCTTTGAACAATCGGTGAATATTGTGATTCCTCATTAGCACTAACGTTACTAAAACTAGAAACACCTACCACTGTCGCTACTCCTAAAACTAGAGCAGGAATTATCATTTTTCTTTTTTGCATATTCTTATAATTATTTATTACTTAATTTAATTCAAGAAAAATTGATGCTAGCTTTTTCAATTTCCCTTGTCTCAACTAATAATACGCAAGAAAAATAAAAAGTTTTCACTTTAACCAATTTATAAAAATATTTTGTAAGAACAGGTTTTTTCGCAGGAACGGGTTTTACAACCCATTCCATAACATTTCTAAAAAAGTTTTGCAAAAAAACCCAAAATATCACCCTCTCTGTGTAGAAACAAGGCATGCCTTGTTTCTACAAATCCAAGATTGCCAAGTACTAAAATTAAAGATAAAATTAAAATATAATCTTTCAAAATAACAAACACAATGTCTCAAATGTTACAAATAATAAACGTCATTTCCCCTTTGTTCATAATAATCTTTGCTAGTGCAATTTTAAGAAAGTTAAATTATATTCACGACTACTGGTCAAAAGCTTTAAATGAATACGCTTTAAAAATTGGATTACCCGTTTTAATTTTCTCAGCACTAGCTAAAACTTCATTTTCATTTCAAGCAGAAATCCCGTTAATAATTTCCAACTCTTTAATCGTTCTCATTGGATTCGCATCAATAATTACAATCAGTAAAATTTTTAAACTAAAAGAAAAAAATTCTTTAACACTTTTTATCTGCTTAACATTTGGAAACATTGCCTATCTTGGAATACCTATCCTTACTCAAGTTTATGGAAATGAAACACTTCCCCAAATCAGCCTTCTAATCGCCGTTTACTTTTTTTGGATATTCACAGTTGGAATTGGTTATTTAGATCATAAAACAAATCACCATAATCAACATTTTATTAAACATCTATTTATAAATTTTCTTAAAAAACCGCTTATAATTGCGATAATTTTAGGAATAATTTTTGGAGCATTCAATATTGAAATCCTAGCGGTTCTTGGTAAACCAATCCATATGATCAGTGCTTCCGTAACTCCAATTGTTTTATTAGTAATTGGTCTTTTTATTGGAAATTCAAAATTAGGAAAAGCCTCTGAATGGGCTTTTGTATTTTTGTTCTCCATAGTAACCTTAGTAATTTTACCTGCAATATTTTATCTTACTTTAAAACTTTTTGGATCCACTCCCTCAAATTTTTCAATTTCAATGATCGAATTAGCTATGCCTTCTGCAATCACGCCTTTTGCATTAGCTGATGAATATAATTTAAATAAAAAGTTTATTGCTCATTCTATTGTATTAAGTACAATTTTGTCTATTTTGACTTTGCCTTTTTGGATGTCTATACTAAACTAATTAGATTAATTATAAAATCACAAAATATGGAAAAGAAAAATATAAAATATATTTTAATATTAATCATAGCTTTAATTTTACTAATAATTCTTCGTCCGATAATTGCTCATCAAATGAATAATTATTTATTAAAAAAAATGGAAAAGGAGATAAGCTCTAATTTTCCCCTTAATGAAAACTTGATCACACAAAAAAGCAATCGTATCAATGGCAATGAATATTTTGCAATTCCAAAAAGCAACAGAGACAATGCAAAAGCTAAATGTAATTTCAATATAAATTTACATTTTGAAAATATTTCTGAAGATGATTTAAATTATTTAGAAAATTATTATAAAAAAGAACTAGGTAAATCTTATGACAATATAAACTCAGCAAATTATTCCTATATAAATTCAGATAGCAATAAAAACACATTGTACTTTGATATTAACCTTTTCGAAACGCCACACGTCAAAAAATACACCATAATAAATTACGAAATTCCTTTGCCATTTTTCAGTCCTATAAATTTATATGATAAAAGATGTCGAACTAAAGTTTTAATGAATACAGCTTAATTTAAAAACTTAAAAGCCCGTGCGGCGATCCTGCCTGTTCGGCAGACAGGCACAATAATTCTTTTCAAAAAAATTTACTTGACAAAATATTTAACACATGTTATATTAAACACTTGTTAATATGATGAATTTGAGTAATTGCACTGTCTCACTGTTCATCTTAGAACAATGAAATAATTAATTACTAAAAAATCCATTTATGGCTTATGAAAACAGACGTCCTTCTAATAAAAAAGGGCGCAATAATTTTGGTGGCAAAAAATTTGGCGGTGGCGGAGGAAGACGACGCGGACCACAGAAAGAAAATATTCATCCATCAAAATTTATTAAAAAAGCTTCTCCTGTAGAAGATCAGGAAGAGTATAAAGCTGAAAACACTTTCGATTGTTTTCAGGTAGATTCTCTTTTAAAGAGAAATATCGCAAAGAAAGGGTTTAAAACACCCTCACCTATTCAGGATCAATCAATTCCTCATGGACTTGAAGGTCGTGATGTGATCGGTATCGCTAATACAGGAACGGGAAAAACAGTTGCTTTCTCAGTTCCAATTATTCACAAATTATTAGAGAATAAAGACTCGAAAGTGCTTATAATGGCACCAACTCGAGAACTAGCGGAACAGATCCTAGAAGAAATGAAAACATTAACTATTGGCGGAAAATTATTTTTGGCTCTATTAATTGGAGGAACTTCAATGCCAGCTCAACTTAGAGATCTTCGTCAAAACCCGAGAATTGTTATTGGAACACCAGGGCGTATTCAAGATCATTTAAAACGAAGAAGTTTGAATTTAGAAAATTTTGACACTGCAGTTTTAGATGAGGTTGATCGAATGCTTGATATGGGATTTTCTGATGAAGTACGAAATATTTTGATGCGACTTTCTTCAAAAAAACAATCATTTTTCTTCTCAGCTACAATGAATCCGAAGGTGGAAAAATTGATCCAAGAATTTTCTAAAAAACCTGTCACTGTTTCTGTTAAAACAGGAAATACTAGTGATAACGTTGAGCAAAATGTTGTGAAGTATAAAAATCCAGAAGATAAATTTGATAAACTTTACAAAATATTAAACGAAGACAAGAAAAATAAATTCTTGATTTTTGATGAAACGAAAAGAGGTGTTGATAAATTAAGCAAAGAGTTATTTAAAAAAGGCTTTAAGGCTGATGCTACTCACGGAAACAAAAATCAGAATCAAAGAAAACGTGTTCTAGACAGATTTAAAAGAAATCAGTTAAGGATTTTAGTTGCAACTGATGTAGCGGCTCGTGGAATTGATATTAAAGATGTTACTCATGTAATAAATTACTCAACTCCACAAAGCTATGATGATTATGTACATCGCATTGGTAGAGTTGGTAGAGCTGGAAAAACTGGTAATGCACTAACATTCATTCCTAGTAAAAGTTTTTAATTAAACTTTAAGTTTCAAAAAAAGCAGACCGAAAGGTCTGCTTTTTGTTTTATTAAATTTTATAATTTAAAAGATTATATAGTGCTCGCCACATGGGCTATGGTACATAAACTTAAAAGATAAATTTAACCAAAATAAAAAACCTCAATCATTAAAGAAAGAGGTTTTTTAAAATTTAAATTTTATTCTACACAACCAACATAAGCAAAACTCCCCATTCCATTACCAGCCGCCTTATAGTTTGGATAATAAATTTCATCCTCCACACTAACTCCATTGCAAAAGTCACCTTTATGCACTCTATATAACTTCTTTGCCTCAACATATTCACTATTTTTTTTATGCATTTCTTCTGTACATTCTATAAAGTCGCACTCTTCATAACCAAAACTCCCCACTTCTAATAGTTTATTATTTTCTAAATTTAAATTATAAATAGAAAAATCATCTCCTAATCCAAAATCAAAATAATCATTAATACTATTATCAAGAATGGTTATTTTATTATCATATTATTTACATAAAAAAAAAAAACAAAATTGTGTACTTATTTTTTTATTTAAATCATATAAAATAATTTTATTCTTTGAGTTAGAAATATCATATAAACCTAACGAACAACTACTACCAAAACTACATTCGCCCTTCAGATAAAAAAGATTGCTGTCATAAATGATGAAATCTGCTACATCTTCAATACCTAAAACGCTGCTTTCACCAGTTTTCATATTTACAACCTCTATATTTTTATCATCATTTGAAAAATATAAACTTCCATTAAAATATACAACTCTAACATCAAATGATGCGACCTGAAATGAAAACAAATCTTTTCTTTTATTATCTTCACTGAATACAGTGCATAATTTTTGATATTTTCCATTTTTTTTGTTACCAAGAGTATCATTTTCAATCTCTGCAAATAAAGGTCCTTTTTCTAAATTAATCTTATTTTCTATTTCCTCAATCTCTTCCTTTATTGACTGCTTTACTTCTTGTTCATCAAAAACACTTTCTTGAGTTTGTTTTTCACACCCGACTAAAATAACCAGAAACCCAAGTAAAATTAATATTTTTTTCATAATGTTTTTTTAAAAATCAAATATACTTTTTAAATTTATTTATTGAAGAATTATACCACTAAAATAACCTCTGGTAAACGTACCTAAACTTTCAATATTATTTTATTAAAAAAGACATTGCCATGCAATGCCTCTAACTCACTCATCTAAAAACTATCTCATTCTACCTCCTAAAATATCTTATTTTATTTTTTTCTTGAGGCGACAACATATCCCCATCCTCCCAAGATTGAATCACTTTTGCTCTAAAAGATTTTTTATCAATCCTTTCACCAACGATCCTAACTCTCTCGTCTTTTTCTAATTTAACTTTTTCACCAATAATAGTTTCGTCTGAATAAATAACCATTGTTTTTCTACTTCTAAAATCTTGAACAACAATAAAGTCATCTCCAGCTTTAACTATCTGACCACCCACCATCCCCATGCCAGGACGTGACCATTGACCTTCCTTAGTCGGAGCCAACTGATGATAAAGTGGTACTCGATCTGTCATAGCCTGATGCATTTGCTTATCCACTCCAGCTATATGGAGTAACGCACCTAAACTAAAACTAGCCAAAAACATTATCAACAAAATCAAAATAAAGTTTTGTCGATAACCCTTATTTGTCGAACGAAAAGCTTTAAAACCAAAATAAGCAAATATTCCAAAAAGAATTACCCATAAATACGGGATCGACATAAAAAATATTTTCAAAAACCCACCTGATCCATACTGGAAATTTTCTCGACCAAAACTAAGAATTGAAATTAAAATCAACGAAAAAGCAATTCCGCCTAAAATAATCAGGAAAGAAAAAATAAACCAAAAAAGAAAACTCCTATAATCAAAAACATGGGGCTTAGGGTTAATCTTTTCTTCTTTAATTTTATCAATAATTTTTTCAGAAATATCTTTACTCATAATTTTATTTAAAATATATTACAGTTTTTAAAAAATAAAAGTGCTCGCCGCACGGGCTATGATACATAATTTAAAAATTTCCTGTCATTCTGAATGGATTTATTTTTTCGTTAGAAAAAATAAAGTAATGAAGAATCTCCCACAGAAAAACACCAAACTTTCAAACTAAAATATTAAATTATCGTATCATCTAAAACCAAACCATTTTTTCCCAATTCCTTCTCCAACAACTTTCGCCCCCGACTAATCAACGTTGCCACACTTCCCTTCGGCTTTTTCAAAATATCCATAATCTCCTCATAATTCTTTTCCTCTAAAAATTTCAAAACCAAAACTTCTCGATATTTAAAAGGCATCTCATAAATTATATTTTTTATTTTTTTCCAATCATCTTTTTTTAAAATATCGCTTTCAACATTTTCCTCTGAACGAAAAAATTTAGCTAAATCTTCTTGATCTAAATCTACTGTTTGCGGTCGCGACTGTTTCGAGCGAATGTTATCAATTGTCGTATTACGAGTAATTTGATAGGCCCACGTGGAAAATTTTAAATCCTGATCAAAATTATTTAAATTTTTGTAAATTTTAATAAAAACATTTTGTAAAATATCTTCTATGTCTTCGCTGGAAAAATAAGAAATTCTACGTACATAATGAAAAAGCTGATTTTGATACCGTCTAATCAACTCACCAAAATCATCGGGATTTTTTTTGGAAAACTCGACTAACTGATTATCTGAAATATTTTGATAATCTTTCATTTTTTCAATTTATAAAAATAATCTGTTTTCATCTCTACATTATAGCAAAAAAATCAATCTTCTGACCTGTTATAAGTAATACGTAAATTTTTTGAAAAGTTTTCAACTTAAAAAATACAAAAACTACTAAAATAAAAATTATAAAAAGACCCTCATTTCACTTAAAAATAAAGCATTTTAATTGAAATTATTTTATATTCTTTAGACCTAAAAGATAATAAAATTTACCCTATAGAAATTAAAACTTTTTTTATCTTGAAGGAATCCTAGGCAATCTACATTCTTTAGATTCTTTTTTTAATTCTTCTGATTCAATGAAATTACTTATACTAGTAACTGTTTTTTCAATATCCCAATAAGAAACATCTACTTGAACTAAATTTTTAGAATCACTACCTAAATCACTTTTACGATCTTCCCAGTCACGACGGCGAACCTCATTTAAAATTTCTTGTCGATCAACTTCTTCGCCATTTTCTATTAATTGATCAGATCTTCTTTCAGCTCTAATCTCTGGATTGGCGTATAAATAAAAACTACGATCTAAACCTGAAAAGAACTTAGACAAAGCCCTTCCCTCAACTACAATACGATCGTTTTCATTTATAGTTCCTTGTTGAATTTCAGTAAATCTATCTCTAATTATTTTTTTAGAAGATAAGATAGAAGCAATTTTAGCTATCTCTTGAGACTGTATATTATCTTTTTCAGAAATCAATTCTCCTTTAAAGTTTATTCTTGCACTCTCGCCATAAAATAAATCAATAGTCAAATCTTCAAATAATTCTAAAACTTGTTTTTCATCATCTATATTAATATCATTTTCATCACACATACAAGCCAAAGATCTATACATCATTCCAAAACTAACAAAAGGACAATTTAACTTTTTTGCAAGTTCTAAACCAATTGTAGTCGTTCCAACTCCAGATTTTCCCTCTATCGCTATTTTTAATGACATACCAATTTATTTTTACAAACTTTTTAAAAATTTCTTCAATTCATCAAAAGGCTTAATTTTTAAGTAAAATTTATTTTGATAATCCTCTTCACTTAATTCAGCATTAGTTACATCAAGACCTTCTGCAATAAAAATCTTATCCCATCCAAAGCCACCTCCTCCTCTAGGCTCATTTGATATAGCACCCTCAACTTCTCTCTCAAAATATTTTTCAACTTTTCCATCAAAATAACCGATTCCTGATTTAGCAATAGCTAACCTACTATCATCATTAGGCAGCTTACACATATCCTCAAGAGACATTTGTTCAACAAAAAATTTAACAAAAGGTCCTGGTAATTGCCCTAAAGATACAATTTCCAAAGAAACATCATCCACAATAACAGGTTTATTTGTTTTTTTATAAGCCTCTCTAACTTTATGTTGAATAATTTCTTGTAAATCCAAAGATTGAATTTCATCTAAATCAACACCAATATGATCAATATCCATACCGAGGCATTTAGATAAATAATCAGCCTTATTTTGATTTCCTGTAATAAAAGTTACTTTTTGCATAATTTATCGATTAAATTAATTATACTTAAATAATAACATACAATGAAAATTAATAAACAAAAAAACACCTCAGAAAGAGGTGTTTTAACATTTAAGAAAGTTGGAATTAAACAGACAATTTAGTTCTACCTTTTTGTCTACGTCTTTTAATAACCAGACGTCCAGCCTTAGTTGACATTCTTTTCAGAAAACCATGAACTCGGCTTCTCTTTCTTCTTTTTGGTTGATAAGTTCTTTTCATATAATTAAAAAATCGAGAAAAATTAATACTTTACTTAGATTATCATTTTTACAGAAAAAAGTCAATAAAAATCCAAATAAATAGAAACTATCAAATCATTACTTTAAAATCAACCCCAACTGCCTTTTTTCTACCATCATTGTAAATAAGTAAAGGATTAATGTCAATCATAGATATTTCAGGGTTTTCTTCTGCTAAAATCGATAATTCATAAATAATATCAATCATTTCTTCTAAATCATACATTTCCTGACCTCTCGTATTTTTAAATAAAAAGCTAACATTTGATTTTTTCAGATTCCTTTTAATTTCAGATCGACTTAACGGCACAATTAAAAAATCCACTAATTTGAATATTTCCGTATAAATACCACCCAAACCAATCATAATTACAGGACCAAAAATTTCATCTCTTTTCATCCCAACAATAAGCTCAGTTTTATTTTCATAGAGTGGTTGAACAACAATTCGATTATCACTTTCTTTAAATTTATTTTTCAATTCTTTCACCGCATTTTGCAATTGCAAATTACTCGTAATTGGAAGAATTACTCCACCATCTTCTGTTTTATGTAAAACTTTAGGACCATCAACTTTAGCCACACAAGGATAAGAAATTCGCGTAGACGCTTTCATTCCATCCGTAACATCCCAAAACCTACTAATCGGTAAATTATATAAATTAGCCAATTTACTCGCTTCTGAAAAATACAATACACTCCGATTATCACTTTTAGCCTGTCCAATTAATTTTGAGGAAATCTCTCTTCTTTTAGTATTAACTTTATGATTTTTAAATTCATTTAAAACTCTTTTCTGAAAAACTTTTCCTACAGAATTCAAAGCAACTTCATATGAATCAAAACTCGGAATTTTAAAAGATTTAAACTTCTTCAAAGAATTTTCAACTCTTTGCCCACCAATAAAAATTGGTATAATCAGTTTTTTACTCTTTTGGCTAAATTCGATGATAACATTTGCCACTTTATCAACTGGAGTTTGATCTTGTGGAGTCAAAACTACAAAAATAATATCCACATTATCGTCATTAATAACTTTTTCTAAAGTCTCTTGATATCGAACATCATCCGCATCACCTAAAATATCAATAGTATTTTCAACCGAAGCCTCTTCAGGAAGCAGATTCCTCAAAGCCTTTTTTGTTTCACTACTTAAATTTGTTATTGATAAAAGTTTTTGTTTTTCTATCTCATCCACAACTAAGACACCTGCACCACCTGCATTTGTAACTATCGCCACTCTAGAATTTGACGGCATTTTATCCACATCCAAACTCTCTAGTAAGTTCATAATATCAAAAAACTCTTCAAAATTATCAACTCTAATCGCTCCAGATTTTTCCAAAGCAGCTGAAAAAATTTCATCACTCCCCGCCAAAGATCCTGTATGTAAAGCAATAGTTTTTTCTGCAGCCTCAGTTCTACCAGATTTCAAAACCACTATCCTTTTCCCTTCTTGAATAGCCTCTTGAATCGCAAAAATAAGCCTCTCGCCTTTATTAACTCCCTCCGCATAAATGGCTATGGTTTCAATTTGCTCGTCATCGGTAAAATATTCAATCAAAGAAGTGATATCCACCTGCATTTTATTACCGATAGAAATTACTTGAGAAAAACCCAATTTCTCTTTTTCAGCCTTATCCATCGACGCCACAGCCAAAGCACCCGATTGAGAAATAAAAACTGTTTTCGAATTAGAATTTGGCATTCCTGAGGCAAAAGAAGCATTTAAACTAATTTTAGAATTAATAAATCCTAAACAATTTGGACCCATTATTTTCAAGTCTTTTTCTTTTGCTAGATTTAAAAGGCTCATTTCTCGATTATGTCCTTGGATTCCCTTCTCTCCGAAGCCTGCTGAAATAACCACATAGTTTTTACACTTATCGCTACCATTACGAATAACCTCTTCCACATATTTAGCCGGTACCACAACAATCGTACAGTCGATATTCTTCACTGGAATATCCTCTATTGATTTATAGCAAGGAACATGAAAAATTTCTTGATATTTTGGATTTACAAAATAAACATTTCCTTTATATTTGTTACCAATAATATTTTTAGCGATTGAATTTCCTACTTTCCCATCTGTAGCACTAGCTCCAACTACTGCAATTGATTTAGGATAAAACAGTTTGTCAAAATTATTTTTTTGTTTCATGAGATTTATTTTTATTTTATATATCTATTATAACACTAAAAATAAATTGTAAAACTTTTTGAATATTTTTTAAAGTGCTCGCCGCACGGGCTATGATACACAAAATTTAAAGAAGTCCATCATTAGTTTTTTTAAGATCTTCAATTAAACATTCCACATCTCTTTTAGCCTCACTCAATATGTAAGAATGAGACCATAAATTATGATTAAGTTTATTTGAGAGTAAATTTAAAATATCTTTTGCTAGCTTAAACAAATCCTCAATTTCTTCAATTGAAATACTAATATCTTCTTTAACTACATCATCATGAGCTAAATATTGATCACGAAATTTCTTAAGCTTCCCTATACTACAATTATAATCAAATTCATTTCCATTAAATAAATCAAGACCTCTATTTTTTATAAAAATTCTTACTTTTTTTAAATTACTTTTCTGGACTCCTTTATAATCAACGACTAAGTTTTCAATAAATCTTCTATTTTTATTAAAATCATTGAAGTCCCCCACTTTCAAAAATTTTTTATTATCCTGAATATAATCAATAATTTTTCCAATTGAAAGCGAATCTGAGCTAACATCAAAAAATTTTGCAAGCTCTATTAAATGAATTTTTCTATGAGACTCTATTGAATACATGAAAAAACTTCCATATCTATTCATCATCTCAACATTTTCACCAACCTCTTTTTTATTTGAAGAATCTTTATTTATTATTTTCGAATCTTCAAGAGCTCTCCAAATTTTAAAAAACACATGTGCATTTACCAATCTTTTATGCAACTTTTCCAGTAAAGAATTTATTTCTGCAAAATCTTTTTCATTTCTCATATATTTTTAACTCAAAGCCGTCCCAATCGCCACCGCATACCGAGCCAATTCATCATCCCTCAAATCCAAACCCTTCGTACAAACATCACTTTCCCGATCCAAGCAAACCTCATTCTTACCCAACCGATACGCCAAATATTTAGACAATCCCTTCATCCGAGAACCACCCCCCACTATCAAAACATCATCAATAGAATTACCTAAATCATTCCCCTCCAAATAAAAATCCTCCAAATTTTTCGCATCCATAATTATCCCATCAACCACCGGCTGAACAGCATTAAAAAAATGATCATTATTAAAAACCAAACCAATGTCCTGAGTCTTTTTAATTTTTTCCGCCTCGTCCGAAGAAACATTAAAAGTCTTAGCCAAAATATCAGTCATCAATTGCGATGAAAAACTATTTTCCGTCGTCAACTTAACATTACCCCTATCATAAATCGTAAAGCTAGAATTCTTATCACTAATATCAACAACCAACAAAGATTTATTTAAAAAATTATCACGCGGCAAATAATTTAAATAACTATTCGACTCAAATTCATATCCCTGAACTTGCAAACCCAAACTCTCAAAAAAATTATCCATCCGCTCAATAATCTCTCTTCTCACAAAAGAAATATCAACCACATTCCTATCATCATCTTCCAAGTGATCAACAATATTCCAAGTATAGTAAAAATTATCAATTGACTCCTGCCGATCTGAATTAATTTCCCACTTAACCACCTCGTCAATCCTACTCTCATTATTTTGTGATAAAACAATCGTTCGATGAAAAACATTCTTCTCAGGTATTGAATAAATTATCTTTTTTGAATCAAGATTAAATCTTTCGTAAGCCTCTTTAATTACTTTTTTAACTTCGTCTTCGTTCACAATTATTCCATCAACCACGCTTCCTTCAGGCAAAAATAAAGAACCTATCTTTTGTAAAATATTATCTTTTTTCCGATCATTAATTTGAGCAAATTTAATAGAATTGTCGCTAATATCAACACCAATTTTATCTCTCGAATTAAAAATATTTTTCTTAAAAAAATTCATTTTTTATTATTTTAACTATTTTTTAAAATCACCATAATTAAACGCACGAATGAGTTTACTACCAAACATGTCATCCCCGCGAAGGCGGGGATCCAGGTACACAAAACTTCAAGTTAAATTATAAACTAAAATTAATTTACAAACTATAAATTTAGTTATCCTGGATTCCCTTCCTCTCCGCTTTGCTACGAACGGGAATGACATAATTAAAATCCAAGATAAAAAGCCCGTGCGGCGAGCACAAAAAAAATTATAAAAATACGCTTTTCTAAAATATCAACGCCTATAAATCTAAATTCTACTTCGAATTAAATATTCCACCAATTTCCTTGAAATCTGTAACGCCCTGAACAACTTTATGAAACGCATCATCAATCATATTTTCAAATCCCTCCGCCAAAACAATCTCCTTAATTTTTTCCACCCTTTCTCTTCTGGCAATCAACCTTCGAACACGATCAGACGGCTTCAACACCTCAAAAATTCCAAACTGACCTTTATATCCTGCACCACCACATTTACTACAACCAACTGATTTATAAAACGGTAATTCTAATAAATTAACATGTCCATCAAAATCATTTCTACTCGCAATAATTTTTTGAATTCTTGCTAGATCATATTTAAAACCTAATTTATGAACATCCTCTTCACTTAAATAATATTTTTCTCTACAGTGCACGCATAATTTTCTTACCAATCTTTGCGAAACAATTGAGTTAATATTTTTTGCCACCAAAGTTAAATCTGTGTCTAATTCAAAAATATTCTGAATAACATTCATGGCTGAATTAGCATGCATCGTCGCCAAAACTAAATGTTCCAAATTAGCTAAATCTAATGAATGCCTCAAAGTAGTCTCATCTAAAATTTCCCCCACACCAACAACATTTACATCATTATCAATCATCGAAAGCAAACCTTTCTCAAAAGTAACGCCATTAGGAACATCAACTTGAATTTGACTAACTTTGCTAATATTTTTCTCAACAGGATCTTCAACAGTAGCAATATTTTTGTCCGATGAATTTATCAAACCTAAAGTAGTGTAGAAAGTAGTTGTTTTTCCTCCACTTTTTGGACTAGAAAATAAAACCGCTCCATGATTTTTTCGGATTTCTTCATAAACCATTTCCACGTTATTTTTAGCCATGCCGATTTTTTCCAAAGATAAATTATCATTCGCATTATCATCTAAACGAATAATTATTCTCTCTGTAAATAAATCTGGAACAATACTAGCTTGAAAAAAAGTTTCTACATTATTTTTCTCAATTACGAAACTTCCATTTTGATAAAAATTTTCAACTTCTGTATTTAATTTTGCCAACAATTTAATCACTTCTAAAATTCCATCAAAAACATCTTCCGGCAAAAGCATTTTCTGAACCAATTTTCCATCAACGCGATAACAAACTACCACTTGCCCTTTTTTATTTTCAATTTGAATTTCACCAGCTTCATCTTTAATTGCATGCGAAAGAATAACATCAACCGTCCGCGTAATAAATTCTTCTTTATCAATTCCCTTGCTCACTATCACCTACTCCCTCAAATAATTCAGAATTTGAAATATCTGCCAAATAAATTTTCTTTACATAGTTCGACAAAGCTTTTTTAATCAAGTTTTTTTCTGCCAAGTAAAATTCTATTTTAAACTTCGTTCTTCGCTTTAGAAATTTAAAAAGATCTGAATGCTCTGGATCACAAGTAGCCACTTTCAAAACGCTTCCTTTTTTCTCAAAAGCTACTGCACAGAATTTTTTAGCTACCTTCTGTGGGATTAATTTAATAACATCATTGGAAATTTTTACCTGTGAAAGATCTATAAATTGCAAACCTAAAACTGTCGCGACAATTCGCAACATTTGTGGTTCGCTAAATATTTTTTCGTCTACTAGGATTTTACTTAACTGAGTGTTTTTTTCTTGAGCTTCTTGAAAGTGCTCATCTAATTTACTTCCTGAAACTAAATCGCTTTCTAGTAGGTAATCGTATAAATGTAGATTATCTATTTTCATATTTGTTTTTTGTATTTGTTGTTTTTATTATACAACATTTATGGGAAAGTTGGAAAAATCTATTTTAAAATTTAGATTCTATATTTCTTATTGCCGTTCTAATAAAAATATCTCTCAATTCCGCATATTTCATCTTAATTTCTAAATTAACATTCCTTTTCCTTTTAGATTTACCTAATCTACCTCTTGTAATTAAACTAACATGAGATTCTTCATCAGCATTCAAGAGAGAAAATTCCCAATATTCTTCTCCATGCACAACATTATTTCTAACTTGATACAAAATTCTAACTATAGAAGAAGTTCTTAATTTATGATTTCCTTTTGGAGCTAACAGCCTTTTAAATTTTTTACATAATTCATCTTTATCTGAATTAGAAACATATGTAAAAAAATCAAGCACTAATTTTTGAGAGCCCAAATTATTAACTTCTTTTTTTGTGTGCCTTCGTCTAGCAATACTCTCCGCAAGAGCAACGAGAAAAGATATTTGTAATGCTGGACGACTATTCTTTACTTTTGACATTTCATCAGCTATATCCGTATACCACTTAACTCTCAACATCATTCTATGGGTATACAATTTATTCAAGCATTTTTCAATAAAAGAAGTGGTCTCGTCTTTACTTGAAAAATATTTATTGTAAAAACAAAATAATTCCTTATCATTCATTAAACTTTTTTTAACATTTTCCTTAGATTCCTTTCTGCCAATCATTATAAAATATTTTTAAAATTATTGTGGACCATGTCGGACTCGAACCGACCACCTCATCCATGCCATGGATGCACTCTACCAGATGAGCTAATGGCCCTTTTTGTTAAATGTCATTCTGAACGAAGTAAAATTTTTTAAAAAAATTTTATGCAGTGAAGAATCTCCCACAGAAAATCAATACACTTCGAGTATCAGAAAAACTCACTGAGATTCTTCACTTCATAAATTTATCTACGATAAATTTATTACGCTCAGAATGACACACTTTTTTATTTTCAAAAATCCAAAGAAAACATTCCTTTCTTAATTTCATCTCTTATTATATCATCAACACCAGAATCCTCCGCAATCCGATTCAAAAAAACATCCCTCTGATCCTCATTCATCAACTCCAAACTACCATCACTATTCGCATACAACGGCACCAAAACAAAACTAATCCTATCATCTTCCAAAAGCAAATCAACCATCAATCTATCTCGAACATCCTGAGAAAAATACTGATCAAAAATCATATTCCCCAAAGAATAAAAAATAGCCTTATTCTTATAAACTTCAACTGGCTGAACAACATGAGGATGAGAGCCAATAATCACATCCGCCCCAGCATCCACAAACATATGAGCCAAACTTCGCTGACTCTCAGATTCACGCAAATGATACTCCAAACCCCAATGAGTATACACCACCACAAAATCACTTTCATTTTTCATCTTTTTAATTTCTTCAACAACCTGATCTTCAGTCAATCCCGCTGCATAATTATAAGTCACAAAAGCAATATTTTTGCCTTTAATTTCTTTTATTCCAGAATTATCTTCTGGCATATTTGGCATTCCAGTATAAGTAATATCATTCTCCTCTAAAAAATTTCTAGTCTCCTGTTCACCCTCTTCGCCAAAATTATAAATATGATTATTTCCAGCACTAACAGCATTTATATTGTTCAAGTCAAAAAATTCCTCAGTCTGATCTTTATCGAAAGTAAATCGAAAATGATTTGGACTATCCATCAAAACATTTGAAACTGAATCATTAGAAGTGACTGGACCTTCTAAATTGATCATAACAATATCTTGTGCCGAAAAAAGTCTATCAATTTTTTCTGTTAAAAATTTTATCCCTTTTTTATTAATTCCCAAACGAATACTTCTATCCAACATCACATCACCACCGAACAAAAAACTTATTGGACGCGACTTATTCTCATTAAAATTATTATCTTTCTTATTTGAAAAATAACCAGTAACATAGCTTGTATTTTCCCCAATGAAGAATTTATTATATATTTCTGAAGAGTTACTATTGTTCAATAAATTAAAATTATTTAAATTATTATCCTGAGCAAACTTCAAAACCAATCGCAAACCTCCTAAACAGTCAGTTTCCAAAGCACTGATACTATCAAAATCAAAATTTTGAATTGCATCAATAGCCACCTGATCATGCACAAAAGAAATATTTTTATCCAATTCATGGCTAAAATCTGAAGATAAAATCATTAAAGTATTACCTTCCACTTTTTCAGAATTAAAAAAATCTGCCAATTTATCTATCTCATCCTCGCTCGTTCCATCTCTAATCATCAAAACAACAATAGGAATTTCATCATAATATTTTTTAACAAAAGGAAGTAGTGCTGTGATTCCATGTTCCTGATAAAAAACATCATTTTGCAAATAAGCTAAATTATTCTCATGTAAAAGATTAATTACCTTTTTATCTGCTAAAATTTTACCATTTTCTAAATCCCAATCTTGATCAGAAGTAATAAAATTTCCACCACCTGAATTAAAATGATTTGGAGAAATTAAAACAATTCTATCAATTTTTGATTTTTCATTTTCACCAGCTGTTTTTTTAAACGCTTCTTCAATTAAATCTTCAGCGACTAAATGATGAGGAGTTATAAAAGCACCTACTTTTAATTTTTGATTAGAAATTTCTGAATTTTCTTCACTAATAGAATTTGAGATCTCCAAAGATTTTTCTTGAATATCTCCTTGATAAGATGAATAAAAATTAAAATAAAAAAATATAGCCAACCAACCCAAAAAGGCACCCAGTAAAACCATAAAGAAAATGTAAACTATATTTTTTTTCATATCTAAAAGTATTTCAATAAAGAGCCATTAAGGCTCTTTATTGATTGAATAATAATTTTAATGTAACATTCCTCCCCACTCAACAACAGTAAATCCATCTCTTTTTGGAGTGATAAATTTCTGCTGCTCAACCTCTTTGTAATCATCTAATCCCTCATAGTCCATCAAAATTCTAATAACTGAATCTGGCTTAGGCTCAACTTTTAACGGAGCTAACTTATTTATAAATCCTTCAGATAAAAATGTTATAAAATAATAATTCTTATTTTCTTCTTTCATTTTTGAAACCCAGAATTCTTTAAAATCAAAAATTTCCTGTTCATTTAAACCTAGCTCACTTAATTTATCATCAAAAAAATTATCTAAATCATCTGGACTAACTACAAAACCTTTTTGTGGCTTAAAATAAAGTTCATCTCCGTGACCTTCCCAAAAAAGATATGGATATTTTTCACCGTCCACATAATTCATTAAATCACCATTTGGACTTGCCTTCACAAACCACCCGTTTTCACCATAATCTGGATCAGTAATTGTAAAACCATTCCCTGGAGAAACCTGAACATGCACATCCATTTCTTCTTCTGGATAAAGATAAATTACTGGCTTTCCGCATTCCGCTGGAGAAATTATATCAGTTGAATAAAAAGATAGTAATCTTCCAAAAGGATCCACCCAAAAAACTTGTGGATGCGTTTTTAAAAACTCTTCCTCTGACTTTTTTTCTCCACTTCTTTCATAATAAATATCTTTATAAAGATTCTTAAATTCTGGATGAGAAGTGTCTTTAAAACCATAAATAGGATCTTCATTATCCGCCTTTCCTATAATTTGCAAATCATTCCTAACATCTAAATAAGTACCGCTGAAATCATAGCTATATTTTGTTGAACCGCATCCCAATGGATACAATTCATAATTAGCATTATTTCTTACTCCATCATTCCAAGTTGCCAACAACATAGCTACATTATTGCTTTTTTCATTTGAATGAGCTATCGAATCAAAATTAATTTTATATAAAACGACATTTCCATCCGGAGATTTTATGTAAAAAGCATCTGTGTCAAAAATAGCATAATTTTTACGATCTTCTTCTGTTTTATCTTTTTTATTTGAATATAAATTTTCTGCTTTTGCTCTATCTGTAACCCATACCTGTCCATATTCAGACACAAAAGCTTTCTTTAAAATATTATAAGACTGATTCGTAAAAAAACTGTCCTCAAAACCCTTTTTATTTAAAGCAATCTCTCCCGAATTAAAACTTAATTCATCTGGAAAATTTAAATCCTCAATCGCTATATTTCCATTAATAATTCTATTTTGCGATTCTCCACCAATGATTGCCTTTTTCAATAAATTAAATTCATAGTCTTCAAATCTTTCATAACCCTTTAAAAAAACTACTTCATCCCCATTAACTAAAATCTTAAAAAAATTATAATACACACCCATTCCACAACTTGGCATTCTTACGCTATACAAATTCCAATCTTTATAAGTTCCTGATTTTACTTTTCCTACTGAATAATATTCCACATCAGCAGAAACCTTTTCACATTCACCCACCGCCAAGCCCTTTAAATATCCCAAATTCTCGACCTTTTCTGGTTTTTTCCAGTCAACCGCTCCTTTGAAAATAAACGCTGGAGCCCCAGCATCAACCTCTTTATTTTCAACAACATTTTCTTCAGCCAATTCAGTTTTTAAATTTCTCTCAAGATAATCAGACTTATCAAGTTCTTCTGTAACAAATAATTCCTGCTTCAACCTCTTATTCTGATCAACAGAACTAACGCCCTTATTGCTATAGAGAAAATAAAACATTGCCGAACTAACCACAAAAGCTGTTAAAAAAACAGCAACTAACACAGATAAAAGTAAAACTTTTTTTTGTTCTTTCATAAAATTAATTTAAAACTAATTATTTCATTATAGATTATTATACCAGAACCAACAAACCCCTTCACAATATTTATTTTATTAATTCCACAAATACCCAGCAAACCTGTCCCATTAAAAATCCTTCCGCTCCCCTGCTGATTGCATAAAATAATACAAAACTGCTGAAAAATTTCCCCTAGTCAAAATTTCATTTTTATCAACAGCCACTGAATATTTCATAGTAGACCATTTATAATAATAAGGCAAATTGCTCTCCACTGAATACGGTGGCTCCCAAACTGGCAGTTCATAAGCTTTACACATTATTTTCAACACTTGCCCTAAATTCACATTTCCCTCTCGATTAAATGATGCATCAATGATCCCTCTTTTTTCCGCATAATCAAAAAATCCATCAACCTTAATTGCATCTAAAGTTTCAGTTGAGTTTCTACCTTTTTCAATAAAAATTTTACTCTTCAAAACAGAAAACAAAACTTCTTTACCTAAAATATTTTTTTCTGGCAAAAAACTCTCATTCTCAAAACTTAAAACTCCATGGTTGATCAAACTACTAATTTCGCTCTCATAAATATAATTTTTCAAATCATTATATACAGCCTTAAATTGAGGTAAAACTGTTTCACCCTCATTATCTTCATATTTAAAAGTGCTAATAGTTTTCACAAAAGTCTCAATATTACTGTCATGATTTTGTTCTAAATCGTCATAAATAATCTCTATAATTTCCTTATTATTTTTAAATAGAAAAAGTTGCGTAACCTTGTGAGGCTTTTTAATATCATCATAAATATATGAATACGTAAAACCAAAACCTTTCATTCCATTTATTTGAATATCTTTGTATTTATCCGTTATTGCATATGACTGAGATAAATTCTGTAATTCTTCATCAAAAATTTCTTCCTCAGACATATTCCAAAAATCTTTCGGTAAAAAATATTCAGAAATATGAAGTTTCATTTCCACAAAACTTGGTGAACTAATAGAAAAAATAACGTCTTCATCCCGAACATTATTATCAACATAAGTAATATAAAAATCATCAAAAGACTCAATGCTAGCTTTTGGATTTTGATTAACTGCCTTCCGTTTATTTTTTTCAGTATCATTTTCTTGATCCAAAAAATTAATTGCGCTCAGCAAATTATTTATCGCCTCTTCACCCTCGTCTTTAATTTCTCCAGAATAAGTATAATTATAGACAAATCCGACATTTTCTTTGATTCCTATAAACATTCCCGTATGTTCACCACCCATTTCAAATTTTATTTTATAACCTTTAAAACCATTAAAATCAACATCTTCTCTGCTGTAATTTTTCAACTGATGTTTATTTTTTTCAATCTGTTCTAAAGTTACATTAATGAAATCTTGAGGTATCTCAGTACTGTCTCTACCTAACATAATTGAGAAATTAACATCTTTACCATTAATTGTTTGTTTTAAAGAAATGCTTTCTGAATTTACATATTCAACCTCCCAAGCTTCTGGAATATTCACTTCATAATATGGATAAAAGCTAGATTTATAAATTCTATCTTTTTCAGCTGTATATTTTCTTTGTAAAAAAGTATTTAGCAACTTAATTGCAAAATCATCTTTTTCTGAATCTTTTTCTTTATTTTCTTCAATAAAATCTTGAACTGCTTCCAATGGAATGATGTAACCTAAAGTCTCATAATTGCTTTTTAAGAAAGATGGTACACCAACAAACTTGCCTCTAGAATTTTTCACTGTTCCACCTGAATTTCCCTGATCAATTTTTGCATCTATTTTTAAAAATTTAGTTCCTTCTTTTTCTTCGTAACCACTAATTTGTCCTTGAGTCGAAGTAAGTGTTTTTCCTCCAATTCCAGGAAAACCAATTACAGTCACTTCCTCGTCCACATCAACTTTTTTCCCTTTGTAATCTAAATAATCAAATTTTCCAGCTTCTTCACCAAAAATATCCTTGTCATTTATTTTTAATAAAGCGATGTCTAAACTTTCATTTTTTGCAATCAAAGATGCAGTGTGTGTACAATATGGCTCTTCTTTTTCGTCTTCAGTAATGCAAATTGCAAATGTTTCGTAACTTTCTTCATTTTCATCTGTTACTACGTGATGATTGGTTAAGATTAATCCGTCTTTGGAAATAATTGTTCCTGATGCGATTGACTCATCTTTGACATGACTGTTTTTTGTCAAATCATAAGAAACTATTTTTACTGTTTCAAATGTAATTATTTGTTTTTTAAAAAACTTTAACCCTGCCCAAACTGACGCAATTATTATTAGGATTATTATTCCTAAAATTATTATTCTTTTTTTCATTATTTTTTAAATTATTTTTATGACTTATCTTATTTTATCACAGAAAATTTAGCTTGACAAAATAATGATAATAATGTAAAATGACTTGTTAGACTTTAACCTACCCGCAACAGTCAATTAGGACACCCAGCAAAAGCTTGTCGCCAAAAGGCTTTTACAAGTATAATATCTTAATAAGAGCTTAGAATACTTTAAATAAAGCATTTTTATCCCTTTTTGAGATAGGCAGGTTATTAGTTTTTCTTATAAAATAAGGCTTATTAACTAGTAGCTACTGTCCTAATTCAAAAAGGAATGTAGGTAAAAATTAAATAGAGTACTTACCACAAAATTGTAAAGGAGGCTACACAAATGAAAGATATACATGTTATTGAAGACTGTCCTACTTTCACAAGCTTTGCCAAAATTTTTTTTGGACGAGAAAAAATCATATATTCTCCCAAAAAAAATAACATTGACCTTAATTTGTTCGAATTTAGGTATTATAATCGTATAGACGAACCAATGTTCGATTTATTTTATGTACACTTCAACAGGAACAATTACTATGCCGATTATGATATAACTGCAGAATCTCTCCAAGAGCTATTTTCTAAAATGCTCTTTCCTATTAGTATGGACGACCCAACGCTAGATGGCGAACTGTTGACAGGAAAAGAAATCCGCAATCAGTGCTATACAAAAAAAGTTGTGGAATTTTTCTTCGGTAAGGAAAATGTAAAGTGTTTTGTAAATGACAATCATCTACTTTTCCAAATTTATTTTTATCAGTCCAACAACGAGCGAATTTGGGAGCCTCTCCGAATCTATAAAGGGGAAGACGGCTATACCGCCAAGACCCGCCAAAACACAGTCAAATATGAAACTGATGTTTGGGATCTTGAAGAAATGTTAGATGAGGTAGTATTCTTAGATAGTACAACAAGCAACGAAATCTATGGAGACGAAATCAAA
The DNA here is from genome assembly GCA_942490825.1 of Candidatus Moraniibacteriota bacterium. GTDB lineage: Bacteria > Patescibacteriota > Minisyncoccia > Moranbacterales > JAGLWU01. The sequence continues at coordinate 37,314 of CALNYG010000015.1, read as the reverse complement.
TCACGGTAACGCTTTCATTGAAAGCAACAGAGCGACCCACTAAGGATCGCTCTTTTTATTTCCAAAAAATTTTCCTAAACCTTAAACTCCACAACATCACCATCCACCATCACATAATCCTTCCCCACCGTCTGCAAATCACCAGTCTCCCTCGCCTTACCCCAAGAACCCAATTCAATCAATTTATCACAATTCACAATATCCGCCCGAATAAACCTCTCTTGAAAATCAGTATGAATCGCCGCCCCAGCCTCAGGAGCCGTCGAACCCTTTTTAATCGTCCACGCTCGAGTCTCCACTTCTCCCGTCGTAAGATAAGTCTGCAATCCTAAAAGATCATAAGCCCCCTGAATCAAATCACTCAAATTAGATTTCAATTCCAATTCCTCAGCTTCCTCTTTACTCAAATCCAATAAATCCTCCTCAGTTTTAATATCCAATTTAACATGCGATCGACCCTCCAAATTTTCATCCAAAGTCTCGTCCAAATCCGTAACATTATAAACATACAAAAAAGGCTTCATCGTCAACAAACTTATTTCCGCCACAATCTGTTTATTCGGCAGATGTGAAAAATCAATTTCCATACTATTTGCCAATTTACCTTCATCTAAAATACTCTGAATTTTTTTCACCAATTCCAACTGAGAAACCGCATCTTTATCACCACTCTTCACCAATTTTTCCAATCGAGGAATAGTCTTTTCCACCGTCGACAAATCCGCCAAAATCAACTCCGTCTCAATCACCTCAATATCCCGCAATGGATCAATCTTATTATGAACATGTGTAATATTATCATTCTCAAAAACACGCACCACCTGAATAATCGCATCAACTTCTCGAATATTAGCCAAAAATTTATTTCCCAATCCTTCACCTTTCGACGCACCCGCAACCAAACCCGCAATATCCACAAACTCAATAATCGCCGGAATAATTTTCCGCGAACCAGAAAGTTTACTCAATTTTTCCATCCGCTCATCCGGAACCTCCACCACACCCACATTCGGCTCAATCGTACAAAACGGGTAGTTATTAATATCCACCGCTTTTTTAGTAATCGCTTTAAACAAAGTCGATTTCCCCACATTTGGTAAACCAACAATTCCAACTTGCAATGCCATAATTTTATCTATTAGTAATTAATTTATTTAAACATCAACAAAAGTAACCAATATAGTAACATACAAACCAAAAAATAAAATCAATAACCATACTATATTAATTAGTATACATATTATATTATAAATTTTACTTCTTTTATTTTTCAACTTAAAATATTTTTTCAGTATTACAATAGTAAAAATAATAAATAAAATTATTGAAAAAATCAACAATAACTCCATATTTAAACCCACCAAAATACTAAATATAAGAAACAAACAAACTACTTGATACAGGAATATTAATAGGGGATTTCTATTAATAAACATATTGAAAAAAATTTTAACCATAAAAAATATCTTAATTAATCACTAAATAACTACTTTTAACCTGCTCAGGCATGGGTTTTATAACCCGTTCCAAAACGTTTTTTTTAATTTAAAAACCTTAACTATCATTAAAGCACATTATTCAAAAAAGTGCTCGCCGCACGGGCTTTTCACCATTCAATATTTTTTGAAACTCTGAAACTTTTTTGTCATCCAATTCACATATCATTCCGTAGGGAACGCACATGTGCGTTCCCTACTGCACACGTCGCCTGTCATTCTGAACGAAGTAATTTTGTCGTCAGACAAAATTACGCAGTGAAGAATCTCCCACAGAAAAACACTTCCCCCAGATCCGTCATTCCGGAAAATATATTTTCTTTCAGAGCGTAGCGATGAAATAGAAAATAATTTATCCGGAATCTATACTTTGAGTTTAAAGAAAATTTAAAGATAATTTTTAATATCAATTTAACGACTCATAAAAACTGTCATCCTTAACTGAATATTTTTCAACATCTTCTCTTTTCACCCATTTATAATTAACATGCTCATCACTCAAAAAAATTTCACCCTCAAGAATATTACAATAATAATTTTGAACCTCCACCCACTGACTATCCGAAGGTCTAAAAAATTTCCATCCCTTGCCAATTTCTGATATTTCAACATCAACTTTCAATTCTTCCTTACATTCTCTGATTAACGCATCTTTTTCATTTTCACCATCTTCAATTAGTCCTCCAGGAAAGTCCCAATTATCAATTCCCGATCTTTTCGGATTTCTTTGTAAAAATAATATTTCACCTTTTTCATTTTTTATAACCGCCTTAACAGCTCTTTTTGAAAAACCCATATTTTATAATCTTAAAAAAATTATCACGATCAAGACATTGCAGTGCAATGTCTCTACAAATACAATAATCTACTTCTGACACTCCTCGCAATAAAAAACACTCCTCTGTGCCATCTTAATCCTCTCAATCTCACTTTTCCCACACTTCTGACAAACCTCCCCATCCAAACGATAAACCTTCAAAAAATTTTGAAACCTACCAACTCCCCCAGACGTATCCCGATAATCACTATCCGAAGTCCCCCGCATTTTAATCGCTTTTTTCAAAATTTTTTTAATCTGATCAAAAATCTTTCGCATTTCATCAACACTCAAATCACCAACCTTTCTCTCAGGACGAACCCTCGCCTCAAATAAAATCTCACTCCGATAAATATTCCCAATTCCAGCAATCAAATTCTGATTCATCAAAATAATTCCAATTACACTTTTTGGACGTTTTTCTAAAATTTCCTGAAAAATTTTAAAATTAAATTTCCCATCCATCGCGTCAATTCCCAAAGCTTTAATCTCTGGCAAATTTTCAACTTCATCAGTCTTCAATAAAACAATCTTCGCAAACTTCCGCAAATCAGAAAACTCCAAATTTAACTGACAATTATTTCTATCTTTTTTATCATTCTTATCCAAAAACCAAATGTGATGAACATATTGATTCACCCTTTCACCAAAATTTTCTTGTTCTTTTTCGCTTATTTTCTTATTATCCTTAATCAGCAAATGCCCAGTCATTTTCAAATGCAAATACAAAGTCCAACCCTCACTCAAATCAACAAAAATATTTTTTCCAATCCGCCGAACATTCAAAATCTTTTTACCTTTAATATTTTTCCGAAAAGTTTGATAAGTCGAACTTTTAATCGCTTTTTTCCAATCACTCCAAAAATCAACGATTGTGTAACCGATAATTTTTTGATTTAAGTCACTAACGACTGTTTGTACTTCAGGTAATTCTGGCATAACTTTATTTTCTTAAAAAAAGGTGTCTAAATGTAACATTATCTCCATCATGATCAAAATTAAATAAATCAAATGATATGAATAACTTCATAATTCCAAACACCATAAACAAAATTACTATAATTGTAATACCTATCTTTCTATTGCGAGAATAAATTTTATATAATAAAAAAGAAATACAAATCCAAATAGGAAAACTCAAGAAGATTATAAACTTAACAAACAAAAAAGTTCTCGTAAAATCATTAGAATCTCTCAATGTTTTATATCTGCCGTAAGCAACTCCTTCTGAATCAACTTTATAATCAAGTGTTAAATTGATAGGATTACTATAAAATTCATAAACATCTTCATTCAAAAACTTAGTCAAAAGAAAAGAGCTTGGAGCAAGAAAAGGCAGAGAATAAGATTCCATAAAAGTATCATCGTACCCTGGTCGAGCCACTCTATGAGAGTTATTAAAATCTGAGCATGGAGAACTAGAACACATTCCCCTCTTAATCACAACCGAATTAGAAAACAAAAACATCACAAAAGATAAACTTATAATCCATTTTAATGCTTTTTTATTATTTAAAAAAAATAAATTCATGAATAATCATTAAATAATTTACTCTTAAATTATCACACGCCAAAACCATCCTGTCAAAGCAAATCTCCCACAAAATCAAATAAAAATGCTATAATAAACCCGTGAAAAATAATAAATTAACAACAAAAATATGTTAGACGACAAAATATTCAAAGCATACGATATTCGAGGAATCTACCCAACAGAAATCAACGAAGAAGCCGTTTACAAAATCGGACGAGCTTATGTAGAATTTTTAGGAGCAAAAAATATAGTAATCGGTTGCGATATTCGTGAATCAAGCCCATCTCTTTTCGAAGAATTAAAAAAAGGAATCACCGACGCAGGCGCAAACGTTTACGATCTGGGATTAGCAACAACACCAATGCTTTATCACGCCAGCGGAAAGTTAGATGTTGACGGAGGAATAATTTTAACCGCATCCCACAATCCAGGAGAATACAACGGAATGAAACTTTGCCGAAAAAATGCCGTACCAGTCGGAGAAAACAGCGGAATGTTAGATGTTAAAGAAATAGCTTTAAAAGGAGATTTTAAAGAAGCTGAAGAAAAAGGCGAGGTAATTCCAAAAGATATTAAACCAGAATATTTCGATCACTTTGCAAGTTTTATGAAGTTAGGCGATAAAAAATTCAAAGTTGTCGTTGACTGTGCAAATGCCATGGGAATCATGGAATTAGAAATGTATAAAAGATTTTCTGACAATATTGAGCTGGTCACAATGTACGAAGATTTTGATAGCTCTTTCCCGAATCATGAAGCAAACCCCTTAAAAACCGAAACTTTAGCTGCTCTGCAAAAAAAGGTAGTTGAAGAAAATGCCGATTTAGGAATCGCTTACGATGGCGACGCTGACCGAGTTGGTTTTGTAAATGAAAAAGGTGAAATTATTCCAATGGATATCACCACTGCCCTAATTTCTAAAATGATTTTAGAAAAAAATTCAGGAGCAACTATTCTTTATGATTTGCGATCTTCTATGTCAGTTCAAGAAATTATTGAAGAAAATGGCGGCGTACCAAAACCATGTCGAGTTGGTCATGCTTTAATTAAAAAACAAATGCGAGAAGAAAATGCTATTTTCGCTGGTGAACTTTCTGGTCACTATTATTTCCAAGAAAACTTTTTAGCTGAAGCTGGAACTTTACCTGTAATTTATTTAATGAATTTAATGGCAGAAACTGGAAAGACTATTTCTGAAATCACTGATGACGCAATTCGATATTACCACAGTGGTGAAATTAATAATAAAGTTTCTGACAAAGATCAAATTATTGCAACTTTGAAAGAAAAATATGCTGATGGTGAATACAATGATTTAGACGGAATTAAAATTAGCTTTTGGAATAATGAAAAAGGTTCTCGTTGGTGGTTTAATGTTCGTGCATCAAATACTGAACCTGTTTTGAGATTAAATCTTGAGGCTGACAATGAAGAATTAATGATAGAAAAAAGAGAAGAGATTTTAGCGATTATCAAAAGCTAAAATATCAAAAAACTTCTTTTAAAAAACTTCAACCCGACTTTCCATTCAGAAAGTCGGGTCTTTAAATTCGCACAAGTAAGAACTAATACCAAGTATTTTACTCAGCTGGAATAAATTCCATCAAAAATGGTGCAAGTTCGATGTCCCACCCCAATGTCTTTAATCCTTCTATAAGTTCAGATCTTTTATTTTTATCCGTATCTTTTGTGTCCCAAACTCGCAAAAACGGACTTTGTCTTCCATACATATCGATAACTGAACTCTTAACTACAGTAATAACCACATCATCATTCAAACCTACTGGAATCACTCTAGCAATTTTAGTTCTTATTTTATCACTATTATCTCCAAATCCCCAAGCTTCAATATTCGGCATTTTAACACTCCTTCTTCTAAAAAGTTTGAAAAATAACTTAAGCCTAATCTGAATTTAGAGTAATCAAAGAAGAAGAAGTCAAGTACAAATCCCAAAAAATCCCTATTTCAAGCCTTTTTTAAACAAACAAAAAAACACCACCTCGCAAAAGGCAGTGTTTTTATTTCCAAGATTTTCAAAAAATCCGATTACATCATCCCTGGCATTCCACCCATTCCTGGCATACCACCACCCATCGCACCAGCCATAGCCGCAGCCGAATCATCTTTATCACTTGGCTTATCAGTAATTGCCACTTCAGTAGTCAAAACCATAGAAGCAATCGAAACAGCATTTTCCAAAGCAGTTCGAGTAACCTTCAACGGATCAATAATACCAGACTTAATCATATCCTCTTCATACTCGTCAACAAGAGCATTGTAACCAAAATTTACACCCTTTTCTTCCATAACTTTATTAAGCACAACAGCAGGATCTTTCTCACCAGCATTAAAAGCAATTTGTCGTAAAGGCTCAACCAAAGCATTTAACAAAGTCTGATAACCAGCTCGAAATTCATTACCCTTCCTATTACTAGCCTTCAATGTAGAAACTGCTTTCGCTAACGCAACACCACCACCAGCAACAATACCCTCTTCAACCGCTGCTTTAGTCGCTGCCAATGCATCTTCTAGTTTGTGTTTAACATAAGTCATTTCAGTTTCAGTTGCTGCACCAGCTCTAATCACTGCCACACCACCAGTAAGTTTAGCCACACGCTTTTGCAATTTTTCTCGATCGTAATCAGACTCACTTGCTTCAGCCTGTCTAGAAATTTGACCAGCTCGTGCTTCAATATTTTTCTTAATTCCCTTTCCATCAATAATAGTTGTATCATCATTAGTAGAAATAACTTTACTTGCACTACCTAGCATTTCTAATTCAGCAGTTTCTATAGCCATTCCCTTATCCTCACTAATAACTGTAGCGCCAGTTACAATTGCAATATCTTCAAGAACATCTTTTCGAGTATCGCCAAAATCTGGAGCTTTAATTGCTAATACATTTAAAACGCCTCGCAATTTATTCACAACCAAAGTTGCTAAAGCCTCTCCATCCAAGTCTTCGCAAATAATAACCAATTCCTTTTTACCACTTTGAGTAATTTTTTCCAACAAAGGAAGGATGTCCTTAATCGCACTAATCTTTTTATCAGTCACTAAAATATAAGAATCTTTCATTTCAGCTTTTCGAGACTCAACATCAGTAATCATATAAGGTGAAACATACCCCTTATCAAATTGCATCCCTTCAACGATGTCGTAAGAAAGACCAAATGTCTGAGATTCTTCAACAGTAATTACACCATCTTTTCCAACTTTACCCATTACATTAGCAATCATCTTACCCATCTCCTCATTTTCAGCACTGATAGTTGCTACTTGTGCCATCTCTTCTTTAGATTCAACTTTCTTAGAATTTTTTTGAAGAATTTTAACTACATCATTTTTTGCTGCCTCAAGTCCTTTACGAATCCCTACTGGATTAATTCCAGTTTCAACAAATTTAAGTCCTTCTCGAACAACTGCCTGAGTAACTACTGTTGAAGTAGTAGTCCCATCTCCTGCAGCCTCGTTAGTTTTATCCGCAACTTCTTTAATCAGTTCAGCACCAATGTTTTCAAATTTATCTTCTAATTCAATTTCTTTTGCAATTGACACACCATCATTAGTTACAGTTGGAGCACCAAATCCTTTATCCAAAATAACATTTCGACCCTTAGGACCAATAGTTACCTTAACTGCATCAGCCACAGCATCCACTCCAGCCACTATCTTTTTTCGAGCATCTGTACTAAAACTTATTTGTTTTGCCATATTTTTAATTTAAGATTTACTTAATAAAATTAGCAATCTCACTTGCAGAGTGCCAATACCTTATATTTTATAGAATTTAAAAAGGTTGTCAAGATATTTTAAAAACAATTATGACTTTCTAAAAAATAATTGACTCACCGCATAACCTTTTAAACTTTTTATCAAGCTCAAGAACTATATTTTTTCAAACTAAAAACATATAATTTAACAATATTTAAAGACTTAAAAGAGATAATCAAAAAGACGGAGCAAATCCCCGCCTTTCACACTCAAATATATTTAAAAAATATTTACTGAAGTATATTTATCTTTATATTCTCGTTCAACAACTGTATAATTTTCCTGCAAATAAATTAAATCTTTTTCTATCTTGCTCAAAATAATTCCCATATTTGTATCCTCTGCTTTTTCTGCTTCTACTGAAAATTTTAAAATGGAAGCTAAATTTGCAAAATAATTATCAAAATTTATACACAGTTTTATATCTTTAATTCTTCTTTCTTTATTATAGTATCTCTTGTCAAAAACTCGACTTTCTTTATCATTAATAAACAAATTTAAACAATTGATATCATCACCACCAACATCCTGGCTGATAATATGTTTTTCACTGATTTGATAATTGCTACTTTGAGAGCTTATTTGCATATTTTTCATTTTTATTTTTATTATTTATTTAATTAATTATCAATTTTAAGTAAATAAAAAAATAGTCAACAATAAGCTAGTGCCTATAGATTACTGACTAATTTATATTTAGCCTATTTTTGGAATCCTAGTATAACCATTTTTGGTTATTATTACATGATCTAATAATTCAATTCCTAAAATATTTCCTGCCTGAACTAATTGCTTAGTTGTAACAATATCTGAATCAGAGGGAGTTTTATCTCCTGATGGATGATTATGTGCTACAATTATTGCTGCTGCTGAGTATTCAATTGCTGGTTTAAAAACTTCTCTTGGATGAACGATATTTGAAGTAAGACTTCCCACTGAAATTATTTCATCATGAATAATTTTAAAATGACTATTCAAATATAATCCCCTGAAATGTTCTTTAGGTAATTTCGCCATTTCTTGAAGATATTCAAAAGCTTCTTGAGTAGTGCGAATCGCTGTTAAACCATTCTCATTTTTCTGAAAGAAACGTCTTCCTAATTCAAAACAAGCTACAATCTGACAAGCCTTAGTTATAGGAATATCAAGATCTTTCTGAATAATATAAGGATTTGTCTGATTCGCCACTGTTTTTTCTCCATATTCTTTTAAAACACGAGATGACATAGTCATCACCTCTTCTTTTCTCGTCCCTACGCTTAAGATAACTGCCAAAAGTTCTGCTACTGAAAGTCGATCTGGACCGCCACTTAACATTTTTTCGCGAGGCTTTTCTTTGTCAGGCAGATCTTTAACTTTTATGATGTAATTTCTATTGTTATCATCAATGATTAGATCATTGTCAGCTAAGGTATAATTCATAAAAGATTACGAGAAGATATGGTATTTTTTAAATTTTCTTTTTTCACCCGATTAAAACATTATAGCATTTTTAAAGTGAAAAGTCAAAGATGCACCTCTATTTCTTCTTTGATACGACAGTATCAGCCCCAACAACAATACATTCTTTTACGAAATTTAACACTTCAATAAGTTTACTAACTGATTTGCTAACTTTAAATACTTCCTTTCTTACAGAAGGAAGTATTTTTGCATCTTCAATGTCTTTAAAAAAATTTGCAATTTAGCAACATCATTAAAAAGCACACTTGTCTCTTTTAGAATTTTAAAAATTATATAAAAAATAACCTAATTTACCCTTCTACATCACTGGCATATACAACTTACCATCAATATTCTAAGATAATAATTAACCAGTGCTAAATAAAAGATCTAATTATCCATAAAAAACTGAAATACCCCAGTCATACACATTAGATTAGATTCTCAAAGATTTAGGATTGATTTTTCTGATAAAAATTATCATTAAAAAATCAAACGTTTAAAAATTTACATTCCAAAACTTAACCACTCCGCCTTAAAAATCAATAGCAATCCAATGATTAACATTATAATCCCTCCAACTAATTCCGAAATCTTTGAATATTTTGTGTTAACATTAGCAACTCGCAAAGTCGACATTGCCAAAAAAAAGACAATTAGGTCATCTAACATAAAAATAAGAACATAAAAAATCAAATATAAATAATATTGATAAGTTGGCAAATCAGACATAGCTAAAACTTTAGTATAAATTGCCGGAAAACCCGCAGAACATGCTAGCTCAACTAAATTCACTACAAATGCCAAAGCAGAAATTCCAACTAAAGCAATAAAAAAACTCTTTTCTTGAATCAAAATCTTTAGCCTATCAAAAACCTTCTGAGTCTTCTGTCCACTAGTAACATTACAAACACCTACTGGTTGAGTAAAATATTTTTTTAAACTATAAACCCCTGCCCCGATCGCCACTATTCCAATTATGATCCTAATCCAAAAGACAGCTCCTATCGAAACAAATAATTGTAACCAAGCACTTAAAAATAAGAAATAAACAAAAGCTGAAACACCAATAAATGCCATACCTAAAATCCACATTTTCCGTCTATCTTTCATTCCTAAAAGAAGTGTGATTAAGAAAATCAATGTCCACATTGCACAAGGATTAAAGCCATCCAAAAGTGCAATAGCAAAAGTCAAAAATGGCAAAGAAATATTTCTCACATCCATTTCGCCAAAAAGTGGTAAATTTATTATATTTTTATCAAAAGACTTATCAATGATCGCCTTAATATCTTTTCCTGTTGTTTCTTCATTACGCCAACCAACAAAATATTGATCATTAATAATTGTAAATGGAACTCCAACCTCACTAGATTTTACATTAAATTTATCTAAAGTTTCCCTAAATAATTGCCAATTTTCATCACTCTTTGTAACTTCAAATTGTTTTAGATTAATTCTTTCATCCTCCTCAATTAATTTATTTAAAAACTTTTCTTCATCTTTACAGTGAGGACAAGTTTCACTATAAAATAAATAAATATCTATTTTTTCTTCAGAAGAAGATTCTTGGGCTGAGACATTATTCGTTGAAAAAGAAAAACACAATAAACTCAAAACAAATATTCCTATAATTTTTTTCAAATACATAATTTTAAAATTATTTATAAAATCAATATCACAATGTTTTAATTATACACACAACCCGCTCGTTCATCAAACAAGCGGGTTAAATATTTGTATTAATTTAGATAAATTATTTCAAAAAATAAATTAATCTAAATTAGCAAATAATTTTATTTTATTTAAAACAACTTCATAAACTCTATCTTTAGGTAGTTGCAAATACTTATATGGAGCAATGGAGTCATTATCTTTTAGCGACTCAACCAATCCTTCTCGAAAAGCAATTCTAATTTCTGTATTCACATGAACAATTGAAATACCATTTTTAATTCCTTGTCTCACTTCTTCATCTGAAATTCCAGATCCGCCATGCAAAACTAAATTAACATCCGCTCCACCTGCAATATCTTTTACTAGATCTGCATTTATACTCGGATTTCCAGATTTAACCATTCCATGAATATTTCCAATCGATGGCGCCAAAACATCGATTCCCGTTTTTTCTACAAAAATTTTTGCATCTTCCACACTTGTCGTTTTCATCTCAACATCTTCAGGAATTTCATCTAAAATCTTCGAAGACGATCCAATATATCCCAATTCTCCCTCAATAATAATATCTTTGTTATTTTTTTCAGAAAAATCTCTAACAAAGTCAACTGTTTTTTTTGTAATTTCCACATTTTCCTCAAAAGACAAGCTTGAACCATCTATCATTACACTATCAAAACCTGCCTCAACTGTCTCTTTTATTCCCTCAAAAGAATGCGTATGATCTGAATTTAAAAATATTGGATAATTAAATTCCTCACGAATACTTTTCACAATAGCTGCAATTTGTTTTGCACCAACAAACTTTCGCTCTCCCTCAGAAACCCCAATAATAACTGGCTGATCTAATTCTTTAGCTGCACGAAAAATCGCCCAAACTGCTTCCAAATTGGAAACGTTAAAATGTCCAACTGCGATATTTTTTTCTCGTGCCTCTTGCACACATTCTCTTAATGTTTTCATAGTTTTATTTTTTAATTATTATTTTTATTTAAAAATATTTCAATACCAATTCTTTTTTATTATCAAAACCTAAAGCTTTTTTATCAATTTTATTTTCTTCAATTAAATTTTTAATTCCTTCTGAAAAATTATCAAAGTAAAATCTCATGCCTTTTGTTAATTGCAAATCATTAATTTCATCAAAAGAGAAAAATTTTACCATCTGACCTTCATCACCTAATTTAATTTTCTACCCCTCTTCTTTTAAAAAATAAAATAAAGATTGTGGAGGAGTTTATTGGTTTTGGTATAACTAATTATTTTTTCGCAGATAGGGATTCAACCCCTGTAAAAACAGGGTTCGAAGCCCTGTCTGCTAATTTTTTCAATTCACCTCTAATACTTCCAATACCATCTTTAATAAACTGCTCCACGCCTTAAATAAAGTATTGTTTGTTTTTTATTTCAAACAAGAAAATGAAATCAGAATTGTGGAGAGGTTTATTGATTCTGATCTAATTACATATAAATTATATCACAAAATAAAAAACTGCCCTAAACGGACAGTTTTTTAAAATTTCTATATAACCTTAGCAATTTGCACAGCCTCTTCTTCAACTGTTTCAAAAGCCAAAACCTGATTGTAATAAATTTGAACATCGCTAATCCATTTGTTGGCAGCAGCTTGACCACCTGTAGCAGCACAACTTGAACCACATTTCCAAACAACTATCTTAGCTGGAGTATCCCGTTTAGCTTCATGAACGAAATAACTAATTCTCTTCGCAATTGTTGCTACAGCCTCTTCACGAGAACCGAAACATGCATGACCTAAAGCTTGTCCTCGACTACCAGAAGTCTTATACCCCCAATAATTGAAACAATCTTGACCATCTTTACTCGGAGAACGCTTACCCCAATTACTTTCCTTTTTACCAATTCCCACAATCAATGCAGCAACTTTTTGATCTTGCTTAGCAATTTCATCAGCCATTTCTGCCATCGGGTGACCCTCAAGCATAACAGCTAATTTTTCTGCAAGCACACGTTGCCTTTCCTCTTCTAATTCCTCTTCAATAATTCTTTTCTCTTCCGCCTCTGTCTCTTTAGCTTTTACTTCAGCTTCATCGATAATATCCTGAATGATCTCTTCTGGATTCTTATCCATGATTTCGCTGAAATCAACTTGACTCTCAACATCCTCTTTTTCTTCAGTCTCATTCGCAAAAACAATTTGCTCTTTTGAAAATGGACTGTTCATCAAAAAGAAGTTGACAAACATAAACATTAATAATATTAAACAACTACCTCTTCTTACTAACCTCTTACTTCCATCTGAAAATTCTTGTAGTGATGATTGACTCATCTTACGCGCCTCTACAATTAGACGCTTGGCCGGTGACGGCTCTTCATTAATAATCATATAATTTAGTGTTAAAACTAAAAACGTATTTACATACGCAAGCCTCAATATACCACATCCACAAAATCTGTCAAGCCCCAATTCGACAAATTTGTCAAATTCTGGTTATTACAAAATACCCACATAATTATCAATTTTTTACTTTTTTTAAATATAATAAAAAAGTGCTAAAAAGCCTTATTTTAAGCGGTTTTTTAGCATAAAATTATGATTAAATCTTCTCTGCAAGATAGCCAACCGGTTCACCAACGTGCCACATTTCCTCTGGACGCTGAAGTAAGACAATACCAGAAATCGGCGATTTTAAAGAATTTTTTCCATGATAACCAATAATTTGACCTTTTTCTACTGACTCAAAATCACCTTTTCCAAACCCTTTTTCATAGCAAAACCCATCTTTAGTTAAATCAATTCTAGCATACATTTTATATACATCACGATTAATAAATTCATCAGTCCTCAATTCACTCTCAATCATTTTTTGATCAGCTAAAATATTTAGAACACTTTCTAAAACTTTATCGGCTGCACTTGTATCCACTCCGTAACCAGTTTCAAAACAAACACCTACATTTCCACAAACATTCATATATTCATCAGTTGTTGAATAAAATCCATCACTTAATATATATTCTGGATCAGTAATAACAGTGTCTGCATCAAACCACTTATGAATATCACAATGTTCAGGCTCATTTTCACAAGCTAAAAATGGTCGTGATGGAGTATTTGTTGAATGAATATCAATCAAAACATCTGCCTCATTTTTCATAATCCCTGCCAATTTTCTTGCTCGACTAGCTTCATAAGAATCGTCATCTAAATTTTCTAATCGTTCTTTTGAAAAAAATCTATTCAAATCATCTCCTGCTTTCACCCATCTTTGATTTAGCTCGATTGCTGGCTCATTACCTAAAGCTAAAATAACTGATCCCTTCAGTAGATTGATTTCATTTTTTTGAAACATTTCAATCATTTTTTCCACTAAAACAATTCCCGTTCTCTCGAAACCATGAACTCCTCCAAGAATCATAATTCTTTTACCTTTTTTTCCACTATCAATTTTGTAAATATTACTATCAATTTTTTGTAATTCCATATTTTTATTTTTAAATAATTAATCTGTGCAACTGTCAGTTAAATCGTTAAACTGACAGTTGCTTTTTGTTATTGAGAATAATTAACTACACATTGGATAACTTCATCATTCCGCACAGAGTGCTGACCAATCTTTTTTGCAGTTGCTTGTGAGATAAGAAAAACACATTTTTTATCGCGAAACGGACAATGTTTTGTATTCAAAACTCCATCAACTTTTCCGCAAACACATGTATACTGAATCGATTGTTCCATTCCGCCACAAGAATAAACTGGAATCATCCCCGCTTCTATAGCCAAATGAATAAAACGAGAATCTTTAGAAGTCGACATAACTTTTCGACCACCATTCCATTTCCTTAAAGCATACCTTAAAATTGCCTGCCCTATTCCCTGATTTCGATATTCAGAAAACACATAAACTGTACCAACTTCATTCCAGTCTCCCCCAATATCCCAAAGAACTATTGAGCCAACAATTTCACCATCAGCATTTAAAGCGAGAATGATTCGCTTCTGTTCTGCTATTTCTAACAATTTATTTTCTGATTGAAAAAGTAAATTCTCCTCTTCTTCAGTAGCTTGAGAAATTTCACTTTCCCAACCTTTGAGTTTGAAGAAATCTTTTTTATTACAAGCAAAAGTTAGTTCCATCATTTTAAACACCTCTATATGTCAATTGATTTATAATAAAATCATTAATTCTCAAACAACAAAAAAATCCCCTTTCAAGAGGATTTTTTAATGTCTTAAGATAATAAAAAATAAAGACACTATAAACACCTCTCGAAAAATTCGAGTCGCTTACCTTGCTTCTTTATTTTTATTATATTCATATTCATACAAAATATATTATCACCATATAAATATATCGTCAAGACCGAATCGCCTCCATCGGATTAACCTTAGACGCAATCTTCGCAGGATAAATCCCAAAAACCAAACCAGCCACAAGAGAAAAAATTCCCGAAACCAAAATCGCCCGCAATGGAATAAAAAAATCAATATCAAAACCCTTCGCATTAATCGCAAAAAATAAAATCCACAAAAACACAGTACAAATCGCCACCCCAACTATCGCCCCTAAAAATGAAACAACAATCGACTCCGCAATAAACTGATTCAAAACATCAACCTCCCGAGCACCCAAAGCCTTTCGAATTCCAATCTCTCGACCACGCTCCTCAACAGAAACCAACATAATATTCATAATTCCCACGCCACCCACAATCAAAGAAATCGTCGCCAACGCCACCAGAAGAATGTTCAGCCCATCAAAAATAACGCCAATCATATTCAAAGCCTCCTGCATAGTTGTCGCCTCAAAGTCATCATAAACAGGTTTATCGATGTCATGACGCAAACGCAAAATATTTCGAATATCCTCAGTCGTCCGATCAATTTTTTCCACATCATCAACTTTGACTGTGATGTACTGAACATGATCTACTCCCAATATTTTTTTCTGTAACGTGGTGTATGGCATGTAAACCATATCATCAAAATTAAATCCAAAAACTGAACCTCTCTCTTCAAGTACTCCCACCACTCGATAAGTCGCCCCTCCTAATTTTATTTTCTTCCCCACTGGATTTATTTCACCGAAAAAAGATTCTGACACTTCCGAACCTAAAACCACAACCTGAGATGAAGTTTCTTCTTCTGTTTGATCAAAAAATCTTCCCTTTGCTAATTTGACTGCTTTGTCTACTTTTGGTGATGTATGACTTGAACCTAATAGGATTGCGTAATCTGACTCGTCTTCGTATTTCATCAGTCCTTGTCCGGTTAATCCTACGTTGTAAGCTTGTACGTTGGGTAATTTTCCTACTGCCTCGGCGTCCTCGTGGTTTAATGTTGTGATTTGTACTCCCATTGCCATACTGGAAACGTTGTCTGCTGAAGCGTGTTCTTTTTCAGGAACGGAAACTTCTATTTGGATTACGTCGGAGCCGAAACTTTCCACTTCGGAAACTACGTAGCTTTTTATGTTTTCGCCTAATGTTAAAACGCTCATTATTGCGAATACGCTAATGATGATTCCGAGCAATGTTAAAATGGTTCTGCCTGTGTGGGCGAATATGCTTTTTAGTGATATTTTGACTATTTGGAGTAGGTTCATAAAAGTGTTTTTATAAATAAAAAGATTAAACAGAAATTTTTTTATTTCTAAATTCTTCAACAGGATTTAACATTTGAGTTCTTCCATCTAATCTTTTTGGTATTGCAATCCAATTATCATCTTTTACTACAAAAATATTTTTGTCTGATTTTTTAACTTTTATCTCTAAAATACTAACAAATTTACTTTCACTATTTATAAAAATCTTATGAATTTCAAAAGAAAATAAATTATCTAAAAAATCCATTCTTTCTTTTGTTAACTTTTTTAATAAATCTTGCAACTCTCTCTTTTTTTGATCTAAATTTGTTTTTTCTTTTTCAAAAGAATAAAATACATCCAAAAAATAAAAATTTTCTCTTTCAAAAATATGAGGTTTCAAAATGTCTTTTACCTTATGAAAATTCTCAACCACTCCAATAAGAATACTTCCTCCTTTTGAATTTGCCATCGCTATTATAGTTTTAGTAATTTTTTCAAAGACTTCCTTTTTAGCCTTATTTTTATCACCTTTATGTTCTTCAACTAGAAAACCAAATGTTGCTTTATATTCAATAGATTCATCCTCATCTGTTTTTAAAATTTTTGAAATTTCACTAAAATCATCTTCTAATTTTAAGAAATAATTTATATTCTCATTTAAATCAATAATCCAGTCACTAAAACATTTTGAGAAAATGCCTTTTTTCCATTTTTCATCATCAGATTCTTTTATTGAATCTAAGATAGTAAAAAATTTAATTGTATTTAAAAAAGACTTATTACTCCATTGACTAACATCTTTAATTCCTTTATATTCTGGAAAATGACTGAAATTATTATGAAAATAGTCTTTTGTTTTAGATAAATTTTCACTAGAGTTTTTTATAATAAAATCAATGGAAATATTCATATCTTTAACAACTAAATTAATCAAAAATATAATTTTTCTAAACTCTTTTTTCTCAAAATAAAAAATAAAGGAACTTATTTTATTATTATCTAAGTGAAAAGTTTTTTCCCAATAATCAAACTTTTTAATTATTGATTGTAATAAATTAAAAGAGTCTTTCAGTCCATATCCATTTTCTTTTTTGTTAATAATTTTCTTAAATGAATTTGAAAGCAAAATAGGAACTTTAAAATCAATTAAATAATTTCCTATTAAAAACCTAGTTACTTTTAAAGTGTTATAAAAAGATTCTCCATCAATTTTAAAAATAAATTTCTTTTTATAAAAAGAGTTATAATCAAAAATTAAATCTAAAAAAGTGTTTAATATGCTAACTCTATCAAATTGATATGACAAATTTTTTTCTAACTTTTTAATTTCAAACCAAAATTTTTCACCTATAAAATCTATATTTTTTTGAGTCAATTTATCAGAAAACAATCCTATAAAATAAAAAGAGTTATTTAAAAATAAATTTACAAAATACTTATTTTTCAAAATTTTATTTGGAATATTATTAAAATCTTCATTTTCAAAACGATATTTAATTAAACTATAAAAACTTTCTAAAAAATATTTATTTTGAAAAATTTTTTGAAAATGCAATATTAGATATTCATTTTTCAAACTAGAAAAAGCATGTTGTTTGTCTTTTGAAATACTTTTTTCAAAAAAATCTATTTTTTTATTTTCCACCAAAAATTGCAACTCACAAAAAAAATCAAATAATTCTCTTTCATTTTTTGCATTATAAATTTTTTCTAAAATTTTATCTATATTTTTCATTTTTTTAATTTAATTTTTACTCATGCCTCAAAGCCTCCATCGGACTAACCCTCGAAGCCTTCAACGCAGGATACAACCCAAACACAATCCCAATCAATAACGAAATCCCAATCGCCCACAAAACAATCCTCAACTCAATCACCACAGTCCAAACCAACTCATAATAATCAGCCACCTCCGCCACACCATAAATCACACCAATCCCCAGAATCACACCAAAAATACCACCAATCAAAGAAATCACAATCGACTCCACCAAAAACTGCGAAATAATATCCCGACGCCTCGCCCCAAAACTCATCCGCAAACCAATTTCCCTAATCCTCTTATACAAAGTAATAAACATAATATTCATCACCCCAATCCCACCAACCACCAAAGAAATCGCCGCCACCGCCGTCAGAAAAAATTTCATAATATCCGTAATATTACCCAAAATATCCAAAGCTGATGCAATATTCCGAACAGAAAAATCACCCTCCTCATCGTCATCAATGCCATGCTTAGACTTCAAAATCTCATCAACATCACGTTCAGTTATACCCAAATTATTTTCACTATCAACCCGCATTCGAATAAAATTCAAATAATCAATTCCCAACAATTGCTTTTGAGCCGTATGCAAAGGCATATAAATCATCTCATCAAAATTACCCGCAAACGACGCCCCCCGCTTTTCCAAAACACCAATCACCCGAAAAACCTTCTTATCAATTTTAATTTTTTTACCCAAAGGCTCCTCACCATCAAAAAGACTATCCGCTAAATCCGAACCCAAAACAACCACTCTTGCCCCCTTATTATCATCCAATTCAGAAAAAAACTTACCCTGATCAATAGTCACATTCTCAACTTTATGCATATCTGGAGAAACCCCCTGAAAATTATGAGTAGATGAATAACCATGATAAATCACATTAGCATTTCCCGAAACATACCCCGAAACAAATTCCGCATGTGGAACATTACTATCATCCTCAATAGCTTCCAGATCCTCATTTTTCAAAGTAGTCGTAACAATCCCAAACGCAGCCGCCGGAGGACCATTATCATCCGACGCTCCCGGCAAAACCCCAATAAGATTTGAACCAATCGAACGAATCTGATCCAAAATTAAATTCTGTGCACTGCTCCCCACACTCAAAACAATAATCACCGCCGCCACACCAATCACAATTCCCAGAATAGTCAAAAACATCCTCATCTTAGCAATTAGAAAATTCTGTAACGCCATTTTTAAAGCCAGAAAAATTTGTCTCATTTTATTAATATCTTTAAAATACTTTCAAAACTTTTTATAAAAAATAAAAGTGCCTGTCTGCCGAACAGGCAGGCTCGCCGCACGGGCTTTTTGGGTTTACTACTGGAAAGTCCCTATAAAATTCATGTCATCCCCAGACATGTCATTCCGGAAAATATATTTTCTTTCAGAGCGTAGCGATGAAATAGAAAATAATTTATCCGGAATCTATACTTCAAGCTTAAGGAAAACTTCAAATACAACTTTCTTCCGAGATCCTGAACAAATTTTTTACAAAAATTTTTCAGGATAACAAAACAAACAATCCCAAGCTATAATTCTAAATATTTTCATCCCAAGACATTGCAGTGCAATGCCTCTACAAATCTAATCATCTTCTACTCATCTAAAAATCTACCCGCCTAATATCCTACTTCAACAACCCATTTTCATGTTTTGCAAAAATCCTATTCACCACTTTTTCATCTCTTTCAATCAATCCATCCACCATATTAATAATCCGAGTCGCATGCTCTGCTGTTCTCTGTTCATGAGTAACCAAAATAATCGTCTTACCCCGATCATTCAAATCCTGCAAAGTTTTCATAACCTGTAAACCTGATTTCGAATCTAGATTTCCCGTTGGCTCATCTGCAAAAATAATATCCGGATCATTCACCAGCGCCCGAGCAATCGCCACTCTCTGCTTCTCCCCGCCAGAAAGCTGACGTGCCAAATAATCAATCCTATGCAACATGTCCACATCACCCAAAGCCTTTTCTATTTTATCTTTATGTTTCGTCTTTGCGAAAAACTTTGTAAAACTTACACTTTCTTTTTCATTATCGTAAAAATTATAAAGTAAAGGAATTTCTACATTTTCATAAACACTCACTCGAGAAAGTAAATTAAAAGCCTGAAAAACAAATCCAATCCGTTGATTGCGAATTTCCGCTAAAGCGTCTTCATCGAATTGACTAGCGTCTTTTCCATCAAATAAATAGCTTCCCGCTGTCGGTCGATCTAAGAATGATAATAAATGCATAAAAGTTGATTTTCCACTTCCACTTGGACCCATAATTGCTACAAACTCTCCTTTTTCTATATCAGAAGATACGCCTCGTAATGCGAAGGTTTTTGTTTCACCTGTGACAAAGGTTTTTTCTAAATTTTTACAAGATATTATTGGATTTGACATTTTTATTATTTTTTAAAATTATTTTCTCTAAAAAATTCATAACTTCCACTTTTCGAAAAATTTATTTCAAATTCTTCATTGTTTATTTTATCAATTCTAACTGAATCAATGCCTAAAATTTGTAATCTTTCATAAGTTAATAATTCTCCGTCTTTCAATTTTAAAATGTCTCTTAAAATCCATTTTCCCAATTCTTTATTAGAATAAGACATTAAAGCCTTGCTATTATCCTGACAAACTTTTGACTGCATACTTTTTCCATTTGGAAGTTTTAAATCAAAAGATATATCTCTATCTGGAAAAAAATTAGGAAAATTTTTATGAACTTCTGCCGGAATTGGAATATAAACCTCGTCGGGATGTCTTTTCTTTCCTCCTGCATTCTACTGATTTAATCCGACTCTCTTCAATAAATTATCCATTCATTATATAATCATTTATAATTTCTTCTGTCAAATCTTCATTTTCTCTCATTACTATTCTACTTTTTAATTTTTCAATCCAATGTATTATTTCTTTTTTAGATTTTAGTTTTTCTAAAAAATTATAATCGTAATTACTACTACAAATAGCAATGTCAGCATTAAAGCTATCAGCATAAGATATTTCTTCTTGATTTAAGAAATAATTTAATATTTCCACTTTTTCTTTAAAATTCAACATATTGTTTTAGCTAAATGATATTCTTTTATAATTTTAGATTTTATAAATTGCTCTTTAAACTCTAAATTTTTAATAGGATTTTCAATCGTAAGAATTTTAGGAATTTCATTTAAATTTAAAATTAAAGTTATAATGTAATCATCTTTATATTCTAACGCTTTTTTGTATTCATTTTCTGTAAGTCTAAACCTTCCTTTTTTCGCTCTTATCCCTTTTATTTCTGTTAAATATGATTGGTTATTTACACTTATTTGGAAATCATATCCATCCCCATAAAGTCTTGCATCTTCTAATAAACCATCCTGAAAAATATCTATTAAATTATAGTTATTCATAAAAAACAATTCAGCCTCCAACCCTGTCTCTTGTAACTTTTTAAATCTCGTTTTAATAATTGGTTTTGCTTGATATTCGATATCCTTAATATTAAAAGAATCTTTCATGTACAATTTAACTATATTTACATAGCTCTTTACATTTTCATTGCCAAACAAACTGTCAATAAGTATTTTTCTATGAATATAAGCGTCTCCTTTTTGCCACCAACCTTTTCTTCCATTATTTGGAAAAAAATGATCAAATAAATCCATTCTATTTTTTACAGTTCCAATTGTTTCTGCAATTTTATTTTCAACACAAAAATTATAAAAAGATGTTTTAGTTGAAAACCCGAATTCTTTTATAAATTCATCATTAAATTTAGATAAGCCATAACCTATCAAATTTAGAATTTCATAATTTTTATGTCTATTTCCTTCCATAATAATTTAATAATTTCCAGTGATAACATGAATATATACTCTCTATACATCCTTATTTCTTAAGTCTTTAATAAATAACTTTTATTGTATGACCTTTATCATGCCCTTTTAAGTTTTTTACATTTTCTAATAAAAAAAGCCTTTGGTTTTTTTCTTTTAAAATTCTAATTATGTCAAAAAATAAATTTCCTCTTCCATTTTCATCATCAAATCCTTGCCTATAACCTGCAATAGAAAAAGGCTGACATGGAAAACCTCCACATAAAACATCAAAATTAGGAATCTCATCAGATTTAATTTCTTGAATATCACCAAGAACCATTGGATTAGAAAAATTCAAATCAAATGTTATTTTTGCATTTTTATCAAAATCATTAGAAAAAACACAATCAAAACCAGCTTTTTCAAAACCTGTTTTTATTCCGCCAACACCAGCAAACAAATCAATAAATTTCATGAAAAAATATTTAATTAAATTTTATTATTCTTCCTCATAAATCAAAACCACCTCTTCACCCTCATCAATCCCCTCAACAATCTCCATTAAACCATCATCACTCTCAATTCCAGTCTTAACATACCTCTTCTCCGCACTATTCTCAACAACATCCTTTTTGCCGAACAAAACTGATCCACTATCTTCCTCCTCATTCTTTTTCACAAAAACATAAGAACCCCCATCATCACGACGAATAAATCTCAAAGGAATCACATTAACATTTTCCTTACGACTCGCCAAAATATCAATATCCGTAGTCATCCCAGAACGAACCCTCTCATCAATCTTATCCAATTCAAACAACGCCCGAAAATAAACCACATCCTGAATATCCGTCGCTTCTGGATCAATATGACTTACCTTAGCCGAAAACTTTTCATCTGAAGTAAACGCATCAAATGTAATTTCAGCTTCTTGACCCACAAATACTTCAGCCACATCCGCCTCAGATATCAAAGCCTCAACCTCAAATTTATCACCTTCATTTATAATTCTCACCACAACACCCTGAGCCAATTCACCCTTTTTAGCATTGACCTGAGTAACAATACCATTGATCGGAGAATTTAATGTTCTTTTATAATAGTTGTGCTTTAATTGATTGTAACTTAATCTAGCTTGTTCAACAGTTTTTTTAATATTGTTCTCGTTCCTCTGGTTTATAAAAATCCCATTTCCTTCGAGCTAATTTCTCACCTTCAACAGCTTTTTCAACTGCTACCTGAGCTTCTTGAACATTAGCCCATAAAGAGCTTTTGTCCAATCGCATTAAAGCCTGCCCTTTTTCAACTTTATCACCAATCTCAACATTAACCGCAGATACTGATGCTGGCACCTCAAAAGATAAATCTACAAATTCCTTAGGTTCAATATTACCGCTCACACTCAAAGTTTTTTCAACTGAACCTTTTGTCACCACAAAAGACTCTGTTTCTTCTTCGCCTGAAGATCGAAAAAAACGTTGCCAAATAAATCCCACCACCACTAAAATAATTATTCCCCAAATTATTTTTTTCTTATATTTTTTCATAAAATTTTATTTTAAACACAAAAAGAAAGTCTGTTTTAAATTTGCAAACAAAAGTAAAACATTTCTTCTTTTATTATACGCTGAAAAGATATTTTAATCAAAAATAATTTTTGTGCTCGCCGCACGGGCTTTTTGAACTAAAGATTTTTTGATAAATTTTTACAAACTTTAAAATAAATCGGAATAATCATAATGAAAAATAAAATTCCAAATATAAAATATCCCTTTTGTAATCCGAAATATCCAACCAAATAACCCAAAGCTAATGGAATAAAAATATATCCAATATTCTCAAAAAAAGCATACATCGAAAGATAAGTTGCTTTTAAATCTTGAGTCGGACAATTTTTTAAAAGATGTGAATGAATCACGATTAATCGAATCCTTTGATAAGCTACAAAAATAATACAAATCATTACTCCAAAAACAGGATGTCCAATTAATCCGATTAATAAGCTTAATGAACAGGCAAATAATAAATCAATTCCATAAAATATTTTTGGTTTAGTTTTTTCTAAAAAAGGCACAGTATAAGTTAAAAAAATAGTAACAATCCCCGTAATAGAAAGGATTAATCCAAAAAACCATACAGGCACTCCAATTTCCTGAAAATAAATCTCACGAAATTGTGGCAATTTATTATGAGTTGCCGTCATCATACCTAAAAAAATAAAAAGGGCTATTTCTCTACGATTTTTTACCGTATTCAAAAGTGAAAAAAATCCATCCGCAATAGCTTCCTTAATTTCTTGATGAACTTTTTTTGGAGTTGTCATAAACATGTACAAAACAAACGCACAAGCATGTACAAAAAATCCAATCAAAAATGGCAAGATTGGTGATATTTTATATGTAAGAGGAACTAAAGCAACTAGAAAAATGTCGCCTGCCATTGTCCAACGTCTCCCACGAGAAGCAACCGAAGCATAATCATCATCTCGTCCAAGCTCCTTAAGAGTTTCATAAATAAAAGATTGTATTGTTCCTGAATGAAAAGCTGCCCCCGCCCAAAAAACAACCATTCCCATACACGCACCAAAAAAATTTTGCCACACCATATAACTCAAGGTAGATATAGTCATTAAAAATGATCCAAACAAAAGCGCCTTCTTGTGTCCAACTTTATCAGAAATATATCCGCTTGGGATTTCCACAATTAAAGAAACAATTGCTGTAATAGATGCGATAATACCAATTTGAGAAAGTGTAACACCAGCAATGGTTGTCACATAAATTGTAATAATCGGCAAATAGGGTCTTTTTTCAAAAATTCCTCTAATGTAATATAGCGTTAAATTTCTCTCAAGCTTTCTTTTATAATTCATATTATTCTATTTCTATATCAAAACTATCTAATAAATTAACTACTTCAGGCATTGAAAATTTAGTTTTTTTAAAAGTGTTTTGGTTTGGATCTATTTTATAATTAACCGAATTTATAAATGAAACAAAACTAAGATTGCATTGATGAAAAAGACTATTTTTTAAATCTGAATTCTCAAAACTAGACTTTGTTAAATTTGTTTCTAAAAAATCACAGTCAAATATTTGACAACCATCAAATAAAACATTTTTCAAATCTAAGCGGCTCTTTAACATCTTTGGGCAAAGCTAAGTATTGAAATTTGTTAAATTCTATGCTTAAATATTAAGTTATTTTAATAATTTAATATTTTAAAAATGCAAAAAAAAGAGATTAAAAAAATATTCAATTTAGAAGGATATATTTTAGATAAATTTGAAGAAAAAAATGATAAAATAATTTTACATTGTCATTTACAAAAGAATTCATTTAAATTAAAAAAAAATAGGTAAAGTAAAAAAATTAATCAAAAAAGAAATAGAATAATTGATCATTCTATGTTTGAAAATAAAAAGTTTTTATAGCTATTACTCAAAGAAGATTTTATTTTTCTAAACATAAAAAGAAACTTTGAGGAATCTTTACCTCAAGTTAAAAAAGGGCAACAAATGAGCACAGCTTTTAAAAAAACTCTGTCATAGAATTAAGAGAAACCACATATAGCGGACTAGCTAGATCTAGACAGATAAGCATTATGTCGGCTCTGAGAATGATTGATGAAATGGTAAATACTTCATTAATTTGGGATAAATCTATTCAAAGAATTGGAATGGATGGCAAAGGAGTTAGCAAAAGAAAACAAGTTTTTAACATTACTAATTTAATTGATAATGAGGTGATAGGTGTTCTACCAAATTTATCACAAAAAGAATTACTGAAAGAATTATTAAAAATTGATTTAAAATTTAGATTAGAGTTAAAGAAGTATGTATTGATATGGACTCTTTTTTTCCAGCTATTATTAAAGAATGTTTTCCTAATGCGGTTATTGTGATTGATCATTTTCATGTAATTCAGTGGGCTGTCTTTTTATTAAAAGAACAAAAGAAAGTTTTTCAAGACATCAACAATGAATCTTATAAAATAAATAAATTACTGATGATACCTACACACAAATTAACAATTGAAGAATTTAATAAATTAGAAAAAGTTTTTGTTAAAGTTCCTAAGTTAAAACAAAGTTGGAAAATAATTCATCAACTCAGAAAAGTATATTGGAAAAATAACAGAAAAGAAGCTCAAAAACAATTAAAATATGTCATCAGTCTTTGTAAAACTTCAGAATCAAAATATATGAAAGATTTAGCTAATACATTAACAAGATGGTTTGATGAAATATTAAATTATTATTTATCTAAAACAACTAATGCTTATACTAAAGGAATTCATAATCATTTTGAAAGAATTAAAAGGAATCATTTTGGGATTAGAAATGTTGAACGTTTTTGTAAAAGATTATTATTTTGTATTCTTCCGATGACAATTTTCTTAAATTTAGTTGCCCAAAGATGTTAAAGAGCCATCTAAGCTTGAAAAATTACACATAGAAATCAAGCAACCTTTAAAATTAAAATCTAAAACTAACTCATCGCATTTTAAAAAATCTAATCCTAGCATTTTGCAGTTTTTAAAAAACACATTCTGAATCTGAGCATTTTCCAAATCAATATTTGATAGATTACAGTTTTCAAAAACACAATCAATAAAACTAGAATCCTCAAAAGACTCAGCTGTAAAATCCTCCTTCTTAAAAGTTTCTTTTTCAAATTCTTTATTTTTAAAATTCATAACATCACCAATTTTAAATATAATCTATGCAAAGACATTACCGTGCAATATCTCTACAAGTCTAAATGTCTAATATTCTACTAATCCAACTCTCTACTTAACCACTTCAGCCACAGCCTTCGAAACATTCTCGTCAAAAGGATCAGGAATAATATTATCAGCACTCAAATCCTTAACGCATCCTGCAATCGCTTCAGATGCTTTCACAAACATTTCTGAAGTAAATTGATCAATATTATTATCCAACGCCCCCCTAAATAAACCAGGAAAAGCCAAAACATTATTCACCTGATTAGGAAAATCACTCCGTCCAGTTGCCATAATAAAAGCACCAGCCTCTAAAGCATCTCCTGGCATAATTTCAGGTTTCGGATTCGCCATCGCAAAAATGATCGGTTTTTCATTCATAGATTTAACCATTTCTTGAGAAAGTACATCCGCCACAGAAACCCCAATAAAAATATCTCGACCTTTCACCACCTCAGCTAAACCGCCTTGTAATTTTTCTTTATTCGTAATTAAAGCTAACTCTTCTTTCACCGAATTCAAATTATCCCTTCCTTCAAAAATAATACCTCGACTATCACATAAAATAATATCTTCTATTCCATAACTCAACAAAATTTTCGTAACCGCCACACCAGCCGCACCCACGCCATTCACAACAACTTTAACATCCTCCTTTTTACTTTCACGCAATTTCAAAGCATTAATTAATCCCGCCAGAACAACAATTGCCGTTCCATGCTGATCATCATGCATCACAGGAATATTTAATTCTTTTTGCAATCGCTCCTCTATTTCAAAACAACGAGGTGCACTAATATCTTCCAAATTAATTCCACCAAAAGTTGGAGAAATCAATTTAACCGTTTTGATAATCTCCTCCACATCCTGAGTATCCAAGCAAATTGGAAAAGCATCCACACCAGCGAATTCCTTAAATAAAACTGCTTTGCCCTCCATTACAGGTATCGCCGCTTCTGGACCAATATTTCCCAAACCCAAAACAGCCGAGCCATCAGAAACTACCGCCACCGTGTTTTTCTTAATAGTTAATTCCTTGGCTAATTCAGGATTTTTATACACAGCATCACTAACACCCGCTACACCTGGAGTATATGCAATGAAAGATCTTTTTTAGTCTTTAATGGAAATTTACTTTTAATCTCTAATTTTCCACCTGTTTTTCTGTGAGCCTCAATAGACTCCTGATAAATATCTTCCATATTATTACCAACCTTATATTTTTAAAAAAATTATATCTACTTGTTCTTCTCTACATCCGCTTCAATTTCTTGATTATCATCTGAGTTTACATTATCAGAATCATCCTTTATCATTTTCTCCCCAACCTCTTTCAATGCCTCACCAACACTATTTTTACCTTCTTCAATTGCTTTCTCAACAACTTCTTCTTTTTTATCTTGGAGAGTAGCTTTGATATCTTCTTTAGTTTCGTCAATATTATCCCGATGATTTAAATAAAAAATAATCCCCGCCACCACCAAAACTAAACACACTAAAAATAAAGCAATCGTTTTCATAAATCCTTTTTTCATAAATCAAAATTAATATTTAATCATTTACAGTATATCACAAAGCATTATCTACTTTACCATGATGAAAATAAATCTCAAAATCAATATCCTCCTCATCACAATAATCGCAAATTTCTCTTTTTAATTTTTTCCAGTAACTAACATCTTTCTTGAACACTTCATATAAAGGAATTAATTTTTGATCATATTTTTCAATAAATTCATAGACTATTTTTCTATTATTTACTCTTATATTTAAATTTTCAAAAAATATCTCATCCACATAATGTTTAACTTCATCTATGATTTCTTTAAAATTTGTTATTTCCGGAAAAATTGGAGACATAAATAAATATGTTTTAATTCCTTCTGAATGCAATTTTTTCAAAGTTTCTATCCTCCCTTTTGGTGAAGTCGCACACGGCTCCAATAAATTTGAGACTTTTAAATCCAAAGTATTTAATGATATTCCAACTTTTATATTTTTAAACTTTTTTAAAATATCAATATCTCTATAAAACCAAAGATGATTTTGTTAAAATTTCTAAATTTGGTTGAAATGGTAATAGCTTCTCTAAAATTTGTTGGGTTATTTTGTATTTAACTTCTACTGGTTGATAAGGATCGGTAACCGAACTCATTAAAATATTTTTATTTTCCAACTTTGGCTTCTTAATTGTTTCTACTGCATTAACTTTAACATCAACAAAATCTCCCCAATTTTCATTAATATGCCCAGTAAACCTCTTCATAAAATCAGCATAACAATAAATGCAAGAATGTTGACATCCAATATATGGATTGATTACAAAATCTACTCCCGGTAAATTACTTTTTGTTATTATTGATTTTATTTGAACTTCATTTATATTCATCTTTATAATATAATTTTACCCAAATAAACTTCCAACAAAGTAAGCGATTATAGCCGCCACCGTTCCTAACCCTACAATTTCACCAACAGATAATAAAACATTTTCTCTAGTAAACCTCGCTCTTAGACAACCTAAAATTAATAACGCTAAACAAGTAAATCCATAGGAAATAAAAAACAAATTACCAAACTGAAAATTAATCATATATGGAATAAGCGGAATAATCCCAAAAAATAAAAAAGAGATAAAAGTAACTAAGGCGCCCTTAAATTGAGATTTATCTGGATGAGACATTTCTAGTTCATATCTCATCATAAAGTCAGCCCAAAAATGTGGATTTTTTTTGTAAATATCAACTATTATCCTAGAATCTCCCTCAGAAAATCCCTGTTTCTGCAAAAGATCCAATGACTCATGATATTCAAAATCAGAATTTTCTTTTATTTCTTTAAATTCTTTTTTGTATTCTTTAAAATATAATTTCTTTTCAGCTCGCGAAGAAAGAAATTCACCTACTGCCATACTAAAACCATCAGCCAAAAGATTAGCTAAACCAAAAAGCAAAACTGCTATTACAGGTATATTTAAATTGCTGTTTTCTAACATTGATACACCTGAAAAACCCGCCACTACCGCAAAAGTAGTCACAATACCATCAATTCCCCCATAGACAACCTCTTTTAAATTATCAGTAAAGTGAGATTTATCATGCTCCTCAATAAGGTGCTTTTCAAAAACATTTAGTTCGTTTTTATTTTTAATCATATCAATAACTAACTACACAAAAAATTATTAATTAAACCTAGTACCACCTTTTATTTCATATCACATAGTCATCTGCAACTGGTAATTTATTATCTACAAAGAATTTATAAATTAACAGTATCTGTATACCATGCCTATCAATAAAAAAATAGATAGCTTATCTACACATCAATACCCTCAAACAAAAAACACCTCTAATAAATAAAGGTGTTTTTTAAATTTTAGTTTACCATTTCTCTAAGGTCATATTTCTTTCCTTCTCTATCCCATTTTCTCAACATTCTTAAAGTAGAAACTGCTAATCTAATTTTCATCTTCACACCTGTAACAGGATTAATAAGATTTTTACTTTGAATATTAGGTCTAAAAGTACGTTTTGTCTTTACTTGAGAATGAGAAACTTTATGTCCAGAAACAGTTCCTTTCCCAGTAATCTTACATCTTCTCGCCATACATTTTTCTTAATTAATTACAAACTATTTTTTCTCCACGTAAATAGTATGCTTTTTAGCAATTGGATTGAATTTGCTCAGCTCTATTTTAATTCCTCTTAATTTTTTAGTATTCTTATGAGCTCTCATAATATGACCTTTTCCAACGCCATTATCGTCTCCTCGAGAAACTAGTTTTATCATGTTATCTTGTGACATATCTATCTTAATTTATTAAAAATTAAGTAACCGAAAACAGCTATTTAACTCTTAAATATAAACAACTTAATATAAAAGAAGTATATAACATTTATCCAAAATTTGCAAGTTTTTAATCAAAGATTCTACAGAATGCATTTCTAGTTACAAGAAC
This sequence comes from Candidatus Moraniibacteriota bacterium, assembly GCA_942490825.1. GTDB lineage: Bacteria > Patescibacteriota > Minisyncoccia > Moranbacterales > JAGLWU01. Next base: position 6,743 of record CALNYG010000015.1, on the reverse strand, counting down.
CTGCCTCTGCAGCAGCCTCTTCAATATCCTGATCACAAGCTGTTGGTCTTTTACCTTCACCAAAAGAATCACAAAGAGCCCCTTGAATAGATGAAGCAGAATTATTTACTTTATTTCCATTAACTAACATAGTTGGAGAGCCTGAAACAGGACCTACACCATTTTGACCCTTAACCTTTGTATTTTCAGTAGCTTTCATTTCTCTTTTAGTAATTTCTAATCCTTTATCCTTTTCGCAATTAGCAACTACATTTACATCAACTCCAACTTCCCAAGCCACGCTCTGCCACTTAGCATCAGCATTTTTGGATGTAAGTTTTTTATTTGACGCCAAAGTAAATTCAAAAAATTTGTCTTTTCCATAATTTTCAAGAACACACAATTCTCTTATGTCTTGATGAGCTTCCTGAATACCATGTAAAGACTTATATCCGTTTTTACTATCTAAACTTACAATATAATGAGGTACTACATCAACACTGTCTCCAAAAACTGCATGAATTTTACTAGCATTCTCATCAGCTGGATTACCATAAGGACAAAAAGACATTACGAAATAATCAAGTCGTGGCTTTGAATTCTTATCAAAACCTAAAGACTTCATATTCTCAGCACTCAAATCAATTTTACTCTCCTCTTTTATTTCATCTAGTAATTCATCTAAATCTATAACTTGTAACATGAGCTTAGTATAATCTTTTGAAATATAAATTTCAAAATCATTTCCATCAGCTGTTATATAAACTTTATACAAATCACTTTCCTCACGTACTTCATCAAAGATAACTTCTGACCCTGGAGCTAATCTTTCACTAAAAACTACCTCTAACTTTTTTTGAACATCTTCAGAAACCTTTTTTGAAACCTTCTTGCCTGTGATTTCTTTCTTTTGAGTATCACTTTCCATTGTATCTTTTACATCATCCTTTTTAACAACAACAAAAATCAACGCCATAACTAAAGCTAAAATAATAGCTCCACCAATTATGTAATCAAGATTTTTCTTGAAAAAATCACAACTTTTTCCTGAGCACTTACTTTTTTTTGAAGTTTCAGATTTATTTTTTTTATCTTCACTCATAAATTATTTTTTACAATTTAAAAGAGTTATTTTTAACAATAACTCTTAAAATATACCATAAAACAATATAAAAAACAATATTTATTATATTTTAAAATATTATTTCTTAATAACTTTTACAGAACTTTTTAAACACTTTTTAATTTCTGTGACAACTTTTTCAGCGATAATTGTCTCTTGTGTTCCAGTTATCATATTTTTAACAATAATAGTCCCATCTAAAGCCTCTTTTTGCCCAATGATCAATGTTACATCTACGCCTAATTTACTGGCATGTCTTAATTGAGCCTTAAGTCCACCACGTCCAAAACTCTCTGCAACCAGAATTCCTGATTTCTCAATTTCTGCAAAAGTCTTCAAGCTCTTCTTTTTTGCTAAATTTCCTAGTTGAGCTAGGAAGACTCGAGGTCTCGGCATCTCATATTTTTTAGCTTTTAGTCGCTTCATTTCTAAAACTAAACGATCTAACCCTAAACTTAATCCAATTGCTGGGGTTGCTTCACCACCTAAAGTTTCAGTTAATCTATCAAAACGACCTCCACCTCCTAATGCATGAGTTCTACCCTCTTCATCGTTAGAATAAATCTCAAAAACTGTTCTCGTATAATAATCAAAACCCCTCACTAAAGTTGGATTGATTGTATAAGATAAATCCAATTCATCTAAATACTCAAGTAAGATTTTAAAATGCTCCCTAGACTCTTTATCTAAATGATCAATTGCCTGTGGCGCTCCTGCACATACCTGTACACATTTATCATCCTTAGCATCAAAAATTCTCATTGGATTTGTCGTGATTAAATCTCTATAACGACTCAACAATTTATGTTTTTTAGAATTAAAATAACTTTTTAAAAGTTTTAAATATTCTTTACGAGATTCAACTGTTCCAACAGAATTAACTTGAAATTGAACATTTTTAATTCCTAAACTTTTTAAAACTCTAGCAGACATCTGAATAACCTGAGCATCCAAGATTGGATCATCTTCTCCAAAAATTTCAAAATTTCCTTGTCGAAATTCTCTATAACTACCTTCTTCAGGCTTATCATAACGATAAGCTCTACCCATTGAAAATAGCTTAACAGGCTTTGGCAAAATATTCATTCCATGCTGAATATATGCTCTAGCAATCGAAGTGGTAAATTCTGGACGCAAAGCAACGCTATCACGACCTTTTGTCTTAAAAGAATAAAGTTCTTTATCTATAACATCACTTCCTTCACCAATAGGACGCGCAAATAAATTTTCATATTCAACAGCAGGTGTATCAATTCGAGAAAACCCATACTCAATTGAACTGTTTTCTAAAACTTTTCGCACTCTTTGCCAATATGGCTGTTCTCCTGGTAAAATATCCCTCATTCCTTTAACTGGCTGAAGAATAATTGGTTCTTCTAATTTCCCTGAATAGCTAACTTTTTTAGCAGATTTCTTTGTTGCTTTTTTTGCAACTGTTTTTTTAGTTACATTTTTCTGTATAGTTTTTTTCTTAGTCATAATTTAAAGATTTAAATTAATAAATTAATACCGCACAACGCCCTATTTATTTTTATTAAAAAAATATTTAATCCAAATATTTTTTAAAAAACTAATGCTTAATGTGGACAATAAAAAACCAAGAGTGGGAACAATACTATTAATAAAAATATTTTCTGCTTTAATAGTGTAAAAGAATAAAACAATTACCAGATATGTCAGAAAAGCAATTGTAATCTTCCTAGTTAAACTAGTCTCCCAAGCTTTATTTGTCTCAACTTTAATATTTCTATTTTTAATATTTTTAATTTCCTCTTTAAGAGTCTCTATTTCTTTATCCATAATTCTAATACAAAAAATAAATTTCTAATTAAGAATACAATTTTCTCATTTCAAAAGGGATCTTATTTTTCGTAGCATAATCCATTCCATATTGCATTCCTTTCGATATGCCATAATCAATATAAAATACATGTAACTCAGCAACATTTTTCCAAGTAAGTCCCGCTTTTGTCCCTAATTCCCTTTCTTCTGGAATATCATCATCTAATATTCCCTCTTGTGTAAAAAGCAAATGACTAGCAATTGGAGATTCATCTCTTTTTAAACAATCCTTAACACACTCTCTCGCATATTTTATATTTCTTTCAACTTCTCCGGCAAACGGACTTTCTAAAATTACCCTTTTCATAAGATTTTATTTAAAAAACACTAAAAAACATCGGCCCTACTAAACGGCCAAGCCCTCACAAGAACCTTGCCAATAAACTCATTCTTATTAACTGGACCAAACGAACGAGAATCCGAACTATGACTCCGATTATCCCCCATCACATAATATTCATTCTCTGCTAAAGTAACTTTAATAAACCCATTTGTTTTACGTCCTTCCGGCAAATAAACACTCTCATCTAAAATTTTCCCCTCCTTAAACTCATCATTATAAATTGTCACCATTCCGTCCTTAACTTCGACAGTTTCGCCAGGCAGCCCAACTATTCGCTTAATATAAAATTCCTTCTCTTTAACTGGTGATCTAAACACAACCACATCATGGCGACTAAATTCCTTACTTGGATTCACATCAAATACTTTTTTTCCAAAAATATTTATATTAGTATACTTATAGCCAAACTCATTAGTAATTAAATATTCGCTTTCAAAAAAAGTCGGCTCCATACTAATTCCTCTCACAATAAAAGGTTGAAAAAGAAATAACTTTATCGGAACAATAATCACTACTGCCAAAGCAAACATTTTTACCATTTCCAAAAGAAAATCAAAAATACTTTCCTGACCTTCTGAATATGGAGAATTATTTTTAACAATACTATTTTTATTTTCCATAATTTAACATTTTTTCATAAAATAAAATCACAAATTATATGTAAATATCTAAAAAATCAGTTAGAAATAATGGTACAATTTAACTCCATTGTAACATAAATTTACCTCTTTTACAACCCCTACATCCCTTTTATTTAAAGGGAAAATAACACTTTTAACCCTAAATTAGCATTATTCAAACAAAAAAATTCCACAAATTAAAGATTTATTTCCAATTTAATTTTTTTCTAAATATCATTTATTTAAAAAATACCAGCTATACCATTTTTAATTAACTCCACGACATTTTAATTGAATTATTATCACTTGAAATAAAATAGACACTTAAAAATATCGAATATTTAATTAGCTTTGGCATTACTAATCATAATGTTACAATATAAAAACAAGATCAAAATAAGACTAAAAAATAAAAATTATGAATTTCGTAAGCAACCCAGTTCATCAAGAAAAATTAAATAGCCGAAAAATATTTATCATCAATATAATTTCTCTTTTAATGGGATTTTCCGGAGCATTATTAACTTATATAACTTCCACCTATTTTAAAGAAGTTTTACAAACGAATAATATAAGTTGGACATATTTAGTAGCTAATATAATATTATTAATATTTCTGATAAATATTCATAACATTATTCGTATAATAGGAAAAACGATCACTTTTCACTTAATTAATATTTGTAAAATTTCTATTTTTGTAGCTTTAATTTTAATAAATAACGTTGTTGCTGATACTTTTTTCTTAATAATTTTTATTGTTTTTGACGTCCTGGCTTGGGTATTAATTAATATAATTCTTGAATCATATTCAGTAGACAAAGAATCAGGAAAAATTTATGGATTTAATTTAACATTGACTAATTTAGGCTTTCTCGCTGCTCCAATTATTTCAACCCAACTTCTTAACCAATTTGGTTTTAAAGGCGTATTTTCTCTAGCAATTGCAGTAACCGCCTTAATATTTATCATTGCTTTTTTTAACTTAAAACAAACAGGACATCATTATACCCAAAAAATAAATTACAAAGATCTGCTCAAAAAATTATCCCCCAGAAAAGACATCGTCAATATTTATCTAGTTTCTGTTTCCCTAAATTTCTTTTACGCTTTAATGGTTATTTATACTCCACTTTATCTTTTAAATAAAGGACTGGACTGGAGTCAAATAGGAATCATTTTTACAATAATGTTAATACCATTTATCTTTCTCCAATATCCTGCTGGATTATTAGCCGACAAAAAATTTGGAGAAAAAGAAATATTATTCATCTCTTTCATAATAATGGGAATCGCCACAATAGTTTTTTATCTCACTGACAGCGTAGGAGTTACCATATTATCAATAATTTTATTATTCTCCAGAATAGGTGCTGCTTTAGTAGAAATTTTACAAACTTCCTATTTTTTCAAACGCATTGATGGTGATGATGTAGAAATAATTTCCTTTTTCCAAACTGCAAAACCAATTGCCTACATTTTAGCCCCAATAATTTCAAGTATCATTTTGATCTTTTTTGAAATACAAAGTATTTTCTTAGTAAGTGCTATAATTTCATTTTTAACTTTATACCCTGTTTACAAATTAGTAGATAATAAATCTGAATCTGAAATGTAAAAATCTTTTTCATTCTTCTGAACTTTTTAAAAAAAATAATTGTGCTCGCCGCACGGGCTTTTTGAGCTTAAAATTTTGAATCACTACAAAAATTTACAGCCAACTCCCAGACATGTCATGCCGGAAGACAGAATTTATTCAAGAGCGTAGTCCTGTACCGTATGGTGCAGGGCGTAGCGATTGATTTAAACCTGCCTGTTCAGCAGACAGGTTCGTCTATCCGGTATCTACACTGTAAGTTTAAAGAAATATTAAAGCTCAAGATTCCGGATAAATTATTTTCTATTCCATCGCTTCGCTCTGAAAGAAAATATATTTTCCGGAATGACATAGTTAAAAAGTTTACAAAAATCCAACTATTTAAAAATCTATCTCGCCCCTCTTGAAAAAAATCTAAACTTTGCTATACTATAAATTGTTAAGTTAATTATGGCGACTATCGTTCAACGGTTAGGACATCGGTTTGTGGTACCGAGAATGAGGGTTCGATTCCCTCTAGTCGCCCCAAAAAATAAAAAACTTTTAAAATTCTCTAGGATTTAGAGAAAATTTCTATAGCTTATATTGAAAAATTAATAATTTTAGCTAAATCTCCTGAATATCTAGCTTTATTTATTTCTGTATTAGCCATTGCTATAAATGTATATATTTCCGACAGAAATAGGAAAAGTCAATTTGCAAAAGAGGAATATTTTAAGCTTCAACAAATTGCAGAAAAAATCACCAATAAAATTTTACTTTTTAAACATGCGTCAAAAAAAATAAATGCGTTAATTGAAGGCAGCTGTAAAACAGAAAAAACTGGTACGCCATACAAAGACGTAAATGATACATTTAATATCAACACATTATCAAAACAAAATGAATTAATACCTGCATATATCAAAATATATTTTCCAGATCTAAACGAAAAATATACTTGCTTTATATCTGATATGAATAAAATTTTTGGAATTGCGTTTTTAATAGAGTCAAAATTAGAAAAAAACGACAAAATTAATTGGTCAAAAGAATCAATTTACTTTAACGCACTTTATAAAAATACAAATATTAGCTCAGAAAAAATCATAAAGCAGATTCAAGAAAAACTAAACGTATATAAAAATACAAATCTAAAATAAAAAATGCAATCTAAAAAACTACATTTTTTCTTTCAAAGAATGAATCGCCTCAGCCTCCCTCATCACCCTCTCCAATTTATCACCATAGACGAATACC
>CALNYG010000014.1:0-45084 GCA_942490825.1 Candidatus Moraniibacteriota bacterium | reverse complement strand
TGTCGCTTATTTAGCGGCTTTTAAAGCCTCTTCTGCTACAGAAAAAATGCTTTAGTATATATAAAAGAGAATGCCTTAAAACTGGAGGTTGCAGACACCTTTAAAAAAAGAATTGTAGGTCTTATGTTTAAGGAGAAACTTGCAGACAATTTCTGGAATGTTATTTATATTTGATCAAAAAGCACCTAGAGAATTTTGGATGAAAAATGTTAAAATACCGCTCGATATACTATTTGTAAATGATAAAAAAATTGTTAAAATATATAAAAAAGTGCCTATCTGCAAGGAATCAAAATTGTCCTAATTATTCATCTGGATTCAATGTGGAAGTCATTGAAGTGAATGCAGGTTATATGACAAAAAAACATTAAAGTAGGTGACTAAATCAAAATAATTAATCATTACTAATAATTAATTGGAGGCTTTGCGCTATGGCGAAAATGTTTAAAAGAGTGACTATTTTACTAGCATTTTTGATGATTTTTGTTGATTGCTCAAAAGCATTAGCTACAAATTCTAAGATAATACTTTTTACTGCAAAATGGAATCTTAATAGTCGTAAAGCTTCTCAAGTAACAAGAAAAGTTGCAAAATCTTATGGTCGTAAAGTTGAATTAAAAGAACTGGATATCGATCACTTTAATTCTGCTGACATTGCAAGGTCTTTAAATTTAAAAGATCCTGTGTAGCGCCTTATCTATATATAATAGACAAAAAAACAATATTGTTGCTCAAAAGACATATAAGAATGATTCTTACATGTCTTTAAAAGAAAAACTTGACCCAATAATTTTACCTTTGATTAATTAAGAATCACTTCTATCAGGTTTTTGTATGGTAATTGATTTTGTTTTCGAAATTTTAGTTCTACCTGAACTTAACTTGCTTGTTTCTTTCGTCAATATTTGCTCCATCAATCATTTGCATCAATAAGACCAGTATTAAAGTCTACAGAACGTTCAAAAGATCCTATTTCTTCCAATGTCTCTCTTATCACTTCATAATTGTAGTCATAATGATATTTAGAGTAACAAGCAAGGGTTTCGCCTGTCGTAGCAGTAATTTTTTCTCCACCTTCAGCAAAATGTATTTTAAATATTGATTTGATATCCGACATATCAGACTGCAACGCTTAGCCAGCTTGTTGTATTCTTAAATGTCATCTAAATGTTAATTCGTTGTTGCTGTGAAAGCTACAATTATATTTTTCGTCATAAAGCTTTTTTAGCATTGATATAAGCAAAGCTTGGGCTTTTTGTACTAAAGCCATTGCACGGTGTTCAATTTCACATTCAATATCAAAACGTTTTAATAATGCTGCAAGACCGTGTGAAAATTTTTCAGAAACTTCTGCAAATATATTGAGTATCAATTCTTTGATTTTCAATCCATTTGTTATCATATAAGTCTCTACTGGCTTGATTTAAGAAATTAAATCGAAAATTACATTGTGCCCAACGATAGGATAATCACCCATAAATTCAAGGATTTTAGGCATAACTTCGGTGATTGTTGTACTAGCCACCATTTCTTCTGTAATACCGTGAATATCATATGCTTGAACGCTTTGCCTCGTTGTGGATTTATTAAAGTTTCATATTCTTCTGTGATTGGATCGCCGATGCTTTTACAGCTGCAAATTCTATTATTTTTTCTTTACAGTCGATATTCACGTTTCAACGTCTACAATTATTAATGTATCATGATTTTCCATTTTTTTCCTTTATTTTGCTATCAGGATTAAACGCTTACGGATCTTAACACAAAAGATAGCATTAAGGAATCAATGACCGCCTGAGCATTGACATAACTGTTTAATTCAGTTTTTGCTTTTCCAATATTTTTCAATAAACCCGCTTAGTTTTAAACTAAATTTCGATTATCGAGGTTGCTATGAATAAACGTCTTGTATATTCATTTAATCCATCCAATAACGCGCTTCCAAGGAAGAGTCTTTGGATAATAACTGTAATTTTTCCGACCATAACGAGAGCTTGATGGTGCGAAGAAGGAGGAAATTCATTCTTTAAATATTTCATCCAAGAGTTGCAAGTCATGGATCTTGGTTGTTTTTGCGTAAACTGGCACAACTGGCATCTTGATACAATTGTATCGATCATGTCTTCTTTGTCTCGCATTAAAAAGAAGAATGTGATGTTGGGGGCAGGCTCTTCAAGGGTTTTTAGTAAAGCATTAGCTGCTTCAGAATGAAACACCTTATTTGTTAGAGGTTTTGGTAGCCAGATTCTTTCATTATTAACATTATCGGCGTTTGCGGGTGCTTGAAACAGAGAAGTTGTCTCTCTGTATTTTTGATAATATTGATCACCTTCGACCGCATCGGTTATAATTATTACTCTGTGATAAGGGAGATGTAGCAGAGAGGTTGTTTCTTAGATGACGGTTGAGCTATAGAAATTACTGTTGAAGGTTTAGAATCTTGAACATAGTCACTGGGTGAAACAGTTATTACAGCAGGGTGCCTAGTTTGGTCGATCCAAGATTGATTTTTGTCGTTAAGTTGTTTGGCTGCTTGCAAGGCTAAATGATATTGTAAGTTAGTGTCAGATCCAGTTAATATGTATGCATGGCTGAGTCTACTTCCACTTTAAGGCGAGTTCAAAAATCTGTTGCAAATTTACAAGTTTTTTTAATTTCTTCATTAAACATAATTAAAACTCCGCAATGCAAAAAGTTCTAAGGCTAATTCAGGCTTGATGCCACTTGATTTTATATTATATTCACTTTCGGTGAGTCTTTTGTCTCAAATCAATCAATCTTTCAGGTGTAACATTACGCAGTTTTTCGAGATCTTTTTTTACTACATATTCATGTTGTCCAACAATTTTAGATATTTCAAGTGCTGATTCTTGTTTGATTCAAACTTGATACGTAACCATTTTTTAATGAAAGTTTGTAATATTGCAATAATTCTCGATTACATCAAAAAGTTTTTCAAATAATTTATTTAATTCGATGATAGCATTTGTTTTATCATTACTTTTTAGCCAATAATCAGCCAAAAGAAAGATATTGTCCTGTGTACCGCATAAGTCAGCAATATCTTGTATTGTACTTTTTTTTAGATATACAGATAATTTCAGTTTGGCAATTTCTGAATCAAGTCGTCTTAACTCGGTACCAGTGCTTCTTAACAATGCTAAAGATGCATCTTTAGAAGATTTAATTTCTTTTGATTCTGAATTTTTGTGCTTTATCCAATCACAAACTTTATTTTCATCCCAACTTTTAAATGCAGGGAATTCTTGAACTTTTCCAATTTTTGAAATGATTTTTACCAGTTTTGATACTGAATCAATTTTTTTTCCGCTATCTTTTGGAATTTGGCAAACAAATGCAACAATGTGGAGGCTTGGATTGATGTTTTCTAAGGTTTTGAAAAGTTTTTTCATTAAAGGATCATCACTTGGAGGCTTTTTCCACCTCTTAAAAAAAGATTGGTAGAGTAAATTTCAATCATCAAGTTCCCAAACATCATTGGAGTTGTTTCCAAGTTTTCCAAAAGTTATTGAACGTTTGGTTCTCTCAATATCCTATGATTCATTGTTTCCATTTCGTCAACTACTTGTTTACGAAGAGCTAGAACATTTTTTTTGAGGTTAAATTCTTCTTCTCCCCAGAAAAGAGTTACAGGAATATTTTTCCTTTGTTTTTTTATTTATAAAATTAGTAGTCAATATAACAAGCTAACTAAATTATATAATAAGCAAGAAATATAAATAAAAGTAAAAATTGGAAATAAGGATAAAATGGTAGTAGAATTATTTAATTAATCTGTATAATAATAGTTAAATTGTCTGAATTGAACTAATTTTTTGTAAATGAGATCATGATGAGTAAAATTGAAGAAAAAGAATAAAAAGCTCCGTTAATACAGAAGGACAAAAAGCTTTCAGGTGCTGAAATTTTTCTAGAATGCCTTAAAAAAGAAGGTGTAGATGAGATTTTTGGATATCCTGGTGGTGTAGTGCTTCCTATTTATGATGAAATATATCTTGATGAAGACATAAAACACTACTTAGTGAGACACGAACAAGCAGCTGCCCATGCGGCTGAAGGTTATGCCAGAGTGACAGGCAAGCCAGGTGTAGCTCTTGTAACTTCAGGACCTGGGGCTTGCAATACCATTACAGGTATCGCTAATGCCTATTATGACAATGTTCCAATGGTTGTATTCACAGGGCAAGTTCCTTCGAATTTGATTGGTAATGATGCTTTTCAAGAGGCCGATATAGTAGGGATTACTCGACCTTGTTGCAAACATAATTATCTTGTTAAAGATGTTAAAGATTTACAAAGAGTTATAAAAGAAGCTTTTCATATTGCTACAACAGGTAAACCAGGACCAGTAGTAATTGATCTTCCAAAAGATGTTCTTTGTGCAAAAACTACATTTAAATACCCTGAAAAAGTTAATCTACCTGGATATAATCCAACTTATAAAGGACATCCTTTACAAGCAAGTAAAGCTTTAAAGATGCTTTATAAGGCTGAAAAACCTTTAATAATATGTGGTGGTGGTGTTACAACAGCAGAGGCTACTGCAGAATTATTAGAATTAGCAGAAAAATTAAATGTTCCTGTTGCAAATACTTTGATTGGTATAGGCGGTTTCCCTGCTTCGCATGACCTATCTTTAGGAATGCTTGGTATGCACGGAAATTACTGGGCAAATATCGCTTCTTCACAATGTGATGTATTGCTTGCGTTAGGAACCCGTTTCAGCGATAGAATTACAGGAAAACTTGATAAATTCTGTGCTAACAAAAATAATTCACAGACATTGACCCTTGTTCAATTAGTAAGAGTGTTCCAGTTGATGTTCCTATTGTTGGCGATGTAAAAAATGTTCTTAACGATATGCTTAAAGAATTAGATGAAAAAGAAGCAATAAAAAATCAAGATAAAAAGAATTGTTGGCTTGAGCATATTAAAGAATGGAAAAGTAAAAGAGCTATGCCTGTTGTTGATTCTGACAAACTTAGCCCTCAAACTGTAATTGAAAAAAAAAATATATGAGCTTACAAAAGGTAGACAGCCTATAGTTGCAACAGAGGTAGGTCAACATCAAATGTGGACTGCTCAATTATATAAATTTGAGCAACCTCGCAAATTTGTTTCTTCAGGCGGATTAGGAACAATGGGCTTTGGTTATCCTGCTGCGATGGGAGCTCAAGTGGCTTGTAAAGATCAGCTTGTTTTAAACATTGCAGGCGATGGAAGTATTCAAATGAATATTCAAGAACTTGCAACATCGCGTCAATTACAATATTCCAGTTAGGGTCTGTATTATAAACAACGGCTATCTTGGGATGGTACGTCAATGGCAAGAAAGATTGTATAAAAAACATTATTCTGAAACACCTATAAGTGGTCCTGACTTTGTTAAAGTTGCAGAAGCTTATGGGGCTAGAGGTTTTAGAGTCACTAAAGAAGAAGAAATTGAACCTGTTTTAAAACAAGCTTTCGAATATGATGGACCTGTCTTTATTGATTTTGTTGTTGAGCCTGAAGAAGTAGTTTATCCTTAGGTTTTAGCAGGTGATCAATCGAAAAAGTATTAATGACTAATAAATGCGGACTGGGAGGTAATTAAGATGAAACATACACTATCAGTTATTAGTTCAAAATGAGGCTGGTGTTTTATCAAGAGTTGCCGGTCTGTTTAGCGGACGAGGGTACAACATTGAAAGTTTAACGGTTGCTCAAACACTTGATAAAGGTTTTTCAAGGCTTACAATCATAACAACCGGCGATGATAAAGTTATTGAGCAAATTTGTAAACAGTTGAATAAGCTCGTAAACACAATCAAGGTTGTTGAACTTACCGATGATAATCTTATCGATAGAGAGTTATTGCTTGTTAAAGTTTGTGCAAAGGATGAAGATCGTTCAGAATTATTACGTATAGCTGAAATTTTTAACGCTAACCTCGTCGATGTTTCCAAAAAGACTATCCCCTTGAAGTTATGGGTAGTGCGAATTAAGAGCCATCTTATCATTGAACTTTTAAGACCACTGGGAATCAAAGAAATGGCACGTTCAGGTGTTGTAGCGATAGCAAAAGAGAATAAGTTACTTGAAAATTGTTTTAATATAAAAAGATAGAGAAAAACAATGGCAGCTATATTTACACCACTTCCAGCAGGAACGATTTCAACAAACGAAAGGATCTAGTTTTGCAAATACCTATGAAGAATTTCTTAGAAGGTAATGATTGTTTTTTTAATAGAACCCCTGAGTTGTATTTGCCTAAAGAAAAAGTTGCTAAACTTAAGTGCTTTCATGTTCTACTCGAAATGATGCTAGATTAGAGATTATGGAAAAGAGAAATTAAATGCAATCGGAGAAAAATTAGGATTGAATTTTGATACAATAGCTTAATAAAAAAAATAAAAAATTAGTAATAGAATATGAAAACTATGCCAACTAAACACGAATTAAAAGTTTATCACGATAAAGATATAGATACTCCAGAAACTTCTTAGTAAGAAAGTTGCTGTTATTGGGTATGGTTCACAAGGGCATGCTCAAATTTTAAACCTTAAAGACAGTGGTGTTGAAGTAAGATCAGGTCTAAGACTTGGTGGTCCTTCTCATAAAAAAGCAGAGGAAGCAGGATTAACTGTTTTAAGTGTTGAAGAAGCTGTAAAATGGGCTGACGTAGTAATGATCTTAATTCCTGATGAAATTCAAGGCGATGTATATGAAGCTCAAATTAAACCAAATTTAAGAGATGGACAATCCCTCTTGTATTTACTTGCCACGGATTTGCTATTCATTATGGTGTAATTACTCCTCCTGAAGGCGTAAACGTATTTATGGTTGCTCCAAAAGGCCCAGGGCATCTTGTTAGAACTGAATATGTAGCTGGACAAGGCGTTCCTTGTTTGATAGCTGTTCATCAAGATCCATCAGGCGAGTCTAAAGATGTTGCTCTTGCGTACGCTTCACTAGTTGGTGGCGGTCGTGCAGGTATCATCGAAACAAACTTCAAAGAAGAAACAGAAACTGATCTTTTCGGTGAGCAAGCTGTTCTTTGTGGTGGAACTGTTGAATTAGTTAAAGCTGGTTTCGATACATTGGTTGAAGCTGGTTACTCTCCATATATGGCATATTTTGGTGTTCACGAGTTAAAACTCATTGTTGACTTACTTCAACAAGGTGGAATCACAGATATGCGTTACTCTGGCAATAACACTGCTCAATACGGTGATATGACTCGTGGACCAAGAGTAGTTGGCGATCAAACAAGAGTAGAAATGAAAAAGGTCTTAACAGAAATTCAAGACGGTACATTTGCAAAACAGTGGCTTGCTGAAAATAAAGCAGGTAGACCTGAATTCAATAAGCTTGAAAAAGATGGCGAAGGGCTTTTGATTGAAAAAGTTGGTTCTGAATTGCGTTCAATGATGAGTTGGTTAAAAAAGTCAAAAATCGTTGATCGTACAAAGAATTAATTAATTAATTCAATCAAACTGACTTAATTCTTGCAAACAAGTTAATATTCAAACATAAGTAAACAAAACTGTTGAAGCAATTTATGCCAAGTAAAAAAATCGAAACATACGATACAACTCTTAGAGACGGTGCTCAAGCCGAAGGAATCATTTTCAGCACAAGATAAACTGAAAATAGTTAGCCTACTCGATGAGCTTGGTATAGATTATATTGAAGCTGGTTGGCCTGGTGCAAATCCAAAAGATATTGAGGTTTTTGAACAAGTAAAGGGCTTGCCTTTGAAACATTCTAAAATCACAGCATTTGGTTGTACACGAAGAGCTGACATAAAGCCTGAAGATGATAAGGTATTAGCACAACTTCTTGCTGCTAATACCGAAGTCATAACGATTGTAAAACTTGGGATTTTCACGATTGAACATCTCTCCTGTACAACACTTGAAGAAAATCTGAACATGATATCAAACAGTATTGAATACTTGATGTCACAAGGAAAGCGGGTCTTTTTTGATGCAGAACATTTTTATGATGGCTATAAAAACAATCCTGATTATGCGATTAAAGCTATCAAAGCCGCTCATATGCTGGTGCTGAAAGAATCAATTCTTTGCGACACTAACGGTGGTTGTACACAACGATGAAATCAGGGATATCACTAACACGGTAAAAAAAGAACTTCCAGATGCTGTTCTTGGAATTCATGCTCACAATGACGGTGATCTTGCCGTTGCGAATTCTCTTACAGCTGTTTTAGCTGGAGTTGAGCAAGTTCAAGGTACTTTTAACGGATATGGCGAACGTTGCGGAAACGCTAATCTTTGCTCGGTAATTCCAAACTTACAAGTAAAAATGGGCATTGCTATTCTAGGTGAAAAGATTAGTGAACTCGTCTATGTTTCAAGACAAATAAGTGAAATAGCAAACAAAAAAGCTAACGAGCACGCTCCTTATGTCGGGCGAAGTGCATTTGCTCATAAAGCAGGAATTCATGCCAGCGGAGTAAAAAAGGCTTCCAGTACTTATGAACATATAAATCCTGAAGTAGTTGGTAATGCTAGACGAATTCTTATGTCAGATCAAGCCGGCGGTGCTTCTTTAAAACATAAACTCAATCACCTAAAACTTGGATTTACTCTTTCTGAAAACAATATCCCGACTGTACTTGAGCGTATCAAACAACTTGAATGGCAAGGGTATGCCTTTGAAGGTGCAGATGCATCATTTGAGCTTATGCTTAAGCGAAATTGAGGGTGTTAAACCTAAATACTTTGACTTAATGGGCTTTAGAGTAATTGGTGATACAGCTTCCAGTTCCAAGGAATTAAATACAGAATCTTCTGTAAAAATTAAAATAGGTAATGAGGTAATTCATACAGTTAGCGAAGGAGATGGTCCAGTCCATTCTCTTGATAGAGGCTTTAAGGAAAGTTTTAAGACCTTTTATCCTAGAATAAAAGAATTTAAGTTATCAGATTTTAAAGTTAGAATTTTAAATAGCTCTGATGGTACTGATGCAAAAACTCGAGTTCATATAGAAACAACTGACGGTTATGAACGTTGGGATACAGTTGGAGTAAGCAAAAACCTAATTGAAGCAGCTTATACTGCAATTGTAGATAGTATTGAATATGGATTTTTCTTGCATAAAGAAGAGCCAAAACATGCCCCTTTTGAAACAGATTTAAAAGACCCTAGTCATTTTTTTTTATTTAATTTTAAACTAATTCTCATTAGTTATACATAATGGGGTTATTTTATTTATGTAACTCATTTAAATTTATAGTAGTTACATAAATAATGGATAAAAAAATGAAGAATATTTTTAGCCCTGCGATTAAATTATTTAACAATTTGAAAATTCCTCAAAAATTGGGGCTAGTAAGTTCATTATTTGTAATTCTTATTATTGGAATGTTGATTTCTATAATTATAGATGCAAATAAGAACCATATAGAAGTTGCAAAAAAAGAACTTTATGGGGCAACATATATAAAAAGTTTAATGTTGTCATATAGGCAAATTCAAGATATAAAAGGTGGCATTTTGCTGTACTCTTATAGTGATAAAGACTACAGCAAACAAGAGTATAAGAAAAAAATCATTGATGAAATACAATTTTTAAAAGCTTCTTTAAAGATAGTTGATTTAAAGGATAAAAAGTATGATAAATATCTAAATACACATGAAAAATGGTTATCATTTAGACAAAATACTGAAGACTTTGAAAAAAAATATTTAAAGTTCCCTACAAATGAGATTTTAGATGGTGCGACTAAACTTTTAAAAGAGCTTGGGACTTTTATTTCATATATTGGAGATTCTTCTTCACTCATTTTTGATCCAGAAATAAAAACTCATTATCTTATGCTAAATTCTATGGTAGACACTACCTCTCGTTTATTGTTGAAGTTGCAAGAGAAATTAAATTTCTAGGTTATGAAATACTTAAAACAGAAGTCGGAAACTTCCTCTCTACAAAAATATTCACTTGCGAAATATTTAGTTGAAGTTGAGGATTTAACTAATGAAATGAATAGGAATTTGCAAAAAATAAATAGTGATAAACCTGAATTTGAAAATGAATTAACTGTAGTAACATTGGAAGCTGTATATCAAGTTAATCATTTTTTAGAAGTTAAAAAAATTCAACAAGGAGATTTGAGTCTTGATCCTTCCGCATTTTATTTAAGAGCAGAAAGACTAGAACTTTTATAAATGTTCTCTCTAATTTAGAATTAAATGTTTTTAATTTTCTTGTTAATGAAAGATTAAAGGCTTTAATTTTAGGTAGAAATCTTTTAATCCTAGCTGTTGTTTTGATATTTATATTTAATGCCTATCTTTTTTCAGCTGTGTATTTTTCAATTTTTTAATTCATTAAAAAACATTACTAAAAGTGCTGAAAAAATCGCTCAAGGGAATTTGTTAAAATTCCAATCGAATCAAAAGATGAACTTGGAAATTGAGTAACGATTTAAATATATCGACAAACCACGTTAAAATAATAATAGAAAAAGAACAATTTTTAAAAGATTTACTCTTTACATCAATAACTTGTAGAACAATTGAAGAAACAATATCAGAAATTGTTGCTAAAACAGGTAAATTATTCAAAGCTGATAGATGTTTTTTTTGTAAGTTATGATGAATCAAGTAAATTATTTTCTAAAATTAGTACCTATGAGCTATATTTGTCTTCTACCTATATCAAAAAGTATTGTAGGACAAAGTTTCCCTTCAAATCTATTTTCTGAAATAGCGATAAAATATCAAAAAACAGTAACAATTTCAAATGTTAATAAAATTAAATTAATTGAGGATGATTTTAAAAAATTAATAGAGCAATTTAAGGTTAAATCATTTATTATTTCTCCGGTTATTTATAAAAATAAAATTTTTGGTCTTTTAATTATGGATAATTTAGTTGAGCAGGGAAGCTATTCAACTTAGATGAAAAAAGTCTTGCACACACGGCTGCAACTCATTTGGGCTTTATTATAAATAATGCTCAAATTTCAAAAGAAGTTCAAGAATCAAGAGAGCATTTTATTACGACATTAACTCATGATTTAAAAGCCCAATAAATGCAGAACAAAAAGCCTTAGAATTCTTATTACAAAAAAAAGATGAGCCTGTTAGTGATTGCTCAGAATTTCTTGAAGATATCTATAATACTAATGAGGATTTATTAAAACTTGTAAATAATATACTGGCTGCATATCATTATGAAAAAGGCGAATACAAATTAAATATTCATCCTGAAAATATTAATCAACTTATCACCGAAGTACTAAGGTCAATGAACTATCTTGCAAAAGAACATCAATCTGAAATAATTACACAATATGCAAGTAATTTGTCTTTAGCATTAGTTGATATTACAGAAATTAAGAGAGTTATAACTAATCTAGTAAGCAATGCCATAAAACACACTGTCAAAGGAACAAAAATTATTATAACGACAGAACAAAAAGATGATTTTGTTCAGGTTACCATTAATGATAATGGTGGAGGACTACCAAAAGAAGAGCAGCAATATATATTTGAGCGTTATCCCGCAAAAAAAAAGAAAATAACGACAAGGATTGGGATTATATCTTTCTAAGCAAATTATAGAAGCTTTGAAAGGTAAATTATGGTTTGAAAGTGAAGAAGGAATTGGAACGACTTTTTATTTTACAATTCCAGCTCTATTAAATCAAAATATACATTAATGGGCTTACTAGTCGGCTTCTAAGTTTTTTAGTATTGGCACTATTTTTGAGTTAAAATGGGTTATGTGAATACTAAAAAAAGAGGCTATTATATAAATATGAAGCAATGTACAATTGAAATTAAAGGTCATATCATCGATTCTCTTACTTTAACAAAAATTATGGATACAATTTTAAGCAATGGTGGTGGTTATGTCGATAAAATTGATTTAGGCATGAAGAGACCTCTGTATCTTATGCAAAATTAACTATTAAAGCAAAAGACGAGCCTACTTTAAATATAATAATAGAAAAAACCAGTAAAGATGGTGCAGTAGTATTGGATCAAAAAAATGGCTAAAAAAACAAAAATATTTATGTGTCCTCCTGATTTTTACGGTATTGAGTATGCTATTAATCCTTGGATGAATTTAAATAAACAAACCACACATGATACTGCTATAAAACAATGGAATTCTCTCTATGAATTATTAACAAAAACAATTGGAGCGGAAGTAGTAACAATAAAACCACAAAAAAAAGTTGCCTGATATGGTTTTACTGCAAATGCTGCCTTAATACATAATGATCTAGCTGTAGTGAGGCAAATTTAAGCATAAGGAAAGACAACCAGAGGAAGGCTTTTTTTGCTGATTGGTTCAAGAGAATGGCTATAATGAACCTTTTATCTGACGGGATCGCTTTTGAGTGCTGGAGATATGCACTTTTCTTAAATGATACACTTTTCGCCGGTTATGTACCGAGAACTGATATTACATCGCATAATTATATAGCAGAGTTGCTGAAACTTACCGTAATATCTCTTGAGCTTGTTGATAATAGATTCTATCATTTAGATACGTGTTTTTGTCCTTTGACAGATGGATATTTAATGTATTTCCCACAAGATTTCGATGAATATGGGAAAAAAGTTATAGAAGCAAATGTTGCACCTGAAAAAAGAATTGTAGTAACTGATGAAGAAGCAATGGCGTTCAGTTGTAATGCTGTCAGTGTTGGCAAAGCTGTTGTAATGAACAATACTTCAGAACGACTAAAAACAGCACTTAGAGACAAAGGATTTGAACCGTATGAAGTTGATTTAAGCGAATACATGAAAGCAGGCAGTTCTGCAAAAGTGTTTAACTTTGAAACTTTAACAACCTGTCTGGTTAAAACAATAAAAATCAAGATGGAGTGATTATTCGTCACTCCACTTTTTTATAACACTAGAAAATATAAGCAATATTAAAGCTGCTACACTTGCAATAACAACTGGAATCATAAAAAATCGAGAATGATTCATTGAATCATAATGACCAGCGAAAAGTCCTGCAAGTAAATTTGCGAAAAAACTTGATAAAAACCAAATCCCTAATAAAAAAGATACAAACCCAGCTGGTGAAAGTTTTGTTACCATTGATAATCCAACTGGTGAAAGACATAATTCGCCTACTGTATGAAACAAATAGGCTCCAATTAGCCACAAAAAGGTAACTTTGCCATAAGTATCAGCTAAAGAAGCTGCAAAAACCATCAATAAAAACCCTAAAGCTACAAATCCCAACCCTAGAACAAATTTTATCGGAGTTGATGGATTTTTTCCAAGCTGAGTTAATTTTACCCAAAGAGTTGAAAATAATGGAGCAAGTAAAAGTATAAAAAGTGGATTTATTGACTGGAAGTAACTTACAGGAAATTCCCAGTTAAAGAACGGTAAAATTCTATCGGCTGAACGATCAGCAAAAAGTGTAAGAGAGCTACCTGCTTGTTCAAAAGATGCCCAAAAGAAAATGCTAAAGCTCATTAATATGAAAATTACTGCAATTTTTTGTTTTTCCATTTTTGTTAGTTTTTTCCTGATTGATACTTCTTGTGCAACAAGTTGTTTTACAGGAGAAGTGTAAATATGTGAAAGATATTTTTTTTGTCCCCACAAGTAGATAAAAAGACCTATGAGCATTCCAATTCCAGCTGCTGCAAATCCATAGTGAAAACCTATTTTTTCACCAAGAGTGCCACAAACCAAAGGAGCAAGGAAAGCCCCCAGATTTATTCCCATATAAAATATTGTAAATCCACTATCTCTTCGAGAGTCTCCTTCTTCATAAAGTTGCCCAACCAATGTCGAAATATTGGGCTTGAAAAAATCCATTTCCTACTATCAATAATCCAAGTGCAATGTAAAAAAATGGCAATTCTGGAAAAGCCATCGTAAAATGCCCTAGTGCCATTAAAATTGCACCAATTAATATACAATTCTTTTGTCCTAATTGACGATCTGCAATATAACCGCCTATTAGCGGAGTTAAATAAACAAGCCCTGTGTAAGTACCATAAATACTTCCAGCTTTTTCAGTTGAAAACATAAGGTACTTGACCATATAGAGAACAAGTAGTGCTCTCATTCCGTAATAACTGAATCTCTCCCACATTTCTACTGCGGAAAGAAAGAGCAGCCCCCTTGGGTGTTTTGTTTTAGATAATTTATCCATAAATTTTTCTTGAAAGTACTGTATTGAAAACAAAATCATAATTGATTGGGTGTGAGTATATTTACTATTTTAGCATTGTTGATTTAAATCATTAAGATAAATATTTTAAATAGCATCTTCAATAAATAGTCGTTCGTTTTCTAAAAATTTTTCTAAATCAAAAATACTCATAATTCTGCCATCATCAAATAAAACTTCACCAGCAGTAAAATTAGTTTTTTCAAAAGCTGGTTTTACATCCAGACTGAGTTTTTCTGTATGAATATCCACAATATCAAAAACATCATCAACTATTAATCCTAATTGAAGATGTGGCGTTTTAACAATTATAATTTTTGTTTTATCAGTAGTTTGAGATTTTGGAATTTGTAAAAATCCTTTTATATCCACAACTGTAATGAATTCGCCTCTTAGGTTTACTAATCCCAACATAAAAGCAGGAACACAGGGAATCGGCGTTAAGTTTACCAGCTTTAATTTTCGGAATTCTTTAACATATTTTAAACCTATACAATAAATTTCATGGTTTAAGCTAAAAGAAACAAATTTATCTTCATGGTTACCGTCTTTATAGATATCAAACTTAAACTCTTTTTGAAGTTTTAAAGCCCTTTTCTTAAGTTTTTCAACAGAAACTGGGTCAGTAGGGAATAAATCAGCAGGAATTGAATCTGGCACTTCTAATTCTGATTGAGAAATTTCAACGGATGTTACATTTTGAAGAATTAAATTAAGGTTCAAAAATGCTACCATTTCATCATCATTTTTATAAATACCTAGAATGTAGCCATCTTTTGATTGATATGGTAAAGGTTCAAGATTATTTCTATCAAATTGAATAACATCATTTACAGAATCAACAATAATTCCTACATTTTTTTCACCTGAGTTCACTATCAAAATTTGATGATCTATAGAATATTTAGTAACAGGCGTTCCGAGATATCTACGCAGGTCAATAACATTAATAATTTTACCTTTAAAGTTTATTAAACCTACAATATGGTTTGGAAGTTTTTCTATAATATTAAGAGCGGGAAGCTGAATAATTTCATTGATCTGATCTGCGAGAATAGAATAAACTTTGCCTGATAAACTAAATGTTATATATAATTCTAAATTTGACTCACAAATGACATTTTCTACTGTTAAAAAATTGTTTTTCATATTTCATTACCCTTTACTTGCTTTCGCAATAATAGATTAGAGAAGATTTCAAATGTAATTTTAATTAACAGAAGCCTGATAAACTTCTACTTTATTTCTACCAGTTTGTTTTGCCTTATAAAGAGCTTTATCTGCATTATTCATTAATTCTTCATGATTTTCCGACTTTTCAAGAATAGATGCAATTCCAACACTAACCGTTACTTTTACAGAAATATCTTCAATTTTAAAATCATAATCTTCAATTTTTTTTCTAATTCGTTCTAAAGGGATTTTAGCACTATTTAGTTCAGTTTCTGGCAAAATTACAGCAATTTCTTCACCACCATATCTGGCGGCATAATCTGTTTTTCTTATTGAATTTTTAATAATTCTGGAAACTTGTGCTAAAACTCTATCCCCGAATTGATGCCCATAAGTATCATTTAGTTTTTTAAAATTATCTATATCGAACATCGCAAAACTTAAATCGTGAGAATAACGTTTTGCTCTGGAATATTCAACATCAATTGTCTGCTGTAAATATCTTCTATTATAAAGACCAGTTAAGCCGTCTGTAATAGATAAATATTTTGTTTCAGAATTAAGCCATTTAATTCTCATAAGAATTTTTAATTCATTAAGTATTATATCGAAAATTTTTGAAGGATTTAATTTGTTTGAATCTCTATGATAAAGACAAATTCCTCCAAGCACCTTACCTGCATAAATAAGAGGAATAAGTATTTTTGAATTAAATACAGAAATGTCATTTATTATTGAAGTTTGTTCAGTAACATTTTTTTTCTCAAAAACTTCATTTGAACAATAATCACTTCGGGTTTCTATTTCACCATTTACAAAATTAAAAAAGTTGTATTGAATAGTTTGCCTGACTTCTTCAGTTAAATCCAGATCAGAAAAGCTCAAGTAAAGTATTTTTTTCTTTTTATCATCTTTATCATTAAAGAAAATACCAGCAACTTCATAATCTACAATTGAAGATACTAATGAAAATATATTTTTGTTCAATATTTTTGTATCAAGAACATATTCAGAAAAGATTTCTAAAAGAATTTATTATCATGAATTCTTTTAGAGTTCTGTCTAAAAGGTCATTAATTTGACTTTGAATGTCAACACTTTCTCCAAGCTGTTTTTTTGCTAAAAGTTTTTTTTCTGAAGATATAGGTTTTGCTTTTTCTAAAGTTTTCTTGACTTGGTTTATAACATTACTAAAATTATTATCTTTAATAACGTAGGCATCTGCTCCTGATCTTATACCCCAGAAACTATCAAGTTTTTTATCCAGAACAGTCAACAAAATTATGGGTATATCTTCGGTGAGTTTATCATCTTTTAATAATCGACAAAGCTGATATCCATTTATTTCTGGCATCATTATGTCTGAAACAACAAGATCAGGCATGTCTTGATAGACAGCAGAAACTCCTTCTGTGCCGTTACATGCCGTTGTTACTTCATAACCAACTTTTTCGAGAGCCATTTTCAGGCTTCTCAGCTGTGTTTTACTATCTTCAACTAAAAGTATTTTTTTATTCATAATTCTTTATTATATTTACTACTCGTTGTATTATAGAATAAAAGAAACGTTAGTGGAATAGTACATAAACTTGAACTGTAAAATACGAATATCAGTTATAATATGATGAATTCTATTATACAATAGGATCTATATCGGTTTTAGAAATTAATTCGTATTTTCAATTCAAGTATAAATATAACAAATCTACATTTAAGTGAGGATATAAAATGTTTGCAAATCTAAATTTACAAAAGAAAATCAGGATTAAAACAAGAATTTCTCAACTCATCCTTGTTCTTTTATCAATTTTTGCCGTATTAGATTATTTTAATTTCAAATTTTTTAATATTAACTGGAACATAGCAGTTTCTATTACAGGTATTACAGCTGTAATTTCAACTGAATTCATTAAAAAATGGATTATGGACACTATATCAAATCCTATTCATAGAGCAGTAATTAACGCAGGAGTTGCATCAAGCGATATAGTTAAATCAACAGAACAACAAGAAACCATGGTTAGTGATCAACTTGCACTGTTAAAAGATACTTCTAAAGTTATCGAGAAATTAAGTATTTCTTCACAACAAACAAAAATCAGGGCTCAAAAAGTTGCAGAAAAAACAAAAGATTCACTTGTAATGTCAAGCAAAGAACAAGAAGCTGTGACAGATAACATTGAAAAAATGATGACATTAAGGCAAAAAATACAAATCATTGCCGAATTAATTCTTGAATTGAGCGAGCATACTCAACAAATAGGAAGTACCATTGGTGTTGTTGAAGATATTACGGAACAAACAAACATGTTAGCACTTAATGCCGCTGTTGAAGCTGCTAGAGCTGGTGAACATGGTAAAGGCTTTGCAGTTGTTGCGAGTGAAATCAGAAAACTTGCTGATGAAAGTAAACAGGCAACTACAAAAATTACATCATTAATTCACGATATCCAACAAGCAACAAATTCAACGGTTATGGCAACAGAAGAAGGATCTAAAGAAATTGAATCTGGCGTAGAATTAGCCTATGTAATTGCTCGCAGTATTGATGAATTAAGAAATACTATAAACACTACAGTAGAGGCTGTACAAGACATTGTAGATGCAGCTGATCACCAGACTTCTTGTACCACAGAGGTATCTGAGGCAATTAATTCAATTAATCAAGGAATGATTAATTCTGTAGGGAATATTAAGCAAAGCTTATTGACTTTGCAAAATCTGACCAGCCTATCTAAAACTTTGCACGATAATGTTTTAGATGATTCTATTAATAATGACTTTAAAAATGATTTAATTTAAATTGAAAAATCAAAAAACGGTAACAGTTTATAAGGTGTGATAAATGGATTTTCTCGAAGAAGAATTAGAAGAAATACTAAATATCTTCAGAGAAGAAGGTGAAGAATTAATTGAGAAGTTAAATCAGGGACTTTTGAAATTAGAAACTGATCCAACTAATCCTTCTATAATTTCAGAACTTTTTAGAAATGCCCACAGTATCAAAGGGGCTTCCAGAATGGTAGGGCTAAATGATATACAAAATTTAGCCCATAAAATTGAAGATATACTGGGTTTTGCAAAAGAAAAGACACTTATTATTACTGATGATATTATTGATAAACTTTGTAAGGCTGTTGATTGCATAAGTTCGATAGTTGAAGAATCTGTTCAAACAAAGGGGGAATGCCACTCTCCTCTTGTGGATGAAATAGTAGCAGAACTTGGGGAAATAGGACAAAAAACAGATGATGTTCCAATAGGGATTCAAGATAAAAGCCCAAGTCAAAAACCAACGACTAAAAGTGATTCAAACTATTCTTATAAAAAACAAGAAGAAACGAATAAAATATTTTGCCAAGAAGTAATTTGTTTGATACCAGAAGTATTTGTAAATTTTAAAAAATTAAAAGATTCACCTATGGATTCGTCTACTATTACCGAGCTACATAGGTTTATCATAGCAATGGATAATTCTGCAGAGGTTGTGGATTGTTCTAGTACAAAAGAATATATAAATATAATTCGTACAAAGCTTGATTGGGTTGTAAAAGGCAGTGGGATTCTTATTGATGCTGAAACCTATGAATTAATGGAGTTGTTTAATTTATTTTTGAAAAGTGTTGAGGAAATGGCTATAAGTTTGAATTTGGACTTTTCTCTTGATGAAATGGTAGTTTCTGCTCAGGTTAATGAACCTCACTCTGTTGACACCCCCCTCAAGAAGTTATTCAGGATGATAATTTTAAAAAACCAGAGAAAGAATCTAATTTTGAGCAGTATATTACTTTTGTTAAAAACAATATATCAGAGATTATTGAAAAACCTACAAATTTAGACGAAATAATTCAAAAAACGAATAAAATCATTGAGCTTTGTGAAAAAGAACAAATAAATAAAATTTTCAAACGTATTTTAGATATATTGAATTTTATTCAAAACGATGGCAGTTACCCTGATAAAGATATTGTAGATATTTTAGGTCAAAGTTTTGAAACCGCAGCAAATATGGCTCTATCTAAATCAGATTCTTATGAAGAAGATCCCGATTTGATTTTACAAAGACTTGCCATATTAAAACAGATGTTAGAAATAACAGAAGAAAACACATCAATTCAACCGAAAAAAGATAGTAACGCTTCTGCCAATCCAAATACTAAAATTATTCCAAGAAATATAGAGAGTGACTCATACACTGCAACTGATAATACACCCATAAAAACGCTTCGTGTTGATACAAGAAAACTTGATAAATTGGTAAATCAAACAGGTGAATTGATTGTTGCTAAGATCAAAGTCAAGGAGCATCTTTTAGAAATCGAAAAAATCAATCGTACAATAGAAGATTGGTATCGAGAATGGAGTAAAGCCAAGCAATTAGTTAAATATATTGATAAAAAATCATTAAAAGCACATGACTATGGAACAGTAATTAGCTCTTCATCGCAGAGTAAGGGTATCTTTTCTTTCTTTGAAGAAAGTTCATCCCGAATTGCTGATTTAATGAATCAAATGAATACTTTGTATAGAATTGTGCAAGAAGATGATGCTAGATTAAATCTTATAGTTAATGAATTGGAAGAAATGGTAAAAAGCGTCAGAGTATTACCACTTGCGACTATTTTCCATATGTTTCCGAGGATGGTGCGTGATATTTCCAGAGAAAAAGGCAAACAAATTGATTTAGTTATTTTCGGTAGTGAAACCAGCGTTGATAAAAAAATTATAGAAGAAATCAAATCTCCTTTAATGCACATAATAAGAAATGCTATAGATCACGGTATTGAACTCCCTGAAACACGTAAGAAAAATGGCAAAAACCCTATCGGTAAAATCATGTTGTCGGCTTATCATCTTGAAAATAGCGTTTTAATAGAAATTGTCGATGATGGAATGGGTATTAATATTGAGAAGATCAAAGAAAAAGCACTTCAAAAAGAGCTTTTAACTCAAACAGAATTGCAATCAATGAGTGACAATCAAATAATGAATATAATATTCTGGCCAGGATTTTCAACAGGCGACATCGTGACAGATATTTCTGGTCGTGGAATTGGTATGGATGTAGTTCACACCAAGATAACCCAACTTAATGGCAAGGTTAATGTTAAGTCAACGCTCAGTGAAGGCTGCAAGGTTTCAATACAACTGCCTGTGACAATGGCAACTATTAAATCCTTCCTTGTAATGGTTAATAATCAAACTTTCGCTATTCCTACAATTGCAATTAAAACAGCAACATGGATTCAACCAAAAGATATTTTTTACAAAGAAGGCAGAGAAACGATAATTGTTGAAAATAAGACAGTACCTGTTTGTAGATTGTCTAAAGTTTTAGAGATGCCTGAATGCAGCATAAATAATGATGACAGTAAGATGATTGTTGTAATAGTACAGTCAGAAGACGTGCAGGTGGGCTTTATTATTGATAAATTGATTGGCGATCAAGATATCCTTCATAAAAATCTAAGTCCTCCATTATTGAGGGTCAGAAATGTAGCTGGTGTTACCACACTTGGTTCAGGTGAATTATGTTTAATATTGAACATAAGCGATCTTGTTAAATCCGCATACTTAAATTTTGGAGTTAATGAAAAAATCATTCCCATTGAAAAAAATGTTGATGTAGTTTCAGAAAAAAATCATATTCTTGTTGTTGATGATTCTATAACGACTAGAATCCTGGAACGAAATATACTTAGAACAGCTGGATATAATGTAACAGTAGCTGTAAATGGTCTTGATGCTTTGACAAAATTATCAACTGAAAAGTTTGACTTGGTTGTCTCTGACGTGGAAATGCCTGAGCTGACAGGGTTTGAACTGGTTGAACGTGTTAAAAATGATAGCCGTTATAAAGACATTCCTTTTATACTGGTAACTTCGCTTGCTCTAGAAAGTGACAGAAATAAAGGACTTGAACTTGGAGCAAGTGCTTATATAACAAAAGGTAGTTTTAATCAGGAAGAATTATTAACAACGGTTAAAAAATTATTAAAAAATCAATAGAATGACGTGGTTATTTTCACTTTTTTGATTTCATGTTTAAATTAATTAATAATTGGATAAATTAATAAAGATGAATATTAAAGAGGTTAAAATGAAATCAATAAATATATCTATTTCACCCAAAAGTATCCTTATGGTATTTGCTATAGTCGGGTTAATTTGGTTATTATCTCAAGCAAAAGATGTTATATTATTAGTTTTTGCATCTTTTGTAATCGCAAGTGCTTTACTTCCAGCCGTTGATGCTATGAGTAAAAAAATTCCGCGTTGGTTAGCGGTAACACTTGTTTTCTTAATTGGATTGGTTATTTTAGCAACTATATTTATTCCGTTTTTTGCAGTTCTTGTAAAACAAGCGAATGGACTTATGAATAGTTTGCCAAATTATTGGGTTTCAGCTGAACAATATATTTTAAAATTCAGAATAAGTCTTCAAGGCTATGCTTTTTTACCTAATACTGAACAAATAATGGCAAGTATGGCACAGTTTGGTGAAAATCTTGTCAGTCAATCAATTAACATAACAATCAATTTTTTCACGGGTATTATTGCTGTATTTACTTTATCAACAATTGTACTATTTTTATTATTGGATAAAAATAGTCTTAAAAAAGGTCTATTGAAATTTTTCCCTGTTGAAAAACGGGAAAAAGTAGAATGTATTTTTTCAAATATTTCAAAACGAGTTGGTGGTTATGTCAGAGGCCAATTACTTGTTATGCTTGCAGTAGGTGTTTTGACAGCTATTGTACTTACAATGCTGAAAATTCCTTACGCTTCTTTACTAGGACTTGTTGCAGGACTATTTGAAATAATACCGATTATCGGACCTATTTTGTCTGCTGTACCTGCTGTTATAATTGCTTTAGCAATAAATCCGATACTTGCTTTAGTTGTAATTATTGCTTATTTAGTGATTCAGCGTCTTGAGAGCAGTTTAATTTCTCCTTTTATTCTCGGTAAATTTCTTGATATGCCTCCATTAGTCATTGTGGTTGTATTACTATTAGCCGCAATGATTTTAGGGGTTGCAGGTGTTATATTATCGCCTGCAATAGCAGCTGCGGGATATGTATTGGTTCAAGAGTTATACCTTAATAGAATTAATCCTCCAACTGCTTAATATTGATTTTTTATCCTTTAATATTTTACATGTGATGTGCAAAGTAAAAAACTTGCACATCACATACTTGCATAACTGTCTTGAATAAAATTTCAGGTGTCTCACAGCATTTACTGTAAAAAGTATCTCTTGCATTAATAAATCAAAGAAATGTAACAACATGTAAAGAATATATACTCGTTATGAAATAAGTATATACTTTTTGTTTTTATTAAAGTAAGAGAAAAATAAAGTAAGTAACAAGGAGTTTCTTTATGACAAGTATTGCATCAGCTTTAGTTAATTACACACCAAAAGGTTCTACAATGAAAGATATTAACGCATCTGGCAACAATACTATCATAGGTGGCGACGGCGATGATATTATCATTTCTTTCGGTGGAAATTGTACTATAGACGCTGGAGCAGGAAATGACCAAGTTGGTCACGTTGGTGATAATACTGACATAAATATGGGTGATGGTGATGATTCATTAGTATTTTGGGCTGATAATAGTACTATCAACCTTGGTGCTGGAAATGACTCTGCTGTTTCTCTTGATATTCAATGCGGAGCTGAAGGACTTGAAGCTCCTAGCTTTATCGACAATGGTACAAATTCAACAAGTAGCACTTCAACATCAAGCTCTAGTTCAACAAAAACTTGGCAGGATCCTAGTGTAGGTAGTGCACACGGTACTTATCAAACTACAAATAGCTCAACAACAACTTCTACTACAGTAAATACATACGCTAATGACGGTATTCATAACACTACTATCATCGGTGGTGACGGTAATGATTCAATAATGCTTAGAGGTACTGGAAACACTCTTAGTGGTGATGCAGGAAATGACACAATTGTATCTTTGTCAATGTTACTAGGATCAAGCACTTCTTCTGCTTCTTCTAGTTCTACTTCTACCAGAAAAATCAGTGATAGTGACCCGATCGGTTTTCAAACAAATGATGCTCAATATGATTTCATAACAGACCGTAATGATGACAGTAAATTCAATGATGAATCAGAATTATTAGGTTATAACGATAATTTCGCTGAAATGCAAGCTTATGACATTAATGGAGATGGAAAAATCTCTGGTACAGAACTTAACTCTATGAATGTTTTAAGAACTGATAAAGAAACAGGCGAAAGAGTAATTGTTTCTGCACTTGAAGCAGGAATTAACACAATCGACTTAAGTTCTTATCAACAAAAAGATGAAAAAATTAATGATGAACAAACTCTTGGTGGTACATTCGGACTTAATGTTAAAGGTGAAGATATTGTTGGTGAACAAACTTTTGATTCACTTGATTACTTGAAAAGAACTTACGGAAACAGCTTTGGCTTAACTTTCTAGTCCGTAATCAAAAATTCTTACTTATTTATTGTTTAAAGCTCCCTCAATGGGAGCTTTTTTCATGACCATTTCAAGTATTTTCAGAGTAATGAAAACTTTATTCTACTTTGAATTTTGCTATCATCATTTTTTGTTCTCATATTTGATTTATTTTACATAAGAGGGATTAAGTTTTAATATGGATTTTTTAGGTAAAAGACAGGATGTAAAGTTTTATTAATTACATTATTGTGATATATGGCAATTTCGATGAAACTAAATACTTTATTATATATATATACAACTACATAGAAAAATAAGAGTATGGCAAAGGAGATTTATGGAGAAAAGTTCTTTCACCACATTTACGAATTTAAGGACAAATAGTATTTACCCACAAACTAGAATGAAAGACAGTGTTAACAACAATAATAAAACATTATTTGTTGAAGCAATGATAGCTAGCGGTGGAGCTGAAGAAAAAATCACTCAAAAAGAGTCATTTCTTTTTGGATAATCATCACTTATACTATCATCCAGCGTAATGGCACTAACAATTTTTTAAAAGATTCTGGAACTCTTCCAAATCTTCTTGGGTGTCTATTCCGATTGGCTTGTAATTAACTATCGCTGTTTTAATCTTCATTCCATGTTGGAGTGCTCTAAGTTGTTCAAGACATTCTGTCTTTTCAAGATTGGTCTGTTCAAGAGCAGTCATACTAAGAAGACTTTTCCTAGAGTATGCATATAAGCCAACATGTCCGAAGAATTTTGAATGTCCAATGTCTCTTTGATAAGGGATCTTTGATCTTGAAAAATACATAGCAAACCCAAATTTATCAATTACAGCTTTTACAACATTTGGGTTTTCAAGTTCAGAATCTTCTTCAATCACTCTTATCAATGTTGAAATATCAGCTTTGTCATCTTGCTTTAACGTTTCAATAGCAAGATCAATACTTTCTGGTTTGATGAGCGGTTCATCACCTTGAACATTGACTGCAATCTCTATGTTAGGATTGTTTTTTAAAACTTCGGCGATTCTGTCACTTCCACTTTGATGAAAAGAAGCTGTCATTGCAACTTGTCCGCCAAATCCTTTAACTGTTGAGGCTATTCGTTCGTCATCCGTAGCGATTATAACCATGTCTGCCAATTTGGATTGACTTGCTTTTTCAAAAACCCATTGAATTATTGATTTACCGTTAATTTCTAACAAAGGTTTACCTGGTAATCTTGTAGAGCCATATCTGGCTGGAATTATTATTGCTGTTTTGCTCATTTTTTCCTCTATGTATTATGTTTTGCTCTCGGGTGAGCCTTATTATAAGCTTGTTTTAAACGTTCAGTAGATACATGTGTATAAATTTGAGTATTGCTAATACTAGCATGTCCAAGCAATTCCTGAACTACTCTCAAGTCAGCTCCATTTTCCAACAATCTTGTTGCAAAACTGTGTCTGAAAACATGGGGAGAAATTTTTTTAGGAATATTAACTTTTTTTGCAATTTCAGATAATACCCTGTGAATATTTCTCTGCTTAAGTCTATAACCATTATTATTCACAAATAATATAGAATCAAGAGCAAGTTCTTCATTATTAGCCAGCTTCGGACGAATTGTTTCAATATAATCGAAAAGCATTTTTTTTGCTCTATTACTCACAAGAACAATCCTTTCTTTTCCGCCTTTACCCAATACTGTGATTTCATCGTTTTCAAGATTTAAATCATCAAAATTAAGACTGCATAGCTCAGAAACCCTCATTCCTGTAGCATACAAAAGTTCGATAATCGTTTTATCTCTAAATCCTGCTGGAGTTGAGGTATTAATGCTATTTAATATAATATCCACTTCTTTATTAGTAAGAAATGCTGGCAAAGACTTCGCCTTTCTGGGACTTTTAACGCTGTCTGCCGGGTTTGATTGAATCAATCTTTCTCTATATAAATATCGATAAAATGTTCTTATGGTAGCTATTTTTCTGGCAATTGTGGTTCTTGAAAAATTTTTCGATTGAATATCAGCTAAATACTCCCGAATATCTTTAGGAGTCATGTTTTGAGGCTCTCTATCTCTTAGCCATTCTAGAAATACGGTTATATCGGAGTTGTAGGCTTTAACCGTGTGCAAGGAGAGGTTTCTCTCTACCTCAAGATAAAGTTTAAAATCTTCTAACAGATGCAGCGATGAAGGTTTTATCATTTTTTACAATTCTAAAATTTAATTACTATCTTTATATCAGTATATGCCAAAACACTTGCTATTACTTAAATAATACATTGTTTAAATATTTTTAACAAGTTTGTTTTTTTTAATTACAAACAAAACAAATGTAACAACATGTAACAAGTATATACTCTTTATGAAATAAGTATATACTTTTCGTTTTTATTAAAGTAAGAGAAAAATAAAGTAAGTAACAAGGAGTTTCATTATGACAAGTATTGCATCAGCTTTAGTTAATTACACACCAAAAGGTTCAACAATGGATGATATTAACGCATCTGGCAACAATACTATTATGGGTGGCGATGGCGATGATGTTATCATTTCTTTCGGTGGAAATTGCAAAATTGATGCTGGTGCTGGTAATGATCAAGTAGGTCACGTTGGTGATAATACTGATATTAAAATGGGCGATGGTGAAGACCAACTTGTTTTCTGGGCTGATAATAGTAATATCGACCTTGGAGCAGGAAATGATTCTGCTATTTCTCTTGATCTGCAATGTGGAGTTGAAGGTCTTGATGCTCCTAGCTTTATCGACACAGATACAAACTCTAAAAGTAGTTCTTCAACATCCAATTCCACTTCAACAAGTAAAGCTGGCGATTGGCTAACAACAACAAATACATCTACAACAAGTACTACTATCAATACATACGCTAATGATGGCATTCATAATACTACTATCACAGGTGGTGATGGTGAAGACTCAATCATGCTTAGAGGTACCGGAAACACTATCGATGGCGGTGCAGGAAATGACACAATAGCTTCATTATCAATGTTATTAGGTTCATCAACTTCATCAACTTCATCTTCAACAAGTTCACAAGAGTATGTTGGAACACCTGCTACTCCAGCTCCAGCTGCAACTCAGGCTTCAGCTCCAGCTTCAAACACTCAAGCAAGTGGTTGGAACGGAATGATATCAGCAGACTTCTTTAGGACTAATAGCACCCTTAGTGCAACTAAGGATCATCAAGCAACTGCTTCTTTAGGACTTACTTTTACAAACAATCGTTTAGCAAATAAAGCAAATATTTTATCAGCATTGACAGGCGTAACTAGACAACAAGCGGCAAGAGTAGTTAGCAACTCTGTACCATTAGCTGTTAAAACTGCTAGAACAAATGCTGCAACCAGAAATTTCGCAGGGTGGTAAAATAATATAAATTATAATATTCATAATCAATTTTATAAACCTCCGATAATGTAGTAATACAAAGTTGGAGGTTTTTACATACATATTTCATTTTAACGGTTAGAATGCTGTAGAAAAAATATTATTCCCTTCTTTGGGGGTGCTTTATAATAACTTTTACTCTACCATTGGTTGATTAATGGTTTATTAAGGTTTGATGATCATCAATTACTTTTAAGCATCATCAAACCAATTAGAGAGGTTTATTATGATAAAAGTTTTGACTAGCACTCAAATGCGAAAAGTAGATAGCACTGCGATTGAAAGTCTTAAAATCCCTGGTCTTATCTTAATGGAAAACGCAGGTCGTGTTGTTTGCGAACAAGTTTTGGATATATTTAATGAGCAAGAAAATCATTCTCAAAGTGTATTAGTTATTTGCGGAAAAGGAAATAACGGAGGTGACGGATTTGTAGCGGCAAGACATTTAATCCAAGAAAATGTGCAAGTTACAGTTGTTTCACTGTTTGAGCCTGAAGAACTTAGCGGAGATGTTTAATCAACTACGATATACTTAGGAATTTTTCTGAAATAATTCATTATGATGAAATAATAGGTGATACCTTCAAAGACCTGATTGAAGAATCTGATGTTATAATTGATGCGATTTTTGGCACAGGTTTATCATACGAAGTCAGGGGCAAACTTCGAGATGTGATTGATACTATAAATGAGTACTCAGAAGGAACTGTAGTCGCTGTTGATATTGTTTCAGGGGTTGATTCTACTACAGGGAAGATTTTAGGAACAGCGATAAATGCAGATTATACAGCGACATTTTTTGCACCTAAGTTAGGTTCTGCTATTTATCCTGGGGCTGAAATGTCTGGAGAGATAGTTATAAGCGATATTGGAATACCTAAATCACTCACTGAGTCATCTGAATTTAATATGAATTTGATAACTTTTCGTCATTGCTCACTTTTATTACCTTTACGCAAGCCTGATAGTCATAAAGGCACTTACGGAAGTGTTTTAACAGTTGCAGGCGCACAGGAATGACTGGTGCAGCTTGCATGAGTGCATTATCAGTATTAAAAGTCGGTGCGGGGTATTCTATACTTGCTATGCCCAAAAGCCTTATAGCAACTTGTGCAAGTTCAGTTTTTGAAGTTGTAGGGCTACCTCTGAAAGAAACAGAGACAGGATGTATTTCGGCTGATGCTATAGACCAAGTCTTGGAGAGGGCTCAAAATTGTAGTACTCTTCTGGTTGGTCCTGGAATTGGTACGGAAGAATCGACTATAGAATTTATAGTTGAATTTACTCAGAAATTGAGAGACCTCGGCAAACCTGCAATTTTTGATGCAGATGCTTTAAATTGTCTTGCCATAAAACGTGAAATCAATTTCCCTCTTAACTCAATTATTACACCGCATCCAAAAGAATTATCACGATTGTTGAATATTCCTGTTGAAGAAATAATAAATGATAGAGTAAAGTATGCTCGCCTTACTGCTGAAAAATTTAACGTTATAACTGTTTTGAAAGGTGCAAGAACATTAATTGCAGAACCTAACGGAACTTTATACATTAATCAAACAGGGAATTCTGCCCTTGCCACTGCAGGAACAGGTGACGTTTTGAGCGGAATGATTGCAGGATTTTCAGCCCAACAGCTCAAGCCAATAGACGCAGCAATTCTTGGCGTTTACCTGCATGGATTAGCAGGAGAACTAGCATCTTCTGAATTAACAGAATATGCCACCACTGCAACGGATATTATTGATTATATTCCCGATGCTATTAAACGGCTACTTTAAGCTCACTAAGACTTTGTTTTACCGCATCAGCTACCTGTTTTTGTTGTTCTTTAGTTATTTCAGGGAAGATCGGTAAAGAAATAACTTTAGTAGTTTGATCTTCTGTCACAGGTAAAGCACCTTCTTTAATGCCTAAATGTTTATGAACTTCTTGTAAATGCAGAGGAACAGGGTAATAAATCATTGCCATTACACCTTTGTCTTTGAGCAATTCATGCATTTTATCTCTATGAGGTGTTTTGATAGTGTATTGATGATAAACACAAGTTGTATCATCCAATTCTACAGGTGTTTGAATCTCCTCAACGTCTGAAAACAGTTCATTATAAAGGTTAGCTACTTCTCGTCTTCTTTGATTCCATTTATCAAGATGAGGGAATTTTACTCTTAAGATCGCAGCTTGAACTTCGTCAAGACGGCTGTTTAAACCTAATTCATTATGATAATATCTGACAGCTCCGCCATGGTTTCTAAGAGCAATAATTCTATCGGCTATATAATCACTATTTGTTGTGATCATACCTCCATCACCGCAAGCACCAAGGTTTTTTGTTGGGAAAAAGCTGAAACATCCAACATCACCTAGTGATCCGACTTTTTTACCTTTGTAAGTTGCGCCGATAGCTTGAGCACAGTCTTCTATAACATAAAGATTGTATTTTTTTGCGACTTCTAAGATTATATCCATATCAACTGGTTGCCCATAAAGGTGAACAGGTAATATAGCTTTTGTTTTAGGAGTTATTTTTTTGATAAGTTCGTTGCAGTCCATGTTGTAAGTATCAGGATTTATGTCAACAAAAACAGGTGTTGCACCAACCATTCCGATAGCTTCGGTTGTAGCTACGAAGGTGAAGGCTACTGTAATTACTTCATCGCCTGCACCAATATCTAACGCTCTTAAAGCCAAGTGCAATGCATCAGTTCCGTTTGCAAGACCGACACCACGTTTTGTACCGCAATAATCAGCTACTTCTTGTTCAAATGATTTAACATTTTTACCTAATATATAAGAGCCTGAGCTTAATACGTCCAATACATTTTTTTCTATTTCTGATTGAAGTTCTTTATATTGTTGTTTTAAATCTAAAATTGGTATCATTATCTCATCCTTTTCTTCTCTGCTCTTAACGATCCTGTAAATAGTATACCACCGCCAAGTTATGCTCTTACAAAATCTTTATACAAATGAAATCCATGTATAACATTATTTATACATTACTCAAAAAAGAAAAATACTATATATTGCTCACTTCAGGGTTTATGCTGAAATTAAGACGAACAAAAACACAAGGACTACATTATGCAAATAGAAATGCTTTACTCCAAAATCCATAGAGCGACAGTGACTGACGCAGACTTAAATTACGTTGGTTCGATCACTATTGATGAAGATTTATTGGATGCAGGGAATTTACGAGAAGGGCAAAAAGTAGACGTTCTCAATGTTAATAATGGTGAGAGATTTTCTACATATATAATTAAGGGTGAGCGTAGCAAGGGCGATATTTGCATAAACGGAGCTGCTGCAAAGAAAAGTTCATAAGGGCGATATTGTTATTATTGTTGCTTATGCATTGTATTCAGAACAAGAATTAAAAAACTATCAACCCAATGTTGTGCTGGTTGATGAAAAAAACAAGGTTTCAAAATAAGAGTCTGTTTAAATCAATGGTTATAATCGTATGTTTGATGAAAGTCATTAACGTATAGTTTAAATATTGTACATGGAGAAAAAATTTAAATTTATAATTTTTGATTGGGATGGTACAGCTGTTGAAAATAGACAAGCTGATGCCTCACTGGTTACTCAAAAACTCACTGAATTGTTAAACCTTGGTGTTTATATTGCAGTGATTACAGGTACTCATATAGGTAATATTGAAAAACAGTTTTTGTCGTTGCTTGATGATGAGGTTTTGAAGCAAAATTTGTATATTTGCACAAATAGAGGCTCCGAAGTGTATGGATTTGACGAGAATTTGAAATTCAAGCTTTTTTACCAAATAAAAGCTACTGAAGAAGAAAATTTAATGCTCAATAAAGTTGTAGAACATGCAAAAAATATGATCCAAAACACTTCCAAGGCTGAAGTTCAGATTATATATGACAGAATGAATCGCAGGAAGCTTGATTTAATTCCAGAATGGAGCAACCCTGAAAAAAACGAAATTGATAAATTATTGGTTGCAACACAAAAAAGGCTCGATGATCTTGGTTTTGCTGGCGGTATCCAAAAAGCTTACAACCTTATGATAAATCTCGCCATGACGTCAGGATTTGGAAGAGCCAAAATCACAAGCGATGTTAAACATATTGAAATAGGCTTAACGGACAAGTATAGTTCAATAATGTGGCTTATGAAAAATGTTGCCAAATCAAACAGCATAAATGATGATCAAATTTTAATCATTGGTGATGAATTTGGAGAAATAGCCGGATTTCAAGGAAGTGACTACAAAATGGTATTGAAAAACCATCCTGCTATAACTTATATTTCTGTAGGGATTGAGCCGAATGGAGTTCCTTCGGAAATTCTGCATTTAGGAGGAGGACCAACCCGTTTTATTGAGCTATTAGAAAAACAAATTATTATGTTATCATTTAATTAAAATTAAGCTTTTAGATTTTTATAGAGTTATGCAATGAAAAGATTTTTGAATAAATATTTAATATTACTAATCGCAGCAGTTGGAATCATCTCTACCATTGAATTAGCTATTGTTTATTACAATGCAAATTTTGTAATTGAAGCAGCTCCAAGTTTTTGTAATTTTACAGAAAAACTTGATTGTGATGCTGTGGCAAAAACGTCTTATGCTATTTTCCTTGGAGTTCCGCTTGCTTTATGGGGGCTTTCTTTTTACTTATTTATAATGTTTATGGAAATTGTTCCGTTTTTGCAAAAAAAAATAAATCTTGAGATATTAAATCTTTTCAAAAATCCAAGAAGTTATATTTTTACTTTTTCACTTTTATCAGTGGTTATATCAATTTATCTTAGTTGGGTTTCTATTACACAAATCCATAAAGCTTGTGTGGTTTGTTATTTTACGTATATTTTGAATTTTATTATATTGGTATTAAGTAAGTCAGATATTACAGTTAAACAACATTTTTTAAACACTTTTAATGATTTAAAGGCAGCTTTATCAAAATCAAAATACAGAATTATGACAATGTTGTTTATGGGAGTGCTTTTTGTTGTTCTTTTTTATACAAATCATTATAAGTTGTTTGTT
The DNA here is from genome assembly GCA_942490825.1 of Candidatus Moraniibacteriota bacterium. Classification (GTDB taxonomy): domain Bacteria; phylum Patescibacteriota; class Minisyncoccia; order Moranbacterales; genus JAGLWU01. The sequence goes on along the minus strand of CALNYG010000014.1, from coordinate 12,834 downwards.
TCTGAGAAACTTATAATCGGTGAACAACTCGGATTTGATTATACGACGGATTATGTTCATAAAGGCAATGTTTTAGGTTCAATGCACCCAAAAGTTATTATTCATGAGTACACAGATTTTCAATGTCCATTCTGTGGCATTTCAAACGCAATGATGAACCGATTAATAACTGAGGTTGACGATGTAGCAATCGTTCATCATGATTTACCACTTGATCCTGATTGTAATCCTCGAATTAAAGGTACTGGACACAAAAACAGCTGTCTTGCTTCTCGCTATAGTAGAGCTGCAAAATTACAGGAAAATATTGGGAATTTAATAATAAGATTTTCAAAAATAATGATAAATTAACAGTAGAAAAAATCATTAAACTTTCAACAGAAATCGGGCTTTATGTTGAAAAGTTAAAAGAAGATGCACATAAACCTGAGATAAAAAAAGCACTTAATGACGAAATTGAAAGAACGATTGAAATGGATATTTATGCGACTCCAACTTACTTGATTGGAATCAAAAAATATGAAGGTTTGATTCCGTATCCTGAGCTTAAGGCTATTGTTTTAGACGCAGGCGGAAAGTTGAAAGAATGAAGCTTTTAGTCCATACATGTTGCGCTCCTTGTGCTACTTATTCGATTGAAAAACTTCAACAAGATAATCATGATGTCACAGTTTTTTTTTATAACCCCAACATTCAACCTCTTGAAGAATATAAGCAAAGACGAGATGAATTAATTATTTTTGCTAAGAAAATGAATTATTCACTAATAATAAAAGACGAATCTTCCGAACACTGGATGGAAAGAGTCAAAGGTTTTGAAAATGAGCCTGAGGGCGGATTACGATGTGCCGAATGTTTCAAAATAAGACTGGAGGAAACAGCAAAGTATGCAACGGACAATGGATTCGAAGGATTTACAACAGTATTAACGATTAGTCCTCATAAAAACTCTAAGATTATTAACGAAATTGGCAAAGAATTAGAAAAAAAACACAAAGTCATTTTTCTTGAAGAAAATTTCAAAAAAAATGATGGTTTTAAAAAAAGTGTAGAACTTTCAAGACAACATAAAATGTATCGTCAAACATATTGTGGATGTACATACAGTCTAAAAAGATCCTAATCATGATTATACAAAACAAAAAACTATCCTAAGCGGATAGTTTTTTTGAATTGAGTTTATCAGTTTAATCTAACAGTCTAAATCAAGCTTAAAGCAATACTAGGTGCTTGGTTAGCCTGTGATAGCAAAGTAGCTGAAGCTTGTTGCAAAATTTGGCTTTTAGTCAATTCTGCAGATTCTTGTGCAACATCTACGTCTCTGATTCTGGATTCAGAAGCTCTCATGTTTTGTTCTCTGACCTGTAAACTTTGAATAGCTGAATCAAGTCTATTTTGTAGAGAACCGATATCGGCTCTTCTTGTTGAAACGGTACTGATCGCTGTATCAAGTACAGAAATAAAACTTGCAGCTTTTGTAGCTGACGCAAAGTAAGTTGATACACTAGTAACGCCTAAACCACTTGCATTAGCAGATGATAAAGGTCCACCAATTGTTAATGAGTTCAAGCTGGAAGCAGCGTTTGCACCTACTTGTAAAGCAATAGAACTACTTGAACCATCAAGAAGATTAATTGAGTTGAAAGATGATGAATCTGCAATTCTGTTAATCTCTGATATACGAGCATTAACTTCTGATTCGATCGCACTTCTTTCAGTTGATCCATTAGTTTCGTTAGCAGCTTGAATGGATAGGTCACGAATTCTTTGTAAGTTTTCGTGAATAATTCCAAGATCAGCTTCAGCTGTTTGTAAGAGGTTTGCACCAGTTTGTGCGTTGTCTGCAGCGACTGCTGAACCACGAGCTTGAGAGCTTAATCCTTCTGAAATAACAAGTCCTGCAGCATCATCTGCTGCACTGTTAATTCTGTAACCTGTTGATAATCTCTCTAAAGACTGTTGAATTGAACCAGTTGCATGGGACAAACTTCTTTGCACCAAAAGTGAACTGACGTTCGTATTAACTACGATACTCATAAGATGCTCCTTATCTATTTTACTTCCCTGAATAAACGAATTCTGTTTCGTTTCATTAATATACATAATAACTATTTATTGATAGTTTTAATATTATTCACAAGATACAAATTCCTCATACTTTAGTATGAAAAGCCTATACTTTTTCTCCTTTTCTGCACTTTAAGTCTAAATATTTTTTGGTTTTTAAACGCAAAAAAAATACCCTCCAAAGGAGAGTATTTCAGGCTATTTCAAATACTTTTTGATTTTTAGATTTTTTAATGAGGTTCTTTTATTACAACTAAAACTTCGTCTTTTCCCAACATTTTCAAATTGTCTCGAGCAAGAGTTTCTATACCTTTTGAAGAAGAGAAGTCTTTAATTTGTTTTTTGAGTTTTTGATTTTCAAGTTTAGTTTCATCATGTATTTGCTCAAGTTTGTTTAATTTGTGATTAAGTACAACATATTTTGCAACATTTATATAAGCCCCCCAAGAAATCTGAACAAGACAAAGTATAAGTACAAACGTTAAAAAAGAATAATAAACCCTCTTATAATATACGGTTCTAATTTTTCTTCTATCTGACTGATTACTATTATTATTTATAGGTACTGAATGGTTATTATCTTTTTTCAATTAAAATTCCTTTTTTATAGTGTGAATCATTGGAGACATTGACTACTTAATAATAAAGAATTAAACGTTTTATGTCTACAAATTAAAGTAATTTTTACAATAAATAACTATTATTTATATGCCAAAAAAGTTTTTCTAAAGTTTTGTAACGAAATGCCGATATACATCCTAGAGAGGATTCATATGTAGTTTGCAGTTCTGTTTTGAGGAATTGCAATGTTCTCTATTGGGAATAAATATAATTAAAACTCTAAGTCTAGTTCTAAGAGAAGGAAACCCCTATGTTACAAGAAGAGACAAACAACAAAAATGGCTTTATTCAAGAAGCTAATATAAAGCATGTTTTAAAAAGTGCAAAACATGCGCATGAAAATTATTTAATTCGAGCTACCGAAGAGGATCTTGAAAAAGCAATTGATTGTTATATACAAGTCATAAAAATTGATCCATCGATTTCGGAAGCTCACTATAAATTAGCGAGTTTGCTATGGGCTCAAGGTCAAATTGATATTAATTCAGCATTAAAACAATGTTGGAAAGCTGTAAAGCTTAAGCCGAATTCACCTAACGCAAGACTTTATATGGGGTTTTTCTTAAAAGCGGCCGGTCAATTTAAACAAGCTGAACATCAATTTAAAAGATCTGTTCTATTAAGTAAACTTTTCTCTGCAAAACCAAGAATAGCTCTTGCGATAACAATATTTGAAAAAATGCATGTTTATAAGCCGACATTCAAAGATTCGATAAGAACTGCATATTATCTTTCTTCTGGGGTAGCACTACTTTATTCGACTTCACGATGCTTAGAATGTTGATTAAAAGTTTTTCAGAAGACTTCTTGCTCTTAACATACAAAATAAAAGGCAAAATTTTAAAATCATTTAAAAATTATAACGGCATGATCAAAACATATAAAAAAGCTGCCGAAAAAACAGGACAAATAAATCAGTTTTATACTGAAATGGGAGATGTATCATTGAAAGTTAAAAATCCATACCGTGCGGTTGAATATTATAAAAATGCCCTTAAATCATCACCAAATGATGTTACTTTATGGGCAAAACTAGCAAGTACATTAAAAATATATTATAAAGACAACGTTGATGAAATTGCTAATTGTTATAGTCATCTTGCGGAGCTTGATCCAGAAAATCATAGAGTTTATTATGAATTAGGTCTACTCTATCTTCAACAGGAAGAAAAACTTAATGCGGTAAGTTCTTTCAAGTAGAGCCAGTGAATTAGACGAGAAAAATCCTTTTTATCATAACAGTCTTGCTTATTCGCTTATACAGCTTGAGGATTTTGATGGTGCAATTTCTGAGTACAGAAAAGCGATTATGTCTAATCCTGATAATGAGTGGACTTCTGTAGTAGCTCAAGCATTAGGAACTATTTATCATCAAATTAAAGATAATGTTGATGCAGCAATTGTAGCTTATCAAATGGCAACTGTATTGGACAAAAAGAATATCGATGCATACATTGTGCTTGGTGAAGCTTATTACGAAAAGGGTGCTCTTTCTGATGCTATAGATTGTTTCTGTGAAGTCATCAAAATCAACCCTAAGGTAGAAAAGCTTTATTGCAATCTTGGAATTGCACTTTGGGACAAAGATTATACAGAAGAAGCTGTCGTCGCTTATCAAAAAGCTTTAGAGCTTAATCCAACATATGATATTGTACTCAATAATCTTGGTGTTACATATCTTGATGGAATTGGTGATACAGAAGAAGCTATTTTATATTTCAATAGAGCACTTAAATCAAATCCAAATTATGCTCTCGCTCATTATAACAAAGGAAGAAACATCAGGCTTGTGGAGAAAAAACTGAAGCAGCAAAAGCTTATCAAACTGCAATAGAGGTAAATGTAACAACAAATGAACTAAACGAAGAAGAAATCGAAGACCGTATTCATGGTCTGTTCTACAGTTTAAATCAGAGAACTGATTTTTCAACTTTTCTCTAATTTAAGCAGGACTTCTTGAATCGGGAAAAGCAAAATTGGTGATCTTTTTCGATCAGAGTCTGCTTTAAGCGGTCTCCAATAGTCTTTTACGAAAACATGAGACTTTTGAGAAAGTTTAAAATCTTTTTCTGCTAATATTTCTGCCATGCGATAGCTTGATTGATAATAATTTCTTATAAGAATATGAAGATTTGGTGATTCGGACATGTTTGATGGGCATGATGTTTTGCATATTCTAAAACATCTTCAAAATACTCTACATAAGGAAGTGAAAGCGTTATATCAATCCAAAAGTTTTTGTTATCAGAATCTGCAATACTTAAATATCCTTCTATAGACTTGTTATCATTGTTTTTAAGTACCATCCTTTTTATTTTAAATCCTTTTGCCTTATTCAATAGTGCATTTCTAAAACCAAATTTAAAATCAGAGACATGCTTATTTAACGAAGGTCTAAATTGTGGAAATAAATTTTGAGTATCAAGTTCTTGAATTTCTTTTGCATCAGTAATTTTAGCCTCTTTCAACATATTGTTTTTGGAATATTTCTCAGTAGGCTTCACGCCTTCTTTTTGCATAACTTCAATTAAAGAACAGCTTCTAAACCCACAAGCCTCTTTGAAAAGTGAAATAGCTTCTGTATTATTTTCATCGATTATTGTTAAAAATGACTCAATCCCAGCTCCACCATATTTATTTACAACATAATCTATCAATTGTTTCTCCTATGGTCATAAGCTTCGGCATGAAGAATTAACCTGTTAATTTTCCAACGATTCTTTTTATATCCGTCAGGTTGTAACCCAATTAAACCAAGAATTTTTGAATTTTCGACAGCCACATAACATTCTTGAAGGAATTTGATGTTTATTGGTAAAAAATCATGTATTACATCAAACGGAAAAAAAGTAAATTCACCCTCTGCCACAGGGTTTACAGACAGACCTAATTCCACATAGTCTATCATTTTTTTAAATTTATTTATATCAAATGGTGTTAATTTACGAATTTTAATCATATAATTATTTTATCACGCAACGTCATTTATTTTATATATAAAAAAGAAAAAGAAAAAATATTTAAAAATTTTTTTTGTTTATGCTAATGGACGAGCCTTACTATAATAATATTAAACGGAGGAAAGATTCCCTTGAAAAAATACGAATTATTTACAATTATCAGGTCAAACATTGACATGGAAGAAGTTGATAAAACTATAACAGCTCTTGACGGAACAATCCAAAACTATGGTGGCAAAGTTATAAATGTTGCAAAAATCGGACGTGGGGTATTAGCTTATGAAGTAAATAACTTCAGAGATGGTTTCTATGCTTCAATTATAATGGAACTTCCAGAAGATAAGATTGTGGATCTGAAAAGAAATTTAAAACTTAACGAAAACTTTATCAGAGCGAATGTACTTGATAAATCAAAGGCAAAAGCCGTAACAGTTGCAAGATGGTTGGAGGAATCAAATGAGTCTTAGTAAAATAGTAATAATGGGTACTGTTGTAAGAAACCCTGAAAAAAGGTTCACTAGTAATAACCTTGCTGTGACAAGTTTTTCAATTAATATTGAGCAAGGTGAAGAAGAATCTCTTGTAAGAGTTGTTACAATGGGAAAACTTGCTGAGACAGTTGCCGATACAGTTACAAAAGATAAAATTGTAATTGTTGATGGTAGGCTTCAAACAAATGTTGCCAAGACTACTTCTGGTGATGAAAAGAAAATTGTAGAAATTCAAGGTTTCGCAGTAGAAATCGTTAACGAATCTGCAAAAGCTTCTAAAGAAGAAGATGAAGTACTTCAATTTGATGAAGCAAATATGGAGGATGAATTAATAGGTGAAAGATGAAAATACCCTTCTAGAGGGAAAAGGATAACCCAGATGATGATAAAAAAAGAAGACGCTCAGTAGACAAAAAAAGCGTAAAAGCTGTAATTTTTGTGTAGACAAAGTAAAAGAAATCGATTTCAAAGATGGAATCAAATTAAAAAGATATTTGACCGAAAGAGGGAAAAATTCTTCCTAGAAGAATTACCCGAACATGTGCATGTCATCAAAGAATGCTAGCTAGTTCTGTTAAAATAGCTAGAGAAAAATGTTTTAATTCCTTACGTTTTTGAGGGATAAACTTTTAAACATTCGTTATAATCTTTAAAATACAGTGACTTAAAGACAAGTCACTGTATTTTGTTACAATTAAATCATCATTGTCCATGATAAAATTATTGGCAAGTAATAGATTCAGAAGGAAAAACAAATGGCAAATTTTATAACAATTTTACGTATGATACTTGCAGTTGTAGCAATTGGCTTACTTTTTGATAAAACTCCAACAACTTACATTACAGCATTTGTAATGACAATACTTGTAATATGGATGGATGGACTTGATGGATATGTTGCAAGAAAGTTTAACGAATCCTCAAAATTTGGTGCAATGTTAGATATTTTAGGTGATAGAGTTGTTGAAAACATATATTGGATTTCATTTTTAGCATTAGGCTGGTTACCTGTTTGGGTTCCGCTTATTGTTGTAACTCGTGGCATAATTACAGATGGATTAAGAAGCGTTGCCCTTGAACAAGGGTATACGGCGTTTGGTGAGTCGCTACGATGAAAAATCTATTGCAAAATTCATTGTAGCATCGAATTTTTGCAGATTCTTCGGTATGCAGTATTAAAAGCAGTGGCATTCGCTCCTTTTGATAGCAAGTTATATTCCTGTTGACTATGCACATAAAGAGATTGTTACAGCTGTAGCTTACATTAGTGCTTACTTAGAGGTGTTTTTCTGTGTGGCAAGGGGAATCCCTGTTATCATTGAAAGCAAGCGTTTCTTTCCTTGAGAAAAACAATCATGAAGATAGTACTTGTAGAACTCCAAATCCCACAAAACACGGGCAATATTGCAAGACTTTGCGCATGCACCAATAGTGAACTTTATCTTGTCGGAAAACTTGGATTTGTAATTTCTGATAAAAATGTAAAAAGAGCAGGGCTTGATTATTGGGATGATGTAAAAATTGAGCCAATTCCAAGATTAAGAGACTTACAAGAAAAATTCCCGAATAACAATTTTTATTATGTAAGTACTAAAGCCCAAAAATTATATACAGAAGTTGAGTATAAACCTGATGATTTCCTTGTTTTTGGGAGTGAAACAGGTGGTTTACCCCGTGAACTAATCGAAAACAGTCGTGATAAAAGTATTTTAATACCGATGGCGGAAGGGCAAAGAAGCTTAAATCTCTCCAATTCGGTTTCTATAGTACTTTATGAAGCTATAAGACAAACAAAAATCTTAAAATAAACATTTCATTATGAGAAGAAAAATAATATACAATCTAATCATGCAAAATAAATTAAAAAGCAAAATACTAATATCTGTGTTGGCTGGTATTATGTTTTTAACGACTCCTGCTTGGGCATACGATTTTTGTGAATTGGGAAAAACTGAATTTGCTACGAAACATTATAAAAAAGCAGGAATTTGCTTTAAAGAGGTGTTAAAAACAAACCCAAATGACCTAAAAAGCTCGATATTATTATGCTCAAACTCTCATCTTCAATAATAAAATAAAACAAGCTCAACATGAATACAAAAAAATAATCAAAACCGCCCCTTCCAGTGAAGTGGCAAAATTATCTAATGAAGGGATAAAAAAATTAGATGATTTTTTTGCTTTCACAAAAAAAAACAAAAAATTCACAACAAAAAATGGCAAGCAAGGGGGCGAAGTTCTTGACACACAAGAAACACCTATATTGCTAACGTATCTAATGAAACAGGGCAAATAGTTCATTGAATCTTGAAAATGCCACTTAAAATTTTCATAAAAACACTGAAAATGCTTATGGCTACAATCCTGATTTAAAGAAGCAATTATTGAAGCACTTGATACTTGGCAATCAAATCTTCTGATGGTCTTATCAAATTTAAATTTATTGATGATATCAATAATGCTAATATTTTGATTTACTTACCCCAACAATAAGTGTTCAAAAAATCCAAGACTGAATTTGGTTATATTGCAGGTCTTGCGACCCCTAAATTTGACGAAACTCAAATACGTTATATGAACATAAAAATTGCCACAACAAAACCAAACAATAAATTGGTCAACAGAAATAACGTATATAACGTAATGCTCCAAAATGGGTCACACGCTTGGAATATGGGGGCATAGTGATCAAATGACTGACATTATGCATTCAACAGGTGATTCTGGGGAAATTCGTCTGAAGCTACCAAAAGTTTTTATCACAAAGGGATATAAACACAATGAAGCTGGTCTACAAACCAGATGCTGATATATCTAATTTTGATAAAAACTCTCCTAATGTTAATAAATAAATCAAATAAAAATGAAAAAATATTGGGAAATACTGATAAAAGACTTAAAGACAAGCTGGAAGAAGCAAAACAATATGTAAAAGATGCCCCTTACGCTCCTATAAGTTGGACACAATGAGGGTAATGCTTATAGTAATTATCAGGGAAATATACTGGAAGCTATTATCAATTACAAAAAAAGCCTTGAGTATCGATCCTAATTATATAGGAAGCGAGCAATGGATTGTCGTGATACCCCTACTTGTAAAATGGATGATTTTGTAAACGCTTCATTAATTTACCGAGAACTTATTTCTAAATATCCTCAAAAAATTATTTATTCGTATAATTTAGCTCTTTTGTATATTAATCACAACAAAAATAACGATGCTAAAAGGGTCATTGACGGTTTAATAGCCAATAACCCCAAAGCAAAAGATAATGAAAAGATCATGCAATTTAATTTTGCTTATAAACTATCATCAATCAAAATGCTAACTAATAGGTTCTTTTTCTTCTTTTTGACCTTCCTGTTGTTTTGCAATTTTAGCATTATTCATTTCATTCATTATTGAACTTATTTCTGTGAAAGTCATTCAATATTCTCTTGATAATTTTCTAGAGAATTCATATTTTTCGACATCATTTCGACATTATTAAGTCTTTGATCTAAATCGTAAATTTTAAGTTCCGGATTGTTCACCTAACATTCTTAAGGTAGAAACAGTTGAATCAAGACCAGATTCAGCATTGATAATTACACTTTCAGGGGAATCTGACTTCATTACTTCCATTGCAGCGTTTTCGATATTATCAATATCTTTTTTTACTGCAATTTGTGTAGTTTCATCAGCTGTAGTTAAAGACGATAGAACTTTATGAAAATATTTTTAAGACTTCTTTTTCAATAGCAACTTTTGATTCTATCAAATCTTAAGATTTGTAATAATGTCTCCCATTTGTTTTATTTGAGAAATACGTTTTTCAGCTTGATTGGTATTTAATTGTTGTTGATCATACTTCACTCAGCTTTTGTTTTTGAAAAATATGGGATGAAGTAACACCTAAACTCACTGTTATTAACGATAAAGCTACAAATGCAACTTGAATTTTTCTCATAAATTTTTCTCCTTTATTTAGTAAAGATAAAATATATGGTATTAATAGTGTTTGCCTCTATTTTCACATAAAATTACCATTACTGTCCTTTACTGCCATCTAGCTATTTGGTCAACGTGAAAGACTATTTCATTGAAAAAATGTATTATTAACAACGAATATCTGTGTTAAGCCTATTTTCTTCGTTATTGTTAAGCACGAAGCCTTTATGGTATCGTATATGTAAGATATATTAGTCTGATAGAAGAAAGTAAAGGGTATAAATAATATGATTTCTGTTTTTCCAGATAAAATTTTCGGTAAAAATGATATAAGAGGAATTGTCTGGAGGAGACTGTTACTCCTGAAACCGTTTAATTTAGTGGGCAAAGCGTACGCTAAATATGTTCTTGACAGGTATAATAAATCAAACGAAGTTAAAAATGAAAAAATAGAATTTTGGGTTAGTTTGGCGATGGATGCAAGACATCATTCTCCCTGAACTTACAGTAGCTTTAGTTGAGGCATTACGTTCAAAAGGTTTACATGTGGAAAAATAAATCTTGGGCTTTGTCCAACTCCATTAAGTTATTTTTCTGAAATAGGAACAGATAAACCTTATTTGGAAGCTATGGCTAATTTGAAAGATAGAAAACATGAGGTCCTAGGTACATTAGTTGTTACAGCAAGCCACAATCCATCTGAATATAATGGTCTTAAGATGACTTACAGAGGTGGTGCTGTTTCAGAAGATGAAATTACAAAAATAAAAAACATTACAAAAGAAGAACTCGCAAACCCAACAAAAGATGCCTTAAGAAAAGGTATTTGCAGGAAAATACGATATTGCTTCTAGATTATACAGAATTAACAGATCAATCAATTTGCAAAAGTCAATACTAAAATGAAAGTGGTAATAGATAGCGGAAATGCGACAGCAGGCGTTGTAGCTCCACAATTGTACAGAGAATTGGGTTGTGAAGTTATTGATATTTGCACTGAGCCTGATGGTGATTTCCCAAACCACCACCCAATCCATCCGATGAAAAAAATCTTGTAATGCTCAAAGAAAAAGTATTAGAAGTTGGTGCTGATTTCGGTATAGCTTTTGATGGAGATTCCAGATAAGAATTGGTGTTGTTGATAATACTGGATATTGTATACCCTGAGATCAATTATTACTCTTATTTGCCCTCGACATTATAGAACAACTAAAAGGAAGAAATGAAAGACCTAATTTTTGTTTCAGAAGTTAAGTGTTCTCAAGTGCTTTATGATGAAATTGAAAGAAATGGCGGCGAAGCAATAATGTGGAAAACCGGTCATGGTTTCATAAAAGCAAAAATGAAAGAAGTTAATGCAGTTCTTGCTGGTGAAATGAGTGGTCACATTTTCTTTAGAGATCGTTATTACGGTTATGATGATGCTATATATGCGGGATGCAGACTTATAGAAATAATGGCAAAGAAAAAACATCTAAACAAAGATAGTAAGGTTTCTGACTTAATTGAAGCTTTACCGAAGATGTATACATCTAAAGAAGTTCGTTACGCTTGTGAGGATGACTTAAAAGAAAAAGTATTAAAAGATTTAAAAGAAAAGGTTGCTCAAAATCCCGACTAATTGATGCAAAGATTAAAGAAATAATCACGCTTGATGGAATGAGAATTATTTTAGAAAAATGGTGTTTGCATTAATTCAGAGCAAGCAATACAGAACCTGTATTCACTTTAAGGTTTGAAGCAGGTAGTGAAGCCGATCTTGCAAAATATCAAGATACTTTATTGGAAAATCTTGATGAAAGCATGGATAGAATTAAAGCTAGCACTGTTGCATAAATACTTAGATAATTTATTATTACTATAGTTTTTGGTGTAATATTGTTTTGTATTCCGCTTGTAATGGAGAAAAATAATGGGCAACAAAACCTTCGCAGCATTAATAATATTTTTATGTACAGTAAGTATAGTTATAGGGCTTTATAGTTCTACTCGAAAAGAGGAAAAAAACTTGTAAAGTTGAATCGGAAAATGTACAAGGATTTCAAAAGATTTTCCAAAAACATGGATGATAAAATAGCTTTAATCAAGTCTTGATGGCAAAATTATGGCAGATCGTTCAGGCGGAATTACTCGGCAATATTTATTCAGCAGAAGGCTGTTAAAGCAGCACTTAAAAAAGCATTCAAAGATGATTCTGTAAAGGGTATTCTTTTGAGAATAAATAGCCCTGGTGGTACTGTTGCTATGTCTCAAGAAATTTATGACTCTGTTTTAAAGCTGAGGAAAGAAAAACCAGTTGTTGTTCCCAATGGCGGATGTTGCAGCTATAGTGGAGGATATTATATATCTGCCGCTTCTGAGGCAGAATTTTTGCTGAACCTGGTGGACTTCAACAGGAAGTATCGGCGTAATTATGAATACATTTAACGCTCAAGAATTGCTTAACCAAAAACTTGGAATCACTTCTACGGTTATAAAAAGTGGTAAATATAAAGACTTGGGCTCACCTTACAGACCTATAACTTCTGATGAAAAAGTGTTATTGCAAAACCTTATAGATACAGCTTACAGCCAATTTTTCAATGCAATTGTTGACGGAAGAGAGTTGAAAGAAAAAGACACTTACAAAGTTAAAAAAGTACAACTAACAAAAGAAAACTTAAAAAAATATGCAGATGGACGAATTTTAACAGGAGATCAAGCTTATAAACTTGGTTTTATTGATCGATTAGGTGGAATGGATGACGCATATGAAGCTGTTGAT
>CALNYG010000013.1:0-290293 GCA_942490825.1 Candidatus Moraniibacteriota bacterium | reverse complement strand
GAATTAGTCAGGAACGGTATCATCATCAGGATAAGTACGGCTAATCGATAGCGGGATTGCAACCGACATGTAATCCAGGCAAAGGATAACCAGCGATAAGACATAACGGGGTTGTGAGCCTGCCCTGTCGAACAGACTTGAACATCACCTCACCGTGACAGGATCACAGTTGATAATAAGATTTCAACGAAAGGAGAGTGACAAAAAATCATCGGGATGCTGCTTTAAAAAAACTTGTGATCAAAAAGCAAGAGCAGAGGAACTCCACCAAATACAATTACCCACAAGGAAATCAGGGTGATAATGGCATTGCGGGTCTTACTCCTCATCTTTTAACACTACCTCCCAGCCGCGCACCCAAGACACATATATTCTCTCGCCAATTCGATAATCAAAATCGGGATCATCTTCATCAAAAAATTCGCAAGCCTGTACTATTGGGCCGTCATCGAGATCAATGGTCGTGTCAGAGTTGATCCACGATATCTTCGTTCAACGATGGTTCCAGCGAAAGACGGCATTGCTGAAACTGTACCTTCTATTAACCTTAGATCTTCAGGCCTCAAGAGGATTTGGAGTTTCGTGCCGGCCGCAATATCACGTGTAGTTTGTAGAATTGTCTGCTGTCCCAACACATTCACGCGGATGCTGTCTTTTTCGAAATATGCCCCTCTGCTCTTCCTGGAAGCAAATTTATTTCACCGACAAACTTGGCACATACAGGCTGCGAGGTTCTTCGTATATCTCGCGTGGACTGCCAAGTTGAGCAATACTTCCTGCATCCATCACTACCACGCGATCCGAAAGAGAAAGTGCTTCATCCTGTTCATGGGTGACCAGAATAGTTGTGATATCGAGTTCTCGCTGCAGACGTTTTATTTCTACCTGCATTTCAGATCGTAATCGTGCGTCCCAAGAGCCGAAAGTGGTTCGTCTAAAAGGAGGACACGGGGACGGCCAATGATGGCTCGTGCCATGGCAACCCTCTGCTGCTGCTTACCGGAAAGCTGGTTCGGGTATCTATCGGCAAAGGAACTCATTTTTATCTGGTCAAGAGCTGCAGAAACAGCTTCATGGATGTCCTTTGCGTCTACTTTTTTCAATCTGAGGCTAAAAGCAATATTTTCAAAGACGGTCATGTGCGGAAAAAGTGCATAACTTTGAAACACTGTGTTGACTTGACGATTTTCGGGCGGCAACGGAACAATATCTGAATTATCCAGGAGAATGGCTCCATGATTGGGTTTTTCAAAACCTGCAATCAAGCGAAGCAGCGTGGTCTTTCCACAACCTGAAGGGCCGAGAATTGTTGCTACAAACTCCCACAGCGAAATATCGAGGTCAAAGTTGTCGATTACGACACTATCATTAAATAATTTCGTTAAATTACGTCCCAACGTTTAATCAAATAAATTCAATTGCTTAGCGTTGGGGCTGCTTATGGTTTTGTAATCGTTTTCTGTAAATATCTGTAATAATGACATTTTCTCAAACACTGTAAGGCTTAAAACCTGTAGAATTGTGTAGAGACTGACGTCGATTTTGAGCCTTTTTTTGATAATTGCAACAAGCACGTAAACTGAAATTGCGATCCATATCTGAGTCTTGACTGCATTTTCGGTGGTGCCGAAAAAGGATTTGATTCGCAGATGTTGTTTTACCCATTTGAAAAAGATCTCTATCTGCCAGCGACAACGAAACAGCTCTGCTATAGTTGGTGCCGGCAATGAAAAATTGTTGGTAAGGAAAACAAGTTTCTTCCCGGTTACAGGATCGAGATACTTTATTCTGCGGAGTCGAATGGGGTATTTCTGGGACGAGTAAAATCCAGTCAATTTGATTGACTGGTCGCATTTTATGCCGGAGTTTTTGTCTATCTGATGCGAGTAAATGCGTTGATATTTGAAATTTGACTTTGCTCTGATCACGAAGAAAGCACTCCATTGCTCTATTCGATACAGCCTGGCGAAGTCCAGATAGCCTCGATCCATAATGTAAAAACTGCCGGGTTCGGGAATGAGCTGATCGAGGATATTGACGTCGTGCAGTTTGCCGTCGCTGATATGAATAAAGGTTGGAATGTTTCCTCGTAAATCCAATAGGGTGTGTAGTTTGACGGCCCCTTTGGTTTTGCGGAAGCAGGCCCATGGAAAAAGCGATAGGCTGAGATCTATGGTTGTTGAATCGAGTGCATAAGCGCTTTGGGTAAGATCGACAGCGAATTGTTCGTTGCTGTATAGTTCTTGAGCTTCGATAATCAGAAGTTGAGCGAAGTCGGCATATATGCGCCAATCTCGCGTCTTGTTTGCATTGGCCAGGGTATTTCGTGCTATTTTGGAGCGGATACCCATATGATAGAGTTTGTTTCTTTGTGCTTTGAGGCAAGTTTCGATATCTCTGAGGCTTTCTCGATATGTGAGTTGAGCGAAAAACATACAGAGATACTGATCTAAACATGAGAAGCTTTTGATTTTGTAATTGCCTCGATATCGATCCACGCATTGTCGGAACAGATGCATGGGAAGATGGTCGGTAATCTGAGAGAAAATGAGTCTGCCTGTATACATGATTCGAATACCCCCTTGTTTTGTTGGGAGTATAGGAAACTGCAATTTGAGATTTCAAGTCGGTAACAGGCATAAATCGTATTATATCTAGTAAATTTAATGTATTAAGCAACCTGTTCTTTTTTTGAACGTTGGGACACTACGATTGATATTATAACAATCAATGGCGCAGCTATGATTATAACAAAGGGCTGGATCTTCAAACAAACCCAGCCCTCTGAAATCCTTCTTCTATATTCGGTCTACGTGGAACAGAGGAGGTGTCCAGCCTCTCATAACGTACCTGCGGGAGGTACGCTCAGGTTAATCGTCAAAAATCATTTCACCGAAATAGTCATCTGGATCGTAATTGCCTTCAGTTATTGCTAACTTTACAGGGGTTTTGGATTTGAGCACGTATTCTGTTCCACATTCTATAGCAAACAATCGAATCACACTTACTGAAATAAATTCAATTGGGATGTTCTCCAAACAAATCTCGCATTTTCCAAATCTCTCTCTGTCCTGATGCTGTTTATTCAACTTGCCCATTTCAATCTCCTAAATTTGTTGAAATAATAGAAACAAATTGGATGAGAAACTCCAATAACCATGCCAGTTTTAAGAAAAAAGCTATATTACTGAGATTAGGAGACATTGTCTGTGCGATATAGAGAAGGTTGAATGCGCACTGTGTTGTGGATGGAATTTTCCGAAAATGTTGAGCCATAAGGGCATTATGTGCAGCACATTTATTTTAATATTGAACGGTAGTTAGTCAAATAATTCCGATTGGTTTATTTTGTTCCGATTTTCTAAAGTTCTTCTTTATTAAGTCCGTGAATTTTCAGCTTACCACAAGGAGCTCTGGGAGTTAATCCGCCATACTGTGCGGAATCGCCGATGCGTCCGCCTGTATATTCGAGTAGCTCGACTAGATATTTTCTTTCTGCAGCTTGGTTGAGGAGATTTTTGTACGATTTTAATGATGTGGCTGGGCGAAATGCATGGTCCGCCAGATTTGCAGTGTCAATTGAGAACTCAGCGAATGGATTATTGGGGATGTGTATTAGTTCCGCAGTTATGATCTCACTATTGGCAAGCATTACGGCTCGTTCTATTACGTTTTGGAGCTCACGAATGTTACCAAACCAGGGGACGGAAAGAAGAATGTGCATCGCCTGATCATCGACTCCCTTTACATACTCTCTGCCATTTTTTCTTTTTTTATTCACGATATGCTGAACCAGCAGAGGAATATCCTCAACTCTATCACGTAAAGGAGGGATGTGAACCTGAAAAACAGCGAGTCGGTAATACAGGTCTGATCGCAGCTTTCCAGAATTTAATAATTCGACTGGATCTGTATTCGTTGCACAGATCACCCTGAAATCAGTATTGATTTCAAGATTCCCTCCCAGTCGTTGGAGGGATTTTTCCTGTAAGACTCGGAGCAATCTGACTTGCATAGCAGGAGACATTGACTCAATTTCATCCAAGAACAATGTTCCGCCAGAGGCGTGTTCGATCTTGCCGATATGTCTCCTGTTTGCACCAGTAAATGAACCTTTTTCAAACCCGAACAGCTCAGATTCCAATAAACTGTCTGGAAGAGCCCCGCAGTTTACGGCCATAAATGGACCGGATCTCCGACGTGACTCATTATGAAAAATATTAGCGAGAAGCTCCTTACCAGTACCTGTCTCCCCTATTAAAAAAACTGGTGAATCGGTAGGAGCAACGTCTTTCACCAAGTCCAGCAATGATTCCATAAGTGGACTCTTAGTGAATATTGCTTCTGTTCCCGGTTGATCCCGAACATATCCGGCAAGATACTTTTTGCGGTTTTGTTCTCGTTTACTGAACATAAGTTCAGAAAAACGATCTACACTTTTTGCCAAATTTCCTTCTTTGAAAACAGTGATTTTTTCCGATGAGAGGTTCTCTATTGGGGTATGGAACAAAAAGATATCGGGGACTGGGTGAGTTGCCAATAACTCAGGAAGGTTAATTTCAGAGATATCTGGATGTACCGACTTAGGGAGCCAAAGATCGTTGACACGAGGAAAATGCAGTTGAGTAAAATTCAAACGCAGTATCTATATGAATGAAATTGCATGAAAGGGAGGAGAAAATGTCAACTAACTCCTCCGTATTCTCTTTTAACCCTAAAACAAGAATATTGTACATTTTACAGGTATGAGTGTTTTTCCTTGCTCTCTAAATTAGTTGTAAATCATAATTGCAATAGGCATTGAAGTGCTTCTAGGCGCTCATGACGCCATCTTTTCTTGTATGTAGATTCTTATTATCATAATAATTAACTATTGCATAAACTAAAATTTTTTTCAGAAAGAATGTTGCTTTATCGGACCAAATCGTCAGTATTCATGAATATCAAAAAGATCCCCCTTGGCAAGTGTACCTCAACTATAGATTATACCGTATAATCAAGCTTCTTCCTGGTAGCCCTCGCGCTCCAATTTGTCGTAATATCTGACCTTGCCAGCAGAACTCTTTGGTTAGGAGCATTTGCCCCGATTCTCAACTGATCAGGAACAGCCTATAATTAGGGCTTTGCCTAATTTGGTGAGACTGGCAAAGGATATCTTTTCCCCTACTGAATTTGGGATTGAATCATAATCTCCGGACAGTATTTTCACTCTCTACAAAGACTCACCTCTAGTTCGCAATAACCATCTTCTATCCCGAATGGGATTCCTGAGGTGGTGTATTTATCTCGGTACGGCAGGAAGAACCTTCACAACAATGTAATTCATCAGGATACTACCTTTCCCGCTGAAAATCTCTCTAAGCTGGTGTGGGTCAATAGCTGAAAAATTAGGTATGCGTCTGGACGGAGGGCTCCTCACAACCCAAAAAAAAGTGTACCCTATCTGTCGAGCGCTTTCATCTTGCTTTTTGCAGCTTCTCTAAGTTAAACAGAAATGAGTGTAAATCATGTTTTATCAGGTTCTTAGGTGGTTACAATGTGGTGGCAATGCCAGCGAGAATGGGGCCTGATGATGCGTACCGACCGGAGGATATGATGAAGTCAATCTTACAATTCATGACTTGTTTACTGGTGTGTCTGGTTGGTTTGAGACTCTATGGGTCAAGATCTCAATCTCAGCGATGAAACCGAAGATTGCCTCCAATGCCATTCTGAGATGCATCCTGGGCTTGTCTCCTCCTGGCTGGCGAGCCGTACAGCAGGATAACGCCTACTGGCGGCACTGACCAAACCCGAACTCGAACGCCGCGTTTCCTCGTCAAACATTCCCTCTGAACTGCAGGAGGTCGCTGTTGGCTGCTATGAATGCCACGGTCTTCGTATCGAAGAGCATGGAGATGCCTTCGAACACAACGGCTACGACATCAATGTGATCGTCAGTCCGGCCGACTGCGCCACCTGTCACAGCGTCGAGGCCGATCAATACAGCAGAAATATCATGTCGCATGCCTACGGCAATCTGGTCGACAATGCGCTTTACCGCGATTTCACCAAGGTCGTTAACAACCACTACACCTACGAAGAACAAAGAGCTGGCAATCGGCCAAGGCGACATGCTCACCGAGTACGAGTCCTGTCTCTACTGTCACGGAACCAAAGTTGAGGTAAAGGGGCTCGTTACCAGGGATACTGATTATGGGGAGCTTCAATTTCCTGACCTCGAAGGGTGGCCAAACCAGGGGGTTGGTCGCATTAATCCCGACGGCTCAAGGGCGCTTGTTCAGCCTGTCATACCAGGCATTCGTTTGCGATCGAGATAGCCCGAAAGCCTTCAACCTGTTCGGAGTGTCACAAGGGACCCGACGTGCCTGCCTACAAAGTCTATGAAGTCAGCAAACACGGCAACATCTACAATTCGAAGGAGAGCGAGTTTAATTTCACCAATGTGCCGTGGCGGATAGGCACCGATTTTACTGTGCCAACCTGCGCCGCCTGCCATGCCAGCCTGCTCGTCTCACCGGAAGAGACGGTAATCGCCGAGCGCACCCATCAATACAATGACCGGCTCAGCTGGCGTCTTTTCGGGTGCCATACGCCCACCCCCATCCGCTTGATGCCAACCTGGAGAATGTGGTTAAGTCAGACGGTCTTCCTCTGGCCGTGGAACTCAACGGTGAGCCGGTTGCCGAATTCGTGCTCAGCGAGGAGCAGCAGCTCGAGAACAACGGCAGAATGAAGGCCGTATGCCTTACCTGTCCTCCTCGCAATGGGTGGAGAACCACTTCCTACGGCTCGACAACACGATCCACCGAACCAACCGCATGACCTATCAGGCGACCAAGATTTTGAGCGATATCTGGACCGGCGGTTTTGAGAAGGGGTTGCCCCAGGGTGAAAACATCTTCGATGAAAAGGCAGAGAGAATGTGGACCACCATCTGGCTATTCTACGCCAATTCCACCCGTTTCGCCTCAGCCATGGCCGGCGGCGGGGATTACGGCGTGTTTGCCAACGGGCGCTACCAGACCTCGGAACAGCTCACCAAGCTACTGGATCAGCTGCGACTGTACCGTAATTTGAACGATGCTGAATAAATAAGAGCAGTTCTGAGTAATTATAGATCTATTAGGTATTACCCCGAAGCGAAAGCGATTGTCTGATTGCGATTTTTGAGATTCAGCTGTGAGATGGTGCCGCCTTTGGGTTGTCACTTCAGAGTGGTCAAGTTCAATAACCAGAAAAACAGAATATGTTACGCGGAGTTCCTGATAGGGTGCAAGGAGCTTTTTCAAGCCAACTTAATAGACTTGAATCGGCAATGTTAACTGTTTAATAATAAGTGAAATTTCACCTTATTCATGTGTATCTTTCCTTTCTAGTAGTAGAATCTGGCAGGGTTTCTGCTACGAGGATAGTACAGTTAATTTAGCAGAGTCTTCTTATGGATATGAAGGTAATATCGTCAGACTGTTCAATATTACCTATATGGTCCAACAGCTGCCCTTCTAATATACGCATCAACTCATCAATGGAAGAGAATGTCACCCGTAGTCGGGACATCAGCAAGCCGCACGATCCTGTCAATCAGCCCTGATCAGGATGTATCATCGTACGCTGATCAGGCAATCGGCCTGACATACACCAGCGTCCATTGACAGTTCAGTGTAGCCAAAAACATAACAACAGGCTGCAGGGACAGCATGGATGCTTTCAATCTCCTTTTTTCTCGCAAATCAACAGCTTGACAAAAGATATTGTCCATTATAGTATCTGCAAATATATTTTTGCGCAAAACCATGCGCAGCAAAACACAATCCTATAATTAGACCAGGAGGGTCCGGCGTGCTACCGGGCCATAAATTTAATATGGAAAAAATAGAGATTAAAAACCTGTATAAAATATTTGGTGCAGCCCCTGAGAAGGGTGTCGAGTTACTGAAACAGGGACAAAGCAAGGAGGAAATACATGAGAAGACCGGTCTGACTGTTGGTGTGCAGAATGCCAGTTTTAAGTATGCAAAGGCGAGGTGTTTGTTGTCATGGGTCTTTCAGGATCGGGTAAATCAGCACTTGTTCGAATGCTCAACAGGCTTATTGAACCGACCGTCGGCCAGGTGTTGGTAGATGGTGAGGATATCCTGAAAATGAGCAAAAAAGAACTGGTTAAGTTTCGTAGAAGCAAAACCAGCATGGTCTTTCAATCTTTTTGCTCTTATGCCCCACCTTACAGTACTTGAGAATGCGTTGCTTTGGACTTGTCATTAGATGGCGTCGAAAAAGAAACCGCAGAAGAGAGAGGCTCTGGATGCCTTGAAGCAAGTTGGGCTGGAGGGTTGGGAGAAATCCTTACCCCAGTGAGTTAAGCGGTGGTATGCAGCAACGTGTTGGCCTGGCTAGAGGTCTGGCAGTTGACCGATATTCTGCTCATGGATGAAGCATTTTCTGCGCTTGATCCTTTAATCAGGACTGAGATGCAGGACGAACTCCTCAAATTGCAGGATCGCCATGAACGAACAATCGTTTTTATCTCCCATGATCTTGATGAAGCGCTTCAGGATAGGCGACAGAATCGCAATAATGGAGGGCGGCAGAGTCGTTCAGGTGGGTAGCCCCGAGGAAATCTTGCAAAATCCGGCTGATGATTACGTACGTGCCTTTTCCGAGGTGTAGATCCGACAGGTGTAATTTCCGCCGCTGATATTGCAAGAGACACACAGCCAACAGTTATCTGGCACACCCCTGAGGGAAGCCCACGGGCAACACTGGAATGCTTGAGCAACAAAGACCGCGAATTTGCCTATGTACTGATTCGGAACACCGGTTTTACGGGGTGGTATCAACCGATTCCCTGAGAAACATAATTGAGTCAGGGGCGAGCAAAGCAAAAATAAAGCAGGCATTTATCAAGGAAGCCAAGGCAGTGCCAGAATCAGACTACCTTCAGGATATTCTCCCGGAGGTAGCTTCCCATGTCCTGGCCAATCCCCGTTGTTGATGAGAACAACACCTATAAGGAGTCGTTATCTCAAAGAACCGTTTTCTCCGCACACTTTACCGAGCTGAAGATACCAGTGGTTTGGAGAAATAGTTTAACTCATGTGCCACCAGGCGTAAACTGCGTGTACCATCAACTCCAGATATAGCCAGGAGTAGAAACGATGCTGAGTTTTGAGGAACAAGTAATACCATTAGATGACTGGATAACTAGTTTGTCGACTGGCTGGTTGAAGGATATCGCTGGTTTTTCCAAGCAATCAAATGGCCGGTAGAAGTTACGCTTTCTGGGATGGAGAACGGTCTGCTGGCAGTCCCCCTGATTCTTATCGCTGTTCTGGGAATTGTTGCCTGGCGGGCATCAGGTGTCAAGCTTGCCGGGTTCACAATAGCAACCCTGGTACTTATCGGACTGCTTGGACTCTGGGAAGAGACCATGATTACTCTGGCCATGGTATTCTCCTCCGTTGTCTTTTGCGTCATTGTGGGTATTCCACTTGGTATATGTGCAGGCCGGAGCGACCGTTTTAATGCTCTGTTGAGACCAATGCTGGACGGCATGCAGACAACCCCTGCCTTTGTCTACCTTGTCCCAATTGTCATGCTGTTCTCTATTGGAAATGTTGCCGGTGTACTGGCAACTATTGTTTTTGCCCTGCCGCCTATAATACGGCTCACTGCTTTGGGAATCGGCAAGTCCACCCTGAACTCGTCGAGGCGGCCCTTGCATTCGGCGCCACAGGTTGGCAGGTTCTGGTAAAAGTGCAGATTCCACTGGCACTCCCGACCATTATGGCAGGGCTGAACCAGACCATTATGATGGCACTTTCAATGGTCGTTATCGCTGCCCTCATTGGCGCAGGAGGCCTTGGAGCCCCTGTAATTTTAGGTTTAAACACTCTTGATATAGGGCTCGCCACTATTGGCGGCCTGGGGATCGTGTTGATCGCTATCATTTTGGATAGAATTACCCAGTCACTGGGTGAACAGAAAAAAAAACTAAAGGGAGGATTACTCATGTTAAGAATTTGGTTGTTAGTGCTGCAATTGCAGCAGTGACTTTTACCGGTGTAACGGCAATACAGGCAAGTAATGAGATGCCAGGCGAAGGTGTGACTGTTCAACCTGCTCGCGCTACCTGGAATACCGGTTTTTTCCAGGAAGCTCTGGTGCGCAAGGGCCTGGAAACTCTTGGTTTCAAGGTTGAGAAACCAAAAGATCTGCAGAATCCTATTTTTTACAAAAGTCTGACGTTAGGTGATGTTGACTACTGGGCCAATGGCTGGTTTCCACTACATGTCAGCCAATTTCCCAAAGATTTTGATGAAAAAGCCGCAGCAACTGGAAACATCATCAAAGCAGGTGGACTGCAGGGATATCTGGTATCGAAAAAGCACGTTGAGCAATACAACATCAAATCGCTTGATGACTTCAAACGAGATGAAGTAAAAAAGGCATTTGACAAGAATACGGGACAGCAAAGCTGACTTGACTGCCTGTCCTCCGGCTGGGGCTGCTGAAACTGTAATTTCTCATCATATGAAAGTCTATGAGCTTGAAGACCATATCAACCTGCAAACAAGGCGTCTATGAAGCAGGTATGGCATCAGCATGACAGCATACAAAAACAGCGAGCCGGTCTTTTTCTACACGTGGGCACCCAACTGAACTATCTATAAACTGCAACCCGGGTCTGATGTAATGTGGATCAATGTGCAGAAATCAAACCGAATGAATCACAAAAACCAAATGTCGAACTGATGACTGTCAGCGGAATTGAAGGCGCGGTCAGTGACCCGATAGAGCTCGGCTTTGTGGTAAACGACATTCGTATAGTTGCCAACAATATGTTTTTAGAGAAAAACCCTGCGGCAAAAGCATTTTTTGAGGCGGTAAAATTACCTCTCTCCGATGTAAACAAACAAAACACTCTCATGAATGATGGTGAGAAGAGTCAAAAAGATATTGAGCGACACGTTGCTGAATGGATAGCTAGTAATGAGGATATGTGGAACAGTTGGCTCGATGCAGCGAGAAAGGCCGCAATGTAGCCTGAGCAACTGAAAAAGACACATCTTACAAGACCAAATGTACAGGCCGGGAAAGATGCTGGAATCATTCCTGGCTTGTATGCAGCAGCATTTATTTGGGGTGATAATAGTCGAATAATCGATTAAAGGGGAGGAATCTGTATAAAAGCTATGATCGGGAACAGCGATAGGAAGAAAGGGAACAACAGATACAGATAATTACCCGGGAGCTTCGAATGGTATATAAATCCATTCAGGCCCATTCAAAAATTGTAGAAAAAAAATGTGAGCTCAACAGTGCCCAGTTAGGAATGCTCCATGAAATAGAGACAACGCAGGCATGAAAGTCTCCCGGCTGCTTCAGCCCTGACTATCCACACCTCTACCTGCTCTAACATGCTTGATAAACAGCAAAGGACCTTGTCATAAGGGACCATAAGGCAGATCAACGCTCTGTCCATCTTTACATAACCGCTTCCGGTAAACAGGTTCTTGCAGATGCACCAGAACCAGTCAGGAAAGCTGACCAACGCGGTAAACAATCTCAACCATGACCAGCTCGTAGCACTGTCCATTAGTCTTGGCAATTTAATAAGTGCACTCAACATACCGGATGACGAAACAGGATTGACTCCCATTGCTCAATAATGCTATTCGATCGTCTAAAGCTCCCTTACTGCCGGTAGAGAATATTCACGATTTGCTTCAGTAATCGGCCCCTTAGCATATGGTTCAGGTCTAATATTTGCCGGGAAAACAAAATCTGCCCCAGAGGTGAGTAGTGTCAGATCAAATCTGAACAAGATAACCTTATTGATGGTTTGTTCTATCTCTATAAGGAAACTCTTGATTATCTTGTACTGTTCTGTTTCTTCGCACTCTATGGAGCGCACTGCTGTACTGGGTCGATACCCCGCAGGAAGGTCATCGGGACAATAGACTGTTAGGTTATTTAGATGATTTTAAGGGTGAATAAGGATAGCAGGATTGTGTTTATGGAACTTGGAAAACGAATCATTGAAATCGCCATCGAAAATGGGTGCAGCTCTCGCCGGAATCGCAAGTGTGGAAGCGCTCAGATCGTCCTCCTCGCACCTGATATACAGTCAAATGGGCGGATTATACGGGAATTGGCACCGTCAGAGGTGAAGATTCCATGTCGTATAGCAATGGTATTCCAACTGGCCGGAGTACAGCAAAATCTATACTCGTTGATGGCCTCGTCACACCCTGGAGGACCAGACCGGAGCTCGACTGTGGTGGGACGGCAGGGGACACCCCAGGGAATCGGCTGTTGATTGATATCATTGGACCTGACCCGGGAGCAGATAGAAAAAGACCTGAACGTAGAGGTACTTGACGTAAACTTCATTACTATGTTGAAAAGGGAGGGATTTTTCTCAAAGATGCGGCAGTACTAGCCGGGCTTCGGGTGTATCGGCAAGAACAATATGCTGGTTACACCGGAATACGGTCCAAGAATCCGTCTCAGGGCTTTGTTTCTTGAGGCCGAGATCGACCCAACTGGGCTCTGTTGCCTTTGATCCCTGCGCGGACTGCAAAGTTTACTGCCGAAGGGTTTGTCCAGAAAATGCATTGACTGCGAAGGCACCGGTATTTGACTCAATCTATGATATTTCGGATCTGCCTGCAAGGGATGGAGCCTATGACAGAGAAGTCTGCAATATACAAATGGAAAAGGATGTTTCCGAAAGCGCAAAGAACAGCTCGGACGAATAGATGCCGGTAAAATATTGCAGAAAGTGCGAGTTTGTCTGTCCGGTAGGGAAAAGTGCAAGATGACAATCGTGGCTTTTGTCTTGTCCCAAAGTTCAGTGACATAAGTAGGCAGCAAATTACCCGACTAATAAATCGAAGTACACAACAGCTCGGCTTATTTGTGACGGTTAACGTTACCATAGAGAACGTTTATATCTCCCAGTCATATCCTATCAATTGAGTCTTCCTCATGTGTCTGTTTATCTTTTATTCCGAATCTGATATTTGATTTGATATCTTAGCCAACGATATTGCCCAGACAAATACTACTCCCGGGGAAAGAACATGAAAATCAATGCCAATAGCATCGACATGGACTACCGACTGGATGGTCCTGAAGATGGTCCTGTGGTTATGCTCAGCAACAGCCTAATGTCCAATTATACGATGTGGGAAACCCAGGTAACAGCGCTGACCCATAACATACCCCCCCCCCCCCCACCCCCACCTTCGCGGCCTCCCCCGTCTTATAGAGTACTAAGATACGATCAGAGGGGACATGGCGGTACCGAAACGACACCTGGACCCTATTCCATCGAACTGTTAGCAGAGGATGCCTGTGCGCTTATAGAGAAATTGAATATAGAGGCGGTTCATTTTGTCGGACTCTCCATGGGCGGTTTCACCGGTCAAATGCTGGCCACCCTTTACCCGGACAAGGTGCTCTCTTTGTGTCTCTGCGACACAGCCTGCGAAATGCAGCCGGGGTCCCTCTGGAATGAGCGCATAGATGCCGCCAGGAAAAAAGGGATCGAAGCCCTTCTGGCCGGCACCCTGGAAAGATGGTTTACCCCACCTTTTCACAAAACAGGCGGGGAACAACTGAAAAAAATCAGCGAGATGATCATGGGAACCGGGATTGATGGCTATATCGGCTGCGCCGAAGCGATCCGCGATATGTCCATCTGTGATAATCTGGGAAGAATCGGCGCCCCTACACTTGTCCTGGTGGGCGAAGCAGACCCAGCCTGCCCGGTTGCCTCAGCTCAAATACTGCATGATGGGATCAGGGGGTCCAAACTGGTTGTCATCCCCCAAGCAGCGCACCTGCCGAACATTGAACAGACCGCTCTATTCAATGACGCACTGGTGAGTTTTTTTAGATCAACACGCCTGAAACCGGCCAAATATAGCGTCGAAGAGGTTTTGAACAATCTGAGGTGCAGCAAAAGTGCAGATTAGCATACACCTCCCAGAAATTATCCGCCGCCCTGTTCACGGCCATACTTGTTGAGGCGTGCAATATACTCCGCGCTATTGTCATAATTTTCCGAGAATATCGAAAAAATCTGGAAGGTCCTTGGCATCGACAATGAAGAAATAATTGGGGTAGGAACCCACAAACCCATCGAGGAAATCGGCCCGATCTTTGCTTGGATCAAGAGCCGCCGACTCCAGGAAAAGATATCTGACATTGTCATGCCAGCGATCGACTATGACTGATATGACCTCATCCTCCTCGCCCGGAATATTGGTGACTCGCACCCAGGCAATATTGGCATTATGATTGGCAACATGGCTGAAGAAGCTGACGCCGGGGGCTGAAACCGCCACAAACCCCTGCATGATATCATCGACGCTCGTGTATTTATGCGGGAAGAGGCGGATATGACTCCCCGGCAGGCAAATAGTTCTGGTCGAACTCGATACCTGTGGCAATAATCTGGTTTTGCACCACATCTTCGATCAATTCCCTTTTCGGCTCGTCTGTCGTAAATGTCATTTTTGCTGGTATCTGAGCCGGAGTGTAATGAAGTTTTTTCGGCTTGATCCCTATATACCAGGAGTAAAACATCTCATGTCGCTTTTCTTCCGGCATGAAATCAAGAAAATAGCTTTCTCCTTCGATACGCAGCGCATCCATGTAGAATCTGGTGGCCAGTTGATGCCCTGCCGTGCCATACACATCGAACCCTGCCACCAGAGAGTAGTAGATACGCTCCAGCAGGGGGTAGTCGACCACCCACATTGTTTTCGGCAAACCGCCCAGGGCGCCCCGGTGCACCGAGGCACTGTCGAAATGTCGATAGACGGTGAGGATCGGGTCGTCATCCGGTTGGCTGCCCTTCCATATAACCCTCGTATCAAGACCATCGGGATAATGGATTCCGTAAAACTGCTGACGGTTCTTGTAATAATCAACCGCCCAGGCATAATGCGGATTCTCGAGGAGCGATTTTTCCAGTGAATAGTCGCTGCCGTCCTCTCTAGGCAGGCGCAGCTTCTCGTAGTTGAATTTAAGAAAACCCGGGTATTTAACTGCTAAATCATAATCTGGGTCCATAAACATGATCCAGAAATGATCGTCGATAACATCAAGTGCCACCTGGCCTTTGCAGACCGGCCCCCGAATAAAGGTCATGATCGTATAGTGGGCGTGGTCAAGCAGCCACTGGTAGCGTGAGCGAGCAGGTATCTGCTCGAAAGCCTGAAAGGGATTGGCGCTGAGCTTTGTATCATAGCCGACCTGGTAGGGAGGCTGGGCCCAGTCAGGAGTGATAAACAACTCGTGCACCCGCTGGTAGTGGTCTTCCCCCATGGGAAACACCATGTGCGTCTTGAAAACGATTGTTGAGTATATCTTCCTGAATCGATAGTAGACCGTTTCGGTTTCAGGATCGTCATAGGGTCTGACTGTGGCCACAATGTCGATGGCTTCACCCGGCGGCGTCTTTGAGCGAACCAGTTCGTAAAACGTATCGGAGCCGGTCTCAAAGGTCAGGTGGGCAAGAAACAGGTGCTCATAGAGGTAACGGGCGGTCATCTGGTGTTTGGAATCGGACTGATTCAAAAAGTCCTCCCACTTCTCCACCATCAGCTGATCTGCATCCGGTACTGCTTTAAGAGCCTGCTGTTCCTCGGCAGACGGACCTTTTGCCCCCTGGCTGAGCCAACCGGCAATGGTGTTGAACTCTTCGTTTGTGAGGGGCGGAAAGCCAAACGGCATACCGTTGTTCGGGTGTTTCTTGAGGTATTTTTTCAGCTCATCTGCATCCTCGGCGCAGGTAAGATCGCTGGCCTCGGGGTAGTATTCGCCAACGACGTCAGGCGACAGCCGCTTATGATCGAGCAGCATGTACATGATCGAGTCGGCATAATCCTGGTTTTCCACCGGGGTGACGCTGGTAAATCCCTTCTGGCGCCACTCCTCGGCGGAATGTGCGTCGACCAGCAGACGGCTTGGGTCCATGGTCTTCAGGCGGCCACCGTTATAGACTTTTTCTTTGCTGGCACCCCGCTCCAGCCCATCCCAGGAACTCAGTTTCAACTGGCAGGGGGAGTTATAGCAGGAATGGCAGACCACGCAGCGCTTGACCAGAACCGGTTCGACATCGGTGAGATAATTCACCTCTCTGGTCGGCGGCACAAACTGGTAGGCCGGGTCCTGGGGGGCGGCGGTGTTGCACAACCGGCCAAAAACAGAAGCATCAGGGTAACTACAGGCAGTAGAATTCGCATCTTCTCTCCTTCGAGCATAAACCAAATTTATAAATCGGACCGCCTCGGCCTCTTAATTTCTTCATCGTAAGTTCCAGATATACCAGAATATTAGAAAACCGTTGTCATTTCAATACGCCTCGATAGCACGCTTGATGTATGTCTCTCATTTTCTTTGAAAAATCCTCCCTGCCCTCTTTCTGCATCTTCAAGATCGACCCGGCTTGCCTTACGAAGTTCTGCAAATGGCAGGCTTGTTGACACTTCTTTCTTGTCGTACAGAAGCTCGTCAACATGGCCGGTGGCGAGGAGCCGCCAATCAAGCGGCGGCGGTTTTCCAGGATTTATGGCATCGGTATGAATCTTAATCGTTGTCGTGCAATTACGGGTAAGTGCGTCGTAAAATGCCGGGGTGTCTGCAAGGCTGTTCATTTCTTTGAGATAATCCTTTAAAAGTGCCAGCACCTGTTCATTGGGAATCTCAAAACGATACAGGTAGACCCGTTCTTTTCTGAAGTTGGTCCTCAACCTGATAATATCGCGCTCGTCTGCTGCAACATAGGCGATCTCATATTGTTTAAAGAACCCTTTTACTGCAGAGTACTGCTGCGTTTTATCCTTTCTGGTTTCGATGGAAATAGCCAGGTGGCCGTCATCACCGAAATCCCAGCTGAGAATCGTATGGGCGATATTGTCAGAAGCCCAGTAGGAGAGAAAAAGATCGAGCCCCTGGAGGTTGTTGAGGTCGTATGTCCGGGTTTCCCAGTTCTGATCAAAATCACTCACGCTTCTATAGTCAAAATTCCTGACGTTATACATGACGAGTTTGTCGCCTTCAATCTCCCCGTGGGAAATCTGCGCAACATCAGGAGCCCATTCTTTATCATGGGTCGGCGTCAGGGTCTGCCACCAGATGAGCAGGACTGAAAAACTGCCAGACAGGACAGACTGCCCTTAATAAAAGACCGGGTATAGATGAAGGCTGCAGGCAGACACATACCGAAAATACAAGCCAGTAGAACTTTAAGCCAGTGCGGCTCCGGACCAGACAGGTACAGCGCAGTTATCCCCCACATCCAGGCAAGAGCCAGGCCCAGGAAAAGAACAACTTTAAACAGTATTTTCAAAAACCGGTGAACAGTGTTCTCATTGTCCAGCTTATCCATCTTGAATGCTTATTTCTTCTGTTTGTTCCTGTATCTCTTCAGTATCCGATTCTGCAGGCTCCACGACTGGCTGATCGCTGAATTTTTCGCGAGGTGAAACGGCAGCTTAAGGGTACGGAACAGCACATCAACCGGATATGTCACGATATCCTCTACCAGGGAATTGCTTACCTCCGGGTCGTCGAAGCCCCCTGAGATATTCAGACTCAGCGATGCATCCTCGTCGTCCCCGGTGAGTAGATAGCCGATCAGAGGGATTTTTCCCACGTTTTTACTCGCCTGGGTCTTGATAAAGATGTCCATATCTATCAATCTTCTGGAAAAATCCAGCCCCCGTTGCCAATCACCTGAAGTTCGGGTCCCGTGACTTCCAGCGATTCAAAGGTCCCCACCTTCTTTATTAAATGTCATTCCGGCTATCGCCGAGTCGATCGGCAACCCTTTGCTGTTATATTCGGGCAGAGAGAAGGTCATAAGGGCAGGGACAGTGTTCAAAAAGGCCATCACATTGTTGACCATCGCCAGTCCGCTTATATTCGTGTCCTGCAGCTCAAAAACGATGGAGAAATCGTCAAACGAGCCCGTGGATACCATCGACATCCTGCCGCCCTGAAATCTCGAATTCTTGATCAATGCTCCCATGAATTCATCATTGAGATCCCAGCTTTCAAGCAGGAATGTGTCTTTTTCAAGCTGCAGTAAAATCTGGCCCGGCCCATGCTCGAGTTTCGCGGAAACTTTACCGTCCTGCTGCTGCAGCTTGATCGTATCAGCCAGAAGCCTGCTCTGGGTGCTCAAGTAGACCTGGCTGTCTTCTGCATGCAACTCAATGAGCAATGGCTGTTTGTCTTGCGGCTGCGTCTGCGGATCCAGTCGCCGGCTGAAAATCACGCAAGAGCTGCATAACGGCATTGATATTATAGCCGATCTGGCGCGATGAAAGTGTCAGGTGCGAATCACGATAGACAATGTCGAGGTCCCCGTTTACCGTGGCGAACAGACCCTCGTCGGCCAGCCTTCCGGCAACCTGAACCTGGTCAATCGGTTCTCCACCCTCAACCAGCAAAGGATATGGCATCTTGATATCTGCAGAAAAACGATACGGCCGCGCACCATATTCCGAAGACACAGAGAGACTTCCTTCCTTGATTTTGAATTTCCGCAACAGCTTTGAGCGGCTGTAAATTGCTGAAAGATCACCAAACACCGCAGACCAGTTCTTTTGCTCGTCGGTTGTTACCTTCAGGTCAAAATGGGGGAAATAGACAACGAATTTACCACCGACACCACTGACCTCCACATCCGCATTTCTGCCGATTTCAAGTTTCTTCTCAAGATTTTGACTGGTTACATCGATCTCTTTAAGGGAAAATAAGCCCTTTTTATTTTCCGCGTTGTAGTAGCCGGACAGATAGCTGTCAAACAGTGACCCGTAGCTGATTCTGCTGCTTTTAACCGTGAACTCATGATCGTGGTAGGCAAACACCGAGGGATAGAGTGTGACGGGCATCTGGCTCATCTTCCACAGAGATGTTTCCTCAGTCCTGATCACAAGACCGTTGTCGTATTCAATATCAATCGGGATATGGGAACTGGTTAATTGCATGTCCCTGACATAATACTCAAGAAGATCACAGGTAAGATCAACCTCTTTTTTCGAAGAGAAATGTAACCGGAAATTTCAGCCAGTATTCCTGATGAAATTGCCAATTGCACCGGAGCCACGTCCATGGCCAGATCATCCAGAAAAACCGGGCCATGGATTTTCTGCATATTGATCCGGGTCGAGTCCAGCAGCCAGGATGATTCTTTTTCAGAAGCAGCAACCTTAAATTCGTAATTTGCATCTTCACTAAGATTATCAATATGTAAAGTAATTTTATTATTGTTTGAGACTTCAACTGATTTTTGTTTTAATTTAGTTTCCTCTCCTGTATTTGTATTTTTCACATAAATCTTAAAATCAAACTCCTCATTATCTGAAAAATTCTTTAATTCAACTCTCAAATCTAATGATGTACATGTTTCATTTTTTATTCTGTAAAGATCTACTTTTTCCTCTTTCTCTGGCTGTTCTCCTTCAGCAAGTCTACTAGATTCACAACTGACAGTATCGCTATCATTTTCACAATTCCAAGAAGTTATTTCTTCTGCATTAGGAAAAGTTGGACTACCTCGAACAACTATTCCTGCCTGACAGAAGTCACCTTCAAAATCAGCATCTTCGTAAAAATACTCCTTAGCTGCAGATCCACAGACTGGACTTTCAACCACTGGTGGCTGTTCTCCTTCAGCAAGTCTACTAGATTCACAACTGACAGTATCGCTATCATTTTCACAATTCCAAGAAGTTATTTCTTCTGCATTAGGAAAAGTTGGACTACCTGGAACAACTATTCCTGCCTGACAGAAGTCACCTTCAAAATCAGAATCTTCGTAAAGATATTCTTTAGCTGCATCTCCACAAACTGGAACTTCTGTAGAAAGAATTTCAATACTAACAGCATCCAAACTACAAACTCCTAATGTTCCATCTAAGATATCTATTCCTGTCTTATTTGGGGTGTAATCTGATGAGTAAGTTCCGTCTCCATTATCTGTACTAATTAAGCTTGTTAGATTAACTCCTGTAATATCCAGGCTTGGATTATCTCCACCTACTGTAATAGGATTACCATATTGATCAGTTACATTATCAAGAGTAATACTAGCCTGATTATTTGCTTGAACTGGATTTGGATTAGCACTAAGAACACCTAAACATGCATCTGATTCCGTTACATCAACATCTAAATCATAATCTTGACTTCCAAAAGTACTAAAAGTTCCGTCAGTCGCTTCTATTTCAGCTAATTCCACTGTAAATAAAGTCATGTCTGCAGTAACCACACCATCTACGAAATTTAGAGTTATCGTATCTCCAAAGTTAATACTGTCAGTTGTCGGATTATCGCCTTGATTAGAGATGGAAGCTCCTGAAAAAGTGATCGATTTATTTCCATCGTAAGTATCATCAACTGTTCCTAAAGAATTTTTTACTGTCAAAGTAATGATTTGACTTGCCCCTGCTACCTGAGTACTATTTCCTGTAATTTCTATATGTCTAGGCAGGGTTGTTATCAACAAGTTAAATATTCCATCATCTGTTCCATCATTATCATGTGTAACTGCATTTCCTGATACTATAGCAGTTATATCATCGTCTCCTAAGTTAGTTGGCACATGATGAGTAAGAGGAATATCTGTTGTAGAATAAGTTCCATCACCATTATCATTTAAACTAATTGAACCTACTGGATTATCCCCACTAATACTAGCGGTTACTGTTTCTCCTCCTGTGCTTAATAGATTTTGAAATTCATCTCTAGTGATAACTGTAATAGTTACTTCTTCACTTGGCTCAACAACAGCCTTATTTACTTCTAATAATGACTGAGTATAATCTATTCCAGAATTATTTACTTCAACATCTAAATCATAATCTTGACTTCCAAGAGTGTTAATAGTTCCATCAGTTGCTTCTATTTCAGCTACTTCTTGTTTGTATAAATACATTTGAGAAGTCGCTACTCCGTTAATAAAATTTAAACTTGTCACAATTGAAGGAATTTCTGTCATGGAAGTGTCAACTCCGCCATCATCTCTAGTAGTTGGTGTTGTTCCGTCTGGTGCATCACTAGCTCCAGTGATCGTAATATTTTTTAATCCAGTATACGCTAAGTCAACATTTCCAAGATCGTCTTTGGCAGTAATAGTAATTGTTTGAGGAGATCCCGCTACTATAGCCACAGGAGTTACTGCTCCATTGTCGCCACTTATTGTAATTTCTAAATGACCTGCTCCACCTCCTGTTATCTGTTGATTATAATCACCATCGCTAGTACCGTCTTCATCGTCAGTTATTGCATTAGTATTAATAGTTCCTGTGATATTATCTATTCCAATGTTGGAAGCTAGATAATTAGCAATATATGTAACCAAACCTGTTACACCGTCAACTACCTCAGTAGTAGCTAAAGCTCCTATTGGATTTATTCCTGCAATATCTAACAACACTGTTGCACCTGTAGCTGTTATTGGATTTCCATAGGTATCTTTTGGAGTTACCACTACATCAACATTATTTCCAGCGGGTAATGGATTTACTAATGTATCGATTGTTGTTTGCGTTTCATCTGGAGTTGCTTCTGTTACAATTATATCTAAATCGTAACTTTGATCTGCAAAGGTATCAAAGAATCCATCGGTTGTTTCTATTTCTGCAGTCTCTGTTTTATAAAGAGTCATATCAGTAAAAACGGTTCCATTAACTAAACTTAATGGTGTTGCATTTCCAATTACAATTGGATTATCATTTTTATCATCTATAATTGGTTCTGTTCCGTTTGGCGATGCATTAACTGTAGAAGCTGAAAAATCAAAATCTTTATCATCAGTAACAAAGAAAGGGTTTCCATTATTATCCGCCAGAGTTACATTTATTTCTTGACTTGTTCCTGCTACTTGAGTTGAATTTCCTGTAATTTCGTAATGATCTGGGAAGGCCAGGTATAATGTTCCCAAATCCCCGTCAAATGTTCCTGTACGCGTTCCAGATCGTCCTCCAAAAGGATCATTGTTTGTCATAGTAATTGGATCACTATCGTTTTTAGTAATTGATCCGTTTCCTGGAAGTAGAAAGTGATCGCCGATTATATTTGAATCTTGATAATAAACCGCAATTCTTCCACCTCCACCTCCTCCACCGTAAGACGTATAACCAGAAGGTGTACAACTTGGATCAAATTCTTCGCATCCATTATAAGTCGTTAAAGCACTACCTCCGTCAGCCGTAATCATTCCTGTTCCATGGAATTGATCAGTAGTAAACAAAACCGTACCACCAGCACCCCCACCTCCATGATAAGCACCTTTTGTTCCATCGGCAGATATATTTCCATCAATTGTTAAAACATTATTAATTTGAGCTTTTACCAAACCACCTCCCAAACCAAGAGTTCCAGATCCTGATCCCAAATCAACAGGAATCGTCTCTGAACCATAACTAACTCCAGGCACTCCATTAGTTCCTGCTCCACCAACTCCTCCATAGCCACCTCCAGATTCTCCAGTTCCTGCACCTGGCCCATTGGCTATCGCATACCCCTTTCCTTCTACATTAATTTCTCCTCCGCTATTTACTGTTAGATCATTTACTAATAAATTTAAAACGTGTTCTTGTGTATCAACATTTGCTGGATGAGTTAAAAGTCCTCCACTATTAATCGTAATACTATTTAATTCTAAAGGCGTTGTTAAATTATATTCTTGTAATTCTACTGTCGTTCCATTGCCAATTGTTAACTCTTCTAATACCCCCAAAGAAGCATTAAAATTTTGATACAAATCAGTGTCATTCAAAGTTAAACTTGTCGCTCCCTGTAAAGTTCCTGTATTATTATAAATGCTAAAAGCTGAATTAATAGTTGAAGTGTTTTCTGCAAAATTTACTAAACCGTCATTGATAAGTTGTCCAGTTTCATCCCCTAAAATATTAATTGCTATTGGTAAATTTAAAGTATCATCTGAATCAATATAATATTTACCAGCATTTTTTATTTCTATCTCTGAATATGTCATTTCTTGAAATTCACTCGGCATCGAATCTGTATGCTGGGGAGTTGTTGTATATCCATTAGTTTCTAAACTATTATCCCTATCGATTAACAATTTATTCCATCCAGTCGTTTTATTTTCAAAATACACTGTTCCAGCTCCTGCACAATAATTACCCAGATCCTTATTAACTGTTTGTATCGTTCCAGAAAACAAATTTGTATCATCGATAAATTTTAATGCAATCCGCCCTCCTCCAGTCGAATAACCTCCTGAATTACTATAGCATCTCCCTGAAGCCTTTAAAGTCCCAATACCTTGTACAGTATTTCCTTCAAATAATATACTCCCTCCTGAACCGTTATAACTCAAAGTATCTCTAGAATAGGACAAGACTTCTCCATCTATAACAACATCTCCATCTGCTACAACATTTACAGCTCCACCTCCTGCATAAGCATACCCTCCAGAGCCCAAATCTAATGGGTCTATAATCGATCCATATGGCTCATGGTCGCTATATTGGGTACGCCCCCAACCTCCATAGCATGCATTTCCAGAAGTAGTCGGAGTTGCACAAGGGCCATTTCTTGAACTATAGCCCTTCTCATTTACATCAATCTGACTTGTACTATCCAAACTAAAATCACCACCAACTTCCAAATTTAAAGTATGTTCTTGAGTAGTCGTATTTTCTTTATGGGTTAAAACAGACGTATTTGTTGCAATTAAATTCCCTGGAATATTTAAAGCATAAAAACTCAACTCTCCACCATCCCCTGTTGTATTAAAAGTTCTTATTCCAGAATTATTAATTCTCAACTCTGTATTAAGTCCTGTTATTGTTCCATTCTTTGCATCTTGATTAAAAGTAAAAGTATCTGACATTTCATAATCATCCGGAAAATTAACTGTTCCATAATTTGTTAAATATCCAGTTTTATCACCACTATTGGTAGTAGAAGAAAGAATGTTTAAAATATTATTACTCTCCACTACATATTCCGCCATTCCACCAATCTCAATATGACTGTATGTCATCTCTTGATTAGAAATATCCATTAAATCCGCATATTGAGGTGTAGATTCTGCATCATCAAAACCTGTATTATCCACAATCAAAGTCCCCTCATCACTAGTATCATCTTTATCTTTCAAATAAATTGTTCCTGCTCCCCCACATTCATAATCATAAGTACTAAATAATGTTGAAGCGGTTGACAAGTTTCCAGTAAAGCCAGAATTGTCGTTAAAATATAAGGCAATCCGTCCACCTCCACCGCCACCCCTATAAACAGAGTGACCTCCTGCACACATTCCACCACTAGAAATAATACTACCTCCTCCTGATAAATTATTAGTATTTAACAATACGCTTCCACCAGAACCTCCACTTGGACTACCAAATCTATCATTATTTTTCTGAATAGATACAATGTCTCCATCCAAAGTCATATTATTAGCTGTAATATTAACTGATCCTCCTCCCCAAGCGCTTGCACTATAATACCCGTAAGTTCCTCCAGATCCGAGATACAGTGGATTAGTAATAGAACCATAAACTTGACTGGCTTCATTATAACCATAACCACCATGAGCAGCTCCCCCTGCTGTACCTGCATAACCTAAACCTCCCCCAGCAGTATGTCCCCGACCTTCCAAATCAATTTTACTGGTAGCATCAACACTTAAATCCCCAGACAAATTCAAACTCAAAGAATGTTTGGCATCCACATAATTTCGCGGATGAGTTAAAATCCCGCCATTCTGCACAGTAATATTCCCCATATTTAAAATATTCTCATCAGAAGTTTCTCCAGTGTAAGCTGTAGCAAATCCCGCTCCATCCACCGTTAAACTTGTTCCTAATCCACTTAATATTCCGTCTTTTACATTCTGCACAAAAGTAAAGGAGTCTAGTGTATAAGTATCCAACGGACTACCACCTGACTCCGCCTTAAAATTAACCGTTCCATCATTCCATAATTCAGCCTCTTGTTCTCCTTGTAAAATGGTTGTATCTAAAATATTTAACGTCGCCCCTGCTGGAACTTCATATTTACCATAATCAGAAATCCTAATACTCCGATAAGTCATTTCTTTATTTGCTGGATCCATTTGGGAAGTAAACTGTGGTGTCATTGCTCGTTCATAAATATTCCCCTTTGTCCATGGATTAACATACTCTATTGCATCGGCATTATTATCCACAATCAAATCACCATAAGTTTCCGCCTTATCTTTAAGATAAATAGTTCCTGCACCTCCCCATGAATTTTTATGAGCAGTGGCAATATTATCTTCACTAAGCGTTAAAGTATTATAATAAATTGCAATCCGACCTCCTCCCCCACTAATATTATAACTACCTACAGTAGGAAAATTGATAGAATCACCACTCTCTGCTAAAATTTTTGCTGAACCAGAAACTGTATCACCATCTAACCAGACACTTCCACCTGATGCTCCTGATCCTCCAATTTTTGTGGTTGTATTAGCTAAAATATTTCCATTAATTGTAATATTTCCATCAGCAACAACTTTTACAGCACCTCCTGCATTCTGACTATAAATATATGAACCACTTCCTACTTTTCCTCCTGATCCAATTGTGTCAGGTTCTGTAATTGATCCATATGGCATAGTTTCATAATTATCATGATAACAATCTTCTGTGTTACAGAACCCACCATAACCACCATGAGCTGCAATTCTTCTTACAGGATCATACCCTGGTCCATTTCCACTAGCATATCCCTTTCCTTGCAAATCAATTTCTCCTCCCACATCAATTGTTAAATTACCACCCACTTCTAAATTAAGTACGTGATCTTGAGTTACATTATTAGCGGTATGAGTTAGTTTTCCATTCTCAGAATCAGCAACCGTATCACCAATAACAATATTTCCAGTGGTCGTTAACTTATTAGTTTCACTACCATAAGAAATTTCTAAAGTTGTTGGCGTAGAATCTGGATCAGACTCATATTGAGTCCCAACATACAATTCAGCAATTCCTTCAGAGCCACCTGATAAATCTAAAATAGGCTCATAATAATCCAAAGCTTGCCCAATAAAATCTTCAACATCACCATCAATAATCACTGTGGAGCACGCTGAAGGTAATATATTTTCTGCCCAGTTAGCAGCTGTATACCAATCAGTCGAATCCGATCCATCCCAATGAAGAGTATTTCCACCTACACCATCAATTGTTAAATTGTAAGTTCCATCACTAGTTCCATCAAAATCTTTCCCAATCTCATTAATGGCTAGAAGTGTTTTAGTACCTCCTTCTGGATCCTCAGAAGCAAAACTTCTATAGAGCAGAACGGAAACCACAACTATGGCTAAAAATAAAGTTATATAGAAAAAAGGACTTCTCCTTTTTTTGGGAGTTTCTTGAATAAAAAGCGACTCAGTCTTTGAAGACTCAGCGGATTGCAGATTGTGATTTTTATCTTCGTTCATAAAATTTATTTGTCTTCTCTAAATATATCCATCACTTTTTAATCTATAGTTCCTGTAATCTGGTCATTTCCCGTTGCTGGTGAATAATTTGCAACATATGTTCCATCACCATTATCTGTGATAGTAGCTGGAGTAGAAAAAGAATTAGGGTTAGTTCCTGTGATAGTTAATGTTACGGTATTTCCGCCTGTTTCTAATTGATTACCATAATTATCTCTTACAACTACAAATATTCCCTCTGCTCCACAAGTTCCTGCTGGATCTTGAGATACTCCAATTGTTGATTCACTGGCATTTACTGCTCCCTGAGAACTGATAATCGCATTTAAATCAAAGTCTGGATCAGATATTGAGTCATGAGTTGTGTCATCCGTCACCTCGATTTCAGCATTTTCTCGAGTATATAAATCCATATTAGTAACTGCTTCTCCATCCGTAAAAGTTAAAGTTGTGGCAGTCCCAAAGTTGATTGGACTTATAATTTTATCATTAACAGTTGAAATTGTTCCGTTAAAAGATGCATTCATTCCAGAAAAGGTAATGTCATGATCTCCATCATAAGTTGCAATAAAATTCCCGTACACATCTCGAGCAGAGACTTTTATTCCAGTTGTAATTCCTGCTGTAGCTGTAATATTATTAGCATCACTATCATCTGTAATTTTCATGTGATCATGAGTAGTATTTACTGCCACCACATCCAAATCATAAGCATCACTACCTGTTGTAGTATAACTACCATCAGTTCCTTCCAATTGAACAGATTCTGCATTGTATAACGTTAAATTACATTTAGCTATTCCATCATTAAAAGTATATCTATTTGATTGACCAAGTTTTTGAGAAGAACTTGTCCCACAAAATGGTATATCTCCATAAGGCGAATTATTTGCACCTGTAACAGTAATATAATGATACCCGTCATAATCGTTTACTGGATTTCCATATTGATCCTCCGCAATCATAGCCAAAGTATATATTGTACCGACTGTGGCGTTCAAACTATCATTATATGTATCAACTGGATTTTCGTATCGCAAAGCAAAATGGTGAATGACCTGAGAATGTAGTGGTAAATTATAAGTTCCATCTGGTGTTCCGTCTTCATCATATTGTAAAGAAATTGTGTTTAATGTTGCTGTAATTAAATCAGTTCCTGCGGATGTCCCGGTAGTGTAAGTAGAAGTATAAGTTCCATCACTTTCATCTGTCACCGTTGGAGTCGCTGTATTTTCACCTGTTACATTAATTACTACTGCTTGCGATATTCCATCAATCCCTAATGGATTTCCCCATTCATCATTTACTGTCACGGTAACGTCAACATTGTCTTCCACTATCGTTGGATTAACTACTGCATCAATACTTGAGCCTATTTCAGACATAACGTTATGATCCACAGTCACATCTAAATCATAATTCACGCTACCAGTTGAATCATAGGGTGTAGCAGAAATTGTTACTTGTGCATCAATCGATGCAATTTCTGCTCCATAAAATATAGCATCACAAGTCGCTACTCCATCTGTAAAGGTTAATATGGTATTACTTCCAAAATTAATTGGAGATCCTAAGTTATTTGTACAAGTTGGATGATGTCCATGCGGAGAATCTGCTGCTCCACTCAAAATAGCATTGTAATCTCCATCATAACTATCTTCAGTTACAGTATTCCCTGACGGATCTTTCAAGAAAATTGTCAGTGTCTTTGTTTCTCCGGCTAAGGTATTTAAAGATGTGTTGAATGTATCAGCTGGATTTTCATATTTAACTTCCACATGATCTGGCCACGCATTTTGTCGCAAATCATTAGTCAAACGAGAAACAAAAATATCTCTTGACCCATTGATGTCAACGTCATAAGCTCCAGCTGTCACAGGGAAACTAGTCTCACTTGAATTTGTTATTCCTTTAATAATAATATCTTCATCTCCGTTACCACTAATAATAGTTGAAAGAATATAATCAATATTTCCATCTCCACCAAAATATGTTGAGGCATCTAAAGTTGCTAAATCATTAGTAAATTTAGAAATAAATCCGTCTGCATTTCCACCTCTTGTATCATCCCAAGCATATTGAGTTGTCGGATAATCATCTGAATAAGTTTGTCCTACAATATATACATAATCATTACTATCAATATCTACCTCGTAAATATCATCTTGATTAACACCTCCAATATATGTAGCAACTGTTTGTGTTAAGCTGCTATTAAACTTTGCAATAAATCCATCATAATGTCCTGCATTGCTACTTTGATAACTTGTTGCTCCTGAAAAGTCTGTAGAATCTGTACTTCCTACTACGATAATATCATCACTGGAATCTACAACAAAAGAAGAAACTAGTTCATTTTGAGATCCTCCAAAATATGTAGCA
Organism: Candidatus Moraniibacteriota bacterium; assembly: GCA_942490825.1. Taxonomy (GTDB): domain Bacteria; phylum Patescibacteriota; class Minisyncoccia; order Moranbacterales; genus JAGLWU01. The sequence continues at coordinate 261,438 of CALNYG010000013.1, read as the reverse complement.
TTATTTAAAGTTGATAAATCTGTGCTTAAAGAAGCTATGTAACCATCCGTATCTCCTTGAAATGTCCCCGGACTTCCTGGAAAATCTGTAGAAGTCGTTTGACCTGCTAATATTATGTTACTGTTTAATTTTAAAACTCTTCTTGTGTAATCAGCATTAGATCCCCCTATGAAAGTTGTATAATTGATCGTTGTTAAATCATTGGTTATTTGCAGAACAAAACCATCACTAGATCCTTCAAATGAATTATCATATGCACCTACTCTAGTTGGAAAGTTACTAGAATATGTATCTCCTGCTAAATATAAATTGCTTCCATCCTCAATTAAAGAATATGCAAACTCTTTATCAACTCCACCAACGTATGTAGAAGATTGTAAAGTTGTTAAATCTGTGTTTAATTTTGAAATAAAAATATCACTATTTCCTCCATTGAAAGTGGTACTATGAGCTCCTCCAGTTGTTGGAAAATCATTTGAGCGTGTAAAACCTGTGACATATAAATCACTACCATCAATAACCAAAGAAGATCCCACATCTTCACTCGTTCCACCTAAATAAGTTGAAGAAAGTAATTGAGTTAAATCACTATTAAATTTAGAAATAACAATATCGTTTTTCAATATTGAACTAGTATCATTAAAATCTTCATCAATAACTCCAACTGTAGATGGATAATCGTCTGATTTAGTTTCTCCTATCACATAAATGTTTCCATCACCATCTTCCACTATTGATTTATGACCATTATAGATTCTTCCGCCAAAATCGTCATAGCTATACATTTCATCAGAAGCTCCGCCTAAATATGTTGAGGAAAGTAAAGGATCGATAATTAATGGTTTGGTATGATTATAATCTCCAACTGAAAATCCATACGTATTATTATCTTGATTTAAAGTATAATTTGTTGCAATATATCTTTTAGTTTTTTTTCCATCTTCTTCTATTTCTTGATAAGCAATAGGCTTAGTTAAAGCAACTTTATTATTTCCAATAAATGCGATTATCTCACCTTTATCGGAAATTTCCATATTATCTACGCCATCTATCTTAACAATAATTTCATCAGCATTTCCACCTGAATCAACAATAAATAATTTTTCTACATTATTAGCATACGCTCGTAAATGGATATCTATTCTATTGTATAATTCCCCGAGATGGATTGAATCATTTGTTTCAACATTTGATTTCCATTTTTCTAAATCATTTCCTTGAAAATATGAAGTTGTTGTTTGTGATTTGTTCTGACCTTCTGGATTAATAACAATTTTATCTCCTTCACTATTTAAAAATGTTTCTGAAAAAGCTACCTTTGATTTAATTGAACTGTCTTCAGTTTTTTGTTCTGATTCTGGTTCAACTTCTGATTCTGATTCAATTGAATATTTTAAGAATTCATTTGTTACGAATACATTTCCTAAAAATATTGGTGCATAATATTTTACTTTCTCTTGCTCTATTTGACCTTGATTTTTAATGAATGGAATATGCAACGATGACTTATTATTAATAGCTACAGTATTCCCTGAAGTATTTTTTAATGTTAAGAACTGTGAGACTTCTTGATCTTTATTTGAAAAATTTGACTCTTTAAAATCAGTAAGATTTTTAAAATTAGTAAAAACCACAACTGAAATTAATATAATACTGACTATCCCTAATAATGAGTATTTGAAAGATCTTTTTTTAAATAAAACAAAAAGACTACCTGTTTTTTTTGATAATTTATTTGTTTTATTTTTCTCTTTTTTGATTTTAGATTCTGAAAAAGTTCTAAATTTAAATTCGTTTTCTGTTTTAAAATTTGTACTTTCTCTTTTTTCCTGTTTTCTTAAATCAATTATTTTTGATTTCTTATTTTGCATGAGAGGATAACTTCTACTTTAATTTGATGTTACTTTGTTTGTTTTTATTTTAACATAGAATTAAAAAGAAAGGAATTTTTTTAATTAATTATTTTTTACTTTATTTTTATAAATCCAAGATCCTGCCAAAACTGACATCGCTCCTCCAAAAAAAGACCCAAAATCATCATCTGATTTATCAGGTCTTTCTTTTTTAACTAAATCTAATTCACTTTTTAGTTTATTATTTAAATAAAAAATTTTCCTTCTACTTGGAAACTTATCTACTATTTTCAACAAACTGTGCTATTTTTATATTTTAAAGTAATAAAGTGCTCGCCGCACGGGCTATGATACATAATCGTAGGGGCTTGCCACTAGCAAACCCCTACACGTAAAACTTAGAGTCTTAAATTCATGTCATCCTCGCGTAGGCGGGGATCCAGACACACAAGATTTCAAATTTTACTACAAACTAAAGTTAAATTAGAAACTTTAAATTTAATTATCCTGGATTCCCTTCCGCTACGCTCCAGCCGGGAATGACAAAAAATCACAGCCAGCTCCCAGAAATGTCATTCCGGAAAATTTTTTGTTTTTCGTAGAAAAATACAAAATTTATCCGGAATCTAGGAAAGTTTAAATTTTATTTTTATCTAATATTTTTTGTATTTTTTCTAATTTTATAAAATCATCAGGGTGGATTATTTTTAAATTATATTTATCTTTAAGTATTTTATTATTTGACCGAAAGTGTTTATCTAATGTTATAAAATAATCTCTTTTATTAATTAAATGAGTACTCAAGTGCATACAATCCCTAAAAGCATTTCGCCTCTTTTTTTCGCTCATTCTCTCATAATCTCTAAAAAGAATATTTTTAAACTCTTCAACAAATGATTCTTTTTTATTTCCCCATTTACAATGATTCCACCTCGATTGACCCCAAAAACCGATACCCAGGTCTTCTTTTAAGCTATTTGACTTATTTAATCTATTTTCTTTTATATCAGATTTTTTTGGATTACTAAAAATAAGCTCTGTATCTAAAGTATCTGTTTTATAAATTTTTATTTTAGAATTATAATATAAATTGTAAATTATATCCAATGAAGGATGTTTTTTTAAGTTGATACAATTTGTATCTACTGTTACTGTTATTATCATAAATTTTCTACTTAAAAAAACTCTCACCACCCTCTGGTGGAACAGAATTCGGAGCAGTAGCACGACTCTTAATCCTAGTCCTATCCATAACCTCCTGCTCAACAATATCCCTATCTCGACCATATTTCAAACGAGACAATTCCTTCAAATGCGGAACCAATTCCAAAGAACCATCAGTTGGCGGATAAGCCTTAATATTAAACGGAGAAGTCGCAATATTATTCAAAAGCAACTTTGCAAAGAAATTATAATTATCAACATTCGACAAATCTTTAGCTTTAAAAATAGGTTGAAACTGCTTTTCTAAAAACTCCGCATCCTCCGGACCAACACGATAACTCGCCAACGACCCAACGTTACCAAATACCGCCTTAGAAATATCCTCACTCAATTGACCAATAAACTGATGTGCTAAAACCAGAGATAACCGATATTTACGTGCCTCAGAAAGAATTTGCCCAATAGAATCAGTCGTAACATTCTGAAACTCATCAATGTAAAAATAAAAGTCCTTACGCTCTTTTTCAGGCATATCTGCTCGAGACAACGCCGCCATCAATAATTTACCCGTAATAATCATACCTAACAAATGGCTATTCGTTTCACCAATTTTACCTTTTGAAAGATTGATAAGAAGAATCTTTTGACCATCCATCACTTCCCGAAAATTGATCGTACTTTTCTGTTGCGAAATAATCGGACGCATCATGTCGTTAGTCAAGAATGGAGTCAACTTAGAAGTAATGTAAGGCACCATATTCGCCAACGCCGCTTCACCGCCAGCCTTCTCAGCCTCTTTCGTCCAGAAATCAACCACAATTGGATTTTTACAACGACTAATTTTCATCCGACGAAAATCTTCATCCGCCAAAACCTTTGGAATTTCTGCCAATGTTGAGCCAGACTCAGGATCATCCATTATCAAAAGCATCGCATTTCTCATATATTGTTCAAACATCGGACCACCCGTTGCTTTCAAATCGTAAAGCTTATCGAAAATATTTATCATCTCATTAATCACAAAAGTCTTTTCTTCAGGCTTTTCATACTCCATCATATTCAAACCAAACGGTCGTTCCATATCAGCAGGATCAAAATAAATAACATCTTCTGCCCTCTCCTTCGGAATCGCAGTGAAAATGTCTTCAATCGCATCACCATGAGGATCAATAAAACAAAGCCCCTGCCCATCACGAACATCCTGTTTTGCCATTTCTTGAAGTAATGTAGATTTACCCACACCAGTTTGTCCAATTACGTAAAGATGTCGACGCCTGTCTTCAACTGCTAATCGAATATCTGTCTTTTCTCCACGATAATCATTGTAGCCTAAAAGAATCCCTTCTTTTGGAATATTAGTTGGTGGAGCTGCACTCCCAGATTTTAACCAAGTAATTTTTGGTGTTTCAGTTGTGGAAATTGGAAAATGAAAAATACTAGCAATTTCTTCAGTGTCTAAAATTATTGACTGACCATCTTTGAATGCTCGAAAAATATAATTGAAAGCAACTTTTTTTGTATTACGCCCAAAACGTTTTATTTTAAAATTATTAACTCCAGGATTTTCAAATTGAGTAAAAGCATTTTCCATGTGAGATAAAATTTCTTCAGCTCGCTCTTGAGTTTTTGCTGAAGCGATCAAACGAATATTAACTTTAAATCCAGTTTTTGAAGCTTTAGTTTCTATGCTCTTTACTAAATCTTGTTCTTCAGGTGTAAGTTGAACTGTTTTTTGTCCACCAAGAGTATCATCTTTTTTAGACTTACTAAAAACATCTTTGATTAATTTTCCAATCATACCCCTATTTGCATCTTTCAATCTTTTACCTTGTTGCATCTGATGAGCAATTTCTCTCCCTTTCTTTCGCCATCCATCACCAGCACCCTGAATAACCATCTGCATACACGCTCCTTCATCAATGGTATCTAATTTGCTAATTGCTGTAGTAATCTCACTTAACGGATCAACTTCCATTGACTCATAAGTTTTTAAAGGTAGAGCAAAACTTTTTGTAATTTCATAACACCAATTGCTGTTTTACTTCCTGGTGCAAAAACTGTATAGTCTTTTATTTTTTCAACTTGAGCATCTGGGAAATAACTGTGAACTTGTTTTTCTAAAGATGATCGATATTTTTTCGGCACTGAAATGTAAAAAAAGATTTCTTCACTATCATGCGGATTGGCAATTTCTAAAGCAATTGATGGTTTTCCATACATCATTTTTTTGAAAAAATTTCCTGTTCCTTTCATGTAAGCTACAGTTTTTAATAACTGCTCCATCGCTCCAATTTCTTCTTTCCAAAGTTCTGGATTTGATTGTCCAGCGTCTTCTTGTTGATTACTTTTGGCTACTTTGATTATTTCTAAATCTTCATTCATGGAAATGTTGATGATTTTTTTATAACCAAAAATACTTCGTAAAACTAAAAGTGCACCTGTAACTAAACTGGTTAATACTGCAACTGCAAGAACGCCTAAAATAATATAATCAGTCATAATTTTTATTTATTTTAAATTTATTTTTATAACTCTATTATCTACTATTTTTCAATTTTAATCAAAATTTTGTGGCTCTTTAACATCTTTGGGCAAAGCTAAGTATTGAAATTTGTTAAATTCTATGCTTAAATATTAAGTTATTTTAATAATTTAATATTTTAAAAATGCAAAAAAAAGAGATTAAAAAAATATTCAATTTAGAAGGATATATTTTAGATAAATTTGAAGAAAAAAATGATAAAATAATTTTACATTGTCATTTACAAAAAGAATTCATTTAAATTAAAAAATGAGGTAAGTAAAAAAATTAATCAAAAAAGAAATAGAATAATTGCTCATTCTATGTTTGAAAATAAAAAAGTTTTTATAGCTATTACTCAAAGAAGATTTTATTTTTCTAAACATAAAAAGAAACTTTGGGAATCTTTACCTCAAGTTAAAAAAGGGCAACAAATGAGCACAGCTTTTAAAAAAACTCTGTCATAGAATTAAGAGAAACCACATATAGCGGACTAGCTAGATCTAGACAGATAAGCATTATGTCGGCTCTGAGAATGATTGATGAAATGGTAAATACTTCATTAATTTGGGATAAATCTATTCAAAGAATTGGAATGGATGGCAAAGGAGTTAGCAAAAGAAAACAAGTTTTTAACATTACTAATTTAATTGATAATGAGGTGATAGGTGTTCTACCAAATTTATCACAAAAAGAATTGCTGAAAGAATTATTAAAAATTGATTTAAAATTTAGATTAGCAGTTAAAGAAGTATGTATTGATATGGACTCTTTTTTCCAGCTATTATTAAAGAATGTTTTCCTAATGCGGTTATTGTGATTGATCATTTTCATATAATTCAGTGGGCTGTCTTTTTATTAAAAGAACAAAAGAAAGTTTTCAAGACATCAACAATGAATCTTATAAAATAAATAAATTACTGATGATACCTACACACAAATTAACAATTGAAGAATTTAATAAATTAGAAAAAGTTTTTGTTAAAGTTCCTAAGTTAAAACAAAGTTGGAAAATAATTCATCAACTCAGAAAAGTATATTGGAAAAATAACAGAAAAGAAGCTCAAAAACAATTAAAATATGTCATCAGTCTTTGTAAAACTTCAGAATCAAAATATATGAAAGATTTGGCTAATACATTAACAAGATGGTTTGATGAAATATTAAATTATTATTTATCTAAAACAACTAATGCTTATACTGAAGGAATTCATAATCATTTTGAAAGAATTAAAAGGAATCATTTTGGGATTAGAAATGTTGAACGTTTTTGTAAAAGATTATTATTTTGTGTTCTTCCGATGACAATTTTCTTAAATTTAGTTGCCCAAAGATGTTAAAGAGCCAATTTTGTTTGACAGAATAGTTATTATAACATAGACTAAATTTCATATGCGACTTCTATCAGGAAGTTGTTTTACATTAATTTTTCTCAATAAGGAGAGAAAAAATGCAGAATTTTGTTCTTCGTAGTAGTAAATTGTTGTTGATTGCTTTATTTTCCTTTGTTATTTCTCAGCAAGCAGTAGCTGCCCCTCCAAAGAAGGCCCCTCCAGGATTTGATTATCAAATCCCTGGTACCAAAACATGGACAAACGTACTCCTAAAGGGCGGAGTTAAAAAAAATATAAGAAGCATGATAATAGACATGCAAAATAGCGGGTATTCAAGATCTAAGCTTGACGTAATTGCTGTATGTCAAGACGTTGGAAAACCGCTTTCCATGGATATTGATCAGATGGTACGAAATGGTCAATGGTTTCAACTAGCTAGAATAACTTTTCGATCTTGCGGATCAATGCAAAATGTCCTTTTTAAAGTCCTGCCTGTAAAAAAATCACTCACCTTTAGTAGTCCAGCAATATCTGCTGATGATAGCAATGATGATGATGATGGAACTATCATCATCAAACCAACTTGTGGTCCTGGACCAAAAAGTCTAGGCTGTTAAGAACCATCAAAGACTTGAACGGAAATCATTCTGTTTGGGGAAACTATTAAATTAAACCCTTCAAAACGAAGCCCACTTGGATCTTATTCCTCGTGGGCTTTCAAACTTTTCATAATTAAAAAAGGCGTATTCAATACGCCTCTTCCCAACTACTCTCTAAAGACCCCGGGCTAACTCTCATCAATCAACCCATTCGAAAGCAAAGCATCGTGCAAATCATCCGCCAACAAACTATCATGCAATTGATCCAAAACATAATAATCCTCAGCCTGAACAGCAACATTAACTGCATATTCAACACCCTTACTAAACGCCAAATCAACCAAATGCTTTACCTGTGAATCACGATCAATCTGTTGGTGAAGATTACTTGCATCATCCATCAAAGTATCATTCTCTTGATCATCGTCAGATGTCGTTGTCTGAACTTTTGAAAGAATATTTTGGTAACTACTATCACTTTCAGCTTGAGATTTTTCGATAGCCACTTCCGCTTTTCTTTCAACAAAAGAACCTTTCTGCTCTCCGCCAAATTCAGCATTTCCAAAATTAGCCTCTAAATTAAAATCTTTTTTTTCTTGCGGATTGTGAGTAACCATTTTTTTATTTTAAATTTATTTTTAAAGCAATGTACGTCATTGCAAGGAATGACCGTAGGAAGTGACGTGACAATCTCAGTAAGTTTTTCTAATATTTTAAATTATACCACAACAAATTAATTTAGTTGCCAAATTGAATAATTCAAAACTGTAGCAAAACTCACCCAAAGTAAATACGGGATTAATAAATAACAAGCCGTTTTATCAATTTTATAAAAAACAAAAATTAAAGTAATGATAAAAATCAACAAAATTATTATATTTGCAAAAGCCAAAGCTGGATTTTGCAAACCAAAAAATGCAATTGACCAGGTTGTGTTAAAAATCAAATGAATGAAGAAAATTACTAAAGCAATAGTCGCTAAATTATTATCGTCTTTTTTCTGCCAAATCAAATAAGCTGAAATTCCCATCATTATATAAAGTGTTGTCCACACCGGACCAAAAACCCAACCTGGCGGATTGAAAGATGGTTTGATCAAATTTTTATACCAATTACTATCAGAAGAAGTGAACAATGACCCAATAGCTCCAGCAGAAAAACTGATTGCGATAAAAATCAAGGATATTATAATTTGTTTCATATTAAATTTTTATTTTTTAAAGTCTTCAATTACTTTTTTATAAACTTCAATCAACTGTTTGCCACAAGCGTCAATTGTATAATTTTTCAAAGCTTCTTTTTTAGCATTCTCACCCATTTTCTTTCTCAAATCACCATTATCAATCAATCTCTCCACTGCCTCAGAAAATTGAACTTCATTTTCATCAACTAAAATACCTGTCTTTTCATTAATAACTAAATCTTTTATACCACTTGCCTCAACTGCAACAATTGGCTTTCCAATATACATATTTTCCGTAACAATAGTTCCCTGTGTCTCTGATGTTGACGCATAAACAAAAATATCACTGACATCTAAATAGTTTTTTATTTCCTCCCGTTTAATTTTTCCCGGAAGAAAAATTTGTTCCTCTACACCTGCCATCATAAAAATATCTTTTAAATCATCTTTCAAATCTCCTTCGCCACCATAAATAAAAAATGCATTTTTATTATCCTTTAAAACTTTTGAGACACTCTTTGCTAAAAATACAACATTTTTTTCTTCAGTTAAACGAGAAATACTTACCAAAAGAATTTGATTATCTTTTATTTTATATCTTTCTCTAATCTTAGTTCCGTCAGCGTTTGCAAAAAGTTTTTCATCAACGCCAGACGGTACAACACTAATATTTTCATTTTCGACTTCCTGTGCCAGAATAAACTCCTTTACTGAATCAGTAGGTGTGATAATGTGATCACAGTCTTCAGCAAATCCAATCGCATTTTTCAAGGCCCAACTCCCCGCCATAAAATCTGGAACTATTGGTGTATAATGACCATATTTATCATATAAAGTATGCCATGTAAAAACTAAAGGAACATTTTTTTTCAAAGACCAATTTTTTGCAACTAACCCAAGTAGATTTGGATGTTGTGAATGAATAATATCTATTTCCAAATTTTCAATAATTTCATCTATTTTTTTAGAATAAGGCACCACCAAAGAAAAAGGCACTTTGGTTTTTACATTAATTGAAGGGTAGCGAAAAATATTTTCATCATCTTTATAGTCTCCCTCCCAATGTGGTGCAAAGATATAAACCTGATGACCTTTTTTGAATAAGGCTTTTCGGAATCCATCAACTGAAGTACTGACTCCATAAGGATTTGGTAAATAATTATTTGTAAAAATTGCTATATTCATAAATTTAAAATTATAATCAAAAGACTCTCAGCTTTTTTGTTTCTTTCTATATTCTAACATAAACGAGTTGGATTGTGTTTAATAATTATATTCAATATAATCAAAAGTTTAAGAAAGATAATAATATCTATTAAAAACAATATTACCAGCTACAAAATTGATGAAGATGGCTAGTCTGCTGAAACTAACAATATATATAAATAACTTGTTATCTGAAGACGTAAACCGAAAACTCCACAATCTAAAAGTAAGACTTTAAACAAGACTTTGCGAATAGATTGTAGAGCCATTTTTTTATAGAAACAAAAATCTATTTTTAAAAAAATATTATAAACTTACCTTAACAAAGCTATCTGAAAAAGTAATTTTTTTATTTAAATTATATTGTATAAATAAAACACTTATAATAGCTATTAATTTAGCCAAAAGCAAGCTAAAACTAAAAAAATCAACAAAGATGTATAATATAAATGAAGTTATAATCAAACCAATAACTCCGACGCTATAGTAATTAAGAAAACGTCGAACTAAATTATCTTTAACTTTAAAATTAAAAAAGGAATTTAAAACAAAATTAATACTTACACCAATAGAAAAACCTATAGTACCCGCAATTAAATAATAAACACCTTTTTCATTCAAAGAAAAAAGAGTTAAAGAATCTAAGGTTGTGCCAACCACACCAATTAATGAGTAAGATATAAAATTATTATATTTTTTCAGCTTTTTCATTATTAATAGCTTTTAACGAATTTAGTTATTTCATCATAAACATCACTGTGTTTTTTGTCATAAACAAAATTATGATAAGCATTCGGAACCAATTTCATTTTTTTATTTGAAGAGTTGATAGCTTTATAAAATTCATAAATACTATCTCTATCTAAAAGATAATCAATATCTGATTGAAAAATTAAAATAGGCTGATTGACTGATTTTAAATTATTGCGAGAAGCTTGAACAGCTTTAAGAACCTCGAGAGCACTTTTAATTGGGTACTCTTGATATGAAATCAATCTAATTATTCCACAAATTTTTTTCATTTTTAGCGGATAAGATTTTTTAATATTTTTTTTAAATTGACTAACGAATTTAGCAATTACAAAATTCATTTTTTCTCTCTGCATTCTAAAAGGAGTGCCCAATAAAACAACTCCCGAAACACATTCATATTTTTGAGCCAAAAGAATACTTAAATTTCCACCTAAAGAACAACCGCCAACATAAACTTTTTTATGTTTTTTTTTCAATTCTAAATATTTTTTTTCAACACAATTATACCAATCCTCCCAAATAATATTTTCCAAATCGCTAGATTTTGTTCCATGACCTGGCAACAATGGCACACAAACAGAAAAACCTTCAGAATTTAATTTCTGGCTTAAATGATGCATCTCATAAGATGTTGAAGACCAACCATGAATTAAAAGAACGCAACTATCATTATTACCTTCTAAATCAATTGGTTGATTAATTAATTTCTTATTTTGATGATACTCTTGTAACATTTCATTTGAGGCAGGTTGTTTTCTGGAAATAAAATAATATAACCTACCAAGATATCTTGTCATAAATTAATTTTGAATCGATTATTTGATTTCAATTATACATCTATTAGGTCTTCAATAAATAATTGAAAATAATTTATTGAAATAAAAATACATTACTTAACGCTGTCCTCTATTTCTGAAATTTATTCAAAACACTCCTCTACCATATTGTTATATACCCCTCCTTCATCAATACATTTTTGAGCTTTAGGATCATCAGTCTCTTTACCTTCAGTTGAATCATCATTAGATTCGCTATCGTAGTAACATTTTTCCATTATTGAATTATAAACACCTCCTGACTCTAAACAATCATTATTAACTTTATTTCCTTCATCTATTTTTACTTCTTTTTTTGAATAATTTGAGTCCTTCAAAGAATCTTGCTTATTAGTATCGATCTGAGACGTTGAATCGTTTTCTTTTAGATTATTTTCTTCATTTTTCGTCTCTTCTAAATTTTCTAAATCTCTACTGCTGTTCTTATCATTTTTTTCTATATCAATAACATCTTTCTCCATATCAGTAACTTTCATTTGATTCTCTGATTGAATATTCTCATTTTCTTTTAAAGACTGTCCTTCTTCATTTTTTTCTAAAGACTGACCTTCTCCTTGTAAATCCTCCGCTACTTTAATCTCCTCCTTTTTACTACATCCAGAAAAAACTATCATAACAAAAATGAGCAAACCTAAAAATATAAACTTATTATTTTTCATAAAAAATTATTGAATAAATAAAGACCTCCTTAACTATTTAGGATATAATAACACAAAAAACGATTTGACGCAAGTATTATATAGCAATATTGCAACTTGTTATTTATTTTTATAATACTTCCTATGCCACTCCACAAAATTATTTATCCCCTCGTCAACACTAATTTTTGGCTCCCAGCCTAACTTTTTTAATTTAGAAATATCAGCTTCTGTTGATTGAACATCTCCTGGTTGCATCGGCATCATATTTTTTTCCGCTTTTTTGCCAATACAATTTTCTACCGCTTCAATAAAATCCATCAATTTAACTGTCTTACTACCCCCAATGTTCATCACATCATATTTTAAATTAGCATCAAGAACCGTTATCGTCCCAGAAACAATATCATCAATGTATGTAAAATTTCTCTGCATATCGCCATTGTTATAAACATCAATAATTTCATCTTTAATGATTCTTTCTGGAAATTTGAAAACACCCATATCTGGACGTCCCCAAGGTCCATAAACCGTAAAATATCGCAAACCGCAAGTATTTAAACCATATAAGTAAGAATAAGTATGCGCCAAAAGTTCAGTAGCCTTTTTAGTTGCAGCATAAGGAGAAACTGGATGATCAACTCTGTCAGTTTCTTCGAATGGAGTCTTTTTATTATTTCCATAAACTGATGATGATGAAGCATACACAAAATTTTCAACATTATATTTTCTCGCCATTTCAAGCATATTCATCGTTCCCATAACATTTACATCTGCATATAACATTGGATTTTCCAAAGATGATCTAACTCCTGCCATTGCTGCCAAATGCAAAACCTTATTAGGTTTTTCCTTGCTAAAAACTTCTTCTAAAAATTCTGTATCACGAATATCACCTTTATATAATTTGAAGCTATCTTCATGTCCTTTTAAAAATATTTTAATTCGATCTTCCTTTAATTTAGGCTCATAATAATCATTAAAATTATCCACAAGCACAGCTGTATCACCTCGATTAATCAACGCTTTAGCAGTAGCTGAACCAATAAATCCAGCACCACCTGTTATTAAATATTTCATAATTTATTTTTTAAAAATTATTTTATACTTTAAAATACTACAAACTTAATTTAATCATTATAACACTATAATTCTATAAATCTCCCCGCCAAATAATCTTCCACTGGCTCTTTAGTTGTTTGTGTAAGCTTATCTGGAAGTTCATTTAATTTAAACCACTTTATTTCTGAACATTTATGTGACTCCATAATTTCTGGATTATCTTTCGAAATACTTCCAATTAAATTAGGTGAAACCCAGTGTTCATTTTCACTTTTTATAATGTGATCTGTGTGTGGCAAATATCCCCAAATATCAACTTCAATATTTAATTCTTCTTTCATTTCTCTTATCATGGATTCAATAGCTGTTTCGCCAAATTCAATAGCACCACCTGGCTTTGACCAATAACCAACTTCATTCTTAGAATCCTTACCTCTTTTCATCAATAATATTTTTTCTTTTTTTTCATCTAAGATCATCACGCCTGCTCCAACTCCAATATAATCTCGCCCTGGTTTTGCATTGTTCATATTTTTTTATTTTATTTTTTACAGATTAAAAAAGAATGTTTAGAGATTTTTAAAAAATTAATAGAAATTAATCTACAATTTTATGTTGTTCTAATCTGAAAGCTGGCACACACATAACCACCAAAGATAATTTATTTGCCTCTAGCCAAAACTTCTCATTTTTTTCAAAATAATAAACATCTCCTTGTTCTATTTTAAAGTCACCTTTTTCTGAATGAATAATAGCCGAACCAGAACTAACATAATATATTTCTTCAATTTCAAGATTAACTACCCTCTTTTCATCAGGATATCTACCATCAATAAAGGCTGTTGCTATGTTATAATTTTCATTTTTAGAATCATATTCCCAAACAATACAATTATCCGAATTAGATTTTTTATGAGAATGCTCTTTTTTAATTAACATAAAATTTATTTTAAAACATTTAAATTTTTCAAGATCTAAAAATCACATCAAAAATTGAAACCTTGTTGTCTTTCAAAATCTTTTTAAATTCTTGATTAGAAATTTTACGATTTTTTTGAATCACTTTCCTCTTTCGTAATAACATTGGCAAACTAATCAAAACCTCCCACCAAGACCGAAAAACAATCTTAATTACACCATCACCTTTTTCAACCCTATCTTTATCAGCCAAAACAATTTTTGCCGAAGCCCCATTTCCTTTCACTACACTCAAAACTAACAAGGCATAGCGAATCGGTATAAATAATAAAACTTTCCAAAGATACAAAAAGGGTGCATTTTTAATAATATTAAAATAATGATTCCGATGAATGTGAAAAGCCTTAAATGGCGAATAATTAACGCCTGTCGCACTGTGCACATGATAAAGTAACGTATCTGGCACATACATAGTTTTATGTCCGGCTAAATGCAAACGCCAAGCTAAATCAACATCTTCATAATAAGCAAAATAATCTTTATCAAAATATTCATCACGAGATAAATCTATTTCCTCCAAAAGTTCTCGAGTATACAATGCTGCACTAGCACTCGGACCAAAAACTTTTTCCATTTTATCAAATTGACCCTCATCAACTTCGCCACGCCCACGATTAACCGCACTAAATTCAAAAGTTGTTAAAATACCTGTCGCGTCAAATTTTTCCTTTTCATAAAAATTCATTAATTTTGGCTGAATTGCTACCACACCTCCACCTTCATATTTCTGAATAGCCGATCGCATTTCCTTAACGTAATTTTCCGTTGCCTCAGCATCATTATTTAAAGCAATTACATATTTAATATTAAAATTTAATAAAGCTGTTCTAATTGCAATATTATTAGGTTGTGCAAACCCAGCATTTTTCGCTAAACAAACAAGTGAAATTTCTGGATAATTTTCTTTTATAAATTCAACCGAACCATCTGTTGATCCATTATCTAAAACAGTAACTTGAAAATTTTGATCAGTTTGTTTCCTCAAAGACTGCAAACACTGTTCTAAATACTGTTTTCCATTCCAATTCGCAATTACAATTGCTGTATCAATATTTTTCTGTAAATGAGACTCAGCCAATTTTACATCAACAACTTTATCGATAGCATTTTTCAAAAAATTATAATATTCTGATTTATTTTCACTAGAAGTTGTATATTTTTGCAAAGCTGTCTTATAAGCTTTCCCTGCTATTTGCTCACGCAGTTTTTCATCTTTAATCAAAGTAGTTAATTTCTCATGCCACTCTTCCGAATTACTCGCAATAAAACCATCTTCACCGTCCTGACGAATAGCATTTTGAAATGTTTGCGTATTACTAACCACCACCGGAATTTTAACAATAGCTGATTCAAAAAATTTCAATTCAGCTTTCGATTCACAAAACGGATCACCAACCTCCAACGGTGCAATTGTAATATCACTTTGTGCCATTTCGTAAAAATATTTTTCCCGCTTAACCAAAGATTTACGAACTATTTGATCTTTATATTTTTCAAACTTTTTGTCTATTTCTAATGCTCCCACAAGATACAATTGAACATTTTTATTCTCTTCTAAAATTTGCAAAAGCACATCCGAAACTACCGTGAAGTCTCGATCATGCGATTTCGAACCACTAAAATATCCGATTGTAATTTTACTATTATCTTTCTTAATATTCCCGATTGCCTTTTTAGCATCCACCAAATCCTTTTCAGAAACCTTATCCGGAACTATAAAAACTTCTTTTCCATTTTTTTCTAACTGTCTCGCCAAATAATTTGTTGAGGTTGTCGCAAATTTAACCGCTGGATTTTCTAGTAAAAAATTACTATCTTCGTACTGTTTTTTTTCTAATTCGTTAAAATTTTGATAAGCATCTGTCTCCTGAAAAATTTCTTTATTGAAAGTCAAATCATCTGTTTCAAAAATAATTGTTTTTTTCTCTTTTTCTAACTCTGAAATAAATTTGTCCATCTTCTCTGTTTTAGTCGCATGATGAAAAATAAAAACTTGAAATTTATTTACTTGTTGTAATAAAAAAGGACTAGATTGATGAATCACTGAAACTTTAAATTTTTGATTTTGTAATTCTTCTGCAATATGAAAAACTCTGTGCAATGTACTCGCTCCAGAGGCTCCAGAGGCGACAAATAAAATTTCACCTCGACGCACGATCATCATTTTTGAAATTTGAAAAAGTCCTCGAAGAGTCATTGATAATCCTGAAATTAACCCTTCGTTTTTTACAATTCCAACAACTTTTCCAAATAGTATTGATATTATTTTCATGGTTTTATTTTAACACAAAATTTATTTATAAAAATTCTTGTGCTCGCCGCACGGGCTTTTAAAGTATAAAGAAATTTTATTTTATCACTTCACCAGTCGCATTTGTCATTTCTAAAAATAAAATAGTGATACTCGCAAATCCCATTGCAACAATAAAAGGCGTGTTAAATTCTATTGGTGAATCTTTTTTATGCACATTTTTAACATTTCTAATAACACGTGCATTATTTAAAGTCTTAATAATATCATGACTGACTCCAAATCTTTGCCTAGCTATAACATTTTTTTCTAAAAATTCTAACTTTAAACCGATACTTCTAATTCTATCTTTTTTACCTTCGTTTTTTATTATTCTCAAATCCTCATCTAAATTTAAAATTGAATCTAATAAAGTTACTGTATTTGTAATTAGTCCATCAGAATTTCTCTCTTCATAATTATCCTCAATTAATTCTAATGAGGAAATTATGTGCAGATAATTTCCACTTTTAAACAAAGTCTCTATCAAATATTTTGGAACTAATCTTTCATTTTCTTCTTCATTCTCTATAATTGCTCTAGCTGTTGTGAAAGCTAAATTTACATAAAAAATATTTTTACTATTTTTACCAGATTCATTCATTTTATAACAATCTTTTATTTCATTAACGCCACCAGTAAACGAATGGTTGCAATGGCTAAAAGAGTTAGGTTCTGTTGAGGCTCTTGCTTTTTCTGATGTCTCTTCTTCAAATCCAATTTTTCTAACATCAAAAACATCAATAAATCTTTTTATAATTTCATTGTTAACTTTTAATTGTGAAAATAAAGCTGTACATTCAACTATCCAGTCAATTAATTCTTTTTTATAGAATTCATCTTTATCATTTATTTCTTTCTCTAATTTGTCTAACTTACCCTTTAATTGTTCAACTTTTTTACTCATATTCTCAACTAAATTATTTTTCAAAAATCTGTCGCCACAAAAATCTAACCTGTGCACTAGAACTAAATTTCGGATCACGCTCATCTGGTTCAAATTCTTTTCTTTCCGCTTTAATAAAATCCTCTTTTGGCTTTAACTCATACAAAGTCAAAGTTCCAAAAACTTCAATATTCACAATATCCATACCTACTTTAAACTTCTCTAAATAACTCTCCTCATCCGATTGCGTACGAATAATAATAAAGTAATTTCCTTCTCGATACAAACTTTTTAAATCTTTCGAAATACGCGAACGAGGAATATCTCGTATGCCAATTCTTTCCCAAAAAGCCCGCTTAAATTCTGCTTGCGCATCAATAAAAATAGGATAATTATTTTCCTCATGCTTACTTGCCATATATTCAACAATTTCTTCTGTCTGTTCCAAGGTAATTCTAGTTTTTTCCTTCAAAATGTAATCGGTTTTAATCGTTAAATCAGGATTATTTTTTGCTTGAGATAATTCATTAAAATATAGAAATACAAACACTAAATTAGAAATTATAAAAATTAAGGTAATCAAAACTACTATAATTTTAAAATACTTTTTACCAAACTTCAAAATAATACCTAAAATAATTCCTAAAATAATTATCCTCAACAATGACTCTCTAAGTAAAAAATCCCCCCACTACAAACTCAAATATCAACGACAAGATCAAAATAACCAAAGTAAAAACAATTGACCAAGTCGCCACACGTAAATACTTCTTATTATCTTGTAAAACAACTTTCAAAACCATCCCCCACAAAACAATCACTAATGGACCGCTTAACAAGAAAAACCTTGGCGCTAAATCATAAGACAGCGGAACATACGCCATAAAATTAACACCTAGCCATAAAATGATAATTTTTAGAAAATTTTTCTTTTCAATTTCTTTTTCTTTCCAAAAAAGAAAAGCTCCGGCAATCACACCTAAAAATAAAATTATAAATGAAATGATTCCTCTGAAAAATCCATTCCTACAATTTTTATCACATTTAATATCTCGATAGTTAATTTCGGGCAATTCTGCTCGCTGATCTCCGGTTAAAATCATCCAATTATACCGAGAATGTTCGCTTGTATTTCTTACCATTTTCTCAATTAGATTATGAGCATCTTCTCCTTTATTTTCATCGTTATCCTCATCCGCACCTTCACCAGTGTCAACATCTGATTTCTTTAAGATAGCTGCCACAAAAGCCTTTGAATTTTCACCATCAGTTTTTATATCATTAATAATCAACGGAATATTCAAAAAAACAAAAATTGCAATCGCCCCTAGCCAATATTTCAAAGCCACACGAGGTCGAGTCCACACAAAATATGCAATCGCAATAATTGGTGCAATCGTAAAAGCCAAAAAATGCATATTGCTTAAGAACGCCAAAGAAATACTCGTTGTCATTAACCACCAACCTTTTTGTTTTTTAGGGTCTTTATTAAAGTGACTAGAAACTTTTTCAATTGTTTTTTCAAGTTTAGTTAAAATTTTACTTTTATTAAATCGTAAATTATTTCTTAAATTTTTAATAAAATACAAAGTTCGATTCAAGTATTTTCCTTTTTCCTTTGTAACTTGCAATAAACTATACATAAAAGCCAGCATAAAGAATGGTATCAAATTTGGATTCCAACTAAAGCGACTATAGGTTACGAAAAATATCGAAACTGAAAAAATTGTCATCAATGCTAAAGAAATTTTTTGATTAAAAAACTCTCGAGTAAAAATATAAAAAAGTGGAATCGTTAAAAATGAAAAAATTAAAATTACAACAATACTACCAGTTGGACTATCCCCAAAAATCAAAGCACTGGCATATTCCATATAATAAAAAAGCGGACCTAATCGAAGTGTTGTCTTATCATCAGCAACATCAGAGCCTTTTGATTTAATCATTACATTTCCTGCTGCTTTTGGACCTTGCAATGGCAACTCACCTGGTCCATACTTTATAACTGCATGAATTACCTTAAAATCTCGAGCTTGATCTAACTGATAATGCATCCAGTCATCGAATTTAAATGCCCTCAGAAAAAATCCTAGAGCTAAAATCACTATAAAAATTATGGCTATTTTATTTTTTTTGAATATGTTTTTTTGCATAATATAACTTAAAAATTACTTTTTTATATTTAACAACTTATTTTGTAAATCATCTTGAGACATTTTTTCTATTTCTTCAATAGGTAACTTTAATAATTCTTTTAATTTTTCTTTTTTAATATAAACAATAATTTTATTTTCGTAAAAAACTTCTTTATATTTATCTGACAAAAAAACTCTATCTATATATCTGTCACCATCACCAATCTTTTTATTTTTTTTCCCATTTTTATTAAAATTCAATATGACATAATCTGTTAATTGATCATTCTCCCAAAGATAAAAATATGTTCTTCTTGATAAATGTGTTCCTATAAAAGGAGTGCTGGTTACACTTCCAACATCAATAACATAAGATACTGCCTTATCCGATGTATTTTTTTCTAATCTACCATCTATTTTCATCCATTCAAAATAACTTGATAGCGTTATAATAATACCAATTATTGATATAGCATACAACAATATTCTTTTTTTATTAGACCATTTTTTAGCAAGATCTATAAATATAATAGCTAAAATTGCTGGGATAAAAGAAAATATATGAGCTCCATCTTCAAATCTCCTTATTGTTACTATAATAAAAATTGCAACAATTATCGAAGGAATTAACAAAATTATATAACGAGAAAAAAATGGAGTGATAAAAAGCAATGGCTTTAAAAAGCTAAAAACAAAATCTAAACGCTTATCCAATTTATTAATTTCTTTTAATGAATCCCATTTAAAATTATCAATCATAGACTTACTAGCGCCCACAGTAATGAATGACTGCGTAATAAAATAAAAAATAATACTACTCAACATAGGAAAAAGATACCATTTCCATCCACGACGATCCCATAAAGCCAATAAACCTACCATAAATATAGTAGGAGAAGTAAATTCAGATGAGAATAAAACAACAAGTGTCCAAATAAGAAAATGTTTATAATTTCTATTAGTATAAGAAATTAATAGAAATAAAAATAGAGGTGTGCAAATAGCTACAACATGCATCGGTCCAACTGTTTGGGCTGCGGTTAATGGATTGAAAAGAAATAAAGCTGTAGAAATTATAGCCCCTACTTTTCCGATTAACCCCAGTGCAAAACGATACAACCATATTCCAGCAATGATAAACATTATTTGGATAATGGAAAAGAAAACTAGAGTGTGTGGGAAAATATAATAGAAGGGCAAATATAAAAACCTACTAAAATTAACATGTTCACGAAAATTATTGTCTGCAGAAGTAAGATTGCTCTGATAAAAAAAATTTCCATGAATAGTATTCCAAAAAGAATTTTCTTCAATTGCAGTATCTCCAACATGAAAGACAAAATTATCATATTTTTGATAAGCTATAAAAAACCAAAATATCCCTACACACACGATAATGAAGTAAATTAAATAATTTGAATTTAAAAATTTTTTTATTTTCTGCATAGAGTTAATGTACTTCATTATTTAAAAACTACCACTGATAAACTTTTATTTTACCTCGAACCAACGATGAATCATCAATCTTTTTAAAATTATCTTCAAAATACTTCAATGCTTCTTTTTCAATAAAAGTCTCATCATTATCAGAAAAAACAACCCAACCGCTTGGATTTTCTGTAACAATTTTTTTAACATAATCAAGGCTAATCTCTTGAACCTTGCCTTCAGCTTTGATAGCCTTATCACTTCTCTCCGTTCCAAAATCAAAAACCTGAACATCCAGATCATTATAATAATAATTTCTAAAATTACGAGTAATCATCACATCACCTTCCTGATAGTTCCTTTTAACATAATCAAAAACCTTTCGGTAATTCGGTGTATCAGATGTTCTTGTTAAGTGATAAGTATTATTTTTCTGAAAAAAGTACCCTAAATTTAAAACTAAAATTACAAACAAAACCACAACAACTGGAAACCATTGCTCTTTACTTAGTCCGTATTTTTTATTTTTATTAAAAATATTAACTGATTGAAAAGAAAGTGCTTCAGCGATAAACTTAGCTAAAACATAAATTCCACTCGCTGTTAAAATTAAACTAAAACTTTGGATGAAAAATATATATTGCGGACCAACATTTCTCTCCCACAAAAAAACTGCTGCTAAAAATATAGCAAAAAAATTTAATACAATCCATAATCCGCTTTTATAAATATATTTATTCCGCGTTAAATACCAACTACCCACAAAAATTAAAAACCAACCCACTAAAGTATTCCCGTAATTTAAACCAATGTGGTTGAAATATTTCCAATGATTTTCAAAGAAAGTTAAAGTATTTATCAACCATTCAAATTGAGTTTTGGCTGCTATTGAAAAAACTAATACAACCAAAATTATCCCTGTAACGTAAAAAACATATCGATTTAAATTATTTTCCTTTCTGTATTCAATAAAAAATCTAACCAAACAATATGTAAAAACCACCAAGGCTAGATTACCAGTTAATTGATGTAAATGTAGAGACAGTAATCCAAAGAACATCGCTGGTAAAAAGTACACCCAATTAAAATTAAAAAATGATTTTAATAGGCTTTTAGTTTTTTTCTTACTGGTTTCTATGAATTGAAAGGCTGACCAAGAAAAAATAAGAAATATTGGCGCAAACATTGAATACATTCTGATTTTTCTATTTATCTCAATTGCTGGCACACTCACTGCCCACAACAACGCTGAAATTAATGCAATCCAACGATTTTTTGTGAAACTTAAAGTTATAAAATATAAAATTAAAATAGTTAAAATTCCCCAAAATGCACTAACTAAACGAATCGTAAATTCTACTGGAGGCAGAATTTTGTACAACTGACTAACCTGCCAACGATAAATCCATGCACGTTCATCACTAAGTTTATTGTCACGTACACTGACTTTATCATGATTGAAATCCCATGCTTGCCATTCTCCAAGCTGATGATAACCATAAGTTGCATTTACATCTAAAAATTCATCAGCTACAAATGAATTCTCTCCTAAATTATACAAACGCAAAAAAGACCCTAAAATTATTACTAAAAATAAAGTGATGTAAATATATTTATAGTTCTTAATTTCGTTTATAATTTTTTGCATATTAAAATTTAATTATTATTTTATTCTATTTTCACTCAACCAATTATTAAAAGTACTTTTAAAATCTAAATCTTTGCCTAAATTATTTAAAACATCTTGAGCACTTATATCTCCTATAATTTTCTCGCTTTCTTCTACGCTAAATATTTTAACTGGCTTAACTGCTATCATTGTATCACTCTTACCGTCCCAAAAATTAACTTCAAAAATATTTTTCAAATTACTATCCCAAGTTGCATCTAAAATAATCCATTTTTTATTTATTAAAATTTCTAAATATAAATGAGTCGCCTCGTCATTTTCAATCAAACTTAAAACATTTTCTGGCAAGTTCATCGAATTCCACAAATATGAACAAATTTTATACCTAGCTTTAATCCCCTCTTTTTCTAAGAGACTTTTTAATTTTCTATGCTTTCCTAAACAGGAATTGTTTTTATTATTAATATTTGTTGGTAATTCATAAGGTATGTCCCGAACATTATTAAAAATTTCTATTAAATTCATAAAACAAAAAATTATTAATCTTCCTCATATTCTTCGCCGCCCTTTTCATTCTCATTTTCCTCCTCTTCCAATTTTTTCTGTTTTTTTTCTTCCTCTTCTTTCTCCTCTCTCTCTTCTTCCAATTTTTTCTGTCCTACTACCTCCCTACATTCTGTCTCTAATTCATCAATTTCTTCTTCAAAATCAATTCTAACACTCTTTTCATTATCCAAACTAACATAAATCATCTCTACATTAGGTTCAGCGTCATCAATCTTCAACTCATAAAAAGGTCGTTGAACAGGTATCTGTTTTTTGAAACTTTTTTTAGGTCCTCGAAAAGAATAGTATTTTACACCATCCTGTTCCATAATATAGTTTTTTTCAACATGCCCGTTAAAAACAGCTGTTACATTATATTTTCCAAAAGCTTCTCTTAAACGTTCTCCAGCATTTGGAATATTATTAGCACCATTATTTTTACCAAAAAGTGGGTGATGAGCAAACACAAAAACATGTTTGTCTGTATCTAACAAAGGCTCCAACCAAGCAAAAGACTTATCTGAAAAATTACCATCAACTTTAGAACAATCTACTCCTGCTTCCCTATCTTCCGTATAACAATTCGAGTCTAAAACAATAAAACGATAAACACCATCATCAAAGTATTGATTAGTATCTTCCAATTCAAAAATTTCTTTAAATTGTTCTTTGTTTATGCTTCTTAATTCGTGATTTCCTATAGCAAAATACACTGGCACACCAGATTTTTTCAATTCATCTCGAATTAACTCTAGTCCCATAATACCAACAAAATCTTCATCGCCTGTTCCTTCAATTGCATCACCCAACTGAAAAATATAATTTGGTTTAAATGATTTCATACCTTTATTAAAATCATCAAGTGGTTGCGTATATTTTTCATTTAAGTAACGAGGCGCTTCATCAGTTTTATTTTCTCGATCAATTCTTTTGGCGTGAACGTGATTATCAGTGATTATTCCAATTCTTACATCTTGTTCAGTTGGAATTTTTCTTTCCCAAAGTGGTTTTAGAATTGGTAATGGGAAAAATCCTTTATGTTGGTATTCATAGGTATTATACTTTTTAAAATAACATCCACCTCCAATTACCAATCCAATAAATAAACTTAATAAAATTATTTTTTTCATAAACTTACTTTATTTTAATTATAATAAAAAAATTATTTTCTCATTTCTTCTATATATGTAAGCCTTTCTCTAAACTTCCACTTTCTTTCAGGACCTCTTTTAAATATATATTCGGCAGTCCCCTCTTTTTTCATTAATTCTCTCAATTTATAATTAATGAAATCAATATCATTTTTAATATAAAATTCTCTTGCATTCCATAAAATAATCATTCCAGTAGAAAAAATTAATACATTACTAACCGTATTCACATTATAAATATCCATCAAACAAATTCCAATGATAGTCAAAGCAAAAAGTCTAAAAGGTCTGAACACAATATATATTAAAACTTCTGTTAAAAAATTTTCAAATCTCCTCATTTTATTATAATTTACCGAACAAAACACCCTATTGGATTACTGACATTCTCAACATTTAAATCATCTTTTAAATTTAATTCATACAACTTCAAAGTTCCAAAAGACTTTTCATCAACAATTTTATGTTTTTCTAACATTTTTTCATTAATCTTTTTCTCTGTCTTCTCCCGAACTAAAACATAAAAATTCCTATTTTGCACACTTTTCTTATCAAATCCGCCCCTCTTTACATAACATGATAACACATCTTTTTCACTTTTAGAACTAACTAAATAATAAATCGCTCGAGCATATCGATTATCCCCAACAACAATTTTATTATTGCTCTCATTGCTCTCTAAGATATAATCTGCAATATCTTCTAACTGACCCAAAGTAATCCGATCTGATCGTTTCATAACAAGATCTCGACTTGGCTCAATATTCTCATTTATTGAATTGTTTAATTCCGTAAAACTAGTTTTAATATTAAAAAAGTTTATTGCAACTAAAATAATCGTTAGTCCCACTGTAATAAATTTACCAAATCTCACAAAAACTTTTTCCATAAAATAAAATACCGATCCCAATAAAATTAAAAATGGTGGATACATAAAAAGATAAAAACGAGGAGAAATTTGATAAGCTACTAAAGTTAAAAATAAACCACCCATCAAAAACCAAGGCACAATTAAAAATATCGCTGAATGTTTTTTCAATAAAACTTTTTCAAAACTTTGTCTTACTTTTTTCAATCCCCTAAAATATTTTTTAAAACGTGAAAAAGAAAAGTTATTCCAAGCAATTTTAGTTGCAAATGAAATTTTTCGGAAAAACAATTTAAAAGATTTTCTGTTTCTATGCAATCCACTTTTTTTATAAACAACATAAAAATTTCTTTTAAAAATATAAAAAGGAAAAGTTGCCAATGAAATTAAAAAGAAAATTATCGCCAAAACTAAATAAGGCAATCGCTCTTTACAAGTTTTATCACAAATCAAAGGAAAATATCCATGTGTTTGTTTTTTTGTAATCAATAAATCTCTTCCATGCTGATCGCCTGTAAAAATTGTGAAATAAAAAGTTGCTGTCTCTTGAAAAGATCGAATGGTTTTTTCTATTAAGTCATGGTCATCATTTCTATCTTCTGTAACTGAGCCAATCAAACCTCTTGTATTCTGTCCACCAGTTTTGTACTCGTTAATGATAACTGGCAAACATAAAAGAATGATTGTAATCATCGAAACTAAAATTGTCTTCCAAGAAGTTTGAATTTTTGAAAAAATAAAATAAACAAAAAAAGCGACTGGGAAACATAAAAAAGCGATAAAATGTAATTGCATTAAAATCGAAGTTGCACATACCGCAAGTACAAACCACCAAGATATCTTTTTTTCTACAATAAATTTATTTTTAAACCAATTTTTAAGATTAATGCATCTTCTAAACTGAGAATTTTCAACCTCTATGCTACAATGACGCGACACTTTTAATAATGAATAAGCTGCCAACATTGACCAAAAAGGCATTGAATTTGGATTCCACGCAAATCGCCCATAAACAATTAAAAAATATGAGGAAGACGTCATCGCAAAAAGTAAAAAACTAATTCTTTTTGAAAAAAATTGCCGAGCGAAAAAATAAGATAACGGAATTGTCAAAATAGAAAATAGTAAATCTGGAAAAGCTACGGAGACTGGTGATACTCCAAAAATCTTCGCAGAAAAAAATTGGAAATAATAAAAAATTGGACCAAGTTGTAATTCTCGCCCACGTGCTTGCGGACCGAGCAATGGTAAATCCCTTATTCCATCAATTGCGTCTGAAATTATAAAAACGTCTCGTGCTTGATCGAGTTCAAAATGTAACCAATCTGTAAAATGATAGGTTCGTAAAAATATTCCGATAATGAATATTGCAACTGCTAAATATATTGTTTTGTTTTTCATATTAAATTAGGATTTAATTCATAAAATTTGCTTTCTATTTTAGTCAAAAAATTAGAATTTTTTATAAAAAATTTTTGAATATACACATCAAACCTATGGTCTTTGTTTTTAGATACATTTTTTATTTCATCAACAGAAAATTTTTGATTATAAGATCTTTGAACTGATTCTATATGAAAATGAGAAGGATTGTGATCATTTGATCTAACATAGATAGATAAACTCTTCCTGATACTTGAATTAATAAATCCTTTTGTTATGATTTCCCTATTTTCTATTTGAATAACTCTATGCAAGCTTAAAGCAATATCTTCAAAATAGAATTCTTCAAAATTAATTTCATTCATAAAAAATATGCTTAAATGAATTTAAACATCTCCACCTAATTCTACCACAAAACCAAAATAACAGAAGTTTTACTTTAGCTAAAAAATACGTTAAAATAAACCATAAATCCCTTAAAAATTATCAATAAATATGAAAAATTTAATTTTGAAATATAAAAACATCGACCTAACGATAATTCTACTTATTATCACCTGTTCAACCCTACTCAGAAAATATGGTTATCTAGAATTTCTTGAGTTTTTAGGAATAAAATTCTTTTATTTATTGTTTTTTGTTGCAATTTTTATAATTATAATTTTAAGACTGTTAAAATATCTGGACACAAAACAATTTTTAATTGTAACTTTTCCATCTCTTTCTACCTTTTACATTTTAGGAATCATTCGATTTGACGATTTACATTATATATTTGACTTAATAATCGGAGGATGGCTTATTCTGTTTAGCTTTTTTACAATAAAAAAAATTAACGAAACGCAAGCTACAATTAAAAATACTGAATTAGAATATAAACCTGAAACGCAAAAATCAACAAAAAAAATTCAGATTATTTTTCTTTTCCTAATAGTTACGATTCATTTATTTTTTGCTCTTTACAAATCTAACACTGCCCTATACACAGACGAAAGATTATGGACATACGGTGGAGAAAAAAGAATTCAAAATTTTTGGAAAAATGTAGGCGAAAGAGATTGGTCAAGTACCCGAGTTAGTGATAAACCTGGAGTTACATTAAATTTAATTTCTGGAATAAGCTTATTATGGACAACTCCTAGTGATTTTAAACCTGTAAAGAATTTTGATGCAGAAGGTAAGAAAGATTTTACTAAAATGCTTTTTTTAGTACGATTACCTGTAATAATATTTACTTCTCTCAGCTTAATTTTAATTTATTTATTAATTTCAAAACTATTTGATCCAACGGTTGGATTAATATCTACCACTCTAATTGGTTTCTCACCTCTTTTAATTGGTATCAGCAAATTAATAAATCCTGATGCTTTAACTTGGATCTTTATTCCGCTAACAATTTTTTCTTACTTTATTTATCAAAAAAATAATAACAAAAATTTTCTTTATTTAACTGGTTTTTTACTTGGATTAGGGCTTCTCACAAAATATGTTACTAATTTACTATTGCCTTTCTTCTTAATAGAACCTTTTTTTCAAGCTATAATATTAAAAGTTAAAAAAGAAAATTACACAAACTTTTTTAAAAACAAATTATTAGATCTTGTAATAATTTTTATCATATCTTTACTCACTTTATACATATTATATTCTGGCATGTGGGTTAAATTAGACAGAATGTTACTTGCGACTTTATGGAGTCAACCATTTGAAGCTATATGGATATCTTTTGTCGCACTCATTTTATTTTACACACAAACTATTTTATTTAAAGTAAAAGAAGAAATATCAAAACTATTCCTTAAAAAAATATTATCATTCTCTTTTGCGATTTTATTTTTTGAGTTATTAATTTTTAATTTCAACATTCGAAATACAGAAAATATGTTTGGTGAAAACTTTTTCATACAACAAATTCCTATTCTTATCCTCCTATTTATATCTCTATTAGAAATTTTCTTTTTGAAAAATAAAATTATATTCATACTGATTGATAAATTAAAAAAGTTACGCTCTCTACTTATAATTTCAGTTCCAATAATCTTCATTATTTCAATAGTTTTTATTTTAGTTGACACTTACCTCGGAATGAAACCTTTTGACTTTGAATTAGCTGTTGCTAACCCAAAAACTTTTGGTGAAAGCAATAGTAAAATTTCTGTTTATTTATCTGGTTTTTATGCTTTGATTTTTGGAATAACTCCAATAGTTCTGACTGGCTTATTAATTACTCAATTTTCAAACTTAAAAGATTTTTGGAAAAATAAAAAAATAACCCTTAGTAAATATGTAATCTGGCAGCTATCATTTTTTATTCTTATTTATTTCCTTTCATCTGCTTTCAGTGGCGTTGTTCCGATGCCTCGCTACCAAGCAATAACCTATCCATTGGCGATTTTATTAAGTGCTTTAGGCTTTGCTCAAATAATCAAAAAGTTTAATAAAAAAAGTTTATACTTATTTTTAACTTTTGTTGTTATTATAAACTCATTTATTTTATGGAATATTACACCATTTTATTTCAGTTACAACAGCTCATTATTGCCTAAAAAACACATTATTAATCCTAAAGATATTGGTGAAGGAACATATGAAATTGCTGAATATTTAAACAATTTACCCAATGCTAAAAATTTAAATATTTGGACAGACAGAACTAGAATCTGCGACTTCTTTGTTGGAAAATGCTCAGGAGAAGATGATTATGATTATTATATTATTTCCAGTAACCGTAGAGCTACTGGAATTCATGACTTAATAAAAGTATATGGGACAGACAATCAAAAATTTTACAGAGAACTATACCAGTGCAAAGAATACGAACACAAATTAGTAATAGCTAATCGAGAAACGAATTATATTTGCGTGATGCTTAATACTAAATAAAATAATTATAAAAAATAAATTTTTTATCTCAATAAAAAAATGCTATAATTAATTTATAAAATTAAAATAAAAAATAAAATATGTTTACAAAACATTATAAAATAATCGTTACTCTAGCAATATCTTTTTTATTGATTGTATCTGTAAAATTAGCCAATGATGATTCTCTAACTTTTGACGAAGTAGCGCACATCCTTGCTGGCTACAGCTACGTCTCAGAATTTGACTACCGATTAAATCCAGAACACCCTCCCTTAGTTAAAGTTCTCTCTGGAATTCCATTACTATTTTTGCATTTGAACTTTGAAACAACTCAAGAATTATGGAATGAAGTTAATCAATGGGGAGAATATAAGCAATGGCAAGCTGGTCATCATCTCCTACATGAAGCTGGTAATAACGTTGACCAAATAGCATTATTTGCTCGTCTACCAATTATTTTAATTTCAGTTGGACTTGCCCTTCTACTTTTTTGGTGGGGTAAAAAAATTGGTGGAATAGCCACTGGAATTTTTGCACTTCTTCTTTATGTTTTCGATCCAAATATAATCGGACATAGTCATTTAGTTACCACGGACATCGGAATTGCTGCTGCAACTACCCTAGCCTTTTATTTCTTTTTAAATTTTGTTCGCAATCCAAGTTGGAAAAATGCTATCTTGACTGGATTAACTCTAGGCATTGCTCAAATCACAAAATTTTCTGCAATATTACTTGTTATATTTTTTGTATTACTACTAATTACTTTTGTAATCTTTAAATTAATTGATGTAAAAAATAATAAAATTAGCTTTATATCTGGATATTTAGCGAAAAGTCTATTAATTGGAATTGTAATATTCTTCACAATCTGGCTTACTTACATTCCGTTTACTTTTAATATGCCAACTACAGTCCTTTCTACATTAGCTCCTGCAAAAATAAATCCTGACACTAGTATTATTGATGAAAAAGCTTTAGATTTTGTTCTATGGTCAAATGAAAATTCAATTACTCGATCACTAGGAACTTATGTTTACGGTGTAATGTATGTAAAAAACAGAGTGGCTGGTGGTAATGGAGCTTATTTCATGGGAGAAGTTTCTGATAAAGCATTTCCTAATTATTTCCCTGTAGCTTTCTTAACTAAACAAACATTATTTCATCTATTCTTTTATGTTTTTGCTATAAGCGCTTTTATAATTTTAACTTATCAAAATATTTTAAAATTATTCTCGCAAAAGATAGGTCTAAGTGCAAGTAGTGGGAGAAAATACGTCCTTCATAATTTTACTGAAATTTCTCTATTATTATTTGTTATATTTTATTTTTATATTTCAATCACAGGAAATTTAAATATTGGATTTAGACATTTATTCCCTATCATGCCTTTGATTTATTTGATCACTGCTAAAGTTTGTGTAGATATTTATAGTAAATTAATTAATGAAAAAAGAATTATTGCTGTTCGATATATTTTTATTGCAATAATTGCATTAATGATCTCTGAAACTGTAATGCAATTTCCTTATTATATTTCTTATTTTAATCAAACTGTTGGCGGACCAAAAAATGGTTACAAAATTATAACTGATTCTAATGCTGACTGGGGACAAGATTTAAAACGACTTGAAGAATATTTAGATAAGCATCCTGAAATCGATAAAATCCGCGTTCATTATTTTGGCGGTGATCGACCTCAAAATAGACTAGGCAAGGATAGATTTATTGAATGGTGGGACTCTAAACGTCCGATTGAAAAAGGTTATTATGCTATTTCCGTGAATCATTTGCAAGGGTCTCTTTATGACAAAAATAAATCTGAAGATAGTTCGTATCATTGGTTACTTAATTATAAACCAATTCATCAAGTTGGGACTTCTATTTTGATTTATAAAGTTGAGTAAAATTATTTTTGTGCCTGTCTGCCGAACAGGCAGGCTCGCCGCACGGGCTTTTTCAATTAAAGATTTATTTTAAAATTAAAAACCCAATTCTTAACGAAAAAGGTTTTTAAATTTTAAAAAGTTTTTAATTTTAATAAACTTTAAGCGTTCCTACTACTACATCAATATCTCCTACTAATTTATTAGTTTTACACTTTTCTTTAAATTGTTCTTTTTCTACTTCACTCTTAATAAACTCACCCGAGAAAAAAGTATGTATTAAAAATCCTTTATTTTTAGAGCTAATTGAATATGTAATTAAACAACCATCCATCATATCTTCCATTAAAATACTATTTTTTATGACACTATCATGATCTTTTTTTGCATCATAATTCTCTCGAACACTAAAAAAATGATTTTCTTTTCCTATTTTATTATTAGAGAATCTTATCATTTCAAATTTACACTTTTCAGGAGTTTGATTGCAATCGATAGGCTCTAAACCAGGAAACTGAGAATAAGTCTTAAAAGTTTCAACTCCCCAGTTATTGGGATATTTTATTTCAAATTTATATTTATCACTTTTATAAGTCCTCCACTCAGAAATATTTTTTCCCACTTCTTTATTAGCACCCATTTCCTCCTTAACCTCGATATCCCCACTCTTAACCTGATCATTCATTTCAGTAAAATTATCATTCTGTTCTTGTAAAGTTTTAGTCTTTTGTTCTAAAAGCTGATTTTTATTCCAAAAGAAAACCACAATTCCCGCTAAAGCTATAGTAACCAAAATCATTACTAAATTTAAAATTCTACTAACCGCCGAACTTACAAAAGTTTCAACTTTACTTGAAGTATTTTCTTCCATATTTTTATATTTTAAATTATTAATAAATACATTATAACACCCTTAAAAATCTTTGTCGTTTTCAAATATCATATAATAAACCGCAGGAATAAAAAATAACATAATAATTCCAGAAAAAGACAAGCCAGAAATAATCGCTCCACCCAGACCCTGCCAAACAGGCTGAGTAATCGTAATCGGCAAAAGCCCAACAATAGTCGTCAATGAACTCAACAAAATCGGTTCAAGACGAGACGAAGAACCATCCACCACAGCCTGATGAAAACTCATATCTTCCTTATGATTTTTATTGATCTGATCAATGATCATAATAGAATTATTAATAACAATTCCAAAAAGTGCCAACACACCGATCAACGCTGGAAAAGACAATGGCAATCCAAAGATCGCAAACAAAACAAATACACCAGAAATCGCTAACGGAATAACCAACAGTACAATAAAAGATTTTCGGTAAGAATTAAGTTGAATAATCAAAGTTAAGAAGATTAAAACAAACGCCAACAACATTGCCTTCAAAATTGACTGAACAGATTTATTATTTTCCTCATTAGCACCACCTGACTGCCAACTGTAACCGTCTGCTAATTGCATTCCTATTTCCATAAATTCACTCACTTCTTCATTGATCTGAGTTGCATTATATCCCTCCTCAACTGCTGCTGTAACAGAAAGAACTCGTTTCAAATCTTCCCTCTTAATCTGAGCTGGACTTTCTTTGAGTTTAAATTTACCCAAAGTTGTCAAAGGAATTTGCTCGCCTCTGTTTGTCTGAATAACTGTACGCTCTAAAGCATCAACTGACTGCACATCATCAGACAATCGTAAAACAATATCTCGACTGTCCGACAAATCGTCAAAATCAATATCACCACTAACCACCATTCCACTTCCAAAAGTACGCAAATAAAATCCGATTTCTTGTAATGAAACACCGTATTCCATCATTGCACTTTTATTTGGAATAAAAACAATTTTAACGCTTCCAGATTCTACTGATTTTCTTACATTGATTACGCCGTCTTTTTCCTTCAAATGACTCTTCACTTGTTCAACATAGACATTGAGCTGTTCTAAATCATCACCTGTTAATTTTATAGTCACATCAGCTCCTGCTGGTGGTCCGCCTGCAGATTCAACTACAACTATTTTTCCATTAATAAAATTTTTAACTGCATTATTTTCACGAAGTGATTTTGCAACTTCAGAAGAAGTAATTTCTCGATCGTCAACATCAACTAAATTAACTGTAAGTAAAACATTACTTGCATCTAAGCCTAAATTTAAATTTCCATCCCCATCAATTTTAGCACCAATTTGAGTTTGAATATTTGATAAACCTGAAATATCATTAATTTGAGAAACAAAATTTAGAGAGATATCTTCTGCCACAGATGCTCGAGTATCCAATGGAAGTTCCATGCTCACATATACCATATTCGCATCTTCTTTTGGAAAGAACTCATTTTTAACAAAACCAAATCCAATAAGTGAAATTGAAAAAATAAAAAATAAAATTACAAGCCAAACAATAGAACGACGATGTTTTCGTTTTAAAAGAATTTTATTTAATGCTTTTTTGTATAAACGTTCAATAAAAGAAATATCTATTATTCCATCATGACTCTCATCTTTATTTTTTGAAATAGAAAATTTATTTGCAATTAAATTTTTAAAATAATTAAAAATATTTTTTATCACCCTGCCGAGAGAAATAAATAAAATTAATAAAATAATTGTTAAAATTAAAATAATTAAAATAATTAAAATCCACCACCATTTAGAAAACTCAAGTTGTATATCATTTAATATTTTTTGGATAAAAGAAAACGAAATAAATAACACAAAAATAAATCCAATAAGTTTTATTAAATTTAAAACCCGCTTTGGCATAGAAAAATCCAGTAACCAAACCATCAATGGTAAGATTATAAAAAATCCAATAAAAACAGATCCTAATAAAACAGAGCTCACAACAATCGGCAACGGCTTTAAAAAAGCTCCCATCATTCCGCCAGCTAAAAGAAGTGGTAAAAATGCCCAAACAGTCGTTAAAGTTGTAACTAAAAGTGTAGTGAAAAAATCTTTCCAAACAAGCAAGCCTGTTTCTTTTGGAGAAAATTTGCCCGAACGATAATAAGTTGTAATTGCACTAATTACAACAATTGTCACATCGACTAATAAACCCAATGAAATAAGCAAAGCAAAAATTGATAAAAAGTTTAGTGACATTCCTATTGTATACATCACAATAAAAGCTGTCATGAAAACTAACGGCACAGAAATTGCAGCTAAAAATGCCTGACGAACTCCCACAAATAAAAATAAAACGATAAAAACTAAACAAACCGTCATAAATAAATTACTGTAAAGATCGCTAAAACTTTTATTAATATCGTTATTTATATCAGAAACTTTAATAAAAGAAATTGAACCATTTGCGATCTTTTCATATTTTTCAATAGTAGCTTCTGTTTGTTCTGTCGCTTCAGAAATTTTTGAACCTAAAATTCGATAAGTATCTATGGTTATAGCTCTATATTCAGTTCCATCAGGTTTTGTTATAAAAGCTGGAACATATCCTGGTGCACTTCTTTCAGAAACTTCTGCAATATCACCAAGTCTATATAAAACACCGTCCACTGAAATAACTGTACTACGCAGGTCATCTAACGTCATACTGTCCCGATCAATAGTCAAACCAATTTCTGATTTATCCGAGTAAACTGTTCCTGCTGGATAAGAAGATGTTGCTGAAGTAATTAAAGGTAATAAAGATTGTAAATTAACATTTAACTCCTGTAATTTTTCTTGTGAAATTAAAACTTGAACTTCCTGTGTTTCATTTCCAGAAATCTCAACTCGATCAATTAAATTTTCATTTTCCAAATCGGTTTTAAAAGATTCAATGAAACTATTTAAAGAAGCTTGATCTGTGTCATTAGCAATAACCGCATATCTTGAAACTGGAACATCCTCAAAATTTAGTGCTTTTACTCGAGGACTTTGTGCATCATCAGGTAAATCAGAAACCGCTCCAACTGCATTTTGAACATCAGTTTGAGCATCATCTCTATCTACACCATCTTTAAATTGAATCATAATTACCGAAACACTCTCTCGTGACGTAGAAGAAATAACATCAATATCATCAACTTTTTTAATTTCATTCTCCAATTTTTTCGTAATCAAAGATTCCATGTCCGTTGGTGTTGCTCCAGGTAAAACAGTTGACACCGCTACCATAGCAATATTGATTTCTGGATTTAAAGTACGTGCTACAGAAAAGAAAGAAACTAAACCTCCTAAAATTACAAATAGCAAAACTAATGCAACCAATCTCATATTAGTTACATAGCTTTTCAAAATGTCTGAAAAATCACTGGCTTTGTATTTCAAGTGTGATAAATAAACTGACATTTCATTTTTTGGTTTATTTTCTTTGTTCATAATTTAAGATAATATTTAATTCGTAATGTTTTATTTAAAAATTTAAGAATAAAAGTGTTCAAACGCCATACACGGGCTTTCACTGTGCTAATTTTAAAAATTAATTTACTCATTTTTACTTTGTTTAATTTTGTTATTTGAAATTTTGAAGCCTCTTGACTTATTTTTATTTTTCTGCTATAATTTGGAGTTACAGATAAATTTAAATTAGTTCATCACAACTCAATTCAAAATACTAGAGGAATAATCCATGAAAACAATGCAAATGACTGGAAATGAAGCTAGATTTCGAAGCATAACAAATTCAAATTGGAATGCTTTGACACCTGAAGATAAAAGAAGTCATATTACTCATGTAAATTCACCCAAGCTAAAAATCGGGCAATTCTATCGATTATCTTCTCCAAAAATTTTTAAATGCTTGGCAATCATAGATAATCAAGTATACTTTAAAAATATGAAATCGACAGTAACACTCCAGGTGGAAAGAATTTGCTTCAAGGGTTTTGAAAGTTCATGCAAAAACGTTGCCGTTTTTACTACTGAATACAACGATGTCTCCTTTATATTAACATTGTTCCTTTATGGAGAAGCGATCTTAACTGAAGAATAAATTCTTTCCTTAAAATTTCAATTAATCTGCAACAACCCTATGCCATAGTAACATCTTGGTGTAGGGTCTTTTTTTATAAATCAAAATTTCAAAAAACTTTTTAAATTAAAAACTCTACTTTCCCAACTCAACTCTATCCCCATCAAAAACATTTCTATCTAGAATAATCAAATCATCTTCACCAATTCCACCATACACAACAATAAAATTACCCATCACATCACCAGTAGTTACCTCCCGAGACTTCGCAACACCATCTTCTAAAATAAACACTACAGACTTATCATTCATCAAACGCACCGCATCCAAAGGAATAATAATTTCATTTTCTGACACCTGAGCATTAACTGGAATTGAAATATCAATAAATTCATTATTCGCCACCTTGTCAATATATTTATCTTCTAGTTCATAAATAACAACATAAGACTGATTATCTATTTCGCTTTCCGAAAGATATGTCGGAAAAATTTCAATCTGTTCATCACCAATACTTAAAATACTCGCATTTTCCACATCAATAACACTCGCTAATGAAGAACTGATATTTACTGCGATACTTAATTCTTTATCATTTGAATTAATAACCGCAATTTTACTTCCTGCATTTACAGTCTCTCCTTTTTTAACAAAAACACGCTCTACATTTCCAGTAAACGGAGATGTAGGTGTGTGATATGAAACATTAATTGCCGCTTGCTTCTCTTGTAAAATTGTCAAATCATACTGCATTTCTGTATTACGTTTCTGAATTGTAGCTTGTCGTCGAGCAATTTTACCTGCTTTACCTTCAATTGCTCTTGCAACTTTCCGCTGATCATTAAATACCTTTAATTGCCTTTCTATGGTTTCATCCTGATTTTGAACCTGACGTTCTGCAATTTGATAAGCCACAGAAGCACTATTGCCTCCACTATAATTATCTGCAATATATACAATACTTTTTCCCTGATTAATTTCTGAACCTTCCTCCACATAAACTTTATTAATTACACCAGAAATTTGTGAAAAAATTGTAACTACACCGCCTTTTTCAACTTGTCCTGAAAGATTTACATACTGTTTATCTTTAATTTGAATTGTAGAAACTTTTTTTATTGATTCAGTTTTTACTTCTTCAATATCTTTTACTTCACGAATTTTATTTCCAATAATTATAATAATTAAAAGAATTACCAATGAAACAAAGAAAAATCCCATCGGATATTTTTTAATAAAATCCCCTACTTTTTTACTAATTTTTTTCATAAAATTATATTAATAACATATCTTAAAATTCTACACTTACGACACCTGAAAGTCAACAAAATAAAAACTCGCTTTAAGCGAGTTTTTATTTCAGGTTCTACATTTCTCCTTTTAGAAGTTTATTGAGTCTAGCTTTCAATTCTTCTTCGGTTGGCTCATCGCTCTCAGCTTTATCCTTTTCTTTTGGAATAGCTTTTTCGCTTGATGCGAAATTACTAAAATCAAAATCTGCAACTGGTAAATTACTCGGAGCTCCCGAACGGCTAGCTACTGAATTACTACTTGTAACAATTTTCTTTTCAATAATAGGCTCATCAGACACTTCCACCCCAGAATCATTTTCAGCTTCCACTTCTTTCACAATCTCTTCAACAGTCTCTTCATTAACCTCTTCTTCAGTAGACTCGCCACTACTTCCTGTTACAACTTCTCCTAACTGCTCTGCATTCTCATTGACATTGGAAACTTTCTTATTAATATTTTGAAAAGAATTAAATTCGTAATTTTCATTAACATTCAGATCCCTAGAATCCTGTAAATTATAAACTGGTGCAGATTCTTTTATATTATTCTCTATTTTGTCATTATTTGAAATTACTACAGAATCAACGTTATTTGATTCAATTTTACTATTAATCATATTTTTCAAATCAACAACTTTTTCTTCTCTCCTTTTTGGCGTAAATAATTCAACAATCATCACTACCAAAATACTCACCAAAATCCCAACCAAAGCCCAAAATACAATTGGCAAAATTCCATTTAAAATATTCTTTTTAATTTCACTATCATTTACAAGATTAATATTAACATCTGTTTTGACATCGTAGTATTTAGAAATATCTTTTAAAACATTATATGTAACTTGTTCACTCAATTCTTTAACGTCTTTTTCACTTTGAGCTAATACAGTAACTTGAAACATGCTAGTCTCATCCAATCTTTCAATTTCAACCATCGCTCGATTTTTTTGAAGTAATTCGTTATTTTGTTGCTCGCTAGCTATATTTACTATATTATTAATAATATTGTTCATATCATTCGCAACAATTGAATTTTGAGGCACAACAATAAATTTATTCTCCATTCCAAAAGCTGGCTTTTCCATTTGTAAAAATGTGAAAACCAACGAAACTCCGACTATTACAGTTATTAAAGTTAAACTTATTTTGTTCATAAAAAATTCAATTAAACGGATATAAATTTTAATTCTTGTTTTATTCTTAAATCACTAGATTAAAACATAACTCACCATTATATCAAAAAATGCATTTTTGTCAAGTTATTCAATTTTCAAACTCCCAAACATGTCATTCTGGAAAATATATTTTCTTTCAGAGCGTAGCGATGAAATAGAAAATAATTTATCCGGAATCTATACTCTAGGTTTTCTCAAATCTTAAAGTGTAGATTCCGGATAGACTAATTTGTAATCACTCACTCCGTTCGTGAACAAATTATGTCTTCCGGAATGACATACCTTATAATTCGCAAATAAAAAAATTATGTTCAAAAAAACAACAATTCAAGAACTACTTAAAAAATGGCACAAAAAAGTCGAGCTAACTGAAATTGAAATTTTAATCGCCCACGAATTAGAAAAAGATAGAGTCTTTATTCTCGCTCATCCTGAACACTTACTAAGTTTCTGGCAAACTTTTAAAATTGAAAGGAGTTTAAAAAAACGTGAAAAAAATATTCCCATCGCCTATTTAACAAAAGAAAAAGAATTTTACGGAAGAGCTTTTTTTGTAAATAAAAACACGTTAGTTCCCCGCCCTGAAACTGAATTAATTATCGAAAATGTTTTAGAACAAATTGAAAATAGCGAAAATAAAGATTACTTGATTTTAGACATCGGAACAGGAAGTGGAATTATTCCAATAACTTTAGCAAAAGAATTAGAAAAATACAAAAATAATAATTTTGAATTTATTGCCACTGACATTTCAGACAAAGCTTTGAAAGTTGCAAAAATAAATTCTATTCATCATAAAGTTAAAAATAAAATAAACTTTTACAAATCTGATTTATTGAAACATAAAAAGTTGCGAAAAGAAATTAAAGACTTTGCTGGTGAAATTATTTTAATTGCTAATCTTCCTTATGTTAATGAAGATTTTAAAAATGATTTATTTAAAAAAGATGAATCGAAAGCTTTAAAATTTGAACCGGAAATTGCACTTTGGTCAGACGATGAAGGTTTAAATCATTATGACAGACTCACTCAAGAGATAAAAGAAATTTTTAATAAAAATAAAAAGTTTACTATTTATTTTGAAATCAATCCTGAACAACCAAATTATTTAACCGAAAAAATAAAAAATTATTTTCCAAATGCTAAAATTATATTTAAAAAAGATTTAGCTGATTTGGATCGATTGTGTGTTTGGAAATAAAGGAGTTAACATTTTTACATTCATCTTAAATACATAATAAAAAAATTGCGTGCACTTTATAGAAAGTACACGCAGATGCAAACAGTGTTGCTAATAACTATGAGTATTAGGTTTTATGGTTATATAAACGTCGGGACCTTCAATAACAACTTCCTTTGTTACGCCTGAATTTAACCATCCATTCAGGCGATAAAGTTCAAGTAAAGCTTCAAATGTTTTTCCTTGTGCTGTTACTCCCTGAACTTCTTTTCCAAAGAAATAAGCTATCATCTCAGCCCTATAAGGAAACTCAATAACATTCCTTCTTTGTTTTTCTACAAAATCAGGCCAAAAAATAATTTCTGTATCATTAACTTGAATATGATTAGTTTGCTCACTAGACATTTTCTACCTCTTCGAATATTAAGATGAAATCAAAATACTACACTCTACCGCTCACCAATATAACTCTTATTACTTTTTTTGTCAACCTTTACAGCCCCTCCGAATCAATCACAATTCCCAACAACCTCTTTTTCGCCCGCCGAACCAAAGTCCCCACACTATTCACCGACTTATCCAAAACCTCCGCAATCTCCTTATACGACATATCCTCAATATACCGCATCCGAATCACCTCCGCATAATTTTCAGGCAATTTCCCAATCGCCTCCCTCATCGCATCCTTCAACTCCAAATGAAACCATTTCTCCATTGAAACATCAAAATCATCACTCACCAAAAAATTACTATCCTGCACGCCCAAATCATCAATCGAAACAGTCCGCTTATTTTTCCGTGTCGCCCAGTTCACCGCCTCATTATGAGCAATCCGATAAATCCACGACGAAAACTTCCGCTCACAATCAAACGAATCAATCGCATTCAAAGACTTCACAAAAACATTTTGTAAAACATCTTTCACCTCATCCTCATTTTTCACAAAACGCATAATATAAAAAGGCAGCTTCTCCCGATAACGCTCAATGATCACATCAAAAAACTCTTGCTTTCCAGACTGAACCAGTGTTATAATTTCCTCATCAGTCTGATCAGAATATTGGTCAACTTTTAAATTTTTATGATTCAATAAATCCATAAAATACTCGATTATTTAGCTATTCTAAATCTAACACGCTTTTAATCATTTAAACAACTGAAAAATCAAAAAATGCTCGCCACAGGCTATTTCTGATACATAATTTAAAAAGCTTTCTATTATTCAGTAAATTTTATTGTCATTCTGAACGTAATGAATTTATCGTAGATAAATTCATGAAGTGAAGAATCCCCGCAGAGAATCACAAAAACTCAAAGTTACCAAAGCGCCAGAAAAACTTACTGAGATTCTTCACTGCATAATTTTTATAAAATAAAAATTATTTCGTTCAGAATAACAAGCTATTCTATTTAAAAATTATTAAATTTTAATTATCAAAAATCATGAATATTCTATCAATCGAAACATCTTGCGACGAAACAGCAATCGCCATCATAAAATCAGAAAACAATAAAACAGAAATACTAGCCAACGTCGTATCATCCCAAATTGAACTTCATGCTGAATGGGGTGGCGTTGTACCAAACCTAGCCGCACGAGAACACACAAAAAACATAATTCCAGTTTTGAAAGAAGCACTCGAAGAAGCAAAAATGGCCAAAGACGACATTGATCTAATTGCCGTCACACAAGGACCAGGTTTAATTCCTGCTCTCCTCGTCGGCGTTACAACCGCAAAATCGCTCGCTCACGCTTGGCAAAAACCACTTTTGGGTATTCAGTCACACTGAAGGTCACATTTACGCTAACTGGGCAGAAAATAAAGATGTTCAATTCCCTGTTTTGGCTCTGGTGGTTTCAGGTGGGCATACTCAATTAATTTTAATGAGGGATCATTTGCAATATGAAATTGTTGGCGAAACACAAGACGATGCTGTTGGTGAAGCTTATGATAAAGTTGCACGGATGTTAGGATTAAGTTACCCTGGCGGACCAATCATCGATAAAAAAGCTGAAGAATTTGAAGAAAATAAAAATTCTGAATTTGACGAAATAAAACTTCCCCGCCCAATGATTAATACAAAGGATTATGATTTTTCTTTTTCTGGATTGAAAACTGCATCTCTTTATGCTATCAGAACTTTTCGAGAAAAAAACAATCTTTCTAAAGAAGATTCACTTCCTGAAAATTTTATCGATAAAATTGCGAATGAATTTCAATTGGCTGCTACTGAAGTTTTAATTAAAAAAACTATAAAAGCTACTCGAGAATTTGGTGTTAAATCGGTTGTGTTGGCTGGTGGTGTTAGTGCTAATAAAAAGTTGCGATCTGACTTGGAAACGGCTGTGAATGATGAATTGTCTGGTGTTGATTTTACTGTTCCGCCGTTTACGTATTGTTTGGACAATGCTACGATGATTGCTTTGGCTGCGGCCAACCGTTGGGAAAAGATGTCTGAGACTGAACGTGCTGAATGTTTGGATAATTATAAAATTTTACAGGCTGATTCTGGGTTGAAGTTGAAAAGATAAAACACATCACGTTATTGCAATGTAGAGGTTAGAAAATTTTCCAACCCAAAATCGCATAGTAATCTTAATAGTTTTCTAATGCTTAAAACAGACAAGCAACTGCAGAACGGGTTTTTAACCCCTCACACGTTTCAATAAAAAATTTTACAACAAACTTTAAATATAAATTAAAAACTTCGCTAAAAACATTCGGAACCAGCTGTAAAACAGTATCCTAAAAAAAAATCTTCCAATTCATGTCTCATTCCCGCGAAGGCGAGAATCTGAGGAACGAAAGACTTTAAAAATTAATCCCTTACATAAAGAATATATGCCACTTCAAAATCGGGCAAAACTTCTAAAAAATTTTTTTTCTGAGAATAATGCGTATTTCCAAAGAATTTTTTATAAAGACAATTATATTCTTCAAAACCACCTGTGAAAATATCAGGATATGTTTTCTTGCCCTTTAACATTCAAATAAAATAATATGTAGCAAATTTTTTTGGGTTAATTTAATATAAAGCATACCTGCTTCTAAAATAAAAAATTCAGTTATTTTTGGTTTAAATTTTAATATTTTTTCTTCGTCACCACATCTATCAGCATGCTTAAAAAAATTTTGAGCCTCCCTAAAAGAATCCATTACTTCTTTTCGTCTCGCTTTCTTAATCCATCCTAAATCAAAAACTGAACTAATCCCCTCCTTCTTTCCAAGGTCATGTAATATTTGGAGAGACGCTGACGCAAGATTATGAGTAACAACAGCATCCCCATCTCTAAAAAAATTTTCTATCGCATACTTCAATTGTCTTTTCGCTGCATCAATTTTATCAATTTTTAATTCTGATTCTTTATCTTTCATATATCTTTTTTATAACAAAAAAGAAGAGCTTAAAAACTCTTCTTTAAAAAATTATTTTTTATCTAATTTTTCATTAACTTCATTTATCTCTTTCCACAAATCACCTTCCATAGAATTTAAAGTCTCATCTATTACATCAAATCTTCTTTTATTCTCATCATTACTTTTTTTAATCAATTTTTCTATTGCATAAAATTGATAAAATATGGGTGCCACTATTAAAATAATCCAAATATAGTCCATCATAATATATGTTTAAAAAAATAACTTGCACGGGTGGAGAGAATCGAACTCCCGCCAGAAGTTTTGGAGACTCCTATACTGCCACTATACGACACCCGCATTTTTCACACACTAATTTTCAAAAAT
This sequence comes from Candidatus Moraniibacteriota bacterium, assembly GCA_942490825.1. Lineage (GTDB taxonomy): Bacteria > Patescibacteriota > Minisyncoccia > Moranbacterales > JAGLWU01. The sequence continues at coordinate 217,940 of CALNYG010000013.1, read as the reverse complement.
TCAACTCCATAAAAGAAATGAGCCCACGAGCAGATTTGAACTGCTGACCTTTTCCTTACCATGGAAATGCTCTACCAGCTGAGCTACGTGGGCAAGAACAAAACCAATTAATGTGGGCGAAGAGGGATTTGAACCCCCGTAGACCGAAGTCGTCTGATTTACAGTCAGATGCATTTGACCACTCTGCCATTCGCCCTAATATTACTTTTTCAACTTAACCTTTTCTATTCTCTTTTCTAAACTATCCATTGTACTAAAAAATTCCTTCTCCAGATCAATTTCATATTCATTCGCTAAAACCAAAACGCTCCATAAACAATCCGCTAACTCATGTTTTAACTTATCATCAATATCACCCTCAACATTCCTTAAACCATCCTTAGCCATAATTATCTTCATCAAATCCCCGACATCTCCAACAAACCCCTGTGCCATTTGTGCTCCCGTCCACCTATTACCACTTTCAATTTTTTGAACATCTGCATATCCCTCTCTAATCTCCATTGCTCTTTCAGCCACTTTTTTAAATTCCATAATTTACTTTTCTAAAAAAATAAATGAGCCTTCCAACGGACTTGAACCGATAACCTACTGTTTACAAAACAGTTGCTCTACCAATTGAGCTAGGAAGGCTTAGATACAAAAAATAACTTACTCAAATAATTATACCAAAAAATAAAAATAAATCAAATTATTTTCTGATTCGTAGAGACAAGGCAGTGCCTTGTCTCTACTTACAGAAAAAATTTAAAGAATATCTTTAACCTAAAATCCTATCCAATCTTCTCATCGCTAATTGCGCTCGTTTATGCCTTGGATCTAACCGTAAAACATATTTATAACACTCTCTAGCGTCAGTTAAACGATCGCTCTCAACATAAAAATCACCTAAACGTCTATAAGATTCTGAATTCCGTGGATCAACACTTATTTGCCTTACTAGCTCAGATTCTTCTTTATTAGAAGAATTTGGATCCTTTGTAAGATTACGACTATCCAATAAAATCTTATCCATCCTTGAAAGACTTTCCTCATTGTTTTGTGTAAAACTCACAGATGAATTGATCCTTTTTATTCCATCAACACGATTAATTCCTGGCAAAACAACTCTTCCCTTATTTATCTTTTTCTTTAAAAAGTTTATTTTACTAAAAAATTTTCCAAAACCACCTTTTTTCTTATTTTTTCCTACTTTCTTTTTAAACCTTGACCCAGCTGTAAACTTACCAGAAACAAGCGAGGTATCAGTAGTTACATTTTCATTAACCTCTTTTTTTGAGTTATTATAGACATTTTCTAGTTCCGACCCCTCCCCCTGTTCGGCTTTTTCTTCATCATCAATGACCTTTTTACTGAACATAGACCTTTCTTCTTTCTTAGAATTTGGTTTATCACGTTTCTTTAATTGTCTTTCTCTAGCCTCATTCTCCGATTTAGGTATCACACGAGCCAAAAACATAATTAGCAATGCTATAGCCACTACAATTATAATCGGAGGAACGATCAAATTAATAAACATAATAAGTTTGTAGTTATTAAAACTCTATTTTAATTATATCACACTTTATATTTCAAAACGTGTAAAATCACCGATCTCTATTTTTTCACCAATTTTAGCAGTAATCTCAGTTAAAACATCTTGGACTGTCTTTTCTGGATCTTTAGCGAAGCCTTGCGATAAAAGAGCGTTTTCTCGATCATAAGAAGTATTATCTTCAATAAATCTTTCTAGTTTGCCTGGAAGAATTTTATCCCAAATCTCCTCTGGTTTTCCTTCTTTTTTCAATTCAGCCTTAATATCTTCCGTAATTTTTTCCATAATTTCATCAGTAATTTGAGATCGACTGATAAACTGAGGAATATTTTTCAAAGGTTTTTTTAATCTCTCAAGTTCAATATTTTCATCCTTAACCTTAGCAATAGCACCTTCAGTTTCTTTTTCAACTTCAGTAACATCCAAATCTTTATAACTCAAAACACTTGGGTTCATAGCTGTAATGTGCATAGCAATATCACGAGCAAATGCAATAAAATCTTCATTGCGTGCTACAAAATCAGTTTCACATAAAATTTTAACCATTACTCCAGTTTTTTGATTTGAATGAACATACATTCCAATCACACCTTCTCCAGCAACACGATCAGATTTTTTCATTGCTTTATCCTGACCTTTTTTCTTTAAAATTTCTAAAGCCTTTGATTCATCTCCACCAGCCTCATCTAATGCCTTTTTAACATCAATAATACCAGCTCCGGTTTTTTCTCTTAATTTTTTAACTTGTTCAAGTACACTCATAACTAATTTTATTTTAAATACTTATTTTAAAATCTTGCAAACATGTGCAAGAATGAATTTCAATGAAGAAACAGCATCATCATTAGCAGGTATTAAATAATCAACTTCATCTGGATTAACATTCGTATCAGTAATTGCAACAACTGTACCCTACTTTTTTAGCCTCTTTAATTGCTAATTTATCAGCTTCAACATCTGTTACAAAAATTGCTCCCGGAAGATCTCGCATATCAGTTAAACCACCCATTCGACGATCAAGCTTTTCAAATTCTTCTTTCTTTTTTGCTTGTTCAAATTTTGTATATTTTTTAAGTTCACCAGTCTCCATCTGAACCTTCAAACTAGTCATATATCGAACTCTCTTTCTAAGATTAGAAAAGTTTGTAAAAGTTCCTCCTAACCACCTTTCAATAACATAAGGGTTTTTTGTCATTTCAGCTACTGCAACCACTAATGGTTGAGCTTGTTTTTTTGTTCCAATAAAAACAATTTGTTTTCCACTTTCCTTTACCTTTGCTAGAAAATCTAAACTCTCTTTCATCAACTCAACAGTTTTAGCTAAATCAATAATATTAATATTATTTCTTGTCGTATAAATAAACGGACTCATTTTTGGATTACGACGCGATTTTTGATGCCCAAAATGCGCTCCTGCCCTCAATAATGTAGGCATTGTTAATTCTAATGAATCAAAGTCAAAATCAGCAAAAACATTTGTTTTTACTTCTTTTACTTCTTTTGAAACTTCTTTCTTTGAAGTTTCAGCTTTTTTTACCACTTTTTCAGTAGTCATAAATTTATCCTTAATAATTAAACATGTACACTTTTTCGCTACAAACCTTATCTAATTTAAAATTAGACAGGACTGGTTTGTTAAAGTATACACTTGATTTATTTAATAATTTTAATCTATTTAACCGAAAATGTCAATTGTTCTCTACAAAAGTTACTTAAAACTAATATTTTAATTTTTAAAAAAAATAAAGTGCTCGCCGCACAGGCTTTTCAACTAAAAGAAAATCTAGAATTTGCCATATTATTATGATCATAAAAATTCCGATAAATTAACCTGTCATTCTGAACGTAATAAATTTATCGCAGATAAATTTATGAAGTGAAGAATCCCCCACAGAAAAACACAAAATTCACAAACCCAACTATCCTAAAATTACATTCAATCAATGTCTCCATAAGCCCTCTCAACCGCCAAATTCACCTCATTCGGTCGAAACTTCGCATCTAAAAAATTCTTAAACTTTCGCAAAAATAAATAAATACTCAAATAAATTTTCCAAAAGTCTTTTGCGTGTTTTTTAAAAAAATAAACTCCTGACAGAACCAACCAATAAATTTTTTTGGATTGATTTTCCTCACTTTTCTCTGCATGAAAAACTTTTGAACTTGCAACAACTAAATTTCTTAAATCAGCTTTTTTCACTCGCAAAGACAAATCAGTATCTTCATAATAAAGAAAAATATTTTCATCAAATAATCCGACTTTTTCAAAAATATCCCGACTAATCAACATTGCACAACCTGTTATAAAATCTGATTGAATAACGTTATTATCATTTGAACAAGGGGTCATGACCCCTTGTTCAGTCAAATACTGAACATGTTCCGCTCGCATTTTCCACCAATTTATTTTTCCACCAGAAAACCAAACTTTTTTGTAATCTAAATCTGAATAAATTATAGGACTTACTAATCCAATATTTTTTTCGTTCTTAATAGAATCAACTAAATTAGAAATTGTATTTTCTTGAACTAAAGCGTCATTATTTAAAAGAAAAACAAAATCCGCACCATTCTCAAAAGCATATTTTATTCCAATATTATTCCCGGCTCCAAATCCTAAATTTTTTTTATTTTTAATAAAGTGAACTTTTGGAAATTTATTCTCACTTGAACAATGGGTTGCAACCCATTGTTTAGCTAAATTTAAAGAATCATCAGAAGAATTATTATCCACCAAAATTATTTCTAAGTTTAAATAATCTGATTCAACCACACTTTCAATGGTTTTTAATAAATCTTTTCCGCCATTATAATTTAAAATTATGACAAATATTTTTGGATTTTTAAAAATTACGCTTGACATAATAATAATAATTTAAAATTAAATATTGATTTTTTGTTTAAAAAATTTTCCAATCTCGAGAAAAGTCAAAATCATTAGGAGGAAAAAATGGGGAAGAATTTATTAAATATAGGGTTTGTTTTCTTGATAGTTTGGGGATTTTCTATTCCCATGGTTGGGTTTCCCGGTTTAATATTTGGAGGGCTTATGCTATATCTACTGAACAAGTAGAGCGTCACGAAAAAGAGCATCGACTCCTGTGATGCTCTTTTTTTACTTAAGTTAATTTTTTCCTTTAAACATCTGTTCAATTCTCTTTAGTGAAATCTTATATTGCTTAGAATTCAATTGTCCATTCGCACGCATTTCTTCAACTTGCTTTAACATTTCCTCTTTACTCTCGCCACCCTTCTCACCCATCTTACCAAAAGCCTGAGCAAAAACTTCCTGACGTTTTTCTGAACTCATTTTTTTCAAACCTTTGATCGCCATCTTTTGCATCATTCCTAATTTCGGCATTCCTGGCATATCCCCTGCTAACATTTGGTCAATCATTTCATCAGTAATTTCTGGCATCTGTTGCCCGCCCATCATCGATTGCATCTTCTTTTGAGCCTGTACTGGATCAATATTTTGATCTTTTTTCTTTTTAAATAAATCTTTTATTCCCATATTTTTTAATTTAATTGTTAATTAATTTTAAATTATTATAAATCATTCAAATTTACCCGTCATTCTGAACGGATTTATTTTTTTGTTAAAAAAATAAAGAAGTGAAGAATCCCCCAAAAAAGAAACACGAACCTTTTAAATTACACTCAAATCCTCCCATTTTGAATTTTCTTTTTCAATGAGATCAATTTTCTTTTTTCTCGTCCAACCTTTTATTTTCTTTTCAGCTAATATCGCATCATCAGGATTTGAAAAGGTTTCATAATAAACTAATTTATAAATATTATGTTTACTTGTAAAACCTTTTATTATTTTATTTTTATGTTGATAAATTCTATTTTCTAAATTACTCGTTGCTCCCGTGTATAAAACTGTATTCCATTTATTTGTTGCAATATAAACGTAATAGGTTTTTTCCATAAATTTTTGGTTTTGTGATTCTCTTTGGGGGATTCTTCACTTCATAAATTTATCTGCGATAAATTTATTGCGTTCAGAATGACAGGAAACTTTACAGCTTTTTACTGCTTATTTTTCTTATATCTAAAAACACTAGCAATAAAAGCCGTTGCTACAAACATAGACGAATAAGTTCCTGCTACCACACCAACTAACATCGCAATCGCAAAACTCTGCAAAGATTCACCGCCAAACAAAATAACAGAAATCAACACAACCACAACAGTAAGTGAAGTATTTAAAGATCTCGCCAAAGACTCATTTAGTGAACGATTCAACAATTTCTCAAAATCACCAGTCTCTCGAGTACGAATAACATTCTCTCGAACACGATCATAAACCACAATCGTATCATTAACTGAATAACCTAAAATCGTAAGCAATGCTGCGATAAAAGGAACTCCGACTTCAATATCATAAAAATAACCCAAAAATGCAAACGCTCCCAACACAATAATAACATCATGAGCCAACGCCAATACCGCTCCCAAACCATAATTCCAAGAAGAAACAGGATAAGAAACTTTTCGAAAAGACCAAGCAATGAAAAGTAAGATAGCCACCACAGATAGTATAATAGCCTTAACTGCTCCATTTTTTAACTGATCAGAAATTGTTGCACCGATAAAGTCAGTTCGTAGCTGTTCAGCATTAGGGTCAATCTCTTTTACTGCTGTCAAAACTTTTTGATTAAATTCTTCACTTGATTGTTTATATCGAATAATAATATGGTTATCATCACTCTTTTGCGAAGTAAAACTTTCATTACATTCACCATCACCTAACGATTGGCAAATTTTTTCAGTATCTGGTGCCTCAATTCCTTCTGAAATTTTAAACTCAGCCAAAGTTCCACCCACAAAATCAATTCCTAACTTCAACCCCCAATTTGAAAGTGAAAAAATACTTATTCCAATTAATATTACTGAAAAAATATAAGTAAATTTTCTCTTGTCGAGAATTTGCAAAAATTTCTTTTCTTCAGTATTTTCAACTTTAGCCCTTTTCCTAAATCCAAAAATTAACCAAGTATTATTTTCAAGCCAGTCTCTAGAAATAAACTGAGCAATAATTCGTACTAAAACAATTGCTGTAAACATCGAAATCAAAACACCAATAATCAAAATCAATGCAAAACCTTTTACAAAACCAGCTCCAACCGTCATTAAAATAAAAGATGTAATAATTGTAGAATAATTACCATCACGAATAGATGACCAAGCTCTTTCAAACCCTTCATTTACTGCAGATTTTAAAGATTTACCTTTTTTTAATTCTTCCTTAATTCTTTCAAAAATCAAAACGTTAGCATCAACCGCCATACCAATTGAAAGAATAAGTCCCGCAATTCCCGCTAAAGTTAATGTAATTGCCATCCCCTGAGGCATTGTTCCAGAAATTTTAAAAATCGAAACAATAGTTGAAGCATAGATTATCAAAGCTACTGATGCCACAATTCCAAACACACGATAATAAAGAATCATGTAAATCATGGTAAAAATCAATCCAATCATTCCTGCTTTCAATCCCATCGCCAAAGATTCTAACCCTAAAGATGCTCCGATACTTTGTTGCGAAACTAATTTAATCGGAATTGGCAACGCTCCTTCATTCAGCCTCTTTGTTAATTCTTTTGCCTCTTCTATTGTAAAGTTTCCGCTAATCACTGCCTGACCTGTTGTAATTTCATCATTTACAACTGGTGCACTGACTAATTCTTCTGGATCATCGCCATATTTAAGAAAAATAGCAACTGTTTTATTTAAGTTTCTTTTAGTAATCTCCGCAAAAAGTTTTGTTCCTTCATCATCAAATTGCAAACTAACACTCGGAGATCCTATCCCAACTCCCCCACCAGAAAAACTAACATCGGCTCGTTCTAAATGTTTTCCATCTAAATCAGTAGCTTTATATTTAAATTCATCATACATTTCAGGTGATTGTTTACCAAAGCTTAAAGGTTTAATTTTCACCTTTTTTTCATCGCCTTCACCTTGTGTCTCTAACTTTTTGACAATAAAAAATCCTTGATCTGTCTCAATTAAATCTCTATGGACTGAATTGTCTGCCATTTCATCAGCAAAAACTACATTTTCTATTTCAGCTGGTAATAAGCCTTTTTCTGTAAATGTTAAATCTTCATCTGTAATTCCAAATCCTTGACTTTGTTCATTATAAATATCATCAAAATTTTCTCCATTGTTTATTTTATCTAATGTCTCTTGTGCCGCTGTTCTGACCTGCTCATTAACAGACACAAAAATCTCCTCGTCAGTCTTTAATTCTTCTTCGTTTTTTTCTTCTCTAAACTGTAAAAATGGTGTTTTATCAATTACATTTTTTACATCTTCAACATCTTCTGCACCAGGAAATTCTACGATAAGAAAATTTTGTTCACCTCTTTTTGCGTGTTGAACAACTGGTTCTCCGACTCCGTAAGCATTTACTCGCCTTTCTACGACTGCTTGTACTGCATCGATTGCGTCTTTCTTTTTGTCATCAGGAACTTGTGATAAATCCATTTCGTATTCGAGATGTAGTCCTCCTTGTAAATCTAATCCTAAATTTATTTTGAACTTATCTAAATAGCTCTGTGCTTTTTCTGGTAAATACGGTATTCTTGGTGTTGCGATTCCTCCCATTAATACTGCGAAAAGTACTACTAAAATAAACTTATTTCTGATTTTCTTGTTCATATTGTTTTGGTTTATTACATAACGAAAATAAGACTCAGTAATCCCAAGTCTCTTTTATTCTACTATATTTTTTTTGAATTGTCATTTTTTTGATAAAAAAAACGGGCGAGTTGAGGTTTTCCTCAACTGCCCATCTTATCACTCCAACTCATCGCTCTTTTTTTTCCGAAGATTTTTCAAAGGAATATCAAATAAAGCATTTGCGACAATAAATACAAAAATCAAAAAAATTATTATCGCACCAACTATACCTAAGTCATCTTTTGAATTTGAAACTGGAGAGGACTGACTGACACCTTGTTGAACAGTGGCAGTTGTACTTTCATCTTGAGGAGTAGTAGTCCTCGTACTTCCTGACTTAAATCTCCAATTCATAATCCCTCCTTTACCATTCAGGCGACATTTCTTGTATTATAATATTATTAATAATATCCTCCACATCGTCTTTGGTTATTTTTTTATTTTCTTTTAAACAACTTGCAATGCGGAAAATAATATCATCTTTATAACTTATAACTTCCGTCAAGATATCGCTGTCCATATTGATACGAACAGACGAGCAAGGTAAAGACCTGCTGGTAGTAATTCTGATTCTGATTTCAGCACTAGATGTTTTTTCTAAGTCAATCTCAACTTCATCTTTAGGTAAAAGATGAACCTCTCGACCGAAAATATAGAGAAGATCAACTTTCCTGTACCATTTATCTTTCCTCATGGATTTATCCCCCGTCCTTACTAAATTTTATTAAGGCCTCATATATCCCCGCCAGATCTTCGACTTTTTTGTTGGTTCCATAAGCTGTATCCCGCATAAGAATATGATTTACCTCTGTATTCTTCAAAGGGTTTTTATGGTCACATTTGAACTCACTTAATTCATTCAATGGAAATCTTCGAGGTTCCGCTTCCTGTAAAAAGAAACAGCACATATCTTCCATGTCTAAATTAATTGACAATAATGCTTTTTTACCGCACAAAGAAACGCGATACACGCCACTTTTGACTCCATCATCATTTAAATCATTTTTTGAAACTGGAACCAAGGCTCTCTCACCACCACCTCCTCCGCCATCACTTTCCACAGGAGGATAAAATGGTGGTTCAGGAAAATCCGTTTTAATTCGTTTTTTAAGCTTTGTTAGCCATTTCATAACTTCCCTCCTAACCAATATTCAATAAAAACCATAACTCGTTCAAAAATATGATTTCGTTAATAAAAGAACTACATTTGAACGATATATAAATCTACACCCAAATATCTAAAAAGTCAATAGTAGTTTTGGAAGATTTACTGAGCTCCGCTAAAATGGGCTTGACTTTTTCAATTAATGATATTAACATTAATAATCATAGTTTTTTGACAACCAAATAGAAAACTAAAGTAGGCATGGGTTTTCCTTAAATTTTATTCAAAGATAAAATTATTTTTGAATTAGATTTTTGGAATTTCTGAAGAAAATTTTAGATAGAGGAGGATTAATATGTCATTTTTTAATGATGCAACTATAATAATCGGTTCTGGAGCTATTGGATTAATTCCTTTTTATGGATTAACAGGGAAATCTCAAGATTTTACGCTTGGCACAGCTGTGGCTTGTTTGTTTGTATTAGCAGGATTCGCCTATACTATATTTAAACCAGATTTAGGAAATCAAAGAGCTTCAAACCGCCCACATTGCAATGAACCAACACCATCTACACCATCAACGGAAGTTTATATTCCTACAAACAAAGAAACAGGAGAGAAAATTATGAGTACCAAACAAATGGTTCTTAGAGGAAATGAAAAAGAAATGTGGGAAAGGGGAGAAAATGCTCACCAACGATTACAAACCGAAAGGAGTAGCCTGAACAAGAGTGAGATTCGCATGCTAGAGAGTGAGATTGCTCACTCAGCACAATGGATGAAAGACTGGATGAGTGCTGACATATTGCCAATAATTGAAAACGGAACGACATGGTTTCCAAAAACAACAAAAAAAGCTTCATTGAAATATGAAGTAGACCAGAGCCGATATGAGTGTGGTCCGATTAAAATACAGCGAAATAGGCGGACGTTAACCATCACTATGGAGCAATCGTCGAGTGCAGCGTATATTAACAACGAAGAGTAATCCTCTATCTGGGAAAAGAACGTAGGGCGTTCTTTTCCTATTCCTAATTCCAACTTCAAAAAACCATGCCTGTCTACTTTAGTTTTCTATAAAAAAAATCACCACCAAAAAAAGCGATTATTCCAAAAATAATCACTTTTTTCTTTTGTCTAAAAATCACCCACAAAACCAAACCGCTACAAAACCCCATCCAAAAACCCCAAAATCTTTTCCTTAAAAACATCCTTACTGAACCTCTCTGTAGATTTTTTAATAACTCCTCTATCATAAGAATCCTCATTCTCCAAAAATCTCCTCACGCCATCCGCCAAAACCTCAACCGTTGGAGCATCAAAAAACTCACCCGTAACACCCTCCTGCACAATCTCCCTCGCACCACCCTTTCGCAAAGCAATCACAGGCAATCCAGCATTCAATGCCTCCACACACACAATCCCAAAATCATCCTCAGACGGAAAAATAAACGCCCGAGAATTATTTAAAATCTCCTGTTTTTTCTTTTCATCAACCCAACCCAAAATCTCAATTTTTGGACCAGCAATTTTCTCCAAATGTTTTCTCTCCTCACCATCGCCTATTACAACTAGAGGTAAATTCAATTTATTAAAAGCTTCAACTGTCAACACCACATTTTTGTAAGTAGAAAGTCGCGAAATAATCACAAAAGGCTTTTCTGAATTTTCACCCGTCATTGCATCGTAGGGGTTTGCCAATGGCAAACCCAAATCCACTGGCGGATAAATCACTTCAGAATCACGACGATAATATTTCGAAATCCTCGCTTGAGTATACTTAGAGTTTGCAATTAAAAAATCTGGTCGTTTACTCGCCTGAGAATCCCAAATCCGTAAATAACTTAAAATCTGTCGCACAAAAAAATTAATTTTAAAATTTCTATTTCGTTTTAAATATTTTTCATTTTCATCCCAGATAAAACGCATTGGCGAATGAATGTAAGCAATGTGTTTTGTATCAACTCGAGTTACAATTCCCTTGCTCCAGGCACCTGAACTAGAAATTATCAAATCGTAATCTCGTAAATTATAAGTCTCCACCGCTGAAGCATAAAAAGGCAAAAGCCACCGATGATGTTTGCGAATAAACTTTGGAAATTTTTGTAAAAAAGAAGTGTGAATTTTTTTATCTTTAAACATTCCTTTCATGTTTTTTTCGTCATAAAGCAAAGTGTAAATCGGTGCCTCAGGAAACATTTCACAAAGTGTTTCCAATACTTTTTCCGCTCCACCAGGATAGATTAGAAAATCATGAACCAGAGCGATTTTTAAATTTTTGGTTTTTTTTGAATTTGTTGTTTTCATAATAGTAATAAATAATATCTTGCCGGAAGTAGTGTGTCGAAGACCACTGCTTCCGAAACAATTCTAAATCAACGCTCTCAAATAACTTGGAAACATCCCAAACTGATACTATTATAATATATTTTGTATCCCGCCAAAAAGATTCTCCAAGACTATCTTCTCCTAAAATAGCTTTTTTATTTTCTTAAACCTCCATCTTATTTTTCTAAATTAGCCAATGACTAAACGCTACATCACAACAATATTTTAAATTTTAATTCATAATTCATAATTCACAATTTTATCATTAAAACATTCATTAAAAATTGAAAATTCGCAAATTGAAAATTAATCTCTACCCCATCCGCAAAACCTTTGCCATCAACTTTGCACAACGATCCCAACTGAACCTTTTAATATTTTCGTAACCTTTATTAATAACATCATTTCGCTTTTCCTGATCACTAATTAAAACATGAGTCTTTTCCGCAATTTCTGCAGGAACATGAGGATCCGCCATCAAAGTGCTCTCCAAAGCCGCTTCCTTCAATGAAGAATGATCAGAAGTAACCACAGGAATGCCAACCTGTTGAGCTTCCAAAATCGGTAAACCAAAACCTTCATACAAAGTTGGAAAAACAAAAACTGAAGCATTTCGCAAAAATGACCACTTTTCTTTATCTGTCACAAAACCCGTCAAAAGAATATCATCTTTGTATTCATGTTCTTCTAATTCCTCTTCAATATATTCCCAACCAAAACCAGGCTTTCCCGCTAAAACTAATTTATGAGGCACACGAAAATGAGTTTTTAAAACCTCAAACGCCTTCAAAATATTTATAATATTTTTTCGCTCTTCCAGCCTGCCAATAAAAAATAAGTATTTTTTTCTTTCCAATCCATTTCTCTGCAACAAAATAGTATCATAATGCTCTTCACTTTCATATGCAGGATTAACACCTTCGTAAATAACCCTCATTTTACTTTCAGGAACATCATAATATTCAACTAAATCTTTTTTAGTATTATTCGAAACACAAATAATTCGTTTCGCCCATTTACAAGAATTACGAATTCCTCGCCGCATCGTACGATATTCCTTTTTAGAATAAGCCTCTGGATAAATTTCATATTCAATTCCGTGAATAACCGAAGTTGTATTTTTTGGGTGAATCGGCGGAACAATATGACTAGAAATCAAAAGTCGATCTGGCCAATGAAAAAGAATTTCCCAAGAAAGTCGCCAATAAGTCCAAAACCGTCGTGCACTCAGTTCTTTGACTTCCCAATTTCGCGGTAGATTGAAATCGATATTCTCTTCGGTTCCTTTCCGTAAATACAAAATCACCTGATCATCCATTAAATATTTTCTCAAATGTTTAATAAGTTGATAAGAATACTCCTCAATCCCTGTCCTCTCATGAAGAAAAGCTCTCGAACCGTCAATCGCAATGCGCATACTTTGTTTTTATTATTTATATTTATTTATTATAGCAAAATTTAATTTTTCCGTCATTACTAAAAAATATAATTTAAATTTAAACCCAAAAGATTTTTTTATACAAAATGTAGTATTAATTTGATACTATTAATACCATCCCTAATAAACTATAGACATCACATTAACAAACCACACAAACCATGTCATTCCGGAAAATAATTTTGTAGCGGAGCGGAAAAATTGTTTATCCGGAATCTTGTTAAATATCAGAAAAACTTATTGAAATTCCAGATAAATTAACCTTTCTGCCGTGCAATATGCAAGCTTTTAAATAAAAAATATCTTTCGAAATGATATGTAATTATAAAAAGTGCGGTTTCATGGTGTGATGTCTATACTACGCAATTTAAATAAAAGACGGTTTGCTTATCCCTTCTTTTAAAGATTATGAAAGGGTTTATTGGTTCTAGTATAACTAATTATTTTTTCGCATACAGGGATTCTACCTCTGTACAAACAGGGTTCGGAGCCCTGTTTGCTAAGTTTTTTAATTTATTTCTAATACTTCTAGTATCATTTCTAAGTAATTATTCCTCAGTGATTATTTTTAATAATTAACATTTGTGATGTTTTGTCACAAATAAATATTTAAGAATGGAGAGAGGTTAATTGAAAACGGTATAAATTTACCAAAAGGAATATCTATTAGCTCTTATAAAATAGAAACATATTTAAATAAAAGTTTTTTTTAATTTGACGATGGTTTAATAAGGGCGTAAAATTAAAATAGTCAAATTGAAAATTAAAATTAAATTCTTAGTTTAACTTGAAAAATAAAATTGTAATAAACTAAATGCCTAAAAAAAATAATTTCAAAACATTTTACGCAATATCAATTGCTTGGCAGTTAGGTTTTTTTATTACAGTTCCTATAATTGGTTTTTTGTTTTTAGGAATTTTAGCAGGTAAATTTTTTAAAACACAATTAATCTTTTTATTTTTAGGATTATTATTAGGATTTATTACTACTATTTATGAAGTTCGTCGTCTACTTGCTCCCTTAATTAAAAATAAAGATGATTAATATCAATCTACAATCAGAATATATTTTTTCTTTTTTTGGTTTTTTAATAACAAATACTTTTTTAACTTCTATATTAGTTACCATAATACTTAGTTTTTTAGGTATATTTTTTTATTTTAAAAAAAGGAATAGCAATAATCTTTTTATTAAAGCAATGCGAGTTATAATTTTTGAGTTATTAAAATTAACGGATTTAGTAACTCAAGAAAGAGAAATGTCTAAAAGAATTCTCCCTCTGATCTCTACATTTTTTTTATTTATAGTCACCGCTAATTTATTAGCTCTAATTCCAGGATTTTTAGGATCTTTTTTTGTTAATTTTCAATCAGAAAAAGTATCGCTTTTACGTTCACCAAACAGTGACTTAAGCACTACGATAGCTTTAGCATTATTTTCAGTTTTAGCTATCCAGTTTTTTTCCTTAAGTAAATTAGGATTTAAAAGTTATTCAAAAAGATTTATTAATTTTACGAATCCGATTAAATTTATTTTAGGTTTTTTTGAAATAATTTCAGAAGGCGTTAAAGTGCTTTCTTTTTCTTTTCGATTATTTGGAAATATTTTTGCTGGAGAAGTTTTACTTTTAGTTATCGCTTTTTTGATTCCTTATTTGATTCCTTTGCCGTTTATGATTTTAGAAGTTTTTGTAGGAATAATCCAAGCTTTTATTTTTACCATGTTAACTTTGACATTTATCAAAACTAGCATGGTTAATAATATTGAATAAAAGATAATAATATAAATAATTAAAAATAAGAATATGATTCAAGATTCATCAGCTTTTACTATGGCAATTGGTTCAATAGGACCAGCATTAGCTATTGGTATGATTGGAGCGGCTGGTTTAATGGGCATGGCACGTAATCCAGAAAATTCTGATAAAATTCAAATTACGATGATTATTGCAATTGCATTTGCGGAGGCTATTGCAATTTATGCTTTGGTAATTGCACTTATTTTGAAATTTGTTCAGTAATATTTTAGGTGAATATTTTAAAAGATTTAAATAAACTCATTTTTAAATAGCTCAATAGAATTTATATTTATTAAAATTATCAAATTATTTTAAATTAAAAATTTTTAACTTTTATATTAAAATTATAGTTTTTAAAAAATAGACCTCTTTAAAAATTTCTGCACATACTATCTCGAATAAAATATTTTGAAACTGTTTATAATTAAAAGATGAGTACAGTGAAAAAATATGGAATGGAGAGATCTCAAAGCTTAAATAAAGATATGGAACTTTGAGATTTCTCTGTTCCGTTTCACCTATCTGCTATTCAACAAGTGAGTTACATTTAAAATGAAAAGGTGGATAATTTCAAAAAGTTTAATGTTTTTTTGTTCACTTTTAAAAAAAATATTTATTTTTTGATTTTTTTAAATTGTTTTTATAAAAATAAAATATGGAATTTTTAGGAAATTTAGGTATAGATATAAAACTTTTAATCGCTCAAATGATAAACTTTGGGTTACTTTTAATAATTTTAAAAAAGTTTCTTTATAAACCGATTATAGATCGAATTGAAAAAGATGAAAAAGAATTAAAGCAAGTCAAAACACAAAAAATAAAATTAGGAGAAGAAAAAGAACTTTTTGCCAAAGAAAAGAAAGAAAAGATTATTGAAACTAAAAATCAAGCAAAAAAAATTATTAAAGAAGCAGAAGATATTGCAAGTGAATTAAAAAAGCGATCCAGTGAGGAAACTCAAAATGAAAAAAATGCTATTATAAAACAAATTAAATCTCGTTTAGCTAAAATAGAAAATGAAAAATAAAATAAACACTACAAAAAATAACTCAGGAAAAATAATATCTTTTTTTTCGGGCATCGCTAGAATTCAGGGTTTGCCTCAAGTTTTTTTACACGAAGTTCTTTTGGATGAACAAGGAAATTCAGTGGCAATTGTTTTAAGTTTTGACAAAGATTTTGTTGAGGCATTATTTTTTTCGGAAAAATTTGATTTTAAAAAAACTGTTTTTCGCAGTAATCAGCTTTTTTCTATAAAAATATCTGATGATTACATAGGTAGGATCGTCAATGGTCTAGGAGAAGCAAGGGATGGATTAGGGGAAATTCAAGGGAAATCAACTAGCATTTTTAAACAAGCACCTTCAATCATAGATAGATCTCCAGTTACCACTCCCCTTTCTACTGGAATAAAAATCATTGATACAAATCTTCCTTTAGGTAGAGGTCAAAGAGAACTTATAATCGGTGATCAAAAATTAGGAAAAAGTACGATTGCCATCGATACAATATTAAATCAAAAAAATAATAAATCACCAGTTTATTGTATCTACGTTTTTTGTGGTCAAAAAGAAAGAGAAATTAAAGAATTAGTTGCTCTTTGTGAAAAAAATAATACATTTTTATACACTACAATAGTAGCCTCTTCAGCAGATGCTTCATTTTCAGAAAAATATTTAGCGCCTTTTGTGGGTTGTGCTATTGGCGAATATTTTCGAGATCAAGGTAAAGACGCTTTGGTTATTTATGATGACCTTTCAAAACATGCTAAAACTTACAGGGATATTTCATTATTATTAGAAAGATCTCCGGGAAGAGAATCTTACCCAGGTGATATTTTTTCTTTGCATGCTGGTCTTTTGGAACGAGCAGCTCAATTATCTGAGGAAAAAGGTGGCGGCTCATTAACAGCTTTGCCAATTGTTGAAACACAAGAAGGTGATATCACGTCTTTTATTCCGACTAATATTATTTCTATTACTGATGGACAAATTTATTTAGAAAGAGGTCTTTATCAGAAAGGTTTTTTACCAGCGGTAAATGTGGGACTCTCTGTTTCTAGAGTAGGATCACAAGTGCAACCTAAAGTTTTAAAAGAAGTGGTGAGTGGAATTCGTTTGGTTTTAGCTCAACATAAAGAATTACAAAAGCTATCCCAATTAGAAACGACTGTTAGTCTTGAAGCTCAGAAAAAAATTTACAGAGGAGAATTAATGTTAGAACTTTTAAAACAAAATAAACACGTGAATATTAAATGGCCTGAACAAGTGGTATTATTTTATGTTGTAGAAAAAGGTTTTTTTGATGACATTGATAAAAATAAATGGAGTACTTTTGAGATTCTTTTACTTGAATTAATACGAAACCGTTATTTTAAGACATTAGAAAAAATTGAAAGTGGAACGTTTGATAATGAAATAAAAGTTAAAATTCAAGAAATTGTTAATGATTTTAAGCAAGAATTTTTATTGTCTTATTCTCAAGTTTAATATTTTAAATATATTTTATCATTAATTCTCTTATGTAATTTTAACTGGAAACTGTTTATTTTATAAAATAAACAGACGAGGCAAAATGAATAAATATTAAAATTTATAAAAGTTTAAATATGGAATCTTATAAATCATATCAAAATCAATTGCATGGATTTAAAGATGTTTCAGAAAGTGTAAAAACAGTAGAAAAAATTGCAGCATCTTCTATTCACTTTTTAAAAGATAATGTCACTGAGTTAAATAAATATACAGATAACATTGAGCATACTCTATCTAGACTATCTTTATTTTATAAGAAAAAAGAACATTTTCTTTTGCAGAAAAGAGATGTTGGAGAAAAAGTCTTAATTGTAGTAACTGGAAATAAAGGCTTAGTGGGTGGTTTATGGCATAATGTAGTTAATAAATTTTTGGAAAAAAATAAAAGTTATAATTCTATTATCACCATCGGAACAAAAGGAGAATTTTATTTAAAAGAAGAAAATTTTTCAATTTTAAAATCATTTGATTATTTTTTTAAATCCTCTCAAGATGAAGAAATTAAAGAAATTATTAATTATATTTTTGAAAAATTTAAAAATAAAAGTTTTTCCAAAGTAGATATTTTATATCCTCAATTTATTTCTTTAGCTGAACAAAGTCCTGAAATAATTTCATTTCTACCCTTTCAATTTGAACTATCAGATAAAAAAGAAAGTGAGGGATTTCCAATTTTTGAATCATCTAAGAAAGATATTTTTAATAATCTTTTAGATAAATATATTGGAATATTTTTTTATAAAATCATAATTGAGTCAAGATTATCAGAACTTTCTGCTAGAACCATAGCGATGGAACATGCTACAATAAAAACAGAAGGAATCATTAAAGATATAAAACTTACTTATACAAAACAAAGGCGTAAAATCGTAACACAACGTCAAATAGAAAGTTTTGTTGCACATAAAATAATAAAATAATATGGAAAATATTCAAGGTACAATTATATCACTCAGAGGAGGTGTGGCAGAAATTGAATTTGAAAATGAAATGCCACCAATTCACAGTTTATTTGAAACTGAAAAGCAAAAGGCTCTTTTTGAAATTGTAGAAATAAAAAATTTAAAAACTGCTCATGCCATAGCCTTGTCTTCACTTGAAAAAGTTGAGCGAAATGAAAAAATCTTTTTAGTTAATAAAGAAATATCAGTTTCTATAAATGAAAATATTTTAGGACGAATGTTTGATTTATTTGGTAATCCTTTAGATGAAAAACCATTTGAAAATGGTAAACTATTTCCTCTTCACAAAAATAAAGAAAAAGAGCTTACTATTTTAGAAAGTGAGGATAAAATATTAGAAACAGGAATAAAAGTTATTGATCTTTTAACTCCTTTCCGCTTAAATGATAAAATTGGTTTATTTGGTGGTGCAGGAGTAGGTAAAACAATTCTTATTACCGAATTAATTCATAATATTGCCCTTAAAAAAATAGGACGTTCAATTTTTGCTGGAATTGGTGAACGTATTCGTGAAGGTAATGATTTATACCTTACTTTAAAAAAATTAGGAGTCTTAGAAAGTACAGCTCTCTATTTTGGTGAAATGGATAAGTCTCCAGGAGTACGAGCTAGAGTAGGTTTATCAGCTATTACAGCAGCGGAATTTATCAGAGATGAAATGAAAGAAAACTCATTTTTATTTATAGATAATATTTTTCGTTATACTATGGCAGGTATGGAATTAGGTTCAATCTTAGGTAAAGTTCCGTCAGAGCTAGGCTACCAAGCTACTTTAGAATATGATTTAGCAATGCTTCAAGAGAGAATAAAAGCGAAAAATAACAGGTCAATAACCTCTTTGCAAGCAGTTTATGTTCCGGCAGATGATTTAACTGATCCAGCAGTGGTTTCGATTTTTTCTCATTTGGATGCATCATTAGTTCTTTCTAGAGAAATAGCTAAAAAAGGTATTTATCCAGCGGTTGATGTTTTGCGATCGCATTCTCTGGGACTAGATAAAGATATTATTGGCAAACGTCATTTTGAAATAGCTTCTAAAGTTAAAGCGACTTTTCAAAAATATCAAGAACTTTCCCATATTATTGCTATTTTAGGAATTGATGAATTATCCAGAAAGGATAGAGTTATAGCTAAAAGAGCGGAGAGACTGCAAAGATTCTTAACTCAGCCTTTTTTTGTAACAGAGGCATTTAATAATAAAAAGGGTGTTTATGTTTCATTAGATGAAACTTTAAATGGTTGTGAAAAAATATTAAATGGTGAACTTGATAATATTAGTTTAGATGAATTCTATATGATTGGTTCAATTAATGATATAAAGTAAAATGATCACTTGCAAAATCACTTCTTCAAGTGAAAATAAAGTTTATGATAATTTGAAAAGCATACTAATTCCAATTTCTTCTGGAAATATGGAAATTTTAACTGGACATGCTGAATCTTTTATTTTGGTTAGTGAAGGAAATATAGTTTTGAGATTTTTTGATGTTAATAATAATAAAATAATTATTAAAAGTAAAAATGGAGAATGCCACATTAAAAATAATAAAGTGGTAATTATTTTTTGAGCTTGATGAAAATCAAAAACATCGTCATAGCATTTTTTAAAATTTATATCATGAAAACTCTTAAATTATCTATCTAATTTTATTGTTTTTATCCACTCAATTAATTTTTCTTTACTCATAAATTTATCATTAACAATGACACCTAATTGACTAGCAATTTCTCCATTAGCTAACTTTTTATTTGAGTTTAAAGGAATATTTATAATCTGGAAACCCTGTCTATTTGAATATTTAAATTTAATATTTTCATTTGTTTCAAAAACTTTAATTTCAACATCACCTTCGCCTTTCTCAATTATCTTATCGAAATTAATATTACTTGAGCTAATGACAAAATCAACAACTGACTGATCCCCAGTAGAAATATTTTTAATAAAATTATCAAAATCATCCGCACTGACACTTTCAACATCATCTTCTTTTTTAACTAAAGTTATATATTGACTTTCATTCAAATTATAATTATCAATAAAATTTTTATGCATCTCCTTTTCTTCATCGTTCAATTCTTGATTATCAACTATTTTTGCTAAACTTTTTTGCCTATCACTTTTTTCAAGTAACAAATCATTAGCATTCATAATTGAATTATACTTTGATACCTTCCATTCTTTAAGGACTTTAATCTCAAAACCAAAATCACTTTTAATAACATTCGAATCATTTTCAATGCTGTTATTAGCATCATTACTTTCACATCCGCATAAAATAAACCCAAAACAAACGATTGATAATATTTTTTTCATATTTTTATTAATTAAAAATTAACACCTACTTATTTGTCAAAATAGTCCGCTTATAAACATCTAAATTATCCAAAACCTGACCAGTTCCCCGAGCCACACATTGCAACGGATTTTCCGCAATATAACATGGAACACCAATAGTTTTCGTAATAAGCTGATCTAAGTTATTTAATAAAGCCCCACCTCCAGAAAGAATAGTTCCTTTGTCTATAATATCAGACGCTAATTCTGGTGGAGTCTCTTGTAAAACTTTTTTAATTGCATTAATTACTTCTCGCAATTCATCTTGCAAAGCTTCAGTAATTTCATTTGAAGAAACCTCAACAGTCTTTGGTAATCCTCCCATCAAATCACGACCACAAACGTCCATCTTTTCTTCTTTCACTTGCGCCAAAGCACTACCAATTGTCTTTTTAACTTCCTCAGCTGTTTGTTCTCCAATAGCTAGTGAATATTTTCGTTTAATATAATCTGAAATTGCCTGATCGAATCTGTTTCCGCCAACGCGAGCACTATTTGATGCTACGATTCCACCTAAAGAGACTACTGCAATTTCACTTGTTCCACCACCGATATTAATAATCATGTTTCCTTGAGCTTCATGAATTGGCACTCCTGCTCCAATAATAGCTAACATCGGCTCTTTAATGACATAGGCTATTTTTGCTCCTGCTCGCATCGCTGCATCAACCACAGCTCTTTTCTCTGTTGATGTTACCCCTGCTGGAATTGAAATCATAACTTCTGGTCGAATGAAACGCATACGTCCACTTACTTTATCGATAAAATATTTTAACATCGCCTCAGTTACTCGATAGTCTGCAATTGCTCCATCTTTAAGAGGACGATATGCAATAATGTTATCTGGTGTTCGTCCGACCATTTCTTTAGCTTCATTTCCTACTGCTAATACTTTATTGTCATTTATGTCTACTGCGACTACTGATGGTTCGTCTACAACGACGCCTTTTCCGGGTATGAAGACTAATGTGTTAGCTGTTCCTAAATCGATTCCTATTTTTTTTACAAACATAATTTTATTTAGTTAATTTTTCACATTCAGACATTGGCACAATCTCACCCCTATAATAGTAACAATTGTTTTTATCTTTTGTATATGTATTGTAATCATCATTCCCGATTACTTCAAAAGTTTCTAGATCAACATTTTCTATTTTTTTTGTTATACAAGATTGAACTGGTGTATCTATAAAATATGCTCCATTTTTATCTTTTGCATAATATGCACTTAAGATTTCAAAAGTGCTAGGGTCTAAATATGTCTCAAATTTTTCTTTGCAATTACCTCTCCATACATAATTTTTATCAGCAACATATTCTCTTTTTTCATCAATTACCCTAAAAGTTTCTAGATCAACATTTAAATTCTTGCATTGATAGTATATATTATTCTTATCCTTAAAATATTTTCCAAATAAAAAATCGAAGGTTTTAGGATCTGCTTTTTTCACTTTCCCTCCTCCACAATACACATGATTTTCATCTTTTGCATAAGGAAGAAAAGGAAATTTTAATTCAGGATTAATAATTTTAAATGTTTCTAAATTAGCATTTCCAACTTTATTAAAACAAAAAGTTCCATCAGGAGGGCATTTATATCTAAAATATATATCATTATTTCTTTTAAAATAAAGATTCCCACTTTCAATAGTTTCAATATTATTCGTAAAGTATTCTTCATTACCTTCTTCAATGAATACAAATTCTTTATTATTAATAATATTATAGACTATAAAAAAGACCAAAACAAAAAAACTTAAAATTAAAACTATAATAATAAAAACTTTGTACTTTACAAAAAATTCTTTCATAAAAAAACTTTAAACTTAATATTCCACTATACCCCAAAACACCCGCAAAATCAACATTAAAGTTTAATAAAATTAGAACTTAAAAACTTCTCTTTAACAACCTGAATTGCTTTGTCCAACTGCGGATCCCTATCATTCTCATAATCCTCAATTGAATAATCAACCGTAAAATCAGGCTCAATTCCCTTTTCATTAATACCATCACCGTTAGGAGTAAACCACTTTGCAATCGTAATTTTTGCTGCAGTCTTACCGCGAGTAGGAATTAACTCCTGAACAGAACCCTTTCCAAAAGACTTCTTACCCACCAAAACAACATCCTCTCGATTATCCCTTAGAGCACCTGCAACAATCTCCGACGCACTCGCACTTCCTTCGTTGATTAAAACTACAACTGGAATATTAATAAACGGAGCATAACCTTCAGAATAAAGCTTGGTTTCTTTTTTTTCTACATTCTTTTGCGAAACAACCACTAAATCATTTTTCAAAAATTTACTGGAAACATCCACTGCTGTACTCAAATAACCACCTGAATTATTTCGCATGTCCAAAATCACACCTTTAACATTCTCTGTTTTTTGAATCTCACGGATAGCCTTTTGTAACTCAGCTGTTGTATGGTCACCAAACTGCATAAGCTTTACATGAGCCACATTATCAATAAATTCAAGCTTAACACTTTTTACGTTAATTTTGTCACGAATAACCGAGACATCTCGAGTATCATCCTCACCCTTTCGATAAATGTTCAAAATAACTTCCGTGCCCTTCTTTCCTTTAATCTTCTTAACCGCATCATAAACATTCATTCCTGATGTATCTCCACCGTCTATTTTAACAATCTTATCACCTGCCATAAGACCAGATTTCATTGCTGGTGAATCTTCCAATGGTGCAACTATAGTTAAAATCTCATCTTTAACTCCAATTTCTGCTCCAATTCCCTCAAAGTCACCGCTCAATTCCTCTTCCAAAGATTTCATTTGTTCTGCATCAAGAAAAATTGTATACGGATCTCCCGTAGACCTTAACATTCCATCAATTGCTCCATACATCATCTTTTGCGAATCCAACTCATCATTATCTACATATCTTTCTTCTAATTTATCCCAAACCTCCCAAAACAAAGTAAGATCTACATCTTTCTCTGATGATTTGTCATCTTTTGTACTAAATGAATTATTGAAACGTGAGGTGGATAATTTTTCGCCCACTGACTCTCGTCCTAAAAAGAAACCTACCAATAAAAATATTAAAGAAAAAAACAGAGTTGTGAAAACAACTGTTACATAAGATATCTGCTTTTTTTCTTTTTCTGAGGTAGTCGTATAATTCATCATAAGTTTAAAATTTTTATTTTAATCAATATCCTAATTGTAGCGAAAAATTGCTTGAAATGCAATTTTATGAGTTTTTTTAAAATTTTAAGGTCTCTAAAAAAGTGCTCGCCGCACGGGCTTTCCATCACCTCTTGTAAATGTCATTCCGGAAAATATATTTTCTTTTGTAGAAACGTCGATTTATCGCTTTTTATATATAGAAAATAATTTATCCAGAATCTATACTTTAGGTTTTTTGCAAACTTAATAATTTAATGTTTTCGAATAAAATAGTAACTTGAAGATAGTATTAACAAAAGAACTCCACCTAAAACTGCATATCCTAGTTGATAAGAATAATTCATTACAAATCCAATTAAAAAAGAAGTGGCTATTTGAATCATTGCTGAAATTTGGCTACGCACAGACAAAAGCGTGGCTTTATAATTTTTATCTTTAATATAATCTTTTAAAAAGTATCCACTAATCAATTGATCTCTACCTAACCAATAACCATTTATCAAAATAAAAACAATAGCAATAATATATACATTATTAAGAACTGCTAATAAAAATAAGCCTCCAACAAACACTAAAATTTCAATTAAAAAATGTTGCTTCATTGAAAGAAATTTTTCTATCCAATGCACACGATGACCCACAAGAAACCAAACAAACCTAGATCCTCCCATTACAAAACCTAAAAAAACTACTTGAAATCCTAATGATTCAAGGTAAACAGGACGAAACGATCCCATTGTAACCGTAAACGCCGAAATAGCGCCTGTAAAAATTGCAACTGCAAAAAATTTATCATGCTTGATTTCTTTAATAAGAGTAAAAATTGACTTCTGATCTTTTTTAGCAATCATCACTCCATTTTTTGGATCAGTTGCAGATAAAATTATTATTAATCCTAAAAAATCAAAAAAGGCCCAAATGATTATAGGTAAAACAATATCTATTTTTGTAAAAAATGGCAGAGTAATTATAAAAGGTATGCATAAAAGTGAGACATTAGCTGAAAGTTTAGACATTATCTTTGTATACTCACCTTCTCTTTTTAATTTAATTAAAGTCTCATGCATAAAAGCATTACCAGCCCCTGACATAAAAGCCCAACCTAAACTTATACAAACTGACCCAGCTAAAAAATACCAAAAACTATCGGCTATGATAAAAAATATTGAAGACAAAAACATGAATATTTTTGAAACAACTAAAGTTTTTTTATGTCCAAAAATATCTGCGAAATATCCACTTGGTATTTCTAATAAAAAAGAAGCTAGAGCTCCTGCTGCTGTGTAAATTCCGATTTGCTGAACTTGGGTATTTGGGATTGTTAAAAAATATATTGATAATACTGGAAGAAAATTTCTTCTTTGCGTAAATACAAGAATAAAATATTTCCAAATGTTTGATTTAAAATTTTGTTGCATATTGTTTATTATTTATTTAAAAATAAAATTATCTTCTAGCAGCAGATCTTTTAAAAGGATGTTTTGGATCATCATTTACTAGCAATTTATACAAATATGGTCTACGATAAGCGTCTCCCCAAATTTCTTTTTCCCTATATTCTCGTAATTTGTCTATATTGAATTTAGCCATAAAAATATCATTAGACCCGTCTCCCATAACTAAAAGTGGATCATATTCCTCGCCTTTTTTTCTCATGCCATCAAAAGCTACTGATTTTCCTTGAAGCTTTGGATAATTAGCCATAGCCACACCAAGCATATTTTCAAATCCTCTCGACTGAAATTGTGCAATGCGATTATTTTCTAATATACAAGCATTTGGCACAAGAATTAATTCAGCCCCTTTCAACATTAAAATTCTCGCCACTTCAGGAAATTCTCTATCATAACAAATCATAATACCAACCTTAACTGAACCTTTATCAGTTTTTAAATTAGCCACTGGAAATTCTTCACCTGCCACAAGCATTGACTCCCAACCTTTATCTACCATATGAGTTTTTCTATAATGCAGAATAGTATTCCCTTCTTTATTAATCAAAGTAGCGGAATTATAAAATTCGGTTTTTTGCTTATTAGATTCTAAAAAAGTAAATACCATAGCAATTCCAATCTCTCTTGCAAGATTGACATAATCATTATACCTCTCATCCCCAATATAAATTGATTTTTTCTTCCATTTATCAAATTCACTTTTTTCACTTGGGCATTCTTCATAACCCGTTGTCCACATTTCAGGAAATAATGCAATTTCAGCACCTTTTTCTTTTGCATTTATTAAAGCATTTCTAGTATCTAAAAGATTATCTTTTATACTGCTATCTAACTGCAATAAAGCTACGTTTACGTTAAAATTATGTCGCATATTACTTAGTAAAAAATTATTTTTGATTTTTGTTCTCAAAATACTCAACCCTAGGATTTCCCTTTCCCCAATATTTTTTAAAATATTTAATCGCACTAGAAATATGAATCCAAGTATACCTATTCATCAACAAAGAATGAATCACACCACCCTTACCACTACCCTTTCCATGATAATGCAACATCTCCACCTCAGGAAAATAAACCACCCGAAAACCATTTTCCCAAAAACGACGGCACCAATCAGTATCCTCCAAATACATAAAAAATCGCAAATCCCAATGACCAACTTTCTCAAAAGCCTCTCGGCTGCACATCAAAGCTGATCCCATCAACCAATCAACATCCTTAAAATTTTTACGATCATAATCCCTCATCAAAAAATTATCTAAATGTTTTTTAGCAAAAGGAAATTTTCCTAAAAAAGTACGCCGATAAGGAATAGTAATCAATTTATAAAATCGAAAACAGGAATCTTGTAAAGTCTCATTAAAATTCAAAAGTTTCGGACCAATCAAACCAACGTCTTTATTATTTTCTAAGAAAAAAATCATCTTTTCCACTGAACCCGGCTGGACTAAGATATCCCCATTTAAAATTAAAATATAATCACCCGTAGCCACTCCCATACCTTTTCTAATCAAAGGAGCTAATCCAACATTTTTTTTAAAAGGAAAAAATTTAACATCAGGAAAATCTTCCTGCATCATCAATCGAGTATCTTCTTCCGTAGCACTGTCTGCCACGATAATTTCATACTCAATACCCTTAACATTTTTCTTAATTGAATTAATGCAAAGCTTAAGGAGTTCAGGGTTTTTATAATTATTTATTGCAATTGATAACATAATTTTAATTTAAAAATTTTCAAAATAAGACAAATAGTAGTATAAAAATCTTCGAAACTTTATATAAAAAATCGACTATCTAAATCATACTAGAAAAAAAGACTTCTAGCAAAAAACTAAAAGTCTAATTTTATAAATATCTAAAAATCTATCACTAAATTATATTTGCAAATAAATCTCTAATTTCATCATAAGCTCCACTTCGAGGCATTAAAATATAACCACGAGCATCTCCCTCATGAGACTGAAGCAATCCTTCTGCAGAGTTATCTAAAACTTTTTGAACCACTTCAGGATCACCCATTTCTTTATATATATTAAAGAATCTTTCCATTTCCCACAGTTCCATATCAAAAGATAAATTATCACCCACAATTCCCATCATTTCACTTATCTTACCAAAATCACTCAAAAAACCAACTGACAAAGCTTTTTTCTTTAATTGTTTAATAACATCCTGTTGACGTCTCGCACGGTCAAAATCATTTGAAGTAACACGAGCACGAACATAAC
The DNA here is from genome assembly GCA_942490825.1 of Candidatus Moraniibacteriota bacterium. Lineage (GTDB taxonomy): Bacteria > Patescibacteriota > Minisyncoccia > Moranbacterales > JAGLWU01. Next base: position 190,376 of record CALNYG010000013.1, on the reverse strand, counting down.
AAAGAGCATTTTTTCCATCTAAAACCTGAGTTCCTGCTGGCACTTTAAAAACACCATTACATTCTTCAGTCTCATTGTAACACAAGGGATACCTTGCAATTATCTTATTATGATCAATTTTATTCTGAAAATTACCACTTTTTACAGTAAACACACCTCCCTTAGTACCATCACAAACTTTTTCTTCATGAAATTGAATTGGCTCAATAAATTCTTCATCTAAAGTAACTTCGACACCATCCAAAGCATCAACAATTTGTTCAAATCCAGCAAAATTTATTGCCATTGCATAATGAATTTTCTGACCTGAAATATCTTGTAAAATAGTCTTCATCAATTCTAGACCACCTTTATCTCCTTGTTTTTCTCCATAATGATAAACAGCATTTATTTTTTGATGATCATTAGTTCCAGGTACTGTTACATATAAATCACGCGGAATTGAAACCATAGAAACTTTATAAGTTGGCAATGCATCTTTATCAGATTCATTTTCAATAATTCGAATACTAGCAATAATAATTGTATCAGCTAAAGTTCCACCGCCCTCAACACCTTTTCCACGCATACCTAATAAAGCAATATTGATTCTTCCATCATCCTCTCCATCCAACGGAGATTCTCCTGGAATAACTTTTCTAGTAATGCTTCCTATAAGATTGCCTTCTCCACCTGTAGCATTATTAACCATTGAATTAACAATTAAAAAACCAACCAAAAAAATTCCTAAAATTATTCCTAAAATTATAAATAATTTCTTTTTATTTTTAAACTTATCTTTAAAGCCAGCATTAGACTTAGACTTATTTCTAGTAAAAAATCCGTTATTTCGAATATTCATGAAGTAAAACAATCAAAAATTAAAAATACATTTTGGTTGCAAAATGTATAAAATAAACTAATTAACAATTTTTTGACATATTAAAAGAAATTGTTTAGCTGAATTATTATAGCTAAATTTATTTTTTAGATGAAAAACATCCTTAATCATTTCTTTTTTTATATTTTCATTGTTACTCAAATGATACAACACTTCCGAACATTGGTCAATATCATTAAGATCAAAGTATCTGACAGCATCTTTAAAAATCTCAGCGTGCACTGGAATATCGCTAGCCACTACCGGAGTTCCACAATAAATTGCCTCCAATGGCGGAATTCCAAAACCTTCATATAATGATGGATAAGCAAAAACCTCTGCTCCTGCAAACACTAAATTTTTATCATCTTCATCAATATAGCCCGTAAAAATGACATTTTGTTTAAAATCGTCATCACTTTTTTCAATTACCTTTTCGATTTCTTTATCAAAATTATGTGCTTTTTTTCCAACCAAAACTAACTTTACACCGTCCAACTTTTTATAAATTTTTGAATATACTTTGACTAAAAATGGAATGTTTTTCCGTGGTTGCATCGTACCCAAAGCTAAAATATACTTTTCTGGCAAATTGTATTTTTCTCGCACAGCTAAAAAATCTTTTGTTTTTGCATTTTTAAAATTATCAGCAAAATCATCTGCTACTGCATTATAAATCAATTCAGTTTTTCCACGACTAGCTGGATAATATTTTTCAATCTCAGCTTTGGTAAAATGAGACACAGCAATGATTTTATCTGCTCGTCTAATTGACCATGGAATAAAAATGTCTAGAAAAAAAATATCCTTCCATGAGATTAGTTTTCGATAGACTTTAAAAGAAACGTCATGAATGTGCGTGATTAATTTAATTGATTTTGGCATAAAAAATGGCAAAATATATTCCGTATGATAAATATCCACTGGATTTTTTCTCACCCACCGCCAGACTGTCCATGCCGCCCAAGTGAATTTATTTTTGGATTGCAAAGAAATTACCTCGACATTTTTTTTATCAGATAATTCTAAATGTTCATTTATGTAATTTAAGACTTGCTGTTCGTCTGTATCTGTTAAAAGTTTGTATTGATTTTCTGAATCGATTTGTAATAGGTGTTTTACTAATTGTAAAATAACGGTTTCACTCCCTGTTCGATTGCGTCCGATGTTCCGAATGTCGATTGCTATTTTTAATATTTTTTTGTGCTCGCCGCACGGGCTTTTTGGGGTTGACATAATTTTGTTTATAGTATATACTTATGAATCAGTCGTTAAGAAGTTAGTTTAATTCTTACGATTGTGTTGTTAAATTTTAGTAGTTCTTTGGACGTTATATTATCGTTCACAAAATTCTTTCTATGAGGAATAAAGATGTTTAAAAGAAAATCTTTTGTCGCTTCTGTGTTCGCCCTGTTTTTTTTACTCACTTTCTGCTTCGTCACGAACTTGTATGCAGAAGATTTCAGGGGAGTAGAATGTTTTGGAACGACTACTCCGCGGACTGGAGCAACGAAAACATTAGTTTGCAATTATGAAAGTGCCCATGCCATAATGGAAAAAATATGGAACAATGAGCCGGGACTCTTATGGCATGACGTCACCATCACAAGCATCGAAGGCTACGACAAAGCATTAAACTGGTATATTCACATTTATGAAGATTATCGCGATCATAGGAAGAGAATAGGGACTGCTATATTGGTATTACCAATATTCCCTTAAAAAGTAAACCGGCGGTAAAAAGGACACTCTAAAGAACTTAGAATGTCCTTTTTTAATTGTCAAAAAATTTCAAACAACTTCTTTCTTAAATTCTACCTTAAACCATTAAAATCACAAAATATTTTTTTCTTTTAAGTCTTTCCACTTTTCATCAACATTCCCCTGGATCCTCTCAATAATCTCCTTATTTTTATCTTCAAACAAATGCTTAAATCTTTTTTGAGTTTTTAAATATTCTTCAATCGGCTTTTTATTTTTAACATCTAAATTCAAATTATAATCACCATTTTCAATTTCATACAATGGCCAATAATTCGTTTCCGTCGCCAACTGTGCTACCGAAACATAATCTGACGTTGGAAATTTCCAAACATTAGTACACGGCTGAAAAACCAAAAGAAAAGCTGGACCGCTCGTTTCTAATGCCTTTTTTGCTTTTTTCCGCAAATCTGGCAAATAAGCAACGTTCGCCTGTGCTAAATATTTAACATGATGAGCTTTCACAATTTCCATTATATCTTTCCGATATTTTTCATTTCCGAAACTTTCTTTTCCGGCTGGTGTTGTCGTCATATTTGCCCCTAAAGGACTTGCGCTGGATCTCTGTCCTCCTGTGTTCATATAACCTTCATTGTCATAAGCTACATACAAAACGTCATGTCCTCGCTCTAACATTCCAGAAAGTGATTGAAGTCCAATGTCGTAAGTTCCTCCATCGCCACCAAAAACTACAAATTTAACATTTCCTTTTATTTTTCCTTTTTTCTTTAAAACTTTATACGCCGTCTCAACTCCCGCCGCCGTTGCTGCTGCGTTTTCGAAAGCATTGTGAATGTATGGTACTTTCCAAGAGGTGTAGGGATGAATTGTTGTGGTTACTTCGAGGCATCCTGTTGCGTTTATTACTATTATTGGATCATCTGTTGCATCGAGAATGTTTCGAACAATTACTGGTATTCCGCATCCTGCGCAAGTTGAATGTCCTGGATATAATTTTTTGGTTTGTTGTTTATTCATAGGTTTATATAATTAAAAATTCTAAATTTAAAGACTGACTAATTATTTTTAATTATATCATAACTCAAAAGTTCCTCAGTGCTCAAACGCCACACGGGCTTCTTAGCTTTGTGAAAATTTGTTGAACTTGACAAAATGATAATGATGATGTAAAGTAAACCGTTGGGTCCCTGTTAATATTAACAGGAAAAAGTACCTGACAAAGATAAACTTAAAAAAGGAATTAAGGCATGAAAACATTCTTTGTAGATGAAAAAAAGGTTAACGGAGAATTCCAACAAGAGTTTAAGCCCTACCAAAAAGATAAACATTACCCAAACAAGTTTGTTTATCTTGAAAAACGAGATTTACTCTTAGTTGGAGGGCAAACCCTTCAGCACAGAGAAATTATCGCAGTCGCCGATAACTGTGGCAACTTCACACCAGATTTGGAAGAAAGTGAGGTTGTGACTGCAGGCAAAGTAACTGGGCGAGAAATTTCTTGGGGTAGCATTGGTCTTAAAATATATGACGCTCCAAGCCAAGAACTGCAAGAAAAAATCAGAGACACATTCCTTTAAACGAGGGTACGAAGCAGTGTGTAAAAACCGCTGCTTCCGTATAAAATTTTAAAAGTATTTATAAACGGATTTCACAGTCCGTTTTTTATATTAGAAAAAATCTCCATACTTAGCAGAAACTTTTGAATTTTTATTTTATTTCTCCGAGCCTAAAAACCTAACTTCCCCAAAATCACCTTCCTCATCCATATCCTCAAAAACCCCCTCAATATCCTTCTCAAAAACATCCCGACCACCCAAACCATAAACATAAGACCGTAAAGAAAAATTACAATTTTTCTCTAACGAAACACTAGCCAAATCAGAATAAATCGGAGGTTTCGAACCACTCGCCAAAGACCGATCCATCACCGCCACTTTCTTAACATTTTTTAAAACACTTGCAATCTTTTCAAAAGGAAAAGGACGAAAAAGCTCAATTTTCAAAAGACCCACTTTTTCACCATTATTCCTTTTTTCATCAACAACATCCTTAATAGTTCCCGCCACAGACCCCGCCGCAACAATAACCTTTTCCGCATCATCCACTTTATAACATTCAAAAACATCCGACTTTTTAGGTTTAAAATTTTCTACGCCGGAAGTAGTGTGTCGTAGACCACTGCTTTCAAAACATTTCTCTGTGCAAGTATCATTATTTTTACAACCAACCTCCTCATCGCAAGAATGGATTTTACAATCCGTTCCGAAACGTTTCTCATCACCATTTTTAAACATTTCATAATATTCCTCAGAAACTTCTTGAAAAATATCCACCGCTTTTTCCAACATTTTTTCTTGATCAACCTTAAATTCAAAATAAGAATCTGGCAAACTAACCGCACCAAAAGTCTTCGGATCTTGAAAATTCAATAGAGAATCTTTTGGTTCATATTCACCCACAAAATTTTTCACTTGCTCGTCAGTTAAAGTTTCCAAATTTTCAACACTGTGTGAAGTGATAAAACCATCCATCACCACCATAGCTGGCAAACCAACTTTTTCTGCCACTTTTAAACCAATGATTGTATTATCATAAGCCTCTTGAACATTCTCCGAAAAATCTGAATCCAGCCCGCATCTCTCGCTCCCATCACATCACTATGATCACCATGAATATTCAAAGGTGCTCCCAAAGCCCGAGCCGACACCAGCATCAAAATCGGCAATCTCATTCCACTGGCAATATATAAAATTTCGTTCATCAAAGCTAACCCTTGCGAACTGGTCGCTGTAACCGCTCGTGCTCCAGCTGAAGACGCTCCCACACAAGCTGAAATCGCACTGTGTTCTGATTCAACTGTAATAATTTCTGTATCAACTACTCCATTCGCTTCAAATTTTGCGAAACCTTCGATAATGGGTGTCTGTGGCGTAATTGGATAAACAGGCATGACATCAGGATTTATTTGCCGTAAAGCCTCCGCCATCGCCGCTCCACCAGTTAATGCTTTTTTATTGTTCATAAAATAGATTATTATTGCAAATAATTTAAAAATATTTAAATTTACACATACTTAAATTTTTGTCATTCCGGAAAATATATTTTCTTTTGTAGAAACGTCGATTTATCGCGTTTTGTAGATAGAAAATAATTTATCCGGAATCTATATCTTAGGATTTCTTAAAACTTAAAGTGTAGATTCCGGATAAACTAATTTGTATTCAATCGCTACGCTCTTGAACAAATTATGTCTTCCGGAATGACATGTCTGGGGGATTTTTAATAATATTAACTTTTACGCTTCATAAAAATAGCCTTCACAGGACAAACCTTTTCACAAACACCACAACCCTTACAAAAAGTCCGATCAATTTCTGAAACCTTCATCATTATCTTTTTTCCATTAATCTCCTTTTCTTTGTCCTTCAAAGAAATACAAGCGTCTGGACAAAAATCCACACACTTAGCGCAACCAATACATTTATCTTCATCCACAAAAGGTTCATTCACACTCCAATCACCAGTGATCGGTGCCTTCTCAGAATCATGTTTTATTACTAAATCTTTTTTCATAAGAATAATTTTAATTTTTTTGTTCAGAATGACATTACTTTTTATTTTTTAAAACCCTCCTGAATCGCCAAAATATTTTTTTCAACCAATTCATCACCTAATTTTTTTCCAAAAATATTTTTAAACTCATTAATAATGCCTTCCAATTTAACAAAATTAATCTCCTTAATAATTTTTCCCAAAATAACTCCATTAGGTTTTTCCTTCCCAGTCAACTCTAGTGCAATCTTATTAGCGTCAATCACATCAATATTTTTTTCAGTACAACTAATAATTTTTTTTACATCATCAATATTTTTACTTGTATTTATTATTGTTCTACCACCGTCTCTCAATTTATCTTTAACATAATCGCTTTTCAATAAAGTTTCATCCATCACAACAAATAAATCTGGACTCTCAATCGGCTCATGAGAACGAATTTCATTTTCAGAAATTTTAACATAAACACGAGTCGGTGCCCCGCTTCTTTGAGGACCATAATATGGAAAAGCCTGAATGTTTTTTCCTTCTTTCATTGCTGCCTGCACTAAAATCTCAGCGGCACTTTTTGCACCCTGGCCAGCTCTAGCGAAAAAAATTATTTCGTAAATTTCTTTATTCATAAATTCATTATAAACAAAATAGTCATTAAATTCAACTATTTATTATTTCATTAATTTGTTCAAAATTTTCCACTTCAAAATCACAAAATTTATTCAACTCTTCAAAATATCTACCATCGTTCCTTTTTAGTAAAATAGTTTTTATATAAGGAAAAGTTTTCTTAACAATCTCAATCTGTTCAATTCTATCATCAATAAACCACATTTTACCATCAGTATTTTCACCAATAATATTTTTAATTTCGATCGCTTTATTTATATCACCAACTTTAATATCTAAAAAATATTTACTTAAACCACTATTTTTAATTTTATCTTTCTGAAAAACATCCGATCCAAATGAAATCATAAATAACTCATCTCCTCTTTTTCTACTCTTCTCTAAAAAATTTATAGCATCATCAAATACATATTTTTCAGAATTGATTAAGAAGTTATTGATAGCTTTTTTTAAAACATTTTTTTCAACAATATTTTTCTTATCTAAAATGTTAATATGCTCATCATAATTATAACTGTCAATTCCCTTTTCACTTTTTCTGACAATTTTATAGGTCTCATCAAATTCTTCACTAGAGATTCCTTCATTCTCAAAAACTTTTTTAAAATCAATTTTAAAATCTCGCGTACAAAACAAAACATCGTCAAAATCTATAAATATTTTCATATTTTTAAATTTATATTTTTCAGGCACAGGATCAAAACCGCCCTCATTCCAGGGATGACATCGCAAAACCCTTTTTGAACCCAGAAATAATCCTTTAATAATTCCAAATCTTTTTACCGACTCAAAAGTATATTCCGAACAAGTTGGATGAAATCTGCATAAAGGTTTGCCATAAACTTTCGCAAAAATCCCATGATCCAACGATAAGGTTCTCTGATAAATTTTAATAATTTGCAAAACAATCCATTTCATATTTTTAGATCAATTAGACATGTCATCCTGAAAAATTATTTTGTAACAAAGTGGAAAAATAATTTATTCAGGATCTCAGAAGAACGATGTACTTTAAATTTTCTTTAAATTTAAAGTGTAGATACTGAACAGATTAATTTGTATTCAAAGACGTATTGCAATACGTCTCTACAAAAAATTACATCTTCCAGCATGACATGTACAAAAAATAGTGAAAAGCCCGTGCGGCGAGCACTTTTTAAACTTTATATCCGACAATAATCTTCCGAAAAAACTTCTTTCCGACTTTCAAAACCTTTCCATTATCATTTTCAGAAATAACATAATTCACATCAACAACTTTCTCACCATCAATCGAAACACCGCCCTGCTCAATTTTCCGTCTCGCATCGCCCTTGCTACTCGCCCCACCAGAATTAACCAAAACATCCAAGATACTTTCATTTTCTTTAACTTTAAATTCTTCAACTTCATCCACAACATTCTTTTCAATAAATTTCTTTCGCAAAAATTCCGCTTCACTCTGTGCTATTTCATCATTATAATAAAGAGAAATAATCGCTTGAGCCAATTTAATTTTCTGTTCACGAGGATCATCCAACTTTAAAATTTCCGCAACCTCATCAAGATCAACTCGAGTACAATGCACAAAATAATCCTCGATAATATCATCAGGCATATTCATAATTTTTTCACCCATGTCTCGAGCAGGATCCGTAAGATTAATTGTATTTCCCCAACTACTACTCATCTTTCGCCCATCAGTTCCATTGATAATATTCGTCATAACAATATCCTGCGGTTCTTGATCAAAATTCCCCTGCAAAGTTCGCCCAGCCAAAAGATTAAAACGCTGATCAGTTCCACCCAACTCAACATCCGCTCGCACCGCCACACTATCATATCCCTGCATCAACGGATACAAAACCTCACGTAAAGAAACTCGCTTCCCCGCATCTAAACGCTTTTTAATATTGTCTCGAGAAATAAATTCATGCACCGAAAAACAATCCGCATGCTCTCCGATTTCTTTATAGCCTAATTCATCTAACCAATCCGCATTATAAACAACTTCAACTTTTTCAATATCTAAAATTTTCGCCGCTTGATCTTTGTAACTTTGCATGTTTTTCTCAACCATTTCATGAGTTAACATCGGTCGCTCTGATTCTTTATCAGAAGTATCACCAATCACACCAGTCGCATTTCCAACAAGTAAAACAATTTGATGACCAAGTTTTTGAAAATCTAAAAGTTTTAAAAGTGGCACTGCCCTGCCTAAATGCAAATTAGGACTAGTTGGATCAGTTCCAAATTTAATTCTTAACTTTTCACCAGACAAAAGCCGTTCTCGCAAATGTTCTTTTCCAATAACCTCATCAACCCCCCGCTCCAAAATCTCATCAACTTTTTTTTCTAATTCTTTTTTATCCATAATATTTAATTTACATATTTTTAACATCACCAACCGCTTTTTCTAATTCACTTGCAACATGTTCAATTATTTCAGGACATCCTAATTCAACAAATTCATCATGAAAAGAATCCATAATTTCTTTTTTATAATCAAATTCTCTTAAAGCACTAACACTTCTTTCAATTAAGTTAGTATATTCATCACTTGAAGATTCTTCAAGCTTTTGATGAATTAAAGAAAGTAATTTTTGAAGAGGTGGCTCAAAATATCCAATATCAGAAACATCAAATCCCACACTTGCACTATATCCTAACCATCTTTCTCCACCACTAAACATAACATATTCATACATTTCCTGAACGCTCTTATATAAGCGATCTTTTATTTTTTGCTCATTACTTTCATTATTTTCTTGTTCTGGAACATTAAAATTTGGTTGTTCAAATCTCATACATATTTTATTAAAAATTATTTCCTGATTCGTAGAGACAAGACACTACCTCATCTCTACAGTCAAAAAGCAATTCTTCAAAACTGGTTACAAGTTACTGATTACCAGTTACTAACTTAGTAATTCTCCACAAAAAGTTCAAAGTGAGCCTGCGGATGAGCACATGACGGACATTCTTCCAACGCCTCACTTCCAGTATGCAAATAACCACAATTTCGACACTTCCAAACAGATTCTCCATCCTTTTTAAAAACCTCACCATTTTCAATATTTGCCAAAAGTTTACGATAACGATTTTCATGAGCCTTTTCAACTTCCGCAATCTTTGAAAAAACCATAGAAATTTCTGGAAAACCCTCCATCTCCGCAACTCTAGCAAACTCTGGATACAAATCAGTCCATTCTTCATTCTCTCCCTCTGCACTTGCCTTCAAATTTTCCGCAGTCGTTCCAATTTTTCCCGCTGGATAAGTAGCTGTAATTTCCACCATTCGACCCTCTAAAAATTTAAAAAATCGTTTTGCATGCTCTTTTTCATTCAAAGCTGTCTCTGCAAAAATCGCTGAAATTTGTTCAAAACCTTCTTTTTTTGCTGCACTTGCGAAATAGTCATACCGCATTCGAGCTTGCGACTCTCCCGCAAAAGATTTCAATAAATTTTGCTCTGTCTGTGTTCCCTCTAAACTTTTCATAGTTTTATTTTTAATGATTAATTTACTTTATTAATATAGCATTGTTTTAATTTGTTTTCAAAAAAAAGTGCTCGCCGCACGGGCTTTTAAATTTGAAAGTTTATATTATTCTTTAAGAGCATAAATTCGAAATTATTATTTCCAAACTTTAAAATATTCACTATCTATTTATCTATCAATTGATAAATTTCTGTTAATAAATAAAAAGATCCGGTTACAACTAGTAAGTTTTCATCTTCTTTCAAAAGACATTGTTGAAAAGCATTTTGAGCTTTATCAATAAATTGATAATTTTGGAAATTATTTTTTATTATAAAATTTATTATCTTTTCTTTGTTTTTTGCATGAAAAATTTTATCTTTTCCTTCTGTGTAAATATTCGTAACTGTAATACACTTAGCAATTGGCATAATCAACTTTAACATTTTCTGAAAATCTTTCTTTTGTTTAAAAGCTACCAAAAAATTAAATTTCTTTTTTGGATATTTTTTTACCAAAGAACTAATAAACGCTTCCATTTTTTGAGGATTATGAGCTCCATCTAAAATTAAAGTTTTGTTTCTAAATTTGATTATATCAAACCTGCCTTTAAAAGTAATACTATCTAAGGCTTGTTTAACTTTATTTTTATTAATTTTAAAATTATCTCTTTTGGATAGCAAAGAAACCGCCTTTGATGCTAAAGCATAATTTTCTTTTTGATAATCTCCATTTAAATTTAAACTGACATCATTCCACTTATTTAAATAATATAAAGTGGCCTGCTTTTTTTTACAAACTTGATCAATAACTTTTTTAGCTTCTATTTTTTGTTTAATAGAAATGACTATATTTTCATTTTGAATTATTCCTGCTTTATTTGAAGCAATTTCTCTAATACTTTCCCCAAGAATTTCAATATGATCTCGACCAATTTTAGTTAAAATAACGATTTTATTATCGTCTACAACATTTGTTCCATCATAAGTGCCACCTAAACCAGTTTCGATAATCGCATAATCTACCTTTTTCTTTTCAAAAATATAAAAAGCTAATCCCACTATTATTTCAAAATATGTTAATTTTCCATATCTAGAATTTTGCATTTTTTCAATGACAGGTAATATTTCATTAAAACAGCAAACAAATTCCTCGTCACTTAATAATTTATTATTAATTTGACATCGTTCTCGAATATCTAAAAGATGAGGGCTTAAATGTAGACCTGTTTTAAAACCAGAAGCTTTTAGTAATACACTTGTTAAAAAAGCTGTACTGCCTTTGCCAGATGTACCAGCAAGATGAATGACTTTTAATTTATTTTGTGGACTTCCCAACAATTGTAAAAAGTATTTCATTTTTTTTAATCCTTCCAAACCAAAAAATCTATTTGTCATTTTTGGTATATATTTAGACAAAAACAATTCTAATTCTTTTTTATTTTTTAGTTGATCATTTATCATTTTATATAAATTAAAAGTTTTTAAACCCAACAAATCAACGTAATTTACTTAACTACCTATACCTCAATTCCCAATATCTCTTCCCCGATCAAAAAAATCAATATCATTGCTATTATTAATTTTTCTGCTTAAAATTATGATGGACGAGATATCAATGAATTAAAAAAATCTACAGTAGCTGAAAAATCCTGTAGTGCCTCGATCCCCAACATCTTTTCACCAATCAAAAAACTCAACATCGCCCCGCCTCCAGTCGAAACAAAAGAAATATCATCCCAATACCCACTCTCCGCCAAAGCCTGAACACTTTCCCCACCACCAATCAAACTAAAAGCATTCTTATTTTCCGCCACAAACTTAACCAATTCCCGCGTTCCAGTATCATAAGGCTTTTCCTCGAATTTTCCCATCGGACCATTCCACACAATCGTTTTTGCCTGCTCAATTTTTTCCCGAAAAAGCTCAATTGTTTTTGGACCAATATCCAAAGTCCCGCCCGTAAAATCAACTGGCAAAATAACCTTTTCTGAAAATTCAATCCCCTGCTCAATCGCCTCAACCGCCACTCGCCCACCAACTAAAACATAATCATAACTTTTTTCAAACATCTCAATCAAAGGTAATTTAGTCGCAATCTTCGACCCACCAATAATCGCCACAGCAAGACGATTTTGCAAATTTTTAACTTTCTTTAAATTTTCAATTTCTTTTTGTAACCAAATCCCACCATACGATGGAAGAATATCCGCAATAGCATAAAGAGAAGCATGACCACGATGATCAACTCCGAAAGAATCATTCACATAAATATCAAAAGGTTCAGCCAATTTTTTTGCAAACTCAATGTCGCCTTTTTTTTCTTCAGCGTAAAAACGAACATTTTCTAAAAGAACGATTTTATCTTCACCATTCTCAATTTCATTTTTAACTTTCTCACCAATACAATCATTCACAAAAAAAACTTTTCTTTCTAAAATTCTCTCAACATCATCAGCAATTTGTTTAACTGAAAATTCAGATTTAACCTCACCATCTGGACGACCAAAATGAGTGAGCAAAGCAATTTTTTTTGCACCATTTTCAATCAACCACTCAAGACCATCTTTTGCCGCTCGAATTTTATGTGCTTCAATAACGTCGCCTTTCTCATCAAGGGAAACATTAAAATCAACTCGCATCAAAACATTTTTTCCCTCAACATTAGCATCCTGTATTTTTTTAATATTCATAACTAAAAATTTTAAAATTATTTCCTAATTCGTAGAAACAAGGCATTGCCTTGTTTCTACAGTCAAAAAATAATTTTACATTAAGCCTTCCACAACCCATGTAAATTACAATACGCCCGTACCACCACATCATCAGCCTCAATCGCAAAAACCACTTCTGGCTTATCACCAGGATTCAAGAAAACTTTTTGAACCTCCTCATCAATAATTACCTCAATCCATTCAATGTAATGATCCTCATCCATTGGATGTTCAACCTCACCAACTGTAACCTTAATTCCGCCTTCAATCTTTTCAATAACTGGAACATGTTTTTCAGTCGCTGCATCTTCAGTATTCTCAGTTTGTAAATTCATCGGTTGATTACAACAAACTAATTCTCCACCACCAGCATGATTAACTTCAACAATATTCCCACAAACTTCACATTTATAAACTTCATGCAAATTTTGCACCATCATATTTTTATTTTTAATAATTATACTTTTATTTTAACACAAAAAAACACTTCTTTAAAAGTGTTCAAACACCTCATTGGCTTTTCGCAGTGTCATCCTGAAAAATATTTTGTAGCAAAGCGGAAAAATATTTTTCAGGATCTCGAAAGAAAGATGTACTCTTAGACTTCTTTAAACTTAACGTGTAGATACTGAACAGATTAATTTGTATTCAATCGCTACGCCCTGTACCGTATGGTAACAGGACTACGCTCTTGAACAAATTATATCTTCCGGAATGACATGTCTGGAAAATTTGCAAAAATTAATAAAATTACTTCATTGCCTCATTCTTCCAATCTCTCGGCATTTTTTCAATCGCATAACGAAGTGCCGTTCGAGGCATTATTTTCTTATTTTTAAAAACAAAATCAAAAACTTTTTTTGGATAAAAATCTGACGCTACTTTCAAAGTCCAACCGTAACCTTTTTGTACCAAATCATCCTCATCCTGCACATCAATAAAATACTGAGAGACTTCAAAAATATTTTTTAGAAAAGACTTTTTTTCCTGTTTTATAGGATGAATAAAAATTATACTCGACGCTCGCCGTACCCAACGATTTTTTGATCTTTTCCATTTTTCAACTTTTGACAAAAGTTCTGGAAATTTAAAAATTAATTCTCCAAAAGAATGCGTGCAAAAATCATCACATTTACTCCAAGTATTAACGTAATTTTTTAACCACTTTTCAAAAGTAGTAAAATCTGACTTTTTGAATTCGTCTTTTTTATTTCTCGCCCAAGCAAATGCGACAGTTGATTCCTCAAGTAAATTTGATTTTAAAAGTTCTTCGCAAAGATTGAAAACTTCTTTTTTCTTTAAATCTTTTATTTCTTTATAATTTTCTTTAGCGATTTTCCGCACAATTCCTGCCCGCACACCATAAAGTTCAATCGGTTCATTAAAAAAATTTTCCGCTCCTTTTTTGTATTCTAAATCGATATTTTCTTTTAGTTCTTCACGAACTTTTTGTAGTATTTTTTTCATTTAAAAAATTTATTTTCCGAATATATTTCTCCTAACTTGTTTAATATCATGAATATCCCTTGCTTTATTTGAATTTAATCTTTCAAGTCTATCTTGATTGTTAATAATCCCTTCATTAACAACACTAACATTGCATTCATGATCAATAGCATTATTCATACCAGTAATAATAGCATCAACATTCACTTCAATTGGACTTTTCGTCAATGAATCCAACAAAAAAAATCTATTTTCTTTTTTAACAACTCCCGTAAAGTGATCTCCTGTGGTTGTATAAATAAAATTAAAATTTTCTGATCTTATATGATTATTCATTAATTCTCTATCAAGATCATCTACATAAGTATTTATTTTATAATCTTTTTCTAAAAAATAATCCCTTAAATCTTTAGTTGTTAATCTTTCACCCTCCACTAAAGAATCTAATCCATCAAGTTGTCTAACTTCATTAATTGGTTCTAAAATATTTCCATCACCCTCATAACCAAAATTCATAAAATTAGCCAAGTTATGCAACATACAAACTCCGCAACTATTAGCATCCCTCTGTCTAGCCCAACTAATTGGAGAGCCTTCAAAATCAATATCCCCGATAGCAACTCTATCATCCGCCATATCAGCTCCAAACTCAGCTTCAATCTTAAATCTATTACTAGTTTGTTCTTGTTGTTGCCCCTCCTCTTCTACATCAAATTTCTTTTTATTAATATCAAATTTTTTATCTGAATGAGGCATGAATTTCTTTTTTGGTTGTTCAACCTCGAATTTTTTATGTGGTTTAAATCTTTCATTCATATTTTTTTACTTAAAAATAAATTATTAAAATTTTATTATTTCCCCACAACCACAATCACATCAACTCCATACACATTCACAACATCATCAGACTCTTCCAATGTAGTCGCACCATAAACTTGTGGCACAATCTTAGACAATTCCGTCGCCTCCTTATCTAAACCGCTTTTGTAATAAACAACAACACCAGCCACATTATTATTAGCATTAGCAGCAGTTTTAGTATTATAAAGTTTATTCTTCAAAAGATTAGTCAAATCACCAGCCACACCTGACTTCGCCCCTCCATTTAAAACCTTAACTGAAACCTCTGATGGATCTGTAATGTCATTGTTCAAATCATTATCGTCATTATCCGCAATAACACCATCTTCGTCATTATCTGAATTAAGATCAGTATTATTTTCATCTGTATCATTATTATTGTCTTCATCAGTCATCTCATCAGATTCATCAGCTTCAAAATTACTGCCATCAGAATTTGCATTAATTTCATCAGTAGAACCTTCTTCCTCACCAGACTCGCTATTATTTAACAAGTCATTAATTGAAGCAGTTTCTTTCACAATCTCTTCTTGCATACCATATTCATAAAACCAGTATCCTACGCCACCAACCAAAGCAATTATAATTATCACGAAAATCTTAATTTTAAAATTGATCGCTTTTACTTCATCTTGCATTGCTTCACTAAATGTTTCATCATCTTCATGCATCCATCTAATATCCATATCCTTTCGTGGAGGCTGTTTATGATTTGTATTTGTAAAATGTTGTTGTCTTTCTCTTTTTAAATTAACCTTTTGAGTCCTTTCACCACTAAAACTTTTTCGTCTCCGTATTGAAGCGACTTGTGGATTAATTTCTGGATTAATTTGCTCTGAATCATCAAAGTTAAAATTTCCTGCGCCTATTTCATCAACACTTCGTTTTTGTTGATGACTCGATTCAGCTTCTTGTTGATAGGAAGAATCACTGTCGCTCTTTACATTAATCTTAATCTGATCTGAATAAAAACTTTCATCTGGGTTGTCACTATTTTCAAAATTATCTAAATTATTTTTGTTTTGCATAAACGTATTTTTAAAAACTTTTTTAGGTCTTGGTGGTACCATTATAACATTTCCTGAAATTAATGTATACGGTGGTTTAATGTCATTTCTATAGACTAACTCTTTCCAAGAAATTCCATAACGATATGCAATATTTATTATATTTTCTCCTCGCTTAACTTTATATTTAACCCAAGAGAAACCATCAATTTTATTATTTAAAGCATGTTTTTTCCGCCACATCAAAATAACTATTACCAACATTATAAATAAAACTGCAATTATTTCCCTTACCGGAATCATGAAATACTCAACTTTTTCACTAACTAACTCTTTAATTTTTTCACCTTCGCCAATTTTAATTCCACCAACTATTTCAACTTTACCAAACCATGGCATTAGAACTTAATATTGTAAGTCTCATACTATCCGCACCTCATTGTAAAATCCTGTTCATATTTTTTTTCCTCATCAGACTTTATTTTAACAAATAATTGATAATTTGCATTCAAACTATCACCATTATTCACAATAAAATCAGCTGAATATTCTTCTCTTCTGCCCTCCTTCCACCACGATAAAATATTTAGTAAAGAAAACGATCTTGTTAAATTAAAGATTCAAGTTTAACTTTATTTACATCAATTTTTTCAACTGGAAATTTGTAAGTTAATTTTTTCTGATCTAAAACTTTATTATCATACCTGTCCTCTAAGACTGCTGTAACATAAGCATTATGTTCTACAACATTAGGCAAAAACTTAACCGTAAACGGAACATGCTCAGATTCGCCTGCTTTTATTGTTACTGTTGTGCTCCGATCTCCTTCGCACCATTTTTTTAAAGCTTTATCATTATTGTCAGAATATTCTTCACATAAAACGGTAATTTCTCCACCATTCTTTTTTAATATATTTTGATATTTTTCTGGTGGAGCATCAAAATAGAAAAGTGTATTGAAAAATAAATCTTTACCCTCTTTGGCATTCATGGCTTCAACTAAAGTAGTCTTTTCATCATTTGCTATAAATAAAACTACATCAATATCTTCTTCACCTTTATTTTCAACGATTAGCTCTCCTGTATGCTCACTATTTGGTGGAACTGAAAAAATTAAGTCTTTAAATTTATTTGTTCCTGATTTTATTTCGATTTTTTCATTTTCCGCTGAAACAATTTTAATATTTATTATAAAAAAAATTAAAATTGTAATAGAAAATATTTTTAAGAAGTGTTTTTGTGTTTTTGACATATTTAAATAAGTTTATTTTAAATGTTTCTTACTTAAATATATTCTAGTTTATAAAGTTTGTTTTGTAAATTTTAATAAAAAAATAAAAGCCTTTTCTTTACTTTGAACGTAAAGAAAAGGCTTAAGAAATGGTCAAGTTAATCCTTATAAGTCATTTATCTTCATCCTCCCATGCTCAGGGAAAATTGCAATTGTCAAACTAACCCATACACCACCAAAACATTATATCCTAAATATAATAAATACAATAGAATTAAAAAGTAACCTGAATACTTACCCAATCGCCATCTCTGAAAAAGCAACAAAAAAATAAGTGCCACCACCGTAGCAAAAAGCAAAATAATAGAAGAAATTAAGTTATTCGTATCAATCGCAATCACATCTACTTCTTTATTTACAAAAACTAAGCTAATAAAATACACTAAGCCTAACCCGATAAGAATATCAAAAATATTAGAACCAACTGCATTACTCACTGCCATATCAGCTCGACCCTTTTTCGCCACAACCATAGAAGAAATCAAATCAGGAATAGAAGTTCCCGCCGCCAAAATAGTCAAACCAATAATCGAAGCTGGAATATGAAAAGCATGAGCTACTCCAACTGCAAATTCAACCATCCAATGACTAAAAAACGCAATCAAACAAATACTAACAAAAAAAGTATAGATGTAATTTTTCCTAGGATTTCGAATAAAAAATGAAAATATTTTATCGAAAAATTTAGTCAAAAATAAATCTTTACCATTTTCTTCTTCAAAGGTCCCATCAATTTCAGTTCCTTGATAATTAAACCATTTACTCCAGTTCTTAACTGCAAAAAGATAAATCACGTAAACTACAACAAAAATAACGGTTTCATAAAGTTCAATTTTTCCGTCACAAAAAGATGCTAACAAAAGTAAAATTGAAACACAATAAAAAAGCATATCTCTAACAACTGGTTGCCAAGCCAGCTTCTGTTTTTTTGTCATATATAAAGCAGAAACTCCCACAATAACTAAAATATTAAAAATCGCTGAACCAACTATCGTTCCAGCTCCTAAATCAGAATTTCCATTCAACTTAAAAATAGCAAACATAGAAGTAAATAATTCCGGTGCACTACTTCCTACTGCCATTAAAGTTGCCCCTGCCATTTCTGAAGTCATTTTTAACTTATTGGCTATGACCTCTAATGCGGGCACAAAATATTTATCACAAATTATTGCTAAAATATAAAAAGTTGAAGCTAAAGCTATTATTTCTAAAAACGTATTCATAAAATATTTTAATTAAAAAAATTTGATATTAATCTATCATTCTATTATAAATGATTAACTTTAAAAAAGAAATAAAATAATTAATCTTTTTTAAATTTATAACCTTTTCTGACTTATTGGACCTTTTTGGAAACTTTAAATTATATCATCTCGACCGGAATATTTTTAAACGAGATTTTAAAATATGGAATGGAGAGATCTCAAAAGCTTAAGATTATCCTAGAACTTTGAGATTTTTACGTTCCGCTATTTTCCAGTCAAAATGACATAAACAGGGTTTCCGAAGAGATTTATTAAATCATCCTAATTATTATTCCCTAACCTCCTGAATCATACCTCGTAGACCCTTTAAATCAACTTTTTTCTTAGCGGGTTCTTGGTTATTGCTAGTAGGTTGTTGTTGTCTATCATCAACCTGAACACCCTCCCGAATCTCCTTAGCCTTAGCTACTGCTCTTTGATAATCCTTCAAGCATTCTTTACAAAAGACTGGACGCTTTCCATCTGGTTTAAACGGAATTTCAATTTCTTCATCGCACGTATCACAATTAACTGGATAAAATTGCCTTTTAGGTTTTTTCTCATCAGTATTACCTTTATCTTGAGATTCATTTTTCTTTTCTATAAATTCAGATTGATCTACAGTTTTTTGAGTAGCTACTTTAGGTTCAGGTTTTTCATCAACTCTCACTTGGGAATTTGAAAATTTTGGAGTAATTTTCTTTGGTGCTGAATTTCTAAAAGAATCATTCCTATTTGCCCTTTCTACATTTTGCCTACTCGGCTTTTGATTAGCTAAATCACTTGCTGACAACATACCACTTCCACGTGCAATCTTATCCTCAACCTTCTGTCTAGAAGTAGAATATTTTTCTCGAGAAAGCTGAATAACTTTTTCCGTACTATCCACTTCCAATCTCTCAATCGGTGGTAAAGTCGTTGCACTAAAAGCATCTCCAGCAACACCATCAATCATCAATTTAAGATAAATATTATATTTTGGCAAATTAACAATATCATTCATCATAAAAACTGGCTCAAATTCCTTTTCTAAAGCCTCTGCATCCATTGCTCCAACCCTAAATGAAACAATCGTCCCCGCGTTACCAAAAATAGCATCTCTAACCGTTTCATCTAACTGAGTAATGTATTGATTCGCTAAAATTAAATTCAAACGATATTTACGAGCCTCAGAAAGAATATTAGCAAAAGATTCTGTTGCAAAGTTTTGAAACTCATCAACATAAAGATAAAAATCTTTACGATCTTCTTCAGCTATATCAACACGACCCATTGCCGCCAACTGAATTTTAGTAATAATCATTGCTCCCATCAAAGCACTATTATCCTCCCCAATCCGCCCTTTTGATAAATTCATAATAAGAATTTTTCTCTCGTCCATTATCGTTCGCACATCAAAAGACGACCTGCTTTGACCAAGAATATTACGAATAACTGGACTAGTCAAAAACTGCCCAACTTTATTCTGAATCGGAGAAATAACCTCCTGCAAAGTACGTTCATTCCATTGTGTAAATTCATCCACCCAGAAAGAACGAACTACTGGATCAGTAATTTTATCAACGACTCTTTTACGATAGCCCTTATCAACAAGAATACGCATCACTCCAAGCAAATTACTCCCTGGATATTCTAAAAGTGCCAGAAGAGCATTACGTAAAATATATTCCAAACGAGGACCCCATGAATCTGCCCATAGTTTTTGAAATACGCCAATCAAACCAGATGCCACCAGTGGACGAAATTCTGGTGCTACTTGCTCCATCACATTGAAAGATAATGGAAAATCTTGATCAGAAGGATTAAAATAAATAACATCATCTAATCGCTCAGTTGGAATCATACTGATTAATTTTTCGGCTGTATCACCATGAGGATCAACAAAAGCTACTCCATGACCATTTCGGATATCTTGAAT
The DNA here is from genome assembly GCA_942490825.1 of Candidatus Moraniibacteriota bacterium. Classification (GTDB taxonomy): domain Bacteria; phylum Patescibacteriota; class Minisyncoccia; order Moranbacterales; genus JAGLWU01. Next base: position 169,679 of record CALNYG010000013.1, on the reverse strand, counting down.
CGCCATGTTTTCTAACAAGTTAGTCTTACCCATACCTGTTTTTCCGATAGCATAAAAATGCCGACGCCGATCATCAGCTTTTATTCCAAAGACTGTTTCTTTATTTCTAAAATTTGTTTTCGCAAATGCGATTACTTCTTCTGGCATAGTTTTTTATTTTTTGAATTATCTAGAAAATAATTAGTTTTATTTAACTTCCCCTTAATTTAATATTATTTAGATATAAAAAAACTCAAATAAAAATTCTAACTCAATCAAGCAATTATACCTTAAAGTTAAGCAGTTGGCAAGTTCCCCGGAGCACCTCCACGACGCGTAGCTGAATGCTGAACACTTGGTGAAACAATTGACATATCTGGTAAATGAAAGAGCGTTGCCAATTCAGTTGAGCTAAGATGAATTGTTAAACCTGAATCATCCCGATCACGATACCTCTCTAAAATTCTTCTCATCCGCTGAGCTTTACGAGCATCAACATTTACATAATCTGCATAAGTCTTACTTCTATCTGAAGGAATGAATTGATTTGTATATTCATCTGAAAATTCCTTAAACATCGCACTCGTTCCTGCAACATTTACCATATTAAAATTTTCCTTGCGACCAACACAAATCATCCTAACTTTTACTGAAAACATATTTTTAGTTATATTTTCTTCTAAGGCTGTTAAAGCTTGTCTTTTGAGCGGTGTTAAACTAAACTCAAGCGGTTGACTACCACCATCCTCTGTTTCTTTTGATTTAATATTCTCTTCAATAAAATCCTCAACAGTAGGTTGTGCCCACTCTTTAAACCAGCCTGGTCTTTTAGCTTGAATAACATACTGAACCCACATATGTTGATTTGGCTCCATAGTACTAATGATTTCCATATAATTTGCCAAGGGATCGATCATTTTACCTGTAATATCCTCATCAAAATATTTATAAGTCTTAATCGGATAAGCATCTTCTTTCAACAAAATCCAATCCATTCCCCAAAGTGTCCACTCATCATTTGGAATATTCCCTGGAACATTTTGTGTATAATCATCTACCTGAATAATCTCCACTCCTGGATACTGAGCATATAAAGCACTCTCCACTAAATTTCTAAAAAAAGCTGGTGTCCGAACATAGAAATGAGCTTGTCCTTCAGATCCTACAATTTCCAAACTGAAATATGGATTCATTTTTCCTAAGGCATATTTAGCAAACATATTCATTCCTGCATCAGTTGCTGACAAAGCATTAAAAAAACCTTCCATTACTTTTGGACTTTTTTCAATATCTTGTGGTGGAATAATCTCTAAAAGAATGTCATTCTGTTTTATTAGCCAACCAATAGCTGCATGTCGTCCCCACAAATTTTTAAACAAAAACCAAAAAATTATTGGAAAAATTATAAACCAAATTTCTCCAAACACTGAGACTATTCGAATAAAAAAGTCAAAAAAAGCAAGAATTTCACCAAACATTTATTTTTATTTTAACGTATTGTAAACTTAAATTCATTATACAACATTTTTTACTATTCGTAGAATTATTTTTTAAAGACTAAACATTATGAGTATTATTTCGCTTTCGTATAAAATAAAATCACTACATTTACTTAAATCTCACAAAACATTCAAAACTCCAAAAGCTATCAAAGTAATTAAAGTAACATTACCTAAAATAACCAATGGAATAATTCGACTATATTTATAATTTAAAAAACCTAAAGCGACCATCAAAATGTCATTTGGAATTGGTATAAAAGCTGCAAATAAAAAAACAAAGGTATAAACTCTATAACAGGACTCTTTACATAAATCTTTAGAAACGTACTGAGATATTTTCTTATAAGTTTTACTTTTCTTAATATTTGAAAAATCACGAGCTTGCCTAGCAAAATAGAAATACATGAAATCTCCTACGCTAGTTCCTAAGCCGCCAAGAATTCCTAATATAAGTGGGTCTAAACCGATCTGAGTAAAATGAATTAAAGTGGCATAAAAAGTTCCAGCTGCAAAAATCGAAAGTCCTGTCGTTGTAGCTATTACGAAAAATATTAAATAAGCATGATTATTGTTTTGCAAAAGACTATCTGCTAATTCTTTATCAATAAAAAATAAAGCTACATTCCAGACAATAAATACTAAAATAAAAAGATATAAAAATGTCTTTTTAACTACTTCTTTTTTTGTTCTTGGTTTAGTCATTATTCAAAAATTAAATTGTCAAAGTATTCCCAATTCAAAAATAACCTCTCTCCATTTTTATAATAATTCAAAAATATACTTTTATCATCTTTATCCTCATCATTATCAAAAGGCAGGTCACCAATTGTTAATTTATATCGCAAACCCTCCTCATCTGATAAAATTATATAAACTAACTCATGATTCCCACTAAAATTAAATCCGTGCGATTTAGCTACAATAATTTTTTCTATTTTAAAAACCTTTCCTTTTTTAAAGCTTTTACCTCTATTTATCCAAGAAGAGTATTCTAATGTTAAATTTATATTATATAAATTTGGATTACATTTTTTAGTAAATTTAGATTCTACATAGCTAGGATTCTTAATATTTTCAGTTTTAGTCCTACTGAGATAAATATCATTTTCTAAAAATAACTGTTTTTCAACTAATTCCTCAGGAATCTTAATCTCTCTTTCGGAATAATGACATACAGGGAAAAAATAAAAATAAATCATAACTATAAAAGCTATAACCCCTACTATAATAAAAATTAATACTCCCAATAATAATTTTTTAACTGATTTTTTCATATACTAAATTTAATTATCTTTATATTAATAATAGCACAGAGAATTAAATTAAACTCTTCAAAACTTCCTCAACACCAGCTTCATCCAAACCAGCTTCAGCTAATAATTCTTCTCGACTTCCATGTTCCAAAAATTTATCTGGCAAACCAATATTTTTAACTTTAACATTTAAACCTTCCTGAGACACAAACTCACCAACCGCACTTCCTGCACCACCCATCACTGAACCCTCTTCAATTGTCAAAAAAGAATCATGATCTTTTGCTAATTCTCGAACAGTCTCCTTATCCAAAGGTTTCACAAAACGCATATTCACTAAAGTTACATCAAATTTTTCTGCTAAATTTTTGCAAATATTTAAAGTCGTTCCAAATGTTAAAATCGCTACTTTTTTTCCTTTTCGAACTATCTCGGATTTCCCTAATTCGATTGATTGAAATTTATTTTCATCAATTGCAATAGCTTTATCACGAGGATAACGAACAATAACTGGACCTTCATAGTTATAACCCCATTCTAACATTTCTTCACATTCTTTTTCATCAGCAGGTGCAAGAATTGTTAAATTAGGAATATTTCGTGCAAACGCCATATCAAAACTTCCTGCATGCGTCGCTCCATCCGGACCAACTAATCCCGCGCGATCCACAGCAAAAAGAATATTTAAATTTTGAATTGCCACATCATGAATCAACTGATCATAAGCCCGCTGCAAAAATGAAGAATAAATTGCCACCACTGGCTTTTTCCCCTGACAAGCTAATCCCGCCGCAAAAGTTACTGCGTGCTGTTCGGCAATTCCCACATCGTGAAAACGTTGCGGAAATGTTTTTTGAAAGTTTGTTAAACCTGAACCTGAACACATTGCTGGTGTAATTGCATGAAGATCCTCATCTTTTTTTCCTATTTCAACAATCCATTCTGAAAACACGTCAGTGAAACTTTTTGAACTACTTTTTTTCAAAGCCTCTCCAGTTTCTGGATTAAATGGCGTAACTGCATGAAGTGAAAAATCGTCACTTTCTGCAAATTCACAACCCTTACCTTTTTCAGTAACGATGTGCAAAAATTTTGGACCTTTTACTTTTTTAAGATTATTTAAAACTTTAACTAATATTTTTGTATCGTGACCATCAATCGGACCATAATAACCAAAGCCTAATTCCTCAAATAAAGTTCCAGGTGTAATCATTCCTTTTGCGTATTTTTCTACCCGCTGAACAAGTTTATGAATTCTCGAAGATGATTGGGAAAGAATTTTTTTACCTTTTCGACGTACTTTTAAATATTTTTGTGAAGAAATTAGTCGTGTTAAATATTTATCAATCGCACCGACATTTGGTGAAATCGACATTTTATTATCATTTAAAATTACTAGCATATCTGTACCAACATCACCTGCATGATTTAAAGCTTCAAAAACCATTCCTCCACCTAATGCTCCATCGCCAATTACAGCTACTACTTGTGGCGGATTTTTTTTATCTCGATTGGCAATACTCATTCCTACTGCCGCACTGATTGAAGTACTTGTGTGTCCAACGCCGAGAGAATCGTATTTACTTTCTGTTCGTTTTGGAAAAGGTGCTAATCCTCCTTTTTGTCGAATTGTGCAAAGTTGTTCTTTTCTTCCTGTTAATATTTTATGGGGATAGGTTTGGTGTCCGACGTCCCAGACGAGTAAATCTTTTGGTGTGTCGAAAACATAATGTAAAGCGACTGTTAATTCGACTACGCCTAAATTTGATCCGAAATGTCCGCCTGTTTTGGAAACGCATTGAATTAAGAATTGGCGAATTTCTTCGGATAATTTTTCTAATTCTTCGACTGGTAATTTTCTTAAATCTTTTGGATAATTTATTTTATCTAATATTGGATATTTCATGTTTTTGTATAAATTGTTAATTTTTGTCTTTTTATAAATAATTTAAAAAGACTATCTATAAGGATAGTCTAATATTTTTAAAAATGCAATCGATAATTTGTAAATATTACAGGAACTAGTTTTATAACTGGCTCCGTGAAGTTTCTGATTTGTGAAAAAATATATTCTGAAATTTATTTGTGAATTAGAGATGAACATCCGGAACGGGTTGTAAAACCCGTTCCTAGCGAAAATTGTAAAACCCAACCCCTGCTTTTATGCTTTTGAAAATAATAAGTGTAAAGATTTGAGAGATTACAAAAAATCAAGTAAAGCAGGAACTAGTTTTACAACTGCTTCTGAAATGTTTTTGAATTATGAAAATTTATTTATTTTTAATTTATGATATATATAAAAAAGAAAGGCTTCAAACGGGTTATAAAATCTATTCCTATAAAGATTTTTATTTGTGTAAATATAAATTCTTTTTAAAATCTAGAAAATCTCTTTCGAGTTCTTAAAAAGAAAGAAGACCTTAGCGTGTACATTGTACATTCGAAATAAATCGAATTGCTAAAGCCTTCTGTGGGATCACCTGATCATGATCATTCTATTATTTCCGCATGGGCCTGCTCCTATGCAGACCCCTGAATTTCCAGTAGTAGAACTACTATTTTGAATTTTTACTTCATTAACCACTTCCGCCGTAGCATCTTTAGCAGTATCCGTTTTTTTTCCACTATCAATTTTGTAAATATTACTATCAATTTTTTTGTTAGTGATTATTCCTGCTTTCACGAGCTGACTGTAAGTCAGTCCGTCTTCGATATCCGCCATAGCGGGAGGAGCGGAGAAATAAGAAAAAAACAATAAGAAAATGAAAAGTGAAATATTTTTTTTCATAACAGAAATTCCCTTGGCTTTTGCCGTAGAATTAAAAATAAATCGAGTAAAAAACAGTTTCTTACCCAAAAATTAACAAAGAACTACCCAAATGTTCAATTTACAAACTAACCGTAAATTTCTCATTTGAAACCCAATCATATCATATAAACTAAAACCTGTCAACCCCACCAAAACAAAAAAGCCACAGAATAAAATTCCATGACTTCCCTATAAAAAACTTAAAAATTTATTGCATACCAATAGCACTATCAGTATTACACAAATCTATTTTCCACAACTTCTGCAGGAACCAGTTTTACAACTGGTTCCGAAACGTTTCTAAAATACAGAAAAATTATATTTTAAATTTTATCTATAAACTAAAGATAAACATGTGGAACGGGTTGTAAAACCCGTTCCTGCAAAAATATTTTTTATCTCTAATGAAAAGTAAAAATAAAGTTTTATATTTTAAAATTATTTCTGCAAAATATTTTTGGTAATAAAAAAACTATCTCTGAAGATAGTTGGATATTTTTGTTTATGTAAAAATTGTAATTTTAAAAAAATGAACCCAGCGTTAAATATTCCTAACGCTGGGTCGAGATCACTTCATACTATTTCCTATTTGTATAAGCAAAGCATTTCTTATACATGCTCGCCTATCACCACCATCGCAGGCTTTGCGATCTGCCTCTTTTTGCTCTTTACGAGCAAGATCTTCTTTCGCTTTTTCTTCATCTCTTTTCCTGCCAATTTCATACATTTTAGCTAGCAAATGGCTGGAAATTTTTACAACTTTAGACGATTTTTCTACTCCACCTGCTACATTTGTTTGCAATTGTAACTGCAAACAACTTCCTGAAATACATCTCCCGTCTTCACAATAGGAATTTGTAATAACGCTTCCACAACCAGGATCGGCTGCGAAAGAATCAACAGGAGAAAGAGCAGTAAAAAAAAGAAAAATTAAAAAAATGTAATTTGTCATAATAATCTAGCCCTCCCGAGCCAAGAAAAGAAAAGTTATACTTCACCAATCATATCTTCTACTAAAAAATAAAAAACATAATCAGTGAAGTAAACTTTAAAAATATAGAGAGTGATTTAAAAGAACATTTTCAAATAAATAATTGATTACAATAACTCATTTGAAACCCAATAATATCACATAATCCAAAACCTGTCAACCCCACAAACCAAACAAAAAAGCCATGAGAAAATCCCATGGCTTTTTCAAAATAAACCCCTAAAACCTAGTAACCAACATTCAAATTAACCCCTGGAGCCTGAACCTTAACATTACCATCTCCATCAGTCTGAATCTTAGCATCATCAGTATCAATATTGACATTACTTCCATCAGTCTTAACCTTAGCATCCTCAGCATCAATATTAACATTAGCATTACTTGAAGGACTGATTGTACTTGAACTTGTATTTGTACTTGAGCTTGAACTTGGATTTGTCGTTGTAGTTGTAGTAGTTGTTTTAGTAGCAGTAGTATCCTTTGAATCAACATCTACATTACCACCGTTAACATTAACTTTAGCATCATTAGTTTCAAGTTTTACACTACCGCCACTAACATCCACAGTACTACCATCAGAATTAACATTAACACTGTTCATACCATCTTTAACCTCAACAGTAGAACCATCAGATTTTACCTCAATACCATCAGTATTAACTTTAACTGAATCAGCCCCATCATCAACATTAACACCACAACCTGACAAAACTACAGCTGCTAAAAATGCAGTTAAAGACATACCCACTTTAAACTTTGACATATTTTTATTTTATTAATTTAATTAAATTTACTTTATCGACCTACAATCTATATTATAAATTAAATTTACTTTTAGGTCTACAATTTATAATGTAGAATTTGTTAATATTATCTATTGTTAACTATTTCAGTTTTGATCTGTTGCTGAATAGCATTCCAATCAATATCATTATCCCACTGATTATTCCAATTACTTTTCAAGTCTCTCATCATATCACCTTCATAATCAATATCATCAGTCCATATTTCACTATCATCTATAATTTTATTTGATCTAATAAAATTAGCAATATAATTTTTAATCAACTGCTCTCGAATAGCCTTATACCTATTCTCCCGATAATCTTTAATTATTTTTTGTTTACAACTATCTGCAACATCATTATAACCCAAGCTTTCAATCCCCATATCGATCATACCGTTCTTTTCCCAAAACAAGTTTTGAGCACAACTATTTCCAACAAATACTGTATCTAAACTTTTATCTAACCATTCACTCCACTGCTCACTCTCACACTCATATTTTTCCCAAAACTTATCATTCTCAGCATCCAACGCCGCAAACATTTCCTCTAAACTATTAGCCGCATGAAAAGTTCCCCCTCCATTTTCTGATATACTTTTCAATTGAGCTTGCACATTTCCCGTAACATCAAAAGCAATTACACTAGTAGTTATCCCCGTTGAATCTCGAATCTCTTTAGCTTTAGATATAGGATTACCATCACAAGTTTCTTCACCATCACTAATTAGTAATATTGAATTAACATCACCATCTTTAGTATTTTTAACTAAAATATCTTTAGCTTTATCTAAAGAACTCGCAATTGGAGTCCATCCAGTTGGTTTAAATTCACTAATTTTATTTTTAGCAACTGCAACATCTAAATCTCCAAAATAATAAGCTTCATCGATACTGCTACAAGAAAGTTGTTTAGAAGAAGAATTGTTACTTCCCTTATGTCCATAAACAACGACGCTTACTTTAGTTTTAGAATCTTTCATGCTATCTAAAAACTTCCAGACTGCTTCTTTTGCTATGTCAATTTTAGCTTTTCCACCGATTTGACCAGCCATTGATCCAGAAGAATCGAAGATAATCACTAAATTATTTTGTTTTTCTTCTTTTGGTGCACTCTCACCATCACAGGATATATCTTTGGCAAACACACCACATTCTGTAAAATCTTTCTTTTCTTCTTTGAACAAATCGTTATAAATTTGATTGCATTCAACATCGATATTTTCACCTTCAGAATTAGTTTTAACTGAAGTGGAATTTGTATTTGTAGTTGAAGTTGAAGAAGTTACTTTTTGATTAGAAGCTGTACCTTGAGATACATTAGCGGTATTTGTTACGGAAGTTGTATTTGTTTTGCTTTTTGAAACCTTGTTGTTATTTTGGATACTTTTCATTACAAAAAAACCTAGGGTTGCGAGTAATACAATTATAGCAATAGCAACTATAATACTTTTTTTCATATTTCTTTTTTATTTTTAATATTTATTTTATTATTATATTTATTTTAACACGAGATCATTTTTAAATCTATTTACTACAATTATTCTTAAACTTCTCCCTACTCTCGCAAAAACAAGGATCATTCTGCTCTATAGATTTATTTTAATTTTATAATTTAAGTAAAATAGAAGTACTTGATATTTTTAGATAATATAATCAAACCGTAGGAATTAGTTTTACAACTGGTTCTGAAATGTTTTTGAATTATGAAAATTTATTTATTTTTAATTTATGATGTGTATAAAATAGAAACGTTTGGAACGGGTTGTAAAAATTGTTCTTGTAAAAAGTTTTGATTGTGTAAATATAAATTCTTTTTAAAATCTAGAAAATATATTTTAAGCTCTTAAAAAGAAAGAAGGCCTTAGCGTGTACATTATACGTTCGAAATAAATCGAATTGCTAAAGCCTTCTGTGGGAACTCTGTTAGTTCCCGATATTGATTCCTGTGGGCCCGAATACTGTGCTATCAGGAGAAATATATACATTATCTTCTACGGTAGATCCTGTACCCGCCGTCTTACTATTTTCATAATACATAGCAGGACTTGAAATAATGTCTATTTCCTCTACGATTCTCATGCCCTTTTTACCTACTTTTTTAGTAAGACGGAAAAAAGAAGGTGAACCATTATTCGGGCGACAACTTAGAGTATCTCCAGTAGCGTTATCCATAACACTAAAAGAACACTTTATTATGAACGCCCCACTTTCTACTTCAAACTTCTCTACTTTTCCTACTAGAAGACGCTCATCGAAAGTTCCTCCCTTTATTCGAAGAGGTTCAAACTCGCTTCCTGTGTCTCCTTCTATTAAAAATAAAGAGGATGGGTAATCGTCGTACCCAGCGTCTGCTATAGCGAAGTTTGATAAAAGAGTAGAAAGAAAAGAGAAAAGACAGAAAAGAGAAATATTTTTTATCATAACTACATTCCTTTGGCGATTTCCTCGCCGTAAAGGTTTCAAAAAAAATCGAATAAAGAAACTATTTCCCTACTCGAAAATTAACAAAGAACTAATCAAATGTTCAATTTACAAACTAACCGTAAATTTCCCTACATTCCTTTTTGAATCCGACCACTCTGTTAAAATAAAAAGATAAATTTTAATAATTTTTTAATGAAAAAAAACATTTAAACATATAAGTAAAGCAGAAAGAAGAGAAATTAAATATTATTTAGATAAAAAATATTCAAAAAGAAAAATAGGAAAAATACTGAAAAGATCACATTCAAGCATCATTGATGAAATCAAAAAAAATTCAGTAAAAAACAAATATGATCCAGAAAAAGCAAATCATAAATCATATGTAAAAAGATATTATGCAAGTTTCAGAGGATCTAAGATAATTGGTAATTCTAAATTGAGAAAATTTATAGAAGCTAAATTATGCGATAATCAATCGCCAGAAGCAATCTCAGGAAGATTAAAATATCAAGAAAAAAATTTGATTTACGTTTCAAAAAATACAATTTATGATTTTTTAGATAGCGATTATGGAAAGCTAATCAAAAAGAAAATAAAGAGATTAAAATATGGAAAAAAAGAGAATAAAAGTAAAGAAGCTAAAAGATAGGAAATTCATTGATAAACGCCCTGAAATAGCGGAAAATAGAGAGAGAATTGGAGATGTTGAAGGAGACTTCATTGTTTCAGGAAAAAGTGGAACGGGCTATCTATTAGTGTTAATTGATAGAAAAACTAGATATGTATTCATTGAACAAATATTAGACGTAACAATAGATAATGTTCACGAAAAATTATTAAAAATCAAAAAAGAATTTCCAGAAATGAAAACTCTAACTTTAGATAATGATATATTATTTAGAATGCATAAAACGTTAGAAACAATTTTAAAAATCCCAATTTACTTTTGTCATCCATATCATTCATGGGAAAAAGGAAGCGTGGAAAATGTAAATAAATATATTAGAAAATATATTCCTAAAGGAAGTGACATTTCAAAATATGATGAAGAATATATTAAAGCTATTCAAGATAAATGTAATGAAAGATATATGAAATGTTTAGATTATTTATCTCCAACAGAATCTTTAGAAAAAGAAAAACAACGCTTACGCGTTGTTGATGAAAAATAGGGTGGTCGGATTGACTATTGCGGGTAGGTTCTCATTTGAAACCCAATCATATCATATAAACTAAAACCTGTCAACCCCACCAAAACAAAAAAGCCACAGAATAAAATTCCATGACTTCCCTATAAAAAACTTAAAAATTTATTGCATACCAATAGCACTATCAGTATTACACAAATCTATTTTCCACAACTTCTGCAGGAACCAGTTTTACAACTGGCTCCGAAACGTTTCTGAATTGTAAAAAAATTATATTTTAAATTTTATCTATAAACTAAAGATAAACATGTGGAACGAGTTGTAAAACCCGTTCCTGCAAAATATCATGCAAACTTGAATCTCTACCGTCCACAACATTTCTTAAACTTCTTCCCACTCCCGCAAGAACAAGGATCATTTCGTCCAACCAACTTTTCAGAATGAACAGGCTTTTTCAATTTTTGGCATTTTAGACATCATCTGCTTATTTTCCTCTCCAGCCGCCTGAGCAAATTGCTCAGGATTACTATTCGCCCCAGAAAAATTCATATTTTTTGCCAATTCAGTCACTGCACTCTGATTCTGATCACTAACAACACTCGCCCTAAAAATAGTATGCAAAACCGTATTTCTAATATTTCCCAAAAGCTGATTAAACATCCCAAAAGCCTCCCTTTTATATTCAATCAAAGGATCCTGTTGACCATAACCCCGCAAACCAATTCCCTGTCGCATATGATCAATCGCATCTAAATGATTCATCCAATGCTGATCAATAGTTTGCATTAAAATAGAACGCTCAATCGCCCGCATTGCATTTTCCCCATTTTCTTCTGCTTTTTTAGTATGAGCCACTTTCAATTCTTCAATCAAAAGATCCTTTGTGCTTTCAATAACTTCCTTATCATCTTTATTACCATCATCAAAAATATCTTTTAATTTTGTTTCAAAATTTTCTGAAATAGGAGCGATCGCCTTAATTTCTTTAATAATTTCTGATTCATTCCAATCATGTCTACTTAAATTAGTATAAGCATCCACAATCTCATTAACCTCCTCATCAAACATTTTTACAATTTCTTCTTTAGAATCTAATTTTTCCAAAATATTTCTCCGTCTACCGTAAATAACTTCTCGTTGCTTATTAACAACATCATCATAATCCAAAACATGTTTACGAGCATCAAAATTAAATCCTTCAATTTTAGATTGAGCACCTTCAATTTGTTTAGAAATAATTTTATTTTCAATTGGCTGATCTTCGTCAAAACCAATTTTTTCCATAATACCTTTCAATCTATCACCACCAAAACGTCGCATCAATTCATCCTCCAAAGAAATATAAAATTGAGTTGTCCCAGGATCACCCTGTCGTCCGGAACGTCCTCGCAACTGATTATCAATTCGTCGAGCATCATGACGTTCAGTTCCAATAATATAAAGACCACCAACTTCTTTCACACCCTCACCCAATTTAATATCCGTACCACGTCCCGCCATATTTGTTGCAATTGTTACCGAACCTTTAAAACCAGCTTTAGCCACAATCTGAGCTTCTTTCTCATGATATTTTGCATTAAGAACGCTATGAGAAATTTTTGCTTTTTTCAACATATTACTCAACAACTCAGACTTTTCAATCGCCACTGTGCCTACTAAAACAGGTTGACCTTTTTCATACAATTCTTTAATTTTTTCAACAATCGCTTTAAATTTTCCGTTCTCATTCTTATAAACAACATCCGCTAAATCTTTTCTAGCCATCTCCCTATTAGTCGGAACAATGATAACATCCAATTTATAAACTTTTTGAAACTCTTCTGCACTGGTTACCGCTGTTCCTGTCATACCCGCTAACTTGTCATACATACGAAAATAATTCTGAAAAGTAATTGTCGCCAACGTTTTTGATTCACGCTGAACCGCCACTTTTTCTTTCGCTTCAATCGCCTGATGAAGACCATCTGAATATCGTCGCCCTTCCATCGCTCGACCAGTAAACTCATCGATAATAATAACTTCACCATCTTTTACCATATAATCCTTATCCCTCACAAAAAGAGCATGTGCTTTCAAAGATTGTTCCAAATGATGAACATATTGAACTTTCCCCTCTTCATAAATATTTCCCACTCCTAAAAGATTTTCTACTTTCTGAATTCCCTCGTCAGTCAAAGTTACATTTCGAGTTTTTTCATCAACGTTATAATCTTTTTCGATTTGCAAATTAGGAACAACTTGTGCAAATTTTTCATAAAGTTTAGTTGACTCATTGTCTGGTGCAGAAATAATTAACGGAGTTCTCGCCTCATCAATTAAAATTGAATCGACTTCATCTACGATCGCAAAATGTAATTCTCGCTGCGACAATCTTTCCTCAGACTGTGCCATATTATCACGCAAATAATCGAAACCAAATTCATTATTTGTTCCGTAAGTAATGTCAGAATTATAAGCTTCTTTTTTTGTAACTGCTTTTAAGTTTTCCATCTCAATATCAACCTCATCTCGATCAACTGTATTCGCTTCGTAAAGAAATCCTCCTTCGTGTGTAATACAAGCTACCTGTAAACCTAATTTTTCATAAACAACACCCATCCAATTACAATCACGTTTTGCTAAATAATCATTCACCGTAACTAAGTGAACTCCTTTTCCAGTTAAGGCATTAAGATAAATTGGAAGAACAGAAGTTAAAGTTTTACCTTCACCTGTTTTCATTTCGGTAATTTTTCCTTCATGAAGAATCATCCCACCAATCAACTGAGTGTTATGAGCCCACTCTCCTAAAGTTCTTCGAGCTGCCTCCCGAGCAACTGCAAAAGCTTCCGGCAAAATTTCATCTAATGTTTTTTCTTCATTCTGAATTATCTTTTGAAAAGATGCAGTTTTTTCTTTTATTTCTTCATCGGTTAATTTTTTTATTGCATCCTCAAAATCATTTATCTGATCAACGATCGGATTGTATTTTTTAACTTGACTTTCATTTGAACCAAACAGTTTTGAAAATATAGACATATTTTTATTGAAAATTATTTTAAAAATCTAGCTTTCTTCAGTTTATCAGATGGGAAGTTGCACGTCAAAATATTAGATCATCAAAAAACACTCTCAATAATTTGAAAGTGTTTTTTAAGTCATGTAATTTCAAAAATAAATTAAATACATATAAAATAATAATCCTATTATCAATCAATTTAAAAAAATAAAATTCAAGAATATTTGCATAAATAATATATTTTATAACCTAATATTTTTTTAATTTAAATTTTCATCTTTCTTAAAAAACCAAAATAACAAAAGTACAGAAGCTGCGCCTATCAAAGATCCTACTACATATTTAATAACTTCACTACTTTCTGTTTTGTTATCAGTACTTATCTCATCTTTACTACTGGTAAAATCAGAATACTCAGCAAACAACTCATTTTCTTCTTTTCTGTTATCATCCACCTTATCTACAACATCATCAATAACTTTGTTTTTCTCTACATTTTTATTCTCGATAACATCGTTTAAATTTACTAAATCTAAATTATCTGTATCTGAATTTACTGCAACATCATCATTAGCAATAGTTGTTTCTGTGTAAGTATTATTTAATAAACTGTTATTATATTCCACTAAATTATCATTACTTTTTTTCACATACCCAAAATCAGCTTTAGTATATTCATCATTTTCATCTAAATCTAAAGTTAACTGATTATTCATATTTTCACTATGACTTGGATCATAGGTTTGAGTCCAATCTGTTAGATCTTCTTCTTTAATTATCACTCTATATTTTCCTTCTGGAAGATTTTCAAAAAGATAATGTCCATTGTGATTAGTATCAGTTCTCCAAATTTCATCATCTGTGTCAAAATCATTATCAGATCCTGCTAAAATTAATTTAACTCTAATATTTTCAATTCCTGGTTCGTCATTATCTTGTTTTCCATTTTTATTTTCGTCATTCCAAATGGTGTTTCCTATTGATCCATCTTCATCAGCTTCTGGATCATTTGGTGTAATTGGTGCGATTGGAGTTACTGGATTTAACGGTTCTGATGGATCTATTGGCTCTATTGGATCAGTTGGAACTTCTGGCTCGACTGGTTCTGCTGGCTCTGCTTCAGTCGTAACATTGTAAATATCAGAAACTCCTCCGATATCTAAAGTCGTGGTAGTTTCTGTGCTGTAACTAGCTGATGAGGTGTGTCGAACTTCAACTGTGTCATTTAAACTTACTGTTCCTGATGTGCTTGTCCATGTTCCGCTGTTGATGCTGTATTCTCCACTTGTAACTGAGATTGTTGCGTCTGTGTTAATTCCTGTTACTGTAATTGCGTTTGAAGTGTATAAAGTTGAGGTTGTGGCATCTGTTACGTCGGTGAAAGTGAAAGCGTCGGGAGTGGTGTCAACTGGCTCCGCTTCAGTCGTAACATTGTAAATATCAGTCACTCCTCCGATGTCTAAAGTTGTGGTAGTTTCAGTGCTGTAATTTGCTGAAGAAGTATGTCGAACTTCAACCGTATCATTTAAACTTACTGTTCCTGATGTACTTGTCCAGGCTCCGCTGTTGATACTGTATTCTCCATTTGTAACTGAAATTGTTGTGTCTGTGTTAATTCCTGCTACGGTAATTGAATTTGAAGTGTAGACGGTTGAGGTTGTGGCATCTGTGATGTCGGTGAAAGTGAAAGGGGTTGGGGTTGTGTCTGCTGGTTCTGCTTCAGTTGTAACATTGTAAATATCAGTCACTCCTCCGATGTCTAAAGTTGTGGTAGTTTCAGTGCTGTAACTAGCTGATGAGGTGTGTCGAACTTCAACCGTATCATTTAAACTTACCGTTCCTGATATACTTGTCCAGGTTCCGCTGTTAATGCTGTATTCTCCACTTGTAACTGAAATTGTTGCATCTGTGTTAATTCCTGCTACGGTGATTGAATTTGAAGTGTAGACTGTTGAAGTTGTTGCGTCTGTGATGTCGGTAAAAGTGAAAGCGTCTGGGGTTGGGTCTGAAGTTTCTAATAAATATCCGTCGCTAGCATTTCCATCTGAATCTATTACATAAAGATATTTTCCTTCTAATGTGTCAAATGAGCCTTGATTTAAAGTAACTTCAATTTCTCCTGTAATATCATTCCATGAAGTAGCTAATTGAAGCTCTTTATGTGTTTGAGCGGTATTATCCCAAGTAGCACTATCTGAAATCTCTACTCGTGCTTGAGTAAAATCGATAAAATGATCGTCTGTTTGAATGCTAAATGAAGAATCGTTTTGGTTTGAAACATAAGGTAAAAAATCTATTCTACTAAGATCACTAACGTCCCCAAATTCAGGTTGATTTGGTCCATCGGTTTGCCTAACTTCTCGTATAAGCTGTCCATCTACCCACCATTTAACTTCATCGACATATCCTGTAGTAGCGTCTGGGATACTTACCCACATATCCATTCTATGCCACTCTCCATAAGGCATATAGTCGACTAGATCTCCATGATCAACACTATCGATTCCATTTCCTGTTACTGTTTGAAGATCAATTGCTGTCCCTACTCTACTATAGAAAGTATCAGGACCCATAGCTAAAAAACGCATGTAATTACCAGAATAATCGCTAAAATTTAAAAAATTATCAGACAAACGTACCCAAGATGAAGCTAAATAACTATGAGTTGGAGCAATTCCATCCATGTCAATTCTAAGACCATTTCTTGTATTATCAGTAGTAACTACTCCAAAAATATCTGTATATTCAGCAACAACATTTCTTTCATGAAATGCACTATATGTGCTACCACTACGATTATTTAATGTAGTTGAACTTGCATCACCAGACCAGCCTTTTGGAGCTGTAGCAACCACCCCCGCTTCGATATCTTCGAACGCATAATTTAAATATGGATCAACTCCACCAAAGTCATCATGATTACTAAAATCTGAGCCAGATATAGTTATAGAGCCTCCATTAATTAAAGCTCCTGTCACATCATTTATTGAAGGTGGATTTTTAATTGTAAAATTAGTAACATCTACTGTATTGGAAATATTACTTGCTGAATCAGTTACCGAAATTTGACAATTTGAATGTTCATCAACTGACAATGCATCGAAAGTGATTGTATTATTTCCTACAGTTGCATTTAAAAAAGTAGTACTTGTACAATCTCCGGAATAATTTATTGTTCCTGCCTCATCTGTAGTAAAAATGTAATTTGGAGTTGTATCACTAGTTGGAGTTGAAATTGGAGCTAATTGAGATATTATTGGAGCGGTTGTATCTGCTAGTGTTGTAACAGAATAAGTACCTTCCACTCCTCCAATACTTAAAGTTAAATCAGTTTGAGTGCCATAACTAGAAGATGAGGTTTGTCTGACTTTTACTATATCACCTAAATTTACTGTTCCTGATGTGCTTGTCCATGATCCGCTGTTATTAAGTTCATATTCACATGTCCCTATTGAATCACAAGTTGTGATTTCAATTGTTGCGTCTGCTCCTGCATCTATTCCTGCAACAGTAATTGAGTTTGAAGTGTAGACGGTTGAGGTTGTTGCGCCTGTGATGTTGGTGAAAGTGAATGCATCTGGGGTGGTGTCAATGTAAGTTGTAACAGAATGAGTACCTTCCACTCCTCCAATACTTAAAGTTAAATCAGTTTGAGTGCCATAACTAGAAGATGAGGTTTGTCTGACTTTTACTATATCACCTAAATTTACTGTTCCTGATGTGCTTGTCCATGATCCGCTGTTATTAAGTTCATATTCACATGTCCCTATTGAATCACAAGTTGTGATTTCAATTGTTGCGTCTGCTCCTGCATCTATTCCTGCAACGGTAATTGTATCTGAAGTGTATTGGGTTGAGGTTGTTGCACCTGTGATGTTGGTGAAAGTGAATGCATCTGGGGTGGTGTCAGCATCTAAAAGATAACTGTTACTAACTGTTCCGTCTGAATCTATCACATAAATATATTTTCCGCCCAATGTATCCAATGATCCCTCATTTAAAGTAACCTCTATTTCTCCTGTAATGTCATTCCATGAAGTAGGAATTTGAATTTCTTTGTGAGTACAATTTGAAAAAATAGAATCCTCACAAATTTCAACTCTTGCTTGAGTAGTGTCTACATATAATTCGTCCCAATATCTTACACCTGTTGGATCCCCAACACCATAGTCTAAACGAAAATAATGGCCAATAAGAACATATTCTAATTCACAATTGTTAGAAGTGAAATTTCCCATCAATTCTCCTATTTTAACACCGTCAATATAAATATCTCGATACCCATCAGATCCTATTCGTAAATATGTTTCAATTCTATGCCAACTCGAATTAGGTTGAAAATAATTTTCAAAAGAATGATAATCTTCATATTTAAGTTTTTGCCCGTTTGTCCCCTCTATTGAACAATCATCACTCATATATGCATAAAAAAGTCCATTATCGGTCTCTTGATTTCCGTCCAGTCTTGTCTGCCATCCGTTATGTTCAGCTGGAATTGGATCGGGCACTCCCATATTAATGAATTTGGTATTGTTAGTAAGCCCATCCCAGGTATCAAACCAAAACCAACCCGACACATACATTTCGTTAGTCTCGGGAATAGTATCCACATCATCCCTGTTATCCAAAGAAATACCCGCACCAGCGAATTCATCATCATAGGATTGTTTTGCTGATAATGTCCCCGGAAAACGAACTGTCTCATCTGACCAAGTAAGAGCGTTTGTACCATTATGTGATTCTGTTGACCATCCTCCCCCAGGTTGATCACTTGGTATTGCTAAATCAGCTGTACCACCCTCAAAATTATCATAACGCAATGGTGCGGCTACAGACTTGTCTCCAAAATCTGCTCCTGATATAGTTATAGAATTTCCTCCATTAATTACCCCTGTTACATTATTTATTGAAGGCACTTCTTTTATGGTAAAATCACTTACATGCAAACTATTAGATAAATTAGAATCTCCATCATTTACGGTTATATAACAATTTGAATGTAACTCCGCTAATAGAGGCGTATCAAAAGTAATCGTATTATTTCCTGCGTTTGCATTTAAAGTAGTGCTTGCACAATCTCCTGAATAATTTATTGTTCCCGCTTCATCAGTATAAAAAGAATAATTTGGAGTTGTGTCACTAGTTGGAGTTGAAATTGGAGCTAATTGAGATAATGTTGGAGCCCCTGTTTCAACTGTAAAGGAATCTACAGTTAAAGGTTCCGAAATGTTTCCAGCTTCATCTGTCACTTTAATTGTGCAATCTGAATATGTAGCATCTATCAAAGGTTCCACAGCTTGGATTGTTAAAATAGTTTTGTCAAAGGTAATTGTCTTATTTCCCGCTGTCGCTACACTTACATCCAAAATACTTGCACAACTTCCTCCGTAAGTAATTGTTCCCGCTTCGTCTGTATCAAAAGTATAATCTGGAGTTGTATCTGTAGTTGGAGTTGAAACTGGAGTTACTTGAGTTAATACTGGAGCAACTGTTTCCAATATAAAAGTATCAACACTTAAAATATTAGAATCTTCCAATGAAGTGTTAGTCACCATAACAGTACAACTTGAATAAGTCGCATCTGAAAGTCCACTAAAAGTAATTGTGTTATCTCCTATTGTTGCTACTGTAGTTGCTGTAGTAGCACTACAATCCCCTCCATATGTAATTGTTCCCTCCTGATCTGTATTAAAAGTATATTCTGGATCATTTGTTGGTGTTGGAACTAACTCTACTGCAGAAATTGTTGGATTAGCGGCTAATACGTTATGGTATGTCCCTAAAAATATTATTACAAAAAACACGAAGATTGATAATATTTTTTTCATAAAGTTGTATTTAGTTTGTATTTATTTCTAAATTTATTATATCACACTTTAAGTACAAAAAAATTATGTCAAGTTGACAAAAAGTAATAAATAACCATCAACTTTAAAATTAAACTTTTCGAAAAAACCTAACTTTCAAAATCTCAAAAATAATTGTTTCAATAACTGTAAATCCAATAATCAAAAACCAATGATTTAAACCTAAAGGAACAGTATGTAAAAATTGAGCAACAAACGGAACATACAAACCAACCAAAAGTAAAGCTAAAGCCACAAAATTCGCCAAATTCACAAACATATTTGAAAAAATATCCCCACGAAAAATCGATTTACGGAAATTTCTAATCACATAAACAAAAATCAAAGAATCAAAACTAATTAAAGCAAATGTAACCGTTCTTGCTAAATCAACATTCTGAGAAAAATGTAAAGTAAAGTAAAATGCCAAAGTTGCTGCAATTCCAGAAACCAAAAATACCGCAAACATAAATTTTTTGTAAGATCTAGATAAAATTGGTTCTTTCGGATTTCGCGGTGGAACATCCATTAAACCCTTTTTATCATTTTCAGTTGTCAAAGCCACATCTGGAAAACCATCCTCGATTAAATTAATCCACAAAATTTGAACTGCCAAAAGTGGTAACGGCCAACCAAAAGCCATCGCAATAAAAAACACAAAAAGTTCAGAAAAATCATCCGCCAAAAGATAAATAATAATCCTCCGAATATTTTCATAAATCATTCTTCCCTGCTCAACCGCCTTAACAATTGTATTAAAGCTATTATCCAAAAGAACAATGTCAGAAACTTCTTTAGCAATATCTGTTCCATTTCCAACGCTAATCCCAACATCTGCCGCTTTCAATGCTGGTGCATCATTAATCCCATCTCCCACCATCGCCACAATCTCACCATCTTTCTGCAAAGACTTAACAATTCTAATTTTATGTTCCGGCAAAACTCGAGCAAAAATTTTTGTTTTTTTGATTCTTTTATGAAGTTCCTCATCATTCATTCCATCAATCTCACTTCCAATACACACCTGACTTTTATCTATATAATTTTCCAATTCTGCCATAATCGCCTCAGCGGTAACTGCATGATCTCCTGTAATAATTATAGTTTTAATACCTGCCTTTTTTGCTAATTCTAAAGAACCTTTAACATCAGATCGCAACGGATCTTTCAATCCAATGAAACCGACCAAAGACAAATTTTTATTTCTTTCTTCTGAAGATAAATTATCATATTCTTTTTTATCAATAACTTTTTCTGCACAGGCTAATACTCGTAAACCCCTACTTGTTAATTCTTCAAAGCGCTTTTTTAATTCTTCACCTTCTTGCGAATTTATTGATTGACAGTGATTATTTATACAAGCTTGAGAAGTATTTGCTAAAACTTTTTCTGGAGCGCCTAGCATCATTATTTTAAATGAATCCTCGCTAGTCTGAAAAGTTCGAGTAGCATATTTTTGCTTTGAATTGAATAGCTTTTGATCAATTAATTTATTATCTGAATGAAATTTATCAACATCAATTCCCGATTGAGCTCCTGCTAGTAATAAAGCTTTATCCGTTGGGCGACCCTGCACTTTCCAAGTAGAAAGACTTTCACCCCTGTTTTCAATATAAGCATCATTAACCAAAGAAGCAATTAGCAATGCTTTTATATGCCCACTATGCAACCCGTCATTTGAATCAAGGTTACCAATTTCATAATTAAAAAGCTCTTTTGATCCAGTTAAAATATGACTCACCTGCATCTCTCCCTTTGTTAGAGTTCCTGTTTTATCAGTACAAATTGTTGTAATAGCACCCATAGTTTCATTGACCGCCAATTTTCTAACTAACGCTCTTTGTTTAGCTAAACGTCGCATTCCGAAAATAAGGATAATTGTAATCGCTGGCAATAATCCTTCTGGAATAGCACTTACAACCAAAGCTGTAGAAGAAAGGAAAACATCTTCAATATTTTCACCACGCCAAATTTCTAAAGACGCAAAGGCCGCAATTGTGACTAAAATAAAAAATCCAATCATTCGAGAAAGATGTGCTAATTTCTTTTGTAATGGAGTTTGTGGTTCTTCACTTTCTTTAACTAACTTTGCAATTTTTCCAATTTCAGTATCAACACCAGTCGCTGTAACTACAAAAAGTCCTTGACCTTCAATTACGCTTGTACCAGAAAAAATCATATTTTGCTGATCGCTGATCGTTAAAATATCTTCTAAAAAAGTATCTTTTTTATCAACGCCTTTCCACTCACCTGTTAAACTAGATTCATTTATTTTTAAACTTACTTCACTAATTATTCGCCCATCAGCTACAACTTTATCTCCTGACATGATTTCTAAAATATCACCTACTACAATATCTTTAGCTAAAATTTGTCTCTTTCTTCCATCGCGAATTACTCGAGTATATTGCTGAACGGTATCTTGTAATTTTTTCAAAGCCTCTCCTGCTTTATATTCTTGAATAAAACTAACAATAACATTTACTAATACAACAACAACGATGAAAACACCTTCGACAACATCTCCTAAAAAAAATGAGATAGCTGCAGCGGTTAAAATTATATAAATTAATACGCTCTTAAATTGTTTTAATAAGAGAAATAATTTTGAAAGTTTTTTTTGTTTAGGCAATACATTTCCACCAAAAGATTCTAAGCGTCCTTGTGCATCGAATTCACTTAATCCTTGTTTGCTAGTTTTTAAATGACTTAGTACTTCTTGAGTGGCTAAATTGTAATATGGTTTATTAGTGAACTTTTTCATTTTGTTTTTAGTTTTAAATTGATTCTTATTTTTATTTTACCATACTGTTATTTTTTTGTGACTCTTTTTGATTGACTATTGATATATATATAGACATCACATTAACAAACCGCACAAAACATGTCATTCCGGAAAATAATTTTGTAGCGGAGCGGAAAAATTGTTTATCCGGAATCTTGTTAAATATCAGAAAAACTTATTGAAATTCCAGATAAATCAATCTTTCTGCCGTGCAATATGCAAACTTTTATACCATTTCCAAATAACTATTACTCATTCAAATATTTTTAATGTTAGATTTTAAATATATTAGAAAGCGAAATTAATTTATTTAATGGGTAGTGGTTAATTAAAAAAGGTATTAAATAAAAAATGTCTTTCAAAATGATGTGCGATTATAAAAAGTGCGGTTTCATGGTGTGATGTCTATACAAGATCGTGCAAGCAATCAAACATAAAATCCCGATGGTCCATATTATCACCAGTCGGGATTTTATTATTTTAAAATGAAAATTTAAAAACTAATTTTTATTTAAATTATCCATATCAATTTTCCAAAGTTGTTTATGTATTTTGTAGACCGTAATAATTAATCCTAATGAAGTTACTGCAACAGCAAGTGGCAATAGAATATAAAAGTACCCGGTTCCAAAAAATATTATGTAAGCATTTATTAAAATAAATCCGACTCTTGTTTCTGTTGGACCTAAACCGTAATAATAAATTTCAAATTTATTAGTTGCTCCAAAAGATAAAAATGAGCTCGCCATATACGCCACTAAAATTATCAAAAGTAAAACATGCCACATTTCTAAACCTATTGGAGAAATCATATAACCTGCAAAAACTAAAGATCCTAAAAATATAAAATCTAAAAAGTGATCCATATAAAATCCCCATTTAATTAACCCTGTATTTCTCTGTCGTCCCAGCTCTCCGTCGAATAGATCTGTGATGTACTGTAAAATAATTGAAGCCGAAACTATCCAAAGTAAATTTAAATTTTCCTTTGCGTAAAATGCCACCCAAAAATTTATTGCACTCCAAATTATTGTTGTGAGAGTTAAATGATAAGTTTCAATGTATTTCGGTATTTTCGGCACTACCCAAAACTTGAATTTATTTTCTGCTTTGGACAAAATTGATTCTCCAACTTTTTCGTCTCCTGCGAATTTTTTTGACATAACTTATTGAAATTTTAAAAACTTACGTTTGAGGATATCCAACCACACTTAATGATTTATTATCCCTTTGAATACTAAACAACATCACCTTTTCAACTTTACCATTACTATCTCTTCCTCTGTTATAAACATCAAAATTATCTCTGAAATTATTAGAAATATTAAAACGAACTAGTTGATTTTTTAATTCTAAATTATTATTTATACAATTTTCACTAACGCTTTCAGGAAAAATAAAATCACCATCAATATTAACCACACTTAAATAGTGTTCCATAGATTGAAAACAATAACCTCCATCATTACTAGTTTTAACATCAAAATACAAATCTAAATACTCATTAGTATTTTCTTTAGTAATTTCAGCTTTTACAAAGTTAACTTTAGCATTGTTTCCAGAAGTCCATGAAATTGCATTTTTTTTTGGAATTATATAACCTAAACTACCATTATGCTTTTCTTCATTTTCTTTCTCTCCATTACCCTCAATAGTATAATTTATATTATCATTACTAGATAAATTTTCTACTACTTCACTCTTTCTGCTAATGAACCCCTCTTTAGATTCTTTTTTAACATTATTTATACCATCAGATACCTCATTTAAATTTTTTATTTCTTCACTTTTATCATCTTCCATATTATCACTCTTTTCAATATATATTTTAGGCAAGAATCTCATTGACTCATATTTTTTATTAAAAATAATATTTTCATCTTTATTGATATCCATATTCTCTCGACCCCAAATTCCACCCACATTTCTTATTAATCCATTTTCTAACGACAAAATCATATCATCACTAGAAGTCTTTACAAAAAAATAATTATCTCCCATGGGATATATAAATTCAATATTCCACAAAGGAGCTTTATTTATATATTGAAAATCATCTTTATCTTTTTGATCTAATGTTTGAGCTATTATAAAATCATCTTTATCCTCAAGCCAAAAATTATCACCATTTTCATTGATAAATTCCCTCTCTATTACACAATATAATTTTCCATTAGTGTAAATAGGACTACCACAATCAGTTAAATTTGATAATTGAGACGATTTTATATTTTTGTTATTAATATTTTTGATGTCTTCAGCTAAAAATAATTTAGATTTATTTAAATATACAAAAGAATTACTATCTATATATGTAAATCCATCTTTCATTTTGTAATCAGAATCTTTCAATGAGGGATTGTTATATATAAAATGATGATTGCTTCTCTCAATATCAAACAAAACTAAAGCTGACCAATCTTCAGATCTTTGAGTTTGTTTATTTTTTTCACTAAAATTATATTCACATAAAAAAGTAGCTTCATTAGGAGACCATTCACACTGATTTGGACATACTTTATCGATCTCGCCCTCTTTCAAAAAACTACGCCTCTCAACAACACATAAATCAGTCTCTTTTTGATCATCCACAGAAAGTAATTTTTCACAACTATTTCCACCAAATTCTTTACAATTCATATAATAATTTCCTTGTGGAGATATATTGCCTATTTTTTTATATTTACTGATACTATCTACTTTTAACGTAAATAATTTCTTTTTATTTTTTCCATAAATATCACTAACTATAATATTGTTATCTTCTGAATATACAAACATATACTCAGATTTTATTGGCTCACTAAATGTGTAATTTGAATGATAATACTTCCAGTCTGCATCACTTTTTTTATTATGAGAATAACCAATTATAACATCAAATAAAATTAAAATTAAAAGAATAATTATCAAAGCTACAAATGTTTTAACAAATTTTCTCAAATTATTTGTTATAATACTTTTTCTTTCTAAAAAATAAACCATCACAAATATTATTGAAAATAATAATATAGAAGTGCCAAATGGAATACCTAAAATACTCAAACTTCCACCAAAAGCAGGCATCATACCTAAAACAATAACTATAAAAACTGTTTGAAAAACTACTTCTATGTCTGCCGTCCACCATTCAGAAATTGGAGTAAGAACATGAAGAATTATATACCATAAAATAATCGATGATATTATTGTAACAATATAAAAAAACAGCGATAATCCTATTACTTTCAAAAAACTTTTATTTTTCATTTTTTATTTATATTTTAATTATTAAATTTTTATTTAACCATCTCCAAAACCTCCTCAACGCTCATAATCTTTCCATCTTTCTCATCCCTCTTCTTAACCTCCAAACCACCAGCCTCCAAAGACCTCTCACTCACCACCACACGATAAGGAATACCAATCAAATCACTATCCGCAAACTTCTGCCCCGGACGCACATCACGTTCATCAAAAAGAACCTCCACATCATTATCTAAAAGTTGCTGATAAATTTCTTCCGCTTTTTCATTCACATTCAAACTCAATAGGTGAATCTTAAACGGTGCTAAATTTTCTGGCCAAATAATACCATTTTCGTCATGATGAAGTTCTGCAATCGTCGCCATCGTTCGTCCAACACCAATTCCATAACAACCCATATAATAAAATTCATCCTTACCATCTTTATTTGTGAAAGTTGCATTCATCAATTTAGAATAATGATGTCCTAATTGAAAAATATTTCCAACCTCAACACCTTTTTTCGCAATCAATTTTTGACCATCTTTCATAAATCCATCTTGTGCCAATGCAAAATCATCCAAAACCTCACATTCAAAATCACGTCCATAATTAACATTGATTGTATCAACTTTTTCTTCCTTCTGACCGCCAATAAAATTTTTCACGCTCTTCAAAGAAATATCACCAACATATTTTGCATCATGCCCCCAAGAATGAACCCAGCCACTCTTTGTTCCAATTTTTCTAAATCCTCATCGGTTGCCGCTTCCAACTGACCAACTAACTTTAATTTCGATTCAAGCTTAGTTTTATTAACTTCCAAATCTCCGCGAATCACTACAATAATTAATTCTCCATTTGTTGTATTTTGATAAACAACATTTTTCAAAAATCTTGAAGCTGGCAATTTATAATGTTTTACATTATCTTCCATTGTTTTCACCCACTCTGGCTGTTCGATATTTTCTATTTCTTTCACTTCATCATCATAATTAATCTCGCCACGATCAAATTCCGCTACATCCTCATGAGCAACATATTTCCCATCTTCGGAAACAAAAAAGTCTGACTCGCCAATTGCAGATTCCACGACCAATTCATGACAATACTCACCGCCAATATAACCATTATCCGCAAGAACTGAATAAGTTTTCAATCCACACTTTTCAAAAATAGTTTTATAAGTTTCTCCCATCAATTTATACTCTCGCTTGAAATCTTCTTCATCAGTGTGAAAAGAATAAGCGTCCTTCATCACAAATTCTCGCACCCGCAAAAGCCCACCTCTTGCCCGCATCTCATCACGAAATTTATTAGAAAATTGATAAATATTAAATGGTAAATCTTTGTAACTAATATTAAATTTTCGCACTAAATCAACAATCATTTCTTCAGCAGTTCCGCCCAATGCAAAATCCGCCCCTCGTCGATCTTTTACCGTCATTAATTCAAAACCTGCTGTATCTGTTCGATTAGTTTCTTTCCAAAGTTCAAGCTGGTGTAAAGTTGGAGTAACAATTTTTTGTGCTCCTGTTTTATCCATTTCTTTTTCAATAAGCTTTACTAACTTATCATGTACTCGCATTCCTAATGGTAAAAAATAATACCTTCCTGCAACTGACTCACGAATAAATCCACCACGATATAAAAACTCATGATTTTTTGTCGAAACTCCAACTGGAATTTCTTTGATACTTTTTCCAAATATTTTTGATTGTTTCATATATTTATAATTATTAGATTAAATTTATTTAAAATTAAAAGTGAATTAATTATTACAAGAGTAAAACTCACAATTATTTTCTGGACTCCTTCCAACTACATCCCCATCTGAACAAACCCTTACATCTTTTGTACAAGCTTTGATAATATTAATATTATCAATTTCTTCAATTTCCTCAATTCCTAAATTATTCTCAACATTCCTCTCAATCTCACACTGACCATCATTACAAACTGGTCTACCTTGACCACAATCCAAAATCGTTTCACAAGATGCCGTACATTTCAAATTCTCACAACTAGGAGTATTTTCTTTATTTACAACATCATTTGCATGACAACAACTCGCCGGAACACAATCACTATTAACCTGACAAGATTTATTATCTTCCACTATTGCATTATCCTGCATATCGTCAACAATAACCAAATCATTACTATAACCACATCCAGAAATAATTGCAATCCCAAAAATTAAAAAATTAATCTGAAATATTTTTTTCAATTTATTCATATTTTTGAATTAACTATTTAAATTTTTTGAAAACAAAGTTCCTCCCGTCTGTTTATTTTTCAATAACAAGTTTTTTACATCAATCAAAGAATTACTCGTCAAGAAAGTATCAATATCATTTTTCAACAAAAATTCTACTGCTTTTAGTTTAGTATAAATACCGCCCATCGCCAAATCACCCTTTTGACTATTTTCATTATCCTCCAAAAGTTTTTCAGAAATAAAATCAAGCTTTTCAATTTTTTTAGAATCTGTGTATGCACTTGGATCTTTATCATAAAGTGCATCAATGTCAGTAATTAAAACCAAAAGTTCTGCATTAAAATATTTAGCACAATAAGCTGCCAAATTATCATTATCACCAAAAACTAATTCTTCCGTCGCCACCGAATCATTCTCATTAATAATAGGAATGACATTTTTTGATAACAAAATTTTTATTGTACGCGAAACATTCTCTAAACTTTCCTTTTCTAAAAAATTAGACTTTTTTAAAAGAATTTGTGCTATTAGAATATTATTTTTATCAAAGTTTTTATTATATTCATTCATCAACAAAGATTGTCCGATTGCTGCCAACGCCTGTTTATTTCCCAATTTACTCCTGTCTAATTTTAACTGACTATAACCAAATCCAACTGCACCAGAAGAAACTAAAATAACTTCATATTCTTTTTGAAGCTTGATAATAAAATCACAAAATTTTTCAATTTTACTTTTAGAAATGTTCCTGTTATCATCCAAAAGAGATAGTGTTCCTATCTTAAGAACAATCCTTTTTCGTTTTTTCATAATTATTTTTTAAATCATTAAATTCGCCAAAAAATCTAGAGTCTATAAACTCTATCATTTATTTAATACCCCAACGGGAATATTATTTTTAAGCAAA
The DNA here is from genome assembly GCA_942490825.1 of Candidatus Moraniibacteriota bacterium. GTDB lineage: Bacteria > Patescibacteriota > Minisyncoccia > Moranbacterales > JAGLWU01. The sequence continues at coordinate 140,804 of CALNYG010000013.1, read as the reverse complement.
TTTTCTGACATCAAAATAATCATAAAAATAAATTTTTCTAATACACAATCTATTCTACACTCTTCACAAATAAAATCAAATCAAAAAAGTGCTCGCCGCACAGGCTTTTTGGGTTGAAAATTTTCAACCCCTACAAAATCCACAAACTCTCAGATATGTCATTCTGGAAAATATATTTTCTTTCAGAACGAAGTGATGAATTAGAAAATAATTTATCCGGAATCTTAAATTTTGAAACATGCAACGCAATGCAAGCCCTATCCATTCAAAGACATTGCAGTGCAATATCTCTACATAACCTAAACATCTACCTTTCTAACTTTCTATTTTCCGCCCTCCATTTATCAATCTTCCCGTGATCACCACTCAATAAAATCTCTGGAACTTCCCAACCATTAAATTCTCTAGGTTTAGTATATTGTGGATACTCCAAGCTTTTAGTAACTTTTAAATTTTTAGAATCATTTAAATTTTCGCTAAAAGAAAAACTTTCTTCACTTAAAGATTCTTTATTTCCTAAAACATCTGGTACTAACCGAGAAACAGAATCAACCAAAACCATTGCCGGAATTTCCCCTCCAGTTAAAACATATTCTCCAATAGAAATTTCTTCATCTGCAATATGTTGAATGACCCTTTCATCCACACCTTCATACCGTCCGCAAATTAAAATTAAATCAGTAAAATTATTATTAAAACGAACCACATCTCGCTGGGAATATTTCTTTCCTTTTGCAGCAAATAAAATTGTCCTAACTTTTTTAATGTCTCGTCCTTCAGAAATTATAGTTTTCTTAATATTTTCAACTGCTTTGAAAATAGGCTCCACGTTCATAACCATTCCGGCTCCTCCACCATATGGCGTATCATCAACATTTTTATGTTTATTCTCAGAAAAGTCACGCAAGTTGTAAGTTTTAATATTAATTAAACCTTCTTTTTGGGCTCGTCCAATAATCGACTCTAAAAAGTAAGAATCGAAAATATCTGGAAAAATTGTAATTATGTGAAAATTCATAGGTTTTAATTATAACATATAATCATTCACTTCATATAAAAAACCACTCAAAAGAGTGGTTTTTTAAAGCTCCTAGTTAATTAATAAACTAGTTAGTTTCTGTAATACTTCCTCCGCCTCCACAGTCAGAGTCTGAAGAACATTCACCTGTACAATTAGCATCTTTAATTGAAGTTGCAAAAACTGGAGTTGCGACACAAGATCCATTTGAACATTTATTTGCTGTACATACACATTGAATAGTAAAATTTTTCGTACAACTTGCTGGACAATCACTGCCAGGACAAAGCTCATCACAGTCGTCGTCATCATCGTCGTCATCGTCGTCATCGTCATCGTCACCAGGGCCTCCTGTACATTCTCTTGTAATTTGATCTGGGTGACCATCTAGAACTATTTCTCCACTTTTTAAGTTATCAGAATCACAAGTATTTATAGATGCACCATCACTGTCATTAGTATATGTACAACATAAATCTGAACATGCACTTTCTACAAAAACTTTAGCAGGATCTACACCTCCACCCTCTTTAAAATTAACATAAATTTCTTCATTGAAAGTTGTTTCCGCTAAACAGTTTTCAACCTGACACTCTGTGAAATAATCATTAAGATTTGAACCTTCTGGTAAGCCTTTTGGAACACATTCCCATTTCCAATAAGTATCATCTGCATAAACACTTGAACTATCCTTTAATTCACCATTTGGACCACATAATACTTCTTCTCCTTTGTCAATAATTTGTTCTTTTGTCAACTCACTCCAATTTTCTGTTGGACATACCACTCCTGCAGTATTATTTGTAGCAGAACATTCCATTCCTTCACCACTTGCATCATCACACTTCCATTCAGCTATTTGACCAGAACCAGGAAATACTGGTACACCAGAAGTTAATGTCGCACCTTCTTTACAAAAATACCCTGTATCATTATTTGTCCATGCTTCTGGAATAGAATATTGATCAGTAAATTCTTTTGGTACTGTTCCACAAAGAGTATCTCTCCATGCTGAACAAGTATTCCCTGGTGCATCATCCGTACATGTCCATTCCACTCCCTCTCCTTGGCCATATCCGCCTTCAATAAATAACGGCTGACTTGGACTTGAAGTTCCTGAACTACACAACTGTCCAGTAGGTCCTTCTGCATCCCATGGATATTCTTCGCCATTCGCAGAGCCACAAACTCCTGGACAAGTACCTAAGCAATTACATGTTGTACATGTTGGAGTTGTTGGAGTTGTTGGAGTTGTTGGAGTTGTTGGAGTTTTTGGTTGACAAATCCAAGGTGGACAAGGTCTTCTTCTAGGAGGAGTAGGAGGAGTAGGCACTGTAGTTTGTCCACAATCAGGACACTTTACAGTAAAATGACTAATTTTTACATTATCACCTGGAGTGCATGATTTTGGACTACCTGGATAATGATTTCCCGGTGAGTCATCGCAATTCGGATTAGTACTATTAGAACATTCACCTCCTGATGTTACAACTGAAACATAAGATTTTCCACTTTTGCAATATGACTTATCTATATTTGCAGAAGCATCTTCATGTATAACGAATTGCATTAAAAATGCTAAAACGAAAAATGCAAGTATTTTCTTCATAGTAAATTTAGTTAATTATTATTTAATAAAAAGCTGGAACTTTCATAATATAAATCTTCTTTTCAAGATCTGTATCCAAATCCCTTATTGGCCAACTCTCCCACAAACCTGTTCTTTTGTTAAAATGCCAATAATTCAATGCTAATAAACCTTCATCTAAACGTATATTAAACTTTTCCTCATCAGTCTTATCTTTAGTTATTCCTAAATTTTCATAATACTTGACTTCCCCCTCTGTAAATTGTGCTTCTTTTAAAATCTTAGGATCTGTCATTCTAATGTAATCTTCTTCTGGGATGGGTTGTGTTATAGTTACCTTAACACCTTCACGTGGTTGCAAAATTTCATCACTGCCCCTTTCTTTTAGATGAAAAAACACCAATCCCTGACTTTCAATTAAAACTTGGTTACCCTCCCTATCAATACCAACCATTTGTTTCATATCTCCCCCGTTAAATCCTGGAACAAGTAACATGTTATCTGAATCATTTGGATCGAGATATGTAATTTCTCCAACTACCTCTCCTGTCACCACTTCACCCTTAGAATTTACAAGTCCTCCAGCAGGAATTGTAACTGATAGACCCGGATGTTTATCTGAAACTATAGTAGTATCTTTTTTAACATCAAGTTCAACCTTCTTAACTTCAGCTTCTCTTAAGATAATATTTTCAACATAATAATCTTTTGGGAACATAATAGTCTTTTCTTCACTGTCTACCGTCTTTGCAAAATATATATTCCTAAATGGAGAGTATCCATCTTTATCAATAACAACATTTATAGCTTGCCTAATGGAATCAACTTCTATTTCTTCTTTAAAATATCCATTTTTCTCAGTATAAAAAGACTTTCCATTATTTACAGTAACTTTTGCATTACCAATACTATCCCCTTTTTCATCAATAACTAAACCTGAAAAATTAATCTTGATAATTTCACCTTTTTTCATCTTTGAAGGATCGCACTGAGCCTTCTTAACTAGAGGACTATCAAAGTCCTCCACTCCACAAACTAAATCTAAAACAAATTGCTCTCTTAATTCATAATATTCATTTAAAGCATCATCTAAACTTATAACTTCCTTTGATGGTTTCTGAATAAACAATACTGCCAAACCTATAAGAATGAAAATAACAACAAGAGATGCTAAAATAATTTTTGCATTTTTTCCCATAACCTTTTATTTTTATTAATTAAATTTTTATTTTATAAACGAGAATATATTTTTATATTACACCTAAACATTCTTTTTTGCAAATAAATTTAAAACTGTAGATAATTTCTTCATAAAAACCTATACATATTTTCTCAAAGTATAAATCCAATCTGCGTCCGCATCATCATTAGTTGCCGCAAATTCTTTTTGTTGTAAAAGCCATCGAAGATAACCTAAATCTTTTTTAGCCACGTCGGCTACCAATTCCCCACTGTGTTTTCCAAAATTAATTCGCTTAATTAAAGTCGGTTCACCAGAAATTTTTATCATCTCCTTCAAAACTTCTTCAGGCGATGAATTTTCAACCATCTCCTTATAATATTTTTCAAATAATACTTCCAAAACTCGAACATCCCCCAAGGCGTCGTGAGCACTCGCATCAATTTCCATTCCATAATGATAACGTAAATATTGTAAACGATATGCAGGTATTTCCGCTTTTTCATCTAAATGTTGAGCAAGCTTAAAAGTATCAATAAATTTATTTACTTTCAAACCTTCCTTTTCAATCATTCCAATATCGTAAGGAGTATTATGTGCCACAAAAATAGTTTCATCTTTCTTTAAAATTTCTTCAAGTTTATGGTAAAAATCTGATCCTTGAAATAATTCTTTATCCGCCAAATGTTTATTTGTAATATGCGTTACCTCCATCGCTCGCACACACATCCCTTCATTTTCTGGCTTAAACATTTGTTCTTGTTCTTCTCCTTTATACGAATAAGCCACCTGAACCAAACGATCTTCTCGCTCTAATCCAGTTGCCTCTACATCCAAAAATAGTAAATTTTCTTTATTCATTTTATTTTTTATAATATTTTATGACTTAATTTATTCAATAAAAAGTGCTCGCCGCACGGGCTATGATACACAATTTAAAAAACATTTTTCAAAACTAAAATTAAACTTATAAATTTTAATTCTAAAAATATAACTATAATTTATTAAACTTATTACGAAAAACTCTTGTATTCTCATCTCGATCAGTGGCAATAGCGAAGTCGAGAAATAAGATTAATATCGCAGACGGAGAATATCCTCTAGGAGATCTTAAAACTTTGTAATTTTCTAAAAACTTTAAGCTTTGTGCTTTCTCCGCTCCGCTACATTCCAGTCGAAATGACATAAATTAAATTTTGCAAAAGGTCTATTGATTACAAGCTACTAATTTATTTCCAACCTAAAGGTCGCGTAAACTCATGATCTCCATTATCTTTAATTAATTTTCCTTCTTCTATAGAATATGAAATCATATCTCCTGGTGCAAACTCAAGATGAGCAACTTTTTCATCTGAAATGTTATCAATGTATTTAACTAATGCTCGCAAACTATTTCCGTGAGCACTAATTAAAATATTTTTATCTGTAGCTAAAAGTGGTTTAATTTTTCTATCAAAAAATTCACTCACTCGACAACAAACTTCCTGCAAACTTTCACCTTCTGGTGGTTGTGCTTTATATGATCGTCGCCATTGATAAACTTGTTCTTCTCCAAACTTCTCTCGTGCCTCATCTTTTTTCATTCCTTGTAATAAACCGTAATATCTTTCGTTCAATTCTGGATATGCGTAAATAGGTATTCGGTGATTGCTATCTGCTTTAGCTTTGTACTTTTCTCCTTGATGCATAAAAGTTGCACATTTGTCTTGTTCTGATGCGATTAGTAATAATGTTGCTTGTGCTCGCTCAAGACATGAAGTAAACATTACATCAAATTCTATTTTGTTTAATTTTTTTGCAAGTTCTTGAATTTCATCAATTCCTTTTCTGGTTAAAGTTATATCTACCCAACCAGCAAAGATATGTTTTTTATTCCATTGTGATTCTCCGTGTCGAACAAGGATTAGTTTTGCCATAATAATTTTTTAATTTTATTTCTTTATTATAACATGCATTAAAAAAATTTAAGTTTCGCTTAAAAAATAAATTTTTAAAGTAGCACAATGTGAAATCTTGAAAAAATGTTCAGATCACCCCATTCCAAAAACTCCAATGATAACACCTATTCCAGCCGTAATTGCTGTAAAAATCCAAGCTCGCATTGTTATCTTCGATTCAGGCCAACCCATTACTTCAAAATGATGATGAATTGGTGCTGCAAAAAAAACTTTTCTACCGAAAAATCTCTTTGAAGTTAATTGAATAATAACACTTCCCGACTCTAAAACGTAAATAAACACAATAATAAAAAGAATTAAAGCCGAATCTGTCAACATTGCTACCACGCCCAAAGTTGTACCTAAAGACATCGCTCCTGTATCACCCATGATAAAGCGAGCTGGATAGATATTAAACCAAAGAAATGCCATCAATGAACCACCAATCGCTGCACAAAAAGCGGCTAAATTAACCTTATTTTGAAAAAAAGCAATTAACGCAAAAGCAGTAAATGCCATTAATAAAACTCCACCATTCAAACCATCTAGTCCATCTGTTTCGTTCGAAGAAATAGCACTGAATAAAATCACAAAAATAAAAAGTGGAATATACCAAAGTCCAATCTCAAAATCATTTACTCCTGGAACATGCAAAGTATCCCAGCCCAACTTACTATAGAACCACCATGCTCCCAATCCAGCAATCGCAAACAACCACCAAAAACGCATTGCAAACCGCATTCCGCCGCCTTTATTACTTCCCCAACCCTTCACACTCATAATATCGTCAAAAAGACCTAAAATACCTGCAGCGACTAATGCAAAAAGAGGTAACCAAGTGTGCTTACGAGATAAGAAATCCAGACGCGCAATAAAATCTATATCAAAAACATTAGCTAAATACGGAAAAATATAATGAGAAGCAAAAATCAAAATCGCAATACTAACCCAAATAACTACACCGCCAGAACTTGGAGTACCTGATTTATTTGCATGCAAAATATTAACATATTGCAATTTGTCTCCTTGCACCCCTTTATTTTTAATCTTTATACCAATCTTATATTTATACAAAAAGTTAATCCAAAAAGGCGTAAAAATAAAAGTTACCACAAAAGCAATAAATCCTGTTACTAATACCTTTAACACATTGACTACTTCTGGTATTGTGTAAATTTCCGCAAATTCCATAAAATATTTCAATAAATCTTAAAAAATAATCTAATTTTAATATAACATGATATTTTAAGTTGGGCGAGGTCTAAAACTTTTTAAACTTAAATTATAAAAATAAAAAATCACCAAGAAATTTTAGTGATTTTTTTATTTAAAATTGAAAATTTGTAAGTTAAACTTTGTTTCTATACTTTCAACTTTACAGACCTTAAATTTTATGACTATTTCTATTTCCATTCATAGCTCCTAAAAGCCCAGTTTGCCATTTCCTGAACATCATCAAAACGATTCATATCATCTAAAACAATAGAAATAATCTTATGTTGTTTATCCGAACTCTCCATCGTCATCATCAAAGAATAACCTGCTCGTGGAGTAAAGCCAGTCTTTCCACCTACAATATTTGGAACTTCTCCCAAAATACGATCGGTACTCTTCAAAGTATGTTCAACTGTATTATCAATATCTGTAAAACTAGACTCTTCAGTCTTCATAATATCCCATAAAAGATCATATTTCTCATAACGCAGTAAATGCGACACAACTCGAGAAATATCATAAGCCGTAGAATAACAAGTATCCTCATTTTCTTCATCATCTATTTCTAATCCAGAAGGTCGACAAAAATTACTATTTATTGCACCAATTTCTTTCATACGAGCATTCATCAACTTAGAAAATCCCTCTTCGCTACCAGAAATATGAATCGCTAAAGTAGTTGCCGCGTCATTAGCGCTTGATATTAACATAGCAGACAAAAGATCTTTAACTCTAACTCTCTCACCAACATACATCCTCTCATATTCACAAGTTGTTGAAGTGAGACAGCCAACTTTTGTTCCATCAATTGTCATTACACTTTCTGGAATAATAACTTCCTCATCTAAATTTTGAACTCTATCAATTACAATCATTGCAGTTACTAATTTTGTCAAAGATGCAATCGATCGCCTTTCAGTTGCATTTTTAGAATAAAGCACTCCTCCAGAATCCACGTCCAAAATTACCGCTGACGTCGCACTTACTTCTAAATCAATTGAATCCATTTTACGTACTGGCTGATAAATTGTTTTCACTAAAGCTTCCTTAGAATCAATTGTTTTTGTAACTTTTTTACTTTCACCATTATCTTCCTTAGCTTCAACATCAGTCTTTATTACTTTCGACAAACTAAAGTTATCATTTACATCATCTTTCCTTGAACTAGACTGCAAAAATAAATTAAAACCTAATAAAATTGCAAAAAACAAAAAAACTGCAACTGGATAAGTCGCTAAAAAAGTTTTTGATGGATTTTTATTTTGCTGCTCTGTCATTATTTTAAATAAAAATTAATTTTATAATTACAATATTTAACTATGACATTATTTTTATTCTCTGTCAATAAAATAAATAGTGCTCGCCGCACGGGCTTTTCACCATTTAACATTTTTTGAAACTCTAAAAATTTTATAATCATTCAAATTTCCTATCATTCTAAACTAAATATTTTTTGTAAAAAAAATTACGGAATGAAGAAACTCTCACAGAGAATTACAAAATTTAAAGTTACCATCTCTATTTATTCAAACGTCTACCTTTTAAACCTTTTCTCTAAAATATCTTTTAACTTCATCAGTTTTAATATTAATGCCATTTTCTAACTCAATAATTTCTGCATCATTATTTTCAGAGTTATACAAAGCAAAACTTGCCTTGCCAGTGATAAATCCTGCGATCTCACCTGGATTAACCATTAGACAATCTTCTATTTTTTCAACATTACTCTGATGGTTGTGTCCATAAAAAACTACATCAAAATCACCTGACTTTGCCATTGGTCGAGCTAAAGTTTCATAATGCGTCAAAAACATTTTTCGTCCACCTAATTCTAAAAACCTAAAAGTCGCATCAGAATATTCAGCATCGAAATTCAAATTACTTCCTTCAATCAAAGATGTTTGCATAATTTGCGCTTTAGTTCCGTCGTTATTTCCCCAAACTGCAAAAACTGGTACATCTAAATCCGCTAATAATTTAGCGATTCCATTATTCATAAAATCGCCTAAGCAAATTACCGTATCAACTTTATTTTTTTCAATATACCGAAAAAATAAAATTAAATTGTGAAGATTTTCATGTATATCTGAAATTACTGCTACTTTCATAAAGATAAAATATTAAAAAATTAATTCTCCTCAAGATCCAAATTAGGGTCGACCTTAAGTTGGATCTTAAACTGCACAAAATTATAAATTCAACTTAAATACTATATATTAACTATATCAAATAAATTACGTTTGACAAAATGATGATTGTCAACTACCAATAGAAATGTCATACCTTTGTTTTCTTTAGAAATGTCATACCTTTAGAATTTAATTAATTTTTGAGCTTTTAATTTTTCTTTTTTAAATTGGTAGCTTCTCCAAGGATGATCTGCTGGTGGAGTGTAATCTGATTTTCTTTTAGTGATAGCTGGTAATTTTAGTTCATTTTCTTTTTTGGGTTTATGTGGTAATTCTTTAAAACTTAAATATTTATCTTTTTTAGAAATATGAATTGAATCATCTAAATGTTCTTCTATAATTACTTCATCCTTTTTGTAAACTGTAGTTGGTTGTATTTCATTTAATTGAAAATATCTATTTTTATATTGAACTACAAAATCATTCCTTATTTTTCTAGTGCTTTTAATTGAGAAAATATTATTTAATTTATCTTTTTCTTGCTTAGTTAGTTTTCTGTGTAGGTCTCCTTTTTTCTTTGCGGGAACATTGAATTTTTTATTAAATTCTGGAGTAAATTTTTCTTTAATAAATTCATCGGCTTGTTCGATACTATTTATTTTAGCTAGTCGCATTTCTTTGATCATTCTGTCTTGTAAAGTTTCGTTCATTCTTTCTACTCTTCCCTTGGCTTGAGGCGTATTAGCAAAAATTACTTGTATATCTAATTCTTTCATAGCTCTTTGAAATTGTGTCTTGAATTCTTGATTGTCCGTTGCATTTTTGTGATTTACTTTGTAAGTACTGAATTTATCTAGATAAATAGCTAATGGTCTTCCTTTTTCTTGTACGTATTCTTTCCAAAAATTAAATACTGCTTGTATACCTTCATTTTTATCAAGTTCTGGAGTTATCTCGCTAGTAGCATCGTCTACTGCAAGTAACAGGCATTGCTCTTCTTCATTTTCAAGCCAATCATGATATGAACCATCGAATTGAACTAATTCTCCATAATGTTCTTTTCTTTCTCTTTGTGAGAAGTATTTTTTATTTTGTTTTCTTTTTTTGACTGTACTTAAACCTTCGTTTATTCTAATTCTTCTCGTCGAAGTGTAACTTATTTTAATTTCATGAACTTCATTTAATTTTTCATAAGTTAATTGTGATGAAAAATCTGAATAGTTTTCTTTGATTGTTTTTATGATTTTCTTTTTTAATTTTTCATCTAATTTTCTATTACTTTCTTTCCCCCTGCTTTTATGAATTATTCCTTGTATTCCTTTTCTGTTTACTTTAGCTTTTAACCTTTTAGTTTGTCTGACTGATAAATTTAATTGTCTAGATGCTTGTGTTCCGTTTATCTTATTGTTTATTAAATTATTTATGATTTCATACCTTTGAGATTCCTTATTTGTCATGATTATTGTATCTTGCATAGTTTTTCATGTTTTTTAAATGTTAACATGTAAAACTAACATAATTTTAATAGGTATGACATTTCTATTGGTAACCTGGTATGACATTATCATTGGTAAGTGACATGACAAAATGATGATGATGTAAGCTATTAAATTACGGCAATCTAGTCGTAATTGTTTCTTGATATAGCCTATTCACAAGGTAAAAAAAATGAAAGTAACCAAAAAAGGGAAACTTCCAGAAGAAGAAATTTGGACTGGCACATGTAACAACTGTAACAGCGAGCTGGAAGCAAAGAAAGGTGAACTACAAGTAACACACGATCAACGAGAAGGCTCATTTGGTCGTGCTAACTGTCCTGTTTGTGAAAAAGATGTTATTTTCTTTCCAAAGAAATAACTAGGAAACAAAAACCGTCCAAGTTCTAGGAGGAACTTTTTAAAAGGGCGGTTTATTTTTTTGAAAAATTTAAAAATTCATTGAAAATTGAAAATTCGTAAATTGAAAATTACTTATCCCCCAACGCTTCTTCAGAATACAAAATCGCGTCAATCCTCTTATCATTAAATAAATCTTCATAATCAGGTAAATCATTCTCATTTTCAACACCTAAAATACGCAAAAACTTAAATGTAATTTTATACAAATGCGTCCGTGCATTACCATCATCAATAACCTTTTTAACCAAACCTCGCATCAATAAATTCCGCAAAGTAAACGAGCAGTTCACTCCACGAATCGCTTCCACATCAACTTTTGAAATCGGACCACGATAAGCCACCACCGCCAAAACCTCCAACGCCGCCTGCGACAACGGTTTTTTCAGCTCACCTTTCACGAAAGTATCAATCACTTCCGCACAATTTGGATGAGTAACAATCTGAACACTTTCCTCATCAAAAATAATATTTAAACCTTGCGATTCCCTATTATCATAAATCACTTTCAATTCTTTGACTAAATCACTAACTTCTTCCTCAGCAACTTCTAAAATTTCTGCTAATCGAGAAAATTTAACCGCCTCACCATACATAAAAATAACTGATTCAATAACTGCTACTTTATCAATTTCTTGCTCAGTATTATTTTTATCTTCCGCAATTTCATTTTCTTCAACTTTAATTTCCTCTTGAAAATCTACTACCTCACTTTCTAATTTTTCTCCCTCTTCAATTTTATTTTCTTCTTGATTCATAACTTAATTTATAATTTTTAATTTCTCCTAGATATGTCATTCCGGAAAATATAATTTGTTCGCGAACGAAGTGAGTGATTACAAATTAATTTATCCGGAATCTATACTTTAAGCTTAAAATAAATTTAAAATACAACTTTCTTACGTTTATTTACTCTCAAACCCAATATCATCAAAAACCCCTTCTTGTCTCGCCACCACAATTCTCTGTTTAACTAATTCCAAAACCGCCAAAAATGAAACCACCACTTCGGCTTTATCTTTACTATTTTTTTTAATTTCAGAAAAACTTTTTAATGCTTTGCTCTTAATCATTTTCTGAACATCAATGATCTTTCGTTCCAACGAAACTACATCACTCACAATTTTTTCCTCCAACTTTTCTAACTCTGGAATTGAACTCAGCGAAACCAAAAAAGCTTCTCGTAAATCTGTCGCCGTAATCCCTTCTGGCGGACAAAAATGTGGTTTCATTCCCCACATCCCTTTATGTGCAAAACTAGAATTAGCATTTTCTAAAGCATCTGAAAACTTTGGAATAGAATCTTTAATCACTTTCAACGCCGCTAATTGCTTTTCCAAATCGTGAATTTCTTCTTCCTCATCTTCATCAAGTTGCAACAATGGTAATAAAGCCTGCGATTTAATAAGAATTAATTTTGCTGCCACCGAAAGAAAACTGCTTAGATTATATAATGATATGCTTTCGTAAGTTTTTATGTAATCTAAATACTGATCGGTAACTTTTGCTAACGAAATTCTGGTGATATCGATTTTTTCTTCTTCGATCAAACTTAAAAGAAGATCCAATGGACCTTCAAATTGTTCGATTTTTACTGAATAATTCATGTTTTTATTGTAGCATAAATTTTGAGTTGAAAAAATACTTAAAAAAATTTATTGACTATTTTAATTAAAAGATTATACTGATTAAAGTTCATTCAACAAAAAATAAAATTAAGGAGGTTTTGCTATGCTGTTCTATTTTCACTTATTTATAATTTTCCTACTTATGTTTAGTGGCTATCTTTTAGAAGTATTTGACCTAAGTTTTTACAAAAATTATGCAGAAAAATCCATAAATGAAAAAGGAATTCCTGAATATATCATAATAGCAAAAAATAAAACTGTCTTTAAAATTAAAATAATGTTTATTGGGTGCGTATATATCATACTGTTTTTATTGGATAATTACTTAAATACAGTAAGCATTGCACTCAAATTTTATGAACATTTATTTTTCTTGTAAGAATGTTTTTTCACCTATCTATAATGGTCCTGTATAAATCTTACAGGACTATTTTTTATTTCTACTCAATATCCCCCAAATCAAAGACATCAATTGGCGTATAATCTGGCGAACCCTCTTTTGAGCCATTCTCAAACAAAGTCACATTCATCACATCCATCGAAATCTTAAACTCATGATCAATCTCAGGAAATTCCTCAAGTTCAGCCCATTTTTTTGCCTTCATCCGACCTAAAGTCACATGCGGACGAAAACTCTTTCTATCAATATAATGAATATTTAAAGATTCCTCCAACACCTTTTGCAGCTCTTTCAATTCCTCACTCACAGCACCTTCCAACCAAACCATCTTTGCATCCCGTTGATCATTATCCTGTGAATTATTTTTATATGCCAACTTAATTTTCTCAAATTCAACATCAAAACTTGGAAAATTTAAACAAACCTCATATAATTGTCTTGATAAATCAATAACTGAATCCTCATCCACCCAACCTAAAAAAACCAAGTTTATATGATAACTTTCTTTCCGATACCATCGAATCGGAAAATCCAAATCTTTCCAATTTTTTTCAATCTTCTGATCTAACATTTTCTTCAAATGCGGTTCAACATCAACTCCCAAAAATAATTTCCTTTTCATAAATTTATAATTTAAAACTTTTTCTAAAAATAATTCAAGTGCTCGCCGCACGGGCTATGATACATAATCTTAAAGTTTACTGTCATTCTGAACGTAATAAATTTATCGCAGATAAATTTATGAAGTGAAGAATCCCCTAAAGAAAAACCTCAAACTTTAAAATTAATTATTCTTTCAAAGACATTGCAATGCAATGTCTCTACATTTACATAAACTATTTTCTAATATTTTTAATTAACTCCCAAAAATGCTCTACAATAAAATGTCCCCTATCCTCAAAAATAATCTTTTCCGCAGTCGGTAACATTTTACAATATTTTTCCAAATCCTCAAATTTAACACAGTCGTCATCCTCAGAATGATAAAAAAATATATTTTTAATCTGCTTTTCAATATTCTCTAAAGAATTAGGCAAAACAAAATCATTTAAAGAAAAAGGTGTGTCCTCATCATCAAAAGGAGCTGCAACCAAATGCAATTGAGAAACTTTCACAGGAAAATCATTTTCCACCAAATATTTTGCTAAAAAAATACCACCTAATGAATGACCAATCAAAATCACATCATATTTCAAAAAAGGCAAATATTTTTCAAACCAAATTTTCCATTCTAAATATTTCGCATTACGAGGTGATGGCATTGATGGTTGAAAAATTTCAAACTTATTATTCAAATCGTCATCCAAATTATCTTTCCACCTTTTCCCGCTTCCAACAGTTTCTTTCTCAAAAACTCGAGAAATATCATAATCTTTAAGATAATTCAGATAATCTTCATAATTATCAAAAGTTTCTCCCCCATGAATTATAACTATTTGCTTTTTCATAGAATTAAAAGATATTCTAAAAAGTCGTATTATCTTGGTAAATTTAGCATTTGTTTTTCAACAAAAAAACTAAAACTCAAAAGCTGATCCGTAACTATCCTCATCTTTAGGCAAATCTAAAAAATGTTTTATATCAATAGTTTCTAAATTATTCAATCTGCTAATAAATTTATGAGACATGCAATCGCTACATAAATTATTCTTTTGAATTTTTTCATCATTCATAATTGAAAGTGAACAACATTTAAATTCATTAATTTCTGAAGAGACCCAAATAAAATTAATTCTTTCTTTATCACAATTATCGCACTTCAATTTTGATTTAGAAATAATATCTTTTGCATTTCCAATATTTTCATCATCAAACCCCCATTCATCCATTTTAGAAATTCCAAAAAATTGATAAGAATTACTTTCATCTTGAGATTTTAATAAAGGTTGCACTGCCAATGCTTTGTAATTATACTCTTTAATTGATTTTTCTATTTTATTCAAAAAACAATTCTTGCATAATTTTATTGTTTTTATTTTATCATTTTCATATTCACCAAAATAATATAATTCTTTCTTCAAAACATCAACATTACAAACCTCACAATTTTTCTCTTTATTTAAAAACCACATATTTTCAACTTAACTAATCATAAAAACCCTACAGCCGATCATAATCCCGCATAATCAACTGACTATCAATCTGCTTAATCATCTCAATCACCACAGACACAACAATCAAAACACTCGCACCACCAATACTCAAAGACGGCATGTTCGCCAAACTCTGCACAATAATTGGAAGAACCGCAATCAATCCCAAAAACAAAGCTCCAGCCAAAGTAATCCGATTCACAATCCTTCCTAAATAATCAACCGTTTCTTTCCCAGGACGAACACCTTGAATATAACCACCTTGTCGCTGTAAATTATCAGCAATCTTCTGTGGATCAAAAACAACCGCAGTATAGAAAAAAGTAAACATTGCTACTAAAGCAAAATAAATCATACCGTAATAAAGATTATTTGCAAAGAAATTCACCAAACCAACACCAAAATTATGAGCCATTTCATTTTGACTATTTCCCATCATTTCACCAATCATTCGTGGGAACATCACCAAAGAAACTGCAAAAATAATCGGAATCACACCAGCTTGATTAACTTTCAATGGTAAATGAGTTTTAGAACCACCGTATTGAGAACCACCGCTCATCCTACGAGCATAAGAAATAGGAATAATTCGTTGACCTTCTGTAATAAATACAACACCTAAAATAGTCACAATAATCACTCCTATAAACGCAATGTAAGTAAAAAGTTGTGAACTGTCATAAGTCTGAAAAAGTTGCATAAGTGTAGTCGGAAGACTCGAAACAATACCTGCAAAAATCAAAATTGAAACACCATTTCCAAGTCCTTTTTCAGTAATCAATTCACCTAGCCACATCAAAAATATTGTACCAGCTGTAGCTGTAATTACAACTCCGATTAAATTAAAAGTTTGGAGATCATTAAATATTCCATTAGCCTTTAACAAAGAAATCATTGCAAAAGTCTGCATAATCGCCAACGGTACAGTCAAAAGTCGAGTGATCATATTAAACTTATTTCGTCCTGCTTCACCCTCTTCTTTATACATCTGCTCCATTTGCGGAGAGATCATTGTAACCAACTGCATAATAATTGAAGCGGTAATGTATGGACCGACTCCTAAAAGTACAATGGAAATACTACTTAAACCTCCTCCTGAAAACATATTAAGCATTCCTAAAAGACCACTGCTCGCCATCATTTGGTTTAATTGCTCCATATTTACTCCAGGTAATGGAATATTCGCTGCTAAACGAAAAACTACTAACACGAAAAGAATAAAAAGTAACTTGTTTCTCAATTCCTTCACTGTAAAAATATTCTTAAATTTTTTTATCATAATTTTTATCCAACAAATAAAATCCAGCATTTTACTGCTGTTATGTTTATACTAGCAAAAAACAGAAAATATTTCAATGGTTGATTTGCATTGTCATTGCGAGGAACAACTGCAGGGAGAGACGTGGCAATCTCAGTAAGTTTTTCTGATATTTCAAGGTTCTAAAAAAAGTGCTCGCCGCACGGGCTTTTAAAGTTTTTTGATAAAAAAATTGCGTCGTACTTAAAATCTAAGTATAACGCAATCAAAAATACGAGTTGTGAAATTTAGATGGTCAAATACTTTTCATCTATAATTTCACAAACACTAACACCAAAAAAACCATTTGCCAGATCTACTATGGACTTATCCGCATCCAAAACATAAACCCAGCAACTTGCTAATTGTTCACTTTCAATGATTTCAAAATAAACTTTTTTGCCACTAATCATCAAAAAAAAGCTTTCAACCTTATCAATAGCTCCTAATATCGACACTTTCATATTTACCTCCTCAAACTATTCTATTTAATTTTTGAATTATTTTATCATTTCGTTCATTGACGAAATATCATAATACAAAATTCCAATAAAATTGTCAAATAAAAAAGCCGTACAACTTTTTACTAAAAATCATACCGCTTAAATCTGCTCGCGGAAAGAAATTGCTTTTTTGCATTCAGTTTTGAATACACAATTTCTTTCCGTTAAATTGACAAAATCAATTTCCATGATTAATTCCTCGCTCGTATTCCCGAACAACCTCAAGTTTTTGCTCCTGAGTCATCCCCTCCCAATATGGAGATTTTGAAAGAATATGAATTATATCTTCTTTCGTTAATATTTCATGCTTAAAAACTACTATATCCCTCTCTTTTTGACTCATAACAAAACCTCAATTTTTAAGTTAGGCATTTTTTTCTTAATTTCCACTAAAAAAACCTAATGAAAACAAAGAAAATTACGAAATATTATTCAAAGAACAGTCCTTATTTAAAGATGACTCATCATACACCCAAAACACACTCCCGTCAACCCCAGTCTCAAAAAAATTATGTTATAATAAACCCATGAATAACCTACTAAAAACCGCACAAAAAACCGATCGTACCCTATTCCGAACATTAACCATAATGTTACTAACTTTCCTATGGACAGCCTATCTTTTAACATTAATGTCCATCTTTTACGCCTCAGCATTATGGACAATCTGGCTAGCAATAAACACATTCCTATTTTACAAAAAAATCCTAACTTTCCCGAAACCCAGCCGAGAACTAAAATTATACATTTTAATCACACTTATTTTTTGTAGTTTAATCGCCGTATTCACCGAACCAACTATCTTTGCAGGACGAGACCAAGGATCCATCGCCGAAGCTGCTTTAAGATTAGAACAAAACCACCAACTAACTTTTCAAACACCCATTTCACAATCCTTTTTCGAAATTTACAAAACCGAAGACACTAAATTCTACGGACACGGAAAAGCCCTAAACTTTCCTGGATTTCATTACTTAGCCGATGGATCTTTAATAACACAATTCCCACTTCCCTACATCAGTTTTCTAGCAGGTTTCACTGGAATTTTAAATTTAAACGGATTCATTGTTGCTAATTTCATTTTAACTTTCTTTTTTATATTAGCATTAGGTATTTTAGTTAGATATTTACTAACTCACGAATACGCCATTATATTTTTAATATTATTAACAACATCTTTTTCAATCAGCTTTTTCGCAAAATTAACTTTAAGCGAAAATTTAGCAGGAGCTTTAATTTGGATTTCCGCAGTTTTATTTTTACGTGCCAAAGATTACGTCAATAATAAAAATTATTTTGCATTTTTTCTCACAATTTCAATTTTACCATTCATTCGCATCGAGGGAATCTGGTTTTTCGCCATTTTTCTTTTCATTTTTTTCAAAAATAAAGAAAGACGGAAATTTATTAATAAAGATATTTGGCATAAATTAATCATGCCTTTAACTATTCTCTTCTGCATCGGAATTGCCTCTTTTATAGTAAATACTCCATTTTACGTAACAATGGTAAAAGTATTTTTAAAAGCAATTGATCCAATTTTAAATTTATTTAAACTTTCCCAATCAATTAATGATCCCGCTTCAAATTCGACAAACAAATATAATTTTCTAATCGACGTTTACACACTTTACGGATTATTTTTCCCGTTAGTTTTAACTTCATTAATGAGTTTCAAGGCAACATTAAATAAAAATTATCGATTTCTGCTTTTGCCAATTGGAATAACCTTACCTCTATTTATTTACTATTTAAGCCCTCAAATAACCTTAGATCACCCGTGGATGCTACGTCGATTCAGTTTTGCACTTCTACCAGCTACTTTAATAATTAGTGTCGTCTTCATCGCCACAATTCACAAAAATAAATTTCTATTCACAAAATACGTTTTAATTTTTATCTTGCTAATTACCAATCTATCAAGTTCCGCATTGTTTTTTACCTATCGAGAAAATATTGGATTACAAGAACAAGTTCACGAATTCGCCAAACAGTTTAATGAAAATGATTTAATCTTAATCGATAAAAACGCCGCTGGAAATAATTGGTCAATGATAACCACTCCACTAAATTTATTAGAAAATAAAAACGCCGTTTACTTTTTTAATCCGAAAGATTTAGCAAAGTTGAATACTGAAAAATTTGAGCGTGTGTTTTTAGTAACACCTGACGAAAATGAAGAAATTTACAAAGCTACTTTACAATCCCAAATGTCGTATTATAATGATTATACTTTCACAACCAATCAATTACAGATTCCTGAAAAACAAGCCATGCCAGTCATTCTACCAAAAAATGAAAATTTAAAAATTACTGGAAAAATTTATGAATTAAAAAAATAAAAGTGCTCGCCGCACGGGCTTTTCTGAACAAGGGGTCATGACCCCTTGTTGAATTCCTAAATGTTCACTGTCATTCTGAACCTGCCTTTGTCGCCTGCCTGTCGGCAGACAGGGCAGACAGGCGTAATAAATTTTTTATAAAAAATTTATGGAGTGAAGAATCCCCTGCAGAAAATCACGAAATTTTAAAAAATAAAATTAACTTTTTCAATAATCTAAAACGATAATCATGTCAGAATTAACAATAAAGGAATCACAAAAATTAGTTGACAATTGGATAAATGAAATTGGAATAAAATATTTTTCAGAATTAACTCAATTAGCACAACTAACTGAAGAAGTTGGTGAAGTAGCTCGAATAATTTCTAGAACTTATGGTGATCAAAGTTTTAAAAAATCTGATGAAAAAGAAGGTTTAAGCGATGAACTTGCTGATGTTTTATTTGTTTTGATTTGCATAGCTAATCAAACAGGTATCGATTTAGATAGTGCTCTACAAAAAAATTTAAAAAAGAAAACCAAGCGAGATTTAAATAGACATAAAAATAATCCTAAATTAAATAATTAAAAAATATGTCAATAAAACTAACTGAACAACAAAATTCAATATATAAAAAATTACGAATAGCCTTGTATACCCTAACTGTTATCGCTTTAATTTATTTCACGATAGAGTTGTTATTCCCTACTCATATATTTAACCATTACAAAAGCAGTACTTCCATTGCTAATACCGTAACAAAACCTTATCCTACAAAATTAGGAACAACTTTTGATGTTTCAACTTTCGGCGAATTCGACAAAGTTAAGGTAATCATAAAATTAAACAGTCAATCTGAAGATCTACCTGAAAAAACCCAGTTAAAAATCAGAAAATCTTACAATTCGTTTCTATCAACTATCTCTGAAACTCCTTTAGAAAATGAAGAAATCACTACTTATCAAATCAATGATAAATTTTATTTACAAAAAGATAATTTTCTTCACCAATTTATCAGTGAAGACGCATTTAATTCCTATAAATTTAAGAAACACTTTGTCAACGGAGATGAAAAATTATTTGAAGAATTTCCAGAATCAATAGAAAAAATAGGTTTTGCTGATGGTTCAATAATAGCTGTAAAAGATGATGGAGTTTATGTTATCGAAGATGGAAAAAGACATGCTATTGATGGAAATTTGACTCAACGAGCTTTCGGATTTGATACAGAAAGTGATGAAATATTTGAAACTTACGTCAATCGCGAAGAATTAAATATACATAAAAAAGCTGGTATGTTCACCATGCAAGACAAACATCCAAACGGAATTTTCTTTTATGCTACTGACACAAATAAATATTATTTATATAAAGACAACATACTTTACGAAATAAAAAAACCTGACGCAAAACTTATCATTCCAATAAGTCAAGCTAGTCGAGAAACTTTCGCTGAATGCATTCTTCAAAAAGGACTTTTTTCAAAATACGTTTGTACAATTGATTTAGATAGTATTAGTAAATTTAAAGGTAATTTCTATGAACTTTCTGTAATCGATATCCCTGAATTAGATGCTAAATCTATTAAATTAAAATTCTCCCAAAAAACAACTTGGCAGAATTTATATGATAGAATTAATGAAGTTAAGAAAGGATTATCAACTCAGTACGTAAATTAAAAGTGCTCGCCGCACGGGCTTTTCACCATTTAACATTTTTCGAAATTCTGAAAACTTTTTATCATTGCGAAAAGAGGTTAAGCAAAAAAGTGACAATCCTATAAGTTTCCTGTCATTCTGAACGCAGTCAATTTTTTGTAAAAAAAATTTACGCAGTGAAGCCTGCCTGTCGGCAGACAGGAATCCCCCACAGAAAATCATAAAACTCCCAATTTATATCAAGTCTAAAAATCTAACGTACTAAATAATCTAAAAAAATTTATATGAAAAAAATAATGAAAATCGTAGGTAGTCCAATAACCTACAAACTCTCACTAGACATTCTAGCAATTTTACTATTTATCTTTTTAGGATTTATAGCTGGAGAAATAATTCTTCCAGGAATTTTAAGTAATTATATTTCACTAGGGAAATTAACTGGAATTGTTTTTGTGGTAGTTGGAGTAGTTACCATTTTAGCTCGTGAACAAGAAATTTCATTTGATTGCAAAGTTGTAAATAAATATTTATCTATTTTTGGTAGTGTAGTTGTTGCTATTCTTACATTTATTTCTTTAATTAAATTTGGAATAATTGTTGATTTATTTTTGACTACTATTTCTACTACTTTATTTATTTTAATTTATAAATACTTTTTTGAAGAATTGGAGAAAGACTAAATATCCTCAGAGCAAGCTCTGGCTTCGCCACTTTCATTACTTCGCTCGAAAGAGAGATATTCCAATCGAAAAGTCAGGCAATCCAAGGATTGGAGAATAAACCCTTCTTAAGATTAAAAAAAGCTCGCATCAGTTATTCAACTGTAGCAAGCTTTAAATATTTTTTAAAAAAATTGATAGCAAGAAAAGATAGCAATTATTTGCCCACTTAATGTAGTAACAAACATTATAACTTTCTCCAAAAAAGAATAATCTCTGTAATGATGAATTTTTTTCAAATATTTACCTTTTATGAAAAAACAGGTTGATCGATAAATTAAATATAGTTGCGTTAATGTAACGCAAAAGTTAACAACAGCGAATACACAACACACACCTTTTAGAATAAAAGATGAATTTAAATTAAAATATTTAATAGCTGAAATCATTTGACTTCCATGAACAAAAACAAAATATAAAAGAATTACTACTAACAAGCAATAGTATATTAACCTTTTATAAAATGTCTGACTCTGATAAAGTCCAAAAATTACTGGTCTTATTACTAATTTACCAACAAAAGGCAACTTTCCAATAAATATAGCTATTTTTTTCATTCCTAAAAACCTCCCTATTTTATTTTTTTAAAAGAACTAAGACTCTTTATTTAATCATACTTTCAAAGTTTTGTCAATACATTCAATTTTTTAAAACTCAATTTTATCCCCAACCTCAATCCTAAACTCTTCAACTGTCCTAGAATCCAATTCTAAAACCATAGCACTCTCAACATTAGGATTATAAACAACCTCAGGTGTTTCATGAGAAACACCTTTTTCAATATAAGCAATTTCCCCGTTTTTAATCCATAAAATATCAATATCAAAATTCATATCTTTCATCCAAAAACCATATTGATCAACTTTATCGAAAATAAACAACATCCCACAATTTTCACATAAACCACTTCGCCCACTCAAACCTTTCATCCTCTCCTGGACATTACTAACAATCTCAACAGAAAACTCAAGATCATTTATTTTAATTTTATCAACGACTTCTTCCTTTTTAAAAAAAGTAAAAAACACACTAGCTCCAATAATCAAAACTAAAATTAATAGTAAAATTTTTCTATATTTTTTCATTGTAATATATTCAGATTACCATAATTATTCTAAACGTAACAAGATTTTTGTAAAAAATTTTATGAAGTGAATAATCTCCCACAGAGAATCCCAAAACTTTAAAATAAAAATATCAGAAAAACCTATTGGGATTCTTCACTACATAATTTTTATAAAATAAAAAATTATTTCTTTCAGAATGACAAATTATATTATTTAAAACTATCTAGTTTTTTATCTTATTGATTTATTATTGATTTATTATCAATTTTTTCAACTACCCTATTCACAACAAAACAAAAAATTAAAACTGCCATAAAAAATAAAACGAATGCAAAAAATTTATTAACCGAACTAGTCGAAAGTGCCACGACCACACCAACAGCAGTAATAAAATAATAAGAAACAACGATCTTTCTCTGCGACCAGCCCAATTGAAGTAATTGATGATGTAAATGCCTCGTATCCGCCTCAAATACAGACACTCCTTCTCTCCACCGTTGCCAAGCCACAAATAACGCATCTGTCAGTGGTACAATTAAAACCAAGAGAGTCGTCCCAATTTTAGCTCCAGCAAAAATTGCTAAAATCGCAATTAAAAATCCAGTAAAAAAAGACCCTCCCGTTCCTGCAAAAATTTTAGCTGGCGGAAAATTAAAACTAAAAATCCTAAGATACTTCCTGACAATACGATTGAAATAATAGCTAATGGAGGTTGATTTACTTCGGGTCTCAAAGAAAGAAAAAATAAAGCAATTGAAGCAAAAAATATAATTCCACCCATTAACCCATCTACTCCATCACTCCAATTAACAATGTTAATAATAACTAACATCCAAATTAAAGTAAAAATAAAGCTAACTAATGAATTAAATAGAATTAACCCACCAAAAGGATTTGTAATAAATTCAATTTGGATACCATAATGAAAAATCAAAAAAATAATTATGATTTGAAAAAAAAGTTGAATTTTCCAATTTAGTTCCCAAACATCATCAATCACACCTAAAATAAAAATTATCACCAACCCAATCAACATTACTAAAGTTAGATGATCAAAAACTATATCTTTATTTAAAAATAAAATTAAAACAAATGAAAAAATAATCGTTGCTCCACCGAAACGCGAAATTTGTTTATTGTCATGAATATGCCTTACGCTTTCGCGAACATTCTGACAATTATTTTTTTTAAAAAAATAAACTAAAACAAAGCAAAAAGATATTGAAATAAAAAAAGAAATCACGAATGGTAATCCGTAAAATTGAAACATACCCCTGAAGATTTACGATTTAAGATTTATGAAATTTAAAACCCTTAAGTCACCTGTCATTCTGAACGTAATAAATTTAACATAGATAAATTTATGAAGTGAAGAATCCCCCAAAAAATATCATTAAAATTTAAAACTAAAATAATAAAAAAACTTACTGAGTTTTTTCGCATCAAAATAACGACACTAACAAAAAATACAAACCTATTGTTTCTTTTTAATCTTATCTGTAACCCAAAATTCCGTAAAATATTTTTTAAATAAAATTCTAGTTTGAGATTCAATCGCTGGCATCGCTCCTAAAGTTGGTGCAATAATTGGAACTAAAAGCCACTGCAACATCATATAAATATATCGTTTTCGTGAATGATGTTCAGGTCGCTTAGGCAAAAGAAAGAATGAAAGTGCCACTGAAACAATTAAACCACTCATCGCTAAAGTCATTAACAAACGAGTAATCAACGGCAGGTTATGAGCAAGTGTACTCTGATTAAATTCTGATCCACCAAAAATTAAAGGTAACCATCCTAATAAAGCTAAAATAAATGGAGCTGTTGCCCATGAATGATGACCTTCTAACATCTCGAAAGCCACTCGCAATTTTTCGAATAATTTAATTTTTTTATTTGGCCAAATAGCTCGCATAATAATCGGGAAATTCTCAATACCATACGCCCAACGACGCTTTTGTTTATACTGATTTTTAAGAGTTTCCCAATAAGTTTCCGCTAAAACAGCATCCATTGAAACTGGTAGATGAATTGGTCGAACATAATATTCGCTATTATAATAACTATAACCCTTCCAATAAATAATTGAGTCCTCACTGATCATATTAACCGGCCAAAAATCAAATTTAACTAAAGTCGCAAAAGGTTCTGAATGAGAAGAAAAAGTAACCATTTCTTTTCGAGTAGTTTGAAACATATGCCAAAAACTAGAACTAGTTACAATCACTCGAACAAAAGCATTTGTGTCCCAAATATTATTATGATAAAGAGGGATTGGCTGATATGCCCTTTTTAATCGATCGGGCTCAATAATGTAAGCATAAGTTAAAGCTGCTAAAAATTGAGGATGAGTAATAGTCTCACAATCGAAATTAGAAAGGATTACACGCTCATAATCAATATCATTTTCATCAAAATATTTTTGAAGTTTTCTAGCTGCATAAGTCATATTAGAAGCCTTACATTTCATTTCGCCATCAGCCACTTCATGAGTTGTAACTATAAAATCCTTAAAAACTCCCTCGTATTTCTCTTTCAAAAAATTAACTTTTTTCATACGTTTTTCCTCATCTTCACGCTCCTCTGTTGCTAAAAGAATAATGATTTGTTCATTTGGAAAAATACTATTTTGAATAGATTCAATAGCAGGATCAATATTTTCCGCATTCTCTATGGCTGTAGGCAAAGCTACTACATGAATAATATCCCGCCAATCCATCACGTCTTCACCGTTAATTTTTTTCAATTCTTGTAGAAACTTCCTGTCTGAATCAATAGCTTGTTTTAATTCTTTTTTATATTTTTTACGATGAATCATTGCTAATAAATTTTCATTATCAACAATTCTTTTGGCAATTTCCTGTTTGTAATCTTCCACTTCATTTACATGTGAACACCTCTCAAACCAATCTATTCTCTGACCTTCTTTCAACTGAAAATAAGCCTTGACTGAATAATAAGAAATGAAAATAGTTCTGTGAATCCAATATATATCAAAAGCAATTATAAAAACTGCCATCCATACTGGCAGTAGATAAGAAAAAACGACCATTCCGATTAAAGTTGACCATGTTAAAATGGCTGGAATTACTTCCAACATTCTTTGTGCTTTTTTTTCACTCGGCACGGTTGTCTTTGGACTTGGGAATTTAAAGGTTGTTTTATCCATATTTAAAAAATTATTATTTAAACTTTTTCCATTCTCCTTCTGAAATAACCTCTATTTTTTCATCTTCAACTTTTATTGCTGAATTATCATCTAATGCATAAATCACCTCACCTGTTTCTTTTATAATTTTCTGTAAATTAAAATCATTAATATTTACAAAATAATTAGATTTGTAATGCGGTATGATAGAAAAATTTAAAATTGGAATAGATCTTTCATTCATCCATTTTTCAGTAACTTCACCATAAAGTAATTCAGAATAATCAAGAAGTATATTTTTACCTATTATCATCGATCCAGCACTAACCCCAACATAAATTTTTTGACTAAGTATTTTATCTAAATAAATATTAAATTCTGATTTATACATCCAATAACTCAAAAAACCTGTATTTCCGCCTTCAATAAAAATAACATCTGCATCGCTTAAACGATCTTTCCACTTTTCTTGTGGCAAAACAGCTATATCAACAATATCAACAGACTTAAAAATTCTCTGACAAATTACCAAATCTCCAATTAACCAACTTTTATCTCCACTCTCCCAATGTGAAGCTGTCGGAATAAAAGCAACATTTAATTTTTTTAATGGTTTACCTGCTAAATCTTCTAAAGCTAGTTCTATTGATTTGTTACTAATTCCTCCAGATGTTAAAAGTAGCTTCATATAAAACTAAAAATTATTCAAAACAATGCTCAAAGCTGCAATTGCTAAAGCAATATGAGCGAACAACGCACCCAAAAGAATAATATAAGCAGCAATTCTCTCCTTTGTATAATAAAGCACATTTCCTATCAATAAGTCAATAACAAAAAATACCATTCCAACTAACGGCAAAGAATAAGTCTTCCACCATTCCACATGCAAACTAGTTCCAAAAAAAACATTATATTGTAATTTAATCAAGACATCAGACGGGTGAACATAAAAAGCTAGTAAAACCACCACACCCAGATTTAAAACAACATTAGCAATGATCATCCAATGCACAATCGCATTATTCCAAAAAGAAACATTTTGCAAAGGATCCTGATTTAATTGTTGTTGATTGTTCATCATGTTTTTAAAATAAATAAATTATAAGATACTAATCACATGTTTCAAATACAATATAATATTATTGTATTTCTAAAAATCTAACATTCTACAAATCTAAATATCTAAATTAAATATCCATCTGTGGCTTATCAATTTTTTCAGGATTAACAGATTTATCTTTTCGTTCAGTGATTCGCATAACATCCCTATCAACCTTACCTAACTCCTTGTACATATGATTATAATGATTAACTGTAGTCGTTAACGTTTTACCTAATTTATCCGCATACGAGTCAAAAACACGCCAATGACGACTTAATTGATCAACTCGAGTCCGAATCTCTTTTGCATTACTTTCAATTTCCATTGCCTTTAATCCCTGTAAAACTGTTTGTAAATAAGCAAGAAATGAAGTTGGTGAAACTATTACAACATGTTTTTTAATAAAGGCATATTCAATCATGTTCTGAGTGTCTACACCTGCAACACCAACCTTATTTACTAACAAATCATAATAAATTGACTCTGATGGAATAAACATAAACGCAAATTCAGTCGTTCCTTCTTCTGGTTTAATATATTTAGAAGTTTCATCAATCCTATTTTTCAAATCTTGTTTAAACTTTTTTTCCAAAGACACAATATCATCTTCAGGTTTAGCATAAATAATTCTTTCATAATTTTCCAAAGAAAATTTTGAATCAATCGGAATAACTTTATCTTTAACAAAAACCGCTGCATCCACAATAACTCCATTTTTAAAACCATACTGCATTTGATAAGAATCTGGCGGAAGAACATTACCTAAAACCTGTTCTAAAATAAATTCACCTAAAACACCTCGCTGTTTTGGATTTTTTAAAATATCTTGTAAATTTTGTAATTGCGAAGAAAAGTCAACGATTTTCTGATTAGTCTTATCTAAACTTCCTAATTTTTCATTTACATTTTCAATCAATTTATCAGACCTTCTAGTAATCTCACCAATAATTTCACGTGCTTCACGAAATTGATTTTGCCCTGACTTATGAATAAATTCTAATTTATTATCCATGACTTCTCGCATCTTATCACCGCTCTGTGTAATACCATCCAATTGTTTTTCAATTACGCCCAATCGAACATCTTTACCAGAATCTTCTTTTCCCTGTAAAACAATCTTAATATTAAAAATAATAAGAACCGCAATTAAAACAAGAAGTCCAACAATAATAAACGTAGACATATAGCAAACTATTTTTTAAGATTTACAATAAATCCTTTCAATTTTGGTACTTTATTAAGTAAAATATCATGCGGAGAAGACAAAAGCTCAATAATAAATCGATCCATCATATCTAAGCGATAATTAAATTCTTCACTACTAATTGCCATGTATCGAACTTCTTTCCCGATCTCAGCTTCAATAATAGAAATTGAATTCTTTAATTTTGTTCGACTCATATCATCACATACAATCAAAACATCTAAACGTGCTTTTGTATAATTAACAAAAATTCCACCAATAATAATCAATTTTACCCTTCCAACTTTCTTCAAACTCGCAAGTTCTTTACATTGAGGATAAGTATTAGCTTTTATAAAAAGATTTTGAAATTCTGTAAAATACGGAAAAGTTTCATTAAATGTATAAAACTTTTGTTTTTTCCGACTAACTTGTTTCACAAAACCAATCTTTAATAAAGATCTCATTTCACTCAAAATTGTTCGTCCATCAATGTGCAACTTATCTCTCAATTCAATCGTAGATATTGTTTTCTCTGGGTTCAAAACAAAAAAACGCATCAAACGTAATTGATATTTAGACTTAAATATATTTTCTAAAATTTCTGTCATAAGTAAAAGTATTCAAAATTATCTAGCTCCTCAAAGTAATTATACTACTTATTGAGATTAATTCAAGGTTTAAAACAAAATAGTGCTCGCCGCACGGGCTTTTTATCACCTAGTATCTCTATGATATGAAATATAGTATAATATAAAAGATAAAGATATTGATAAACCAGCCTTAACAAAGATTAATAAATACAATAAATGGAAATTATAAAACAATGGAAGTTCACAATTTTTTGTTCGCTTCTCGCAATTACATTACTAACATATCAACTTATTTTTAATACATTTAAAAATGATGCTCAAATAATAGCAACCCCCAATAATGATCCTTATGTTGAAGCGATTGAACTTAGTGCTCAATGGTTTGTAAATAACCAAGATGAAAATTTTATTCACTATCAATATTTCCCCTATGAAAATAAGCATTCTGAAAAACATCACCGACTCAGAGAATCTGGAGCTCTTTGGTCTATCGCAAAAGCAGCAAATTATTTTGAAGATGAAGAATTAATGAATTTGTCCAAAAAAGGATTTAATTATTTTGAAAACAGTTTTGAATATGTTGAAGGAGATGATTTTATATATGTAGATATAATTCCAGACGATATCAAATTAGGTTACAACGCATTTTCAATTTTAACTCTTTTGGAAATTGATCATCCTAATAAAAATTATCTACTAGAAAAATTAGCTAATGGAATTATTTATCAACAAGAATCACATGGCGGATTGAAGACTTTCTTTTTTTCTGATCGAGCTACTGGTATAGATTATTATCCAGGAGAAGCACTCCTGGCTCTAATGTCATTATATGAATATAATGGAAATGAAAAATATCTAGAAACTGTAGAGAAAGCTTTTCCTTTTTATACTGAATATTGGAAAGCAAATCCAAATACTGCTTTTACGCCTTGGCAAAGTCGAGCTTACTATAAATTTTATAAAGCTACTGGAAACGAAGATGTAAAAAAATTTATTTTTGAAATGAATGATTTTATGCTCAATTCATATAAACCAAAAGGAAAATGTTCTGAATTTAATATAACTAACAGTGTAATTGCTGTTCATGCTGAAGGAGTTAATATGGCTTACGACCTAGCAGAAAGAGAGAAAAAGGAATGTTATAAAAACTTTTCTAAAGAGGCTGCTGATTATATTTTATCTATTCAATTAACTAATGAAGCTAAATATCCTAAAGCAGCAATTGGTGGAATTTTAGGTAGTGAAACTTCAAAAAATATGCGAGTAGATAGAAATCAACATGCTATTTTAAATTTAATGGACGCCTATGAATTTGGAATTTTGGATTGATCTTCTTGGAGATATTCAAATTAATCATTTTAAATAAAATATAATATTTCTATCAGTCATCATCAATAAAGAAATTTTTGACCATGGACTTCTTCTTTTTCATTTACTAAAAAGTACTGCACTTCTGAAGATATCCACAAAAGATTTTATAAAATTTTTAGAATATTATTCAAATTAAAATAAATTTTTAAAATTTATTTTAAACTAATAAAACATAGAAAACAGGTAAGAAAAATCTATCCTTTTATATTAATGTGTGATCCCACGGAGAATCGAACTCCGGTTTCCAGGATGAGAACCTGGCGTCCTAGCCGCTAGACGATGGGACCAAAAATCACTTCAATACAGTCTATAATATCAAAACTACGGAAAAAATCAAGACTTGTCACAGAATTCAAATAAACCTAAATCATACAACATATTCAGACACAATAAACCAACATTTCTACAAAAATATTTTAAAGCCTTTCAAAAACCTCAATAGCCCTTTTAATATTTTCTTTTGAAGCAGCGAAGGAAATACGAAAATAATTATTTTTTTCACTAAATACATTCCCTGGAACAACCAATAAATCATTATCCAAACAAGACTGAATGAATTTATCTGGATCACTAGGATATTTTACAAAAAAATAAAAAGCACCTTGTGATTGCACAATTTCATACTTTTTAGACAACGCCAAATACAACATATCTCTTCGCTCCTTATAATCAGCTACGTATTCTAAAATATCGCAGTCAAACGCACTCAGAGCTGCGTATTGAAAAGGAGTTGGAGCACAGACGAAAGTATACTGTTGCACCTTAATAGCTTGTTCAATAATTTCTTTTGGTGCGTGCAAATATCCAACTCGCCAACCTGTCATTGAATGAGATTTAGAAAAACCATTTAAAGTTACAACTTTATCATATAATGAAGCTGGTGAAATATGTGGGCAATCATCCTCATAAATAAAGTCTTCGTAAATTTCATCAGAAATAATTGTTAGATCATATTTTTTAGCTAACACAATAACTTGTCTCAATTCATCCTTACTCCAAACATGTCCTGTTGGATTTTCTGGCGAATTGATAATAATTATTTTTGTTTTATCAGTAATTGCATTTTGCAACCAGTCAATATTCAGTGAAAAATTATCATTTTTTGGTACAATAATTGGAACGCCATTATACAAAGATACTAGTTGTTTATAAGAAACAAAATATGGATCAAATATAATCACTTCATCTCCTGGATCAATTAGAACAGGTAAAATAATACTCATGCCGCCTGAAACCGCAGAAGTAATTATAATTTCATCTTCACTAGCATTAATTTTATTTTTATCACGTAATTTCTGAGCAACTGCCTGACGTAATTCTGGAATACCAGTTGTTAAAGAATATGAATTAAGATCAGCGTCAATCGCTTGTTTGGCTTTTTCTTTAATAATCTCAGGTACTGCAAAATCAGGCTTTCCAATACTTAAATCAATCGTATCTTTCATACTCTGAGACAATTCAAAAACACGCCTGATACCACTCACCGACATTTTTTCTGCCCGCTGTGATGTTTTTATTTTTGACATAATTAAATTTAAATACTTTTTTATCAAAATCTTCTAATAATTTCATCAAAAGCATTTCCACCTGATTCTAATATAATTTTGCCTGCCTCACTAACTTTTGGATGTCCAGTAGCAACAGCTCCTTTTTCATTTTTTTTCATGACTTCTAATGTCTAAATTTATATAACTTATTTCTCTATCAAATATGTGTTTGTTCCTCAAGATCATTTTTTAAATAAAATAATTGTACTAAATCAAAAACTATCCCTCATCAACCCAATCCCCATTTTCTTTAATAAGCTCAATTAAATCATCAATTGCTTCTTCTTCAGGAACATTTCTCTTAACCAATTCACTTTGATGATAAAGGCTAACTTTACCTGGAGCACCACCGACATAACCATAGTCAGATCCAGCCATTTCACCAGGACCATTCACGATACACCCCATCACCGCAATTTTCAAACCTTTCAAGTGACTCATTTTTTCCTTTATTTTTTTAGTCACTAGCTCAATATCAAACAAAGTTCGTCCGCAAGAAGGACAGGAAATAAATTCTGTTTTTGTAATTCTTCTTTGAACTGCCTGTAAAATTGTATAACAAACAGGAATTTCTTTTTCTGGCTCTTCAGTTAAGGATACACGTAAAGTATCACCAATCCCTTCCATCAAAGGCACTCCAATTCCAATCGTTGATTTAGCTCTACCATCGTCTTCCATGCCTGCTTCAGTTACGCCTAAATGAATTGGATAATCCATATTATTTTTATCTAGTGTGTAAGCTAACAAACGATTAGATTCAAGCATCACTAAAGGATCTGAAGATTTAATTGCGACAACTAAATTTTCATAACCATTTTTTCTGAATATATTCAAATATTCTATAACGCTAGTTACTAAACCTTCTGCAGTATTTCCATAACGTTCTAAAATTCTAGGAGATAATGACCCATGATTTGTGCCGATCCGAACTGGAATATTTTTTTCTTTCAATTTTTCGATAAATGGAATTAAAGTTTCTTCGACATCATTAAGAGCTTCTTGATATTCCTCATCCGTAAAACTTTTTTTACTTGCAAATTTATTAGCAAAAAGACCCGGATTAATCCGAATTTTATCTGCCCAATTAATTGCTTCATAAGCTGAATCCAAATTGAAATGTGTATCCGCAATCAAAGGAATATTACAATTATGTTCTTCTTGCAAAATTTTTCTAATTTTACCTAATGCTTTTGTATGTGCTGGTGTTTGCGTTGTTAAACGAATCATTTCTGAACCTGCTTTGACACATTTTAAAATTTGTTCAACTGTAGCTTTAATGTCTAAAGTATCTGTATTAGTCATTGTTTGAACTCGAATTGGATTATCCCCACCAATTCCAATATTTCCTACTTTTACTACTCGAGTTTTTCGTCGAGGTTTTAATGCTTTAAAATTGTTTTTCATAATATTTGACTTAAATGTAAAATAATATTGCTTTCACACAACTGACCTAGTATAACATGATTTAAAATCATTTCAAAAATAATTCAAGTGCCTGTCTGCCGACAGGCAGGCTCGCCGCACAGGCTTTTGAAACTTAAAATATTAATTTCCACAAAAGTTAATAAAAAAACCATCATCATAAACTCTCCACCGCAATTGCTCGACAAGAAATCTGTTTACAAATTTTCAAAGCTTCTTCTCTATTTTTAGCCAACCCAATCAAAGTCGATCCTGAGCCTGACATAACCACGCCCTCAAGACCTAATTCATATAATTCATTTTTTAACTTTTGTAATTCTGAATGGTATTCAAAAACACTCATTTCAAAATCATTGTGCATCAATTTAACAAATTCATTAAAATCAAAATCTTCTTCATTATTCAATAGTAAATTTTCCATCAATTTAGTTTGATCAACATTCTGAGCGATTTTATTATAATCAAGATTTTTATAAGCTTCTGGAGTTGACACACCAAAATCTGGAAGTAATAAAATAAAATTCAATTTAATTTTTGTTTCAATATTTCTTAAAACACCCCCACTTTCACTATCAAAAGCTGTACCGCCCATAAAGAAAAACGGCACATCCATCCCCACCTTTTGACCTAATCTAGCTAATTCATCAAAAGACAAATTTAAATTCCAAAGTTTATTTAATAAATTGAAAGTCGTCGCTGCATTACTTGAACCTCCTGCCAAACCACCCTGTGCCGGAATATTCTTTTTTATTTCAATTACAACATTTTTATCAATATCAAATTCCTTCTTTAACAATTCAACCACTTTCCAACAAATATTATTTTCATCCGTTGGCACAGTTAGATCATCACAAACAATTTTTAATTCATCAGAATCACAAACTGCAATTTCATCAAATAAATTTATTTGATGTTTAATAATTCCCAATTTGTGAAAACCTGCGAATTCACCCTTTGTACGTTTTTTAATTACATCCAATGCCAATGTAATTCGTGAATAAGATTTTTTAGTAAGTTTTTTCATAATTTAAATTTAAAATTGTACCTGTCTGCCGAACAGGCAGGCTCGCCGCACAGTCTTTTAAACCGAAAAAGACTGTAAATAAAATATCGTAAAATAAAGAATCAATTCTTCACAATACAAACATTCGCAAAAACCTGAATGCCTTCACCTCTACCAAATGATGTTAATTCTTCTCCACTAGTTACTGTAATACCAACATCATCAGAATCAATCTCAAGAAGTCCCGCAATAGTTTCTTTCATCTTAGGAAAGTGTTTTTCTAACTTTGGTCGTTTAGCTTCCATGGCAATAGAGATATTTTGCACCTTAAAGTTTTTCTCTTTAACTTTATTAAAAATATATTTAACATATTCACGACTATCTATAATTCCTTGTTCTAAACACATCTTATCTGAATAAACACTAAGAGAACCTTCGCCAATTGAACTGCCTAAAGCATTGCACAATGCATGTAAAACCGCATCTCCATCAGAATTTCCATTTATTCCTAAATCAGAATCAATTTTAATTCCGCCTAAAATTAACTCTTTCTCAATAAAACTTAAAGGATGAGAATCTTGTCCAATTCCTACTCGAATCATAATTTATATTTATCAATTATTAATCGTGCCAAAAGCAAATCTTCTTCTGTTGTTATTTTAATATTATCATAATTCCCCATGACCAATTTCACTTCACCACCCATTCTCTCAATCAAAGAAGCCTCGTCCGTTCCAATAAAATCATTTTCTTTAGCGTCTCGATGAGCTTTCAATATTATTTCACGCCGAAAAGTCTGCGGAGTTTGAGCCATCCAGAGCTTTGACCGATCAACAGTTTCTTTAATAATATCATTCTCTTTAGATAATTTTACCGTATCTTTACATGGAACCGCCACGATCGCTGAACCAAACTCTTTAGCACTTTTAATCGAGTCAGAAATAACTGCTTGAGTTGTAAATGGTCGTGCTCCATCTTGAATAATTATAATATCCCCACCACTATTTTCCACGCCAATTTTAGATGAATCTTGACGAGTCTCTCCACCTTTAACTATTTTTGAAATTTTTTTATAATTTTGCTCATTTAAAATTTCATTAAACTTTTTTTCCTCACCTTTTGCACAAACAATAATAATTTCATCAACATTATTATTATTTTCAAAAGAATCAATGGTGTAACAAATTAATGGTTTTTCAAAATCAAAAAATATTTTATTATAACCTAAACCCATTCGACTTCCCATTCCTGCCGCTAGAATTATTGCCGTTACTTTTTCGTTTATTTTATTCATAAAAAATAATTATTTTTACAAAATCTCACGTGTTAATTTTCTAGCTTTGATATCAATCTCAAAAATTTTCTCCAATGAATCCACTGTTTCTAATTTAGTATTATCAATAACTTGATCCAATTTTTCAAAAATATCGACAAACTTAATTTTACCATTCAAAAATTCAGCTACTAAAACTTCGTTTACAGCATTAAAAACTATTGGATAATTTTGCATATTTTCTGTACAAACTTCCAAAGTTTTCAATATACGAAAAACCTTTTTATCTGGTTCACGGAAACTTAAATCAAGATTTTTAAAATCCTGTCTTGGAACGCTACAATCTAATCTATCTGGATAATTTAACGCAAATGCTATCGGTAATTCCATCGTTGGCGGAGAAAGTTGTGCAATCACCGAAGAATCTGGAAATTCTACCATCGAATGAACAATGGATTCTCGATGAATAACAATTTCAATTTGATCTTTAGTCGCACCGAAAAGATGCATCACTTCAAAAAATTCTAAACATTTATTTGCCAAAGTAGCTGAATCAATCGATATTTTAGCACCCATTGACCAATTTGGATGAGCTAACGCATTTTCTAATGTTACATTTTGTAAATCGTCTAAAGTTTTTCCGTAAAAAGGACCTCCTGAACAAGTTAATAAAATTTTATTAAAATCATAATCTTCACCACCTTTTGCGGAATTTAATAAACATTGAAAAATAGCTGAGTGTTCAGAATCAACTGGCAAAATTGGCGTTTTCATTTCTTTAGAAAGCTGCATTAAAATTTCACCACCAGCAACCAAGCTCTCCTTATTTGCCAAAGCTAAAGGAATTTTATTTTTCAAAATTTCAATTGAATATTCTAATCCTGCAAATCCTGTAATTGCATTTAAAATAATATCTGGTTCACACTGTTCAACAAAATCTGAAAAATTTTCAATACTTTTTTCCTTAGTATTAAATAAAAAAGGAATTTTAAATTCATCAGCTAATTTTTTTAAATCTGTAAAGTTGTTATGTGCAGATGCACCAACAATTTGAAACTTATCAGGATTTCGCCGAACCACATTAAAAGTTGATTGACCAACTGACCCTGTGGCTCCGAGTATAATTATTTTTTTCATATTATCATGTTATAAAGTAAATTTAAAGTCTTATTATCAATATCTTTCAAAAAACACTAATTTATCATATTTTAAAACATTAAAAATCATGTCAAAAACCATCTTCTGAAACTTTTTCTAGTATATTACTAAAACTATTTAAACGCAATACAGAAAAACTCTTCGTAAAAATATATTCATCTACTAAAATAAATAAATTCTAATAGAAAATATATCAAACAAGAAAAACAAAACTAAATCTACTCGCAACGGTCATTTCAATCACCTAAGAAAATATGACATTTAAGCCATAAGAATCCATTAAATATTTTTAAAAAGGAATTTTATCCATTTTTTAAATTAACACTAGATTATTATTTCTTTTAAAACAAAGAAGATTTATGATTATATAGTGGTAAGAATCAAAGAGGACTGTAAAGAGTATTATTTAAAAAATAAAAATCCCCACTTAAAGTAGGGATTTAAGAAAACTCAAATTTTATAGAAACTATTTTTTATCTTTAATTTCTTTTTTAGCTTCAATAATTTCTCCTCCAACTTTCTCAATAGCTTCTTTTGTAACTTTTGTTAATGAAATATTATCAAAAATAGTCAATTTTTTTGATAATTCACCATTAGAAACAATCTTAACACCATCCCTCGAAAACCTCTTTCGTAATAATTTCTTCTCCATCAAAGATGAAACAGAAACAGTTTCCCCATCAACAAAAGACTTCTCCAAATCAGTCAAAGAAATGACATTTTTTTTAGCATGAATAGATTTAAAACCTCGCAATTTTTTCATACGCTGAATCAAAGAAGACCTTCCTCCCTCAAAAAGAGGGTCTACATTTCCACCACTTCTAGATTTTTGACCTTTCATCCCACGACCACTGTAAGTACCTCTCTTACCTCCTCGCCCTACTCGCTTAGAAGTTTTTCTTTCTTTAGTTTCTAATTCATGAATTTGCATAAATTTTTTCTTAAATATCTAAATTCTAAAAATTATTTATTAGATTTCTTATCTGAAACAGCTTTTTCATCAACAGCTTTATCCAACTTTTCATCTATCTCAATCTTTTTGATTGAATTAAGAGCTTCAACAGTAGCTCGAGCAACATTCAATTTATTTTTTGTACCCATTGATTTAGATACAATATCACGAATACCTGCCAATTCAACAACAGATCTCACTGAACCACCAGCAATAATACCCTTACCTTCAGTAGCTGGTCTCAAAAGAATTTTAGCACTACCTAATTTATGATTTACATCATGTAAAATTGTACTTCCATGTAACTGAATAGTAATAGCATTCTTCTTAGCATCAGCAAATGCTTTTTGGATAGCCTGAGAAACATCTGTTCCTTTAGACACACCAACTCCAACTTTTCCTTTACGATTACCAATTACAACAGTAGCCCTGAATCGAAAACGACGACCACCCTTAACCACACGAGTAACTCGAGCTAAATCTAAAAGTTTTTGCTCAAACTCTGGCTTTGGTCTTCTTCTACCGCCTTTTTTCTTCTTAAAATTATTTGACATAAATATAACTAAAAATTAAAATTTTAATCCTTCTGAACGTAAAGCCTCAGCAAAAACTTTAACTTTACCGTGGTATTTATAACCAGCACGATCAAAAACAATTTCCTTAATATCGCTATCCAAACACTTTTTTGCTAAAAACACTCCTAATTTTTCAACTCCAGTTAAATCATTTTTAGCTCCTTTAATATCTTTAAGATTAGCTTGTGCAATCGTTTTCCCATTTACATCGTCTATAACCTGAGCATAAAAAGATTTAAGAGATCTAAAAACTCTAACTCTAGGCCTAGTTTCAACACCTTTAACCTTAGCTCTAATACGTCTTGCTCTAGACAATCTTTTATTGTTACGAGTTTCTTGTTTCATGACTATTTTTAAAAAAATCTATTTAAACTTTATTAAGCTGAAGCTGCTTTTTTACCCTCCTTACGACGAACATGTTCATCATCGTATTTAAATCCTTTACCTTTATATGGCTCAACTGGCTTTAAGTCTCTAATTTCAGCAGCGAACTGACCAACTTTTTGTTTATCAATGCCTGAAATTGTCATTACTACACCTTCAATATTTACATTTAACCCCTCAGGAATATCTACTAGTACAGGATGTGAAAAACCTAAAGCTAAATCTATTTGTTTACCTTTTAAAGCCATTCTAAAACCTACACCATTCAATTCTAGCTTCCTCTCAAATCCTTTTGCTACACCTATGATCATATTTTCAATCAATCGAACAGTTGTTCCGTTCATAGATCGTGCAATTTTTGAATTTCTTTTTTGAGAAACGTTAAGTGAGCCTTCTTCTGTTTTAATAGAAACAGAATCATGAAGGGGTATATTCAACTCACCCTTTTTACCTTTGACAGTAACAGCGCCTGCAGAAATATCTACAATAACGTCTGTTGGAATCTTAATTGGTTTTTGACCTATTCTACTCATATTTTTTTATTACCAAACTTCACAAATTAATTCACCGCCTAAACCACGTTTTCTAGCATCTTTTCCACTCATAACTCCTTGCGATGTTGATATGATTGAAATACCATATCCATTCTTCACTTTACTAATATCATTTTTTCTAACATAGCATCTCTGCCCTTGTTTACTAACTTGCTTAATACCTTCAATTACTGGACTTAATTTTGTACTAGATAATTTATTGTATTTCAAGACTATCTTAATATTTTCAAATTTCTCATTTTCTTCACTTTGCTCTTTAACCACATCTAAAACAAATTCTTCTGCTTTAAGAACCTCAGCAATTGCTATCTTTACATTTGAAAAAGACATTAAAGCAAACTCATGCCCAGCTTTTTGAGCATTACGAATTCTTGTTAACATGTCACTAATTGAGTCTATCATAACTAAATTTCACTTAAATATAACTTATTTAAATTTACCAACTACTTTTACGTATTCCTGGTATCTCACCTTTACTTGCTAATTCACGAAAACAAATTCTACATATACCAAAATAACGTAAATAACCATGCTTTCTACCACACTTCCAACAACGATTAACTTTTCGAGATGAAAACTTAGGTTTTTTATTTGCTCTTGCTTTTACTGACTTCTTTGCCATAATATATAAAAATTAAATTATACTAATTTTCCTTTTTTAATGGAAATCCTAACTTACGATATAATTTTTCAGCTTCTTGCCCATTATTTGCAGTAGACACAACTGTAACCTGGAAACCAAACGTATGTCTAACTTTCTCTGCAATAATTTCTGGAAAAATTGTATGTTCTTTGATACCAATATTTAGATTACCAGATTTATCAATAGAACGCAATTCTATCCCTTGAAAGTCACGTACACGTGGCAACGCACCGTTATTCAACCTATCTATAAAATCCCACATTCTCTGACCTCTCAAAGTAACTTTTACTCCTATATCCTGATTCTCACGAATTTTAAAACCAGCGATTGATTTTTTAGACTTAGTTTTGATTGGGTTTTGACCAGTAATATCTCTTAGAGATTCAAACACCTCGTCAACTTTTTCTGATTCCTTAGTTATTTTACCAATTCCAGCATTAAT
This sequence comes from Candidatus Moraniibacteriota bacterium, assembly GCA_942490825.1. Classification (GTDB taxonomy): domain Bacteria; phylum Patescibacteriota; class Minisyncoccia; order Moranbacterales; genus JAGLWU01. Next base: position 100,805 of record CALNYG010000013.1, on the reverse strand, counting down.
AACAATTTTAGTTATTTTTGGAACCATCATCACACTATCAAAACCAAGATTTTTTTGCAAATCTTTTACGCTATCATTATATATCTCTTTTGTAGTTTTTAATTCTTTCATGATTTAAAATAATACTTAAAAAACTTTAATCAATTTCTTTATTACTTTTTTTAGAAATTCTAACTTTATTTCCATCCTTAACAGAAAAACCTACTCTCGTTCTTTTATTTGATTCTGGACAAACCAGCATAACGTTCGAAATATGAATTGAAGATTCTACTTTAATTCGTTCTCCTTTTGCTCCATTTTGCTTAGGTTTAATATGTTTAGTTACAACATTTATACCCTTAATTACGACCTTTTCGCTATCAGGAATAACAGATATTATCTCACCTTGTTTTCCTTTATCTTTACCAGTGATAACTTCCACATTGTCTCCTTTTTTAATCTTTAACATACTATTTGAATAAACTATAATAAATTATAAAACTTCAGAAGCCAACGAGATTATTTTATTAAAACCTTTTTCTCTTAATTCTCTTGCGATTGGACCAAAAATACGTGTAGCCTTTGGCTCCTTATTATCTGGATCAACAATGACTGCAGCATTCTCATCAAATCTAATATATGATCCATCTTTACGACGAAAAGCTTTTCTCTGCCTAACAATTACAGCCTTAACAACATCCCCAGCTTTAACGTTAGACCTTGGCTCAGCAGCCTTAACAGAAGCGATTACAATATCACCGATACCTGCGTAACGTCTTTTAGAGCCACCTAAAACCTTAAAGCATTCGATTTCCTTAGCTCCAGAGTTATCTGCAATTTTTAACCATGTTTCTGCCTGAATCATATTATTTTAATAAATTTAAATCTTAATTTTCAACAACAATAAAATTTTTATCTTTGCTCATAGGTTTGCAACCTTGAAATTCAACTACATCCCCTACTGAATATTTATTCTCTGAATCGTGAACCTTATACTTTTTAGTAAAGTTAAACTTTTTTAAATACTTCTTATGCGTTTTAAATGTATTTACAGCTACAACTATAGTTTTATCCATTGCATCACTCACTACAGTACCTTGCATAATTGTTGATTTTTTATCTGACATAAAATTAAATATTAGCCCTAATAATTTATTCACTTAATTCTTTCTTCGCAATAGTAAATACTCTTACTAAATTACATGAATCGAAATTATTCACCATGCCTAGTAACGAATTTTGTTTTCACTCCTAACTTATGTCCAGCTAATCTAAATGCTTCCCTTGCCGCCTCTTCAGCTACTCCGTCTATCTCAAATAAAACTTTACCTGACTTTACTTTAGAAACATAGTGATCAACTGCACCTTTACCTTTACCCATAGGAGTCTCATCTCCCTTCTTAGTCATTGGATGAGAAGGGAATATTCTAATCCAATATTTACCCGTTCTCTGCATATACCGAGTAATTGTTCGACGAGCTGACTCTATTTGTCGTGCTGTAATCAAACCTGAAGTTACCGCTTTAATTCCAAAACTACCGAAACTTACGGTATTACCACGTTTCGCGTCACCTCGCAGTTTTCCTCCACGATGCATTTTTCTATGTTTTACTTTTCTCGGCATTAACATAAAACTCTTTTATCTTAAAATTTTATAAAAATTACTTCTCATCTTCAAAAACTTCACCTTTATAAATCCAAACTTTTACTCCGATAGCTCCATAAATTGTTCTTGCTGTATCACGAGCAAAATCTATATCAGCTCTTAATGTATGAAGAGGAATTGCTCCTCTTGATAACCATTCAGCTCGAGACATTTCTGCACCATTTAATCTACCTGAAACTTGAATTTTAACACCTTTAACATTTCGATTTTTCTCAACCTGATCCAATGTACTTTTCAACACTCTTCGAAACGGCATACGTTTTTCTATCTGTTCAGCTACGCTTTGTGCTACAAGAGCTGCATTTTCTTCAAATTGCTTAATCTCTTGAACATCTACTTTAATATTAACTTTCTTTCCTGAAAAAATTGTTTTTTTGATAAATTTAGTCAAATCCTCAATACCACTTCCACCACGACCAATAATCATACCTGGACGAGATGTTTTAACAATAATATGCACATCCCCTGAACTTCTCTCCACCTCGACATCAGCAATAGCTGCATGTCGCCATTTCTTCATCACTGCTCGACGCAATTCGACATCTTGTTGTAATAAATTTGCATAATTTTTTCCACCAAACCAACGAGACCTCCACCCTGTAGTGATACCGATTCGCAAACTTTTTGGATTTACTTTATGACCCATAACAAGAAAATTAAATTATTTATTACTTTTACTTACTTTTTTAGTAGCTTTTTTAGTAGCTTTTTTAACTTTATTTCTAGCTACTTTTTTCTTTGCTACTTTTTTATCTCCAACTATTTCTCTTTTCTCATCTGTAAGGACAACCTTAATCTTAGAGGTTCTTTTTAAAATCTGTGACGCTCTACCATAAGCTCTAGGCATCCAACGTTTCAAAGTTTTTCCCTCTCCTACCTGTATCTCAGAAATAATTAAACCATCTTTTTTTAGATTAAAATTATTCTCTGCATTTGCCAAAGCGCTTCTAACTAACTTTGCAACTATATCAGCTGGCTTCTTCAAATTATATTCTAATATAATTAATGCTTTATTAGCATTCAAACCTCTAATTTGATCAGTAACTAAACGAACCTTTCTTGGAGAAACTCTCAAATTATTCAATTGTGCTGTTACTTTTTCACTCATACTTTAAAACTAAATTAAATTAACCCTTAGTCGCTTTAGATGCATCAATCTCACGCTGACGAGTTGCTTGATCTAAATCTTTCTGAATTTTACCACCATGTCGAGAAAACTTTCTAGTTTTAGAAAACTCACCCAACTTGTGACCAATCTTTTCTTCATTAATAAATACTTCAATAAAATTCCTCCCGTTATGTACTGCAAATGTAAAACCAATCATTTCAGGAACAACTGTACAAGCTCTTGACCAAGTTTTAATAATCCCTGTGTCCTGAGGTTTTTTTCCTTCAATTTTCTTTATAACTCTTTCATCAATGAAAGGTCCTTTTTTTAGTGATCGACTCATAATTTACAAAATTATTTCTTATGTCTTGACTTTACAATATACTTACTACTAATCTTATTTTTTTTTCTAGTTCTAACTCCTAAAGCAGGTCTTCCCCATGGAGTCTTTGGATATTTTAGACCTATCGGCTGACATCCTTCTCCACCACCATGAGGATGGTCAACTGGATTCATCGCTGAACCACGTACAGCTGGTCTTTTTCCTAATCTTCTTGCTCGTCCAGCCTTACCAATTTTAACTGTATTATGTTCAAAATTACTCACTTGTCCAAGTGTCGCATAACATTCGATATTAATCAAGCGCACCTCACCTGAAGGCATTTTTACATGAGCATACTTTTCATCCATACTCATTAACATAGCTCCTGATCCAGCACTACGAACTATTTGTGAACCTTTCCCTTTTTTCATTTCAATTGAAGATATGACTGTTCCGGTTGGAATTCTTTTTAACTGTGTTCGATTACCATTTTTAATTGGTGCATCCTCTGAACACAAAATTTTATCTCCAGACTTCATACCCTCGACAGCTAAAGCATATCTTTTTTCACCATCTACATAAACTACTAAAGCAATTAAAGCACTTCTATTTGGATCTTTCTCGATAGCAGCTACAGTCCCTAAAATACCAAATTTATCTTGAACAAAATCAATTTTACGATATAAACGCTTACAAGCCCCTCCTTTATGTCTTACAGAAATCTTACCATTAGAACGTCCTGATTTCTTATTAAGTTTAGTAACTAAAGATTTCTCAGGTTTTTTTTCTGTGACATTTTCAGGCTTAATAATAGACATATTACGCCTTGCTGCATTATTTCTTTTGTAAACTTTAATTGCCATATAATCTAAATATCTTGAATAAAACTATACACCCTCAAAAACAGGGATACTTTGACCTTTTTTAAGCGTAACCACTGCTTTTTTATAACTCTTCTGATAACCTCTATCATACTTAATTGTTCTCTTCTTCTTTGAAACTGTTAAAACATTAATTTTATAAACATTCACTTTATAGATGTCTTCAATTGCTTTTTTAATACTACGCTTTGTTGTTTTTGAAAATACTTTAAATAAATATTTGCCATTATCACTCATAGCATGAGATTTTTCTGTCATAATTGGATTAATTATAACCTTTTGAGCAGTATCTGAAACTAAAGAGTTTATTACATCTTTACTATCACCTTTCTCAGACACTTTCGGAGATACGTCTTTAACTTTATCTTCTGTTGTCTTCTTACTAAATAATCCCATAAGAAATATTAATAAAATTAAGAAATATATTTACCTTTAATCTGTTCAATTGAATCTTGACTAATAACTAAGTATTCTGAATTCATCAAATCAAATACGTTTAATTGTTCAACTTCTAAAGTTCTAACCTTTTCTATGTTTCTAGCGGCTCTATAACTATTTTTCTCTTCTTTTCCAAAGCCTAGTAAAGCGCTTTTATTTAAATTTAATCCTTTAACCATTTCAACAAAAAACTTTGTCTTTTTTTCTTCTAAATTAAGCGACTCAACAACTTTAATTTTATCAGATTTAGCTTTTTCAGACAAAGTTATCAATAAAGCTTTCCTTCGCATTTTTGCATTTACTGTTTTAGTAAAATTCATGTCCTTACTAGGTCCAAAAATAGTACCTCCACCTTTCCAAATTGGATTTCTTATAGATCCAGTTCTTGCGTTTCCTGTACCTTTTTGCTTCCAAGGCTTTTTTCCTCCTCCTCTTTTATCACCTCTAGTTTTAGTGTGGGAGGTACCAGAACGACGATTAGCTGATTGAGCAACATATACCTGATGAACTAAGTCATTATTACTCTCTAATCCGAAGATCTCCTCAGGCAATGAAACATTTCCTGTGACCTTACCCTTTAAATTGTATACATCAATTTTGATCATAAATTTATATAAAATTAAACAGTCGTAATTTCTATAATTCTCCCTGAAACTCCTGGTACAGCACCTTCCAATGCAATCAAATTCTTTTCTTTATCCACAAAAACAACTTCTAAATTTTTAGACACTACTCTGTCTCCTCCCATACGACCAGCCATCTTCTTCCCTTTTAAAACATGTTGTGGGTAAGCTGACCCAATTGAACCTGGAGATCTAAGTGCATGACGATGTCCATGTGTTGCAGGACCTCCAGCAAATCCATGCCTTTTAACAACACCTTGAAAACCTTTTGCCTTACTAATTCCAAAAACATTAACTTTCTCGCCTGATTCAAAAATATCTACTTCAATGTTTTCACCTAATTTAAAATCTTCTGTAGACTCAATTCTAAACTCTCTCTTATACTCAACATTCTTAGTTTTAGAAACTGAAAGTCTTACTGAAGTATAGCCATCACTTTCCTCACTACAAACCTTGTCAACAGTATTTGGTAAAACTTCAATAAGAGTAACATTATAAGCTCTGTCCTCTTTATATACAGTTGTCATCCCAGATTTTTTTCCTAAAATAAATTTCATAATGTTCTTTAAAACACAAACAAAAAATGGCTATTCAAGCCAGATTGCACTTCTCTACTTCATAGTAGACGATTATTTATTTCTTGTCAAGAGATCCTCTAAACAAGTAAATATCCAGCTCAATAAGTTTCCTAAAAAGGACTTTATTGAAACACATCTTTAATTAAAAATAACTAACCAAAAATAAAACACTTATTTACATCTTTATTTCTATATCTACACCTGCTGGCAAATCTAAATTTGTCAAGTTCTCTATAGTTTTTTGAGATGGATTAATAATATCAATAAGTCTTTTATGAGTTCTCATCTCGTATTGCTCTCTTGCATCTTTATGAACAAAAGTAGAACGATTAACAGTAATCTTTCTAATATGTGTTGGAAGAGGCACTGGACCTACTACCTGAGCTCCTGTACGCTGAGAAGTCTCTACAATTTGCTTTGCAGACTTATCGATAACTTTATTATCGTATGCTTTGATTTTGATGCGGACGCGTGTCAACGCTTCATCTTTCTTGGCCATCTTTAAAATAATAACCTACATTAATTAAATTTCCTCACCATTAATGAGAAAAGGAAGAAAGCATCTCAATTAGAGATTCTCTCTCCACTTCTACCATCAAAGATTATTTGATAATCTTAGTTACTACACCAGCCCCAACAGTACGACCACCTTCGCGAATAGCGAAACGCATACCATCTTCCATAGCAACATCTGAACCAAGTTTCACAGTTAAAGTAATTGTATCACCAGGCATAACCATCTCCGTTCCCTCTGGAAGAATAACCTCACCAGTCACATCAGTTGTTCTAATATAGAATTGTGGTTTATATCCCTTAAAGAAAGGCGTGTGTCGTCCGCCTTCTTCTTTTGTTAAAATATATACTTCTGTTTCAAATTCAGTATGAGGAGTAATAGTTCCTGGTTTAGCTAAAACTTGACCACGTTCTACATCCTCTTTTTTAGTACCTCGAAGAAGAATCCCTGCGTTATCTCCAGCTTCACCACGATCAAGTGATTTATTAAACATCTCAACTCCAGTTACTGTAGTTGTTTGTGTATCTCGTAAACCAACAATTTCTACTTCATCATTAACATTAACAACTCCACGATCAATTCTACCAGTTACCACCGTACCACGTCCTTCAATTGAGAAGATATCTTCAATAGGCATTAAAAAGTCTTTTTCAGTATCACGTTCTGGTTGTGGAATTTTCTCATCAAGCGCATCAATTAATTCAAGAATAGGTTGTGCATCTGCATCATCAATACTAGATGTTTCTAAAGCTTTAATAGCGCTTCCTTTAATAACACTTGCATTTTCTCCATCAAATTCATACTTTGTTAATAACTCACGAATTTCTTCTTCAACAAGTTCAATCATATCATTATCATCAACCATATCAACTTTATTGATGAACACAACAATTTCAGGAACACCGACTTGACGAGCAAGTAAAATATGTTCACGAGTTTGAGGCATAGGACCATCAGTAGCAGCTACAATAAGAATAGCACCATCCATCTGAGCCGCACCAGTAATCATATTTTTAATATAATCAGCATGTCCTGGACAATCAACATGAGCATAATGACGAGTATCTGATTCATACTCACAATGAGCAGTTGCAATTGTAATACCGCGCTCTTTTTCTTCTGGAGCCTTATCGATTTCATCAACGTTTTGCTTTTTAGCAAATCCCTTCATTGATAGGACATGTAAAATAGCTGCTGTTGTTGTAGTCTTACCATGATCAACGTGACCAATTGTACCCACATTAACATGAGCTTTACTACGATCAAATTTTTCTGCCATAGCTTTGTATCGCTACCTATACGATTAGCCACGTATAAGTGCAAAATATATTAATAAATTATTTAAAAAAATTTTATAAACAAAAAAACTAGCACAATAATTATTATAAACAATTTTTCTCACTTGTGCAAGCGTGTATTTATTTTTTAGTTTCTCATATTCTTTAGAAATAAATATTTGAATAAAGTTTAGTTGAAAGCGTTATTAAAAAATATTTATTTTTTTCAAAAACTTTCTAACTTTCAGCTTAAACATTTAATCAAATATTCTCTCTCAAAAATCATTTCAAAACATTAACAACATATTAACATCCACTATTTTTTTTGTCAAATTTATTTCTTATTATTAAAAAATAAATTTTATTTTTTAATAATATTCTTCAATTTAAATAGATTTATTCAGTCGTAATATGAAGCGTCAATTAATTTTACATAAAGCATTTTTAAAATATAATATCTAAAAATAATAACTTAGACTTAATTCTAAAACTCAATCAAAGAAAAATTAAAAGTTAAATTTTATCAGTTTTTTTTCTGAAACATTTTCCAAGTTGACCTTTTATTTATTTAGCACTAGAATATAGGCGTGCTCAATTTCACAATTAATAATTATTAAATTATTTAAATTCTATAGTAAAAATATACTATAGAAATTTAAAAAAATGTTATGTACAGTGTTATATTATGTGGCGGTTCAGGAACTCGACTTTGGCCACTAAGTCGAAAAAACTTCCCTAAACAGTTTTTAAATTTATATGGAGACAATTCTTTAATTCAAGAAACTTTTTTAAGAATTAGCAAGATCATCCCTAAAGAAAATATTTATTTTTCTACTAATACAGACAATTATTTCAACATACTTAATCAAATAAGAGAAATTTATCCTGAACTTTCAGAAGATCAAATAATCACAGAACCCATCGCTTTAAATACTGCGCCCGCTATAGCTTATGCTATGAAATACTTAAAAGAAAAGATAAAGATTAGAAGTGATAAACAAGTTATTTTCCTACCCTCTGATCATTACATAGATAATGAAAAAGAATACACGAAGATAGTGAAAGCAGCCATGAAAGAAAACAAAGATTATATTGGAACAATCGGCATCACCCCTACCATCCCAGAAACTGGCTACGGCTATATTCAAAAAGGAAGAAAAGAAGCTGGACATTTTCGAGTGTCAGAATTTAAAGAAAAACCCAATAAAGCAACTGCTGAAAAATATATAAAATCTGGAAAATATGTTTGGAATGGTGGAATGTATTTTTTCAATTTTAAAACTTTTGAAAAAGAACTAAGCAAACATTCACCTGAAATTTATGAATACTTCAAAGAAAACTTAGAAACTTTAACTGAAAAATTTAGCGAAATGCCATCGATCTCAATCGATTATGCGATCTCTGAAAAATCTAAAAAAGTAATCGTTTTTGAAGGTGATTTCGGATGGAGTGATATTGGATCTTTTGATGCTTTGGCTGATCTAATGATTCAGAATGGAAAAGATGAAAATCCTAAGCACATTAAGATTAATTCAAAAAATACTTTTATTCACAGTAAAACTGGTAAATTAATTACAGTAACTGGAGTGGATAATTTAATTGTAGTCGAAAACAACGATAGCATTTTAATTCAAAAACGTGGCGAATCTGAAAAAGTTAAAGATGTTGTTGATTACTTAAAAACTAATGGACATAAAGAAATTGATGATAACATGATCGTTCATCGACCTTGGGGAAAATATGAAGTTTTAATTGATGAAGATAAAAATAAGGTTAAAAAAATCACTGTTTATCCAGGAAAAATTTTAAGTTTACAAATGCACTATCATAGAGCTGAGCATTGGGTTGTGATTAAAGGTACAGCTGAAGTGGTTAATGGTGATAAAACTCTTATTTTAACTAAAGATGAAGGCACTTTTATCCCCCAGTTGAATAAGCATCGCTTGGCTAACCCAGGTAAGATTGACTTGGAGATTATTGAGGTTCAGAGTGGTAGTTATTTGGAAGAGGATGACATTGTTCGTTTTGATGATGAATATGGACGAGTTGAGAAGAAATAGATAGTTAAAGAATGAAAAGAGAAAGTTTTTCTTTCTCTTTTTTTAGTTTTAATTTAATAAATTTAGATTTTAAAAAATATGAAGATTTATTTTGCAGGTTCAATTAGGGGCGGTCGTGACGATTTAGATATTTATATCAAAATCATTGATTATCTTAAAAATTTTGGAGAAGTTTTAACAGAACATATCGGTGAACCTTCTCTAACTTCTTTTGGTGAAAATCACACAACTGATGAATCTATTCATGATAGAGATATGAAATGGCTAGAAAATTGCGATATAATTGTTGCAGAAGTGACAAATCCTAGTCTAGGTGTTGGTTATGAAATTGGTAGAGGTATCGAAAGAGGCAAAAAAGTTATTTGTTTATATAGAAAGCATGGGAATAAAGGAAAGCGTTTGTCGGCAATGATTGGTGGTTGCAAAGATATTGTAAATGAAGAGTATGATAATTTAGAATCTGCGAAGAGGATTATTGATAAGTATTTGAAATAAAAAAAATGTTTTCACCATTTATTTATACACCAGAAAAAAGCAACGTTGTTTTAAAAGAAACTGAAAAATTTTTTCTATCAAATAAAGATAAAAAACTAAGAATTGAAGAATTAAGCTGGTCTTATAATAGTACTTGGAAAACTATTCCGCTGACAACTGAAAATTTTTTTTCTGGTCATAATTTTCCTCACATGGAAGCATGGCGAGAATTACAAATATCATTCAATCTAGCTGTATTTGGCTTTTATAAACAAGCATTTATGTCTTTACGTAGCGGATTTGAATTAGGTCTTCTTTCAATTTATTACAACATAGACGACAACGGACCTGTAAATATAAAGAAATGGCTCAAATCAAAAGATTCTAAAGAAGCAAATACTCCGTATTCTCCACAAATAAAAAAGATACTTCTTCTAAATAAGAATATTAAAGAGTTTGATAAAAAATTTAATTTTATTGAAGAATTTAATAAATTGAATTTCTTACATAATTACATCCATACAAAAGGCTACAAATACTCAAATTATTTAGGAACACATAAACCTAATCATCAAACATTTGAACCTGAGATTTTTTTAGATTGGATTAAAACTTATGAAAAAATTATAATCAATATCATAACTTTACATCTTTTAAGATACCCTATCAGCGTGATAAAATTTGATTGGAATAAAAAAGTGGGAATAGATAATCCTTATCCAGTCTTAGACATACATGAAATTGAAAAAATAGAAAAAATACTACCAATTGAACACATTAAAATTTTCAGAACAATTGCAAAAAAAGACAAAGAAACTCAAGATTTATTTAATCACATAAAAAACCTTCCTGACCTTACAGAAAATGAAAAAGAATCACAGATTATCAATTTTGAAAAAGAAATGATTAAACATTATGTTGGAGGCTTTTCAAGTTGGAAAAAACAGCAAATCAATTATGCAAAACGCTATAACAAAAAAGATCAAAAAATTGCATTAAAACGTATCAAAAAATTAGAAAATTGGGCTAAAGATGAAAATATTATTTAAAAAAAGACATAAGCCAAAAACCTATGTCTTTTTTTATTTTCCTAAAATTAAAAAATCCTACTTCAAATCCTCCAATAACTCATACATATTTTTCTTATAAACCTCAACACCAGACTGATTAAACGGATTCACACCCAAAGAATAAGCACTGATCGCACAAACCTTTTCAAAAAAATAAATCAATTGCCCTAAGTAATATTCATTTTTCTCAGGCATTATAATTTCGCAAGTTGGAACATCCCCCGAAACATGAGCCTTAATAGTTCCCTCTTTTGCCTTACAATTAATCAAATCAATTGATTTACCCGCCAAAAAATTCAATCCATCATAATTCTCTTCATCCGAAACAACTTTATTTTCAGAAGAAGATGAATTAACACTTACAACAGTTTCAAAAATATTTCTCTGCCCCTCTTGAATATATTGACCCATGGAATGCAAATCAGTCGTCAGATTAACTGATGCAGGAAAAATACCCTTATTTTCTTTACCTTCCGACTCACCAAAAAGTTGTTTCCACCATTCAGAAAAATAATAAAGAGACGGTTCATAAGTCGCCATAATCTCAGTCTTTTTTTCTAAAGTATTCATTTTTGTTCGAAAAGCCGCATATTGATAACAAAGATTATCCTCAAAAGGTTTTTTAAATAATTCAATTGAATCACTAGCACCTCTCATCAACTCATCAATATCAATCCCTGCCACTGCAATCGGCAAAAGTCCAACTGCCGTCAAAACTGAATATCGTCCACCAACATCATCCGGCACAACAAAAGTTCGATAATCCTCTTTATTGCAAGCATTTTTTAACGCTCCTTTTTCTTTATCAGTGGTACAAATTATTCTTTTACTCGCTTCTTCTTTGCCATATTTACTAACTAATTTTTCTTTAAAAAATCGAAAGGCTAAAGCTGGTTCTAAAGTTGTCCCTGATTTAGAAATAACATTAATGTAAACACTTTTATTTTCAATAATATCTCCTAAAGCATCTAAATATTCTCCACTCATATTAATGCCTGCGTAATACATCTCTGGAGATTTTCTTTTTTCATCACGATTCAATGTGTTATGAAAAGGATGCGACAACGCCTCTATAACGGCTCTAGCGCCCAAATAAGATCCTCCGATACCTATTGTTATAAAAACGTCTGCGTTCTCTCTTATTTCCTCAGCAACGTTATTAATGTTTTGATATTCTTCTTTATCATAATCATTAGGTAAATCTATCCAACCTAATGAATCTGCCCCTGCACCGCTTTTATTTTCTAACACTTCTACTGACTTTAAAATCTTCTGCTGAACTTCTTTATCCTCAACGTAACTAGAATTATCATGATTTATAAAACTTATTGATTTCATATTTTTGATTTTAATATTTAACGCTTTAATTTTACTCTTTTTAAATATTTATTCAAGTACCTTTTAAAAAAATTCATGTGCTCGCCGCACGGGCTTTTAACTACAATAGTTAAGTTAAAAAACTTTAATTTTATTTGTCCTGTAAAATTCCCTTAATCCAAGTTCCATTTTTATCTCGCCCTTTTCCGATTGCTTTTCCATTGCCTCTTTCGTAAATAAATGTTTCTAAATCTACTTCAATTATTTCATTTTTGTAATAAACATGATTTTTATCTTTTGAATATTTTCCACCGAGATATTGAAAAGTATCTGGGTCGATATTCTCAATTTTATAATATTTTTTATTAGCTAAAAATATTGCATAATTATCCTCTTTAAAAATAAATAAAATTCTATCAATTCTTGCATCAATATTTTCAAATCTAAAATTATTCTTATTTAAATTTTTTACAATTTTGCTATCACGCTCATCAAAACCATTATTTAAATTTTTGCATTTAACAATTTCCTCCAATTGATTACAAATAGACCTCTCAAAACAAACGCCCTTCTCAGATATCGAAATTCTGCCGTCCGCTTTAACTTTTGATGATTTTTCACAAACTTCATGCTCTCCAAAAAATATATAATTATAAAACAAAAAAATGAGGCTAGTGAATAACCCTCCAAAAACTATAAGCCATTTCAACGATTTTTTTATTATTTCTTTATTTATCATAAATTTAAAATTAATAATTTAAACAAAAAAGAAACGACCTTGAGCCGTTTCTTTTTCAATTCAATCTATTTCTTTTTTAAAACATGCTTTTCTTTAAGGTACCAAAGATGAACATTAGCATATCTTCCCTTAGCTGAATTAATTCTCTCTGCCTCAACGCCCTTTAAACTACCGCTATGCACAAAAGTAAATCCTGGTGCAAATAAGAATATTGCTGGATTTTCAGACTTAATTTGCTCTTGAGTTTTTTCATATAATTCTTTCCTTTTTTCTTGATCTGTTTCTTTTTTAAGTTTCTCTAATATTTCATCTAGCTTATCATCTTTCATGCCCGAATAATTATTCCCTGAATCGCTACTCTTACTATGCCATAGAGACAAAAGATCAGGATCAGAAAATCTAGTTGAATGATTCATTAACAAAGCTTCAAAATCTCGAGGATTAATAACATCAACATTTAAACTGTCTCTATCATGTTCATTAATTTTAACATCTACACCTATTTGTTTCCACTGATTTTTTATAACATTAGCTATTTGAACATACGAAGATGGATTAGAACTAACATGCAAAGTAAATTCCAAACGATCATCATCTTTTTTGCGAATACCGTCATCTTCCATTTTCCAGCCTTTCTCTTCTAGTAATTTATTTGCTTCTTCAATATTAAGTTTATCTTGTTGATATTTATCACTATATCCAAAAGAATCTTTCATGAAAGGAGAATAAATAGGATTTGCAATGTCACCAAAAACCTGATTTACAATTTCTTCATTATTAGTAGCTAAAGCCAAGGCTTTACGTACTTCATCATAAGCTAATGGCACACTTTTTTTCTGATTAAAAAATACTGCAAAATATAAAGGTGAAATCATTTTTTGCTTTTCTGTATTTTTGTCAATTACACTAGCTAAATAATCTTTTGAATTTGCAGTAACCGCTACAACTTCTTTATTATTATAAGCATCAATTGCACTAGTACGATCTGGATAGAATCTAAAGACAACTTTATTTATACGTGGTCTACCTTTATAATACTCTTTATTTGAACGTAATGTGTATGAAGATACATAATCATCATCAGCATCACGCTTTACAAATTCAAACGGACCAGTTCCAATAGGTTTCTTATTTAAATCAGAAAGTAAAAAACTACTTAAGCTAATCTCGGACCACTTGTGTTGCGGTAAAATTCCAACTGTCAGACTATGTAAAAAATCGAATCGTTCTTCTTTCAAAATAAGCTTAATAGTAAAATCATCAACCTTCTCGATATTTACACCATCAAGAGATATTCTTAAACCTGAATCAACACCGACTGTTCCATAATCTTTATTTTTAATTAAGTTAATAGTAAAGACAACATCATCAGCATTGAATTGATCACCATCATGCCATTGAACATTTTGTTTTAGAAAAATAGTGTATTCTTTTCCATCTTCGCTTCTTTCATATCTATCCGCTAAATCGGTAATTAACACACCGTTTGCATCATAACTAAATAATCCACTGTATACTAAACTAACAATTGGACTTGTTTGATTTAATAAAGGATTTAAGTAGCCTGGCTGTCCAACTAGTGCCTCGGTATATCTTCCTCCTGTAGCTGGTATTTTTTCTGTTAAATGCTTGAATAGATTGACAGAAAACCAAGCTAGACCTCCAAAAATAATTAATAACAATAGAACTACCACTATCTTATTACGTAATGGCAAATGCTTTGTAGAAACAAACAATTTTCTCACTGAAAAAATTGTAGAAACAGAAAAATTTTTGATAAACTAAAATTTAATAATTAAAACGATAAAGATATTTTATCTATCCAGCTTTTATCATCACTACTATTAGTGATAAGAATATGAATAAAGCACTTAAGACTACTGTACTTTGTGTTAAGAATTTCTCAAATCCACGTTTTGTGTGGTAAGAACTTCCAACGCTTCCTCCAACTACGCCTAAACCACCTTCTTTATTTTGAAACAAGATAGCTGTTATTAATAGAATTGAAACTACTGATTGTGCGATTAAATAAATATTATTCATTTATTTTTTTAAATTATAATAACTTGAATATACTATAGTAAAGAAAAAAAAGCAATAGTTTTTGTTTTGAAAACTGTCTAACTATTTATAATAGTCATTTTCTTAAAAAGAGCTTTTAGATGAGCTTATTAGCGATTCTTTCTGTTTACGTGAGAGTTTTTTTATTCGTATCTCTTCTTTAGTTGCTTCTGAGCGTGTGGGGTATTTTTTGGTGTAGACTAGTTTTACGGGGCGTCTGGGTCGGGTGTATTTTGCGCCTAGTTTATTTGAATTATTGTGTTCATGGATTCGGCGTTTTGGGTCTGTGGTGATTCCTGTGTAGAGTGTTTGGTCGGAACATTTTAGGATGTAGACGTAGTAGGTCATGTTATAAACTTGAAGAATAAGGCAATGATTTTATATAATCTTCCATAAACTGCCAATCTGGATTTCCATTTTTATCTACTGGAAGTTTTATTTTTTCATTCTCCAATCTGTTTTTTACAACAGCTCTTCCATAAGTATATTTTTCTTCTATTATAAAATCTAAAACTGTACAAATAAACAAAGCCCTGTGTAAATTAATTTCTTTATTTCTTAATATGTTAATTTTATTACCCGTCAAAAAATCCTCTTTTTGATAGAATGATTTCAAGCCTTCAGCCCCAATAGTAATGCAATTACCTTTAGACACCTTATCTCCTAAATTACTTGAATCCAAAAATAACTCTGTCCCATTGTTTTTTGCAGTTCTTGTTATATACGGAGTAACTCCATCATCAACTGATTCAAATATTTGTATTTTATGAATTGGCTTACCTAACGAAAGAGAAAAAACATCTGTCAAACTAAATTCTTTCCATGTGTCTGTATTTAATTCGAGATGATTATCTAAAATTGAATTACTAGATAATCCATTTTTACGAAAAATATCCACTAAAGTAATTTCATCAATTTTTTTATTAATTAAATTTAGACGATGTCTAAAATAAAATATTAAAAACTTTTTTAAATTTTTATCAAAATTTACGTTATTTAGATCATTATAATTATTTTTTGAATGAGCTTGAATAATCCACTCATCGTCCCCTGTTATTTTTTTATATACCAATTTTAATAAATCTTCATTTTCATATGGATTTTTTATTTTTTTTAACAATTCTTTTTTTACACTGCCCCATTTGTTAAAAACATCAGTTCTTCCTTTATTTTTAGACAAAACAAAACCATCGTCTTTCAAATCATAAAATACCACTTTATTATCGCCATGAGGTTCATTTGTTTCAAAAACTGCAATTGCTGTAGGAGCTGAAGCATTTGGTTGAAACAAATCACTTGGCATATTAATCATGTACTTCAAAGTATGTTTTGTTAAAATCCTATTTCTGTAATTTTCATCCTTAAAAAAAGTCGAAAGTGGAGCGATAATAATTCCATATCTACTACAATTATCTAACATTAACTCCAAAAATTGAATTTCTTTTTTTGTAGGATTTTTTTTGTTATCTTTGCCACTGTATGGAGGGTTAACAAAACCAATTGTAGGCTTTAAATTTTTCAAAACTTTTTTAGACTCTTCTGAAAAAAAGTCTTCGTTAAAAATTTGAGATTTTCCATCTCCTCGAAAAAGCATATTTGAAATTGCCAAAGAATACATTGTACTACTTTTTTCAAATCCGATAAGCTGTTTCTTTTTTATATTCTTAATTCTATCTTGCTTATCAACTAAACTAGAATTATTGATTTTATCAATAAGTTTATTCATTCCCGCAATCAAAAAAGCTCCCGTCCCACAAGCTGGATCAAAAAAAATATCATCAGTTTTTATATCAATTAATTCTGTAAATAACGTAGCAATGTGATTTGGAGTTAATACAATACCTTTTTTAACATTTGTAATTCCTGCATATCTTAAAAATTCCTCATAAAATTTTCCAATAATATCATAATTTGTTTTTTTATCAAAAAGAGGAATAACATTATCTTGCAATTCAACTAAAATATCTTTTAAAATATCAGTGTCATTTAAATCCTTATCTGTCTTCATGAAAGCTAACTCATTTATAAGAACATTTATTTTTTCCTGAGTTATATTCTCACTTTTAAGAATTTTTTCAACTGTAAGTGGTATATTAGAAATAATATAATCAGTATCATAATTTGAATAATTTTCTCTAAAAGAGTTTCTAAAAGTAGGCTTTTCAAACAAACAAACCATTAAAGCACTCAAAAGCACAGGTCTTTTCTGTGAGTCTAAATTTCTTAACAAAGTATTGATCTCACTTGAAGATTTTGAAATATCATTAGCTATCTTTTCTAAATCGACGTTCTCAAAAAAAGCCAAGTAATCCTCTTCGTCTAAAATTTCATTTTTGTTAATATTTTTAACATTATTACCTTCAATAACATATGTATCTAGTCTATGATTATATTCATCATTAATATCTCCCGAAAAAGCAATTCCGATTATCTTCCAATCTTTAAAATATTTTTTAATGGTTTCTTTCTCTTCCAATAATTTATCATCAGTAAAAAAAGATAAATAATGCTTTATTCCATCAACAGCAAAATCCACAGGATTATCTTCATTTTTAGAAACATGACTTTTTATTTGATCTTTATTCTCAATTAAAATTAATAATTTTTTATTTTCATTAACGTAAATCAAATCTGGATAACCTTTATTTCCATTACCCTTTTTACTAGTTTTATCTAAAATTTCTTGAATAAATTTATTATTTTGCTTTTGAACAGTCCAATCTTTACTGTAAATTCTATTTTCTTTGATAAAATTAAATAAATTTATATCTCCTTTTGCTTCATTTTTTCTTAAATTAGTCATAATAAATTATATTTTGGAAAATTAAAATATGTATAGGTTACCTATACATATTTTAACATTTTTCAGTTATTACTCAAAATTAATTTATTTTTACTTGTAGAATGTTTGATTTGCGTATTTCAAAATGTAGCTATTACAAATTGGCTTTATAATTATCATAAAACCTTATCATCAAAGGCACTAAAAATACTTTCTAATAAAGTCTTCATATTATTAAAGTCATACTTTTCTATATTTTTTTTATCCTTTAAAATATTATTATACTTTTTCTGTATCAGCCTCTTATTTTTACTAGAAAAAGAGCCTTGGTACTTTTCCATCCTTTCATTAAAAGACTTCCACTGTATTGGAATTAAATCATTATTTTCTCTTAAAACATTCTCACAAAGATATAATTCAATGCTACAAGCCGATCCATTAATATCTATTTTTTCTATCCCAGCAGGACCCCTTGTCGGATAATTTTTTGCAATATCTATATCGGGATACGTTTGAATACAAAAGTTGTTCGGAATTTTTTTTAATTTTAATAACTCTTCTTTACAAAAAATCCCCTCCACATCATTATCAAATAAAACTATAACCCTATTTGTAATTCCTGCCGAAATAAAAGATTTTAAATATGTAACTACTCTAGTTGATCCTAATTCAAGATTAGCTAAATCGATATCTAAAAATGAAAAATATTTCACATATTGCGGATACAATAATTTCATACTCTGTTTTATAACTGATGTATCATACTTTCCTTCTGTGAAAATAATTGTTTTATTTATATCTGATTCTTTTTCAACTATCTTATCTTTTTCTTCATAATAACCCGCATCTATTAACGCTGATACATCTACCGAAACACTGGTGTCATCTTCTATTTTTTCTAAAAATCCTCTTAATACACATTCGATACTTAAATCACCAAAACTTTCACATTCTTCTAATACGTATTTAACGTATGGATCATCTTCCTTAATCCTTTCTACTTCCTCATGCGATAAATTATTTTCACTTAAGAAAAAATCTATCTTACTGTCATAAATTTTTTTTAAAGCAATTAAATACTCTTCAAAAGTAAATTTATCTAAAAAATTTACATTATTTTTCTCATTTAAATTATCCAACTTACACCTTTTAGATTTATGAAATGCACATTTTAATGTTTCAAGATTAAATCCCATAATATCCAATCTCTTTTTTATAGTTTCAACATTTGTTTGATAATAGATATACCTATATTTGTCATTACCATCATCTTTTTCAATCCTATCACTTTCTATAAAAAGACTTGCCACAAGTGGACTAATGTAGCTTTTCATCCAAAGAACTTCATAATCTTTTATCTTAAATGATGCATAGCTTCCCATATTCTATTTCCTAACCTCAACCCCCAACTCCCCCTCAACACTCTCAATAACCTTAACAATCTTCTCATCAACCTCCTCAGACTTCAAAGTCCTCTCAACATTCCCAAAAGTAATCCGAAAAGCCATTGAACGTTCACTAGTTTCAGGATTAACATAAAGATCAAACAAATCAACATCCTTCACCAAATCACCACCAGCCAAATACATCACCCTCTCAACATCACCAACTCGAACCTCTTCACCAACAACCATCGACAAATCACGATTCACAAAAGGAAACTTCGCCAACGGTTCAAAAAATCTCTCCTTCTCAGTCTCCGCCCGCAAAGCATCAACATCAACTTCACAAACCGCCGCTCGAACTTTTTTCAAACCAAATTGCTTGTGTGCATTTCGATTAACCTCACCAATCCAACCTAAAATTTTACCCTCACCATTTTTAATCAAAGCCTGTCGAGATGGATGTAAAGCAGGAATCAAATATTCTTCATCACTTTCCACAGAGTCATCAAAATAAAAATCATTCAAACCAACTCGCTCAAACAAAACCTCTAGCAAACCTTTTAGTTCAAAAAATTGTTCACCTTTTTTATCTTTGCTCGCCACACTTGCTCCGAAAACTAATCGCTCATCCGGAAGAGAAGTTTCTGTTGGATTATAAACTCGTCCGATTTCAAAAATATTTACCTGATCAAAATAACTCAAATTCTTTTTATCTGCAGATAATAAATGCACCATTAAACTTCTTCGCAAATAATCTTGTTCAGAACTAAACGGATTCAAAAGTGCCAAGTGCTTCTTATCACCTAAACCAATTATCTCCGCCTGATCTTTACCATAGAAAGAATAACTTTTAATTTCATTAAAACCATTACTTACACAAACATCTTTCAAAGTTCGCTCAAAAAATCTTTGTTCATTTCGATGAGGCATTTCAACATCACTCACAATCGGAGTTGGTGTAATCTTATCATAACCATAAATTCGCCCAATTTCTTCAATTAAATCTTCTTGCGTCCTCAAATCTCTCCGTCGAGTTGGAATTTTACAAGCAAATCTTTCTTCACCTAAATCTTTAACAACAGTAATTCCCAAACGATTCAAAATATTAACAACTTCATCACTAGAAATTTTTACACCTAAAAGTTTCTGTACATATTCAACAGAAAGTTTAACGGACCAAAAAGTAATTGGTTCTAAATATACATCTTTAATTTCTTCAACTTCACCACCACACAACTCTTGAATCAACTCAATTGCTCGTACCGCTGCTTGCTCAGCAAAATTAGGATCAATATCACGCTCATATCGGTATGCCGCATCTGTTTGTAAATTATATCGTCGCTGAGTTAATCGAATTGTGCTTGAATGAAAACTAGCACTTTCTAAAATAATATTAGTTGTATCATCTTTGATTCCACTATCTTTCCCACCCATCACACCAGCTAAACCTACTGGCTCCCCATCATGAGTAATTACCATATCATCTTCAATTAACTTCACTTCTTGATCATTAAGTAAAATTAACTTTTCATCACTTTTCGCCTGTCGCACAGCAATTTTCTCGAAACCTCGTGAATCAAAAGCATGCAATGGCTGACCAGTTTCCAACATCACATAATTTGTAATATCAACTAAATTGTTAATCGAATTCATTCCTGACGCCTTCAATCGAGCCTTCATCCATTCTGGTGATTCACCGATTTCCACATTGCTAATTTTTGTACCAATATATCGACTGCAATTTTCTGTATCAAGACTAATTTCTAATCCTACCTGTTCGGCAGACAAGTCTGAATTATCTAAATTTAATTTAGAAGCTAAATTATTATTTTTTTTAAAACTTGAAATTTGAAATTCTAAATCTTCCGAAATATCCTGATCTAAAGTAACTATCTCTCGTGCGATTCCGTTATAGCTCAAACAATCATGACCACGATTTGGCAAAATATCAATGTCAAAAACAGTGTCATTTAAATTTAAATACTCAGCAAAAGGTTTTCCAACTTCCGCATCTTCAGCCAAAACCATAATTCCCTCGTGATTTTCACCAAGTTCTAATTCGTCTTCTGCACAAATCATTCCGCTTGACTCAACTCCTCGCAATTTTGCTTTTTTAATTTCAAAAAAATCAACGCCATCTTTATTTTTTGGCATCGGTAATTTTGCTCCGATTAATGCTACCGGAACTTTTTGCCCAACTTTTAAATTTGGTGCACCGCAAACAATTTGTAATTCTTCGTTACCAACATTCACTTTTGCCACATTTAGTTTATCTGCATCAGGATGTTTTTCCACTTCTACTACTTCACCTACAACAACATTTTCTAAACCTTTCCCTAAATCGATAATTTCTTCAACTTCAAAGCTATGTGTTAGAAATAGTTCTGCTATTTCTTGAGCTGTTTTTTTTGTTCCGCTTAATTCTTTAAGCCAATTGTATGAGAATTTCATAAAAATTAATATTTTTAAAAGTTAATTTACATCTCTAATTGTAGCAATTTTAAGGAATGGTGGCAAAATTTATGATTTATTTAAACTTTTCAGCATGATTAAAAAAGTGCTCGCCGCACGGGCTATACTACATAATTTTAAAAAAATCAACAAAATAAAAAACCTCAATCATCAAGAAAGAGGTTTTTTAATTTGCTAAAGAAATATTAATTATCTTCACACCTATTATTAACACACTGACACCCTGTCGGAACGATTGAAGTTATACATGTTTCATAATTTTTAGGACTAGCACAATAAGCTTTTACCTTATTAATTTCTGAATTCTCATTAACACAAACAAATTTTTTATCACATTCAAGACAAGTATCTTTTTCTTCTTTTATAACACAATCACTATCTGTCTCACAATAATAATCTTCTATAACTATACTATCTAAAAAACTCATCAATTCTGAATCGATATTTTCTTTATTATCTTTTTTAATTATAATACTATAATTAAATCTTGCCACTCTAAAGTCGTAAGTATATCTTGGAGAGCCCTCAAATACAGACTTTGTTGACCTTATACCATTTCCAATAAACGCCTCCTTGTATTCTTCATTATAACTACTTAAGCGATTTTCAACAATATTAACCATTCCTCCCTTGTCCATTGCATGAAAATAAATATTTCCTCCAAAAGCACTATTATATTCTCCATCCTCAACGATCTCGCATCCTTTTAATTCACTCTTACTTAAAATAACAGATTTCTCAACTCCAAAAAGATCACTTTTAGTTGGACATTTTTCTCTATAATCAGAATATTCATAAAGATACCAATCTTTCGGATATTTAAAACTATAATTATATTTTTCATTTTTATAAACAGCCAAATCATCTTCAGGTTTTAAATTCTGATTTGAAATTTTTTCTTTTTCGCCTGTCTTTTTAACTTTACCTGAAATCTGATCCAAAACTTCTTCCTCTACTTTTTTATCTTCAATAGTAGGAATATCTTTTTCATTCGTTTCTATTTTATTAGAATTTAATTCTTTGAAAAAATATAAACTTATCCCGCTCGAAATCAAAACTAAAAATACTAAGATTGTTATGATAACATTTTTCATAAAAATTCGATTCATAAATTAATACAACCTAGTGTACCACAAAAAACTATTCTTTTCTATCCGCAAACCCGATCCCTCCCGAGATAGGACTTTCTGACTTTTCAATTTCACCAAAATCATTATTAATTGAAATAAAAATAAAAGCCCAATTTAAGAATAAACTTAAACTGAACTTTAAAAATTTTAAATTTATTTTATACAAATAAATCTTTTTCTCCCTCAATCGCATATAACTCAACTTTTTTACATTCAGAACAAAAGAAAGCACGAACAACACCAGCTTCATTATTAACACTTCCAGTCCATGATTTCGTTGGTTTTTCCTTAGTAAAAACAAATCCATTTCGAACGCTTGACGTGTTAGTTCCATCGATTATAAATATGGGTTCTAATTCCTTTTTACAATTTGAACATTTTTTCATTTTATTGTTTTTAATTTTTAATAAAAAACTACTCTTTTCTATCCGCAAACCCGATCCCTCCAGAACTAGGACCTTCTGATTTTTCAATTTCACCAAACTGCTCTTCGTACTTTTTTAAATTTTCCTGCATCGCTTTTACCATCCTCTTGAAATGCCCGGGCGTAACTGTTACTTTGCCAACTACTTTTCCAGTCGGTTCAAAAATATGTGCAAACATTAAACGAAATTCTTCTTTATTATGCATGATTTGTGCGATATTTGCATATTCTGCTCCTGCGATATTATCTGCAAGTTTTATTTGATTGTTTGACTGCGGTTGTTTTTTGTTCATAAATTTTTATTTAATTAATATTACCTAATTTATTACTAATAACATCAAAAACTTCTTTATAATTAATTTTATCAAAATCTGTTGTATCAACATCAACAATATCTCCATTTATATCCAAAGCTTCTATCATGCCTTTTAATAGTATTGGTCGCCATTCCTCTAAACATTCACTATCACAATGACCTGAATGACGATTTTCTGAAAAAGCTCTTTTTTTAAATCTTTCAAAAAGAACATTGCCTTCTGTATAAAATCTTATTTGCAAAATTTCAAAATCATATTTTTTCTTTAAATTTAAAATTCTCTTATTTGCAAATTTAGGATCAAAATTTGTTTCAATGATAACAGAATTATTACTTCTTAAATTAGCTTCTGCAACATGATAAAGAATATCGTAACTAACAATACCAAATTTTTTAGATAAATTACGATCTTTGTATCCAAATCCATCAAACATAATCTCTTTAAAATCATCTTTTGAAATAAATGGCATGTTAAAATCTTCCGATATTTTTTTACCAAAAGTTGTTTTTCCAGTTCCTGGAAATCCCGTAATTACTATTAATAAATTTTTCATAGAATATATTACTAAAAAATTATATCTTAATTATAACTTTCTTTTCCTTATTTCTCAATCCAATCACTCTCACCAACCTAATCTCATCATAACTAAAATCGTCCTCCAATCTCTCTTTAATAACAGAAAGATTCTGTTTAAAATTACCATCAAAAGCATTCTCGATCACAATCTGAGTTTCTTTATCAACAAAATAATCAATTCCCTCAATATCACCTGAAAAAATTAAACGTTCAATATGAGCAAAAATTGTCCCTTCCTTAATTCCAAAAATATTAGTCATCTCCAGAACAGACTTACCTTGTTTCAATAAATTTAAAATATCCTCAGAGCGACCATTCGGTGGTGCAATTTTAACTTCCGTCTTATTAATTTCATCAAAATCAATATTATCTTTATGAACATCTTTATCAACTTTTTTCCTTTCACAAAAATCCTGCACCACCTCAATCACACCATCACCATAATCATTAATTTTTCGCGAACCAATACCTGAAATATTTTCTAAATCATCTTTCGAAGTTGGTAGAACTGCTGCAATCTGACGCAAAGCCTTATCATGAAAAATAACATAAGGTGGAAGATTTTTCTCTTGAGCAATTCTTGTTCGTAAAATACGTAAGTCCTCAAAAAGTTCCTCATCAAACTCAAATTCTTCCTGAACATTTGTACTTGATTCAATAAAATCTTTTTTAATTGAAAAAAGACTAATCATTTTTCTATGTGAAATTGCTTCAGCTGCCTGTTGTGTTAATTTCAAAACAGGAAATTCATCTTTTGTTAATCGCAAAAAATTTCGATCAATTAACTGTCGAATAATTTCACTCATCGCATCTTTAGAAAAATCTGTAACAATTCCAAAAACTGACAATTTTTCAAAACCTCGTCCCACCATTTTTTGATTTTTACTACCTTTTAAAATATCAATAATTGTCATCATGCCAAAACGTTGATTAGTCCGTGCAATCGCTGAAAATATTTTAAAAGAAATTTCCGTCGCATCAAAAACATCGGGAGGATTCACGCAAAAATCACAACATTTTTTTGCCTCATCGTCACTTCTATCTGGTGAAATTGAAAAATCTTCATCAAAATAATTTAAAAGCATTTGCCGACGACATCTTTTCTGTTCACAAAAATCAATCATTTTTTGCAACTTTTCTTCAGCATTTTTTCTTTCAGACTCATCCGAAATATCATTAAAGAAAAATTCAATATTTCGCTTGTCGCCATAAGAAAAAAATAAAAGACAATGTGCTGGATCACCATCACGTCCCGCTCGCCCAGTTTCTTGATAGTAACTTTCAATATTTTTTGGCAAACTATCATGAATTACAAAACGCACATCTGGTTTATCAATTCCCATCCCAAAAGCAATCGTTGCCACAATAATTTGCACTTCATCTTTAATAAATTTATCTTGATTTTTTGCTCTAATTTGCGGACTTAATCCTGCATGGTACGGCAAAACTGAAAAGCCTTTATGTTTTAACTTTTGAGCCATTGCGTCTACTTTTTTCCGTGAGAAACAATAAATAATTCCCGATTCTTTTTTTCTTTTATTTAAAAAATAACAAATTTGATCAAAAGATTTTTGTTTTCTTTTCACTTCATAAAATAAATTTTTTCGATCAAAGGATCCTTGAAAAACTTTAAAATCTTTATTTAAATTTAAGTTGGAAATTATATCTTGTAAAACTTTCGGCGTCGCTGTGGCTGTAAGTGCAATAATGGGAATTTTCGGAAAATCATTTTTTAGAACTTGTAAATTTCGATAATCTGGACGAAAATCGTGTCCCCATGCAGAAATACAATGTGCCTCATCTATAGCGAAAAGTGAAATGTCGTCTTTAAGATTTTGTAAAAATTGTAAAAATCCACTTGCACCAAATCTTTCTGGTGCTATGTAAAGAAGATTTAATTCTTTATTATGTATTTTTTCTTGTAATTTATTTTGTTGTTCAAGCGAAAGTGTCGAATTCCAAAAAGCAGCCTCAACTCCATTTTGTCGCAAAGCATCAACTTGATCTTTCATTAAGGAAATCAAAGGTGAAACGACAACTGTTAATCCTTGAAGGTGGATTGCAGGAATTTGATAGCAAAGTGACTTTCCGCCTCCTGTTGGCATTAATACGACGGTGTCTTTTTTATTTAAGACATTGTCTATTATTTCTTTTTGAAGCGGTCGGAATTTGTTGTAACCGAATGTTTTTTTTAGAATTTTTTGTGGCATGATTTATTTATTATTACAAATTTCATGATATAATCACTAAATGTACTTTTAATATATCTTAATTTTACACAATCTACAAATCTTGACTTAATTCTAAACTTTACCTATTAACCTATAAATTTTAAATTCAATGCTTTTTAATTCTATTGATTTTGCAATATTCCTACCTATAGTTTTTATACTTTACTGGTTTGTAACAAACAAAAACTTAAGGTTACAAAACCTTTTACTTTTTGCAACAAGTTACTTATTTTATGGATGGTGGGATTATAAATTTTTAGCATTGATATTTTTTAGCACAGTCATTGATTATTCTATTGGAATTAAACTCTCGAAAGAAGAAAATGCCAAAAGAAGAAAAATATTATTTTGGATAAGCATTCTTGTTAATCTTGGATTTTTAGGATTTTTTAAATATTACAATTTTTTTCTAGAAAATTTTATTACAGCATTCTCATTATTTGGAACAGAGATAAAAGCAAATACTTTAAATATAATATTACCTGTAGGTATAAGTTTCTACACATTTCAAACATTAAGCTACACAATAGATGTATATAAAAAGAAAATAAAACCAACGAAAGATTTTATTGCATTTTCTGCTTTTGTAAGCTTTTTTCCTCAATTAGTTGCAGGACCAATTGAAAGAGCTTCTAATTTACTCCCTCAATTTCATAAAAAAAGAATTTTTAGCTATTCAAAATCTATTGATGGAATGCGTCAAATACTTTGGGGCTTATTTAAGAAAGTTGTGATAGCGGATAACTGTGCAGAATATGCAAATCTAATTTTCAATAATTCAAGTGATTATTCAGGTAGTACTTTAGTGCTGGGAGCATTTTTTTTCGCCTTTCAAATTTATGGAGATTTTTCAGGTTACTCAGATATAGCAATTGGTACATCGAGACTTTTTGGCTTTAATTTAATGCAAAACTTTGCATTTCCCTATTTTTCTAGAGACATCGCAGAGTTTTGGAGACGCTGGCACATCTCACTTTCCACATGGTTTCGAGATTATCTCTATATTCCATTAGGTGGTAGTCGTGGTAGTATTTGGAAAAAAATTAGAAATATTTTTATTATTTTTATAGTCAGTGGATTTTGGCATGGTGCTAATTGGACATTTATAATTTGGGGAGCATTAAATGCAATTTATTTTTTACCACTTCTGTTAGCTAATAAAAACAGGTCTAATTTAGAAGTTGTGGCAAAAGGAAAATATTTACCAAGCATAAAGGAATTTTTCCTTATGGCATTAACTTTTGGTCTAACTATTTTTGCTTGGATATTTTTCAGAGCTGAAAATGTTAGTCATGCAATAAATTACATTTCAAGAATATTTTCGTTTTCTCTATTTACAATCCCTGCACTTAAAGATATGAATGGAGTAATAACCTTATCTTTTTTAATATTTATTTTTTTGATTATTGAATGGCTCGGCAGAGAACAAGAACATGCAATTGCTAAATTAGGTCTGAGTTGTAGAAGATCTCTTCGCTGGGCTTTTTATTCATTGATAATCTTTACTATTGGTATGTATATGCAAACAATCGAAACCCCTTTTATTTATTTTCAATTTTAACTTATGAAATATTTTATACTTTCACTTATTAAATTTATTTTATTCTCATTTTTCGTATATGTAATATTAACTTGCGTTTGGGGAACACTGTTTCCTCAAAATTTTACACCTAACTTAAATTATAGAATAGGATCCTATGGACATATGTATTCTAGAATGAATGAAGTAAAAGATTTCAAAGACGTTGATATTTTATTTTTAGGCTCATCTCATTCATATCGTGGATTCGATGTCAGACTCTATGAAGAAAAGGGATTGAAAGTTTTTAATTTGGGATCAAGCAGTCAAACTCCTATCCAAACTAAAGTTCTAATCAATAGATATTTAAAGGAGTTGAATCCAAAATTAGTGATATTTGAAGTTTTTCCAAATACTTTTACAAGTGAAGGAGTTGAATCATCATTGGATTTAATTGCAAATGATAAGAATGATATAGAGACATTAAAAATGTTGGCTAAAATAAAACATATGAAGACACTCAATACTGCTATTTTTGGATTTTATAAAGATTTTTTTAATTTAAATGATAAATTCATTGAGAAAAAAATTAAAATTAATGACACCTATATCTCAGGAGGTTTTGTTGAAAAAGAAATTATGCATTATGAACTTGAGGAGATTGAAGAAAAAGAGATTGAGATTAATAAAAATCAAATCAATGCATTTGAAGATATTTTACATATATTTAAATCAAATAATATAGATTTTATATTAATACAAGCTCCTATGACGCATGATTATTATAATTCATATATTAATCCTGAATATTTTGATGAGAAAATGAGTTCTTATGGGGAATATATTAATTTTAATAATATTTTGGATCTTGATGATTCGACTTATTTTTTTGATTCTAATCATATGAATCAAGATGGTGTAGTGATATTTAATGAGAAACTAATAGAGCTACTTAAAGAAAAGGGTTTTATTGAATGATGGTATATTTTATGATCTTTCAAACTTGTTAAAAATATTGTTGATGATTTCTTTTTGGAGTGGTCGGAATTTGTTGTAACTGAATGTTTTTTAGGATTTTTTTGAGCATGTTTTTTACTTCTTTGTCTTTGAAAATAATCCATTTAATCTGTCGGGGGTTGTTTTTATTTCTATATTTTCTTTGTTATTCAATAAGCATTCTTCATGTCTTTTCAGTCTTTCAGTAAAATTATGTTGAAATTCTTTTGAAACAATTCCTCTCTCATTTTCATTAGCTGTTTTATATTGTCTTTGAATATCCATAATTAAAAGAACTTTCCATTCTTTGTAAACTTCAATCATAGAAATATAATTTGATATTTTTTTAAGACAAAAAGCTAATAAAGTTATAAGTATGGATTCATAAATAAAAAAACGAATATTTTTAAAAAAGCCTTCCATGAAAATTTGTCCAGCTGTTTTATGAATAATTTGATTTAATTCATTAGTAAAATAAAATCCAACTTCCTTATACAAATTATTTGATTGTAGCACAAAATAAATTGCTGCCAGACATAAAACCGCAATTGTCAAAAAACTGAATATAGACCAAATATAAAATTCTATTGTTTTTTCGATATACTGAAATACCTTTAAAAAATCGCCTGAAATCTCATCTTCTTTTATTATCTCAATTCTGATCCTATTCTTTTCATCTAAAATAGATCTAGCTTCTTTCATTGAAACATCTTGATTATAACTAATCTCCTCAATAAATGATTCCCTAGAACGATATTTTTTTCTTAAAGATATTTTTTTAAAAAAATCAATATAAAACTTAAAAAATATTATACTAAATATACCTACAAACAATATTGGTACTATATCTCCATAAAAACCCTCACTTCTAAATTCTAAAAAAGAAAAATAAACTACTATACCTGCTATCATAGCAGGAAAAAAATTAAATATAATTGAAAAATATTCATTTTTCTCATCAAAGTGATATTCCTTTTTCAATTCTTCCCCTTTATTACTAATCTGCTCTTTCATAAAAATATATAATTTATTTACTCCTTCATCCCAACCCGATAAATCTTCTCCAACCACTTCTTTTTCTTCTCATCAGAAGACAATTTAACCGAACCAAAATAACTCCTTTTCACAGGTTTAATCCCACAAAAATTCAAATTAGCCTTCATCATTTTATAAGAAGGATCACGTAAAATCCATTTATAAAAAATAGATGGAGAATCCATTGTAGCAATCAATCGGGCAGTTTTACCAGACAATAATTCATCCCAACTCGGAATAATACCATGAATTGGAGCTTTATATTTATAAGCAAAACCTGAAGTCAAAATAACTTCCAAAAAAAGCTTCATCATCGCTGGAGGAGTTGCCCACCAAATTGGATAAACAAAAACCAAATGATCTGCCCAAGTTATTAATTTTTGAACCTTAATAAAATCCAAAGGTAAATCAGGATTACTCTTATGTTCGAATTTAATAAATCTCTCAACACACAGATCCCCCACATTCACAACTTCCACTTTATTTTTTGCAGTCTTTACACCCTTAATATACCTATCCGCCAGAGTATTACAAAAACCCTCTTCTTTTGGATGTCCTTTAATTACCAATATTTTCTTCATGTTTTTATTTATTTTTAAAGAATTATTTTTTAAAAAGTTTTTTTATTTTCCCGTTAGTAGAGTTCAGGTATACCTGAACTCTACTGCAAGAAAACAACTTCGAAAACATTATCACAATATCTTCACAAGTCTAATCATCTACATTTTACATGTCCAATAATCTAATTTTGTAAACAACCGATACACGTACCTTGTAATCCAGCTTTATTCAAATCTTCTATTGAGAAAATATTTCTTCCGTCAATTACCAAATTACCTTTCATCAATTTCTCAACCTTTTTCAAATCTAGCTTTCTAAACTCATTCCACTCTGTCAAAACTAGAACAACATCAGCATCCTCAATTGCATCATAAGCAGTTTCTGAAAAATTAAGATTTACTTTAGAAAAATAATTTTTAGCATTTTCTACGGCAACTGGATCAAAAGCTTTGATGTTCACACCTTCAGCTTGAAGTTTTTTAATAATTTTAATAGATGGAGCGTCACGCATATCATCAGTCTCTGGCTTAAAAGCAAGCCCTAAAATAGCCGCTGTTTTACCTTCCATCTTAGGCATTTTTTCTTTAAGAATATTAAAAAGCTTACCTTTTTGACTCTTATTAATACTTTCCACTGCATTCAAAATACGAAAATCATAACCAACTTGTTTTCCAGTTTGAATCAAGGCTTGCACATCCTTTGGAAAACAAGACCCTCCATAACCAATTCCTGCATTTAAAAACTTCGGACCGATACGACTATCCAATCCCATTCCACTAGCTACTTCCTCAACATTTCCCCCTGCCTTTTCACAAAAATTAGCAATTTCATTTATAAAAGAAATCTTTGTCGCTAAAAATGAATTGGAAGCATATTTGATAATTTCCGCACTTTCAATATCCGTGAAAATCAAAGGAGATTTCTTAGTAACGAATGGTTTGTAAAGTTCTTTCATCATCTCTTTTACCTTTTCACTTTCTGTTCCAACTACTACACGATCTGGCTTGGTTGTGTCTTTAATTGCTGAACCTTCTCGTAAAAATTCAGGATTAGAAACAACTTCAAAATTAACATTTTTCTTTCGCTTTTTTAATTCTTTTTCAATAATTTGCTTGCACATTTTTCCTGTCCCAACTGGCACTGTAGATTTATTTACGAAAACTTTAAACTTATTAGCATTTTGCCCAAAGCTTTTTGCCACTGCTTTAACTGCTGACAAATCTGCTCGGAAATCCTTATCTGGAGGAGTTCCCACTGCTGAAAAAATAATGTCACCAAATTTAATTCCTTTCGCAATATTAGTAGAAAAATTTAATTTTCCTGATTTATAATTTTTCTTAACTAACTTTTCTAGTCCTGGCTCATAAATTGGCATCGCACCATTTTTTAAACCTTCTATTTTTTTCTTATCCAAATCAATACACATAACATCATTACCTGCATCAGCAAAACATGTTCCACTAACCAAACCTACATAACCCGTTCCTATTATTGTAATCTTCATTTTACTATCTTTTTTTTAATTATTAATTAATAATTCTAAATTAAATTGTGCTCGCCGCACGGGCTTTTTAAAATTAAACTAAAAAGCCAACCTTCTCTTTAACTTCTTTCATTTTTTCTTCTGCAATCTTTCGAACTTTATCCGCACCATCTGCTAAAATTTTCATAACTTCCTCATCACTAATCGCATTAAGTCGCTCTTGAAAAGGAGTAATAAAATCTACCACAACCTCCGCCAAATCATTTTTAAAATCACCATAGCCTTTTCCTTTATACATTTCCTCAATTTCTGGAATTGATTTTTCAGAAAGTAAACTATAAATATTAATTAAATTTTTCAAAGCTGGCTTGTCATCTTGATATACAATTTCACTACCACTATCTGTTACGGCTTTTCGAATCTTTTTACGAATAACATCAGCTTCGTCATTAAGTGCAATGTAATTATAAATACTTTCTGCTGACTTACTCATTTTCTTTTCTGGATTATCTAGTCCCATAATTCGTTTTCCTTCTTTTTTAATTTCCGCTTCAGGAACAATAAAAGTTTCTCCAAATTGATGATTGAATCGTCGTGCTAAAGTTCGTGCAAGTTCAACATGTTGCAACTGATCTTCTCCCACCGGCACAATCGCCGTATTATAAAGTAATATATCCGCCGCCATCAAAACAGGGTAATCATATAAGCCAACTCCAATTGAATTAAAGTCTTCTTTGAATTTTTGAAAATATTTTCTTGCATCTTCGTAAGTTGCTGAACGAGCTATGTCAAAAGTTTGTCTAAAAGCTTCAACTGGTGATTGTTCTTCCGAAACCCTTTTAAATTCATCTTCCGCTCTTTTTCTACTATCTACATCCATATCATTCCATCTCTGTTTTTCTGCCTCTTTTAAAACTAATTCAAGTTTATCAAAATCCACACCAGATTTATCTTTAAACTGTGTCATTTTAGTTAAATCTCCATTCTTCGTAATCGTATTTAAGATCCACATTAATTCAGAATGCTCCTTAACTTGCGACTGCACAAAAATAGAAGATTTCTTCGGATCAATTCCCGCCGCAATATAAATCTTCGCAATCTCAATAATCTTCTTTCGCAATTCCTTCGGATCCTGCGGAACAGTAATCGCATGCAAATCAACAATACAAAAAATCGATTCATAATTATCCTGAAGCTCCACCCAATTTTTAATCGCCCCTAAATAATTCCCAATGTGTAAATCACCACTTGGTTGTACCCCTGAAAAAGTCCTTTTTTTCATATTTCACCATTTAATTTATTATCCCTTCCATTTACCTATAATAACAAAAACTCGACTTTTCTTCAAATAAAAAACGATAAATTTAAAATTTATCGTTTTTTATTTATTGTCCACCTATAAGTTGCACTTTCGACTTTATAGACTTTTCAATTTAAGCTACAAACTAAACTTCAATCACAACTGGCAAAACCATCGGTCGTCTTTGAGTCTTTTGGAAAAGATACTCACCAACTCGATCACGAATATTATTTTCAACCACTCTCCAATCCATCTTAGTGTCCTTACTAGTAGTATCTTTAATAATCTTCTGAACTTTCCGCTTAGTCTCATTAATCAAATCAAAATTATCTTTAACAAAAATAAATCCACGAGAAGTAATCTGCATATTTCCAATAACATCCTTAGTTTTACTATCAATCAATACCGTAATCACATACATACCATCTTGAGAAAGCATTTGTCGATCACGTAAAACTACATGTCCAATATCACCAACACCTAATCCATCAATAAATACATAACTAGTGTCAGCTTTTTCTTTACGAATTTTAGAGCCTTGTTTAGTAAATTCAGATATTGAACCATTGTCCAAAATTAGAACTTTATCTTCTGGGAATCCTTTTTTAACAACCTGTTTTCCAGCTTCTTTAAGCATGTAATAATTAGCATAAACTGGCATAAAATACTGGGGTTTAACCTGTTCCATAACAGTATGCATATCTTCTAAAGTAGCATGTCCTCCAATGTGAGTATTCATAATATCAGAATGAATAACATTATCACACTTACGATACATATTATCCTTCAAACGCTGAATAGTTCTCTCATTTCCTGGAATCACTGAAGATGAAAAGACTACTGTATCTTTCTTTTGTAATTTAATAAATCTATGATTATCCGTTACTATTCTATTAAATACAGCATTATGCTCACCTTGAGAACCTGTACATAGAATTAGTATCTTATTATCAGGATATTTATCAATATCATTAACAGGAATAATCAAATCTGAATTAATGTTAAAATAACCTAATTGTTTAGCCACTTCCACATTTGTTTTCATTGAATACCCATCCAAAGCTACTTTTTTACCAATTCTCTGAGCAAATTCAAGAAGCAACTTAATTCTTTGAACTTGTGAAGCAAAAGAACCAATAATAATCCTACCTGGAGCTTTAGCAACTAAACCTTCTAAGTTGTTCTGAATTTCTTTCTCAGTAACAATCTTTTTCTCTGAATATGAAACAGCTAAACTTTCTAACATTAAAATACGAGGCTCAGCTAATTTAGATAATTCACTATATTCAGTTACCTCTCCACTAACAGGATCATGACTAATCATCCAATCACCAAAATGAATTGGCGTACCAACTGGAGTTTCTAAGGCTACTCCCATTGAATCCATAATTGAATGGTCAACTTCAAAGAAATTAGCTCGAAATGAAGATCCTAATCTAATTTTTTGATTAATATTTTTAACACTGATTGTTTTAATTCTATCACTTGCACCCGGATCACCATCTTCCAATCTTTTTTTAATCAAAGCTAAAGTTAAATCACGAGCAATAACTGGTGGATAACCTAACTCTTTTAAGATAATTGGTGCTGCTCCAATATGATCTAAGTGACCATGCGTAAAAATTACACCGCGAATATTTTTTTCTTTACCTTTCAAATAATTAGCATTAGGAACAATATAATCTATTCCTGGCATATCTTCTTCTGGAAACTGCATGCCAATATCCACAACTACAATATCTTCGCCGTATTCAAACACAACCATATTACGACCAACTTCTTCCTGTCCTCCAAGTGGAATAATACGCAACGTATCTTTTTCTATCTTTGGCACAAAGAATTCTCTTTGATCACCATCCGATTTAGTAGCACGAATAACCCTATCCGCATTAGTTTGCAATACTGGTCTTCTATTTCCGCGTTTTTTCCCTTTTTTCTTACTAGAGTTTTTTTGTTGCTGAGTCTGATTTTTATCAGTTTTAGAACTATCTCTAGTTGATTTATCATCTACTTTTTGAACATTTTTCTTCGAAGAAGCTTTTTGTTGCTTTACTTCTTGTAATTTTTGAACATTTTTTTGAGCTGTTCTACTCACAAAATTTTTATTACCTCCAGAACTAGCCGACCTATTATAAGTCGATTTTTTAGAGGTCTGTTTTATTTCTTTCATATATAAGTTAAATTATTAAATACAATATTTTTTAAAAAAATATTTTAAAAACTAAAAACTCACCAATCTTAAATTAATTACAAAGTTATTTCAAAGAATTTAATTAATCATAATTAATTAATAAAAAAATATTTATCACTATTTATTATAAATAAATAAAAAATAATAGCATATAAAATTTTCTTAACAATTCTAAAAAGTACTTAAAGATCAAACTCGTAAGCTTTAGAGTTTTTACAATTTTCTAAAAAGTATACTTTAAAAGTATTACTAAAAGTGGTAAAGAATAATTCAAAAAAGAATTATTGCTTAACACCATTCAATAAATTGATCTGCAAATATAAATCAATATCAAAAATAACTAATCCACAGAAAAACTTTCAGAAATATTAGTCTGAAAAATAAAGATTATCGTTTTGACCATTGTGGAGAACGACGAGCCTTTCGAAGACCTGGCTTTTTACGCTCAACTTTACGAGCATCCCTAGTCAAAAATCCCTCAGCTTTCAATACAGCTCTAAGCTCTTCATCAAATTTAACTAAAGCTCTAGCGATTCCTAATTTAATAGCATCAACTTGACCAGTTAAACCACCACCTTTAACTAAAACTGAAACTGCACATTTGCCATCAAAACCAGCAACTTTCAACGGACTCAAGAAAATATCCTGCTGAGATGCTAATGGAAAATAATTTGACATTTCTCTTTCATTAACTATAAATTGACTATTATTAGCTTCTGCTTCATCATTTAAATACACTCTAACCTGAGCAACAGCAGTCTTACGTCTACCCACAGCACAAAAGTACTGACCTTTAAAATTTACATTAGCTTTATTCTTTTTTTCTTTAACTTGAGTTTTCTTAGTTGCCATAACTTTATAAAATTCTTTCAAAAAAATTAATTCTTATCTTCATAATCAAAATTACTCGTGATTAATATCAATTGTATATTTATGATTATCCTCATTAAAAATAAACAAACGTTTTTTCATCTGATTACCTAACTTATTTTTAGGAAGCATCCCATCTACTGCTCGAGAAATTATCTTACTAGCATCTTTTTCTCTCTGTTGTTTTACAGATATATCTTTAATTCCACCAGCATATCCAGTATAATGATAATACTTTTTATCATTTTCTTTATTACCTGTTAGTCTTACTTTATTAGCATTGATAATAACCACAATATCACCACCATCGATATGAGGTGTATAATCTACCTTATTTTTTCCACGTAAAACACCCGCTACTTCTGTAGCAAATCTCCCTAAAACTTTATTATTTGCATCAAAAAGATGATATTGTCTATTCATAACTATTAATCCTTATCAATAAATTTAACATTTTACAAATCTATCTTCACAAGTGAAAGATTTTTCATTTCTGACATCTTATCACTATTCACTATCATTTTTAGAATTTGTCTCTTTTTCTTTTTTATCAACAAATTCTATAATAGCTCTACGAGCGCCATCGCTTTTTCTAGGAGACATTTTTATAACACGAGTATAACCACTTTTTCTACCACTCATTCTATCCAACAATTCATCTTTAACTTTATCAATAGCTACAACAGGCAATTTATCCTCTAACTTCCTTACCAGTTCCATTTTTCCATCCGCCCTTTTAGCTCTAGTGATAATTCTATCAAACACACTTTTTAATTCTTTAGCTTTTGCTTCGGTTGTTTCAATTTTTTCGTGAACAATCAAACTCGTTAACATTGAGCTTAAAAGAGCTTTTCTTTGAGATGCTACTCTTCCAAATTGTCTACCTGATTTACAATGTTTCATTTTTCTATAAAAATACTTAAATTAACTTATTCAGTGATCACTTTTTCATCAGAAGAAACAAGAGATTGAAACTGCCCCACTAAAATACTAACAGCTCTATCAAAAGCTTCTTTTGGTGTCAAACTTCCATCTGTAACAACTTCTAAAATAACTTTTTCATAATCAGTTCGCTTACCTACACGCATATTTTCAACTTTATAGTTAACTCTCTTAACTGGAGTATAAACTGCATCGATTGCTATCAAACCTAAATCTTTTTCTCTACCTTCTTGTTGCTCAACAGGAACATATCCAATTCCTTTTCCTACATTAATTTCCATTTCTAACTCCACTTTCTTGTCAGTAATTGTTGCAATATGTTGTTTGACATTAACAACTTCCACGTCAGAAGAAGTTTTAATATCAGCAGCAGTCACATCCCCCTCACCTTTAACTTTTAAAGAAAGTTTTACTAGCTCATCTGAATAAACCTTAAAACGAACTTGTTTTAAATTTAGAATGATTTGAATAACATCCTCCATAACACCATCAACAGCAGAAAATTCATGAGAAGCTCCATTAATTTTTACAGCAGTAACGGCCGCACCTTCAATAGAAGATAGTAAAACTCTGCGAATAGAATTTCCAACTGTTGAACCATAGTTAGGATAACAACCTAAAATTTCTATTGTTCCAGAATTATTTTTTCCCTCTATGTATTTAACTTCTTGTGGAATTGATATTATAGACATATTATTTATAGTTTATTTATAAAGAAAATTATTTAGAATAAAACTCTACAATTATTTGAGCATCTATATTCACATCAGAATCTTCCTTTTTGGGTAAAGCAACTATCTTACCTATCATTTCCTTATTGTCTAAAGACAACCAAACTGGAACATTCTTTTTATTAGTAATATATTGTTCTTGATTCTTAAAATAACCATTTTTAGATTTACCTGGATTTACAGTAATTTCATCTCCAACTTTTACTTCATATGAGGGAACATCCATCTTTTTACCATTCACCCTAATCATGTTATGACCAACAATTTGCCTTGCTTGTGGACGTGTATTAGCAAATCCCAAACGATAAACAACATTATCTAATCTCTGCTCTAGTCTAGCCAATAATAAATCTCCCACTACACCTTGCCTATTTTTAATATCGTTATAATGCTTACGAAATTGTTTTCCATTACACCATAAATAAACTTAGCCTTTTGTTTCATTAAAAGTTGCTTTCCATATTCACTAACATTCTTAGAAAAACTTTTTCCATGTTGTCCTGGAGGATAATTTTTACGCTCCAATATTCTTGCGCACTTCTCAGTACCATATAGATTTTCACCGAAACGACGGCATATTTTTGCTTTTGGTCCTCTGTATCGAGCCATAATACTATAAACTAAAAAAATAATTAATTAAACACGTCTTGGTTTACGTCTTGTACATCCGTTATGAGCTACTGGAGTTATATCTTTAATTAGAGATATATTAAATCCTCTAGCTGCTAAAGCGCGCATTGCTGAATCACGACCGCCTCCTACACCTTTGACAAAGATCTGTAACTCTTTGACGCTATATCTTTGAATCTTTTCAACTACATCAGCTACAACCTGGGAAGCTGCATATGGAGTAGATTTTTTTGCTCCTTTAAATCCTAACAATCCTGCACTAGACCAACCTAATACCGCACCATTCAAATCTGTAATCGTAACTATAGTATTATTGTAAGTTGATTGAATATGTGCCTGACCTTTGTGAATTTGTCGCTTACTCTTCCTTTTTTTACTGGTTTAGTAGGAATATCTGAAGAAGTCTTATCTTCTTTATTCTCAATAATCCCTTCTTTTTTTGTAATATCTTCACTCATAAATTAATGAAATTTCAAATAAAAAATAATTTTAAGTCTTAGAAGCAGATCCTGCTTTACCACTACCTGCAGTTACTCGCTTATTACCTCTAACCGTTCTATTGTTAGTTTTAGTTCTTTGTCCTCTAGATGGCAACCCAACTTGATGACGTAAACCTCTATAACATCCAATTTCTTTTAATCGACGAACATTCATTTTTCTTTCATGCCTTAATTC
Organism: Candidatus Moraniibacteriota bacterium; assembly: GCA_942490825.1. Lineage (GTDB taxonomy): Bacteria > Patescibacteriota > Minisyncoccia > Moranbacterales > JAGLWU01. The sequence continues at coordinate 61,448 of CALNYG010000013.1, read as the reverse complement.
TCCTTCTATTCGATAATTCTTCTCAATCATATCACGTATTTTGTCAGCATCAACTTTTGAAATATCTTTAGTCCTAATCGTAGGGTCAATCCCTAATCCACTAAGAACTTTCTGACTAGTCGAAAGACCAACTCCAAAAATATAAGTAAGAGAAATCTCTATACATTTTTCATCTGGAATATTTGTACCAGCTATACGAATCATAACACTATAAAAAAATAAAAAATAAAATTAACCTTGTCTTTGTTTATGTTTAGGATTTACACAAATAACATAAACCCTTCCTCTACGACGAATCACTTTACAATCTTTACATATTTTCTTAACTGATGCTCTAACTTTCATTTCTAAAAATATTATAAATTAATACTGAATCTTTCTATAATAGCAAAAAACTACAATCTCTGAGTGATACGTCCTTTAGTTAAGTCGTAAGGGCTCATTTCTACTAAAACCCTATCTCCTGGCAAAAGTCGTATATAATTAACTCTCATGCGACCAGAAATATGAGCGTGAACTTCATGACCGTTATCTAACTTTACCCTAAACGTAGTACTTGGTAAAGTCTCTTCTACAACGCCTTCTAATTTTATAGTTTCTTTTTTACTCATAAATAGTTTTAAGTTCAAAACAACAAAAAAACAGAGGTGATTTTCATTAATAAGTCAATCCTATATCCTGTAAAAAAAGATTGAAAACCTGCACTCAATTTATATACAATTATCAATTTTTGAACTTAAGTATATAATAACATCTAATAAAATCTTGTCAAGCCCTAACTTCGAATAAGGCTTACTTCACATTAATTAACCGCTATAATCTCATACTTCATTGAGCCATTTGGAACAATAATTTCGACTTCATCACCTTCTTTCCTACTGATTAAAGCACTCCCAATGGGCGATTCATTCGAAATCCTATTAGTGGATGGATCCGATTCATTGATACCTACTATTTCAAAAACCATTTCCTTGCCTCCTGTTTTAACAGTAACCTTTGAACCAATTTGAGCTGATGAATCTTTTTTATCACGCTTAGCAACTTTAGCAATTTTTATCATCATCTCTAATTCAGCAATTCTAGCCTCATTCTCAGCCTGTTGTTGTTTAGCTGCACTATATTCTGCATTTTCTGATAAATCACCCTGCTCTTTAGCTTCTTTTATAGCATTTGCAATATTTTGTCGAGTAACAGTATTTCTATCTTTCAATTCTTGCTTTAACTTTTCCAAACCTGATTCAGTAATCAAACGTGACATAAATTTACTTTATTTTTAATAAATTAAAAACACACTATCTAGTATGTTAGATACTCACTATATCAATAATTATTTTTTTGTCAAATCTCACAAAAAACTAAATTTAGTTAGACAGATTAGGATTATACAAATAAACTCTAAACTTATTTTTAAAAACTCAATAAGATGAACTTATATTCTACCGTTGATTATAAAAATATATTTAATACTAACTAAAAATTATCTCTTAATACAGCCTTCAGCAATTAAAACATCATTTACATAAACTTTTGCATTATCATCTGACAACAACAACTGATTATTATAACTATCTTCAAATTTTTTATCTTTACCAACACCAATAACTTCAGTTAAATATGCCATACCATAATGACCGTCAGCATTAGCCACGGCAACATCAGCTTTATATCCTCCGTTACCAGTATAGATATCTATAAAAATAAATTGTCCGTTATCACAAACATATTTCCTTCCAGAAAAATCTTCAATGGATTTTTTAACTTTTCTTCCATCAGAATCTTTATCTTTAGTTATAACCTCCTGCAAACTAACCTCTTCCAAACGCTTGTCTTGGCTATAGAATATAAAAGTAACTGCCAGAAAAGAAAATGTCGCTAGAGTAACAACAATTATTTTTTTAACTAATTCATCATCCATTTTCATATTTTTATTTTTGTTTTTAATTATTATTTTTTATTTTAATTTTATACTTCAATTATATAACAAAAAATATTTTTAAGCAAAAAAATCTTAATTTATTTCAAATTTAAACCCTAAAAATTATTCTTTTCCTCCATAATAAAATAAAATTATTGCTCTATTTTTTAACTTTCCAATGATCTGTCTCATCTTTAATTTCACCTAAAATTTCTTCAATAACATTTTCTAGTGTCAATAATCCAACTAGATTTTCCTGACTGCCTTCATAAATTAAGAATGCATGTGACTTATTTTTTAACATTATTTTGAAAATACGCTCAATAGTCATATCAATTGACACTTTCTTTATAGGAATTGCAAAATCAGCAAGTGACCTATCTCTTTCATCAGAATTTAAAGCCTTCATAACATGCTTCAAATGAACATACCCTATAATATTTTTCTCATTTTTACCATCATACACTGGATATCGTGAATGACTCTCTTGAGAAACAAAGTGGGCAATTTGTTCAACAGGAACAACGCCTGAGAGAACTACTACATCATCCCATTTTGTCATTATATCTCCAGCTGAAATTTTATCAAAACCAAATACATTTTCAATCATCTCATGTTCATACTTATCTATTTCACCCTGCTCCGTACCTATCTTACTCATAAACATAACTTCATCCACCGTGACTCTTTCTCCTTCATCTTTAATACCCGCAATCTTTTGAAAAATTTTACTTATTTTATTTAAAAACCAAGCTATTGGAAAAAATACTATACTACAAAAATAAATTGGCCATGCACTTATTTGCACAAATAAAATATTTTTAGCATAAGCAAATGACTTTGGAATTATCTCACCAAAAATCAAAATGATTAAAGTTGTAAGTCCAGTAGAAATTCCCAAAGCAGATGAATCAAAAAAGTTAGTTGCTACAACAGTTGCATAGGAAGCTGTGAAAAGATTTACTATATTATTTCCAATTAATATAGTAATAAGCAATCTATGAGGATCACTTTTTAATTTATCAACCAAACTAGCACACCGCATACTTTCTTTCCGCATCGAATGAATCTTAGCTGGAGATAATGAAAAGAAAGCTGTCTCACTACTTGAAAAAAAAGCTGATAAAAAAATCAACAGGGTAAAAATTAAAATTGTCATCATATGTAGGGTAATATTTTATAAAAAATTAGTTAATGAAAAATTTTACTAAATTATTTTTTTTAGTAATGTCAACTAAATAAATTTAGTAAAAAAGTATTTTTAAGGTCGTTTGAGAAGATTGAAAAACCAACCAAATAAACTAAATTTATTTAATTCGTTTATAATAAATTCTTTAATATTTTTTTCTTTATCATTTATATCATTCATTTTTTCTTCTATTTGATTATTAATGTCTTCATCTTCAATTTGATTCTTTAAGCTTTTCAGTTTAACAAATTTATCATCATATGTCAAGACATTACCTGCTAAAATATTCAATTTTTTATAATCTGGGCCCACCATATAAGTTAATAATTTAGATCTATTTTCTATTTCTTTTTTTAAATTAATATCATCTTCATTTTTAGCTAAAAATTCTGAATATATTATTTCAAACTCGTTCTTTTTTATATCTCTTTCTTTAATGATTCTTTCTTGTTCTAATCGCTTTTCCTCCTCAAGCTGCTCCCTCATTTTTTGCTCTTTCTCTTTCTGTTTCAACACCTCCTCTTCTTCTTTTAATTGTGCTTCTTTTTTTTCTTGTTCTAATTGCTCTTGTTTTAATCGTTCTTGCTCTAACTCTTCTTTAGTTTTGGTTGCAACATTTACAGTATCATCAGAAAATTTACAGAAAGGCGCAAATTCACCGTCTTTATTTCCAGATAGACTATTTGCTCCCATATTAACAGATTCCATCCAATAACTCGCTCCAGGAGTCCCACCGCTTGGATTTTTACAAGTTACCGCATATTGTCCATTTGATGATATATTATTATCATAAATTCTCAGAGCACCATTTTTATTTGCTTCTTTATAATATTGAATAGCTATACCACTAGATTTATTTCCTTGAATATAATTATTGGCAATTTTTAATTCTGATCCACCAGCAATTACTTCAATCCCACCTTCTTTATTATTTTTAATTTTATTACCTGAAATTATACCATCAACATTTTGACGAATATCTATACCTTCTTCATTATTTTTAGATACCTCAGAAGAGATAATTTCTATATCTTTATCTTTTTGTATATATATCCCTTTTCTATTTCCAGATATATAAGAATTTGAAATCTTAACAGTTCCATTTCCTTTAGTTTCCAATCCTATATTAGAATTAACAATTGTAACATCATTTAATTTAGCACTATCACCACTGCCAACAAAAACGCCTCCGCCGTCAATTTTAATACTTTCAATATAGGAATTGTCTTTCATAACAACGCCATTAATAACAGTATCATTCCCATCACCTTTTATTTTCACACCCTTTCCCAAGGTTATGCTCTCACTATATTTTCCTTCTTTAATAAATATATCTTTTTCTCCTTCATTTAAAGCATCTTTTATTTTATTAAAAGGCTTATCCTTACTTCCATCCCCATCACTATCCGCATTAGCATCCACATAACAATCATATTTAGCTAAGGCTAAACTCGGACATATCAAAATGCCCATAAAAAGTAAAATTGAAAAAAATATTTTTTGCTTCATACTTTGATTATACACTATAAAAAAAATTTAATAAACATAATTATTTTAAATAACAAAAAAACAACGATAAAAATCGTTGTTTTTTATTTGCGGGGACGAAGGGACTCGAACCCTCGACCTCCTGCGTGACAGGCAGGCGCTCTAACCAGCTGAGCTACGCCCCCAAATAAATACTATGGAAATTTTAACATAACACTCTCATTTGTACCAGGGATGAGAATTGAACTCATGACCTCGGGCTTATGAGTCCCGCGCTCTAACCAACTGAGCTACCCTGGTCTACTCAATTTGCAAAGTTGAAAAGTAAAAAATAACCTTATAATCAACTTTCAACTAAGCGCTTTGTTGCGGGGATAGGATTTGAACCTATGACCTCCTGGTTATGAGCCAGACGAGCTGCCAGACTGCTCTACCCCGCTGTAAAATTCATACAGTGAATACATAAATAAATATACTATCTTATTTGATCTATGTCAATACCGCTTTTAAAAAGTGTCAACTACCAATAGAAATGTCATACCTTTGTTTTCTTTAGAAATGTCATACCTTTAGAATTTAATTAATTTTTGAGCTTTTAATTTTTCTTTTTTAAATTGGTAGCTTCTCCAAGGATGATCTGCTGGTGGAGTGTAATCTGATTTTCTTTTATTGATAGCTGGTAATTTTAGTTCATTTTCTTTTTTGGGTTTATGTGGTAATTCTTTAAAACTTAAATATTTATCTTTTTTAGAAATATGAATTGAATCATCTAAATGTTCTTCTATAATTACTTCATCCTTTTTGTAAACTGTAGTTGGTTGTATTTCATTTAATTGAAAATATCTATTTTTATATTGAACTACAAAATCATTCCTTATTTTTCTAGTGCTTTTAATTGAGAAAATATTATTTAATTTATCTTTTTCTTGCTTAGTTAGTTTTCTGTGTAGGTCTCCTTTTTTCTTTGCGGGAACATTGAATTTTTTATTAAATTCTGGAGTAAATTTTTCTTTAATAAATTCATCGGCTTGTTCGATACTATTTATTTTAGCTAGTCGCATTTCTTTGATCATTCTGTCTTGTAAAGTTTCGTTCATTCTTTCTACTCTTCCCTTGGCTTGAGGCGTATTAGCAAAAATTACTTGTATATCTAATTCTTTCATAGCTCTTTGAAATTGTGTCTTGAATTCTTGATTGTCCGTTGCATTTTTGTGATTTACTTTGTAAGTACTGAATTTATCTAGATAAATAGCTAATGGTCTTCCTTTTTCTTGTACGTATTCTTTCCAAAAATTAAATACTGCTTGTATACCTTCATTTTTATCAAGTTCTGGAGTTATCTCGCTAGTAGCATCGTCTACTGCAAGTAACAGGCATTGCTCTTCTTCATTTTCAAGCCAATCATGATATGAACCATCGAATTGAACTAATTCTCCATAATGTTCTTTTCTTTCTCTTTGTGAGAAGTATTTTTTATTTTGTTTTCTTTTTTGACTGTACTTAAACCTTCGTTTATTCTAATTCTTCTCGTCGAAGTGTAACTTATTTTAATTTCATGAACTTCATTTAATTTTTCATAAGTTAATTGTGATGAAAAATCTGAATAGTTTTCTTTGATTGTTTTTATGATTTTCTTTTTTAATTTTTCATCTAATTTTCTATTACTTTCTTTCCCCCTGCTTTTATGAATTATTCCTTGTATTCCTTTTCTGTTTACTTTAGCTTTTAACCTTTTAGTTTGTCTGACTGATAAATTTAATTGTCTAGATGCTTGTGTTCCGTTTATCTTATTGTTTATTAAATTATTTATGATTTCATACCTTTGAGATTCCTTATTTGTCATGATTATTGTATCTTGCATAGTTTTTCATGTTTTTTAAATGTTAACATGTAAAACTAACATAATTTTAATAGGTATGACATTTCTATTGGTAACCTGGTATGACATTATCATTGGTAAGTGACATACCGCTTTTAAAAAGTAGCCCAAATAAAATCCAAAAAGTAATTATTCCAAAATAAAACGAGTAAATCCAATGATCAAACAACCCAATTACTAACAACCCACAAAGACTTGTTAGTGCAAATATCTCAAAATAATTTTTTGTAAATCTTAAAAAATTTAAAAATTTAAAGATTACTATAAACATTAAAAATACAAAAGATAGTAATCCTAAAATACCTAATTCAGACCACATCAATAAATAAATATTATGAACTGGCTGATGTTGCCAAATTGGTCTTTTTTCAGAATCATTTTTATAAGAAACCAAAGTATAATTTCCCACACCAACTCCAAATAACCAATTTTTTTTTATGATTTCCTTTGACTCATTGACTAACTCAACCCTTTCTGAGATTGACTTCTTTTCTAGTCGGCTCTGTGTTTTAATTCTTGATATAAACAAACTTTGATAACAAAAAAAAATGAGAAAAAAAATTAATAATAATCCACTTAAAACTAAAATTATTCTCTTACAATATTTAAAATTTTTCTTAAATAAAAAATAAAGGAATAAAAGAATATTAGTTGAAACAAAAGCTAGCCACGCTGAACGTGAAAAACTCACAATTAATCCTACAAAAATTATCATCAATGAAACTAGAAAAAATATTTTTTCTTTCTTGTTTTTTGAAAAAAATAAATAGCCCCCTAAAGTTAAAATGGAAGACAAAAATAAATAGCCCCCTAAAATATTCGGATGAGAAAAACTTCCATATGCTCGTAACCAACGACCATTCACATCTTCAATTACTGCAGTTCCTCCTTGCCAAGCCTTATGCTCTTCAAGACCTAACCATTTATTAGAGAAACTGCCTTGTAAAATAAACTGGCTCAAAGCAAATATCCCTTGAATACTTGCAGCAATTGTAAAAACAATTATTATTTGCTTAATCTCTAATTTGGAATTTTTTATTAGCCAAAAAGCTAAGATTCCCAAAAAAGTAATTGCAAAAAAGTAACTCGACAATACTCTATCATCACCCTGAAAAATCGACAGTCCAACTGTGGATAAAAAAATTAAAGTTGAAAGAAAAGTTTTATTATAATCTTTAAGTGTTTTTAGTAAAGTTTTTCTTTGTAAATAAAGTTCTAAACATACCCATGACATCAAAAAAAACAAATTAAGATAAATTCCTATGACTCCATAATGCCATTTTTCTCCATCTAAAAAAGTCTCCCTCAGAAAGTAAACTGTTTGCCAAGGTAGTACAAAAATAAATAAATAGAAAAAACTATTTGAAATATTTTGAAAATTATTTTTGAATGTAGATTTGAGGTTCATCAAATTTTATTTCAGCTTCTTTCTTGATCATAATTTTTTCCCTATCACAATTTTGTCCCACTGAATGATCTTCCCATTTTGATGAACTCTTATTATAATAAACACTAGAAGAATCAGCATCAAGAGTATTTTCATCAGCAACCAATTCAAATGTGGCACATAATTCAAATTCACCCTCTATAACTCCATTCTTTTCTTTTAGTTCAGAAGTTATATTGTACTCATATTTTTCATTAGTTTTTGGATCTTTATTTTTTCCACAATTAGAATATCCACTCACATCTTCGATGAAATCTAAAGATTTTGGAAGACTTTCATATTCTTTTGAATATCTATTAATACAATTCGCAATGGAATTTAAATTACTTGAACGAGTTTTATCGAATGCTCTACTACGTTCTGTCGCTGGAGAGCCCGCCACTGAAAATCCTGCAATAATAGCTATTACAATAAAAAATATTGTAACCATCGCAAAAGAATAAAAAACTTGTTTAGACACATTTTTTTTGTACTGAATTCTCTTTCTTTCAAAAAAGTAAAAACCAAAAATTCCCCCAGAAATAATTAAAATTACAAGTGCTTTAAGAAAAAATTTAACTGTAATTTCTCCTTGTAAAAAATAAAATAACACTGCGACTAAATCACCTACTACAGTGATTACTCCAATTAATAAAATAATGTAAGTAATCCATTTAGTCAAAAGTGATTCAACTTTTCCCTCATCCCGCTTAAATCTACGAAACCAAAATTTCATTGAAAAATAATACATCGGAAAACCAACTATAAGTACCGCTATTGCATAATGAATTGAACTTGAAGAAACTTTTTTTCTATAAGCACCAACAATTTCATCTGTAAAAAAATAATCAATTACGTTATAAAATAAGATACCTAAAGAAGTTGCTATAAAACCTAAAACAACGAAAGAGAATATATTAACCACAATTTCCCCTGCTGTAGATTTTTTACTAAATATTTTGTCATCTCCTTTAACTGGAGCTGGCACACCACACTGAGTAAGTCCTGTTGCATAAATACTATCAATCTCATCATCAGACCAACCTACTGCGTGAAGTTGCTTTTTAATTTCATCGCCAGAAGTTCCTTCACTTATTTTTTTAACAACGTAATCAATAATTAACTGCTCGCTATTTTTTTCATTATTAATTTCCATACTATATTAATTTTAGTTATTTTTAATTTAACTTAATTTTAGTTTAAAAAATAATAATAGTCAAAAAGTTAAATAATTTTCTTTTCAAATTTATTAATTTTAATAACTGAATAAATTCCAGAAATAAATAAAATCCCCAATACAACGCACATCAAAATAAAAAAAGAATTTCTCTCTAAAACAAAACCACTTACAAAAACTATCAACATAGAGATTAAACGAGTCAATAAACTTTGAAAAGATAGAACACTTGCTCGCACTGTTGGTTTTACGATTTTATTTGTATCTACATTAAATTTAACCCCAAAATATCCTCTCATTATGTGAACTAAAAATAATCCAAATAACGCTACCGATAAATTATATATAAATCCCATTAAAAATATTGAAATTAACAAAACAAAAAATAAAAAATAAATATTAACTTTCGAAAACTTTTTGTACAAAATAGATCCTAATAAAATAAACAATAGTGCCACACCTCCAATAATTCCCCAGAACTTAACCTTAATATCTAATTCTATAAAAAGAGGATTATAAAACCATTTTAAATTAAAAAAGAAACCTAAAATTAATGCAGATAAAACTGTAATGTTTAATAAATGTTTATCAACAAAAACATTTTTCAAACCTTTTTTAGCTGTGGAAAATATATTACCAGATTCTCTTTCTTGTTTTTTATTTTTAATTGGAAAAATAAAAAACATAGCCAAAATAAAAAATATTGATTGAATATAAAAAGGATAACCTAAATCGTAAGAAGCTATCCAACCTCCAAATGATAATGCCATAGCTGAAATTACTGTTGAATATATTTTTAGTTGAATTGAATCTTTCTGAAAATCTTTGGAAAAAGAATGTAAGAGAGCTGTATCACTCCCGGAAATTAAAGTTGCACCCAAAGCATAAATAAAACCAGCTAAAATCAATTGCCAAAAATTATTAATAAAAATAAAAGAAAAAATTCCAATGGTAAGAAAAAAATAACCTGAAATGACCGAAGTTTTATGAGAAAAATAATCTCCAATAACTCCAGTCGGAAATTCTAAAATTATAGAAAATAAATAGTAAATGCTAATAAAAGAAAATATCTCCTTATCCGAGAAATCTTTTGAAGAAAAATATAAAATAATAACCACTGTCCAAAAATGTGCAGAAAATAAAAGCATTGAAATTTTAACTCTTTGCAAATCTGTCATAAGAAAAATTATTTATTTAAAATAACCCGAATTGGAAAAATAATCACTGCATTAAAAATCCGTTGCCAACGATTCGGTTGCTGAAAAAAACGATAAATCCATTCAAGCCCTAAAACTCTCATCCACTTAGGAGCACGTTGGACTTTACCTGTTAAAAAATCAAAGCTACCACCTACCCCCACGCCTAAACAAATTCTACCCTTAAACTGTCGCAAAGAGTGAATAAACTTATCCTGTTCCGGTGCTCCAAAATTACAAAAAACAATCCACTTTTTATTTTTTGAACAATGGGTCATGACCCATTGTTCAGACAAATCTTCATTAACATCAGTACCTTCAATACCTAAATCAGGAAACTGTTTTAAAATTGCATCTCGTGTTTCTCGCCAACTACTCAATCCGTCTTTTCTCGCAACCAAAAAAATTAAAATGTTCTTCTTCTCTGCTATTTTTAAAATCTCCTGCATCAAATCAATTCCTGCAATTCGACACTTCAAAAAATTAAAATGTCGAATAAACGCATACCAAATTGAAATCGTATCTGCCACACTCAAATCCGATTCATTTATAATCTTTCGAAATTCCCCATCCTTCTGTGCTTTTAAAATAAATTCTGCATTAGTAGTCGTAATCTGGTGAAATTTTTCGCTATCTAAAAACGATTCTATTTTTTTTAGAATTTCTTTTCGTGATAAATTATTTATTTTTACTTTTAATATTTTTTGTATGCTATTTGACATAATAATAATAGTATATAATAATGGGTTGATGTTATAATACAATAAAAAAATATATAGGAGGGTGAGTTATGTCCGTGTCTGAAAACTTTGAATTCAATTGGGGAGGTCTTGATTTTTTAACCCACCAAAACATGCACACGATTATCATATTTGAAGATGAACGCAGTGTGTATGCCTACGGATTCACAGAAAAAGATTCTCAATGGCAACAAACCGATGTTTCCATGAATATCACAAATCTTCTTTTTTGCTTCTTAATTAGTAATCAACCCAATACTAAGGAGATACTTAAAAAATCAAAGCTAACATCAACAATTATTGATAAGTTATATACAGGATGCGATTTAGAATGCTAGAAAATACATCTCCTCCTTTGTCTATTTGGAAAGAAGGTATTGTATTCAGTTGTTAATAATTAGTCTGTCAAAGCAAGAAGGGTAAATCGCAAACGCGGTTCGCCCTTTTTAAAATTCTCAAAAAACTCTTTTGACTTTATAACTTTTCTAAACCAAAACCCACCGAGAAGTAACCAAAACAACTAAAAGCAAAATAATAGTCAACACAATATTCATGAGCACCCGTTTCTTAGAAAGCTCCTGAAGAAACAGCATGTGCACCAAGTCCCATAAAATATAATAAAACATCAAGCTAGCCGTCGCCATCGTCAAATAACCAAACGGCCAAAAATTTGCCATCCACACAAATTGCATCGTTGCAAAAGAAATAATCACACTATATAAAGATACTCGAACTTTATCACTTGAATGGACTAACAATGAGCTAAATGTCGCAAACGCACTAAACACCAAGTGAACCAACATCAACAACCAAAGTGGAACATCAAAATTAATATAAAAACCATACATTCCCGCATAAAAAAGAAATAGCATCGCAATAAATGAAGAAGAAAAAATACTCCTCGCAGTTAAATCACTCACATTTCGCCGCAATCTTTCCGCACTTAAAAGTGTTGCGTAAAATGCAAAGCTGATCAAAGCTGCAAAAATATATTTTTGAATTTGATTATCAATAAAACGTAAAAGTAAAATTATAGAGAAAGTCGCCAATCCCCAAGCCACAAAAGAAAAGATACTCTTTTTTCCAATTTGCCAACCTGCATACATCGACAATACAAATAAAATAAAAGAAACGATTGCCACGGTTATACTTCTAGTTTGATCAGCATCAAAAAAAGAAAGTGAGGTCGCCGCTATAATTTCAACTCCAACTAAAAAAATTAGACTGTATATTAAACTTCTCAAATGTAAAACTATCGTATTATTTTCTTCCATAAAAATTGATATATCTAATTAATATTAATTATTTTAATTTAAAAATATCCAGTAATTTTCCTTCTACTGAATATAAATTTACATATATTTCCTTATCCTTAACCTCTAAAAACAAAATAACTTTTTCATTATTCACAAATTCTAATCCATCAATATCACTAATATCATCCGGTAACTCATGTTCATGATCAAAATAATTAGTATTCCCAACAATAAATTGATAAACTTTATTTTTCGCCTCTGGAAAAACTTTTTTATCAATCAACCTTCTTGAATGTATGTGTTCATGTCCCGAAAAAACAGCTGTTACATTATATTTGTCTATAATTTTCCACAATTTATCTCTCTGTTTTTCTTTAGCATCCAAACTCTCATCCACTTTACTTTTTATTGGAAATGCTGGCTCGTGATAAATAACAAAAGTATTAGATTTTATGTTATTTTGTAAATCTTTTTCAAGCCAATCTAATTGTATATCATCAATAAAATGTTCTTTTAAATCACTCTCTAAAAAAACAAAGTGTGAATTGCCATAATTAAAAGAATATACCAATTCTTTATATTTATTTGGACCATTTTCTGGTAAGTTAAAACTTTCCGTCCAATAAGATAATATTTTCTCATTATCACCTTTTGTATCATGATTACCTAAAGTTATAAAAATTTTAGAACTTAAAGATTTTAAACTCTTTTTCCAATCTTTAATTTTATTCTTACAACTCTTATTATTACAGCTACCGAGATTATCCCCTACTGTCAAAACTAAATCTACATTTTGTTCTTCAATAAAATCAATCATTTTATTGAATTTTTCATCTTTATTATTTTTATAATGAGCATCACCGATGATGACCACCTTAAAATCTTTATTGTTTTCAAATTTATCTAAATTATTTATTATTTCATTTGGTTCGTCAAAAATTTCAATATCTTCACTGTCTCCATCTGTTTTTTGCCATAATAAAAAGATAGTTACTAAAAAAATAAAGAAACTGAGAATTATTAATAATTTTTTTTGCTTTAAGATTGTTTTTTTTAGATACTGCATATTCTAGTATTTCTCTGTCACAAATTTTAAATAAAAATTATTCGATAAATTAAATAGTGCTCGCCGCACGGGCTTTTCACTATTTGTTATTATCAGAAATTTTAAAAAATTTATTATAAACTTTCAAACATGTCATTCCGGAAAATATATTTTCTTTGTAGAAATGCCGATTTATCGCATTTCAAAACTAGAAAATAATTTATCCAGAACCTACACTTTAAATTTAAATAAAATTCAAAGTATATTGTTATTCTGGTATCTTGAAAAAATTATTCTTCCATTTCGTTACAAAGTAATTTTTTAGGATAACACACCGTTTATAAAGTTACACACTTTTAACAACCAATTCTCCATCAACTAAATCAATTTCAACCACTCCACCATCTAAAAGCTCACCTTCAATGACTTTCATCGCAATTGGATCCAAAACATCATTCTGAATAACTCGTTTCAACGGACGAGCACCATAAACAGGATCAAAACCTCGATTTGCCAAAAATTCTTTAGCCTTATCTGAAATATTAACACTAATTCCCTTCTTTTGTAAACGCCCTTGAACATTCTTAATTTGAATATCTAAAATCTGAATAATATCTTTTTTAGAAAGTGGATGAAAAAGAATAATGTCATCAACTCGATTCAAAAATTCAGGTTTAAATTGCTGACTCATCTCTTGCATCACTTTTTCTCGCATTTTAACTTCATCAGTTTCACCATCTGTCTCTTCCTGCATTTTCTGAATAATTTCCGAACCAACATTCGAAGTCATAACAATCACAGAATTAGTAAAATCAACTGTTCTTCCTTTGCTATCAGTCAATCGCCCATCATCCATAATTTGCAGAAAAATATTGAAAACATCAGGATGTGCTTTTTCAATTTCATCAAAAAGAATTACAGAATAAGGTTTTCGCCGAATGATTTCAGTCAATTGTCCACCTTCTTCATGACCAACATATCCAGGAGGTGAACCAATTAATTTCGATACTGCATGCGATTCCATATATTCACTCATATCAATCCGCACTAAAGATTTCTCATCATCAAAAAGAAATTCCGCTAAAGCTTTAACCAATTCAGTTTTACCCACGCCAGTTGGACCAAGAAAAATAAAAGAAGCAATCGGTCGATTTTCATCAGAAATTCCCGCTCGAGATCGTCGGATAGCATTCGAAACAATTTTTACCGCATGCTCCTGACCAACTAATCTTTTTTGTAATTCTTTTTCCATCACCGCTAATTTTTGCATTTCCTTTTCTAACATTTTAGAAACTGGCACACCTGTCCAACGAGAAACAACTCCCGCAATATCCTCTTCTGTAACCTCTTCTTTCAAAATAGGATTTTCTTTTTGCAATTTATTTAATTTAATCTCCTCTTCTTTTAACAATCCCTGTAACTCCGGAATTTTTCCATAACGAATTTCCGCCACCTTTTCCAAGTCACCTGCTCGTTCTAAGTTTTCTGCCTCCGTTTTCATTTTATCAATTTCCTCTCGACGATTTCGAACCGCCATAATGATTTCTTTTTCCGTCCTCCATTGCAAAGTCAATTTATTAGATTGCTCTTTCAACTCCGCCAATTCTTTATTTAAAATTACAATTTTTTCGTCATTTTCTTTTCTCTTTTCATTTTCTAATGCTTTTTTCTCAATTTCCATTCGTCTAATATCTCGCTCCAGTTGATCAATTTCCACAGGCATAGAATCAATTTCCATCCTCAAAGATGATGCAGCCTCATCCACTAAATCAATTGCCTTATCTGGCAAAAAACGATCAGACACATAACGTTCAGAAAGATTGACCGCCGCAATCAAAGCATTGTCTGTAATTTTAACACCGTGATGCAATTCATATTTTTCCTTGATTCCACGCAAAATTGCAATCGCATCTTCAGTATCAGGCTCGTCAACAAAAACTGGCTGAAAACGCCTCTCCAAAGCTGCATCTTTTTCAATATATCTTTGATATTCTTTCAAAGTTGTTGCTCCAATTGTTCGAATTTTTCCCCGAGCCAAAGCTGGTTTTAACATGTTCGACGCATCTAGAGAGCCCTCACTCGCCCCTGCACCAACTAATGTATGTAATTCATCAATGAATAAAATAATCTGGCCATCACTACTTTCAATCTCTTTTAAAATCGCTTTCAAACGCTCTTCAAAATCACCCCGAAATTTTGCTCCTGCTAAAAGAGCTCCTAAATCCAAAGCAATAATCTCCTTATTTTTCAAAGACTCTGGCACATCACCCGCTATAATTCTCTGAGCTAAACCTTCAGCAATCGCCGTCTTTCCTGTTCCAGGTTCGCCAAGAAGAACTGGATTATTTTTTGTTCGTCGAGAAAGAACTTGCATCACTCGCCGAATTTCCTTGTCCCGCCCAATGATTGGATCCATTTCATCTTCTCGAACTTGAGTTGTCAAATTGATTGTATATTTTTCTAAACTTTGCATATTTGCCTCTGGATTTTGACTATCAACTTTCTGCGAACCACGAACTTCCTTCAAAATATTTTTAAAAGAATCGTAAGTTAAATTAAAAGGCTTAAAAATATTCTCAATTATTTTATCAGAATTTAAAAGTGTTAGAAAAATATGTTCTGTTGAAACAAAATTATCCCCCATATCTTTCATTTCCTTTTCAGATTTTTCTAAAACTTTAGCTAAATTTTGCGAAATAAAAAATTGTGGTTCATCACTAGTTTGAGAAACGCTGGAATATTTTGCGATAATTTCCGATTCAATAATTTTAGAAACTTCTTCCACATCAATTTCACTCTTTGCTAAAACCACAGGAACAATAGAATCTTTTTGCAAAATTAATGCTAAAAGTAAATGTCCCAAATCGATTGCTTGTTGGTTTTTTTCTTGTGCTATTTTTTGTGCCTCGCTAAGTACTTCTTGCGACTTATTAGTAAATTTATTTACATCCATATTTTTTGTTCTTATTCTTGAACAAGAGGTTATAATCCCTTGTTCAAAAGATTATTTTTTATATTTTTATTATAGCATAATTCAAAAAAATAAAAGTGCCTGTCTGCCGAACAGGCAGGCTCGCCGCACGGGCTTTGATACATAATTTTCAAATTCCCCATCATTCAATATAGCGTCATTCTTAACGTAGTGGAGTGAAGAATTTTCTAAAAAATATCATCAAAGCTTAAACTATCTACCACCCATAGAATTTAATCAGCAATTTTCAAGAGCATCTAAAAAGTAGTCGTCTAGCACAGAGTAAAACATCACATATATTCCGACACCATAGCTAAGCATTTCAAACCAAAAATTTTAGAATCTTTATAGCAAACAAAAAAGTTATCGATTAAGATAACTTTTTTGTTTTTATATAAAAATTTATTTACAAAAAGATAAACTCATCTCTAACAGCATTATCATGTATTATCTCCCATGCGACAAACACGGTTAAAAACTATTTTTCTAATTCCATTTTTTGTAATTCTTCCAAATCTTTTTTGATCTTTTTCTCAAAATCTAGCATTTCTTTCGAAGTAAATACAGTATTAAAATTATTTTTATCCCAAGAATAATTACCAACTGGAATACCAATAAATGTTTCATTCATCTTTTCTTCAACAAAATCAACAAATGTTTTTCTAGAAACAAAAATCTGATTCACATAAATCAATTTTTTTCCGTTACTCAACACTTTAGAATCCGTAACTTTAACTATATGCAAACCAAGTGGACTTTCAATAATGTCACTAAATTCATTAAGTTCTAATACTGAAGCCACCCTATCAACCTCAATAATCAACTGATTTGAGTTAGCTTCGAACCAACCCAATGCACCACCTTCATCTTTTGTACGTCCTTCTGAATACTTTTTTGCTACGTCTGCAAAATCTCGTCCATCATCCAATTCATTTTTTGCTTTTTTTATAATATCCACCTTATCTTGAGACACAGGATTTTCTTCAAAAAATCTCTTTTCAACTTTATTAGTAAGTAACTCGACATAAACAATATTTTCACCATATTCATCCAATGTCCAACCATACAAACCTGCTCTTTTTTCTGCTCCCTCAAGAGTGCCACCGCCCTCAGTAATAATTCTTTTAATATCACTTTTTACTTCTTCGTTTGTAACAACAATATCATAATCCTTAGCAATCTTTTTAACAATTTCGTCTTGAATCATTTTGTTTAAAATTTCCCGACGACGCAAATTTAACCTCTTCTGTCCCTCTTCAGTTTTAAAATCAATCCTCACTCCAACCTCAGAAAAATTTTGACTCTCATAAAAATGCTTTGTAGCTACAACATTATTCTCCCATTCATTAATGGTAATCCAAGAACTCCCCACAACCGCTACTGGCATTGGAAAAAATGATCGTACTTTATTAATAAAAGGACTATTAACACTCATTACATAAGTAAAAAATATTAATAAAATAAACAAAAACAAAAATAAGCTAGTCGCTATTGTAACCGCTTTTTTATTATTACTAAAAAATTGTTTTAACTTTTTTATCATATTTTAAACTTTAAAAAAATTTTATAAAATGAAGTATAAGATTACCTGACGTTGTTTACATTTTCTCAGGATAAAAATAATCTCATTCTAAAAAAATTACAATATCTCTACATTCTTACCAGCCATTTTATCCTATTATTATCTATAAACTATTTACTAAAATTTCCCAAAAAAATATCTCCACCAGACTTTATAATGAGGCTCTTTTTCTATCACTTCACCTGCAACCTCACCCTCAACTACAGTCTTTTCCTCTTTAGCTGAACGACGAACAATCATCACTTCCTCGCCCTCTTTTTGATAATTTAAATTCTCTTTTGCTTCTCTTTCGTAAAAATCCTCTGTACTCAAATATGAAATTTTTTCTTTCAATGCATTTCCTTCTCTCTCTATTTCACCAGCTTCTTTTGTTAAAATTTCAATTTCCTTTTGAATGGATGATGCTCTATCGCGTTCTTTAGCCACTAAAACAAACGTAACAAAAATAGCAGTAAGTCCTACTATCAAAAAAAATAATGTTTTTATTGTTTGTTTGTTTTTTTTCATATTTAGTAAATCAGTGAATTATTTTTGAATCATAATTAATTCAAACAATTTACCAACTGAAACTTTTGACTTTATAAACCTTATACTTTTTCACTCATTTTAATTTAAATAAAACAATGGCCATACTAAAAATCCTAACATTGCAATAATCATCAATATTGCAAATACAAACCAAAATTTATATACTGTTTTTCTTCGTTTTTTTGACCACATAGATTTTTGATTTATTTAATCTTATGGGTATTATAGCAAAATTTTGAGTGATTTGAAAGCTTGACAGAATGATGATGTAAGATATAATTTAAATCAATTTAGATATAAATATCATTGATTTAAAAAATTTCTTTAACAAAAGTGAAACCTTAACTCTTATGCGAGGAAAATTAAATGGGACAATTTTCATTGAACGATCAAATCATTGAGGAAGAACCAACCCACAAAACTATTTACACTGTAACAAAACTGCCCTGTGAAGAAAATGGTGATTACTACACCTTAGTTAACAACGAAAATCAAAAAGATAAACTTCTAACTCGAGGTGAAGGTTTTCAAAAACTAAGTCAATGAGATGGTCAAATTCATAAAGAAAGACCTCTACCTCTCATGCGTTAAATGAAATTTAGTAAAAGACAATTAGCACACTTATTGTCTTTCACTAGCAACTAAACATTTCAAACCAAAAATTTGGAATCTTTACAGCAAATAAAAAAGTTATCTTAACCGATAACTTTTTTGTTTTTATGAAAAAATCAAACTATACAAAAGTCCAACCTTCGGACATCCGAAGGTTGGACTTTAAAAAACACTTTATAAACTTTATGACTTTCAATTAAACTACTTCCTTAAAACCTTCAAAAAAGCCTCGGGCGGAATATCAACTTTACCACTTTGTGCCATTCTTTTCTTACCTTTTTTTTGTTTCTCCAAAAGTTTTCTTTTTCGAGTAATATCACCACCATAAAGACCAGCCGTAACATCCTTCCGAAAAGCACTAATCGTCGTCCTAGCAACAACTTTAGCCCCAATTGCCGCTTGAATCGCCACCGCAAAGTTCTGCCGAGGAATAACATCTTTCAACTTATCCACAGTAGCCTTACCTTCATGATAAGCTTTATCCTTAGGAACTATTCTTGAAAAAGCATCAATCACATCCCCAGCCACTAAAATATCCAATTTAACCAAATCACTTTGTCTATAACCAAAAATTTCATAATTCATTGAAGCATACCCAGAAGAAACGCTTTTCAACTGATCATAAAAATCAACAATCACATCCATCAACGGTGCATCAAAAGTCAATTGAACTCGGTCATCATCAATATAATTTGTATTTTTATATTCCACTCGCATCATCCCCATCAATTCCATCACACTACCTAAATATTCCGCCGGAGTAATAATTTCTAAATTAACGTAGGGTTCTTCAATATGTTCGATAATTGAAGGATCAGGTAACTCCGTTGGAGAATAAATATTTATCATCTCATCAGCATCTTTTGTTTTTAGTTTATAGATAACGCTCGGAGTTGTTATAGTCGGAGAAAAATTAAATTCACGATCCAATCGAGCTTGAATAATTTCTAAATGAAGAAGACCTAAAAAACCACATCGAAAACCTCTACCTAAAGCTCTATTACTTTCTGGCTCAAATCGAAAAGCACCATCATTCAAAGTTAGTTTATCTAAAGCATCCCGCATTGCATTATACTCATTTCCCTCCTGAGGATAAAAACTCGCATAAACCATTGGCTTAACTTCTTTATATCCTGGCAAAGATTCAACATCGTCGTAAGTCTGTTTACTGGAAACATTTTTTATAGTAACTGTATCACCAACTCGGCATTCCGAAACACTTTTAAATCCTGTTGCAATATAACCGATATCACCAGCTTTTAAAATATCACAAGATTCATATTGAGGAAAAAAATGACCAAGCTCCACCACATTACTATCTTTTAAAGTAATCTTCATGTGAATATCATCTGTCTTTTTAATTTCTCCATCAAAGATTCGAACGTAAGCTAAAACACCTTTGTAAGAATCATAAACACTATCAAAAATCAAAGCTCTCAATTTTCCTTCTGGATCACCTTTTGGACTTGGCACTTTTTCAATAACATTTTTTAAAATATCCTGAACGCCTTCTCCGGTTTTTCCTGAAGCAGTTAAAATGTCACTCTCATCGCAGCCTAAAACATGAATAACCTCTCGCTTAACTTTATCGACATCAGCATTCGGCAAATCAATCTTATTCAAAACTGGAATAATTTCCAGACCCTGCTCAATTGCAAAATAAAGATTTGAAAGTGTTTGTGCCTGAACTCCTTGAGTTGCATCCACTAAAAGTACTGCTCCCTCAACTGCAGCTAAGGAACGAGATACCTCATAAGCAAAATCAACATGTCCCGGAGTATCAATTAAGTTTAAAGTATAATCAGTATCTTCAAATTTATAATGCATCTGCACCGGCTGAAGCTTAATCGTAATTCCCCGCTCTCGTTCTAAATCCATTTGATCCAGTAATTGTTCTTTCATATCTCTTTTTTCCACTGTTCCTGTAACTTCCAAAAGACGGTCAGACAAAGTTGACTTACCGTGATCAATGTGTGCAATAATGCAAAAATTTCTAATGTTTTTCATATTTATCAAGTATACCTGAAATCCTGTGTTTTACAAGAGGTTTGAAGTTTTCTATTTTTAATTTGGTTAAAGAAGTGCTCGCCGCACGGGCTTTTTGAGATTAGAGAAAATTTAAAAAGTATGAATTAAAAAAAATTAGGGAGGTAATACCTATGGAATACCCCCTCGCAACAAATTCATTAATCATTCAATTCAAGGTCTTTTTCTTTTAAGCCAGTACGTTTGCACC
Organism: Candidatus Moraniibacteriota bacterium; assembly: GCA_942490825.1. GTDB lineage: Bacteria > Patescibacteriota > Minisyncoccia > Moranbacterales > JAGLWU01. The sequence continues at coordinate 40,208 of CALNYG010000013.1, read as the reverse complement.
AGCATTTTATACACAAAATTCTTCCTTCAACCTCCCGTGCCTCATCATTCTGAACATCAGACCCACATTCAGCACACTTTTTTGGCTCTTTAACATCTTTGGGCAAAGCTAAGTATTGAAATTTGTTAAATTCTATGCTTAAATATTAAGTTATTTTAATAATTTAATATTTTAAAAATGCAAAAAAAAGAGATTAAAAAAATATTCAATTTAGAAGGATATATTTTAGATAAATTTGAAGAAAAAAATGATAAAATAATTTTACATTGTCATTTACAAAAGAATTCATTTAAATTAAAAAATGAGGTAAGTAAAAAAATTAATCAAAAAAGAAATAGAATAATTGCTCATTCTATGTTTGAAAATAAAAAAGTTTTTATAGCTATTACTCAAAGAAGATTTTATTTTTCTAAACATAAAAAGAAACTTTGGGAATCTTTACCTCAAGTTAAAAAAGGGCAACAAATGAGCACAGCTTTTAAAAAAACTCTGTCATAGAATTAAGAGAAACCACATATAGCGGACTAGCTAGATCTAGACAGATAAGCATTATGTCGGCTCTGAGAATGATTGATGAAATGGTAAATACTTCATTAATTTGGGATAAATCTATTCAAAGAATTGGAATGGATGGCAAAGGAGTTAGCAAAAGAAAACAAGTTTTTAACATTACTAATTTAATTGATAATGAGGTGATAGGTGTTCTACCAAATTTATCACAAAAAGAATTGCTGAAAGAATTATTAAAAATTGATTTAAAATTTAGATTAGCAGTTAAAGAAGTATGTATTGATATGGACTCTTTTTTTCCAGCTATTATTAAAGAATGTTTTCCTAATGCGGTTATTGTGATTGATCATTTTCATATAATTCAGTGGGCTGTCTTTTTATTAAAAGAACAAAAGAAAGTTTTTCAAGACATCAACAATGAATCTTATAAAATAAATAAATTACTGATGATACCTACACACAAATTAACAATTGAAGAATTTAATAAATTAGAAAAAGTTTTTGTTAAAGTTCCTAAGTTAAAACAAAGTTGGAAAATAATTCATCAACTCAGAAAAGTATATTGGAAAAATAACAGAAAAGAAGCTCAAAAACAATTAAAATATGTCATCAGTCTTTGTAAAACTTCAGAATCAAAATATATGAAAGATTTGGCTAATACATTAACAAGATGGTTTGATGAAATATTAAATTATTATTTATCTAAAACAACTAATGCTTATACTGAAGGAATTCATAATCATTTTGAAAGAATTAAAAGGAATCATTTTGGGATTAGAAATGTTGAACGTTTTTGTAAAAGATTATTATTTTGTGTTCTTCCGATGACAATTTTCTTAAATTTAGTTGCCCAAAGATGTTAAAGAGCCACTTTTTTACATCAGACATAGCTTCTCCTTTTTTGTAATTTTTTACAATTAGCACATTCTTTTTAAAAAATATTATTTCTTTAATTTTAAAGAAAAATATAAACTGCCTATTTCAAAAAGAACTAAAACTACTTTTTTAAAATAATTTAAGCTCTTTTTAATATATTCAATCAAATGTCTAAAAAAATATTACGAGCAAATTCTTACCCGATAAATAAGTTTATCATGCGAGCTATAAAAAATCAAGAAGAATCTACTTAACCCTGATCTCCCGAATCAATTCCCCATCCAAACCAAAAGATTTTAAAACAATCCTATTTCCAGAAACAGTAATATACAAAAAACTATCTTTCCAAATAGAATCTTTATATCTCTTACTCTTACCAACAGCACCCGCCAAAACATAATCAATCCCATCCACAACTTTATGATCAAAAACATGCTCATGACCTGAAATAACCAAATCAACTTTATATTTATTTAAAATAGCAAGTAGCTTATCCCTTTGCACAACATTATATGTCATATCATGATTTTCCTTAGCTGACTCTTTAAAAAAAGTGACTGGGGGAACGTGCACAACAACAATAACATTTGATTTATCATTATTTTTTAAATCAGTATTTAACCATGCTAATTGTTCATCATCAACTGCATGTTTAATTGGATAATCTGAAGAAAGTAAAACAAAATGTGTATTTTCATAATCAAACGAATGATATAACTTACGTGTCTCACCTAATTTATATTTTTTATTAAAAAATACAGACTCCCAAACATCAACACATGACGCTCCACATTCAACATCATGCTTACCAAAAGCAATATAGTATTTTTCAAAATGCCTTTCAATTAAATTTTTAATATTCTTAATTCTAGCTACATCTGGACCACTTTGTATAACAATGTCTCCTGAAAAAACAGCGAAGTCTGGTTTATATGAAGTTGCCTTCGCTAACACACTTTCAAATTTTTCCTCATGACCGCCAGTAGCTTTATAACTTTCTGAATCAGCAATTACTACAAAATCAAAAGGTTTATATTTTTTAGCAATTTTAGGATCTTCTGTATTTTCTATTTTAGTAATATCTTTTTTTTCACTTTGAATATTTTTCAAATATTCAGACTCACTTATTTCACCAATTCTAACATTCGATGACTGATTTTCGTAAACTGTTTGTTCTTCGCTGTTTTCATCATCAATCTCAGTTTCCTGATTTTCCGTTACTTCCTCTAACTTTTCTTTATTTATAAATGCATGCACAAAAAAACCACCTAGCGAAAAGATCGTAATAATTAAAAAAATTATAACTAAATATTTTTTATTCATTTTATTTTTAAAACTTTATGATTTTATTATACCATTTTTAAAAAAATAAAACGTTGCATAAAATAAAATCAAAAATTAAGACTTTGTATTCAATCCACTTACTCCGAAAAATAACCATAGAAATCCCAACATGATTCCCGCATTAAACATATTTGGAATTAAGATTGCCACAATACCTAAGATTAAAAATAATCCCCATGATTTATTTTTAAAGTTTTCTTTTTTTAAAAAATAAATTAAACCTTGCCAAAGAATATTAACAAACAAAGTAATAAAAGATACTATTCCTAAAATACCAGAACCCAACCAAACTTCAAGAAAAATATTACTCGAATTTAAAGGTGTTCCACTTTCATCTGTTCCCAAAATGTCTCCAATATTACCCCAGCCAATTCCAAAAAACCAGTTGTTTTTAATTTCTGTCCAAGACTTTTTATAAACTTCCGATCTCGCATCAACATTCGGATCATTACGATAAATCCTAGTTACTAAATTTCCCTTCAATTCTTCCCTTTCAATTTCCTCTAAATTAATATGCCGACAATTATATTTTTTTAATTCTTCAACATTTTTAATTTCTTTCACTGGAGAATTCAAAAAATCATTTTGTTCCATGCTAAACATTAAAATACAAGAAATTGTAATTTCCTGTTTTCCTGAACTTGTACTTTGAATCCTATTTCCCAATTCAAAATTAGTTAAATTTAAAAAATAAACTAACCCAATTGAAATAATTCCTGCTGAAAAAATAATTAGACTTTGCGAAAAAAACTTTTTATAATTTAAATTTTTATATAATATTTTCCAACCACTATTCGAATTTAATAAAGTTAATAATGAAAAACTAGCAATAACAATCCCTGCACCCAACCATGCACTCCTAGCTACTGTTAAAATTAGCAAAACGAAATTCGAAATTAAAAAAGAAAAATTAAATAAACTTTCTTTCTGCTTAAAAAAGTTTTTTATGGATTTATTATTTTTAAAAGTTGTGATTAACAAAATGGCAGTCAAAAAAACTAAAAACATCCCTAACCAATCTGGCTCAGAAAAAGTTGCATTCGAACGACCCGCCATCACTTCGAAATGATTACCGCCTCGCATAAATTGCCAATTTTGCCAAATTCCATACAGCACAACTATAAACGAAGAACTTAGAAAAAATGGAATTGTTTTCTTTAAATCATTAAAATCTTTTATAAAAATTCTGACTAAAAAATATAATATTCCAAAAGAAGCTATAATTATTGATTGTTTTAGAGACAATATTTGATTTTCTGCAAAAATAGAGCTAAAAAATCCTGCCAAAATAAAAGTTAAAATTAAACCATCTTTCCAATAAAATTTTGGTAATTTAATTTCTAATTTATTAAAAATTAATTTTAATAAAATTACAGAAAATATTATTCCTCCTAAAAGTTGATATGGTCGAATATTTATCCCTAATTCAATTGGAACTAAATTAATATTTTCCAAAACAAGAGTTCCAATAAAAAATAAAAAAGTTGTTCTTAATCGATAAAAAGCTAAACAGAGAAGCAAAAATGAAAATAATCCAAAAGACAAAAAGTTTTCAAAAGGTAAAATATTTAAATTTGATAAAATAATCAAAGTTAAAATAAATACAGCATTTGAAATTATTAAAATTTTTTTCTCCATGATTACTAAAATTAAAAATGACTTACTTAAGTTTTAATTAGACGTCTTAAAAAACCTACCCTATGTCATTTCAGCTGGAATGGAGAAATATCAAAGTTCATAGAAAATTACAAAGTTTTCAGATCCCTCAGGGGAAATTCCCTGTCTACGACATTCACCTCAGCTCTCGACTTCGCTATCACTAAGCTCGAGATGACAATATTTGAAATTTTTTAATAAAATTATATTATTAAAAATAAATTATTTATCCTCTACAATTTCGAAAAACTTTTTTACAAATTTATCCCAAGAAAATTTATTAGCCTTCTCTTTAGCTTTAATAACTAAATCATTTCGCAAATCCTCACCTTCTAATAGTTCCTCCATTTTACTTGCTAAATCTTCATCCGATTCATCATCTGAATATAAAACTGAATCACCACCAACTTCTTCTAAGCTAGAAGTTTTTACTGTTACTACTGGAGTTCCGATTTGCATTGCTTCAAGTACAGGCATTCCGAATCCTTCATAATGTGAAGGAAACACAAACATAGAGGCATTCTTATACAACGCTGGTAAATCTTTTTGATCAACATAACCGAGTAACTTTACTTTATCTTCAAGTTCCAACTCTTTAATCAGCTTTTCAACATCAACAATTAACGGTGCTAATTGCGGCATTAATTTTCCTGAAATAACTAAAGGAGGAACACTAATATTTCGATCAACTAATTTTTTATAAGCCCGCAAAGTTCCATCTGTATTTTTTCTAACTTCTAATCCTCCACCTGAATAAATATATCCTGATTCTAAATTATATTTTTTCATCACTCGTTCTGAATCATTTTGAGTAACCTCTTTTGAATATAAAGAATCTATAGAAATATAATTTGAAAAAATCTTTCCGGGTTTAACATTCATTTTTTCAATCAAATCTTTTTTACTATATTCCGAAACTGTTATAATAATATGAGCACCATAAATAGCTTTTTCCACTTGAGACTGATAAAATCTTTTGCGGAAATTATTTAAGTATTCTGGAAATATTCTTGGGATTATATCATGCACTAAAGCGATGTGTTTCATGCAAACATATTTTATTATCGTTGCTGATTGATATAGACTGAAAAGTATACTACATCCGTCTTTATGTGCTTGGTAAGGTAAGCTAAATTTTTCCCATAATATTTTTCGAAATAAATCGTCTCTTTTATAAAACGGTAAGAAAACTTTTTTTTCAAAATTCTTTGGTAAATCTAATTCTATATCCTCCTCTAAATAAAGTACGAACTTATAGTTCTTGTACTTTTTTTCTTCTTTGATTTGTTTAATTAACTCGTTTAAAAAATGTGTGGTAACTTGCCCTATTCCTGTGGCTGGCTTACGTAAAAAACTGGCATTTATTCCGATTTTCATAATTGCGATAATTTTAAAATGTTTCTTTTATTCTATTTAATATTATACGCAGTTTTTGGAGTGGTGGCAATGATGAAATTGATTGAATATTTTTTAAATGCTAATATTTAAATAGCTATAATAAATTAACTTTTAAAAATATGTTATTAGAAATAATACTCTATACACTAATAAATGCAACTGTTTTATATATCATTAGCTATCTTAATGAAAAAGGTAAAAATCTAGCAACTCAAGAAGATATAGAAAAAATTACAGAAAAAGTTGAAGAGGTAAAATCTGAATTTTCTGACAAGTCCCAAATTCTAATGAAAAAAAGACATGCTTATGAAAAATTAAGTAAAGCGATGATGATATTTATAGAGGGGCAACCAACGAACGAACCAAATAAAAATAAGATATATGAAGCCTATTCGATGGCGTGGCTATGAGCAAGTGATAATGTTTTAAATAAATTAAACGAACATATAAAATTACAAATGATTTACTCTAGTAATCCTAAATTAAAATTTCAGGAAAACTTCCAATTAACATTAAAAATAGCTATGTCGAATGTGTACTAGAAATGAGAAAAGATTCTGGTTATTCAAAAACGAATCAGATCATTGATAATTTCTTATTTGTGAAATTCGAAGAATAATTATTTACCTCAAATAATACCCATTATTAACATCCAAAGTCATCCCTGCACAATGTTTCGAATCATCCGACAGCAAAAACAAAACCGCATTCGCAATATCATCAGGTTGAGTACAACCCTCAATCAATTCCCTATCTTCATGAATCTTAATTCGCTCCTCTGACATACAATCCATCAAAGCAGTCTTTGTCGTTCCCGGAGCAACCGCATTAATCCGAACATAAGGAGAAAAATCAATCGCATTACTTTTCGTCAAACCAATCACTCCCGCTTTAGTCGCACCATAAACCGATTCCGACGTTCCTGCTTCACCCGAAACAGACGCAATATTTACAATCACACCCTGTTTTTTTCACTTATTTTTTCCCGAGCAAATTCCTTAGAAAAATAAATTGGTGCTATCAAATTTACCGCCATTACTTTTTCAATATCTACATCACTATATTCCAAAACAGATTTCCCCAAATAAATACCTGCGTTATTTACGAGACCATAAATCTCAACATTATCTTTTCTAATTTGATCAAAAAAATTCTTAATTTCATCTAAATTTGAAATATCAAAATTAAAAATCTGAATCTTATCATCCCCAAACTCATCTCGCAATTTATTCAGGCCATCTTCATTAATATCAATAGCCAAAACAGTTGCACCATATTCAACACACTTCACCGCCGTAGCCCTACCAATCCCCGCTGCTGCACCAGTGATAATAATTTTTTTATTTTCAAGATTCATCATAATTTTATTTTAAAATTTAAAAAATATATTTTAAGTTTACTACATATACTATAACATTTCTTAAAGATATCAAAAAGAAAATAAAGTGCTCGCCGCACGGATTTTGTAGAAACGTTGCAATGCAACGTTTCTACAAAATCTATAAAACAAAAAAGCCGTCCGAAATAATCAGACGACTTTTTATGTGCATACAAACTAAATAATCTATGAAATAAATTATTTAAGAGTAACAGTAGCTCCAGCTTCTTCAAGTTTACCTTTCAATTCTTCAGCTTCAGTAGTAGCAACTCCCTCTTTAATAACTTTAGGAGCTCCGTCTACAATATCTTTAGCCTCTTTTAATCCTAGACCAGTAACTTCTTTAACAGCTTTAATTACATTAATCTTTGAATCACCTATAGATGTAAGTTCAACATCAAAGCTAGATTTTTCCTCAGCAGTTTCTTCACCAACAGCACCTGGCATAGCCATAGCTACAGGAGCAGCAGCACTAACACCAAACTTATCTTCAAGAATAGAAACAAGTTCTGAAAGATCTAGAACACTCATTTGTTCAATCTCTTCAACAATTTTTTTGAATTTTTTAGGAACTTCTACTTCTTTTTTGTCTTCTTCAGTAGTTTCCTCTGTCTTTTTTTCTTCTGTCATATAATTGACTAATTAATTATTATTTATTAAAAAATATAACTTAAAAAATTTACGCTTCTTTATTATCAGCCACAGCTTTCAAAACTTGAACAAATGACCTTGGCACTCCAGCTAATGTATTTACGAAACCACTTATTGGTGCCTGCATTTGACCAACTAATCTAGCTCGCAACTCATCAGTAGATGGTAATTTAGCAAGTTTCTCAACCTCCTCTTTACTGATAATTTCTCCGTCTAAAATTCCACCAACAATTTTAATATTTTCATTCCCTTTAGAAGTCTCGTGAATAACTTTTGCTGAAGTAACCTCATCTCCAGAAACACTGATTGCAATCTGACCTTCAATACTTTTTGGATCTAAATCGATATTATTATTTTTCAATGCAATCGAAAGTAATTTCTTCTTAACAATTTGAAAAGTCGAATCTGCATTTCTTAATTCTCTTTTTAAGGTCACCATGTCATTAGCACCAAAACCTTTGAAATCAGCAAAAACACAAGAAGGTGAATTTTTTACTTCTTCTGATAATTTTTCAACGATTTCCTCTTTTTGTTGTCTTGTAAGCATAACTTTGTATTTAGGCTATAAATAAAATTATTGAAAATAAAAAATTCTGCGTTCATTTCTAAACCGCAGAATCTCTTAAAAAGTTCGAGACTTATTTAGATCCTCACAAGGTCTTATTTAATGCCTCGTTTCTGCGGAAAAATATTTCTTTATCAATTTCTAAATTCTATATCAAATCCGATAAACTGTCAAATTTTTTCATCTGATTCAATCAGATTTATTTTTTTTCTTTATTCTCTCCTTCAGCTTTTTCTTCTTTTACTTCTTTTACTTCTTTTTTACCTTCTTCAGCCTTTTCAGCTTCTTTTTCTTCAACTTTTTTTGTAGGTAATTTTACTGCTTTTTTAGCTTCATTAATAACCTTATTTGAAACTAATAAATTGTGAACTGAATCAGATGGTTTTGCACCTTTAGAAATCCAATCTTTAATTTGATCTTCTTTCAAAACTACATTTTTACTATGTGGATCATAACTACCCACCATTGCAATATGTCGCCCACCTGGAGCTTTTGATTTTTCTTGAACAACGATTCGATATTGTGCTCGATTGTGTCGCCCTACTCGATTGAAACGTATTACTAACATAAAAACTATATAAAAAAATAAATTAAAACGAACGGATAATGAGCTTCCGTCAAGTTATTTATTGCATGTACTTTATAGAATAATCAAAAAATTGATTTATGTCAAGAAAAGAATTTTAAGATACCTTAGAAGTCCCTCTATTCAATGACATGGTATCATAAATTGAAAAAGTAAACTAAAATACTTTCCTACAAATTCTTAACCGCATATTTAAACTTATTCCCTCGATCAAATTCATTTGAAAAAACACCAAAGCTTGCCGCACCAGGAGACAACAACACCACATCTCCCTCATCAGCGCTCCGTGAAGCCAATTCAACCGCCTTGTCCATTGAATCAACAACTTCAAAATGTTTTTTGCAATCACAACAACCTTTCTCTGTTAAGTATTTTTTAATATGCATTATAATTTTATCTGTTGCCCCTCCTTTAATAAAAACAACTCCTTTAACTTTTTCAGAAATTGCTTCTGCGAATTCTTTATATGGAAGTTTTTTGTCACTCCCGCCCGCAATTAAAATAATCGGTTCATCAAAAGCATTAATAGAAGCCAGAGCTGACTGTGGATTAGTTGCTGTTGTGTCATTATAATATTTAATTCCATCTTTCTTAATTATAAACTCTAAACGATGAGAAATTGGACGAAAAGATTTGATTCCCAACTTAATATTTTTAGTATTAACACCATAATTAAAACATGCTCCAACAGCTAACATAATGTTAGTAATATTATGAGTTCCTCTCAAAGACAAATCTTTTACATTTATTAATTCTTTAGCATCTATTCCGTCATTTAAATAAATTTTACCATCTCTACAAAAAACACTTCTACCTTCTGTTTTTTCATTCATAGAAACAGCCATAACATTACCAAGTGCCTCATTACAAAGATGACCAATAACTTTATCATCACAATTACACACAAACCAATCTTTTGGTTTTTGATGAATTAAAATATTTTTTTTATCATTTAGATATGTCTCCATCGTCTTATAGTAATTCATATGATCTGGAAAGAGATTTGTAAAAACAGCAATGTGTGGACTTATTTTAGCATTTGCTAAAGCAGATAATCGCCAACTAGACAATTCAAAAACAACGACTGAATTCTTTTTTAATAAATTCAATCGATTTAAAACTGGTGTCTGACCAATGCCCACCTGAACCGGATTCTTTCCAGCCTTTTTTAGAATGTGATAAATAAGATGCGAAGTTGTTGTCTTACCTTTAGTTCCTGTAATACCAATAATAGGATTTTTACATAATTTAAAAAATAAACTAGAATCCACTTCGACTGGAATTTTTTTCTCTAAAGCTAATTTAATATGTTTATTAGTCCAAGGTACTGGTGGGGTTTTAACAATCATATCAACTTTTGTAAAATCTTCTCTTCGGTGCTGACCTAAAACATACTCAACATTTTTTAAATCTTTCAATTGTTCTAAGGCAGGCGCCAGTTCTTTTTTGCTTTTTATGTCTGTAGCAATAACTCGAGCTCCATTTTCAACTAAAAAACGAATGGTTCCTATACCACCTCCTAATAGCCCTACTCCAAAGACTGTAATTCTTTTTCCTTTAAACCATTTTACATCCATAAGATTAATTGATTTATTCAGAAGTAATTTAAAAATATCATCAAAAAAGTTCCTGAAATATTCAGGATCACTAACTAATTTATTATAATCACAAAAATAATATATAGCAAGTACAAACCAGCAATTTACGACTCGTAATTTGTAATTAACTGACTGAATAACTCCTTAACGATAAATAAATTTAGTTGCTACATTGCTTATCATGATCATTCCTCACAATGACAAATTGTATTATTTTAAGATTTGTAAATTAAAAATTATTTTACAACTCTCAATTAATTATTTTCTTCTCAAAACTTTTCCTGAATAAACCTCTCTAAATTTTTCATTTTGAATAACCATTTCACCATTAACAAAAACATACTTAACCCCTTCTGCATAGACCATAGGATTATTAATGGTTGCCTTATCAATAATAGTTTCTGGATTAAAAATAACCACATCTGCAAAATAACCATCCTTAATTAAACCACGTTTTTTTAAGTTTAATTTTTCTGCCACCTTACCAGTTGATTTATGAATAGTTTGTTCCCAATTAATTATTTCTTTTTCTCTGGTGTATAAACCTAATGCTCGTGGAAAAGCTCCGTATGATCGTGGATGAATTACATGGCTACAATCAGAACCTTCCTTTGGATGAGCTGATCCATTTGAAGTAATAATTGAATTTTCATCTTCCATTGCCCGAATGATATTTTCTTCACTTAAACATTTAAATAAAATCATTGATCGCCCTTCATAAGCTAATAGAATATCTAACACCATTTCAGAAACAGATTTTTCGTGAGACTTAGCTAAATCACCTAAAGTTTTATGACGAAATTCCATTCCGTAAGATTCATTGAAAACTCTAGCAGAAGAAAGATCTATTTCTTGTTTATCCATTTCTTTGGCAATTTGATGATAGAGTTCTTTATTTTTTAAACGACTTAACATTACTTTTTTTCCTCCTTCTGTAGCCCAAAGTGGTAAAAATCTATACAAAACTGAACCTGTATATGTATAAGGATAAAAATCAAATGATAAATCAATACCTCTGTCATTAACCATGTCAATCATTTCTAAAGCTTTTGCCATGCTCGCCCAATTTTTTTTATCAATAACTTTTAAATGACTGATGTGTGTTCGTGCCTCTGATTGACTAGCGACTTGAATGATTTCTTTAACAGCTTCAACAAATTTATCTCTTTCGTAACGAGTATTAATTATGTGCAAAGCATTATTTTTTTTAACTAATTTTCCAACTTCTAATAATTCTTCTTCTGAAATTGATCGTCCGTGAACATAAGCTAATCCTGAAGACACTCCTAAAGCTCCTTGTTTTAAACTTTCTGTAATGTGTTTTTTCAAAGACTGCATTTCTGTTTTGGACAACCCACGATAATCATCTCCAATTAAACCTCGTCGTAATGTGCTGTGTCCTACTAAAGTTCCGAAGTTAACTGATAGATTGTAAGATTCTACTACATCTAAAAAATTCTCCATCGACTGCCAATTTACATTTATTTTTTGCACATCTATCCATTTTTGTGCGGAAAGTAACATGTCTTTATTGTAAATTGGTGCTAGTGAAGAACCGACATTTCCTCCGATGATTGTGGTGATTCCTTGGTGTAATAGGCATTCCATTGTTGGATCGATGAATAGTTGCCAGCACATGTCTGAGCGGTTTGAGATATCGATGAATCCTGGTGAAACGTAAAGTCCTTTGGCGTCGATTATTTCTTTGGCGTCATCTTGGGATAAGTCATTGATTTCGGTTATTACTCCGTTGTTGATTGCGACATCTGCTTCGTACATCGGTTCGCCGCTTCCGTCGATTATTGTTCCGTTTTTTATTATGATGTCATGCATATTTTTTGTTTTTATTTTTGTAGGGACAAAAAATCTTTTGTCCTAAATTTTTAACCTAAAAAGTTTTCTTCTCTCTTATCTATTATAGAACTCTTATGCTTTTTTGCAAAGTGATTTTTGGGAAAAATAAAAAACCACTCTAAAATAATAAAGTGATTTTTTACTTAATTCTATTCAGAACAAATAATTTTATCAATTTTCCAACTATGCCCCGCCTTAATTAAATCAATATTTATATCTGCCCATTTTTCATTAACTTTAACGATGACTTTTGCTGAATTTTCATCCTGAACTAAAAATTTTACATTCACATCTTTATACTCACTTGGATAATCTTGAGCACACAAAATAGGATCATGATACAATTCACTATTGTAGTTCTGTATAAAATTATCTGTGACAAATTTATTATTAATTGCTAATAAATCTTTATCTTCTTTAGAAGAAACTGCACCATATAAAATTTCCTTTATGTAGATATTATAATACAAACTAACAACATCACATTCAGAATTATCAACTATCTCTCCATCCTTATAACAGTGTTTCTTATCCCTAGAATAAAATTCATACCCATCTAAAACTTCAAATGTTTCAGGATCTGCATTTTCTAATTTAACAGGCTCTTCTGGTGTATCATTATAATAAAAAACATTATTTTTATCTTTAAAATAAGAATTGTCATCTAAAACTTGAAAACTTTCAGGATCAATTCCTTCCAATTTATGACCATGATCATATACATTGTTTTTATCTTTTGCATAAAAACCGCCTAAAGCTTGAAAAGTTGCAGAATCTACCTCATCTATTTTCATTTCTTTATAATAAACGCCATCAAATTTAGTGACATAATCATAGTCATATCCTAAATCTGGTTTTCCACAACCACTAAAAACTAAAATTCCAAACAAAACTAAAAATATCTTTTTCATAAGTAAATTCTTTAAAAATTAACCATTCACAAAAGACTATCACACAAAATATCTTTTAGCAACACCAATTTTTATTACCCCTCCAACCCAACAATCTTCCCAACCTCGATTCCCATATCAACCAACCTATTCGCATACCCCCATTCATTATCATACCAAGCCACCACCTTCACCAAATTACCACCCACCACAGCAGTAAACGGCAAATCCACAATCGCAGAACGCTCATCACCAATAAAATCACTAGAAACCAACGGCTCATCCGTAACACCAATAATTCCCTTAAAATCACCAGCAGCCGCTTCAATCAAAGAATTATTAACTTCCTCAACCGTAACATCCGTTTTCAAAACAAAAGTAATATCTGCGAAAGAAACATCAATCGTTGGAACACGCACGGACATCCCATCAAACTTACCTACTAAATCAGGAATAACTTTAGTCGTCGCAATTGCCGCACCAGTTGTAGTTGGAATCATATTTTGAGCCGCTGCTCGACCTTTTCGTAAATCCTTCGCAGGAGAATCTTGCAACTTTTGTGTTGAAGTATATGAATGAATCGTCGTCATCAAAGATTTTTCCACACCAAATTTATTATTAATAACTTCCATAACTGGAGCAATACAGTTAGTTGTGCAAGAAGCATTTGAAATAACTTTGGGAGATTTTTCATCTGGCTTTCGAACGCCCAACACAAATGTCTCAACATCACTTTCACCTTTGTCCGGTGCACTCAAAACTACTCGTTTAGCTCCGGCATCAATATGTGCATAAGCGGCACCATCTTTAACAAAAAATCCGGTACACTCCAAAACTACATCAACATCGTATTCGCCCCAAGGCAGTTCAGCTGGATTAGGATTAGCGAAAACAGGATATTCTTTTCCATCGACAGAAATTGAATTTTCAGAATATGAAACATCTTTATCATAAGTTCTAAAAACACTATCATGCTTTAATAAATAAGATAAAGTTTTATTATCAGTTAAATCATTAATCGCCACCACTTCACAATTTTCTTTCTCAGATAAAATCTTAAAAGCTGCTCGCCCAATTCTTCCAAAACCATTTATTGCAATTTTTATTTTCATATATTTTTATTATTTATTTAAAATATCTCACCTAAATTATAGCAAAAATTAAAATTATTTGAAAATCAAAAAATAATTACATTTCAAGAAACTATGTTATCTGAAATTAAATTTATAAAATTCTAAGCGTATTTATTTTTTCCTAAGAAAAGAACCTCTAAATTTACTACGAAAAACCACCAAATTTTAGCAAAAAAACTTATCAAAAAATATTAAATAAAAAAAGACAGTGAGAGAAAAACTCACTGTCTACATTAAAAAATCTACAAATATTTTTACAATCCATTCTCACCCTTACTTCCTATATGCTCATCAAAAGTCTTAGAAAAAACAGTCTCGCCAGTTTCAGCATTATTCAGAAAATACATATAGTCAGTCTCGGCAGGATTAATCGCCGCTTTAATCGAAGCTAATGAAGGATTATTAATAGGTCCAGGTGGTAATCCAGGATGCATATAGGTATTATAGAGAGAATCAATCTCGAGATCAGCTAAATTATGCTTAACTTCCGCCTCACCTTTAATATAATCAATAGTTGCATCACTTTGCAAAGCCATATTAATATCTAAACGATTCTTAAAAATTCCAGCAACAATTCCTCTATCCGCGTTACTCGGAACTTCACCCTCAATAATACTTGCAAAAATCAAAGTTTCATAAAGAGATTTTTCCTCCGCAGCCAAATAATCTCGCATATCACTAGAAACTTTTTTATCGAAATTAGATAGCATTTTAATAATAATATTTTCCGCTGTAGCATCAGCAGTGAAAATATAAGTATCAGGAAAAAGAAAACCTTCTAAAGACTTACCTTCTGGAATAAAAGTAAATTCATTCATAATCTCCGCTGAAGGATTTTTTGCTATCTCCCTAAATTCATCACCAGGTAAGTTGTTTTTATTTAATCTATTTACTATCTTTTCAATAGTCCAACCTTCTGGAAAAGTAACTTTCACACCATCTTTTTGTTTAATTTTTACTTCACCTTCTGTAATTTTATATGCAATATCTGCAATACTACTATTTGGCATTATATGATATTCGCCTGCAATAATCTTTCCTCGCAACTTTTCTTTCCAAGCATAATAGTAAAAAAACCATTTACTATTTACTAAATCTTCTTTAGCTAATTTTTTTCCCACCGTCACTAAGTCATCCCCTTTCTCAATTATAAAAGTTTTTTCTATTTCATTAGCAGAACGAGAACTACGCATCATATAGTGCATAATCGAAAAAGAAACTAAAATTAAAATCAGAACTACAAAAATTTTCTTCATACTACTTTTTAAGTAAATTATTCTTTAAAAAAATATTAAAATTCTATTCACCAATTATATGAACAACAACATCTCGCTGTCGAGAGCCATCCAATTCAACTGCTAAAATACTCTGAGCATCTGAAAGTATCATTTTTCCTCTTGCAATTGGCACAGTCTCGCTTGACCCTAATAGAACTGCCTTACAGTGAGAATGTCCGTTGCTTCTACCATCTCCTTTATTATCTTTTTTTATTTCAAATAGATCATGTGCGTACTTCTGATCAACTGGAGATAATTTATAAAGAAGATTCGTCAAATCTTGCATCAACATCTTTTCATTATGATTGATCATTAATCCTAACGTAGTATGTTGGGAAAAAATTGTTACTTGACCATTACGAATACTACTTTTCTCAATTATTTCTATAACTTGATTAGTTATATCCACAAACTCAACTTGAATCTTACTTTCGAATTCTATAGTCTCTTTATAAAATTTCATAATTTATTTTAAGTTTTTATTTTAATTCATCATCTCTACTAAAATTTTATCAAAAATAATGATATTACACAAATTATCAATCTCTCTCACTTTCTTTAAAATCATTTTCTAAATTTTATCTAACCAGATAAATTCAATACCTTTATTAAATTTATTCCCTATATAAAAAATTTATTAAACTATCATTATCAAGCTCGACAAAAGAACAAACATATTTACAGCCTATTTCTATCAACTCATTCAATAAAGTTTTTAATAATTTTTGTCCAATTTTTAAATTTCTATAATCATTCTTAACAAAAATATTTTCAATAATTGCTTTTTTAAAAGAAAGGTTATAATTTGCAATTATAAACCCAACAATACCTCCTTCATTTTCAGCTACAAAAAATGGATTATTGTCTTTAATAGAGTTAACTAGAATATTTTTAGGCTAAAAATTAACAACATCATCATCAACCTTGAATTCACTGACCGAATTTCCTAAACTAAAAATTTCATCAATATCTTTTATTTCAGCTTTTCTTATAATCATACTTTACTGACCTAATTCATGCAATCTACTTTCTCCTGAATACTTTTTCATAAAATTCTGATTATCAAATACATTTACCTCTGCCTGCATATCTACTGTTGTCATATTCTTTCCTCCGGGAAATTCATCTGGCCAATTCCAAGTAAATTCATATTCTCCTCCCGAATCAACAGTTCGCTTATCTGTTTTACCCACTGCAATTGGTACACCTCTAGAATCTTTTATAACAATATTAATATCAATTCTTCTAAAGTCAAAAGAACTATCATTAACCATCAAACCAAATGCCTGTGCAAAATAAGTGTCACCCTCCACTAATCCAAATTTTTGATTATGAATCTTTACCTTTGGAACCTCAAAATTAACAAAATTTTTCCACTCTTCTCCCCCAATTTGAACACTTGCTGAAGAAATATTCTCATCCACTTTCAAACCAATCTCAATTAAATATTTCGATTCAGTCGGTAATATAAAACTATTTCCCTTACGAGAAGCTATAATTTCACCAAATTCATTTTTTAAATCAATCTTATATTCAAACTCCGACGCTCCATATCTCTCATTCGGATTACTAACCTCGATAAGCACATCGTATAAATCATTACCTCCGTAAACTACATAATAATCATCAATATTAATTTCTTTAATAATCATTTTTTCTGGACATTTATCACAAGGCCCACCACAATCAATACCCTCCTCCTTTTGATTTTTTTTCTCATCAAAACAAGTTGGATCATCTACATACCTTCGAGTAATCAAAAAAATAATCGCTCCAGCAATGAGTAAATAGATCACTATTATAACAATTCTTTTTACGAACCTAGACATATTTTATTTTTATTTATCTATAGTAGAATTTTATCATAATTAAATTTAATTGTCATTTAGCTCTAATTATCATATTCTCTTCTATAGCTTTTAAATTCTAAAAACTGACTCTTTATTCAAAAATTTTTTTGTTGTTGTAGCGATACCAAAGCCTCCAAAGAACTACTATTAAAATTATTAGTAGAAGTAATCCTCCAATTACATAGATGAATTTTCTATCTTTTTCTACTGGATCATTTATTGAATCTTCATTTGAATTTAAAGTATTACTACTTGATTTACTAGCTCCACTTGGCAAAAAAGATTTTGTTGAAGATAGTTCATCTTTATTTTCTGTATTATCTATATCTTTATCCTCTTCTATTGTTGTAACGGTTGTTTGTTGACTTTCTCCTATGTAGGCTGAAACTTTTTTCGATCTTTCTCCTCTCTCTCCTTTATATTTAGTGTAAACTTGATAGGTATATGTGTTTCCCACTTCTGTATCTCTATCAATATATGATTCTGTGTTTTTATCTAAGTTATCTAATTTTTCGAATTCTTCATCATTCACTCTCCTATCGATTGCGTAAGATGATTCGTCTTCTGCTTGATCGTTCCAATTTATTAAGACGTGATCTGGCTTCGTTGTTTTTATTCCTCCTTTAGTAATGATTGTTTCATAGATTACTTCTATTGTGATATCTTTTGGTTTTTTGTATTTTTCTTTTTTATCATTATTATCACTATCATGTTCTTCTTCTGGTTCTGTTGGAGTTGTTGGAGTTGTTGGAGTTGTTGGAGTTGTTGGAGTTGTTGGAGTTGTTGGAGTTGTTGGAGTTGTTGGAGTTGTTGGAGTTGTTGGAGTTGTTGGAGTTGTTGGAGTTGTTGGAGTTGTTGGAGTTGTTGGAGTTGTTAATTCTTCTTCTATTGTACAAGTTGAACTACAACCGTCATTATCAACATTATTTCCGTCATCACATTGTTCAGGCTCTTCTAATAAACCATCTCCGCAAAAAGGATTATAATAACCAAAATCCGCCGTATAATCTGTTGAATCTTCTTCTGTAAGAGTTACAATATAACCATCTGAAATTTGTGAATTATTATCTTCTCCGGCTGCACCTAAAGTAAATTCGTAACCATCAACTGAGTCAGGTATTACAAAATATGTTTGATTAACTGGTAAATCTGTAAAGTAATATTCTCCATTCTCATCAGTAACTGCAACTGAATAAACCTGGTCCTCATCATCAAAAAATCCATTGTTATTTGTATCTTTATATAGAGACACTCTCACGCCTGATACACCTGTTTCACCATCATCTGACTCATAAACTCCATCCTGATCATTATCATAAAATAACTGGCTTCCGATTGCTCCTAAAATTTCACCAAAATTATTGTTTTCAGAAAAATAATTAACTGGCAAATCAATATCAAAAATTTGGTTCTCAGTTAAACTATTATTTTGTTGATCTCCCTGTCCATCCATTGATGTTGAACCTGTTGAAAGATAATTTTCTGGTTGAACTTGAGCTACAAGATAATTCCCTGGATTTAAACCAGAAAAAATATAATATCCATTATTATCTGTGCTTTGTGAATTAATAGTAATAATTGTTTCATTAGCTAAGAAATCTCCCAATGTATATCCTGAAACAATTTTCCCATCACTAATTGCTAAATTTAAAAGATTTTGAGCTATTTCTGAATAGTAATGAGATGATTCTGGAGGTAAGTAAAAATTACCAAATATATCATATCCCGATAAATACAGAGTTGAATTTTCTATGTAATACTCGCCATCATCCATCTCTACATTTCTGTTGCCATCTTCAAAAACATATCCACTGATTGATGATAATAAACCTAATCCTATTGGTGTAATATGGTCATCTTGATTATCTACTAAGTTTGTTTCTGGAGTTGTTGTAGTTATTGATATTTGATTATAAATTTCTGCTTCATTAACTACTAAATTATAATCATCATTTACTACAACATTAAAGTTAAATAAATCTGAAAATCCTATGTTCAAAACTGAATTGAAAGTTATTTGGAAATTAGTTACATTACAATCTATTCTATTATTATCTCCAACTGGCGTGTAATTAAATGTTGAACCATCATCATTTGAGTAATCGACATTGTAGCTTAATAAATTATCTATTCCTAAAATCGAATCTGTTTGAAAACAGGTATTTTCTGGGATTGTTTCAATAATAAAGGCATTTTCTGCATCTACATTTCCATTGTTTCCATAATCTATTTGATAAGTCATTTCATCTCCTAAACTAATTGAATTTGGCCCATCTTTTTTAATGTAGATGTTAGCGTAGTCTCCGATGATTGTTGTGGCTATATCGCAGTTATTAGATTGATCTTGATCATTAGTTGAGGAACTTACACAAGCTGAATTAATTAAATTATCATTTGGTAAAGCTGTATTATTTACTTCTGTTAAAACATTGATTATTTGACATTCTCCTGAGTTCAAAGAATCAAAGTTCCATGTAAACATTCGATCAGAATTTGCTGAATACACTGGATCACTCGAGATAAAATCCAAACTATTTGGAATAGTATCCTGCACTTCAAAATCATCCACTGATTGTGGACCATCATTACAAACTTCAATTACATAATTCACCTCATCTCCAATATTTCCTGATGCTAAATCAGTTATTTTGGTAATTATTAGATCTGCATTTAAAACAACTAAAGTATTATCATCTTGATTATTTGTATAATCTATTTCTGAAGTTGTAGTTGAAATTACCACCGTATTATCAATTGTGCTTGTGTGTATATTTTCATCTGTCACTTTAACTTTAAAATTAAAACTTGGTTTTTCATTGGAATTGTAAGTTACTCTCCATGCCTCTAAAGTTGGAGTTACCTTTAAATTGGTTGTTTCTAATTCAGCTTTTAAACAAACTTCTGAATAAGTTATTACATCTATATTTGATATATCTATGTAATTTTTTTCTTCTAATGAGATATTCTCATAATTTGAAATCGGGGTTGTTGTACAAACTCCTGAACCATTCGTCTTCAATAAAGAGTAGATGATATTTGTTTGATTGGATAGTTTTTGACTTACTTGTAATTTATTGTAACTTGTCGGGTTAACTGGTTGTATTAATTGAATATAGGAACCTGAAGAATCATAACCTCCTTCATTAACTATTACATTTGAACCGTCGGCGTTATATTTAGTTATGAAAACGTCACTATCTCCGTTTGAAGTATGTTCATCTGTGCCGCCTGTGCTATCAAAATTTACTTTTCCATTAAAAGATCCTGTGGTGTAAATGTTGCCTGATGAATCAGTAGAAATTCCATAACCAGAATCACTATTTGTTTCACCAAAGGTTTTGGTCCAGCCGTAAGATCCGTCGGCGTTATGTTTAGTTATGAAAACGTCACTATCTCCGTTTGAAGTATGTTCATCTGTGCCGCCTGTGCTATCAAAATTTACTTTTCCATTAAAAGATCCTGTGGTGTAAATGTTGCCTAATGAATCAGTAGAAATTCCATAACCAGAATCACTATTTGTTTCACCAAAGGTTTTGGTCCAGCCGTAAGATCCGTCGGCGTTATATTTAGTTATGAAAATATCATTCTCTCCGTTTGAAGTATACACATCTATACCACCAGTACTATCAAAATTTACTTTTCCATTAAAAGATCCTGTGGTGTAAATGTTGCCTGATGAATCAGTAGAAATTCCATAACCAGAATCACTATTTGTTTCACCAAAGGTTTTGGTCCAGCCGTAAGATCCGTCGGCGTTATATTTAGTTATGAAAATATCATTCTCTCCGTTTGAAGTATACGCATCTATACCACCAGTACTATCAAAATTTACTTTTCCATTAAAAGATCCTGTGGTGTAAATGTTGCCTAATGAATCAGTGGAAATTCCTCTACTAAGATTAATGCTCATTCCATCAAAGGTTCTGGTCCAACCGTAAGATCCGTCGGCGTTATATTTAGTTATGAAAACTTCAATACTACCATTAAGTGTATGTCTATCAATTCCACCAGTACCATCAAAATCCATTCTTTCATCAAAGGATCCTGTGATATAAATGCTACCTGATGAATCGGTAGAAATACTATGGCCAGAATCAATACTCATTCCACCGAAGCTTCTGGTCCAGCCGTAAGATCCGTCGGCGTTATGTTTAGTTATGAAAATATCGGTACCAAAATTAGATGTATGTTCATCTATGCCGCCTGTACTATCAAAATTTACTGTTCCATTAAAATATCCTGTGGTGTAAATGTTATCTGATGAATCAATAGAAATTCCATGACTAACACCCTTACCTGTTCCGCCAAAGGCTCTGGTCCAGCCGTAAGATCCGTCGGCGTTATATTTAGTTATGAAAATATCACTCTCTCCGTTTGAAGTATGTTCATCTGTGCCGCCTGTGCTATCAAAATTTACTTTTCCATTAAAAGATCCTGTGGTGTAAATGTTGCCTGCTGAATCTACAGCTATACTATTGCTCATATCATTAGCATCACCTCCAAAAGTCCTCACCCAATTTTCCTGATCAGTAACAACCAATTCAACTTTATCCCCAACTGCAACCTGATTTACATCTCCAATAAAGACATCATCTTCTCCAATAAAATTAGTAGGACTAGGCAATGCAGAATTAAAATTAACTTTAAAATTAGTTATCATACAATCAGTTCCATCACCACTATCAACTGGAGAATAACTATATGTTACACCATTATCATTTGAATAAGTAACAATTGTTGAAGATGGTTGACTAGCCTCCACTGTTCCTAATTTATAACAAGTTCCTTCTGGAATAATTTCATCAATAACCACATTTTCTGCATCAATACTTCCTATATTGCCGTATTCAATTTCATACTCAACTATATCTCCTGGATTTACTTCTGAATAATTGTCATCTCTATTACCACAAATATCATCTTCACCACAACCCTTTCCTTCTTTTTTAACTAAGATATCAGTTTTATAAACTACAGTTGTGTCATAAGCTTCATTATTGTCCATCACTTCTTCAACAGCATCAGTGTCTTCATCAATTCTAACAACGTTTGTGATTGAAGCTTCATCTTCTACATCATCTTTTACTCTAGCGTAAATTTGAAAAGTTTGTTGTGAACCTGGCGGTAAACAAACTTGCGTATAATCAGTTTCATCTCCTATATCTGTTCCAATTAACCATTGATACTTATTATTTCCCAGGTTACTAAAGGTTGTAAAAACATTTTCATCAATATCAATTCCGTTTGGATCCTTAGGCTTAACTGAATTTTCAGATCCACCAACTAATTCTAGAGTATTAAAATTATGAATTGGATCTACAACTTCTAATTCATCTGGTAATGTCTCAGTTACCCTGACTCCACAAGCACTGACCACTCCTTGATTTTTAAAAGTAATGTCATAAGTTAACACTTCACCTGGAGTTACCCCAAAAGAAAATCCTTCTTGAACTAAATCTTTGTTAATCACCAAATCAATATTAGGAGTTCTAACGTCATCCTCTGATTGGTTATTGGTTAAATCGTCATCTACAGTTGATGAAAATATTTCAGTTTGATTATTTAAAATTAAACCTGCATCTAAATCCTGATCTATATCTGGATCAGTCGCTTTAAAAGTTAAAGTTGCTGTATACGGTCCTTCTAATTCTGTTAAATTACCAACAGATAAAGCAATGTGAGTAACTGGATTAGACAAAGTACTTTTATCAACTGTCCAGCCATTATCAGTTGGGTTATTGTAATCAAAATTTGGAAAAGTATAATCACTTACACTTGAAGCTTGATCAGTATAATAAATAGTTTCATTTTTCACTGATGGTGAAACTGAAATTAAAGTTAAATCAGCAGTTCCATCATTGTCATAATCTGGGAACTTATCAATAAAATAAACATCAGTAGCAGTTTCTCTTTGATTATTTCCATAAATAAGGTTAAAATCAAAAGCCTCTCCTGGAAGCACTGTTGATTTTTCAGCTTGTTTAATAATATATGGATCTGGGAAAGGCACTCTAATTTCCTTGTTGTCACTATTTGGATATTCATCTGGAGTTTCTGGCAAGTCATTAGTAATACTTGCATTATTAACTACAACTGATCCTTGATCTACATTAGTTACATTAACTTGATAAGTGATATTAATACTTTCACTATTAGCTGGAATAACAGCTGAATCTAAACCTGATTTTTGTAATTCATTACCATTAGCAATTGACCAAATTAAAGTAGTTGGGTAATTTTCACAATCGTCGTTCTGCACTTGAACATCTGGTTCGCCAATTGACCAGTCAGCAGTTAAAACTTGTGTACTCCCTCCTTGGTAGCAAAGACCAGCTGGCAAAACATCTGCAATAACAGTGTTAACTGAATCGTGTAGACCTTCATTAGAAACAATTAAATAATAGTTGATATCCTCACCATTAATTAATTCCGCCTTATCTACCAATTTAATTAAATATAGATCTGGATTAACTATTCGAACATCATCTTCATCTCTGACAGTATGTTGGTGATCTTCATTCTTGAAAAATCCTTCCACTTCATTTACTAAAGTTGAAAAAGTTAACGAATCTTCATCAGTTTTTACTTTGAATCTTAAGTTTCCACCTTCAATATTTTGAAGATTCCCACCTCTTAATCCTTGA
The DNA here is from genome assembly GCA_942490825.1 of Candidatus Moraniibacteriota bacterium. Classification (GTDB taxonomy): domain Bacteria; phylum Patescibacteriota; class Minisyncoccia; order Moranbacterales; genus JAGLWU01. The sequence continues at coordinate 15,998 of CALNYG010000013.1, read as the reverse complement.
GAGATTGCAACTTCTACAGTAGTTGTCCCATTAACATTGTACGTAATAGTAACATTACTATTTTGTGTAATTTCTTCTTCGGCAACTGATAAGCTGCTGTCATTGCTTAAAGTAGCATCATTCCATTGATGATAAACTGCAATTAAACTCACGCCTAAAGGAAGGGTGTCTGTTATTACAACCTCTGTATCATCATTGCCTGCATCATTAAAATAATCAACATTCCAATTAAATTCTTCCCCAGCGTATATAACTTCTTTGTCTGATGTTTTTTCAATTCTTAATCCTGGATCAGGTAAAATAATTGAACTAACCGTGTTTCCAATAGCTTGTAAAAGTTCCGCTGATAAGATAGCTGGATAATTATAAATTATTTCTCCTTGAGGAGATCCACTTCCATCTTCATCATTTTTAATTTCTAAACCTACTTTTCCAGATGTACCTGTTGGAAGCAACGCTTGACCATTGCCATCTATTACTGTATCAACTAAATAAGCTACATAAACTACATCTTCAGAATCAAAAGATGGTATCCATTCTCCATCAGCCTCATTCCCTAAGGAAAAATTACTTAAAATTTCGGAAGCAGAAAAGGGCTCACTTGGAGATAAATTGGATGGCAAATCACCTGAATCTATCGCAGACTGATTTGCAAAGTATACCTTACAATTACTATTGCAAGTATATTCATTAAAATTATCATCTGTTCCAGTAGTGTAAGCTTTTTGAAAGATGGTTTTTTCTGGAATCTGATCCACTACAAAAGATTGGTGACTTGGAGCATCACCACTATTTTGGAAATGAAGTTGATAATTCAATACACCTCCTGATTTAATAATTGACTGATCCACTGTTTTTCTAACATCTAATTCTGGTAAAGATTTAACTTTAGTTAAGTAAGAAAGATTAGTTGTAATTTCCTGACAATCTTGATCATCTTTAGCTTTTAGCTCCGCTGTTAATTCAAAAGTGTCATCAACTGACACACCTTGAGGAACGCTTAAATTAATTCTAACTTCTTTAGTAACATTTTGAGGAATATTTTCTAATTTAATTGATACTTGATTAGGAAGTCCACTGTAATCAACTACACCTCCACTTATCCCTACTAAATTGATAGGCTGCATTATTCCATTAATGCTCAGCTGTGGAATTTCTAAAGTTAAAACAGTGTTTTGTGCAGTGTCACTTCCACTATTTTTAACACTAAAAACATATTCGCCAATTTCTGTAGTTCCCAATTCTTTTGGTCCTGTTACACTAGAAGAAATAGATAGATCCGCTAAAGCTGGAGCTATATGAGTCAATTCTTCATCAAAAGATGATAAATTTACTGATACTAAATTACTATCATCATTACTAATGTCAGCAGAAGCTTGAAATGTATGGAAATTCCCTAAATTGCTAATATCGTAGAAATTACACACTTTATCAGAAGTATTTACTTTAACTTGAATAGTAGCAATACCACTACTTGGAACATCTTGACAGCTTCCTGAAGAGGAAGGGAAAAGATCTGATGAAAGACAAGGAATATAAAAAGCTACCCAATTAATAGTGCTTGGATCATTTGGTTCTGCAGTTGTCCAATTACCACTCAACACTCCATTAACATTGTCAAAATCTGGAGGATCATTAGGATCATTATTTACACCATCTACATTGTAGTAAGTAATTGCATTTAAATTTGAAGGCATGCTCGCTGAAATAAAAGTCAGTCTAGAATCTACTTTATCAATTATATAGTTATCATTTAAAGTAACTATTCCTCTGTTTCCTGTTTTTATCAAATAAGAAAAAGTTTCTTCGTAAAATTGTTTTTTATCTCTATTATCATCACGACCAGCTAAAATTGATGAAACCCCCCTCACTTTATCACCTTTAGCAAAATATCCATTTGGTTCTAGATCTAAACCAATCTTTACATCAACATTAGCCAACTGTTCAGGCATATTATCAGCTGTTAAACTCGCACTATTGCTAATAGTTTCATCTAAATTACAGTTAATATAATCCACTTTGAAACTAACACTATCCGCTTCTCCTGGTCCTAAGTGATTAAAACCATCCCAAACTATTTTTTGATCGCCCACATTTAAAACCCCTCCATTAGAAATCTCACTAATTCTATCTTCTGGATTGGATTCACTACATTGATTAGTTAATTTATCAAAAATAGCACCTAAATCATCAGTTATAACTGGATTAAAAATAGTCTCCCTTCCTCTGGATTCATAAAGGTTTTTAATATTTATAGTATAAATAACCTGAGATTCATTTCCTTGAGTATTCACATAATCTATTCCACCAACATTATAAACACCCGAAACAGTTTTATCAACATTTGGTTTAGGGGTAGAAATTATTACAGTATCTACTGAATTTGAACCTTCTGCTTCCGCCTCTGAACTATTAATAACAACTTTTGATGCATAGTTAATTCCGTCTTCTAATCCATTTTCTGTAGTTATATTATATTTAAGAACTGTAGTTAATCCAGCTGGCACTGTTCCTAAACTCCAATAAACTGAATTAGCTGGAATAGTTACATCGTTAACCACTATTTCTGTATCAGTAAATAAACCGCCATCAGATGCTTGTCTTAAAGTTGGACTGACTGATTGACCATAACTATTATTAGATACAGTTGGTAATGGTGCGTAAACCACCACATCATGTGCATCAGAGTAGGAATTAGAATAATTAATTGCATAAGTTACATCATCCCCCGCTTGAACTTCACTTTGAGCACTGTGAGATATTAAGAAAACTGGTAATGAATCCCAATCAACATTTATTGAATTTAAAACAGGCTTTGGTAAATTTGTATTAGTTTGATTAAAATTAACTTTAGCTCTAATGCATGGGTAAGTTGTTTTATCCAAAGAAGAAATGTCTACTTTACCTCCATTTAATGGCATTTCTAAATAGCCTGAAATTGGAACTGAAGGAGATTGACAATCATATAGTGAAACAGAAGCATCGCTTGAATTAGCATAAGTTATATCTAGAGTTACATCTCCCCACGCACTAAAAGACGCTGGTTGTATTTTTAGAGTAGTTACATTAGCTGAAGATTGCCCTGTAATAATAGTTAGTGAAGAATCACCTACTACTTCAGTATTTTCTGAAAGATAATTTCCTAGCGAGTCTTGATTAACACTATCTGTTTCCCAACCTGTCTGATTATCAAAATTTACATCGAAATATCCATTATTATTATCTTGGGTAAATGAGGCATTGCTTTCTAAAAAACTTAGAAATAATATTAAAACTGTAATTAGAGTTAAAAAAAATTTCTTTGTATTTATTTTTGTATTCATTTTTGTATTTTATTTACTTTTCATTCGGAAGACTTTCTCGGATCTGTTATTCATATCCAATTAAAAAACACTCTATTCCAAGTGAAAAATTAAATGTATATATTATTTAAAAAAGCATACCACAAAAATCACATTTAATAAACCCCTTGTGCCTAATCTAATTTTTAATTTTTGTCAAGTGTAACAATTTTTGTCAAGTGTAAGTGGCTCTTTAACATCTTTGGGCAACTAAATTTAATAAAATTGTCATCGGAAGAATACAAAATAATAATCTTTTACAAAAACGTTCAACATTCCTAATCCCAAAATGATTCCTTTTAATTCTTTCAAAATGATTATGAATTCCTTCAGTATAAGCATTAGTTGTTTTAGATAAATAATAATTTAATATTTCATCAAACCATCTTGTTAATGTATTAGCCAAATCTTTCATATATTTTGATTCTGAAGTTTTACAAAGACTGATGACATATTTTAATTGTTTTTGAGCTTCTTTTCTGTTATTTTTCCAATATACTTTTCTGAGTTGATGAATTATTTTCCAACTTTGTTTTAACTTAGGAACTTTAACAAAAACTTTTTCTAATTTATTAAATTCTTCAATTGTTAATTTGTGTGTAGGTATCATCAGTAATTTATTTATTTTATAAGATTCATTGTTGATGTCTTGAAAAACTTTCTTTTGTTCTTTTAATAAAAAGACAGCCCACTGAATTATATGAAAATGATCAATCACAATAACCGCATTAGGAAAACATTCTTTAATAATAGCTGGAAAAAAAGAGTCCATATCAATACATACTTCTTTAACTGCTAATCTAAATTTTAAATCAATTTTTAATAATTCTTTCAGCAATTCTTTTTGTGATAAATTTGGTAGAACACCTATCACCTCATTATCAATTAAATTAGTAATGTTAAAAACTTGTTTTCTTTTGCTAACTCCTTTGCCATCCATTCCAATTCTTTGAATAGATTTATCCCAAATTAATGAAGTATTTACCATTTCATCAATCATTCTCAGAGCCGACATAATGCTTATCTGTCTAGATCTAGCTAGTCCGCTATATGTGGTTTCTCTTAATTCTATGACAGAGTTTTTTTAAAAGCTGTGCTCATTTGTTGCCCTTTTTTAACTTGAGGTAAAGATTCCCAAAGTTTCTTTTTATGTTTAGAAAAATAAAATCTTCTTTGAGTAATAGCTATAAAAACTTTTTATTTTCAAACATAGAATGAGCAATTATTCTATTTCTTTTTTGATTAATTTTTTTACTTACCTCATTTTTTAATTTAAATGAATTCTTTTGTAAATGACAATGTAAAATTATTTTATCATTTTTTTCTTCAAATTTATCTAAAATATATCCTTCTAAATTGAATATTTTTTTAATCTCTTTTTTTTGCATTTTTAAAATATTAAATTATTAAAATAACTTAATATTTAAGCATAGAATTTAACAAATTTCAATACTTAGCTTTGCCCAAAGATGTTAAAGAGCCGTGTAAGCTAAATTAATTGTAAAAACTTTGCGAAAAATAATTTAAAAAATCAAACGTTGACCTCATTTGAGACCAATGCTTTTTTTTAAATTTATACCTTAAAAATCATTTCATCCTAACACGCCATAGCTTACCATTTTTAATGTAGACAACTTTCTCACCCTAATTAGCAAGGCTCATATCAGTAGAAATATATCTATTTTCACCTGAATTAAGAGTACCGTTCGATGGAATAAAGATGATAGACTGAGAAAAAGATTACATCATCATATTTATCGTAAAATGTTTTTTGGAAAAATTAAAATTTAGTTTTCTTTGATTAATTTTTGAATAGAATTTAATAATTTCTTTACAAAAACAAAAACTGCCCTTTCTTTGTGGACAGTTTATTACTTTGCTCCGAGAGTCGGATTCGAACCGACGACCAATTGGTTAACAGCCAACTGCTCTACCGCTGAGCTATCTCGGAATATCAACATATAAATAGAATTATAAATCAATTCTCAATAATAATCAAGTGTCCCGTTAGATAAAAGACGAGACACTTAAAATAATCCTATTAACTCAATTTTATTAGTAATCCTTTAATTTGTCAATAACTTTATGTTCTCTAATTTTTTCTAAAGCTTTAGCCTCAATCTGACGAATTCTCTCTCTAGTAACTCCAAATTCCTGACCAACTTCTTCTAAAGTATGTGTGACACCATCTTCCAAACCAAAACGAATCTTAATAATTTTTTGTTCACGCGGAGAAAGCTCGCTTAAAACTTCTGCAACATGCTCTGATAATAAAGTTCGAGATGCGCCCTTATTTGGCATGATAGTTTCTGTATCCTCAATAAAGTCACTCAACACACTGTGATCATCACTATCGCCTACAGAAGTTTCTAATGAGACCGTTTCCTGAGAAATCTTTTGAATGTGTCGTACTTTATCAACATCTAATTCCATCTCTGCTGCCACCTCTTCTGGTAATGGTTCCCGACCCAACTCTTGAACTAATCTTCGAACTACCTGCATATATTTATTAATAGTTTCAACCATATGCACTGGAATACGAATAGTTCTAGATTGATCAGCTAAAGCACGGGTAATCGCCTGACGAATCCACCAAGTTGCATAAGTAGAAAACTTATACCCTCGATGATAGTCAAACTTTTCCACAGCTCGAAACAAACCAATATTTCCCTCTTGAATCAAATCAAGTAATGAAAGATTAGCGGAACGACCAACATATTTTTTTGCAATTGAAACTACTAATCTTAAGTTAGCCTCTGCCAACTTTTGTTTTGCTGCTTCGTCACCTTTCTCAATCGCCTTAGCCAAAGCTACTTCCTCTTCAGATTTTAACAATGGAACTCGACCAATTTCCTTAAGATACATTTGCACTAAATCACCTGCATTACTTTCAGTAACTGCTGTTTCTTGGATGAGAATTTCATCACTTTTTTTCTGAGCTTTTTTACCTTTTTTGTCATCAATATGAGACTCTACATGTAACACCTCTTCAGATCGAACAATTTTAATATTATTTTTTTCTAATTGATCATAAAAATCTTCTAAATCTTCCAAGTTCTTTTCAATATCTGGCATCACATGCATAATCTCGTCTTCTGTAATAAAGTGACGTTGCCTTCCCCGATCAAAAAGATCCTTGAGTATTGGAATTAAATCCATGCCGTTGTTTCTATTGATAACCACTTTTTTCTTAGCTACTTTTTTAACAAATTTTCCAACAACTTTTTTTGGTTTCTTTGCTATAACTTTTTTGACTGTTTTATCCGTTGCTTTTTTGATAGCTTTTTTCTTGGTTGTTTTCTTTGTTGCCATATTATATTAATTTAGATTAGTTATTTTTAAAAAAAATGAATTATGAATAATTAATTAAATTTTTAGAAGCTTGAGTTATTTTTTCTAAAATTTCCTTTTGCTTTTCATAATTACCCTTCTTTTGCATCTGTTTCAATTGTTGAGTTAATTGAGTAATTTCTTGTTTATTTTTCTCCTGAATAATATTCTTAAAATAATCTTCTACGTCTGCAATCGGACTACTCTCATCTTGATGCTCAATTTCATATCTTTGTTTAAAATTCAAAGCTTCTTTATAAATATTTTCTCGACTATTATCTTTACTGACGAAATTGCCTGCTTCGAAATTACAATCTAAACCTTCTTTAAATAAAATTGCTAAAAAATTATGATCCATTAAGATTGAAAATTTTTCCTTGTTTTCATAAATATGTTTCCAAACATGTGGATAAGATAGCATTATTAAAGCGATTGATTTATATAATCGATATAATCTTGAATTCTTAACTGCATCACTTACTTCAACCTTTTCATTTTCCTGAACATTTTTATTACCTTTGAAAGTTTTATTTTCCTCTGCGCGATGTTTTGTCACTACATCATAAATCATTTTCTCATCAACATTAAAAATATCAGCACATTTTAAAACCCAAGCTTCTCGTTCTATCGAATTATCAATGTGAGCAACGAATGATATAACTTCATCAACTGCCAATCTTTTACCGCGAGGATCTGACAAGTCATATTTCTCTTTTGCTAAATCAATAAATGAATCAATAACATTTTTTACCTCATCAATAATTTTTTGCAACTTTTCAGGATTATCTTTGACAATATCCGCAGCATCTTTTCCTTCTTTTAAAACAACCATTGATAAATTAACATCTGCTGACAAACAAGTTTTTGCACTTCGTTCTGCCGCTTTCATCCCAGCATCGTCTGAATCAAAAAATAAAACAAAATTTTTCGTATACCGTTTTAGAATTTTAATATGATCATCTGTTAAAGCTGTCCCTGAAACTGCCACTACATTTTCCACGCCCGCCTGCCAAGCTGCTATCACATCCATATTCCCCTCCATAATTATCACCTGATCTTTCTGCTTAATTATCTGCTTTGCTAAATCGATTCCGTAAAGAATACTACTCTTATGATAAAGTGGTGATTCTGGAGTGTTGATATATTTTGCCTGAGATTCATCATCACCTGGTAAAACTCGAGCTGTAAATCCAACCACTCGCCCTAGAGAATCTGCAATTGGAAAAATAATTCTGTTGCGAAAACGATCGTAATATCCATCTGACTTTTTTTTCACTAAAAGCCCTGATTCAAAAATATCCTCTTTCGTAAAATCCTGTTTAACTAAAAAATTCTCTAAATTATTCCAACCATCTGGTGCAAATCCAATTTTGAATTTTTTGATAATTTCGTCACCCATACCCCTGTCTCGCAAATATTCTAAGATTTTATTTTTTTCATCTGACCAAATTTGCTTTGCGTAAAATCGAGCTGATAAATCTAAGATAGAATAAAATGAATCATTTTTTTTCTTTTCTTCTTTATTTTGTGTAAAATTATTTTGCAATTCAATCCCTGATCTTTCTGCCAACATTTGCAATGCTTCACGAAATCCAATGCTCTCCATCTCCATCAAAAAAGTTAAAACGTCTCCACCTTGATTGCAACCGAAACAGTGATAAATCTGTTTGTCTTCATTGACTACAAAAGATGGTGTTTTTTCCTGATGAAATGGGCAATTAGCTTTTAGACTGCCTCCAGCTTTTATCAATTTTACGTACTCTCCTATTATATCCACAATGTTAATTCTGGACTTTACTAATTCGACATCTGATGACATATTTTGAGAATGTTGATGATTTAAGAAGTTTTTTGGTAAAAATTGGAAATTTGGTTTTTTGTTTTTACGTATATATTAATAATACACATTGACAAGTGAAAATATTTCACTTTACCTTTCGCGTCATTGCGAGGAGGAGCGGAGCGACGACGTGGCAATCTCGATAAGTTTTTAAAAATAATTAAGAATAAAAATAATTGTGCTCGCCGCACGGGCTATGATACATATTTGTAAAAATTCCAGAAACACGAAATTCCTAGATTTGTCATTCCGGAAAATATATTTTCTTTTTTGTAGAAACGTTGCACTGCAACGTTTTAAAAATAAGAAGACAAAGAATTTTCTGCAAAAAATCATAAATCTAAAAATCACTTAAAATTTTCATCTTTTTCCCAGTTAAAAGGATTTTGAAAAATATATTCTCGAATTTTGTTTAAAGATTCTTCGTTGCGAATTATGTGATCATAAAATTTTGGTTGCCATGCAAAATTTATTTTTTGATTGTTATTTTTTATTTTAAAATTATTGTTTATTGTTTTTGTGCAGATTGATTTGAATGATCGAATGATTGTTGATAATGATCGTGGTTTTGGTGAGATTTTTGAATAAAATTTATTTTTTCCTTCCTTCATCGTAGAGACGTTGCACTGCAACGTCTCTACAACAACATCATCCTCCACATCATCAATCACAATTATTCCATGAATATGATTTGGCATAATTATAAATTCGTCTAATCGTACGTTTTGAAAATGTTTTGGAATTTCTGACCAAAATTTTTCTGCGATTTTTCCTATTTCATTTAAAATTAATTTTTGGTCTTTTATTTTTCCGAAATAATTTTCTTTGTTTTTTGTGCAAATTGTTATGTAATACCAACCTGCTGATGCGTAATTCCAGTTTTGTAAACGGGTTGATTTTGTGCGATATTTATTTTTGAATTTTTCTGGATTTATTTGCATTGTTTTAATTCCTTACACCGTAGAAACGTTGCAATGCAACGTTTCTACGGTGTGATAATTTTGTTTCTACATTTTTAATTTAAATTGAGTTTGCATTTTCCTATGTTTATTCGACAAAGTATAAAAAATACCTTTTTCTTTAAAATTTATTTCTAACCAAATACTTATTTTCTCTAACATTAATAACATAAATATAAAATAAAGTAATGAAAGAGGATTATCTAATTTGGGTGATGAGTTACTAAAAAATATATTAATTGTAAAATTTCCAATAAAATTAAATCTTGTTGAAATTATAATTAACAATATCAAAGAAAAAATTGAGGTAATAAATAAATTTCTATATATTTTAAAATCTCTAAAATAAGTTTTAAATGTTGGCGGTTTAAAAGCTTTTTTTAATTTTATTTCCAATGGATTTTCTCTTGGTATAAAAGTATACTTAGGATTATATTTTATATCTGCCAACTTGTAAATAAATTTTAAAAATAATAAAAATAATATAACTTTAAATTTTTCATAAATATTTTTACCCCCTTTAAAATGATTTTGCTCTAAATTATCAACGAATTCATTTATATTAAGATATTTATTCTTGTACGTAATTTTCATTTTTTTAAATCCAAACTTTATATCATCATTTTTTTCCAAATTAAAATTTAAAAATTTTTTATCTTCTGCTAAATAAAAAAGGTTTGAATTTTTACCTTGTGGTTTTACCACTTTATTTACCTTACCAAGCACAGTTCCATCATTTAAAATAGCAACTACAATAAGAATTAGAAAATCTCTATTGACTTCATCTTTATAATTCCTAAATATACTTAAGGCAACTTTAGATCCATCTTCATACGGAGTAACTACATAATCCCCTCCTTCTTTTTGATAAAGCTTTTCCAGTTGCTCTTTTGATATTTTTTTTCTCATCTTCTATAATTTTATATCCAAATTAAAAAGAGGCGTACGCAAAGCACGCCTCTCAAAAAATTACTCACTCAATTTTTTCGCCACCTTCACAAAACCCATAAACAAAGGATGCGGATCTAACGGAGCAGACTGAAACTCCGGATGAAACTGCGTTGCTAAATAAAACGGATGAACACTCACTGGCAATTCCATGATCTCCATCAATTCACCATTCGGCGACTTCCCAGAAAAAACCAATCCAGCTTCTTCCAGTCTCTCAATAAACTCAGGATTAACCTCATACCGATGACGATGACGCTCAGAAACTTCAGTGTCCTTATATGCCTTAAACGCAATCGTCTTCTTCGCAATGATCGCAGGATAACTACCTAATCGCATCGAGCCACCAAAATCCTTATTCTCCAATTTCTTTTTTTGCTCTGGCATAATATCAATGATTTTATTCTTCGCAGTTGCCTTCATCTCCACCGTGTGAGCATCTTCAAGTTTCAAAACATTTCGAGCATATTCAACCACTGCAATTTGCATACCGTAACAAAGTCCAAAGTAAGGAACTTTATTTTCTCGACAAAATTCTGCCACTTTAATTTTTCCTTCAATCCCACGAGAACCAAATCCACCAGGAACTACAATTCCTGCATAATTTTTCAAATCTTCAAGTTTTTTCGGATCTTTCTCATATTCACTACTGTCTAACCAATCAATTTCAGGTTTACAACCATTATAATAACAAGCATGTTTAACTGCCTCAATTACACTAATGTACGCATCAGAAAGCACAAAGTCTCCGGTTGAAAAATATTTTCCAACAATTCCAATTTTTAAAGTTTTCTTTGCTCGGGTAATTTTATTGGCAAACTTAGTCCACTCAGTTAAATCTTTAGTCTTCGATTTCAAGTTTAATTCTTTAAGTAAAATATCACTCAAGCCATCTTTTTCAAAATTAACAGGAACATGATAAATACTTTCCACGTCTGGTGCACTAATTACATTTTCTTTTTTAACACTACATGAAAGTGAGATTTTTTCTTTTCGCTTTTCATCTAATTCAATATCAGAACGAGCCACAATAATATCTGCCTGAATTCCTGCTCCGTTCAAAGTTCGAGAAGCGTATTGTGTCGGCTTAGTTTTCATCTCACCAACTTTATTTGGTATTGGTACATAACTTACTAAAACAAACGCTACGCTATCTGGATATTTTGCTTTCATCATCCGTGCTGCCTCAAGAAAAAGAATGTTTTGATATTCGCCAATTGTTCCTCCGATTTCAATTACTGAAACATCTGCATCGGCTTTTTCAGCTGCTGTCTCAATTCGATCGATAATTTCTAATGGAATGTGTGGCACTACTTCTACGCATTTTCCTTTGTATTCACCGTTTCTTTCTCGCTCAATTACGGACTGGTAAACTCGTCCGGTTGTCATGTAATTTGTTCGAGTTAAAGTTGTTCCTAAGAATCTTTCGTAATTCCCCATGTCTTGATCGGTTTCGTCACCGTCTTCAAGAACGAAAACTTCTCCGTGCTCTGTTGGGTTCATCGTTCCTGCGTCTACGTTAATGTAAGGATCGACTTTAATTGCTGTTACGTTGAATCCTCGAGATTGGACTAGTCTTCCGATTGATGATGCGGTTATTCCTTTTCCTACTCCGCTCATTACTCCTCCAACTACGAATATAAATTTCTTATTTTTTTTCGCCATATTTTTTTGTTAATTACATTATTTTTCTTTAGATGTTATTTTTATAATCCAATCGTAAACATAATCTGGATTTTCTATAAAAACCATACGCAGTCCTGTACTAAAACTTGCTCCAGCAGTATAAATATTTATTTTACCTAAATTAAATATTCTATCAATTAAAATCCCTCTTGTTTGGCTAATATTAACTATATTCTCATATTTAATTGCTTTTTTATTTTTGACAAAAAAGCCATCAACATATTCAACTCTATCTTTATAAAATTTATATTCCATTTCTTCATAACTTGATTTTGTTAATAACAAAGATATAAGAAAAAAGAACACAAAAACTATAGGTAAAATTATTAAACTTTCTAGACCAAAAATAACATATAACCAAAAACCTCCGAAACCTGCAAATGGAGCCCAGAAAAATAGACCCGCAAAAATACTTTGTAAAACTAATATAAACCCATTTACTTTTGGTTTTATACTTTGATATTCTTCTTTATTTTGAATATTTTCCATATTAAATTAATTAATTAATTATTTAAAATTATTTAAAAACTAAATCAAACCCAATTTTTCTTTCCTCTTATTTTCATTCCAAAGCTCAATTTCCTCCTCTCTCGTCTTCATCTCACCCTCCTCAAAAATCCAAGACTTTCTTCTCTTTAATTTTTTAATCGCACCATCAAAAACCTCTTTTCCCGAAAATAAGCCTTTCTCCTCAGCAATCACAATCATAAAAAGCAAATCCCACAAACCATCGCCTAATTCTTCTTTTAAATTTTCAGTATCATTATTTTCAAGAGCTTTTCCAATTTCCTCAATCTCTAATTTTAATTCAGTAAATCTATCTTCTAAGCTATGACTTTTCGAAAAAGAAGATTTTTCCCTATCTAATTTTAACATCTTATAAAAATTTTCAAAAGTTTCTTTCATTATATTATTTTAAATAAATTAATCACTCAAAATCCCTTTTTGCAAAGTCAAAGAGACGCTTGAGTAAAAGCGCCTCTTTTAAAGTCTAAATTAACTAAAAATCTATTTTGAAGAAATCGTTAGAATAACACCAGCTTTAGCCTTGTTACCATAATCAATCACAATCTCTAAAGTAGTCAACTCCTTGATCGGTTCAGCCAACACAATCATCTTCTCATCAACATCAATTTTGTGTTGTTCCTTAATTGCTTCAGCAATCTGCTTTTTATCCACAGAACCAAATAATTTATTACCCTCAGCTTTAGAAATAATATTAACTTTCTTCTTATCTAGCTTCTTAGCATTTTCTTGGGCAGCTTTTACTTTATCAGCCTGAACAGCCTCATCCTGAGCTTTTTGTCGCTCCAATTCAGCCATTGTCTCCTTAGTCGCAGGACTAGCCATACCACTTGGAATCAAACTATTAAAAGCAAAACCATCAGAAACATTAACAATGTCTCCTTTTTTCTTACCCAAATTCTTATTGTCTTCGTTTAATATAACTTTCATATAGTCTCTAATATAAATACAAATCTTACATAATCTAATTTATAGTATACACGAATTATTTTTTCTTGCAAGGGACTTCAAAAATTAAATTGTGCTCGCCGCACAGGCTTTTCAACTGCAATAAAATTTTCAAATCTATCACATCATTGCGAGGAATGACCGTAGGGAGTGACGTGGCAATCTCGATAAGACCTTAAATATCCTTTCAGTATCAGAAAAGCCTTAGCAGGAATAGATTTTACAATCTGTTCCATACGTTTCTGAAAAAGTTTAACAAAAAAATTTAAAATTTAAATTGAATCGTAACAAAAACGTTTCGAAACCAGTTGTAAAACTGGTTCCTGCAAAGTAAATTTTTTATAAATTTATTACGCTCAGAATGACAAAATGTATTATTTCATTATTTAAATATCTATTATTCTAACTGTCTACTTTTCTATTACACTCAAAACACTCAACAAAACCCCACTACTCCACGCAAACGGACTCGCACTCTCCCAAAAACGTTTTTTATAAACCCCGCCGCCCACAAAATAAGTCTCACCCATTTCCTGATTTTTAACAATTACATTTTCAAATTCCTGTAGCATTTTTTCCGCTAATTCAGTTTCTCCATTTTCATAAAAAGCCTCAACTAAAAAAGCATCAATCCATGACCAACTAGTTGATGTGTGATAATCCGCAATTCCCAATAATCTAACCACGGGATTAATTTTATACCACGGATGACCTGTCGGCACAGCTGGAACAAAAGTGCCGTATTTTTGAACATAGTTTTTTAATTTTTTCACAACTGATTTTTTCTGGTCTTCTTCACCAAGATTAAAAATAACTGCCAATACATTTCCCGCTAAATCAAAAATTTTCTCATTATTATCTTTTCTGGTTTCATCAACAAAAAATTCTCCATTCCAAAATCTATCTTGAATAACATCTTGAGTTTTAACCGCTAATTCTAAATATTTAATTTCCATTTTCTTATTTCCAAGAGTTCTCGATAAAATAGACATTTGTTTCAACGCTTGAAAATATAAAACATTTGTATATAAAACTGGACCAAATTTAAAAACTGTATCCATCCAATTGCCTAAAAAGTATTCGCTAATCAATCCACCTTTTTCGGTTTTAATATGCCAATCAATTGCTTTTTGTAATTTTGAAAAATTTTTCTCAAGAAATTCAATATCCTGAGTTTTTTTAATATAATGAGCAAACGCATTAATCAAAAGTAATTCGCTATCTTTAGCGTAAAAAGGTGGCACTAAACCGTAATAAGTTGGATGTGGATTTTTTCGTTTAAACTTTTTTCCTGTTAAATATTTTATTGCATTTAAGTCTAAAGATATTTTTCGGGGAATTTTTCCGTCTTCGCGTTGATAAGATAAAAAGTATTCGAAACAGTTTTTTGCTTCTTGTACATCTCCGATTTCTAGCATTCCGGGTAATGCCCAAAATGTGTCTCGTGCCCAAAAATCTGAAAAGTGTGTTAGTGATGCGACTACTTTTCCGTCTAGGTAACAGGCTCGTAAACTTTTTTGGGTTATTTGTTTTAGTTGTGTGTGGTTTTGATTCATGATTGATTTCTTATTAACTACTCATTTTAAAAACACCTTATCCATCTCCTGAACATAATATTTTCGTAAACTACGTGGAATACACCGCATCCACCACCAACTTGTCCAAACCCTATTTTTAATTTGTCGTTCTACACTTTTTTCATCGAACCATATCTCTCCAATATCCATCAGAATTATTTGACCATTTTTATCAATTCCAAAGTTTTCTCCCACTTTCAAAGATTTATCCATAAAACCATATTTAAAAAATAATCTGCATAATTCTACAAATTTATCAATAATAATTTTACTTTCCTCCGCTGAACAATTTTTCAAATAAATTTTTAAAGGAATAACCTTGTCTTGTTCGATATCAAGCTCACCAATTCTTTTTAAATTTCCAAACAATACTGCCTGCATTGGATGTTGAATTAAAAATTGATCTAAAAAATTCAATGATTTAGTAGCATTATTTTTCATTTCTTTTACGAGAATTAACACTTTCCAAAAAGCAAACCACCAATCTCTAAGTATAATCTTAAAAGAGTCCTGGTAAGAATTAAAGCTTTTATAAACTCGATCATTTCCCAAATCATAAACAGTGTATTGCCAACCTTTGCCTATGTTATTGTTTTTATTTAATTTCTTTACTGTCATCAATTTAAAATCATTAAACAAATTAATACTTTTTAAAATAAATTTTAATATATTCAAATTTATTAGGATTTTAATATATATCCCTAATCTTAATAAAAGATTAAAAATTATCTTATTGATTATAAGACCTCCTCTTTCCTTTCTTTTTCTTCTTCCTCAAAATACCATTTATAAACCTCATACGCCACTGGTACAGTCGAAGACGACACCATCTCCGTTTGATCCT
>CALNYG010000012.1:0-18351 GCA_942490825.1 Candidatus Moraniibacteriota bacterium | reverse complement strand
ACAAGTTTTATTTTTTCACCGTTAGGTGAAGTATCTTCAATAATTAAAGCGTCATAAATTTCCGGCAAATCTCCATTTGGAAATTCAACGTCGATAACAGGTCCGATAACCTGTGTAATAGTTCCTATTGTTTGTTCATGAAGCTCTACTGACATAATATATTTCCTCTATACTTCCACTATAATTCTTTATTAAAACTTAAGATAATTATATGTTAAAGTTTGATTTTAGGCTAGACTTTTGAAGATAAATACGGCTTTTGCTCCAGATGAAATAAAAAAACACCTTGGCATTTTTTCGCAAGGCGTTTTTATTATTAAATACAATTTAAAAATTAATTCAGCTTATAGTCTAAGTCAATAAGCATTTCTTTATGAGCAAAATTATATACAATTGCAATTTCAGGTTAATGTAGAGTCTGATTGCTTTTAGAGCTTTGTTCTCGAGATTCAAACTGTTAAGCTCTTTTAAAATACTTGTTGAAGAAGGTGAGTCTTGTTTATAATCAAGTACTTTATTTCCATCCGTATATTAAGACTTTCAGCAGATATCTTATTAGAATAGCTTACTAGACATGTGACAAAATCAAATTTTATAATATTTTCCATTTTTTTTTCTCTTCTTATCATTTCCCATACTAAATATATAAAAACAAACCAAAACCAAAAATTTCACCAACTTTAAAAATGCTTAATAATTCTTTTTATAGACAGGTTAAATCCATTCCTGTCATTCTTAATAAAATGACAAATCTTGCACCTTTCACATTAAAAATGGGTGCAAGACTTTTACGTTTTCATAACAAATAAGAACAATGATGAAGTCTTGTTTTTGGAAATATGATGTCTTTATAAATTCTTTTCTTTTAAATCTCGAATAAGTGCTAATGGTGTAGAATAAGAGGTTCCCATTAATCCTAAATAGCTTTCTTTATTTAAAGATGTTGTATCTTTCAACTCAATATCAATAGACCCGTCACCTGTAAAATCAAATCCTTCTTTTCCTGTTCTATCTGTTATTTTTTCTATATCAAATATACCTTTTGCCCATTTATTAACAGTAGAATTATTTGCTGAAAAACTTAACGGAGTTTTTACTATAACCAGTGGATCCTACTACATTAACACCTTCCGCTAATCCAAACAGATTAAGCTCGTTTGCCCCTTCATTACCAGCTCCAATGAATACAGGCACATTTTTTGATGAAATCATACTTAAATTTCTTATTACTTCTTTTAATTTCTCAAAATCTTTCGATCCATTTGCAGTATCTACAAAAGTTCTAACTTCATCAATTGACATGTTTTCAGGAGTTATTTCTTTTTTCATATAAGTAGATAATTCGTCAAAAGACTTATATGACCCAGAAGATAAATTCAATGCATCGTATTTAACTCCATTTTCTACATTTTCTAAAATTTGTTTCAGCTTTTCATTTAAAGCATTTAAGCCGTTAAATCTTTTTGATCTGGAGTTAAATTTTTTACATCAATATAATCATTAAAACGATCTATTTGAGCATTAGGTAGTCCTTCTTCAATAAAACGTTCAACTACTTCACCATGTGACAAGTCAGGTTTACCATCTAAATCAATTAGTATCTCTTTATGGGTAAAATTATCAACAACCGCAATTCTTGGTCGGTCTTGTGCCTGATTGTTTTCAAAAACCGCTTCTTGAGCTTTAGGTTGTTGAATTTTGTTAAAAACACTCTCTGGAGTAGGCTGTTTGTCATCACTGTGATTAAGACATTCAGTATATGTCTTTTTAGGATCATTTATACAAGCTGCAAAATCAAATTTTTTAATGGTTCCCATTTTTTTGTCCCTATTCTCAAATCATTCCCCATATACTTATATAAAAACAAACCAACACCTAAAATTGCCTTTTTAGAATTTTGATTGTTTTTGTAGACAGGTTTGATCCATTCCTGTTAGAATTGATAAGAATAAAAAATAATTTGAGGATAAAATATTAACAATGTCAAAAAGACATAAGTTTTCGATAATATTAATACTTTTGATAGTGCTTTTAAGTTCTGTTGTTTTTATGATTTCGGCAAATATAACAGACCAAATGGAAAACCGCTGTCAATACAAGAGCTGGTGAAGAAGTAAAGATTGAAGACCTTATAATTACAGAAACACGAGAAGGCAAAAAATATTGGGAAATATATACACGTTCAGGCAAATATAGTGATGTTATTGACAAGTTTCTTTAACGGAAATCGTTGGTAATTTTTATGAAGCAGGCAAAGTAACTATGAGTTTTGAATCGCCTATAGGAACTTATAAAGAAAAAACCAAGGAAATAACTTTATCTGGCGGTTCGAAAATCGCTACAAAAGATGATATATTTGTTTCAGCGGAAGAAATTTCGTGGGTAGGATCAAAAGATAAGATTGTTGCTCATGGAAATGTTAAAATAATCAAATCAAATGAATTGGTGACTATAAGTGATGCCTCAGAATTTGATACAGGCTTCACAAATCTTAAAATAACAGGCAATTCTAAAACTATGCTTTATGAAATCAAGAGGAAGTAATATGAAAATGAAAAGTAAATTAATTATTTTAATAATGTTTTTAACTCTCTTTATCAGCAATTTTGCTCATGCCGAAGATGTTACGATTGAGGCAAGTAAACAAAGTTATGACGGAGTAAAAAATGTAACTGTTTTTGAGGGTGATGTTGTTGTTAAATCGCAAGATATAACTGTTAAGAGCCCTAGAGCTTCCGTTAAAATGAATAAAGAAGGAAAACCAACCGAAGCTGTTTTTCATGATAATGCCTATGCTGAGAAAGATAGAGGCATAACAAAAAATGAGATTAAGTCAAACAAAATAAAACTTTCAATGTTAGACAATAAGGTTAAGGCAGAGGGTGACACCTTTTCATCAGTTTTAGAAGGTAAAAAACCAATAGTAACTATAAAGGCTGATTTTCAACAATTTGATATGGATTCAAATGTGATGAGTGCGGCTGGAAATGTTCAAATTAATCATCAACAGATGGAAACTCATTCCGATAATGCAAAAATATTGATTGACGATAATGGTGATTTAAAACAGGTCAGCTTAAAAGGTAATGCAAACCATAAAGCGTGATAATAGCATCATTAATGCTAATAGTTTTTATTATAATCCTCTACAAATGAATTGGGTGGCAAGTGGTAAAACGAATTCACAGACAGTTCTTGAGGATAGTACGAAAGTCGCTATATGGGCGGATTATCAGCAGTATGATAAGAAATCAAATACGCTTATGACAAGCGGAAACGTTAAAATAGCATACAAAAATTATATTGCATCAGGTCCAAAAGCAACATTTCTTCCTGACAAAGAAGGCGACTCAAAACCTAATCACATAGTGTTTTATGGAAGATCAAAAAATCCAAGAAGGTACAAAAATTATTGAAGCTGATAGAATAGAAATTACAATTGAACCTAAAAACTTTATTGCAGAAGGCAAAGTCAAAACGACATTTACAGAACTTGATGATATTAAAACTTTTTCCAAAAAGAAATAGTAGTCTGAGGTAAAAATGACAATACAAGCATGCGGATTAAAAAAGATTTATGATGACAGAACGGTCGTCAACGATATTTCGTTTGAAGTGAACCTTGGTGAAGTAGTAGGGCTTTTAGGTCCTAACGGAGCTGGAAAAACGACAACATTTTATATGCTGGTAGGCTTGGTGAAGCCTGATGGCGGTCGAATTTTATTGGATGGCACAGATATTACCCAAACTCCTATTCATAGACGTGCGAGAGGCTGGGATCGGTTATTTGCCTCAAGAAACATCTATTTTTAGGCGACTTACGGTTGAAGAAAATATTTCTCTTGTGCTTGAAATGAATAAAAAATTAAACGACAAGCAAAGAAAAAGAAAAACTTGAGCAATTATTAGAAGAATTTGGTGTTGAAAAATTAAGAAAAAGTGCAAGTATTCAACTTTCAGGCGGTGAACGCAGAAGAGTTGAGATTGCAAGAGCCTTGGCTGCTGATCCGCAGTTTATTCTTCTAGATGAGCCGTTTACAGGGATTGATCCTATTGCAATAAGCGAAATTCAAAAACAAATCAGAGCTTTAACAGAAAAAGGTATCGGCATTCTTTTGACAGATCATAACCCTAAAGCTACTCTTTCTATTACAGATAGAGCCTATATTATTTTTGAAGGAGCTATAAAGGTTTACGGAACAAGTAAAGAAGTTGCGAGCAATCCAATCGCAAAACAGTATTATCTTGGGCAAGATTTCGAGTTATAAAAAATGAAAATAATCGACAAATACATATTTAAACAGGTCTTATTTGCTACAATCATTGGGATTGTGCTGTTTATCATTATATGGATTTCACCTGAAACGTTATTTAGAATTATGCGACAAGTTTCTTACGGCGAAGTTACTCGTTTTGAGGGAGTGCAGTTATTGTTTCTTGCAATTCCTGAAATACTGGGAAAGGCTATTCCTGTTGGATTAATGCTAGGGAGTTTGTTCGTTTTTAATGCACTTGGTGGTAATTCGGAGTTAACTATTTTTAGAGGAATCGGTGTTAGTTTTCAAAGGCTTGTTTTGCCAGTTGTTGCCTTTAGTTTAATTGGAACAGCATTGTGTTTTGTAACTTATGACAAGTTGATCCCGTATAGTTCTCAAAAAATCAGGGAAATTAGAAATATTACCGATGTCGATAACTTTGTCTATGTTGATAAAGACCAAAAAACAAACCTAAACAAATTATCATTGTTTCCAAATACGATGGAAGCAGTATGAAAGATATTAAGTTGTTGTTATTTTCTGACCTTGTGAATGATGAGACACCTATTTTGAAAAGTATAATAACAGCGGAAAGTGCTGTTTATAATGATAATTATTGGACTGTTCAAGATGGTATCGAGTATAAAATTGCTCCAGATGGTATATATAAGTCAATACAGTCATTTAATGAGATAAATGTTTTTGATAAAACGATTTCTAATAGAGCATATCAATTGTTGAATCAATCCATAAAACGCCCAAGAGAAATGGATTTAAAAGAATTAAAAGATTATATGTCTTTGTTGAAAATTGAGAATTTGACGGATGAATATGCTTTTATTTTGAACAAGTATTATCAGCGTTTTTCACAGTCATTTAGTTGCATTTTGTTGGCACTTTGTGGCGTAATACTTGGATTTACCCGTCCTCGTGAAAAACGTTATGTAGGCTTTACGCTTGGTGCGATGATAATTTTTCTTTATTATGCGATTGTGCCGTTTCTCGATATGCTTGCACAAAAAGGTATTTTATTTCCAGTTATTTCGGCTTGGTTACCTTGTGTGATGGTTTTTGTTGCGATGTCTGTGGTTTATAAATACAAAAAACTGTAAACAAAAGTCCGTTTACATTTTTTAAGGTATATTTGGTTAAAGCTTTTTAAATCAATTTGATTACAAAAGTTGCTCTTGAAACTCTTCAGATTCTTGCATCCAAGAAGGTTCGTTAATCGTGCAAGCGTGGTTCCAGAATTTTTCTATAGCATAAAATTCTCTTTCTTCTTTGTGCATAACATGAACGATTACATCGCCGTAATCAATAAGATTCCAACGATTTTTAGAGCAACTCTCTTCTCCCGCAGGGTAACGTTCGAACAAGTCCTTAACTTTGCCTTTTACAGTAGAGGTTAAGGCCCTTACCTGCGGTGTAGCTTCAGCACTGCAAATTACAAAATAATCTGCTAATGATGAAACATTTGCAATGTCTAATATTACAATGTCTTTAGCTTTTTTGTTATCTAATATTCTTGCTATAATGCTTACAAATTTGCGTGAATCTAATTCTGTCAATTTTTTTCTCCTGTTTTCTACTGTTTATATTAGTCTAAATCCTTGGCATTAGCCAGAGGGGGATACCTGAATATACTGAGTTTACACCAAAATTTTCGAAAATCTCGCCTAAACTAATTGTTGAAAATTTTTGTAACAAGCTTTTTTAGGTTCAATTTCGATTACTTCCGGTTTGCCTTTGATTTGGGCTAATTTCGCTGCAACTTCAACTGCATCGGATTGAGTTCCTATTTCATCAACAAGCCCGTATCCTTTGGCTTGAAGTCCTGAGAAAATACGACCATCGGCAAATATTTTGACTGTTTCAATATCAAGGTTTCTTGATTCGGCAACCGTTCCAATGAATTCATTATAAGTAGAATCGATTAAGTCTTGTAAAATTGCTCTTTCTTCCTCTGAAAGGTGTTTCACCTGCGAAAGAATGTCTTTGTAGGGTCCTGATTTTACAACTTCGTGGTCAATCCCGATTTTTTGGTACAAGTCTTTTAGGACGCTGGTTTTTATAATTACACCGATTGAACCCGTCACAGTGCCTGAATGTGCTATGATTTTGTCGGCTGCAAGTGCTACGTAAACTCCGCCACTGGCTGCAACATCGCCCATTGAAACAACAACTTTTATACCGTCTTCTTTGAGTTTTTTAATGGCGTGATATATTTCTTGCGAAGCCCCTACCGTTCCGCCAGGGCTGTTTACCCTGAAAACTAGTGTCTTGAATCCTTCTTTTTTAACTTTTTCGATTGATTCGATTATTCTTGAAGAGATAGGATAATTAGGTGAATCAAAAATCACGCCATCAAGCTTGATGAGAGCGACTCTTCTGTCTTCAAATAATTTATATTTAATTTTGTCCCAAGTTTTTTTTAATTTCATGTTTAATCCTGTTTTTCTATTTTTGCAAGTTCTTTTTTAGCATTTTTCCAAAGTTTATCATATTCATCAAATGAATGGTTCTTTAAATTACCGTTTGCAAGCTCTTCCATTTTTTCAAAACGGCTGATGAACTTTTTGTTTGCACGTATTAAAGCCAACTCAGGATCAATTTTATGCCATCTTGCAAGATTTACAACCGAAAATAAGATATCGCCGAGTTCATCTTCAAGTCTATCATGGTTTTGGGTTTTCTCTTCCTCTTTGAATTCTTCAATCTCTGATTCAATGCATTCCCACAACGACTCAATACTTGGCCATTCAAATCCGACTTTTACAGCTTTTTTACTGATTTGAGCTGCGGTCATTAATGCGGGCTGGGAGTTTGTGAGACCTGATAACGCGGACTTTCTTTCAGGTTTTTCTTTTTTCTTTATAGCTTCCCAGTTTTCCCAAATCTCGTCAATATCTTTGACTTTAACATCGGCAAAAACATGCGGATGACGGCGAACAAGCTTGTCTGCTATGGTTTTAGCCACATCATCAACATTGAACTTGTTTTCTTCATCGGCAATTTGTGCGTGCAAGACGATTTGAAGCAAGACATCGCCGAGTTCTTCTTTTAAATCGGTGTCATCTCCGCTGTCAATAGCGTCAATCGCCTCGTAAGTTTCTTCTAAGAAGTTCTTTCTCAAGGACTTGTGGGTTTGCTCTCTATCCCACGGGCAACCCTCTGGTGAACGCAGTTTTGCGATGATTTCTATTAGTCTTTCTATGTTATTGAATTTGTTTGGCATTGTTTAATACACCCTCTCTTTTAAGCATTTCTTGCAAATCCCAAAATGTCTGTTGAATATTATCACCTGTGAAAGGAATGTATTGTAGACCGTCAATATTTGAAAATGGTTCAACTCCTTCTTGTTTTAAAATTGCTACTTTTTTAAAACCAAGTTTTCCTGAAATAAAAACCTACTTCGTGAATTACATTTTGTCTGCTCTGATTTCATTTTCACCAGCTTCATCTTCTGCAGTCATTACGATAATTGCAAAAGTAGCTTTATCCAAAAAACCTTCAAGAATATCGCCAACATGATGACCTGCTCTACATTTTTCTTCAAAATAACTTACATTATCAAAATGCAAACTATCTTTTAACCAAGTGTTTATTCTGACCCATAGAGGACTTCGTCCATGACCTATAAAAATACAATTTGGTTTAGAATCAGAAGGGTTTTTAGTTGTTTGGGGTAGTCAACAGTAGACATTTCAAATATTGCTTCTAACTTTAGACATTTTTTGTATATCTTTTGTTAAATTCATTTTTGTTATGTTTTGTCATTAGCTCATTTTCTTTTAAATGTCCCAAATTGCAGTTTTTCGAACGTTGTATTTATTTCATTAAAATGATTTAACAATATTTTCATTTTCAAACCACTTTGTTAAATTTATCATTATCCACATATAATTCTTAATTTAAAATATATTGTTACCAATTATATCCATATCGCAACAAATCACTAAATATACTTAATACTTCTTTTTTTAAATCCATTGTTAATCCAAAAATATCCAATCATTGCGACTAAATGGAAGGTCGGAAACCTTGGTTTCTGACCATAACCCAGATGGGTTTCTTTTCTTTTTGGTTCGTTTTTCTTTTCTTTGTTATCAGGTAAAGAAAAGAAAAATGAACAAGCTAAAAGTGTTTTTATATCTGTAAAATCAATTATATCACGATGTAAGCAGAAAAAGTTTCGGTAGCTAAAGCAACCGCCTTACTTTCATTTTCAAAGTAGCATTTTTCTTTTCTCTTGTAAGTAAGTAAAGAAAAGAAAAGTTTTTGATTTGAAAAAGATTCATTTTTCAATCAGTCAAACTACGTTTCCGAACCTTCCTTAGGCTCTCTACTTGACTCACCCGTTTTGTTTTTTACACACTCATAGGTCTTGTTTTATTCTCATCAATCGATCTCAATAAATCAACCATCTCAATAGCAGTTTTAGCAGCGTCTGCCCCTTTGTTGCCTGATTTTGTGCCAGCTCTTTCGATTGCCTGCTCGATGTTATCAGTAGTAAGAACGCCGAATATCACAGGAAGCCCAGTTTCAAGACCTACGTGAGCAACGCCTTTTGTAAGTTCAGATGCAACATATTCAAAATGCGGTGTGCCTCCACGAATTATCGCTCCGAGGGTGATAATAGCACTGTATCTGCCTGTTTTAGCAAGTTTGTTGGTAGCGAGCGGAATTTCAAAAGCACCTGGTGTCCAAACAACATCAATCGCATCTTCTGCAACACCATGACGACGAAGCGTATCAATACAACCACCTAAAAGTTTTGAGCCGATGAATTCGTTAAATCTTCCGATGACGATTCCGTATCTTTCTTTAGTTTCTTGTGAAGCGGTTAAATTGCCTTCATACACGTTTACCATATTTGCATCTCCTTAATTTATTCTTTATTTTTGTCGTTTAAATTTTATAACAAGTGATCCATTTTATCACGTTTTGTGTTCATATAATGCCTGTTGTGATCATTGATACATGGCGGTAACGACACTCTGTCAACCACTTCAAGCCCATAGCCTTCAAGCCCGACGATTTTTCTCGGGTTGTTTGTGATTAGTCTGAATTTTTTCAAACCTAAATCACTTAAAATTTGAGCTCCGACTCCATA
This sequence comes from Candidatus Moraniibacteriota bacterium, assembly GCA_942490825.1. GTDB lineage: Bacteria > Patescibacteriota > Minisyncoccia > Moranbacterales > JAGLWU01. Next base: position 8,982 of record CALNYG010000012.1, on the reverse strand, counting down.
ATCTCTTAAATCAGGGGCGAAACCGAGCGATACGTTGGCTTCAACGGTGTCTTGACCTTGATCTTGTAATGAATAGGCTTTTAATTTGTTTATTAAGCCGATTCCTCGACCTTCATGTGATCTCAAGTAGACGAAAACTCCAGCACCTTCTTTGTTGATAGCTTCTAACGCTGCAGCAAGTTGACTTCCACAATCGCATTTTAGACTGTATAAAATGTCGCCTGTCAAACATTCGCTGTGCATTCTGACGATTGGCACGGTGTCTGCAAATGTAGCTGGGTCGCCTTTTACAACCGCAACGTGTTCGATATTGTCGAGTTCATTCAAGTATCCGTAGATGTCGAATTCACCAAAGTGTGTTGGAAGTTTTGTTTTTACAGCTCTTTTGACGAATTTTTCTGTTTGCATTCTGTAGGAAATTAATTGAGAAACAGTTATGAATTTTATGTCGTGTTTTTTTGCAAATTTCGCAAGATCATTTCTTCTTGCCATAGTTCCATCTGTATTTAAAATTTCACAGATAACACCTGCTGGCTTTAGTCCTGCAAGTTTTGCCAAATCAACACTGGCTTCTGTTTGCCCTACTCTTTCAAGAACCCCACCTTTTTTAGCTTCTAGTGGGAATATATGCCCCGGACGTCTAAGGTCAGTGGGTTTTGTTTGTTCATCAACGAGTACTTTTATCGTAGTTGCTCTGTCATTAGCTGAAATCCCTGTTGTTACACCGAATTTAGCCGTTGCATCAACACTTATAGTAAAAGCACATCCGTGAGATTCTGTATTGTTTTGCACCATCTGAGAAAGCCCTAATTCTTGAACTCTTTCAGAAGCTAAAGGGGCACAAATTAGTCCACGAGCTTCACTCACCATAAAATTGATTATTTCGGGAGTGACTTTTTCAGCCGCACAAACTAGATCGCCTTCATTTTCACGACCTTCATCGTCTGCAACTATAACCATCTTGCCGTTTTTTATGTCTTGTATAGCTTCTTCTACACTATCAAAAGTGATGTTGTCCAGCATTTCTTCTTTTTCTTTAATATTTTCCATTTTATTCAATAAATCCATGTTCTCTTAAGTAATTGTACGAAACGTTTCCACTTTTATTATCTGACTTAGACAGGAATTTTTCAACATATTTTGCAAGGATGTCCGATTCGAGATTTACAATGTCACCGTTTTTTAGGTTTTTTAAGTTTGTAAATTCAACTGTATGAGGAATCACAGAGATTGTGAAGACATTTTCCTCAATTGAAGCAACCGTAAGGCTTATTCCATTTATACAAATCGAACCTTTGTAAACAATGTATTTTTAAACGCTTTCAGGCACTTCAAAATGATAAATCTCTGCAAGACCTTCAGGCACTTTTTTTAAGAATTTACCGATCCCGTCAATATGACCTGTTACGATATGTCCGCCAAATCTGCTGTTAGCAGCCATTGCTCGTTCAAGATTGACTTTAGAACCTGATTTTAAATCATTAAAATTGGTTAATCTCATGGTTTCAAGAGCAGCTTCAACATCAAATCCGTTGCTTTTAAGTTTTATAACTGTTTGGCAAGCTCCATCAACTGCAACACTGTCACCGATTTTAAGATCATCAAGAATTTTTTTGCATCCAACAGAGATCAAAGCTCCTTGACCTGCTTTGATAATTGATCCAACCGTTCCTATTTCTTCTACTAATCCTGTAAACATAATTATGTATTATACCATCACCAAATATAAAGCTAAATATAAACATATATTAATATATTTATTATTTAAGGCAATTTCTAAAGTAAACATGTTTTTATATTTATATAGCGATAAGTTTATTGAAAATAAAGGAAATTGAATGTGGAAGCATGATTCTGGCTTTGGACTGTTAGAAGATGGTGGTCATGAGCTCTCGATAAGCAGAAATTTGGCAACTATTTCCGATGAAGGAATTAAACTATTAGGAAGTAGAGTTCATTTATATCTTGAACATTATAGAATTATCAGCAAAAAACGTAAAAATGAAGAATCTAAGCATAAGCTTATTTCTTTAAAGACATTACATAAAATCATCGATGAAGAAATCCAATTTCGCAAAAGGCTTGTTTCAGAAGGATAGGTGGCAATGGTCTTATATCATTTTTTAGGCATTAAATAACTCTTGAATCCTGTTAATGCAGGCTTTTTTGCTGTAATGAAATTCTCTAGCGGTTATTCTTATTACTTTCCAGCCACATCTTTCAAGGGTGGCTTGCTTAGTGATCTCATTGCCTTCGGGTTTTGTTACGCCGTCTAATTCAACTGCAACCGTTGTTTCATCTTTTGAAATAACCAAATTAATGTTGAATCCAGCCGATTTGAAGTTAGAGATTACTTTATAACCTTCTTTTTCAAAATAAGTTGCAATTTCGGCTTCTTGTTTATTGTTGTATTCATTGTTTGAGGCAATTTCTTGGGCTTTTACTTCTTTTTTATAAGCCTGAATGTATTCAAGGAATCTTCTCAACAAGCCACGTTCAATGTTTTCCGGTTTCTTTGAAACGAAACAAATAAGTTTTTTTCTGGCTCTGGTTATTGCTACGTTAAACAAGTTAGGTTTTTGAGCAAATATAAGGCTCTGGAAATGGCTGTTTGGTGCAATGGTTAACGATAAAATCATGATGTCACGCTCATCACCTTGGAAAGTGTGAGCAGTACCGACAGATATTTCGTGCTTCATTATGGTTTCTGTATCTAAAACTTGATCCAAAGCTTTTTTAATAAGATCAACCTGAGCTCTAAACGGTGAAATAATACCGATTGAAGATGGTTTCTCAGGATTGTTTTTGGCTTCTTCAACAACTATTTCTTGGACTTTTTTAAGGATTTCTTCGGCTTCTGCCATGTTTTTCGTGCTGTCGAGATCGACTTTGGCATTTTTTACAATATGAAGGTCAAGGCATTCAGGAACTTCAAGTTCTTTGTTCATAACTTTTATTCTGTTGCCGTAAAATTCTTGATTGCTAAAGTTTATAATTGGCGGATAACTTCTGAAATGCTCATCTAAAAGGACTGGGGTTGATGAATAGTAATTTGCTACATCGAATATTGAATTCGTTCTAAAACGCCACATAAGTTGGTATTTGTCAGGAATATTGTATTGGCTCATGAATGATTGTTCTTTAGCTTTTTCAAGGAATGACAAATGCGGTAATTGCTTGTCATCGCCAACGATGATAGCTTTTTTAGCCCTGAACATAGCAGGGAAACAACTTGCAATATCACATTGAGAAGCTTCATCTATGATCACAACATCCAAACAATCCCGGTTTAAGCGGTAAAGACTCAGACAAGGCATAAGTTGTCACTGCCCAACAAGGGAAAGCTTCTAAAAGAGGTGAAAAATCTTCATCAGCAAGCAACCTGTTTTGCAGGCTCTTTTTTCTTTCTATAAGTGCTTTTGAGTGGATCATTAATCGTTGTCTTTTTATTTGATCGGAAGACAACGACTGTAAAGAATCGCGTCTTTGTTTTTTTAGAATTTCTATCGCAAGTTTTTTTGTCTTGCCGTTAGTTTTCTTCTGCTTTCAAGAAGTTGGTGCAGATTACCGATTTTGCTTATAGATATTTCGATTTCTTTTAACTGATTTTCAAGAATATTCATAATGAGATTTTGGCGTAAAAAGTCAATATTCTTGCCAGAAAACTCTAAGTCTTTAACCTCAAACGCTCTATTAAATTGCATAATAGAAAGTTTTGCTATTATTTTATCCAGAATTTTAGCTTTTTCGAGTGAAGATTCAATCCTGATTAAAAGATTTCTGCATTTCTCAATTTCATCAATCGTCAATTTTTTCAATCAGTTTGTTTTTACCGACGATTTTTCTTGTTTTTCTCGCTCTTGTAAAACTTCTCGCCAATGAGTTTCAAGTTCAATGATTTTTTGACATTTCTCTTCAAGCTCACTTCTTGTTTTGACAAGATTGTCCATATCTTCTTTGTTGACAAGGATTGATTCTTCAAACCCCGTATCAAGATCAACTTTACCCGATAAAAGGTCTTGCAATTGAAAATTAAGTTGTTTTTGATAATTTACTCGACCTGCTCGAAGTGATAAAAATGGAGCACCCAGCGAATTTAATCTTTCTGTTACAACGTCAATCGCTTTATCCATACGTGAAACGACAAGAACGGTTTTTCCGTTTGCCACCAAATCTGTTACCAAATTCACGATAGTCTGAGATTTCCCTGTGCCGGAGGTCCATAAACATTGACCAGCGAATTTTCTTTTATTGCACTGATTACATTTGCCTGTGCATCACTTAAATCGAGAGCTGTAATAGGTGCAAATATCTTTTCAACAGAGTTGTTTTTTTTGTCTGCATCTGTTTTCGTTTTGCCTTTTTCACTATTTGCAATTCTTCTTGAATTACATTTAAGACTGTTTCTCTGAACTCTCCTTTTGATTTTTCAGCCATTTGAGTAAGTTCGTGTAAGACACCTGCTGTGACTGAAGGTCTTTTGGTAAGAATAATTGCGGATTTTGAGTCGACAGTAATTTTGTTTTTGTTTTTTTTTTGTTTCTTCGTCTGTGTCGTTTTCATCTTCTGTGTCTTTGGCTTCACCAAGCTCAACTTCTATGCCTGGAATTATAGACCTTAATGTTGTTATGAATATTTCCATATTGTCTTTTGTCAAAGGTAAATCAGGGACAACATCGATCAAGCCTTCAAATAGATGCTCGACTTCATCCTCGTCATCAAACTTCATTAATTCTGCTAACGCTCCAGTATTAAGGGATATGGTCTCCTCCAAAAGAGAGCATTTTAAGTTTTTTCCTTCTCGCTCAATTTTACAAGGAGTGTATAAAAGTGGGGTTAAAAATTCTTCGGAACGTTTTTTACGAGGGTTTTTACCTGTTAAAAATAAATGCCCATAAATTAAGTAACGGTCTTTTTTAGAAGTTTCCGGCATGCACCATTAACTTGGTTAGTTGTGTGTTTACACCATCAAAAAGAAGTCCTTCTTTCGGGTCAAATAAAAGTGATTCTTCTTGCTCAAGAAACATCCATTTTGTATCTTTATCTTGTTTTAAGTTTCTGAATGTTGATGATTTGACCTCTTCTCTTACACAATCATGCAGATATAGGCACATTCTTTTTATAAAAGTACTTTGAAATGCTGAACTTATTATTTTTGTTGCTTCTTGAAGCATTAATATTCTCCCCAATGGTCTATAATGGCACAATTACTTTATATTGTACTACGTTATTGCCTTTTAAAGAAAGAATGTAATCAATAACGTAACCAAATATTTACTTAAAGGGAGAAAAAGTGAAAAACTTCTATGCTTTTAGAATTTGAAGTAAATATTCTCCATATTCACTCTTTTTATAGGCTTTTGCCAGTTCAATAAGTTGTTCTTTTGATATAAAACCGTTTTGATAAGCAATTTCTTCCAAACAAGCAACTTTTATAGCTTGATTAAGTTCAATTGTCTGTATAAATTGAGCCGCACGAAGCAAGGATTCATGAGTTCCTGTGTCCAACCAAGCAAAGCCTCTTCCAAATAATTCAACGTTTAATTCTTTGTTTTTCAGATAAACATTATTTAAGTCTGTAATCTCTAATTCTCCTCGGGGAGAAGGTTTCAAGGCTTTTGCGTGTTTAACGACGCTGTTATCATAAAAATATAAACCTGTTACCGCATAATTTGATTTTGGATTTTCTGGTTTTTCTTCCAAAGAAAGAACTTTTCCTTCTTCGTTGAAATCCACAACTCCAAATCTGTTAGGGTCTTTAACTCTGTAAGCAAAAACTGTAGCTCCGGATTCTCTTTCGACAGCATTTTTCAGTATTCCTGAGAAACCTTGCCCGTAGAAGATGTTATCACCAAGAACTAGGGCAACTTTGTCATCACCAATGAAGTCTTCGCCAATGATAAAGGCTTGTGCAAGACCGTCAGGAGAAGGTTGGACGGCATAAGAAATGTTAATTCCTAAGTCATTGCCGTTTCCTAATAATTGTTCAAAACGAGGTGTGTCTTCAGGCGTAGAGATGATTAAAACATCCTTAATACCTGCAAGCATCAATACTGACAGCGGATAATATATCATAGGTTTGTCGTAAACAGGTAATAACTGTTTTGAAACGGATTTTGTGACAGGGTGAAGTCTTGTTCCGCTACCGCCTGCTAATATAATGCCTTTCATATTTTATTTCCTCATTTCTAAATATTTTTTAAGAGCTTTTTTCCAAGCTGGGCAACGATTGTCATTGTTCATTGCTGAAAATTCAGGTCTTTGGGCTGGTCTTGGGAATTCGCTTGTTGCAACTGGAATTACTTTAGTCTCTAAGTTCATATATTCAAAGATTTTCGAAGCAAATCCATGCCAAGTTGTGAATCCAGAGCCACAAAGGTGGTAAATTCCGTATGATTCTTTGTTTTTGATTAAATCAACAAGTCCGTTTGCAAGATCAACTGTCCAAGTTGGGCATCCTGTTTGGTCGTCAACAACTTTTAACTCAGGATGTGCTTTAGCAAGATTTATCATGGTTTCAACGAAATTTTTTCCGTTATGACCATATAGCCAACTTGTCCTAGCTATATAAAACTTGGGATTGATCTCTTTTAAAGCTTCTTCGCCTTTTAATTTTGATTCGCCGTGACATTAAGAGGGTTTGGAGCATCATTGACCTCATACACAGCACCTTTTTTTCCGTCAAAAATATAATCTGTACTTATAAGTATTGCAGGTATATCGAGCTCTTTTGTTGCGATTGCAATATTTTCAACGCCTTTATAATTCACAAGAAAAGCCAATTCTTTTTCTGTTTCAGCTCCATCAACGTTTGTATAAGCTGCGGCATGAATTACATAATCAGGCTTGTGTTGGTTGATAACGGTCTTTACAGAGTCGAGATTTGTTATATCCATTTCCTGTAAGTCTGTTGGGACGACCTCAAATTTATTTTGCTCAAGAACTTTAACCAAGTCTTGCCCAAGCATACCGTTTGCACCTGTTACTAAAATTTTTTGCAAGTTATTCCTCTTTCAGAATTGTTATAATAAAACGCTTTAAGCCTTTACAGCTTCTTTTTTAGCTTGAATGTTATCAATCCAGCTTTGGTTATTAATATACCAATCGATGGTTTGTTTTATGCCGTCTTTAAAGTTTGTTTCAGGCTCCCATCCTAGTTCTGCCTGGATTTTAGTACTATCAATAGCATATCTTCTATCGTGTCCTAGACGATCTTCAACGTATGTGATTAAGGATTCAGGCTTGTTGAGTTGCTCAAGAATTATTTTAGTGATTTCGATGTTTGCTTTTTCATTATTGCCACCAATATTGTAGACTTCACCTTCTTTACCTTTGTGAAGTACTGCATCTATTGCACTGCAATGATCATAGACATACAACCAGTCACGAACGTTCATTCCATCACCATAAACAGGAACAGGTTTATTCTGCAAAGCATTGCTTATGAATAATGGTATAAGTTTTTCAGGGAATTGGAAAGGGCCGTAGTTGTTTGAACATCTTGTCGTTAAGACAGGCATTTTGTAAGTTTCAAAGTATGCTCTTACTATCAAATCAGCAGAAGTCTTACTTGCTGAATATGGGCTGTTAGGAGCAAGTGGAGTTTGTTCAGTGAAAAGTCCTGTTTTTCCGAGGCTTCCGTAAACTTCGTCTGTTGAAACTTGTACAAATCTTGAGATGTTCGCTTCTTTAGCACTATGAATAAGATTTTGTGTGCCTAGAACGTTGGTGTAAATGAAAACGTCAGGACCTGTAATACTTCTGTCAACGTGAGATTCTGCCGCAAAATTAACACAACAATCAACTTGATCCATTAAATCGGCAACAAGTTCTTTATCGCAAATATTACCTTGCACAAATGTATAATTAGGATTGTTTTCTATATCCTTAAGATTGTCTAAGTTCCCTGCATAAGTTAATAAATCAAGGTTTATGATTTTGTAATCAGGATATTTTGATAAAATTTGTCTTACAAAACAACTTCCTATAAAACCAGCTCCACCTGTTACAAGTAATTTCATGTTAACCCCTCTTTTTTATGTGTAACTTTGAATCATTACAATTATACATAAAAAAAGAGATAGGTTTTAACCTATCTCCAAATATAAAAAGCAAGTTTGTTTTAAGCAAGTTCCTTCATCATACTCTTCTCTGCCATCATAGTTCTCTTTATCTGAATATTCATTTTATTATTCATTGCAAGCATTGTAAGATTTTTTAATATCTGCTCTGGATCAGACGGAGTTGGTGTTGTTCAAGTTTATAGTTTGTTTATTAGCATACATTTTTGCAAGTTTTCTGTCTATTTTATCAATTGCACCAATCGCCATAATCATTTATCCTTTTCTATGTTTTATATCCTTACTTATATAAAGGGTATATACTCGGTTGAATTTCAGTTTTCTCTCTATATTGTATTATTTGTTTACATTTATTTGCGAAAGTATGGTCATTCAGTCAATTTTAAAGAAGAATAAGATAAGTTAATATGCATTGTTGATGCTTTATTCGGAATGCTTATGCAGGTATGAATTTTATGCAAAAGTACAAACCCTTCTTTTTAGCAGCGCTTGTTTTAATACTTTTATGCTTTTTCGTAATCATAAATAATTCTCATGTTACTTTTGATAGAGTTGTGTTGTTTGTAAAAAGCTTGGGGGGCTTTGCTCCTTTGATTTTTATATTTATATATGCAATTGCTCCAGTATTTTTTATGCCGATAACTCCTCTTTCAAAATCGCTGGAGTTTCGTTTTGGTCCTGCGCTAGTTGGGCTTGATCTATACTGTAATTGGAATGAACTTAGCAGAGTGCTCAACTTTTTTTTGGTAAGTCGGTATTTTCTGAAAAATTGGGTTGATAAAAAAATGCCCGCAAAAATTGATCTTATAAAGAAGAAAATTGAGAAAGATGGTTGGAAGTTTGTAGCAGTGTCAAGGATTTCACCAATTTTTCCATTTAATATCCAGAAACTACGTATTTG
>CALNYG010000011.1:0-34050 GCA_942490825.1 Candidatus Moraniibacteriota bacterium | reverse complement strand
TCTCCTGAAGTTCCTACTAAAATCTTTTTATTTTTTGCATCCAATTTTATTTCTTCTGAAGTTCCAAAAGTCGCATAAATATCAGTTCCATCAACTCTTAATCTAATTTCATTACTGGTTCCAATTCTTATTTCATGATCATTTGTTCCGTTAGTTTTTAATTCTATTTCTCCATTTGGTCCAACAACAATTTTATTATTAGCAGGATCAAGTTTTATATTGCCATCCGCTCCAAGATTAACAACGCCATCAATAATATCGAATTGCCTTTGTTCGAGTTCTTCAATACGTCTCTGCATAGAACGCATTTCTGAAATTAAATTTCTATCTATGCTCATAATGTTTCGTCTAAAGTTAGTCTAATATTTCCTTTTTCATCTAAACTTCGTCTAATTATACGGAATTGTCTATTTATCCCAAATAGCGGAATTTTAATTGTTACCCAATCGCCTAAATCAACATCCGAATAATCAAAATCATAATAATCTAGTGTAACACTTATTGTTTTTTGCGGATATTTATTTTTTGCTAAGTATCTATCGCCTTTTTTTTGTAAACTAACTGTCAATTTAGTATCTTTTTCATTGATTGTTTTTTGCAATAATCCCAAAGCGTTTTTATAACTATCTTCTGCGTCTCTAGTTTCAATTTTAGCATTTGCACCAAATCCATCCCCAAAAACTATAACTTGATTTGCAGAATTTCCTGAAATAACTGGTATTAGAAAATTATAACTTAAAATTTTATGATTATCTTCTAACACTATTTCTGGATTATAGCTATCTTTTGCAGGATAATAAATATTAAATACTTTTGCATTAGTAATTTCGAAATCAAAGCCGTTTTTCGTTTCCTTATTACTCATTTTTTCAATCGCTAAGGCTATATTTTTATATTTATAATCTCTATCAGCATCACGAGTTGTTGGGTGCAATCCTCTGGTTATTCCAATACTACCATAAGCCTCATTCTGCGAGGTGTCTATAATATCCCAAGCTATATCTCCAAGATCTTCGCTTGAATAAACCTCATTTGTTATTCTTTTTTCTAACAGTGAAAAAAATCCTTTCGACGATAAAGTTAAATTTCCAAGCTCTCCGACTCCTCGAGCGGGGTTTATTTCTGCGATATATCCGCCGTAAAGCAAAGTAGCACCATCGTAAATATATAATTCTCGATATTGATTATCTCCTAAAACTTCCAAAATATTTTTACCAAATTTTTCTCCAATTTGTAAAATAGTTTGATTATCAAATCTGACTGTAGCACTTCGATCATTATTTATTTCTTCTGAAAAAATAAAACTAGAGTATGGTATATCATACTTTTGGCTTGCATCACTATTTTGTACTATTACTTTAAACATTATATTCCTAAATAACTATCATTATAATCAACAACCACTTTTGCACTTCCGCTCGGATTTGTTCCCGTAAATTTAATATTATTATCGCCAACTTCTAAAACAACCCAAAATTCATCATCGGAAACAGTCAAATAATCCAATAAATTTTCTCCTGTATTTAATTTAACTGTTCGATTAAATACATCAATTTCGACAGTTTTTCCGCTAGGGATTGTGTAATTTAAACTTAAACTTTCTCCAGTTTTGTCGTTTAAAATACTAGGATTTTCCACTTCGCCGTGAATCGTGAATATTGGATAAGCATAAACATTTCCTTCATTTTCACAATTTACCGCAGAACCTCCACCGCTTGACATTGCAAAAGGTATTACACTAGGAACTACACCGCCAAAAGATCCGAAATGTAAAACTTCTTCGCTTTTATCGGTCGTTGACTTAAAAAATGGATACGGACAAATAATTGAAATATCGTAATTTCCCCTGATTACATTTCCTTTTTGATAGGGAAGTTCTAAATTTTCCACGATATAATCCGCTGTAACTTCTAAACCGCTACGAGTAGTTATAATCATGTCTTTTAAACCGTTGTGCAATGCACAAGCCTCTTGAATATTACGGCGTAAAGTTTCATAATCACTTGCATCCGTTCCGATTAATTCCCCTGCAATTTTTAAACTTCTTTGTCCGTATAGTCTCGATCCTAAAACTGAACCATTTGCATTTCCTCGTTCTTTAACATCTACTCTATGTCTAGGATTTGCAAAACCGTCTGTATCACCTAAAAAATAACCACTCACAAAATCGGCAATATCTAAATAATAACTGCCTGACTTTGGATTATCGTATTTTAATTTTAAATTTTCAATCATCGTGCGTTTCTTAATTTCCAAGCCCCATCACTAAATATAGTGTCCATTTCGTTTTTATCTAGTTGTTGCGGGTATACATTTATATTTTGTTGAACTCCGCCTGAACCTGCACTTTCTATTGGTTGCATTTGTCCATCTTCTCCACCTGATCCAGCACCTTGTAATGCCAAATTTCCAGCTATATCTGCAGAAAATTTTGGTATTTCAATATTTTCTAAAATTTTTGTTGAAAAACTTGAAATATCTTTTAATCTATCGGAAATACTCGGGCTATTTCTTTTTTCCTTATCAAAAGCACTCGCTATCGAATGCCTTATTTTATCAGCTATTTCCTGAGCTTTATTCCACAATCCCATCAATTTATCGACAATTCCTGTCGCCATTGCTTTAAATGCTTCAATTCCAGCATCTTTTATTCCTCCAAAAAATTCTTTTATTCTACCACCAAATTTTTCCCACATTGCCCAAATAATACCTATCGGACCCATTAATATTTGAGCTATAATTTTCCAGTTATTTTTTAACCAATCTATAAATCTAAAGAAAACATCTTTTAGCCAATTTCCTAATTGACTTGCTTTTTCTTTTACCACATCCCAATTTTTCCATAATAAAACCCCAATTGCAATTAATGCTCCGATTGCTAAAATAACTAAAGTAATTGGAGATGTAAGAACCGCTAAAGCAACATTTAAAGCCCATGTTGCGACCGTCCACGCTCCTTTTGCTATCGTCATTAAATTTATTGCTACCGCAATACTTTTCATTAAAGCTCCTAACGCCATTGCTATTTTTAATGCTTTATACGCTACAATTAAAGTTAAAATTGCTTTTCTATGCTCAAAAATAAATCCAGTTATTGACATCACAATATCAATGAAACTTTTTATATCTTCAACTAAATCAATTATAATCTGCTTAACTCCATCAGCTCCACCAATGCTTTCGTACCATTCACGAATTTTATCAACTAAATTATTAATTGTATCACCTGCTAAAGTTGCAATTTGTGGTCCGATCTGATTTAAAATTTCAGATAATCCGTTGAAAGTATTCTTTAATTGATTATTTGAATTAATGCTATCATAAATTTTAAGTTGGATTTCTTCAAAAGCACTGCCAACTTTTTTAATTGATCCCCAGACATTATTTGTCATATCTTTAGCCATTTTATTGCCTGCCCCCTGAGAATTTCTCAATCCATCAGCATATTTTGTCAATTCGCTACCGCCTTTGTCTAGCAAAATGTTCATCTCTTGGACTGCCTCCATACCGAAAATAGTTGCTATAGCACTCTGTTTTTGTTCAGATGTTAAATTTTTAAATTTATCATTCATCATATCAATCATTGGAGTAATTCCAATAAACTCACCTTTCATATCAAAAAATTCTAAATTTAATTTTGACATAGTCCCCTGCATTGCATTTGTTGGTTTTGATAATCTAACAATAGAAGATCCTAATGCCCTACCCGCTAAACTTCCTTTAATCCCGTTATCAGCTAAAGTAGCTATTATTGCAGAAGTATCTTCAAGAGTAACACCAAACGCTTTCATTGTCGGTCCAATGTAAACTAATGCTTGACCCATTTCAGAAATATCAGTATTTGAAGAGGTCACTGTTTTAGCCATAACATCAACAACTTTATCTAAATCCTTTGCTTCTAAACCGAATAAGCTCATTACATTTGTTGCAATATCAGCACTTTTTGCTAAATCAATATTACCAGCTTGAGCAAGACTCAAAACACCTGGTAATCCTGATATTATTTCATCAACATTCATACCAGCCATAGCCATAAAATCCATAGCTTCAGCTGTTTCTGTAGCACTAAAAATAGTAATTGATGCCATTTCACGAGCAGATTTTTCAAGTTTTTCAAGTTCTTCAGTTGTTGCTTGAGTTTTGGCACCAACGCTACTCATCATTTTTTCAAAAGATATTCCTTTTTTAGTAGCCATTACCAAACCACCAGCGACTAAAGTTAAGCCACCAGCCATAAATGTAAAAATTCCTGTTAATTCACTTTTAAGGTTGTTAAAAGAATTTCCTACATCTTTTGCACTATCTTTTAAGGATTTAAGCCTACTTTTGACTTTTTGTATTCCTTTTTGAAATTCAGTCACATCCGCCTTAAATTTGGCGACGACTGTTCCTGCTACTAAACTCATTGTTTTTGTCTATTTAAAATTGCTTTAATTTTTTCAGTTGCGTTTGGATCTCTTTCATCAGATTCAACTTTTCCATCGATTGACTTTTTAAGTCTTTCTAAATTCTCAAACATTTTTTTAGGATCTTTCGTGTGGGGGTTATGGGCAACTTGCAGATTCATAATAATGTCATCTATCTTTTTCTTTTCTATTTCCTTATTATGCCAAATCGCCTCATCTGGATATAATTCAAGAATTTCACTTTTACTCCAGTGATAATTATACGCAATGTTGCTTATTAAACTATCAAAAAATTCAAGAATACTTTCCAGTGCAGTTTTTTTTACTTTTTCTGTCCCCCGAATATTTTTTTTATTGCCTTTCCTCTTTTGAAAACTCTTCCAACCTTATTCAAAGCTAAAATGTATTCTATTAATTCCATTGTTTCATCAAGGTCAAGTTCTTCTTCAATAAATTTAACATCAATTTCATCATTACCAGTCGCTTTCGCTATAATTTTTGTTATTTCTGGCAATACTTCAATTATAATTCCAAAAATATTTTTTTCTAAATTCTCGTCATTGGAAAATTTATTAAAAACATTTTCGTCCAATTCTGTTAAACATCCTAATACTTTCTTTATATTCAACTTTTCAATTTGAATTTTTCTTTTGCTATCTAGCACTATACTTTTCTTCATAATTTTTTGTTTATTGGGGGAGTGAGAAACTCCCCCTAGTTATTAATCTGTACTATCTCCAATGAATGCAAGATGATTTCCGTTAGATTTAGTAGTATCGATCAAACCTGTAAATGTAACCTCGAAAACAAGTTGATCATCGTTATTCATTCCAATTTCTACAGGTTCAGAGCTAACTGCTTGATGAATAACTATATCTTCACTAGGATCAGCTCCATCTACATTTCGTTCTGGTCGCAAAATCAACTCATTTGCATCTGTGCTAAGTCGATAACCAGCCTCACGTCCAAGAGTTAGTTTCTTGTCAGTATCTCCAGCAACAGAACCAGCAGGAATTGCAACTTTAAAGTTACCAATCTGCCACTCTGTTAAATTAACAGTTACACTAACCATTTCTCCAATAATTGCTTTGTCCAAAGGAGTATTTCCGTACTTATCGGCAGTAATATCTACTGTCTCAACTTCGTAATTGAAAGTTTCTCCTCCTTTCGTGAAACCAAGATCAACTCCGTTGAAAGTCACCTTATTAGTACCAATTTTAATATTCGTTTTATCTCCCATATTTTCACCTCCTTTCTTTTAAAAATTAATCTATTCTATGAATTACTAAATTTGCATTTTCAACCGTAAAATTTCATCGTGTTTTAAAATAAAATGTTGATGTAAATAAATGCCTTTCGTTTTCGTCAGTTCCTAAATGAAAAGGTTCGACTATACACTGGCAAATCATGACTTCTACGCCTCCAGCTTCAGGAATAAACTCTTGTTTTTGGTGGAGCAAGTCTTTGATAGCTTCAATTTTAGCTTTTCCATTATCAGGGTTACTGTTTCTTACTTTTATATCAATTGTGGGATCTTTTGTTGGCAAATACTTGTCAGGCTCTAACCCGCCAGCTTCATCAAGCATTATGCAATTATTGACTTCTGCCGGCATCAAATAACTAAAGATATCAGTCGCCTCAGTACCAATTCCGTTGTCTTCTAAATATTGACTTATATTTTTTATCAAACTCATAATTTTCCGTTTAATTTTTTCTTTACAAATTCAAGCCCTGTTTTATTCCACAACGATAAATTTTTAGTTAGCGGATCAAATAGATATTTCTTTTTCCTACCTTTTTGATAATTCGCAATTACATGACTTCCATCTTCTCGCATTCCTTCGTGAACATAAATTGCATATTTTTTAGCGTTTCCACTTCCATATTCTACAACCCAAGAATCCTCATTATCTTTATAAAAAACTTTTCCGCTTGCTTGTAATGAACCTAGATCATGCGGAACTTCTTTTTGCGATAAATTAAGCAGAGCTTCCGCCATTTGTGATCTAGCTTCTCGCCACCATTTATCAGATTCATCACTGAGCTTATTTAAATTACGTTCTAATTCTGAGGTGTCAAATTCTATTGTAAAACCACCTTTAGGCATTTTCTTTTGTTCTTATTACTAAAAATTTCTTGTGGTGAACCTTTCCCTCAAAATTCCTCGGCTTTCCTTTTTTTATAACTTTGTACTGTTCACTTTCATATTCAATAATCGAATCTAAACTAAGTTCTTCGTCTGGTTCAGTCCATACTTCTGCATCAGTTACATATTCGTTACCTTGATAATCTCTAATTTTAATTTGTTTTTCTCTAAATCTCATCGGAAAATTTACACCTGTTGAAATTGTTGGCTTTCCATTTTCGTCGTAACCACTTTTTGCCTTTTTTACGCCGATTTGATTTAAGTATTGTGTAATATCACTCATAAAGTTATTCTTCCTATTTTGCTTATAAAACCAGATAAATACGATTGTGCGACATTAGACATATTTACTTTTCCACTACCTACACCACCAAATTTTTCCATCAAATCGCCTATCTTATATTCAGTAACTCCACTTGCTTGCATAACTTCTCTTTCGCTATCAACTGTTTTTGCAATAAACAATGCTTGTTCGTAAGTCGCATTTTTTACATCATCAGGAATTTTCTGAACTAAATAATATTGACTTGTGGTATCAGGGTTAGTTGTCCAAATTTCTGAAACTGTAATTTTTCCAGTTACAAAATCAAAATCAGAAACTTTTCTAGTCTGTCCTTTTCCTGTTCCATCGGTAATTATAATCGCACCATCATTCCAAAAATCATTCGGCTCGCTTGAATTATCAACCCGATCACTATCTATAATATAATTATCGCCAATAGTATCAGGAGTTCCGCTTTGTGTTCTTGAATTTTTTGTTCGAGGAAATTTAAGTTTTTGTTTATCACGATAATATTCAGGACGATCAATTATTTCACAACCAAAAAAACGAAAGCTATCTATATGGTTTGTTGCCATAATTAAGATAGCTTCCTTTTGTGCATCAGTTAGAGAACTCCAATTTGAAATATCCTGCCTATTAATTAGGTAAGCTTCAGCTTCAGCTAATGTTACATAGCTGTTTGCTGTTTCTAAAGTTGGAATAGATATTAAAGACATGTTTCATATACGAGCTTTTTTTAATATTTATCGTTTTCACACATTTCTTGAACAAGTTCATCAAAAGAATATTTAGGAACCCAACCTAAAACATCTTTTGCCTTCTTAGGATCTCCGATTAATAAGTCGACTTCTGCTGGTCTGTAGAATTGTGGATCTATCTTAATTATAACACGATTTGTTTTTATGTCTATACCTACTTCGTCAGTGCCTTCACCTTTCCACTTAATATCAAAACCAAACGCTTTACCTGCAATCTCACAAAATTCGCGCACGGTTCTAGTTTCTCCAGTTGCCAAAACATAATCATCTGGTTTTTCCATTTGCAACATCTTCCACATTGCCCAAACATAATCTTTTGCATGCCCCCAATCTCTCTTTGAATCTAAATTTCCAAGATATAAAAAGCTCTGTTTATTTTCTTTAATTTTTCCTAAAGAATTAGTAATTTTTCTGGTAACAAAATCTAACCCTCTATTCGGGCTTTCGTGATTAAAAAGAATACCGCAACAAGTAAACATATTGTGACTTTCTCGGTAATTTTTCGCCATCCAGTGCGCGAAAAGTTTTGCAACTCCATAAGGTGATCTCGGGTGAAATGCTGAATCCTCATTGTAACCTTTATCAGGACGGTTATATTTCATTCCGCCAAACATCTCACTAGTACTAGCTTGATAATATTTACATTCTGGTTTGTACAATCTGATCGCATCCAATAAATAAAGTGATCCGATACCAACAACTTTACACGTATTTATCGGAACTTTAAAACTAACCCCTACATGACTTTGAGCCCCTAAATTATACAATTCATCTGGCATAACTTCTCGGAATGCATCGTTAATTGAGTTTTGATCTGATAAATCGCCATAATGTAAAGTAATTTTATCTTTTAAATGATCTATAAGTCCTAAATTATCTTGACTTGTACGGCGGATAAACCCGTGGACTTCATAACCTTTTTCTAATAATAATTCGGTTAAATATGACCCGTCTTGTCCTGTTATCCCTGTGATTAATGCTTTTTTCATAAACTTTTTATTACTTCTCTAATTATTAAATCTAAATCTTGTAAGATTTTTTTTGCTATTTCTATTTCATCCATAAAATTTACCTTGTATTTCATAAATCAAATTTTTTAATAATTAAATCAGGATGAGTTCCTTTAAATTCTTCAACTCCACCTCCTCCATGAGTTGGTTGAGTGTCATCGCCATCTTTCCATTCTGAGAAAGTATCTTTAACGTCCAAATCAGTATCCCTTTTTTTATAATATTCAAGTTTTTCTTTTACTCTTTCAGGATCTTTCATGTAGCCATAATGATAACATTTAATATCATTCAAAATAGCATTATCGCCTAAATCTGAAACATAAATACCTTTGCTATTAACTGGTGGCGTTTCATGTAATTCCCAGTGCAAAGTTTTGTCTTCATATTTAAAAAATCTAAATAATCGCTCTTTCCACTGTCCACCAACTGCTATAAAACTAGGTTTTTTCCAAAAATGGAAAAAGTCGAACCAAATCACACTAGTTTTCGAGTTTTTTTTGACATGATCTACTAATTTATCAATGTCTTCATGTTTCCAAACTTCGTCTCCATCAACCACTAAAATATAATCCATGTCTTTACCTAGTAAATCTAAAGCTCGGTTTCTTAATTCACTCTTATTTCCAGCGTATCCGTAACGATCATAGATAACTTTTCCATTCTCTCCATATGAACAAAATGCCATTATTACTTCAGTTTTATCAACACTCAGTCCATTTTTATTTTTAGTATGTTCATTTTGATCAACTAATCCCTCAACAACTGCGATTTTTGCAATGTTTGGATGTTTCACTATAGAGTTAATTGATTGAGAAATAAACTCCTCTTCATTCAAACAAATAGTAACAACCCCAATTTTAGGCTCTCTTTCCATTATACTTTTGAAAGTTTTTGTCATTTCTGGAAAGTCAAATCTTTTAATATTAGTCTGCTCTCTATAACAATTATCATCAATCATTCTCAAGGCACTTTTTAATTTATATTTTAAACTTTCAGGATCATTCCATTTTGCAAAAAATACCATGTTGTCGTCATCTTTCTTTATCTCCCTAAAAGTGCAATAATCATAACAAACACAAGGCACTCCACAAGCCAAAGCCTCAGCTAGCCACATGCCAAACCCCTCAAAAATAGCTCCGTTGATCATTACTTTACTTTTCTTTATAATTTCAAACTTTTCTTTATCGCTAACGCTCCAGTGGATTTTTACACGGTCCCGCATATCATGTTCATCAAGCATTTTATCAAAATTAATGCCGTCAATACTTGTAACTATATGCAATTCAAGATCAGTTGCCTTTACCGCCTCTAAAACATGATCAAGTTTTTTGTGATTATCCAAACGAGAAACAAACACCGCCCAATTTTCTTTTTCGGTAACTTCTGATTTATCCCGTTCTATTGAATTAATACACGGGTAAACTGTATGAACTTGATATTTTTTCTTATTCAACCATGGGTAAATATACTTGTTTGTTTCGTTACAAAGTGAAATAATATGTACATTATCACGCTTCAACATAGGTATTAACTCATTCCATTCAGGATAATTATGTTTTCCTCGATATTTTTCCATCATAGGAAAAGGATCAAAAATTTCGCAATAAGCTTTCTTGCCGTATTTTTCACCCAACTGAATTGCTCTTTTATTTCCGACAACTGGACTTCCGAAATAAGCTTGAGCTTTTACATCAACCTTTGCTACGTCGTCAACAAGAAAAACAGTAGGTTGCGGATAATCCTTGAACTCATCGATAAATAAAGGAATTTTATTTGTGTAAATTTCAACATCATATCCAGCAGATTGTAATGCTGTAGCACAAAACCATGAATAATAACGCCCACCAGTAAAATGACCAATATTTTCGGATAAATAAACAATCTTTTTACTTCGATCTTCACTAGCTTTTTTGTAAGAATTTTTTAGAAAACTTGATAATTCCTTTCCTGTTCTGAAAATTGTGAAGTTTTTTGCATGGTTGAATACCTCTACTACATTTCTTTGAGTAGAATTTTTGTGCAATATCCATTCTTTATATTCGTTCCTCATCGCCTTTCTAACAGATTTAACAGTACACTGGAACATTTCCCCTAAATCCATGCCGACAAACCTTGAATTACTGTATTTTGCCTTTATCGGAATTGTTTGTAATTCTGGCATTATTTCCCAATTAAAATATTCCGAAATTCCGTGAGCATTCGGCACAATAACTGGCATTCCTGTGGCCATACATTCAAGAGGAGTTAATCCAAAGCCCTCACCACGGCTAGGAAACACCATACAATCGCTATTTTTAAGCAATTCCATCATTTCATCATTTTCCAAAGACTTAGAAATTTTTTCTACATTTTTGTATTCATCTAAATTTGGTGCTTTTTCTTTTACGCTTTTCAGTGTAAGTTTAACTGGTTCATCATCGCCAAACTCTTCATCAAAGGCAGTCAAAACAATATCCCAACCTTTACGCCATTTAAAAGCATCGTAATGCAAAAAATTAAACACATCTTTTTTCTCTCGCTCGATAAATTTATAAGTTTCTTGATCGTATCCTAAATTAATAACAGTTGAATCAACGCCAAACTGTCTTTTCATTACATTTTGACAAAATTTACTAGGAACGATAATTTCATCCGCCATATCGAGATATTTCCCCCAGTCACTAGGCATTTTTGTAGACTCAAACATTGTAAATAATACTTTATGTTCAGTTTGCAAACTTTCCAAAGAATAAGGATAATTATAAACTATCCCTACTTTTTGATTATCATAATACGGATTCAAAAAAACTCCATGCTTTTCGCACTCTCTTTTGAGTAATTTATGTGAAGTTCCGTACCCATCATTGACTCCAGTCTGCGGAGACACAAAAAATACATCTAGCAAATTTGCACTTGCTACATGTTTCAAAACTTTCTCTTTTTCTTTTTTTAAAAACTCAATACGCTCGGAAACGGTTGCTTTTACGTAACCATTTTTTAGCATATCTCGAACTTTTTCACTAGGAAGTTCAAACCTTTTAATTTCTCCATCAGGACAAATTAAATAAACTTTTTTGTTCATCTTTCTTGTGGTTAATAATTAGGGATATTTCTACCCCTAATTATACCACACTAGACTAAGATTTCAAGTCAATTCCTAATTCAGATCGAACAACTTTAACTCCAAATAGAGTATCAATTGTGATCTTATTAGCAAGTAAGTTAGAGTCATAATCCATCAAGATTCGGTAAATAATACCATCTTTCTCGAAGTAACTGACCTTTACATCACTTGTCATTGGACGAGCCATTGGACGAGACGCTAATACCATAGCATCTCTATGAGTAGCGATATTATGAACAGTAGTTGGGCTTGATCCTTCCTCAAGACTTATTCCAGTCTCCAAAACTGTAAATCCATAAATTCTACCCAGTTCACCTTCTTGAACTACTCGAGATGATCCATATTTCTCAGCGTTTACAAACTTGTCAAGACCTAAGATAACATCAACCTGATCTTCGTCAAGAAACAATAACCTATTTGCTTTAGGAGCTCTTTGTTTTGACAAACCACTTCTACATTGTCGTAAAATAGCATCTGTAATATCTGATCCTCCAGTTCCTAAACCTCCAACAACACCAGTTAATGATGTCGCTAATCCTGCTAAATAAGTTTCAACTTTTTCCCCTAAAACTTGCAAACCATCTTGTAGATAACCTTCATCAATTTGGATATTATTAGTTTCAAAAGTTTTAACTAAATCCTCAACTTTAAAAGTAACCTCGAAATGTTTATCTAACTTAACATCAACTTTATCATCTTGAGGATTCTGCATAGTTACACCAGTATCCGCTAGTTTTTCATTAGCTGTTAAACTCCCTCGTTTTGGAATTTGGATCGTTTGACCCTCTGTAGCATTTGACCACTCAGTTACCTTTGAAACATTCCTTGCCATAGGAAGATCAATTGGCAATAGCCCGATTGCTTTATTAGCAATAATTGTCGGGATATGATTGGCTGCTTCAATTATCCCCATTGCATTAGTCGACATATATTTTTTTTATTTAAAATTATATGCGTAGTTTATTATTAAGCTACATTGTAGTCATCAATAATACGATTTTCCGACTGTATCTTTTCTAATTCACCAGTTGGCAAACTATTCCTGTAATCTTCTTTCGCTAAATCAGATGCTTTGTGCATGTCCTTTCCTGCATTATCAGGAGCTCCCCCCGCTCCATTTCCAACATCTGGCTTTTTTACTTCTCCAAAAAGAAACGGCTTTGTTTCTTTTAAATTTGTAACTACTGTAGTTACAGTTTCTTGATTTACTTTTCCATCCTCTGAAATTTCAATCTCATCTAAGTTTGAAAGTTTAACTATGGAATCAATGTCGATTGCTTCTTTTCCTGCGACTGATTGCAAAGCATTTACTTTAAGTTGATTTTGAAACTTGCTTTTAGCGTCTTTCGCCTCCTGTTCACGTTTCTCAGCCAACTCTTTCCATTGACCTTTTTCCTCTAATGCTTTTTTATCAGCTTCAGATTTTTCAGCATCTCGCTTTTCCTTATCTATGGTTGCTTGCCGTTGTTTTTCTGCAACAACGTCATAACTTCCTTTATCAATGAATTTCTTTTCACCAATAGAATAGGTACCGTCAGGATTTTTAATAGCCTCGACTTTTTCGCCTTGAGGAGCTTGATCACCGCCCTCTTTTTTATCTTCATTTTCTCCGCCGTTTTCTCCTCCTTTATTTTCTTCTCCCATATTTTTAAACTTATTTGATTATCGACGTTATCGTTCGCCGTTCACGTACTTATAATATAAAACCTTTTTTGAATCTTGTCAACCACACAAAAACCGACTTGGGTAAAGTCGGCTTAGTGTTCTCACAAGAAGAAAAGATACGTGGAAGTTCGTAAAAACCACGCAATTGAATTATAACATTTTATAAATATTTAGCAACCCGCAAACAATCATCTTTTAACATTTTATCATCCAGTCCATTTGCAAAGTTAATTAATCCTTTTTTATCTCCTTTATCGATAAATTTATGAGCCTCAGGAATATTTTCTAATCCTGATTTTTTTTTTAGTTTATCGTAACCTTGTTTTGTTTTTTTGAAACTCATTTAATAAATATATTTCTAGTTCTTAAACTTTCAATAGCTCTTAAATACTCAAGTTGACATTCTATTACTTTTTTAATCTCCTTGTCTGTAGTGTTATTTTTTATAAGATATAAAAAATCAACAAGATGTTTACTTTTATCTCTGTAAAAATTATCTTTGTGACTCATACATTTTTATTAATAGTTACGAACTTTAACAATATTACTATTATATCACACCTAACCAACTTTTGCAAGTTTTTGAGACTTATTCAACTCGCCATAGGGAACATATTTTTTCTTTTGGCTATCCCAAACTTTAGTGTCTGCTAGGAAATCAGCATTATAAGCACTTATAGCATGTTTACAATTTGGATGAAAAAGTCCCGCACTTTTTGCTTCACTTAAACTTGAATATTCCTTGTTCACTCCAGAAATTGACAACACTTTATTCTCCCATGGACGGCAAAGTGGGCATTCCCCGCTATGATCAGAAATTTGGATTAAATCATAACCGCCACCAATCATTCTATTTACTGAACCAGAAACATGAGCTTGAGTTAATTTTGTTCGAGAAAGCATCTCACCGTAACGTTCTAAACTCCATTTACTACCACCTTTATCTACAAAAGCAGTGATTCCCTCTTTTCGCAAAGCCTCAGCTATTTTCTTTTTAACTTCTTTAATAGTTAAACCAGATGATTGACCTGTAACAACGGTTCTAAGGGCTGTTTCTCTAATTGCGGTCGTTATCATTCTTGAGGCTGTTTTATTCAATCCTGTCATGCCACTGGCGATCTCAGCGTAAGTTTCACGACTTATAGAATCGATAATATCCTTATGAACTTTTGCATATTCATAATTAAAGTTTACATTTTTTAAAGTGTCGAGTTCATATAAATCAACAGTAACATCCCACATTCCCATTTCATAGAAAGAAGGTACCTCAATTCTAATCCAAGCCTGAACATCTTTGTTAGCCTCTAGTATGATATTGTCTACTTTTTTAAGAATCTGTTTCCTATTTTTTGTTAAATCTTCGGTTGATAAAAGCTTAAAAACATCGCTGTAAGCTTTTTTTATTATTTCATTAAAGATTATAACGCCATTATCAGATGGAACTACTCCTTTTGGTTTCGCCATACAAGTTTATTATTTTTCCTCATCTTCTTCATGAATCACTGGATTAGTTTCAAAGCTAGGCATTTTTGCTTTTTCTGCTTCTTCAATTTCTTTCGCTTTTTCTTCAGCTTCTTTGTCGCCTAAATTGAAGGTTCTAGCTATTGCATCTTTTGGTGTTGTCAATCCATTTTCTAACATCTTCTGTTCATTTTCCAAATCTTCAATAGTATCATTAACAACTCCATCTTTCCATTCAATCTGTATTTTTTCAGGTTTTTTACATTTAATTTTTTGGTCTCCAGCTGTGTAATCATTTTTAAAAGCAAAAAGTTGGGCAATATAAAGTAATTCTTTAATTCCAGAAGTATAATATAACGCCTTACGGTTCTTCTTCGCCAAAGTCCTTAATAATTTAAACTTTAATGCTCGTCCACTTTCTGCTTGACCTTGTTTGTCCATTCCAAAACTAGCGGGGGAAATTTCTGATACCATAAACAAAAATTCTACAAGCTTATCTATCTCACTAAAAGCAGATTCAAGTTTTGCATCCCAAACAATATATTCAGGAACTAATTGCTTTGATTCTCCACTAGGAATCTCAACAACACCCATCATTGCACGATTAACCTCTCCTTTTTCATCTAAAACACCGTCTGGAACTGCTAGAATAGGATCGCCGTGTTTATCAAGAATATTATCAATTTTAGTTATTCGGTTATTAATCGCATAAAATAATGTCATCAAATCAGAATAATCAGAAATACCGTAATAACTTGAATTAATACGATAATTAGGAATATGAACAACTAAAAACTCCTCAATACCAGTGGACTGCTCAATAGTATTTCCAACTTCATCCCCTTCTAGGTCTTTATAAAATTCAGAAACATTATATTCTTGTCCTTTTTTACCCATCGAATCAGCTTCGTATAGAGAATAAATAATTGTTCCTTTTTTGTGTCTTTCTTCAAAAATAGCGTCGTGATATTTACTGCCGATTTTTATTTTTACATCGTATTTGAAAACGTGAGCAACTGGATCTCTTCTCACATTTGAATTATCATACTCAGGAAAATAAAATTGAGGGTTTACATCTTCAATTACAACATGTCCATTTTCAGATCTTAATTTAAAAACTGCGTCACCTCGAAAACTATTCTCTAACGCACTTTCATAACATTGAATAACAAAATCATTATCTTCAAATAATTCTTTAATATATTCGTCGTTTTTTCCAGCGGTAATTTTTGGAAACTCTTCGAAAAGCATATCAGCACAAAGTCTTGATAGCATCCCACCAAAATTAACCACTAAATACCTAAGTTGTGCCAACTCTTTTGAAAACTCTTCTTTAGTATTTATATTAAAAGCTTGGAAATGATTACCTTTAAATATTTCCTCGTAAACTTGATAATCAATAATTCTTTTTTCACTCATATTTTAAAATCCATTTGGTTTTTTAGCAAAGGCTCTCGCTTTTGGTTTTTGTGATGCTTCACGTGCTAACATTAAACTATCAAAAGCATCATCATTTTTACCTAAAGGGAACTCTTCAATTTCTGATCTAATTATAACATGCTTTTCGTGATCTGTCCTCAAATGAATAAATCCAGCTTCAAAAGCGTTAGAATGAATCCTAGCACGCCTTATTTTATCTTTATCAGTTTTAATTGATTTTACAGAAGTTCCGTAAATCCTTCTTCTTTGTAACTCTTGTAATACTAACTTATAAAGACCTTGTTGATAAGCCACAGTCTCAATTCCTACGGTGTCATGTCCCCAATTCTCGATACAATCACAAATTATTTTTACTTGAAGATTAATATCTGGGAATTTTCCATGTACTAAATCAAGCATATATTCATTACCGCTTTCTTTGTCTAGTCCATAAGTATAAAAAGAAAAATTATCAGCAGTTTCTTTTTCGGAAATAGCCGTATCAACTCCGCCGAATATTTGCAATGATTTTATAAAGTTTTTTCTTCTTTCTTCGTCATTTTCGCCCTCAATAGTTCTAATTTTCTCATTAAAACTATATTCCTTTGTCCAATCCATCTTTATTATCCTGTCTTTATCATCTTGAGGCTCGTTTTGGTACTCTTGAGCAAACACAATTGATCCTACATAATCAGGATGTTTTGGATTATCACGAATTTGAGTAAGATAATCAGCTGAAAATCTGCTTTCCCAAAAACTTTTTCCATTTTCCAATGCTTTGTATAAAACTGTTTTCCATGACTGATATTTACCTTCTTTACTTAAAACTTGCCTTAAAAGTGAATGATAATGTAAAATTGTACCTACATAAATAATATTCTTGTGTTTAACATCCAAAGCAGGCTCAAGATCAAACCCCAACCAGTCCTCAAGCTTTTTTCTACGCTCTTTGCTATAAACGGCTTCAAGGTTCTCAAGATCATCTAAAATAGCCAAATCAGGACGATTATTGTGGTCATCACTAACACCTCGAACGTTCATACCAGCTCCTCTAGGAAAAACTTGACACTCTCCGTTTAAACCATTCACAACATATTTATCAGCTCCCCATTTATTACCTTTAAGATCTGGATAAATAAATTTTAATATTCTGTTTGTTTCTACTTCTTTTCTTAACGGTCCCGAAAGTGCCACGGCTTTAGAGAAAGTATCAGAAACGTATAAAATATGTCTAAACCAGCCATTAACCGCAAACCAAGACAAAATCAAAGTACCGATAAGCGTTGATTTTGCACCACCACGAGGGGCTCCAATTCCTATTCGTCCAAAATCTAAGTTTCCACCATTACATAATATTCTTGTTATTTCTACGTGCATTTCAGGGGTTACATCACCCATTTTATCAGCATAACAAGTCCTCGCATATTCCCAGAAAGCTTTTGAAGTTTTTTGTCCGAATCTGTGTTGTAAATATAATCTTGTTTTATGCTCCCCGTGTTCTTTAATTAATTGTGATATTTTAAGCATCTTTAGTTACATTATTACCACTCTCAAAACCTTCGTCCATTTCTTTTATTTCATCCTCTGTTAATTTATCGCCGTCAAAATTAGTATTTTTAACTTCTGCTTTTGATATTTCGGTTGGCATTCCCAAAATAATTCTAGTTTGTTTTGTTACAATTTCCGCCGATCGCAAAGTTTCAACAAGTTCAGTTGCATAGATTTTTTTCTTTTTTCCTTCCTTTCCTCCGCTTTCTTGTTCTTTTTCTAGTAAATCAAGTTGTCTGTTAAGTATTTTATCAGCTCGAGACCATGTATGAAATTGTTTTTTGGCGGTTTTTTTAATTAAATCTTCTTGAGAATCTTCCCATGCTTTTAAAGCCTTTTTAGACATTTCAGTTCGTTTTTCAATCCACTTATCTTTCTTCGATCTTTCTTGAACAGTCCTATAATGCAATTCATATTTTTTCTTTACATCCATTAAACTCTTCATCTTTCCACTCTCCCATGGTTCACAATAAAAAATAAAAGCCTCGTTCCAGTCTATTTTTGGTTGGTTTCGGTTTTTTCTTTTAGTTTTCATCCAAAATCTTTAATTTTAAAATTATCTTCTCTATCCTCATAAATAATAAAAGGTTTTGAAAATTCACAATCTTTTCCGTTTTTCATTATAAATTCTTTGTAAGCAACCCCAACGCACTTCCATTTTTTATATCCTACAATTTTTAAATAATAATAAAGATTTGTACGGAATACATTAAGATTATCATCGCTTTTAACTTCACTTATTCGAATATGTCTTTCTCCAATTACTCCAATTCTATCATATTTTTCATTCCATTCTCTCTTGCAGTCATCTATTATTTCCTTTGGAATTTTTATTTTTTCCTCATTTTTTAAATATTTTACTAAATTTTTCATAAGTACGAACTTAAATTAATTATGTTGTAGAGAACGGAATCGAACCCCTAATCTTCGGTTTATGAGACCGATATGTTGCCATTACACTACCCTACTGTAAAAAAGAAAGTCTTGATTTGATTGTTCCTACCATACGTCAATGGTATTTACCCAAGATCAAATTCGCTAAAATTTGCACACAATCGAATTCTGGTTATCGCTATAAGTATTATGATTACTCTTTTACCTCAAAATTCTTTAATCTACGACTTTCTTTTCTACTTTTATTATATCACGATTTTTCAACTTTTTCAACCTCATCATAAATTGTTTTTCCTTCAAAATGCTCAATTTCGTGCTGAAATACCTGTGCCATCTCGCCGTCAAATTTTCCTTTAATCGGTTTACTTAGTTTTCCGTTTTCGTTTATTTGATATTCGACTTTTATTTTCCTATATCGTTTTACTTGTTGCCACTCTCCATAAGGAAAACTTAAACAAAGCTCTTTTACCTTATATTCATCGAATTTTTCTGTAATCACTGGATTAATTATAGTGTCACACTCGAAAATTTTATTTTCTTCATCTTGTCCATTGAAAATAATAGGATTTATAACAAAAAATCTTAATGGTTTTTCTTCTACAACTTGGCAATGTGCGACCGCATAACCATATCTTTTATTCTCAAAATTTTTCTTAAATAATTCTCTGATTGATAAAGCATGATTTTTTAATCTTTTATCAATTTCCTTTACTTCTTGAGAAATTTCTCTTATTGAACTTTTTTCTTCTTCTAAAACTTTTAATCTTTTATAAGTATCCATATTTTTACATTAAATTATTTTTTACATTAATTATTTCATCAAAATCATCGATATATTTTCTTAATTGTTTATAGTCAATATGGATGATTTCTTTATTTCCCCTAAAAGATAAAACGAAAGCTTTTCTACCAGTGGGATATTCGGCTAATTCTAACTTTATTTTGCCTTTATAAAATGTTTTTACTATTTTAGACTTTATATTTTTATTCGCCATAAATTTTTTTTATCAAATTAATTGCTTCATCTGCTTTATTTTTAACCTGTACTTTTTACCTATTTTTTTATAGTCATTAGTTGTTCTTTGAATAGTCTCTTTTTGTTTTGACTTTAAAATTAGTAAATCAACCTTTTCATCGCCTATCTCACACCTCAAATTACGCTCAAAATTAGCCCCTGTGTCTTGTGAACCGTGACAATTACACTTTGCACATTGTGGTCTGATATTATCCTCGTTAAAGTAGAAATATTCACTATTACTTTTAGGGATAAAATGACCAGCATGACAATTAATGGATATTGCAGTCATTTGTTTTCCGCAACTTATACAAGTGCATATTCCATCTCTTGAATATTTTAATCTTATGTATACAGAAAAAGTATCCCATGTAGTTTTTTTAACCCCTGATTTACTGTTTTCATACTCAATCTTATTCCAGTCTGTTTTCACTTTCTTGAGCTTTGTTTTTTTCAAAGTCTTTGCAATAAAATCTTTTAGGCAATAATCGTGTACATAACTTAATCCTACTCTCATTTTAGGATCGTCTTTTTTTATTGTTTTCTTACAATGTTTGCAGTTCATTTGTCTAATAAATAGCCTTTTAAACTTCCTTCTAAAAATCCCAATGCTCTAACCATTCTTCCACTTTCTTTAGCATTTTCCCTATTAGTATTTTCTATTATTTCTTCGACATCTTTTTCTATCATTTTTAAGAGTTCTTTTACTGTAATATTTTTATTCATAACAATATTTCAATTAGTTTTTTAGTTACTTCTGGTTTTTGTTTTGATAGTGGTTTGGTTAGCTTAAGTGTTATTTCGCCTGAACAACAAATAGATATCACGACACTTTCAATATTCTCATCACAAAATTGAAGTTTATATAAAACTCCTGTTTTATTCAAAGCCAAAAGTAAATCTTCTAGGTGTATTTCTTTATACTCAAAAATTGGATAATTTACACTTTCCGCTGGGGCAACCCCTTCTTCACAATTTTCACAAACATTATTTTTTCTAAGTTTTCCTTCACAACATTGACATCTAATCTCATACCCAATACATTCTTTTTCAGCTTTTAATATCTCATTTACTATTTTATTTAGATTCATTGTTTTTTCTTGGTTTTTCATATTATTTACTATATTTTTCTTTACATTTTTTACATTTTTCATAATCTTCTGGATCGTAATAATCTTCTTTTAGTGTTTTTAGTTTCAATCTATGTTTTATACATTTCGACTTGTCATTTGGGCATAGGTTGATTTTCTCTCCACTTGCGTTTATCATATTTATTCTTTAATCTTGTAAAAAGGTCGCCACTCGAGTTTATGATGCTTTGTTAAAAATCCTATTTCCCAGTCTTCAATATCATCAAATTTCACATCTATAACATTTTTCGTATAATTCATAAAGAATATTTCCCCTTCAATAATATTAATAGAATATTTACAATCTTCATCCTTTACTCTTATCCAAATAGCATTATCAGGAAAAGTTTTTGTTGTGTATGGGATTTTTTTTGGCTCTTGTGGTTGGGGGATTTCTTCGATATTGCAAATCCAACTTTCTGGGCTAAAATTATATCCTTTTAGAAAAGCATCAATATTATCTTCCTGATCCTCTACTATAATTTTATGAGTTCCTAAATCTTTTATTAAAATAACATTTTCATCAACGCCATCATCAATTGCGTGCACCCACCGCACCCCCTGTTTTTTTAATTCTTCTGGTATTGGTTTTAACATATTTTTATTGTTTATTGGTTATCGAATTAATCCTGTTTCACCCTTTATTATTTTATTATTGATAATAATATATGGTAGCAATATAAAATGTAATAAATTTAATTTTAAATGTTCAAGCCAACAAAATCTACCAAGATTTCCATCTTGTTTTTTTAAGAATAATTGCTTAAAATAAAACCATCTAAGTCCCCAATACATAATTATCTTATTATTATTTTTACAATAAGATATGGGACATCTATATATTGGCTTCATTTTAGGTTCAACATGGGCTACTGGAGTTATTATTTTTTCTATTATTGTTCTCATATTTCTTTATATTAAATTATTATATTTATCATTAATTAATTTATATGCCTCATCATGGCTTTCTCCTTTGTCTAATTCATCTAAATAAATTTGACGTAGTTCTGTTGCTAAGTTTCTTGTAAATATTTTAGTTCCTAAATCTGGTACAATTTTTTCCTCCAGAAACCCGCAAATAGGTTTTCCGTTTGGTGATGAGAGGGCGTGGATTAATAGAAGCGTATCTGAATTTGGGTAAAATATTTTCACTTTATTAATACTTTCTATTATCGTTATGTTGTGATGAACACAATCTCTCCTTATTATTCTGTTAAACCTCTCTCTTGCCTCATCATTTTCTTTTAGATGGGTTAGGATGTCTTTTATTAAGTCTTTTTTATTCATAAGTTTAAATTGTTTTTTTGTTTATTTATTATTTGTTTAAACTTTTTTAAAATTTCATGTTCATCCAAAAAATCATTTGAATTAAGTTTATTTACATCATTTTTCAACATTCTATTCCACTCATCTTTAATTCTTTTGTCGTGTTCGGTTATCCAGTTTATTATTTCAGCCCGATCTTTAATTTGACTTTCTAGTAAAAATGAACCCCACAACTTAGTGATAAAATCCCAAAATCTTTTTTTTTCTTGTTTATTCATATTATTTTATTTTATTTAATTATAAATTATGCTTTTTCTTCATTTCTTTAATTTTTTTGCAATTTTCAAGTCTTTTTTCTTCTGATATTTCTACTTCTGGAAGTTTCAAAACATTATTTTCTTTAACTTCTTTGTGATTATCAAAATACGCAGACTTATAATATTTTCCTTTTATACATACTATTTTTTGATCATTAATAGCATTCATAATATTATTAAAGAATTTTTCCTCAACATCAACTGTTTGAATCTCACCTTTGAACGAAATAAAAGTTATTCTTTGCATAGATCCTTTAAATTATCTTTTGGTTGATTATTTTTATAATGAATTTGTAATTCTGAAAATTTTTCTTTTAGCTGATGAGGTGTTGTAATTCTAGGGGCATATTTATCTTTTCCCTGAATGCTTATAGCATAATTCGAGGCGTTTTTTGTTTTTTCAAATCCAAACTTTTTAATAAGAAATTCACAAGACTGTCTAGTGGTTTTATTCCCAAAATTTATCGTTGGATTAATTGACTGATAAAATAAATCAAATATTTTATGAATCTGCGAGCTTAGCTCGCTATTATTATTATCTTTATTATTAGTATTATACTTATTTGTATAACTTTCTTTAACGCTTAGTGTTAAACTTTCTTTAACACCCTGTTTAACTTTCTTTAACACCTTATAATGACTTTCTGATGTTTTGTGTATAACTTTCTTTAACAGTAATTTATTTATTAATTTATTTGCAGTTGGGAGAGAAACTTTCAGTGCTTTTGCGATATATCTTTGGCTTCCATAATATTCACTCTGTTCATCTTGAGAAAATCCGTAAATTATAGCAAAAAGTATAAGTTCATTTCCTTTTAATTTTAATTCGTTTATCATCCATCCTTGAATGACAACAAAATTTTCATTTTTCATTTTTCATTTTTAATTAATTAGTTAGTTCTACCTTGTTATGAGTTTTTATTGATCTTTTCGTCCACATTTTTTGCATTCTATATGACATTCTTCGACATTATCTTCAAGAGTGTCATTTATATAATAATTGTTTTCTTCTCCGCAATAACACTGGACTATAAAATTATCAAATTCATTAGGTTTTTTATATTTATCACTTGAGCCAAATTTACCGCAATCTTTACACTTAAATTCTATTTTAGAACTTTCTAATACAGTATATTCGCTATACCCTTCCCAATCTGATAATGTTGATTGAACATTTTTAGATTTACAATGTTTACAAATAACTTCAAAATTTAACATAATTTTTATTTATTTAATTGACTTTCTATAAATGCACCTGCTATAAAACCGATAAACATTGCTCCTAAAAATATAAATACTATTTCCATGAACTTAATTTTTAAAAATTACAACCATACTCGGAAAAGGTGCGGAATTTTTTGAGTCTCCAAATTTCAATCGCCCTTTTATAAATATTATTTCTGCTTTGTGATAGATATATTCGTGAAAATATCTTGTATCAGTTCTAGCAGGAATAAGCATTACTACTACCCCCCCTTGGCTTCATTTGACTTTTTAACCCAATCTTTAATTACTCGCCCGTATGGTGGGTTACAAAAAACCACCTCATTATCCCAACTTTGTTTTAAGCCATCTTGCTCCTTTGTAAAGAATTTTTTACATTTAGCATTTTTTTTATCAGCACAAGGATCTAGTGTAAAGTTGAATTGTTTATTTAATTCATCGAAAAAATCTTGTGGGGTTGACCATTGATCCGTTTTACTTGAAAAGTGAACATTCATAATCTTATAATTTACTTATTAAATTCCAATAAACAATCGCAAACACCCACAATATAACTAACACTCCGAAATTTTGTATAAATATTTTAATTTTGTTTTTCATTTTTTTTTACATTAAATACTTTATCAAAACTTTCGACTCTTTTCCAATCTAATTGTTCATCCTCATAATTTGGATCTTGAATTATTGCAATTAAATCTTCTTCAAAATGAACAGATTGAACTTCAAACTCTTTACCTTTGTAGATTGCTCTTGTTAATCCACTATAACCTTCTGGGTTAGCTTCATGACATGTTTTTCTTTTTTTAAAATTAGACATTTTTTTATTTATTAAATATTATAACCTTGCAATCTATGATCTCCCTCATCACTAGAAAATATCATATCACCTTTTCCTAATAATTTTTCTGCCCCTGATTCACCTAATAAAACCTGACTATCAATAGCTTTTGAGGCTCTAAATGCGACCTTTGTCGGGAAATTAGCTTTAATATCTCCTGTAATAATTTTAGTAGATGGTCTTTGTGTAGCAATAATTAAGTGAATACCACAAGCTCGAGCTTTCTGTGCTAAAATTAGCATTGATTCTTTGATATATTTTGCAGTTTCTTTATTTCCGATAGTCAAATCGCCGAACTCATCAATTACAATAAATTTATAATTCATTGATCCTGAATATTCTTCAATATTTCTCACTTTATTTTCAGAAAAAGTTTTATATCTTATATTCATTTCTTTAACTAATTCAGATAAAGCTAAAGCAATACTCTCACTATCATCATAATATTCAACCGCC
Source organism: Candidatus Moraniibacteriota bacterium (assembly GCA_942490825.1). GTDB lineage: Bacteria > Patescibacteriota > Minisyncoccia > Moranbacterales > JAGLWU01. The sequence continues at coordinate 9,111 of CALNYG010000011.1, read as the reverse complement.
TCATCTCGAAATTGTGCTAATTCAACCATCTTCGGATCGAATAAATGAAGATCAACATTACTCATTTTTGACAATTGACTGATTAAACAGTTAAGAAAAACAGATTTTCCACTTCCTGTAGCCCCTGAAATTAGCACGTGTGGGGCTTTTCTTAGGTCAAATACATAATTGTCCCCTGTTATCGTTACACCCATTGAGAAGTCAAAATCTTTAGCCTCAGGCATTACCTCAGGGAATCTTCTATCTACTCTAGGAACTTCAAAACCAATTAATGATGTATTTGGAATCGGTGCTAAAACTCTAACGCCTGAAACTCCAATAACTTGCTCAATATCTGCTACGTAACTTTTTAATTTACTCATCTTTAATCCGATTGATGGACTGAACTTGTACAGATCTACACTGTAACCTTCCACTTTTGAATCAAAGTTTATCATCATACCATGCTCGAGTAACTTTGTTTTTATTTGATCTTGTTTTTCCATGTCTTTATAATTTATATTTTTACACTCACTAAATTTTTTCTCGGCATTTTTCATCAGCTTTCTAATATTTCCTGAAGACTCCATTTTTTTCTTTAACAAATTTGTTAAATTATCTACCTTGAATTTTTCCATTAGCCTCGCTTGTTCTTCTGTTTCATCAAGTCTGTGAATATAGCTGATTATCGAAACCTCATTGTCAAAGAAAGTCAAAATATTTGGAACGAAAACAGCCTCACCATTTATCGCTCTTGTCATGTCATCGTAGAATCTGAAATAAAAGTCAAAGAATTGTTCGTAATCTTTATAAATTATCTCATAGATTCTAACTTGTTCAGATCCATCACGATTTTTAGTTGTTTTAACTTCTTCATAAACCATTGAATACGGCTCTTCACCATACTCAGCATAAACTAAAAGAAAATATTGGATAGCTTGAATAATTTTTGAACCGTCAATTTTATCAGGATTCGAGAAAGCTCGAGTTGTTTTGTAATCAACTATTTTTAATTTTCCATCAACTCTAATAACTTTATCAATATATCCCATCAATGGAACTGGCAAACTTAGTTTTTTTCCATTCCATTCTACATTTACAGGTTTATGAATCTTCACCTCACAATCAACAATCTCAGTATTTTTACTTTGTTTTTTCTCGGTAACATAGGAATTAAAAGCAAAAGCGAAAATTTCCTGAGCTTTTTGTTTATTTTGAACTGTTTTTGAGTATTCAATCCAGCCGTCATTATACTCTTCTAAAAAACTCATCCCATGTTCTAAACCTGTTTTAATTGCATCAGATTCTTCCGAAACAATGTTACTATAATAATTTTCCATTGACAGATGAAAAGCCTGACCGATCACCGCTGAAATATTATTTGTATTCTCAATCTTATCCCCGTTGATGTAATTAATTTTAAACATTATAGGATTCGTAGAAAATTTTACGAAACTAGAATAACTATAATATTTCAAAGGAAATTCATCGAGAGGTTTCGGGGTTCCTTTTATTATTTTTGGTAGCTTTGTTTTTTTCATGATTTTAATTAATTATTTCAGCATTTTTTGGTAAATTATGTTTACGGTAAAGAACTTTATATTTACCTTTTAACATTGCTTTTTGTTCATTTTTAAAACACTTTTTAGTAATTTTTCCTTCTTTAAAAAGACTTAAAAGATTTTTGCGTATATTCGAGTTAGATTCATGTATAAATATTTCTTTTCCTCCAGGTGAAACTTCTCTTTTAAATTTTATTGTTTTAATCATTTACTGTTTGTCTTTTTACACCATCAATTATTCTTTCTAATTGATACCTGTAAAAGTCTTCAAAATTATTAAATTTACCTTTATGCTTAACTTTTTTATCCCAATAGATAAATAAAGCTCCTCTTAATCTTTGCGATTGAGTTTTTGGCTTATTCATCTTGTTTTAGATTAACCATTTTTAACTTTTGAGATTCTTCACTAGCTTTTTCTAGTCTCTGATTAATGTTACTTTCTTTATTATCTTCAGAAATAGCTTTGTAAATATCCTCATTTTTTGAAACTAATTTTGCAAGTTGTTTCAAAACTGTTTTTTTCCACATCCATAATTCAGGATCATTTTTTTCGTTCCAAGGAGTATATTTACCAATCTTGTCAGTTTGTTTTTTTGTTTTAAAATCATATTCGTAATAAGATTTTGAAAACTTCTTACCTATATTTAAAATCTCTTTTTCACTCATTACCTTGCTAACCTCTACATTTCTATGATTTATCAAAATTACATAAGCACCAATCGCCTTACCTCTATTTTCTGAAAAAACATCAGGCTCGTGATTAACAGCACCGTTTTTATAGCTAAATTTATCATTCTTATAAACAATTTCTGCAGACTTTACGCTTGTTCCAGCTCGATCAAATAATGTAACTAAACCTTGATAACCTAATTGAAACTGTGCCTTATTTTTGTATGGCAAAACATAAGCTTCACCACTAACATCTGACGGCATTAATTTTAATTCTGCCATTGTTAGAAAAGCTGTTATAACACTTTGCTGATCACACTCCAATAATTTTGGTGTTTTTCTAACCGCTCCCATTACAGAAGTCAAAAACCTTGCTGATTTTTTTTCATCTCCCAAATAATTTGTAACCATTGCTTTATAGCTATTATTTAAAACAGTTGCCAAATTATTAAACCCTTTAATTTCCAAGTCTTTTCCCATACTTATTTTTTAACTAATTATTTAATCTTTTTCTTAAACTTTTCAACAATTTTATATTCATTAGAACCTCGACTCGTTCTTTCAATATATCCTAATTGGATCATTCTTGATAACTTTGCTGTTATTCTTGAACTACTGTAACTATAACCATACAAATTTTTTATTATTACCTTCAATACTTTTGGTGAGGGGGTTAAATCTTCGTCTCCGTAAGCTCCCCTCATCATTTTATCCCAATCTAAAATAATTTCAAAAACTTGATCTATTGTTACAAATTCTTTTCCTGCCATATAATTATATTTTATTATCTATTTTATTAAATTTATCTTCTTCTTGCATACATAAGCAAGTAAAAGTTTCTTTTGTCTCAATATCTTCTAAATAACCAGAACCTTTACATAAATCACAATCTTCTGGAACTCGCATTGTATTTTCCTGAATTATTACTTCGCCGTTTTTTATATCTTCTAGGGATATTTGTTTTTTCATAATTCCATCTCTCTTTTTATTTGATTACTTTTTAATTTTAAACATTTATCTTTATCCTGACATAGATAAATATCTCCAAACCACCACATTTTTTTTCTAACTTTTACAACTTTATCTACTGCATGACCAAAATCATTTAAAAATTCACACCAATATAATTTATCTATTTTTATTTCTTTCATGATATTATATACATTAATAATATTCCAATTACAAATCCTGCTAATAAATAGGAATATGCTAATAAATTTAACTTTTCGTTTACTCTTTTATTTCTTTTTTCAGCTACCTTTTTTAAACTTTTTTGACTTACTCTCGTGTAAGCTCCGATTGGTTTGTTCATCTTTTTGTTTTTAATTATTGATTATTTAATTTTCTAATTTTTCGATTCTATTTCTTAAATCTAAATTTTCTTTGAATAGTCTCTTATTTATAGCCTCTTGATGTTTGTACATTTCTTGCAAGTGTTCTAATAGAGTACTATAATTAAAATCGCCTACTTGTGGTTTATCCATTAACACATCTTCTACTAAAATTTTATCCCCAATCATTTTTTTAAATTAACGAATTAGCAATTCCACACCCTGCACACAACCCCACTATCATAAATAACATTAGAATACCGTGGATTATGTTTGTTTTTATTTCTTTTTCTTCTCGTATTTGAGAATATCCCTTTTTATATTTCATTTCTTTTTTATTTTAAACTAATTAATTATTATACTGATAATCACGCTCGCTACTATGTGATATTATTTCAACAATCTCCGTTCCATTATAGACTTTATATGTAAACGACCTATTTGCAACTAGGCTCTATTATGGCAATGACAAATAATAATTTAAAATTGTCAGTCTTTTATTTTGATATATATTATTCTATCACCTCCGCAAGCGGTCAGTGAAAGCTTTATTGTAGCGAGCAAGATTATCAGTATAATCTAGTATTTTAAGTCTCTTCAGACTGTAGTTAGTAGGAAATTGCTTAAAGCACATTTCACTTCTTAACTACTTCCTATCATACACCCATGTTAAACTTTTGTCAAGCTGTTATAAACTGCATGCTGTGGATAACTTTTGCAAAATAAAAAGCACTTAGAAGTGTGACAACATAAGTGCTTTTTTAATTTGACTGATTGTTTATAAAGAACTGATTTAATTATAGCCTATCCAAATAATCTGTCAATTGGATATTTAAACCACCATTTACGAACGCCTAAGTGAGCGTGAAAGATAAATGGCACTGACATATCATTTATATCGTTAACGGCGAAAAAGTCTAATTTTAACCCATTCAAGCCGTTGTTTTTGACATCAAAGAACTCTTTTTTTGCATCATCTGAAAGTTTTTCAAAATAATCCTCCTCTTGCAAAGGTACTAAAATATAATGAACATTCAAAATTCTATCATAACAAAATTCATTTAATACAATTTTCCAGTGTTTTAATCTCAATATTTCTAACTCTGGATTATTAAATGGATTTTTTCCATCCCACGAAAAAGATTTATATTTATGATAAATCTTTTGCATTTTTTTGGTTCTGTATAAAAGCATAATTCCCCCTATTTATCGTCAACTCCTTTTTCGATTGTTGAAAATATTTTTTCAATTATTGTAATAATTAATTTTTGAGATCTCTTAATTATTGGAGTAATTAAATTAAATAATTCAGCTTCTGGTAATCGCTTACCTGTTATCATTGATTGAACGTTGCTAAAATTAGAATATACTTCAAAAAAAGCCATAATTCCAGCGGAAGTAACAGAAATAAAATAAGGATTAAACCCTAAAATTTTAACCGCCACCGCTAAATTTAAAACCATTAAATATAAGGCTAATTTAACCCCAAAACCAACCAATCCAACTTTTGAGCGGATATAGAATAATGGGCTCTTTTTTTCTCTAATAGCTATAAAAATTTCTCTTAGAATAGCCGTAAGAATATCAGAAACAAATAAAAAGCCTAACCCGCTAAAAATATACATAGGAAATTCAGTGCCTAACATATAACCGATTAATCCAGTGATCGCCGTTCCGATTATTTTTGTTGTATTTATAAATTCGTTCATTTTGTAACTTTTAATTCTACAAAGCCAGTAATTTTTTTATAAACCTTTATAACATCAACTGTTTTTTCTCGGAAAGGATCGTAAGCATAAAATTTACCTTTTTTATATCCAGTCAAAGCTAGCCAATGTTTTCCACTTCCAAAATTTACCTCAATTTCGCATAATCCTTTTGGAGAGTTTAAAATTTCTAAAGCTTTTTTTGTATCAAATTTGTAATAACGCCAAACAAATTCAAGCCCAACTCCAGCATTGTTAATTGATTGCCATAATAAACTACCTTTAGAAGTAAATTTAAACTTTTTCGCCAAAACATCAGGAGTTAAATTTAAACACGCCCAAAATGAATGTGAACAAATAGCACTTAAAAGACAACCGTAATCTCCAATTGTAGATTTTGAATATCCGATAAACTTATTTTTCCAGCGTTTATCATTTTGATTAATTCCTACAAAAGCACAAGGGAATTGTTTTTTTACTTCTTCGACTTTATATCCTAAAGAATTTAGAAAAACAAAGCAAGCCTCTTCTTTTGAATTTGCCTCGATTATTTCTTTTGTACTATTTTTTTTTATTTCAAACTTTTTCATATATTTATGTGGAACATTTTAATTATTAAACTCTTTTTTCATTTCTTTTAGTTCCTTAATTGCTTTTTTATGAAACTTAATCTCTTCATTTAAGTTATCATCAATATTTTTCAAGTTTTTAATAAATTTAATTCTTGAATTTCTTGAATCAATTTGGTCTTTGATTAATTGTTTATCAACTTCATAAAAACCAGTTATTGGATATTTATTTTTTAATTTTTGTAATTTACGCATATATTTAATTAAACGTGCAAAAATTCGACCTCTAAAAATGTAAGCCCTGATGAACCTATAATATCAACAACATTATCGCCATTGCTTGAACGAGCATACAATTCAACATAATCTCCTCGATTGAAATATTGTTTTCCGCCTGCTAAGGCAGTTACTGAGTTAATTCCTGATGTATTAATGAAATTAGCTAATGCACTAGCACCATTTTTATAAATGTTAGTTGTCATAAGTTTTTGATCTGCAACAGATGTGAAAGCATTTTGTCCTTTTGTCTTGTAATATCCACTAACTGGAAAAGTGTATTTATAAGTTGCAAAATCACCGTTTGGATCAAAACTTTCAGTGTCTAATAATACTTTCGTGTAAGTATTATTTACTAGGTTTTCTTGATTTGAAGATAAATAAGCTCTAGCAGTAAATATCATTTCAAAAGGTGTCACCCCTTCTGGAGCTCTGCTTGATGAATAACTAATCGCCGTAATAGTTCCACTTACAGAAGTCTCACCAACTAATTCTACAGTTGTATTTGTTGAGAAAGTTGCTGATTTTACTTGGTAAACAAGGTTTGAACCAGCTGTGCTTGATACAATCACATATCTACCAGGTGAAAATTTATCTGTAACATCTACTCCAGCGAAGGAAATTGTATCTACTCCGTCCGTTGTTCCCGTTACTGTTGGGGTTACTGCTGTATAATTTTGTAATCCACTAAAATTATCAAATATTTTCCAACTTACTTCCTCCCTTTGGTCTGCAATATCATCATCTAAAATTGATACTGCTCCGTCTGCTACATCAATATCAGCTAGTCTATGATAAGGGTTACTTGCACCGATTGCCGTTTCAATATCTCCATCAGTTGGAGCGGTTGGACTTCCTGCTGGAGTTCCTGCAACCGCCATAAATTTAACCACATCATTAATATCAGGATCAACCGCCTGACCTAAATCAACATAGACAACTATTGCATCAATTCTATCATTACCACTTGAATTTGAAGAAATATTAACACTTCCATCACCATCGTAAAGTCTAACTGGATAAACCATGTCAGTATTTAATTTTCTCAAAAAAGCGTAACCTTCATTTATTAAAACACTCATATCAGGAACCGCCTGTTCCTCACACAAAAAACCATCAGAAGATTTTTCAAAAATTCCTCCTTCATCTTTAACTATTCGAGAAGTTAAAAAATTCATTATCTCCTCAGGGTGTTGAGTTCCACCCGATCTCATTGTTTGCGTTTTTGAAGCCATATATTTATATTTTAATTATAACATTATTATTAGTAATTTTGCAATCGAGCGGGGAAGTCGTCGAATTGCTTTCAAAGTCTTGCAGTAATTTAAATTTATCTAGATTATGTTCCTTTCTGATATTTCTCTGAATTTTTTTCTTTGTCTTTACTTTTTTGTACAATCCGTTTTTTTGTTTTACGAAATTTTCTTTTTCGATCTCCACTTCTTTACTTTCTTTTGTTTCTTCCCAACCAATCACAAACTTACCTATATCTTTTTTAGGCGTTCCATCTGATATAATCATTTTCATTTGCTTTTCATCGTGAACTCGTCCGTCGACTGTTGCAAAAACATTTCCTGTTTTTTTGTTGTAAAATAAAATCATAATTTTCCTTTATCAATGAATATAAAATACTTGTAATAAATTGTGTAGTTTGCTGGTGGATCTACTAACTCTGCCATAGTAAATTCTAAATATACATTAGTAGAATCAGCTTTTATATTGAATTTAATTTGTAATGTGCCCAATAAATTAAAATAAGGTAATATCCCAAAATCAACATTATCACTAGAATGATAGCCTTGAACCATAGGAATATAACTTAACCCATGTGGAATAGTTACAGTCTGCTTAACTCCACTATTAGGAACCACCTTACTTCCGCTACCGCTCAAACTTCCTTTCAAGTTAGCATATTTAGAAGTAAAAATCATGTCACGATCGTTTCCGCTCCCAACATCTATGCCATCTCTACTACATTTCATTCCCCAATTTCCCATTATGATGTGTTCTTAAAAATTACATAATAAATACCGTCTCCAGTTCCAACTCCACTATCATAATACAGTTTATCATCATCGACATAATGCAAGTTCTGTAAAGAAAGATTGTCTGTTTGTATTCTACTATTTGCCGAATCATATTCATATACAAATATTGCTGGAACATATCCTAAGTCATGATCAACACTTGCACCAGTCAACAATCCTTTTTTATGAATTAGTCCTGAAAAAAATGAACTTGACATTACTAATTGTTCATCTGTACATGTTTTTACATCATATCCCGCCTTGCTTATTTTAAATCCATAATTGTTAGAGCTTCCTCCGCTCGCTGTAGCTGTACTTATTATGTTTGAAGTGTAACTTTCTAATTTATCAAGAAAAATATAAACTGTAAAATAAACTGTGTCTCCTTGCGAGCTTTCATATTGATCGAAATATTCATCGACAGGAATTTGTAACTGAGTAGTTGTCATGTATGTCGTCAAATAACTATCATTATCAGACATTAAGTTACTTGTTCCAACTCCTGTCGTTGTACTTCCATTATACACCACTAAATAAGGTGCAAAATACCCTAAATTATGGGTTATTGTAATTGTGTTAACCCCTGAACTCGGAATTGTTGTTGATACTGAATGAGTACTAAAAACTTTCAATGTCGGAAAAGCCGTGCTGAAAGTTAAAAACCTGTCTGCACACGTCTTTACATCATATCCTTTTTGACTTGCTTTTGCTCCATAATTTGCCATATATTTTTATATTAAAAGCCGCCAACATCCTCACCCATTAATACTCTGTCATTTGAACCGTCGTTTACTAAAATTCTTTTGTTATTTCCATCAATAACTACATTTGTACCCCCAACTTCAATTCTTTTATTTACCGCATCCAACTCAATTTCTCCTGAAGTTCCTACTAAAATCTTTTTATTTACCGCATCCAACTCAATTTCTCCTGAAGTTCCTACTAAAATCTTTTTATTTACCGCATCCAACTCAATTTCTCCTGAAGTTCCT
>CALNYG010000010.1:0-13792 GCA_942490825.1 Candidatus Moraniibacteriota bacterium | reverse complement strand
CATTTTTCTTTTCTTTACCTGATAACAAAGAAAAGAAAAACGAACCAAAAAGAAAAGAAACCCATCTGGTTTACATCAGAAACCAAGGTTTCCGAACCTTCCTTTATTTGATGATTGGTAACAAAAATATATGATAAAACTAGCCATAACAGGAAACATAGCCACAGGCAAATCCCTTGTCGAAACCTTCTTTAACGACGATGGCGTCATTACGCTTGATACGGACAAGGTTGTCCATGATTTGCTTGAAAATGATGAAAACACCATAATCGAAATCAATGAGCTCTTTGTTTCCCTTGGCTTCGATGTACAACATCAAAAAGGCGGAATCTCGAGAGAAAAAATCGGCAAGATCGTCTTTAAAGATAAAGAAGTTTTGAAAAAGCTTGAAAAAATTCTTCATCCAAAAGTGAAACAAAAGGTTATGGACTTTTTTAATAATAATGAAAAAGAAAAAATTGTCGGCGTTATGATTCCGCTTCTTTTTGAAGTCGGTTGGGAAAACTTGTTTGACTACATCGTCATTGTGACGGCTGATGAGGAAACCCAAATAAAAAGACTTATTGCAAGGAATGGTTTTTCGCGTGAAGAAGCTTTGGATAGAATTAATGCTCAAATTCCACAAAATGAAAAAATTGAAAAATCGGATTTTGTAATCGATAATACAGGTAGTATTGATGATTCAAAAAAGCAGGTTAAAACACTTTTGTTAAGGCTTTTGCCTTTATAGGAATTTAATGAATAGCCAAGTTCTAAAATACGTGATAAACTCTTAGGAACTGTTGATTACTGGTTTATTAAAACCGTTGTATTTTATTTAGGGGAAGTAAAATTATGGACAAAAATCAAGACAATCTCACGATGAAAGATGTGAAAGTTGTTTCGCAAGAGGGGGTTACGGTTGAAAAGAGTTTTGTTAGCAAAAGTTTTCCAGCCGCATTACTGGTTCTGTTTTTTGCAGCTTTAGCAATTGTACATTACAGTAAAAATCTTCTTTCAATAGACAATTTAGTTTATTATTCACTGTTTGGTGGAATTTTAGCACTTATTTTTGCTATTTCTTTAGTTGGCAAAATTTATTCTGCATCTCCAGGAACTCCTAGAATGGTAGAGATTTCTGGCTTTATTTACGAAGGAGCAATGGCTTTCTTAAAAAGAGAGTACAAAATTTTAAGTATATTCGTTGTAGTTGTTTGTGCAGCTTTAGCTTATTTTATTGGTTATCAAACAGCAATATGTTTCTTAGCTGGCGGAATTTGTTCAGCTACCGCAGGTTTTATAGGAATGGCAATTTCTACAAAAGCCAACTCAAGAACAGCATTTGCAGCTACAAAATCTCAAAACTCAGCACTTGGCATCGCTTTTGCAGGTGGTGCGGTAATGGGAATGGTTGTTGTTGGGCTCGGTCTTTTAGGCCTATCAGTCCTTTTTATGATCTTCAAAGATCCTACAATTGTTAACGGATTTGCTTTAGGTGGTAGTTCTATAGCACTTTTTGCACGTGTTGGCGGTGGTATCTACACAAAAGCCGCTGATGTTGGTGCTGATTTAGTTGGAAAAGTTGAAGCTGGTATTCCTGAGGATGATCCTAGAAACCCTGCTGTTATTGCTGATAACGTCGGTGATAATGTTGGTGACGTTGCAGGAATGGGAGCTGATTTATTAGAATCATTCGTAGGTTCAATCATCGCAGCAATGACATTAGGTGCTGTAATTTATGGTGCTAACGGTGTCGGATTACCATTGGTAGTTGCGGCTGCTGGTATTGTTTCATCAATCTTGGGGACTTTCCTTGTTAGAACAGATGAAAAATCTAACCCGATGAAAGCTCTTCACGCAGGAACATTAAGTTCTGCAATTTTAATGGTAATAATTTCATTTTTCGCAGTTAAATTCATTTTACCTGCTGAATCGTTTAATGTATTTTGGGCGCTTGTAGCAGGTCTTGTAGCAGGAAGCTTAATAGGCTTAATCACAGAATATTATACTTCTGCTGAATTCAAGCCTGTTCAAAATATCGCAGAAGCATCACTTACAGGTTCTGCAACAAACATTATTGCTGGACTTGGAGTTGGTATGATGTCTACATTTATACCGATTGTTTTAATCTGTAGTGCAATTATTGTTGCATATTTCACAGGCGGAATATTTGGTATCGCAATGGCGGCTGTAGGAATGCTTGCTACGACTGGAATGGTCGTTGCAGTTGATGCTTATGGTCCAATTGCTGATAATGCAGGTGGAATAGCAGAAATGGCGGAGCTTCCTCCAGAAGTTCGTCAAGTAACAGACAAACTTGATTCTGTTGGTAATACAACTGCCGCTATCGGTAAAGGTTTTGCTATTGGTTCAGCTGCATTAACAGCTTTAGCATTGTTAACAGCTTTTACTACAGTTTCAAACATCACTTCAATCGACATCTTAAAACCGGAAGTTATCGTAGGAGTCTTATTTGGAGCAAGTTTACCGTTCGTATTCTGTGCTTTAACTATGGGTGCAGTAGGTAGAGCTGCCAGCGAAATGGTAGACGAAGTAAGAAGACAATTCAAAGAAATCACAGGAATTATGGAAGGAACAGGAAAGCCTGATTATGCTAGATGTGTTGACATTAGTACAACTTCAGCATTAAAAGAAATGTTATTGCCTGGTTTACTTGCTGTTGTAGTTCCTGTAACTTTTTTTTTTTTTTTTTTTGGTTTAGTTCTTAAGTCGGAAGCTTTAGGCGGAATGCTTGTTGGAGCTATCGCATCAGGTGTTTGTCTTGCAATTATGCTTGCGGAAAAATTTCGTAATTTTCAAGACAAACGAGGAATAAAGGAGACGAGGACATGTCTGAGCTTTTGAAAAAAAGCGAGTTCCGCAGGGACTAATGTTGAATTAAACTCCCAATCCTAGTGAGCCGTAGAAAATAGACATTTTTTCAACCTCAAAGCTTTTTTTGCTTTGCTTACTTTGATTTTTTCTAAAAAATGAAAGTAAGGCGGTCGCTTTAGCTACCGAAATCCCACCTAAAGAATCCATAAGAAATCCAGTTCCAACTCTTCCAATCTAAGCTTAGTGTATTTTCTTTCGTGCCTACAGCTCGACTTTGTTTAGTGTTATGTTGTAGTTAAGCGAAGCTTGGTTCGTTTGTGTTGTTTTTATCACTTGTTGAAGCTTATAAAGGTGAGTGTGAATTAAGCATATCATGGGTGTAATTTCTAATTGTTCAACTGTGGCTTAGAGCGGACTAAAAGGGGAGGTTCTATTTTTGTGAAAAAATGGGGGTTAAACTGTGGCTTATTGTAACGCCTTATACAGGAACCGGAGCGTGCTAGCTACTTAGCTTCAAGTGTTGGAAAAATAGTTGATACTATGCCACTTGGTTGAAGACTTCAAAAAAGTCTCCTAAAAAAGAGATATAAAAATTGAAACAACAGCTATTCCGATTGAAATCCACATCCCATATGTTGTTGATTGTGCTTGTTGTTCAATTAATTTAGTTTGTTTTTGTACTGCTTTCTGATCTTTCTGCGTATCTTCGGTTTAGCTCCCTTATGTAAGATTGTAATTCTAGAATAACCCACGTTTATAACATCTCGTTCTTCATCAGCTAGAGGCTCTCGTTTAGCTATCAAAGTTATCACATATTCATCCAGTCTCTGGGTTTCTTTAATTAATTTTTCATCAGGTTCCGATAATAATTTTTTATGCTCTTTAACCTCCACTATAAAAAATCCTCCATCTACTCTCATTCTTAACAAGTCGATTGTATAACAATCACGGAGAACCGAAGGTTAATTTTAGTTAAGTTTAACTTTTCACAAAATACGTACATTTCCTGCGATGATTAATGTACTTCTGGAAGTCAAAAGCTTTGCATAGAAACCCTGTTGCATTTCGTAATTTTCAAGATCCGCGTAAAGGGCGGAACTCGAGCTATTCAAAGGCGAGTTCCGCTACCCATTTAAGAGCTTTAATCTTAGTGAGCCGTGAAATGACATTTTTCTGACTCCTCAAAAACTTTGCTTTGTTACTTTGATTTTTTTGAAAATGAAAGTAAGGGGTTGCTTTAGCTACAGAACTGCTGATTTAGCTTATGTTCAACTTTTTATGAACTTTCATTTTTTTTTAACTGTTGCAAACTAAAAAGAAACGAACCAAATGAAACAGAAAGAAAACCCATGCTTGTTTTTTCAAAAACTTTCCATCAGAAACTACGTTTCCGAACCGTCCTCGTTGACAAGCCCATTCTGAAATTTTATCTATTTTCCATAAGAAGCCAACCTTTCTTTTTCTGCACGAAAAAAAACTCCATCTGGGGGATTGGGGGGGTTTGAGTGTTAAGGAGTTGTCTGATTTTTTAGATGAATTTGAGCCTATTTAGATTTGATTCCCAAATTATTTTAAAACAGTTAAAATGATTTTATTGGCAAGGTTATAAAAAGGAATAAACATGAGCGTTGAACTTAATTTTGAAAATATAAACGAATTTGAAATAGATAACTTTTTGAAACAAGCTGTGGCAAATAAAGTTTCAGATATTCACTTAAGAATAAACACACCTCCTGTTGTCAGAAAAGATGGAATAATGATAAAAACAGCTTATCCAATGATAAGTGAACAGGATATGGATGCTATTGTTCAAAAAATTATCCCTGAAAGGCATCGATCAAAAATTACTGATACGTTTGATTTCGATTTTTCATTGGAATTGCCTAATATCGCAAGATTCAGGGTGAATATGTGTCATGAGCTTGGGAAATTAGCTCTTATACTTAGGCTCATTCCACTGGAAACTCCTACTTTAAGACAATTAAGCTTGCCACCGACTTTGAGTGATTTTGCTAATTTGAACAATGGAATTGTACTTGTAACAGGTCCTACAGGTAGCGGAAAGTCAACAACTCTAGCTTCTTTGCTTGATTATATCAACCAAGGTCAGCAAAAGCATATTGTAACTCTTGAAGATCCGATAGAATTTGTTCATAAGAATAAAAATTGTATCTTCACGCAACGTCAACTGGGTACTGATACAGATACCTTTCCTAATGGTGTGAAATACTCTCTAAGGCAGGATCCTGATATTATTTTGATCTGGTGAAATGAGAGACAGAGAAACCATAACAAGTGCTTTAAAAGCTGCTGAGACAGGGCACCTGGTTTTTTCAACGTTGCATACGATTGATGCAGTTCAAACGATAAAAAGAATCATAAACGCATTTGAACCGCACGAACGAGAACCTATAAGGCTTCAAATTGCTTCTGCGTTAAAAGGTACGCTAGCTCAAAAACTTTTAAAACGCAGATCAGGAGGTCGAGTGCCGGCAACCGAAATTCTTGTCGTGACTCCTGCTATACGTAATTATATTGAGAAAAATGAAATTGATAATATTTATGAAATGCTTAAAATTGGCGATTATGATGGAATGATGAGTATGAATCAATCATTACACCGATTGGTAAGTGCAAATATAGTAAAAGAAGAAGACGCTTTGCAAGCTTCTGACTCGCCGAATGAATTGAGACAAATGTTAAAAGGCTCTTTCCACGGTGCTACGAATAGAGGGTTTTAGTAAGCTTTAGTTGTTTTGATTGTGAATAAAGCTCATATAGCAATAACTTTGATTCCTTCATTTTTTAGTAAGGCTGTTAAAATGCCGTCTCCTGATTTAAGAGCTTTTCCATTTTCTTGATATATCTCACCACAGCCACAACTTGGACTGTTCTTTTTTAAATAAGCTTTGGTTACTCCGCTGGATAGGGCTATTTTGAGAGCTTTTAAAGCTCCTTGCCTGTAATTTTCGGTATAATTTTTATTGTCAATGCCAATTACCTCAGCATTGCCATCAACAACATCTTGCCCTTCCCCTCCGTGTATATTACAAGCAGGTCTAGGGATTGGCATTCCTCCCAGAAGTTCGGGACAACAAATTATCAACTCCGAGCTTGATAGCTCTTTTATTAATTCTGATGTATGTGCATCAGAACCATTATATCTGCATTTTATACCTGCTAAACAAGCACTGACTAATATTTTTTCTTTCATTAAATAAGGCCTCTTTTAAAAAATAAATTTGCAAAACATAAAATTTGTAATTACTTTGGTCATTTTATCATAAGCTTTTTTTAGTAGTGGTATAATAGCTTTATTGAAAGTTATTATATGCTCGTTATGGAGTTTACAAATGAAAATACTTGTAATTCACGGACCCAACCTTAACCTTCTGGGTAAAAGAGAGCCAAGTCAGTATGGAAACAAGACTCTTGATGATATTAATGCAGAGTTAAAAGTTTTAGCATCAGAGTTGGGAGTTAATATTGAATTTTTCCAATCAAATACAGAAGGAGAGCTGGTCGACAGAATTCAGCAAGCTCTTGATGATATTGATGGAATTGTGATAAATCCTGCCGCTTATACTCACACCAGTATTGCTTTGATAGATGAATTGCTTGCTGTAAAACAGCCTTGTGTTGAGGTTCATTTGTCCAATATTCATACAAGAGAAGAATTCATGCAACATTCATATCTTGCACCAGTCTGTTTGGGGCAAATTTGTGGATTCAAAGAAAACAGTTATAAACTGGGATTAAAAGCAATTGTGGACTATTTGAAACAATAGTCTTAGTAAACTTTTATAAAAAAGTTTATAATTTATACTAGGCGAATGGACGCTTTTATAATATATTTAAGTATTGAAACGATAAAGATAGGTGAAATTACTATGATATCAACAAATGACTTTAAAACAGGGCTTACTTTTGAGATGGACAATGGAATTTGGGCAGTTGTCGAGTTCCTTCACGTAAAGCCTGGAAAAGGTTCAGCTTTTGTAAGAACAAAGCTTAAGAATGTTCAAACTGGAAATACTCAAGAAAAAACTTTCCGTGCAGGTGAGAAGTTCCCTAAAGCAATTCTTGACAGAAGAGAAATGCAATTCCTTTATAATGCCGGAGAAGATGAGTTTATCTTTATGGATAACGAATCTTTCGACCAAATTACACTTACTAAAAGTCAAATTGGTGATGGTGTTAAGTATCTTAAAGAAAATATGAACATAAACGTTCTTATGCATAAAGGAAAAATTATTGGTATTGATATTGCTAACTTCGTTGAATTGGAAGTAACTGATACACCTCCGAGTGAAAAAGGGAATACATCCAGCGGCGGAACAAAACCTGCTACTCTTGAAACTGGTGCAGTTGTAAATGTACCGTTTTTCATTAATAATGGCGATACGATCAGAGTTGATACCAGAACAAATTCATATTTAGACAGAGTATAAAAATTGTTAAACCTTCACTCTGAGAAGGTTTCTAACATTGGGTTTAGAACGATAAGGATAAAACGATGAAGTTTGATATTGATTACATTGAAAAATTAGTAAATATGGTTTCTGATAAGGAACTTACAGAATTATCTCTAGAAGATGGCGAAAGAGCTATTATTGTTAGAAAAGAAAAAGAAGTTGTGACAACTCAGGTAGTTTCTTCAATGGCTGCTCCTGCTCCAATGGCAGCACCTGTATCTGCTCCGCAAGCACCTGCTGCTAAAGTGGAAGAAGTTAAAAAAGGAACCCCTGTTACCTCTCCAATGGTTGGAACTTTCTACAAAGCTCCATCACCAGGAGCTGCATCATTTGCAGAAGTAGGAAAAACAGTTAACGTAGGACAAGTTGTATGTATCATTGAAGCAATGAAACTTATGAATGAAATAGAAGCCGAAGTCAGTGGAAAAGTGGTTGAAATTTGTGTAGAAGATGGTCAACCTGTTGAATTCGGTCAAGTACTTATGTACGTTGAATAATTAAAATCATTACAAAAACTAGCCGAGGGAAATTTGATGATAAAGAAGGTTTTAATCGCTAATCGAGGCGAGGTAGCTGTTAGAATAATTAGAGCTTGTAAAGAGCTTGAAATAACTACAGTTGCGGTATATTCTCAAGCGGATGAAGAATCCTTGCATGTAAGTTTAGCGGATGAAGCTTATTGTATTGGTCCTGCAGCTTCTGCTAAGAGCTATTTGAATGTTCCAAATATAATCAGTACAGCTCTTATGGCGGGCGTTGATGCTATTCACCCAGGTTATGGATTTTTAGCGGAAAATGCAGAATTTGCAGATATTTGTAAAGATCATAATATTAAATTTATCGGTCCTTCAAGTGATAGCATTCGCTCAATGGGTGATAAAGCTTCTGCAAAGAAAACAATGATTAAAAATAAAGTTCCAACAGTTCCAGGTACTGGACTTGTTACTGATCTTGATCTTGTAAGACCATGGATTAATGAAGTTGGCTATCCTGTCATCGTTAAAGCCACAGCAGGCGGCGGTGGAAGAGGAATGAGAATAGTCAGAAGCGAATCTGAAATTGAAAAAATGATGAATCTTGCTCAAACTGAAGCAGGTACTGCATTCGGTAATGATGCTGTTTATATTGAAAAATTTCTTGAAAATCCTCGTCATATTGAAGTTCAAATTTTGGCAGATCAATATGGAAATGTTGTTCACTTGGGAGAAAGAGATTGCAGTATTCAAAGACGACACCAAAAACTACTTGAGGAAGCTCCATCACCTGTTATTACTCCTGAATTAAGAGAAAAAATGGGTACAGCTGCAGTAAATGCTGCAAAAGGTATCAATTACGAAGGTGCGGGTACAGTTGAATTTTTATTAGACAATAAAAACAACTTCTACTTCATGGAAATGAACACAAGAATTCAAGTTGAGCATTGTGTAACAGAAATGATCTCAAACGTTGATCTTGTAAAAGGTCAAATCCAAGTTGCTGCTGGAGAAAAATTGTCTTTTGCTCAAGAAGATATTAATCTTCAAGGTCATGCGATGAATGCCGTGTAAATGCGGAAGATTCTGAAAAAGACTTTATGCCTTGTCCAGGTACAATTGAAGGCTACATTGCTCCTGGAGGACCTGGTGTAAGAGTTGATAGTGCTATGTATTCTAACTGTAAAATCCCACCATTTTACGATTCAATGGTCGCAAAAGTCATTTGTTGGGGCAAAGACAGAGAAGAAGCAAGAATGCGTATGCTTAGAGCTTTAGATGAATTTGCGATAACTGGAGTCAAAACCACAATTCCATTCCACCAAAAAATTCTTAAAAACAAGCAGTTCATAAGCGGAATCTTCAATACAGGTTTTATTGAAGAACACATGAGTACAAAAAAAGAAGAAAAGAGCCTGCGAAAGTATAAATAAATTCGCTATAATCTTTTTACTTTGTTTATAAGCATAAAAAAGAGTTGACCAATTTGGTCAACTCTTTTCACTTTTAGTGATTATGTTTAATTTTTTAGTTTATCGGATGGTGCTGCGATTACTTTTGTTACAAGTACATCATCAGCTCCACCTGTTTTACCATAACCTGTGATTGTAATTTCATCATCAGCATTAACGCCTGCAAGAACTACAGTTCCAGCAGCTGTTCCAGATGTAGCAAATGCATCACCTGAACCAGCAATTGGATTAACATTGCCATCGTCATTAAGATTGCCAGCAACTGTAGAAGCAACTGTTAGAGCTGATTCAGATCCTTGAAGTGCAAATCTACTTGTTACTGAAGAAGCTGCTGCTGATACGTTAGCTTTTACTGCTGCTTCTTTTGCTTGATCTGCTGCATTCAATAATGTTGGAGCTGCAATCAATGCCAATACGCCGATGATGACGACAACGATTAACAATTCGAGTAATGTAAAACCTTTTTTCATAGATAGTTTCCCTTTCTTCTGTACTAAACCCTTTAAAAGTATAAAAAACTTTTATTACATTTCGTAAATTATACCACGTGATTTATTGCCTACTCCAAATTAATACCACTAATCTCATCTAATTAAACTATTTTTAAGAATTATTTGTTATATTTAGAAACATCTTTCTGTAAACAAGAAATAGCTGGAATACGAGGGTTAGAGTTGGTTTTAGCTCAGTGACCACAACGGTTTTTGGCAAATCAAGAAGTCTATTTCTGCTTTTGCGAATTGTTTATTCAATAACTTGAAGTTCAGTAAAATGAAGCTTATATGTAAATCCCATGTTTTGTAATTGTTCATAAGCTTTAAATCCAAGATCGGTTTTAGGCTGTGATTTCACTACATTTACAAACATTTCAGCTGCTTTTTTGAGCTGATTTTCTTTTATATATCACCAACCCAAGTTGATAAGAAACTTCATCTCGCAACATTGCAAATCTTAAAGCCATATCTTTTTCTGCATCAGCTTGATTTGTTGCAGTTTTAATTTTTCTAAGTACCCCAAATAGTTCAAAATGAAGCTCTGTAGCCTCTTCAACCCAATTCATTGTTGGTTCGAGAATGCTTTTAGCAGAAGAGTACTTTTGTTCGTTATATAACGTTTTGGCTTTGTTTAATTGTGCTTCAACATGCCCCACTCCTAAAGGATTAGCAGGATTTAATACAACTTTCAGTGCTTCTTGCTTAGCTTTTTCTAAAGGCATTAATTGTTGTGTTACTACAGTTGCAGAAGGGATTGGAGCGTTTTTAACAATAGGATTTTCTGTTTTCTGTTTAAACGGTGATGCAATTTCCTTTGCGTAACTACTGTTTTTACCGAAAGCAATAAAACAATTCCAAGAATTATTATTTTTTGTATTTTCATAATAATTGAATCCTTTTAAAATTAATCTCTGACGCTTGCTACAGCACCTTTTGATGCAGAGCTTGCTATCTTTGCATACTTTGCAAGGTATCCTTTATTAACTTTAGGTTCAAGAGGTTTAAAAGTTGCTTTTCTTGTTGCAATTTCTTCATCGGAAACATTGAGATCCAGAGTTCTTTTGTCAATGTCGATACTTATCTTGTCGCCATCTTGAATTAGTCCGATAAGTCCTCCTGTTGAAGCTTCTGGAGAAATATGACCTATGCACAAACCTCTTGTTCCACCTGAAAAACGACCGTCTGTAATCAATGCAACTTCTTTGCCCAATCCTTTTCCAACGATAGAAGAAGTAGGAGCAAGCATTTCTCTCATTCCAGGGCCGCCTTTTGGACCTTCATATTTTATTACGACTACATCACCAGCTTTGATTTGATCAGAATTTATCGCATTCATTGTATCTTCTTCACTGTTGAAAACTAGAGCTTTTCCTTCAAATTTTAAACATTCAGGATCAACTCCTGAAATCTTCACAACTGAACCTTCAGGAGCTATATTTCCATAAATAACCGCAAGCCCAGGGTTTGAAGTTATAGGATTATCAATAGGCTTGATAACATCTGTATCAACCCAAGCTTTAGCAGCAATTTCAGAAGTTTTCATTCCTGAAACACCTTTTGTATCTGTAAATTCTGGAACTTTACCATAAAGATTTTTAATAGTCCCTGGGATTCCACCTGCATTTTCAAGATCAGTCATAGTCAGTGTAGAAGACGGATCAAGTTTTATTATTTGTGGAATTTTAAAGCTTTAGTTCTTCAAAATCTTTTAATGATACATCAATCCCTGCTTCATTAGCTATAGCAAGTAAGTGCAGTATTGAATTTGTAGATCCGCCCAGTGCAAGATCTGCAATAATTGCGTTTCTTAAAGATTCTTTGGTAATTATAGAACTTGGTACTACGTTATTTTTAACAAGTTCAACCACTTTAACACCACTATCAAAAGCAATACGTTTCTTTTTAGCAGAAACAGCTGAAGCAGAGGCACTGCCTGGTAAACTCATTCCCATTATTTCGGTTAAACATGCCATCGTATTAGCAGTGTATAAGCCTTGACAAGCACCAATTTGGGGCAAGCTGTTATTTCCATTTTGGATAAAGTCTCTTCAGTGATCTTTCCTGCTTTGTATTGACCAACAGCTTCGAATGTACCTCTAACCATTGTTAGATTTTTGTTTTCACATTTACCTTCAAGCATAGGTCCTGCTGTAACAACTATTACAGGAATATCCAACCTTATAGCTGCCATAAGCATACCAGGCGTGATTTTATCGCAATTTGCAAGCAATATAAGCCCATCAAGCGAATGAGCAGCAGCAACAGACTCAACACAATCAGCGATTAGATCTCTAGAGGGCAATGAAAATCCCATTCCCGCATGTCCCATAGCGATTCCATCACAAATAGCAGGAACTCCAAATACAAACGAATGCCCTCCGCCCGTATGAATACCTTTTTCTATTGATCTTTCGAGATCTCTCATTCCTGCATGTCCGGGAACAAGATCGCTAAACGAACTTGCGATACCGATAAACGGTGTCTTCATCTGATTTTCACTTACACCTGTAGAATATAAAAGAGCTCTATGAGCTGATCTGTCTATGCCTTTTTTTATATTATCGCTTTTCATTGTTCATTCTCCTTTTTATTTCAAACCTGACTATTCCTATTTTATAACATACTCTCACTTTTCACAAAATCATTTAAAAAAAGTAATAACGCCCTTTGATTTATGTTTCAAAGAGCGCTATTTGAGTTTATTAGAATATGTAATTAAAAATTAAATTAATTTTGCGAATCTTCGTCTTCTTGTTCTTCTTTTATTTTTACTGTCTCAATTTTAGGTTCGATTGTTTTTTCTTTAATACCTTGAATGTCACCAAAGTATTCAGGCAATTTAATGCCTGCTTGTTGAGCTAAATCATGCATCGCAGGAAGTGATTTTATTAAATCACGCATAAAGTTTGCAGTTGTACTACCCTTGTCAGAGCCTGCACCACCATCCCATACGGTTATTTTATCAAATTTAATATTTTTAATGGCTTCTACTTGTTTTTCAACAATTTGTTCAACTTTTTCAATCATGAGGAAACTTGTTGCCATATCTGAATTTCCGCCACATGCAGTAACAAGTTTTTCATATCCAAGAGATTTAGCTTCCAAAACAGCTTTTATACCTTCTGCTTCTGCAAAATATTTTGCTTTTATTGCATCAGCTTCACCTGCTGCTGTTCTTCTTTGTCTTTCAGCTTCAGCTTCAGCTTGGATTTCTACTTTCTTTTTATTAATTTCTTGTTGAACAAGTTCTTCTTTTTCAAGCTTTGCTGATTCTTGATCTCTTTGAGCTTTTAAAACGTCACGTTCAGCATTTGCTTTTGCTACTTCACCACGTCTTATTGAATCAGCTTTTCTTTCAAGTAAATCTGCATCATATTCAGCTATTTTAGCTTTTGATTCGTTTTCACCTTCAACTGCTTCAGCTTCAAATCCTGCAACTTTAATCCTTTGCACTTTAACAGCTTCTTTTTGCCCAGTCTCAGATTGAGCTTTTTGTTGAGCAACTACAACTTCTTTTTCTTTGTCAGCTTCCGCTTGACCAATTGAACCAAATTTTTCTTGCTGAGAAACATCAACTTTTGCTTTGTTTATAGCTTCTGCAGCTGCACGTTGACCAATTGCGTTGATATAACCTGATTCGTCTGTAATATCTCTAATGTTAACGTTGATTACTTCTAAACCGATTTTATTAAGTTCAGTATTCACATTTTTATTAATCTGATCAAGAAATTTTTCTCTGTCCTGATTTATTTCTTCAATTTCTAAAGTTGCAATTACAAGCCTAAGTTGACCTAATATAATATCGTTAGCTTGATTGATAACTGCATGAGTATCCATTCCTAGAAGTCTTTCTGCAGCATTCGTCATTAATTCAGGTTTACTAGAAACTCCAAAAGTAAATGTAGAAGGTACATTTACCCTGATATTGTTTTTTGAAAGAGCTCCTGTCAAATCAATTTCGGTAGTCATCGGTTCAAGATTTAAATATTCATAATCTTGAATAAGAGGAATTACAAATGCTCCTCCACCGTGAATACACTTAGCTGTAGTGTCTTCATCTGTTT
>CALNYG010000009.1:0-44910 GCA_942490825.1 Candidatus Moraniibacteriota bacterium | reverse complement strand
CTGGGGGGAGGGGGCGGAAGATTTGGCTTGGATGTTGTCCCCCCCCATACTTTTGGCGCGTTTTCGAAATTGTTGCACATTCCTGGAAATTGAAAAAATCGTATAAAATCACATAAATAAGATTATAATGTCTTGACATTGTGTATAAAATATGATATACTATTTACGTATAGGTAATTAATACCTTTAACTTTAAAACCATTTGAAAGGTGGGTGCAATACAATGATTAAAATATCAAGATTGAATCAAGCAACAAACGAAATGGAACAAATCGAGTATAACTCAATTAACAAAGCGTGTCAATTGAATGGCGCAACAAGTGGAATGAATCGAGAAAACGCGTTAAAGTATCTTGCAAATTGTGGGTTTGATATTACAACACTTGAAGAAGAAGAGAAAAAACCAAGAACAAAAACGAGTATAATCAAGCAACTTGAAAAAGAATGTTTACACATTGACAAGAAACAAATCAAAAAACTTTTGGATGAACGAGACGAAATAGTAAACAACATGAAAAAAGCAAGTGATTACAAAAAGGTTGAATGAAATTAACGAACAAATAGAAATCTTACGTAATCCAAAAGTAACACTCCAAGATTTACAAGTCAAATTAAATGAATTATACGAAATCGAGTATCCAACCGAACAAAAAACCGAAAACGAGTAAAAAAAAATAAGCACTTGAAAAAGTGCTTTTTTTTTGGCTTAAATCAGCTTTACGCAAAATAGATCAAATCAACTAATTTTAGGCTAAAAGACGGTAGATGATTTGACTAAAAGACAAAACATCAAACGGCAAAGGGGTTATTGTAAATTTCGAAGTTTGATTAGATAAACAAGACCAGGAAATAGTAGTGTTAAATCAAAAGATGAGTCATCTTAAAAATGTGTAATAATTGAATCATTGAAAAATAGGTTAAAATTAAGAGCAAATCTTATTTTTGTGTCTAATGTCGTAATAATCGTTGTAATAATGCCTATAGAAAAAATACCTTCACAATAATTTTGGTAGCTTGGGAAAATACAACCATAATAATTCAAATTAAATAAACTAGAAACAATGGGGATTATTACGGCGATTATTACGTGATCAATGACGCTTTAAGACTGAAAATATTGGAAAAATCACCTTTGACATAGGTAGAAATAGCAATAAAAAGGCAGAGGTGTCGGTAAATATCCAAAAAATACACTTTTATGATATATTTTGTAAATGGTCTTGTTTTAACTCTTTATAAGGATATATTATTTACGGGGAAGGCTCAAAAAGGGCTTACTGGAATTATTCTACAAAAAACCATTTGAAAGTGGAGATAAGAAATGAGTGCTATATGCGTAATGACACACACGAAACTGAGAATTGTCGCTATTGTGAAATATTCCTTGATAAAGATAAATATTATGGAATACAAGAAATAGAAGATGGCGAAGAGTTAACATCTAAAAAGTTTGATACATTGGATGAGTTATTGGTCGAACTAGAAAGGATGAGTCGATTATCGTGTTCAAACGAGATTTTAATGTGCATTATGTAGAGAAGAAGGACTTGATCAATTAGAAACAAAACTATATGGTGAACATGAAAATGCTTTTGCGCCGCATTATTTTGATGAAGAAACAAACTTTAGAGATAATCGTGTTACACATGAGAGAAAACGCTAAAAGAACATTCCTCATTGATGAGAAAAGTGGTGTAGTATATTATACTGAACCAAAGTTAGGAATAATTGAAACGAGTACAACTAGAAGAAGAATACGATAAAATGGTAGAGCATGAGAATTATGTTAATTCTACTACGTTTCAGCTTTGTCGTAACGGCGTTAAAATCACAACGCGCATGATTAATAGAGAATACATCCTAAAAGAATTATCAAAAATCAATAACTTCGATAAATTAGAATGAAAACAACAAGCATATTTCGAAGAGAAAGAGAGAGTCAACGAGATTTCTTCAAATGATCTATTTAGAATTGTAACTCAAAATAAAGATTTCACTCAAGCAAGAAAGATACTAGAAGCGAGTGGAACGGAATTAACAATTTACTCAGGAAGTGATTCTATTATTCAAGAAATTATTGATAAGTATAATACAAACGATGCAAAAGGCGTTTGAATGAATTAATAGAATACATCAAACAAGCAAATGAATTAGAAGAAGATATAGAAGATGTAAGATTAATGCAAGAAAGCAAAAACGTAAAAGTAACTCAATTAGAAAGTTTTTTAAATCATTTGAAGATACCAACACAAAAGAAAGACTCGAGCCATTTTAATGGAGAAACTGGATATAAATCATTTATCATAGAACAACGCTATCCTGATATTATTCAATATGCTTGTAATAAAGGATTAGATCCGTATAGTTTGTGTTACTATTTAAGTGATAAAGATGGTTCTGGTTTGAACCATACGAAACACCAGATTCTGAAAAGCAATTAGAGATGGACACAAAGTATTTTTAGATGAAGCAAATGAATTGCCACAAGATAGTTTAATGTTTATTCAAGGACTAACCGATGAAAAGAAAAGGGTTGTAATTGGAGATGAACTAGTAAAAATATCTAATGGATTCAAAATCATTATGTCTCTCAATCCACCATCTGAAACAGATGAACGTATGCCTTTAGGAGATGCGTTGCTAGGTCGAGCTGTAGGATTTGTTCTTGAATTAACCGACCAAATAATAATGAAAAGACTAAAAGTAAGTGAGCAATGGCTTTATGGGGTTCGTAATCTATATAATCATATTCGTAATTCTGGAATGATTGATATGAGAGAGTTATCTTATCGAGACTATCAAAGATTCATTAAATATGATTTCGAAACACAATTTCAGTTTAAAGCTTTAGCGGGCGATGTAAATAAACATTGTAGAGTTTCGTAAAATACAAAATACTGGAGAGTATCAAGAATTACTTGAAATCATACTTAAAGAAATGGACAATATAAAACCTAAAATAGTAATTGAAGATGGCGAAGAAATATGAGAACTGAACCGAAATACTAATCCTAAAAAAGTATTTAATCACTATAGAAAACAAATTACCTTTAAAGATATTATACAAAGAAATTAAGACAAAGAATTCAATTAGATACGACAAAACATCATCCTGATAATCCAAGAACTGGAAGGATTAACATATCTTACTATAATTTGTTACATATACTTGTTACATTTCCAAAACTATTTTATCCTTTATTTTATAAATTATTAATGCATGAAGTCGGACACGCTTTTTATAATGGACAATTACCAATGTCAACGATTACAAACATATTAGAAGATAATCGAATTGAAAAACAAATTAACAAATGGAATAGAAGAGTCAAGTTTCAATTATTTAGACTTACATTTCAAGATATTCCGATTAATCCTTCTATTATCAAACAAAAGAAAGACTTGGCACTTGCACTAATAAGAACCATTGATAATTCAATGTATGTTGCTATTCGGGAAATTACCAAGAAAAAGAATTAGAGATCATACAGAAAATCAGCACATTAAATGATGTGTACAAACGTTATCATAGATTAACGTGCTATTCAAATGAAATGGTTTAATTAAAGAATATTGCTATGTCATGAGTAACTTACTTGAGGAAACTTTGAAAACTCAGAATGAAGAGCATGGAGATGGAAAGACACAAAATCTAAATCATCAAAAGGTAAACAACAAGAAGAAACTGAAGATAACGAAGAAGATGAAAAAGAAGAAAATGAAGATGATGAATTAGAAGAAGAAATTCCATACAAGAATAGAAAATCCCTATAGAAGAAGAAGATGATTCTGAAGAAGATAACGAAGAAGATATGAAGATGATTTCGAACCAGAGGAAGAAGAAGAGAACGATGACTCTGATAGCGAGAGTGAACAAGATGAACAAGAAGATGGAGATAGTGAAGAAGAGTCAGATGAAGATGAAGAAGAAGATTCAGAAAGCGACAACGATGACTTTGTAGAAGAAGAAGAACTTGAAGAACCAACTGAAGATGAAGAAGAAGAAACTGAAGAGGATGAAGAAGAAGAACAAGAAGAAGAACTACCGTTTGAGTGGACTGAAGAAACAATGCAAGATTTAATAGATGAAATGTCTAAAGTTATGGACATGGGTAAAAAAATGGAAGAAGATTTTGATAATGGAATAGGAACTCTATATAATCCAATTAAAGATAATGATAGTTACGCGAACAATTTCCAATATCTGCATTTACAACCGTTAGAAGGAGTGGAATAAAAGGCTCTCGTGCTGTTCCACGACATAGTGGTAATGCAAAAGAATTGAATCTAAAGAAAGTATCAAGAAGTAAGTTTGTATCAAATGAGAAGAAATTCGATAAATACATAGATACACTTGGTAAAGGTGGTAAATCAGCGAAGGTTTGTTTCTATCTTGACATCAGTTACTCAATGAAAGGACAAAAGATATTAACTTCTGTAAATTACTTGAAATCATTCTATGATCAAATGCATAAATATCTAGAAATAAGAATGTTTGCTTTCGGACAATATACATACGAAATCACTAGAAACGAATTGAATTATACTTTTCTTGAACCATTACTAGAAGGAGACACAAGACCACAACCAATTAAATTAAAACGTGGAGAAGAAATCATATTCATTACAGATGGAGAGTTTGGAACAACACCATTCGATAAATATATGAGAAATGCACATTTCGTATTAGTTGATTTCACACCAAGTTATTATGCAGTTTCTGCATATCAACAAATGAGACACAAATATCATGTGGCACAAGAAATATTGTCAAAGGATTAGAACAAGCAACTAAACACATCAAGGAGTTGTTGAAACGTGGGTAAAGATGGAAGAATAAAAACTACATATGATTATAATGAGGCTCTATATGAGCCTCACATATGTGTGTTAAATAAAGAAAACAAATCATTTTATATCATATACAAAGACAATGAGTCTTTAGGCAAAGCACTAAACAAGATTAAAAGGGGTAAAACCTTTAAAGTGCTTTCACATAATTATAAAAGATATTAACGTGTAGATTTAGTGTAGGTCGGCTACCAGGCTGATTCCTGAAGACCGTTCTATCTACATGAAAATAAATAAAAAATAAAAAGGAGAAAAGATTATGAGTCATTTTACGGTTGCAGTATTTAGCAAAGAAAGATTAACGAACAAAGGGTTAGAAAAGAAAATGATACCTTATATCGAGTCATTGACCGAACTTGGGTATTCAGAAATTCAAGATGTAATAATGGGAGAAAGAGTAGACGAATCAGGCGCAATAAGAAAACGAGGAGAACCAAACCGAGAGATGTATCAAAGACTATTCGGTGAATATGAATACATTTCTGGAACTTCACGAAGGCGAACAACAAAAATCATTTGTGATATTTTAGAAATTGATGTTGTAAATGATAATCCATGTGAAACTCTAGTTAAGAAAGGAATATTGGAGTTTAGAACAGAAGATTTAGAAGAAGAGTTTAATACAAAGACGGAAACAAAATTCTTCAAAGGGAAAAAACTAAAATCAAACAGTAAGTTTTACGATTATTGGGACAAAAGATTTAAAGTTGATTTTGAAAGCCAAGATGACGCAGAAAAGGTTCGTGCTAAACAACCATATGATAATGGTTTGAGAACGAATCATGAAAACGGTGATGTAAAAACTTATACAGTTTCTGTTTATGATGGCTATACTATGATTGAGTTACCAGTTAGAGATTTGTATCCAAGTTTTGCTGACTATCTAAAAGAACATTATACATATCTGTATTATAATGGTATATATAAAGCGTGGGGTAGTTATTCAATCGTAAATCAAGTTTGGGATTGGTATGTCGTTGGTGGTAGATGGGGAGGAATGCTTCCGGTAGATATAAAAACTGCCACAGATCCTATCAAAGTTGATAGCATGGTTCGAAATAATCCATTCGGTTTTGGAAGTGGAAAATACTATGAAGACCGAGCTGATGGTGCTTATTTAAAAGACATTAAATTAGATGAGCATTTAGAAAAAATCAAATTAAGAATCCAAAAAGCAAAAGATTTATTACAAATTGCTCCAGAAGAGGGAACAGAAGAAAGAAAAGAATGGAACAGAAAAGTAATTGACCATTTTGGTTTCAAAATTAGAAGATGTTATATCTGAAAGCGAAGGAGAACTTAAAAAGTAAGTTGCCATTCTCAACTTATGGAACAATATTAGAAGATGGAAGATACATTGCAAAAGGAAAAATGGGTTGGTGGGCTATGTTCCACGACACACTCAGAAACCACAAGAAACTATCAAGAAGAAATGAACAAATACGTTGAAGACAATCCAGATTTATACGTTACAATCGTAGATTGCCACATTTAGGAGGATATTATGGGACAATACTATTATGGGGTTAATACCTCGAAAAAAGAATACGTTCATCCACATCATTTCGATAATGGAATGAAATTAATGGAACATTCATGGATAGGAAATAATATGATGCAACAAGTTTGTGAAATGTTAGAACCAAATGGTCGATGGCACAAAGATAAAATTGTTTGGGCGGGCGACTATATGGATGATGGACTATTTATTCCAAAAGAAAAACAAGAACAAGGACTTAATCTACACCAACTCGTTGATTTAAGTGATGAATTTAACGAAGTAGAAGAAGTTCACAAAGAAAGAAAAGAAACCGTCAATCTTGATGGGAAACCTAAACTATTAATCAACTATGACAAAAATGAGTATGTTGATTTAAGTTCACTTCCAAATGATGACTATGGGTGGAACGTTCATCCTTTATCATTACTTTGTAGTTCAGGAAATGGTAGAGGTGGTGGAGATTATCGTTCTACAAATGGCGAAAAATACATTGGCTATTGGGCGAATGATAGAATTGGTATTGATATCCAAGTTCCACTAAACTTTACCGAAATCAAACCAAACTTTAAGGAGTAGATTATGGAAAGACTAGAATTGAATGTTGATATGAATAATGCCGTCGCAATATTATTACATTTTATTGATAAAAGAAGAATTAGTCCGTTTCAAGTATTACAAGAATACAATCACATTAGAGATACAGGAACAATATTATATGATTTGCGAACAGAAAAATTACCATTCAATCGCGTAGTCGGTTTACAAGTCGGAGAAACCTTTTGGTTTCTCTCGGCGGCGGCTAGTAAGAATGGTGTAGCATTTGAAGAGTTGGCATTTTTTGAATATGAAAATCTTGATGCATTGGAAAAAGCGATTTTTAGTGCGAAAGAAGAGATGGACATTTCAGATGAATAATATAGTTGGTGTTTTAGCAAAGATAACCGATTCAAAACCAACTCAATCTATGAACGATTATTCTCTTGTTACTATTGATCTTGTAAGTAATTCTTCAGACAAAATAATTGCAACCTTATCGGTAAAATTAGATAGACAATCTTGTGTTGTCTTAAAAGAAACAAGTTCATTTGAAAAAGCATTAAGAAACAGTTTCAAAATACATAGAAAAGAAAATATAATATTTTTAAAAGGAGAAAAAAATGGAAACAATTAAAGAATTATTAGCAAACAAAAAAGGGTTGGAAAAAAGACTCGAAGAATTAAACGAAGATATTGGGCTTTTAGAAAAACTAAAAGGTTTTTCCAATATAATCGTAAAGTCAAAAAAGAAATTAACAAAGTTGTTGAAGAGTTCAAATCTTTTGTTATGCTTCATGAATTAGGAATTAAAAAACTCGAAGAAGAAATTATTAGAATCCACCAATTTAAACAAGCAACTAGAAAGCCAAGAAAGAGGTCATCTAAATGAAAGATTTAGTTCAAATAAAAGTCAAAGACAATGATTACATTTGTGTTGATTTGCGTTATAATTTAGGTGGGTTTAATGGGTTTTCAATGAAAGAAGAGCCAAGAGGGTATTATCTTCATGTCCAACCAAAGACAATAGAGGGTAATGTCGAAATAATGGGCGCGTTTACGGGGTATAAGAGATTAATACTTACCGTAGATAGGAAAAGTTTTAAAAGTTCCGTAAGGGCTTTAAAAATGGTTATAGAAGATAACCGAAAATTGCTTTTCAATATGATAACGGCTGTTACAATTGAAGGGTATCCCGAAAAAACAACTCAAAGTATTTTTGATGAAGTGTTAGAAACACTAAAAAGAAATACGAGGACGAAAAAATGGATAAAAATAAAATATCCTGGACTACAAAAGAAGATTTAATTGTAATCTATGTATTTAATTATTGTGTTGAAGCTGATATTGAAGAAATAGATGGCGCATATCTAGATGATATAATGCTTGGCGCAACTGACGAAATGCAAGACGATTATAATCAAGCAAATGTAGAGTCAAGATAGTAAAAAGAGTAAATGATCTTGTAGAAACTTATATGAAAGGTAAGGTGGCGTTTAATGGCAAGTTTATGTAGAACAATCAGAAGAAGTATAGAAAGAGAACGAACTGGTGGGAATCATTCTCACGGTAGAAAATCAAGGGTTTTAATGTGGAAAGTAAAAGAAGCAGAAAGAAAAGCAAAGAAAGAACACAGAGAAAAAATGAAATATGCTAGAAAACAAAGAAAAGAAGCGAAAACATCCATTCATAAGAAGGTGTAGATAATGGCGAAAAACAAAAAGGTTAGAATACCTTGGAAAGCAATAGCGCAAAATCTATTAGATTTCACAGAGTTATTTGAAGATGAGGCGTTTGGAGACTATCCAGACGGTAGGCGTGGAAGATTAAGGGAAGAAGCCGGATTAACTGAAGAACAATTAGATGCAATTGGGGTGTAATTATGGAAAAAATAACTGCGCCATTTAGATGGGCGGGAAGCAAAGCAAAATTAACGTCAGAATTGTTTGAAAACTTCAAAGATGCCGATATATATGTAGAACCTTTTCTTGGAAGTGGGGTAGTCTTATTTAGACTACTCCAACAAGATAGGTATAAAAAAGTATATTGTCAATGATGTTAATATATCAATAATATCATTTTATCGAGCAATTAAAAAAAGCGTAAATGTTGTTATAAGCGATTTAAACGAGTTAAAAGACTTATATAACAATTCAAATAATAAGGAAGAACTTTATTATCAAATACGAGAAGATTTTAATGAGGACAAATCAAACTATATGCTTTTTTGGTTGTTAATGAAAGTCGGTTTTAATGGATTATATCAGGAGAAAAATCGTAGTGGAAACTATAACGCGCCTTGGGGAAAGAAAGAAAAATTAACACTGACGAATCTATGTTAATAAAAATCTCATCTCTCATCCAGGATGTTGAATTTTGTTGTATGGACTATACAGAATTTTACTTGTATGTGAATAAAAAACTTGGTAAACTTGATGATAGAACATTTATCTATAATGATCCACCATATTGTGGTAGTCAAAAATACACCGCAAAAGGGTTTGATAACCAAGAATTTGCCGATTTCCTACTGTGGTTTGATTCTTCAATTGCAATTAGTGATATCGACAACGAGTTAAGTAATAAAATCTACGAAGAGTTCAAAAAAGTGTTTATAAAAGCGTCTAAACGAGTAATCAACATAAGAAACATAACAAACATCGAGGAGGTATTATATGTCAACTATTAACAAATACAAAAAACCACTTCCTAAAAAAAGTGCATATATGTATGGTAAACCAATTACAAATCTAAAAGAATTAGATGGTCAAGAATTTATAGTTGTTAATGGCAAAGTATATCATCGAGGTTGGTGGATGAGTTGGGCAATAAAAGATATAATTAGATTATTTAACAAAGGCATGGTATTCCAAGTGATTAAAAAATCAGAAAGACAAAAGATTCCAGATTTTGGAGACATACAAACTAGAGAAGATTTTGAAGAAATGGTTAAAGACGGATTCTTTACAGATTATGATGGCTATGGTTATTATAGTGATGGAGAATACGAATATCACATGATAGAGACTTTAACAGAACCTTTAGAAGAGGGTTGGACACATATAATTTGGTATAATAAATAAGGGAGTGGTTAGATGAAATGGCATGACGAAGACGGTTTCTATTCACAAGTTAAGAACGAAGAAAGATATGGCATATTTTTAGACATGGGGGTTGGTAAAACTGCCCTCTGTCTTGCTTTGTCTGATTACAAATTATTTCAGAAAGACTATAAAAAGATTTTAATTATCACACCAAAGTTTGTGTCAGAATCAACTTGGCAAGAAGAGATTGCAAAGTGGGACAATTTTAATTACATGACATCCGTTCTACAACTTATAAATGGGACAGAAAAACAAAGAATCAAACAATTGGATTCGACCGGAGACTATGCTATTCATATTATATCTTCTGGATTAGTATCTTGGTTGGATGGCAAAAAAATAACAAAGACAGCTAAATCAGGAAAAAAATATAAAAAATTTATTCCTAATGAACACACACCAGATTATGATTTAATTATTTTAGATGAGTGTTCTCAGTTCAAAGATACAACAACGGCACGATTTAAAGCATTAAAAAAAATACTAAAAAGAGGCATATTATTGTTAAGTGGAACTCCATTTTCAAATATCACAAAAGAATCAGACAAATATGGAAACATTTCATACGTTAATGCAGATGAATTATACTATATTTTTAACTTGTTAAATATATACAAAAGGACACTAACAGAGTTTCGGATCGATTTTTGTTTTACTCTACCTTGGGACAAGTTTAATTATAGAATGAAACCTGATGTATATGAAACACTTATATCAGCGATTAATGAGCATAGTATAAGAAAACAACTTGATATAAAAGTATCAAAGGAAGAGCATATAGTTTATTGTGATATTGACGAATCAAGAATGAAAACGTTGACTGAAGATTATTATTTAGAAACCGAAGGCGACGAAGAAGTAATGGTTCTAAATAAAGCAAATATGATAAACAAGTCATTACAATTATCTAATGGTTTTGTTTATGATGAAACTGAAAAAATGATTCGTATAAATACCATTAAATTTGAAATGCTTCAAAATTTACTATCGGTTATTAACGATAATATAATAATCTTTTATAATTTCGTGGAAGACAAAGAATATTTATTGGAACACTTGGAAGATGCCGTTCTATTCGAGGGGGATGAACAACTTGTAGCGTGGAACAAGGGTGAAATAAAAATTTTAATTTTATCACCATTTTCGCAAAAATATGGATTAAATCTACAGTATGGTGGACATACTATTATATGGTTTGGTCTTATATGGTCAGGAGAAAGTTATAAACAAGCAAACGCTAGATTATATCGTAGAGATCAAGAACAAGATGTTAGTATTTATTATATGATGGGAAGAAACTGTTATGATGATTATGTTTATAATAAATTAGTATCTAAAATTACATTAATCGACGATTTCATTTCTTACATAGAAAAAACAAAGTAAAGCAGATTATAGGTTACAAAAACAGGATTGACAAATCTTGAAAAAGGTGTTATAATAAAGGCGTAATAAAAATATAAATATAAGGAGAAAAGAAAATGAACATTGTAAAAAAAGAAACTCACAGAATAGCTGGGCAACAAACAATTATCGAGTTGGATGGAAAATTCTTCTTGGTTAGTTCTGTTAAAAACAGCGTAGTTGACAAGACTTTCATTCTAAAATGTGATGAAAACGGAAAAGTTAAAGATTACAACGAAGTATATACTATCTCGCCATCTAATCATTCAAACACACTTGATGCGTTAGAAAGCGAAATGCTTACAACAAATAATTTTAATTTCGTTGATTAAATTAGTTTGAAAAAAGATTGGAAATAAGATTTACAAATCTTATATAAAATGTTATAATTAGATAAAAAAAAGGAGAGTTATTATGGCAAAAATTATTAAGGCTTCTGATGGTGTTGTTAGTGTTAGACTTGATGGTGCATACACTACAAACGAGAAACATTTTTTAGAAGCATATGTTAATGAAGAGGGAAAGAAAAGTTTCTTCGGAAGTTTTAAATTTTTAGATCCAAAAGAAGCAAAGAAACCGCTAAAAGAAGCAGTAAAAATGTCTGATTACGAAGATACGGTTTTTGATGGTCAATATCCAAAATGGATTGTTGATGACTATGGAACTTCGTTAAACGCAAATAATCGCGTTAAATTCTATAAAAAGTTTGGTTCAAACGAATTGGTGCCAGACGAAGATGTTCGTGATTATATTTATTCTTTAGAAGTTCATTTGAAGAAAAGTAAAGACGATGGAATTTTCTTGGTTGTTGCAAGAGCAATCGTTTCTGAAAGAACGACAACGCATACAATGATGATTTATTCGAAGATTTCGTAGGAGAACCTGGAGACGTTGATACTGATGAAGACGACGATTTCTTTGACGACGATGATGATATGATTTAGGCATTTAATCTTACTATCTTTCAAATAGACATTCCAACTTCGGTTGGGTGTCGCCTGAAGTCAATAAGAAATTAATCTAGTCTTTTAAGTTGGTCGCTTAATTGTGGAGAATAGACTAAAACTGCTTCCTAGTGGTTCTTATTGGTTTCAGGCGACATTAAATACTTAAAAATAGGAGGAAACAAAATGAAAGACGTTGTTCAAGAATACATTGATTTAAAAACAGATATCAAAACTAGCAGCGAAAAATTGGCTGCTCTTGAAACTGTGATTTTAAAGGATCATAGAGAAGACGAAAGAATTAAAATTGTAGCACCAAGAAAAACAATCGTCATCAATGCTGATACTTATGAAAATCTAAAATCAGTTGGAGTTCAAACTCAAGTTACCGAAACTAGAAACAAGGTTTTAAAAGAGTTTGATATTGAAATTCAAAAATTGATATTAGAAAACGAAGATAATTTTACCGAAAAATTATCCAAAGAGAGCATTAGAATAAATTCTATATAGGAGGAAAAAAATGGAAGATAAGAAACTTACCTGGCAAGAGATGTGGTTGAAAAACTACAGAGGCGAGGGAGATTGTAAAGAACTTGAAAAAAGAACCAAAGATTTAGATTATGGTTCAAAAAAAGGTGGAACATATTTACCTTGGGCAATTGTAGATAGAATTTTTAAATTTCAAGATGGTAAAACTGAAGTTATAAGAACTCGTCAATTTATTCCACAAATAAAGCAAAAACATTTAGAGGGTGGAATTGTTGAAAGTGAAGTGATTTTTTTAGAAAACTTTGAGTCAATTGTTGAAGTTGATAGATTCTATGTAAAAGACGAAGTTGACGAAGAAACAGGGGTTATAACTCCAAGATATAATCTATCGTTTTTTGTTAATTTAAAAGCAACATGGCAAGGTCAAGAATATATCGAAAGATATCCTTTATTAGATTCAAACAGTAAGCCACTTTCTCGTTGGACTCAAGTTGATTTAAACAAAGCAGTGCAACGTGCGAAAGTAAAAGCAATTGCGATTGTATCAGGAATTGGTTATAAACTATTTGAAGATGGAGATTTGCAATTTGAAGACGATGGCGACGGAAAATCTAAACCTGAGCCTGAAAAAGAAACTGCAAAAGAAAAAGCTGATCGTTTGAAAAAAGAAGTCACCCAAAGAGAAATTAAGAAAGAAACAAGAAGGTGAGGCAGAAAAAGAACGTATCGCAAAAGAAAAACAATCTGTAATGGAAGATGGCGGATCTGAAGAGAAAGAAGAGCCAAAACCTGATAAAGAAAAAGTTGAAGAAACTAAAAAAGTAGTTATTCCGGATGAGAGAGTTGATATGGAAAACGAAATTAAGAAAGAATTTTTAACTGGTGGAAAAGAAAAAGCAACTCAAATCAAGGTATTTTTATCCGATTGTGGAACTAAAAAGGTTGCAGAATTATCAGATGAAAAACTAAAAGAGTTATATATCTTGGCAAAATAGAACCTCCTTTTGGGTTATCGTGTTAGCCGTGCGATTGTTTCAATAACGACTATTATTTTTTTTTCAAAAATTTTACTACTAAGGAAGGACAAATATGGAATACAAATTATCTCCTAGCAAAGCCCATAGATATCTTAACTGCACAAAGTCATTAGAGTTTGATACAGAATTTGTTGAAAACGCTTGGACAATACGAGGAACTATAATGCATGAGTATGGCGAAAAGAAAATACGAGAAGACAATGATATAGCTGAGTTTGAAAAAGAACATGATTTTAATGACTATGAGAAGTTTTTAATTGATTCTTATGCAAAGGCAGTTTGGAACGAATACGATTTAATTGATGCAACGTCAATACATATAGAAGAGAAAGAGCCACTATTTATTTACTAAGTTCGAGATTAACTTCTTGATTGATGTTCTTTTGCTATCTAAATATATCGCTTCAGTTATTGATTTAAAATCAGGGAATGGAGATGTGAGTCCACACGAAAACGAGCAAACTATTTTTTTATGGATACAACGTATTAATGAAATATCCAAAGATTAATACTCTACGGTTGGCAATATTTCAAAAAGGAAAAATGAAGATTGAAGAATATAAGCGAGAAGATGTTTTAGACTTTTTTATTGAAAAAGAAGAGGTTTTTGAACAAATTAGAAATAACGAATTAACCTACAATCCAAGTGATAAAGCCTGCAAATGGTGTGGGAACAAAAAAGACTATAGAGCGAGAGCAGAATGGATAATAGGAGGCAAAAATGACAGAAACCAAATACAAAATAACAAACCTTCAAGAATAGATTTAAAAGCGAAGGAACGCTTACATATAAAACTTTTGTGCAATTATATTTCGGTTTCAGAAACAAAGTTAGAAGAACAAAAGAAAGATACACAGAGTATGTCAACGCTGATAAAATGACTAAATTAACAATCAAAGACATTGGTGGTTTTATAGGTGGAGAGACCGAAGGGAACAAAAGAATTAATGGGATCAAGATCACAAGGCAGTTATTAACGTTGGATGTTGATACAAAACAACCAAACGTATTAGAATATTTAAAAAGAAATATATCATTCTATTGTATGGTTCACTCAACACACAGCCATAACGAGGATGAAAACAGGTTTAGAATCATTGCACCATTATCGAGAGAGGTAAACGCTGACGAATACGAGGCACTTGGTAGAAGAATTGCGTATAGAATTGAGAATACGCAAACAGAATCATTTAAAGGATTATTTGATGAAACTACTTTTCAAGCAAATCGATTAATGTTCTTTCCATCAGTTTCTGCTGATGGAGAATACATATGTGAGTTGTTAAATTTAGATATGGTTTCAGACGAACAAAACATTATTGATGTGGAGAAAGTCCTGGAAGAATATTTGGACAGAAACGATATATATGAATGGTTCAAACCCGACAAAATAGATAATGAACAAATTGGAAAAAACGCTTTACAAAACAAAAATCCACTAAAAGCCAAAGGAATGGTTGGTGCATTTAATAGAACTTATTCCATAAGCCAAGTTATTGATAAATTTTTGCCACATATATATAAAAAAGAAAGAAACGGTAGATATACGTTTATTGGTGGAGATAGTCATGGTGGTGGGATGTCATTAAATAATGATACAATATTTTACTCGCATCATGGAACTGATCCCGCCAATCTATATTATCGAAGCGCATTTGATTTGGTTAGAATTCCTTACGTTTGGTGGATATGATTCGGTTTCACCCCGAAAAAAGAAATGGATGAAAAAATACTCGAAAAAACAGATAGTTTTAAAGCAATGATTGAGTTTTGTCATGACTTACCAGAAGTTGTTGAACACGCCGACTCAAACATTTCACTAAAACACAGAGTAGAAATGCAAGAAGAGTATGTTGATGAACACTTTTCAGATTCCGAAGATGTTTTTGAAGTTGAAGAAGAAGAAAGTGATAGTTTAGAAGATAGTGAAGATACAGTTTCAATAGGTAAAAATCCTGCGCCTACAGTTAAAAAAGCGGGTTCGATAGGTAAAACCAAAAAAACTAATTTAACAAACCACCAAAAGACGATAAAACATGGTTAGTTCAGCTTTGAGGGAGTTCGAAGTAAAAGTGCTAAACTTGATATAATTTTTTCGAACGATAAAACAATTGGTAACTTATTTTTCTTTGATACATTTAGAGATAACATTTGTTTTAATCGAAAACCTCATTGGCACAAAAATTTTAAAGAGGGAATTGCATTAACTGATAAAGATATGTCTCATATTAGAGTTCATCTTGATAAGGTATTTGACATCCGTGGAGAAAAGTCCATAGATGATGCAATTGTTGTAGAAGCAGACAAAATCCAAAAGAATCAGGTGCTGGATTGGTTCAATGGAATTGAATGGGATGGAAAAGAAAGATTAGAGTTTTTCTTTAGAGATTTTTTCCATACTCCACTTAATCCATTTACTCGTGTTGCATTTAAACATTGGCTTGTTGGTGTAGTTTCAAGAATTTATGAAGTCGGTTCTCCGATGGATTTTCTATTAATTATAAAAGGAAATCAAGGTATTGGGAAGTCATTGTTCTTCAAAAAATTAGCAACCACTTCTTTTGACCAACCTGGAGAACATTTATATTCTGATACAAAGATTGATTTTAATAAAGCAAAAGATAGTTATGAGCAACTCGAAGGAATTTGGATATATGAGTGGAAAGAACTTGCCGGAATGAATATGTCAGACCAAGAGAGTATAAAGGCTTTTGTAGATAAAACGGAAGACAAGTTTAGAAGATCATATGGAAGAAGAAACGTAGAAATCAAAAGAAGAGTTGCGTTTGGTGGTTCAACTAATGCTGAATCTCCATTAAGGGATAGAACAGGAAATAGACGTTTCCTAGTTATGGATAGTCCATTAAAAATGAATGAGTGTTATATCAAAGACAAGACGAAATTTTCTCAAGAATATCGAGACCAATTAATAGGAGAAGCGATTCATTTATATAAAAATGGTTACGATATATTTGATTGGACAGAAGAACAATTAGAATGGTGGGAAAATTCAAATGAAGATAATCTTGCAGAAAATGATTTACTAGGTCGTATAAGCAGTTATATTGAAATGAAAAGACCTAAAAGTTGGTATTCAATGTCATTGCAACAAATGAAAGATTATATGGCTGCGTATGATTTTGAAAGAAACGAAATAACAGGTAGTGTGTGGGCAGATACAGAAGTAGAACTTACAGACAAAGTGTGCATTCAAGAAATTTGGAAAATCGCATTAGATCAAAGAGATATTACAATAAATAGATTCCACAGAGAGTTAATATATCAAGCGTTAAGAAAAATCGGTTGGGAAATTGATAAAACTAGACAATTACGATTTGGAATATTTGGACACCAAAGACCAATTGTTCTTGGAGAAGACGATGAATTGCCTTTCTAAAATAGAGCTGTTTGACGTGTTTCTCGCAAAACAAGACAATCAAAAAAACATCAAGAAACAACACTATTATGTTTGCGTATATTCCCAACTACGCGACGAAAACAACAATCTCGCAAATGACGTTTATGGATTAATGATTACATCAAATTCTAAATACGAAAGATTTTTTGCGAAAGACTTCAATGACTATAATGTGGAAATTAGATTTAATGGCAAAATCGCTTATGTTTTATGCGATAAAGTATTAAGGATTCAAAGTGAAGACATTGTATCAAAGCAAACAAAAAGCCTCACACAAGGCGAAATATACAACATTAAGATGTATTTTTCAAAGTTCATGCAAGAAGTAAAACGACAAACAAATATAAAGGAGTGAAATTATGATATATTTCATGCAAAAATCAAAAAAATCATTAAGGCGAAGACAATTCAAACTAAGTCTTAACGATGCAAAACAGTATCTATATAATATAGATACAAGAAAATTTAAAGTTAGCGAAATAATGATATATAGTTCTGATACACCAGAAGAAATAAAGGAACTAAACCAATATTTTGTTGATGACTTTTTGATCTCATCGGATGAAGATGTTATTGGGGTTTTAAGGGTTAATGAAACAATTAGCAAATATGATAGATTGAGGAACAAAGGTGCTTCAATCAAATCATTAAAAAACTTCAGAAAAAAAATCGAAGAAAATATTCCAGGAAGCGAAGTCTCAATGGTTTATAATCCTGATACATTCGAGATTTTTATAGTTCATCCATCTGGAGATGTGAAAATCGTTTGTAATTATCAATTAGTAATTATAAATTCGTTTGCTTCAACTCTTCAAGGCGAGTTTGTTAATCTAAACGACAATGATGCTTTTGTTAAAATTGTTAACAAATTATTCATCAAGCAAAGATACTATTACAAAGCGAAAAACAATGGCTAATTTAGAATCAGGCGTTGACGATATACTGCTTGAGGCTTGTAAAACTAAAAAATTAAAAACTATACGCGTAGATCCAAAGCAATATAATGGGTTTCCAGACCGTGTAGTTTTTAATACTGTCGTTGGAGAAATACATTATATTGAAGAGAAAAATGAAACATATTATGAACGAACTCATAATCAGAAAGTATGGGCTAAAATAATAAAGGCTTGTAACGGAAAATATTTTCTTATTGATGGAGAAACAGAAATGAGAGAATATATTAGGAGGTATATAGATGGCACTATCAGCATACGGTCAAAAGAAAATTAGTGATTTGTTATTAGAACAAATGGAAAAACAGAAAGAACACGACGACATAATTGATTCTTGGTCTAAAAGAATTATTGAAGATGCTAAAATGTCTCCAACAGTTATGACAACTAATCCATCAACGCCAAACGTCTATGCATCACTTTTTGGTGGTAAACTTACTGCTCAACCATATCCACCACCTAGCGGATATGTTCCACCACTTCCAAAAACTTACAAAACGAATATGCGTAGAAAAAAGAAATCGGAAGAAATGTTTAATAGACTTGGTTATCACGAAGAAGACACTAAAATTATGAATAGGACATTATATGTTATATCTTCTCCATATATTCAAACAAGAGTAATGTTAGTTTTTGAACATAGAGCCAACGGAATTGCTTTTGCAAAATTCACAGACCAAGGAATTGGAACAGTTAACGAACCAGAATTAATACAACCAAAAGAATTAGAAGCAATAAT
Organism: Candidatus Moraniibacteriota bacterium; assembly: GCA_942490825.1. Lineage (GTDB taxonomy): Bacteria > Patescibacteriota > Minisyncoccia > Moranbacterales > JAGLWU01. Next base: position 25,935 of record CALNYG010000009.1, on the reverse strand, counting down.
ACAATATATATCAGAAAACAGTTAGGAGAAAAACATGAAGAAAAGATACGGTATAGTTTATTTGGGAAGCAAAGAAAAAATATTGCATTTGATTGATTATATCTTTCAAAGAGAATATAAAAAAAAGAACTTTATAGATTTATTTGCAGGTGGTTTATCCGTTTCCGGATATGCACTTGCTAAAACTAAAATGGATGTGTTTGCAAATGATTTGAATCAATACATCATTGCTCTATATGAAGAAATATTATCAGGCGGAGAAAATTTAGAAAAAGTAAAATATGATTGGGTAGAACGAGAACTATTTGAAGATGTAAGAGATAATCCTGATGGTTATGAAGATTGGTATGTTGGATTTATTCTAAATGTATGGTCATTCGGTTGCGATCAACGTAGTTATATGTATGCTAAAGACTTAGCTGAAAACAAAAGGGCATTACACGAAGCAATTGTTAATGATAATTTTTCAAGAATAGAAAAAGAGCCTGTATTTAATGGTTTTTTAGTCCCTGATAACGTAAGAGAACTCGACTACAGAAAACACAATTCAAAACGAACAACATTTATGTCTTATTTTAAAATATTGATTAAGAATTATAATACATATGAAAATCCTTATTTGATGGAAAAACTTGAACAATTAAAAAGATTAGAACAATTGCCACACCTTATTTTGACAGAACACCTAAAAACAATCAAACATTATATTAAATTTCATCACAGGAGATTCCTGGTTGAGTCTATGCATTATTTAGATTATCTAGATATGTTTCCTACATATGAATTAGAAAACGCAGTTATATATTGTGATCCACCATATCAGGACACTAAAAAATATCTAAAAGGAAGAGATTTTGACTACGAAGAATTTTGGACTTGGTTTAAAGAATGTCCATATTCTGTATATGTTTCTTCTTATAAAGCACACGAGGGAATAGAACCAATTAATTTCGATTTCAAACAAGTAAAAATGGACAACGGAAAAAGAATCAATGATAGAGTTGGAGAGAAATTAGTTTCAACTGAAAATATTTATTGGAACGGCAAAGGAAACGCTGAGCCAACCTTTATGGATAGGTTATTTGAGAATGAAATATAACATTTATTATAGTAGTCCATACTGGTATCTTTACGATGAAAACGAAAAACTTATTATGAAATCATACTTGGAAACTGAAATTAAAGAAGAAAAAGAAAGATTGGAGAAAAAACAATGAAATATATATATTTTGTTAGTTATACAATGATAAAAGACGGAAAGAACATAACCACAAACGGAACGATTACAAGAAATAAAAAAGTAAGAACTTTAGACGACATAAACAGTATGCAAGGATTTTTAGCAAGAGATCTAAAAGCGACTGTAGTTGTTATTGGTTTTTTCAAACTCATTAAAAAAGGAATTTTCTTTTGATAAAGGTATTGGACTTGTTTAGTGGTGTTCAATCTGTTCGTAAAGCATTAGATTTGACCGACATTGAATATGAATACTTCGGCATTGATATATATAGCCCTGAGGAAGAAAACATCATCCTAGACCTTTCTCAAGACGATATAGTAACGAAGGTTATTGGACGATTGCCCCTGGGATGGGTTCCGGATTTCATTTGGGCAAGTCCTGTTTATAGATTGTTTAGTATTGCGACGGCCAGTAAAAGGTGGAAATGTGTATTTTGAAAAAACCAAGCAAGGAATAAAGGTTCGAGAAGATTTAGAACCACTACAAGGAACACAATTCAAAGACTACACGTTGGAATATATAAAACAAGAAACAACATTACATTTAAAGTTAGTTGAAAATATGCAGAAAATAATTGATTTTTATGGATGTGATTTCGTTATAGAAAATCCATCTCACAGTTATATGAAAAATGTTCTTAATCCCATGTATGTAATGAATAGAGTTGACTATTGTATGTATGGTTTCAAAAACAAGAAGCCAACGATCATATTTAGTAATAGTGTTCTAGATTTAAAAAAATGTAATCATAAAGGGATTCACGAGGAAACGTTTCAAGGCAACGTTGGAAAATATGTTGATAGAGCAAGTGTTCCACCGTTGTTAATCAAATCAATAATAAATATGTTTGGGTTAGGAGGATAAAATGAAAAAAACTAGATAATGCCTTTGATAGACTTGAAGGTATTGGAAGCGAAGATTTTGAAGGAACTATAAAAGGTTATACTAAAGCGTTAGATTTTCTGAAAGAACATTATAATAGAACGAAATTTCCTAAAATAAAAGATGTTTATCATTTGTTGGGCGGGTATTTTAATCCTATTAGAATTGTATATCTTAACGGGAAAACAAAAACTTTTAAAAACCATGGAGAAATGACAAAAAGCAAATTAGACATGGAACTAATCATTACTAATATATTTCCATCGATATATTTTTCGATTGAAGAATTTGGTAACAGACCAATGCTAGTTTTAATAGCTGGTTCTAAAAAATATAAAAAAAGAGGCGAAAGATAATGAGTAAGGAATTAGAGGCATTAGAAATATTAAATAAAGCAGCAATCGATAGAGAAAGAAGAGATATGGCATATAAGTTTTATGATTGTTCAAAAAAACATTTGGAAAAAGCCCTAACACCAACAACCGAGCAAGAACTTGCTGACACTAAAAAAGAACTTGCTGACATTAAGGGGAAAGTAAGAGAATTTATTAAAACTCCATATAGCGATTTGAGATATGGAACAGGCATTGGTTTTGTTAGAACAAAAAAAAGCACAGAATTAGAGCAAGATTTACAAGTCCTATGCGAGGTGAAAGAAAATGTATGATATAAAATGGAAAATAATAAATTTAATTATTCTTATTATTTATTTGTTTTTAGGGATTATTAACATATTAAATATAGACGTAGTTAGAATATTATTATGGATTCATATAGTTATAATATTTATATTCACACCAAAAGGGAGTGAAAGAGAATGAATATGAATAATGGCAAAAAAATATATATTGTGGAAACTGATGTTAAGCCAGAAGATTTTATGCTTTTTACTTCTTTTTGTGTCGAAGCAGAAAATATTTTTTCTGCAATTGCGATGGCAAAGATCAAAGTTGTAAGTATGAACGCAAAAGTTGTTGACGTGTATAGAAGACCGGAAGAAAGAAATACAATAAAAGAATTAGCAAGTGAAATTCATGATTTAGAAGACTTTATGAGAACAAAGCAATTCTATTTATTTCCAAGAGAAGAGAAAGATTTGTTGTATGACAAACTACACGCAATGCTTTCTTATATTCAAGTTTTAGGAAAAATTGCCGAAAACGACAAAGTTCAATTAGATTTGTGGGATTAAAAATGAAACCTAAAAGTTGGAAACTTGTAAGACCAAAGAAAAAAACAGATTATCCTGAGCCTTATTTATCGCAACAAATAGAATCAAGAAAAAAATTAAAAATAGAAAAGGAGAAACAAAATGAAAGCAACAAAGAAACCAGTAACAATTGAATTTTTTACATTTGACGAATTAAAAGAAATTTATTTGGACGACTATCCATTTACAGTTAATGGTAAATTATTATTTAACGATATTGAAGCCATTGATAACGAAAATGATGAAACCCCAATAGCGTTTGATATTACAACGCTTGAAGGAACTATGAGAATGACCGATAAAGACGTTTTAATTGTTGGTGTTAAAGGAGAAATTTATCCTTGTAAAAAGGATATCTTCCAAGAAACATACGAGATTAATGTTCGTCAACCAGGAGAATTAGTTCGTGTTCAAAAGAGAGAAAATCTAAACAAAGTATTTGTTCTTGACCATCCGGAAAGAATCGGAAACGGATGCCATCAATATGCTATCGACTACCAAGGCGCAGTTGATCCTAGAGCTGATGAAACTATTCATTACATTAATTTTCAAGACGGGCCGAGAAAATTGGAAACATCAAAACATGGTGTGTTAGATTCTGATTTACTTGAAATTGTTTTGCATAGAATGAACGGATTCCAAGATGGAAAATTTGCAACAAGAGAAAACGCATTAGTAATAACTCATATTGAATTAGCATTGATGTATCTAAATAAGCGTGTTGAAGACAGAATTGAAAGAAATGTCCTTGGAACAAACAATGAGTAGAACAACCATACAAGAGTGTATCGATTTACTTAACATTGAAGGAAAAGGGACAAAAAAAACAGTTAGAGAAATGCTTATTAAATATGAAGATGATTTTGAAAGTTTAAAAGAAAAAGTTCGATATTATTTTAGCCAACCTGATATCATGGACAAAGAAGAAATTCTAAAAAGAATACATTCAAACGTCGTAAGAGAAATGCTTGATATTTGCGAAGGCAAAAAAGAAGAGTCATATATACTAACAAAAGACTTAAAACCTGGCGACAAAGTAATAGTAGAATATGGAATCAAGGAATTTTATTCCAATTACTGTTAGTATCTTCCACGAAAGAAGATAGTGGCTTTTGGAAAATTATCGCAGAAAAAGAACAAAGACGGTCTAAACAAATAATGTATTGCCCTGACGCAGAAGAAAAAAACGAAAAACAAAGATAAATAAAAAAACGGACCAAACAGAAAAACAAACAAAAAACAGAAAAAACAAAAACAAAAAACAAAACAAAAAAAAAAAAAAAAAACAAAAAAAAAAAAAAACAAAAAAAAAAGGACTAATGAAATAGTCCTTTTTTTTTTATCGTTTATTCTTGGCTTCTTCTATCGCTTTCCATCCATACATAATTGACCTTTCATTAATTCATCAAAGTCATTCATTGGATTTTCACGTTTGAATTTCGAATCCATTATAGTTTCTTTCATATAATTATAATAATAATTAATTACACGTTGGACGGTCTTGAGTTTATTCAAGTCGTCCATTTTTTTATAATCACTTTCTCTTATTAGTTTTTTAAGAGCTGTTTGTATATATCCGTTAAATTTATCTTTAACTCTAGTTGGTATAGCATATGTATCATATTTTCCTTCATCATTTAGTTTTCTAAAAGAATCAACGTCATATATTACAATTTTTTCGCCAGGATTTTTATCTAGCAATCTCATGATTTCATTAACAACTGTGTTGTTATCAAAGACATCTTCAACGTAAGCATTTACTTCTTTTTTATTTCCACTTTTTATTGCTTCGTAATATGCTGTTGATTTTGTTCTGTTTGTAAGTATTCTATCCAAGGCTCTTGCGTTTGAATCTCCTTGTTCTGCAATATAGTTTGTTGTCATTTGAACAATTTTTCGAAGGTTCTTTACAGGCAACCCAAATAATTCAGTAATTTCTTCTGCCATATCATATAGTTTTTTATATAGATTATCATTATTATCGTGAACTTGAGACCAATCTTCAATAATTTTATAGATGTTTCCAAGTCCAGGCAAATCAACTCTAAATGCAAGATCAATTTTTCCTTCATGTCCGTTTTCAAAATCAAACTGAGCCATTGAAGTTATTTGATTAAAATAAGGAATAGAACTTACCATGTTTTCCCACAAGAATTGATTAACTAAAAAGTCTTTGTATTTATCGACTCCTTGTAAATCCTTTTCATATCCCATAAGTTTATCTCTTTGTTGATTAATTAATGCACTAAAGAATCCTGATAAAATCATAGCCCACATATCTCTAGCAAGTCTTCTCCAACCACCTTTAATACCATTTTTTATCATATATCTATTTCGTAGATATGAACCAACATGAATTAAATTTTCTGATTGGAATTTTGATGCTAATTCTACCAAAGGTTTTCTTGTATTAGAATAATCTGATCTCCACGCTGCGATTGTATTTGCAACTGCATTTTTTAATACTTTATAATATAACCATTCGTTTGCTTTTTCATAGTATTCTTCTTCTTGTAAACCAGGATTAACTTTTTTTAGATATTTTATTCTTTCTTTAAATGCGCCAACGATAACTACAGAGTCAGAAAAACCAACAAACCACGTTGCAGCGTTACCAACCTTGTCAAGTGTTCTCATTATTTTAGCCATTAGTTGTGTTCCACGTCCAAACGTTGCAGAATGAACAAATTCTGATAATTCAGGCATAAACCTTGTTTTTGCTCTAAAGAAGAAATTATCATTGTGTAACATTAACCATTTATAATATTTATCTCTTGGTCTAATACTAGATATTGTTCCACGAAGATTTTTAGCAAAAGATGTGTTAGTTTTTACTGATATTGTCATTATTGATAAAAACTGTTTTAAAGTCATCCCTGGATTAACTCCAATAACAGCTTGCATACTTTTATAAAGCGCTTGTCTCATTAGTTTTATCGCTTGAGATTCTGTTGTATCGCGATATTGTAGTATGTTTAAAAACATTCTTTCTAGATTTTCAATGATTCCATTATCCGTTCCAAAAGGAGTTTCTGCCCCTCTTAGTTCTTCTTCGAAAGATGATCCGCCTGATCTATTTACAAGTAGATTTTGGAAGTCAGTAATAAGTCTATCAAAACTATAATTTCCAACTGCTCTTGTGTGGTTATCAATTACAGAAAATAAATTTTCAATTCTTAATGATTCTCTTGCGCCAATAGTTGTGTCCATAATCATTCCGTTATCAACACCAACATTATATCTATTTGCTTGTTTTAATTTAAACTCACGTTCATACGACGCAGATAAAGTAGCATAAGGAATATACGTCGGTTGTTTTGGTAAATTAACTTTATATTTTTCTTTATACATTTCATTTAGAAAATCATAATTTGTATCAAATCTATCTTTCGCTAATTGAATTGTATCTAAATCCATTTCGTTTAATTGTGTTAAAAGATAATCCCTTAATGCAATTCTATCATTCGAAAATATTGTAAAAGGAACTGCCTTTGATTTTGCATTTTTATATCCTTTTATTTCCATTCTAGAATTATCAAACATAAATACTTCATTTCCAAAAACAAAATGTTCTGTTGGTTTTATTCTAGTATTTCCTAGTTCATATAATCTGTGCATTTCAATTTCACGAGTTACAGACATAAATAATGCTGCGAGATTACCTCTTTGAATATTTTGTTTTTCAGGATTGTTTTTATTGACTTCTTCTGCTTTTTCAATTAATAGCGCTTTGTATCTTGCCATTTTAGATAAATTAAGAATTTGGTCTTTGTTGCTTTTAAGTTTTGCTTGTAAATCAGTTTTAATGCTTATTATTTTTTTCTTCTTATTTTCTAATCCTTTTCGTTCGACTTCTAGTTGTTGCCATCTTGCACCGTCTTTCGGATTAGCATCTCTTTCTTTTATTTTTAATTCAATTTGAAGTTTTACTATTTCGATTTGCTTTTTAACTTCATTTATTTGGTCTTGAATTTTTGAAGACTTGTTATTAATTTTTTTTCTATTTGGTCTTCAACTCTTCTTTGATTTTTTTAGATTCGGTTGATCTCATTTGAATTAAATGATCTGTAGAAACAGGAACTACTTGTGCTGAGTTTTTAAAATGTTCTTTATGTGTTCTTTCCCATAATGGAAAAGCCCTTTCCCAACTTGCTAAAATATGTTCTCTTCTTTTAACTGATTTTTTGTAAGCGTCATAAAAATCCTGGAAGAAATCCATTTTAGAACCAAAGATTTGGATGTAAGTTTCCATTATTTCTTGTGGAGGCATAACGTGTGAACGCATTCCATTCATACCTTTTGTATTTGCCGGTTCAGAAGGCAATCCTTCAATTTGTTTAGAGTTTTTTATTGCCATAGCATCAAGAGACAACCCTTTTTCAAGGGATGTGTCATAATCCATTCTAAACTCCATCATTATTTCAGCTAAATTATTCGCAATAATTTTTTCGTTAAATTTAACTAAATCTTCAACTTCTCCATATTTATATTTCTTTTCGTTTGGATATTGTTTTATAATGAATTCTTTATCTTTAAATAGAAAGCCAAATTGTTCATAAACTCTAAACAATGTTTCGTTTATTAAGTTATCTCGCAACTGAAGAACGTTTGCTTTAACTTCTTCTACCATTTCGGTATCGCCTTCAACAAATTCTAAAGATTGAAACTCGGCTATTCCAATCATTTTTGAGTTTCTAATTATGTTTGTTAATCTTTCAAGTAAGTTATCAATACTATTTGGATCTGTAGGTATTCTCATTTTGTTATAATCCATTGCGTTATTGTTAACTGTTTTTCTTATGTTTCTAATTATATCTTCAACTTCTCGTAATTCTTCATTTAAGTCTGATTTCTTTTGAAGCGAATTACTCATGATTGTTGACATAATAGATTTCATTTTCTTATCTATCGCTGCGACAATATTCTTGATCAAACTATTTCTCATTGCTTTATGACCATTTATAATTGTTCTATAATTACCAAAAGTGGTTTGACTATGTTTTCCGATTGAATCAGTAACGGCATTAAAAACATTAAACGCTTTTTCAATTCCACTATAATCATCAATTATTCCAAGTAACGGATCGTTTATCATATTTATTCCAATGTTTAGTTCGTCAATTAAATTGTATGCTGCCTTTAATACAACGTCTTTGTTTGGAAGTTCAAATATTTCTATTGCTTTATCTAGATTATCATTTTCATATGCGTCAACAATATCTTCTATTTTGTTGATTATTTTTTTCAATCGATAATCATCTATTTTTTGTTCTTTGTTTCCTTTATATTTTCCGTTTAATACTCTTATTAGCAATCCAATATCTTTTACAACTGACCTTTGTTCTGTTGAAATGTTTTCTAATACAAGTAAAGGAGTTTCGTTATTTAACAAATATTCAATTGTTTCTTCATAATTTTTAAATTCTTTTGACAAATTCGCGTAAGTTTCAACTCCGCCTTGTATTTTAGAACCAAAGATTGAACCTAAATAAATAATGTTGTCTATTGCTATTGTAGCATCTCCACGAACCTTTTTAGATATTTCTTCAAAATAAGATTCTAATAATCCTTTTCTTGTTGTGAATTGTCCGTCAGTAAACTCTTTTATGAAATTATTTAAAACTTGTAGTGTATATTTTTTTTGTCTTGGGAAGATTCCTTCCATTTTTTGTAAGTATTTATTAAACAAAGACTTAAACTCTTTTAAAGTTCCTTCTAAATAATCTTTTGCATTTTGAGAGATTGATGTTTCATTAATTATTTTGTCATATAATTCATACATTACATATTTATCTTTTGATTTTCCTTGTAGTATTGAGGTATATATTTCTCTATTTGAGAAAAGAATACCAGACATTTGAGCAGTAACTTCGTTTATTGAACGTTGTTTTTGTTCACTTAAATTAGGATCATTACTATTAAACAACAAATCAAACAACTTTTTGTTGCTTGTTATTTTATAATGTGTTGGTTTATAGCCATAATGCTTGTTAAAATATGCTAGGAATCCACCATCAAAAGAAAAACGCTTATCAAACATTTTCCATATTTTTGTTTCGTAAACTTCTCCATCTGCTTGATTTAGTTCAAACATTACATCATTAAAGAAAGTCGCATATTTAAACGCACTAATTCTTACATATTTAAAGGCTTCATGAGTGTGTTCGTGAATTAATGTTTCTGCAATACTAGATAAACTTTTCCAATTATCAGAATTCGGATCATGAACATAATTAGTATTTATGAATGTAACGTTTGGTGTATTAATACCGGGAATAGAAAAGCCCATAGTGTTACTTTTTTTCTATATAAAACATAATTCAAATTTGTTGATGAAAAGAAACTATGTAAAGCGTGTTCTGCTTTGTTCATATCTTCGATTTTTACAAGGTTTGATTTTTTAAACCAACTATCATAAATTGGTATCTCCATCTCTCCAACTTCATTATATGCATTTAATCCATATACTGTAGAACTATATTTTGTTCCTTTTGATTCTCCAGGAAATTTTAAATTGATTTGGTTTGTTTGCATTGCGTGTGTGGAAATTTTGTTATTTTTCATAACATAACGTCCTTTTTTATCAAGTTTTAAAAATCCCATTAAAATTGCATCTTGAAATAAAACACTTCCCTCATCAATTTCTTCTTGTGTTAATTCTTCTTTTGTTTTTGACTTCATAACAGGTTTTTGTGTTTTTGGTGCATTCAGATAAGACAAAGCCTTTTTAAAGTCGTTGTATGCCTCTTTAACTTCGTCTGTAAGGGAATCGTCTTCAATAACTTGTTTGTAAGCCTCTTCAACAGCTTCAACCTCAAGCATTAAACGGTCTGGGGAATCTAATAACTCTTGTTCATATGCGTCAACGTCATCGATTGCGTCATAAAAACCATACCAATCATATGCTTCTCCAAAATCAATAATTGATGAAACCAAATTAGAGTATTCAATAGGAACTGTTTCTCCCCTCGTTAATAGTAAGTCTCCAATTGTTTTCATATTTTCAATGTGTTTTGAAATATAGTCGTTGCTTGGAAAAACAAGTATAGAACCAGTTTGATCTCCATTATCTACAATTTGAAATTCAAATTTATTATCGAACTCTTCCATGATTAAGAAACCTATGGTATCTTCATAAGCGTTTAGTTCAGATTCGTCCTCGATATCAAACGTAAATTTCGCAGCTTCTTGATAGTTATCACTAAACATTGCGTTTTCCCATCCAACAAAACCAGAAAACTTATCCATATATTTTATAACTTGTTCAATCATTGAGTAAACTGCAGTTTTTCTGCCTTCTTCGGTATCTAATTCTTGCATTTGTTCAATGATTTCTTTATTTTTAATTCTTTTTGGTCGCGTTTCTGCAATATCAAATTGTATTAAGTCGGCAATTGTTTTAAAATCAACATCTTCTTCGTTAATTACAAATACACCTCGTTCAATATCCATGGACGCTACTAATTCATCAAAGTTTATTCCGTATTTTTCTAACAGAATTTTATTTATTCTTTCTAATTCTTTATTTTCTTCGCTTCCAAAAACGTTTTCTAAAAACAATTTTAGTCTTTTTTTATCTTCTTTAGTTTTTTGAACCGCTTCATTAAATTTATCTCTTAAATCTTTTAATAGTTTTTTTGCTTTATTATTTCCTTCAACCATCTTATTTATTTCTTTATTAGAATTAAATCTATCTTTCCAAGCCTCAAATAATTTTGGTTGTTTTTTTAATATTTCGTTTAAAAACGTTTTGTTGTCAACTACTTGTTCGATAAAATATGCAACTATATCTTCTTCTGCCATTGCAATAGCCTTTGCAACTGCTTCATCAATAGTCATTCCATCATTATCCAAAAGTTCTTTGTAGTATTCTGTAATACTCTTTATGATTCTAGTTTCCATACCACTATCTTGCATTATTTTTTTTATGTCATCGTTTGTATAGTCAAATTGTGGTTTACCATTTTTATCAAAAGTCATAGTTACAAAAGAATCAACTATCTTTTTCATATCATCATAAGCACCTTGATCATTTTGTCTAATCGCATGAAGCATTTCGTGTTTTATCACAACCGTTTGCGCGTTTTCAGTTGTTAAATTATGCTCATTTATGTATAAAACTCCATTTTCTCCAAAAAACGCTTCGTCATTGTTAATTTCATTGTATAAAGCAACGGGATAATCAACGTTTTCGGCTGATTTTAAAGCCGTCTTGCCATTTTCGGTTATATTGCTTGATTCGGTTACGTTAACGCGTCCATCATCCGTTATATCCAATCCTCGCACGTTTGAGTTAATTGCATAATCTTCGTTTTCAACAGATTTATAAACAGTTGTTCCGTCTTCGTTCTTTTCATTTGTTTTTATTTTATTAAAAAACATTGAAGAATCAAGGTTTTCAACTTTATCAGAAGGACGGAATGAACCATCTTCGTTTTGAACTATAAATTGTTCAAGGTTATTCTTTTTAATAAAATCTAGATTTTGTTCCATATTTAAAAAACCGATATAACCAGTATTTTTTCCTTCGGCTTTTGTAGTATTTTCTATATATCCTTTTGTTTTTCCATTTAACGCTGATGATAATGATTCTATTTTTCTTCGGAAACTTTCAAGAGCAGCTTCTTCTCCTAAAACAGAAACAGTTTTATCGTATTCGTCTTTATATTTATCAAATTTAGTTTCAATTGTTGTATTAAGATATGCCCTTCTAGCCATTCCAAGGAATGCTCCAGATGCTGCGCCTCCAGCCCAAGAGAAAAATGCATTAGTCATAAATTGTCTATTGCTTGTGTCTTCAATTGAACCATCTTCGTTTCCATATCTTTCTAAACCTGTTCCAAAGCAAATTCTGATACAAGTTCTTCAAAGCCTTCATCTAAACCGTTTTGGATTCCTTCTTTTATAATTCCCATCCAACCCTTTGTTCTTAAATTATTAAATACTTTTTTACTAGCACTTGCTGAACCACCAGGAGTAAATCCACCAATTTGTTCAGTAAGCGTTTCTAAAACAGCGTGTCCTGTTGCATATGTAAAAGCATCATTATAACTTGCGCCACCATTTATAGCATCTTGCCATAAACTACCAAAGACTGAAGATGCAAAATATGTGTTAGATAAAGCCTGAATTCCAGTTTGGGTGAACACTCCTGATTTAGAAGCCAATTTAGTAAATCCCCACATAGTTAATATGTTACCCATACTCTCAAAGACGCTGGATGTCGCTTGATAAAATTGTTGGTCTCCCCATATTTCATCAGCTTTAGATTTTCCCCATCCAAGTAAAAAATCAGCAGATTTTTTAGTTATATTTTTATCAAACCAATTTTGATATCCAACAGATTTTTCTAAATGTGATTTAGCCCAATCAGCATATCTAGCATCGATTAAAGCGTCGTTATATTCATCAGTTCCAGGTTCTAAATATTTATCGTTTTCGCCTTGAGGTATTTTTTGTTGTGTTAATTCAGCGCCACTACCCATTGCATCGACTCTTTTTTGGTCAAAGTAATGGTCTGCTCTTTCAAGAAGACCATCGTCTCCAAAAGCCCAATCAGGATCATACATATCAGCAAGCAAAGACGTTTTTTCGGAAAGTTTATCCCAACCCCAATTTTTAAAGACTCAAGAAACTTTATCCAATCCAGACTCGTAAAATCTACCAAAATTAGCAATCATTGAAATTGCAGAGTTAGAGAAGCCTTCTGCAAGAGTTATCCCTGCATTTGCAAAGGCATAATTCAGGTCTTCATTGTAGTCGCCTTCTCCATCAAAAACATCAGCTAAATCATTTATCAGTTGCGTCCCAATAACATTAAATGTTTGAACTATTGATGCAATACCATTAACACCACCGGTATAAGCACTATAAAGCATAGAAGGAATCCAAGACAAACGTTCCCAAAAACTATATTTTTTGTCTTCCATTGCTCTGTAATCAGCATATAGTTTTTCAACATTTGCATTAAATCTAACGAATTCGCTTCTAAAACGGTCTTCTGCTTTTGAACGTATATAATTTATTCTTTCAATCTGTTCTTTAGTTAATTGATATGCCATAAAATTACCTCGATCTATTTTTTATTCATTTCGTAAACTTTACCTTCCCAATGATAATACATTTTACCGTTTACATATACAAATTGCCCACTTTTAGCGCCATAAACACTTCCGTAAGGCGCAACTTCTTTGAATTTATCAACGACTGCTTTGTATTCGTCGCTTAAACTTGAACTTGTTATATCAAATATAGGAGTATCGTTTTGAACATAATTGTTTCCATAAACTGTTATTTGGTTTCCTGTTTCGTAATTTCTTTTACTTCCCCTTGTTATCTCAAAATCTTCTCCAGTTGTTGTTTTGTCGTCTTTTCTTTGATTCGCAGTATCTTGAAACCAAAATTGCATATCTGTGTTTGTTGGAATTTGTTCTTGAGCAAGTCTGTGCCATGAACCATTTTGGAATACAAACTCAGCTTGTTCTGTTGTGCTTCTTTCTTCCCATTGTAATTCGCCATTTTCTTCAACTTGATTTCCGTCTTCGTCCAAAATTGGAATGCTTTTGTTAACGTCAACTATAGAAATTAATCTATCTCCATTAATTGGAGGAAGCCCTGTATAACCACTTCTTTCTGAATTGTTCCATTCTTCAAATAAATCTTGTGTATTTTTATAATAAGGACTATCTTCTCCTTCATCATCCGCAGCGCCTCGAACGGCAAAATATCTATTTCCTTGACTATCTTGGTATGAATAAGAATCCCTACCAACATCTGCGTAAGGAACGTTCATACTAAAGTCATAATCGTCTCCAATATAATTTGGATTATCAATTAAATTGCCTTCGTCGTCTTTTATTTGAGGACTCATTATTTCGTATTCATCTAAAGTTTCTTGATATGATTGATAATCTTCAAGACCTTCTTTGAATTCGGCTAAGTCAGTATCACTAATTTTTCCTCGCCATGTTTCTAAATAAGCCTCAGGATCATCTTGTTGTAACAATTCATTTCCAATTTCAACTAAAGCGTTTGTATATACTTTGCTTCTTTCAGACCAATATAATTCGTCTCCCATTTCATCTCTATGTGCGTCAAGATATTCAAATCCGTCATTGTATTCTCCCCAATTTCTTTCTGAAATATCTGACATGATTTGGCTGGTTGCTTGTTCTTTCACAATGCTTGTTGCAACACCAGTTAACATATCGATTGTTGAATCGTCGAATATATTCCCAAACGATGCAATGTATTCTTCTGCCGTATCGAAATCTCCATAATTTTTATTATAAAGATTGGTTTCAATTTGAGAAATTGTTGTTTCTCTCAATGTTCCATACGCTTTAATATAATCTTCCTGGCTCATTTCTTTCTTTGCAAACATATCATCCAAATATTCAAATCCATTATTATATAGATTTGTATCATATTTTCCAATACTAGCATTAAACATGATCTCTTGAGATTTTGTAGAGAAATCAGTTATAGCCATATCATATTGACTTTTCATTTTTTCGTTGAACATTGTCATTTTTTGGTTTCGATATTCTTGAGTTAAATTCATTTCAAGCGTATCGTAATTTGCTTTTATTTCTCCAAGGTTCTTTTGATAATCAGAATATATCGACATTAAATCTCCACTAACATTATTGATGCCGTGATTTGATGCATATTCTCCTAAATATTTTTTGCTCATTTCACGAATATAATATGCATATTGTAAGTTTGTTTGTTCTTGTTTATTTAATGTTGCAATATTTTCTTTATAATCCTTGAAAATGTTTTGTAATTTACTATCATACAAATAGTTATTTAATTCAGACAATCCATATGGTGAACGAACAGCTTCTTCAAAATCAAAAGTTGGAGTAGTATTTTCTTCTGGTGTTCCAGTTCCTCCACCATCTACTTCAAACTCTTTCGTTAAGTTTATTCCCATTTGATTCGCCTCCTTCATCTTCATATATTTCTTTTTCTTCATTATCTTCTTCAAAATCTTTTTCAGGAATTTCGGATTGAATTGTAATATATCTATCTTTTGTATTAAAAAATTCAATTAAATAATCCGACTTTGATATAAATCTATTTTTATAAGTAGTCGTTCCATAATCAAGAGCAATTACAATTGATGAAAATGCACTTATTAAAATAAACGTTGAATATACAAGACCAAGATACCAATTACCAAGAACAACTCCAAACGCAACTACTAATCCACTTAATGCAATTGATATAAATTTTTGAAATCCACCAAACACCATAAATCGTTTTAAGTGTTCGTCTTGACCAATTGGAAGCATTCTAACTCTTTTGCCTTTCTTGTTGTGTTCTTGTAACAAATCTTTTGAATGTATTTTATCGATTTTTATTCGTCTTATTTGCTTCAATTTTTTAACTTGCCATTTTTCAAGTGGTTTAGTTAATTTCCCATCAATAAAATCTTTATAGTTAATCCCTGCATCTTCAATTATATCACGTTTTTCGCTTTCATATGATTCTTGATTTTTAAAAATACAGAAAGATGGTAAATATTGTGTATAAGGATTGATCTTATCTTTTTTTCTCTTGTAATATCTTTGTGTGCTTATAAATCCCTCGGTATTCATTACTTTTTTTATTGTTGATACATAATTAATATAAGAGACATAAAGAGATATTGCAAACGTAAGACCTGTAAGGACATAAAATTTGTAATCCTTAAAGATATAATCAATGCCTCCATCATATGAAAAATGCCATTTTAACACTTCGTTTGTTCCTTCAATGTATTCATCAACAATAAAATAATATTCTTTGTCTTTATAATTTACAAGTTCCGCTTGTTCTCGTGGGAAGCCATCTTCAGTTTCATTTGCCTCTCTCCAAATTGTGATTATTTTTGCGTTGTCGCTTTTAGAGGCTTTAACTTCTTTGCTTCCTTCTAGAGCCGCAACAAAAAATATAACAAAAACACCAATTATTGTTATGATGACTCCTAAATATGTTGTTAGTTTTGATTTAATTATTGTGTAAGTTTCAACCATCTTACTTTCGTTTTCATTATACTCCGCCATCGATTTCTACCTTCATTTCTTTTATTCTGTTTTCTTCATCAAGTTTTGCTTGTCGCCTTGCAGACAAACGTATTGTTTCTAATTCATATTCATCGTTTTTAATAACTTCTTTTTTAGCCAACTCTTCGTTCTTTGTAACCAGGGTTGAAAAACCAAACTCATCAGCCATTACACCAACTAACGCACCAATAAGCGCAAATAATAACGATTGCGCTATGCTATAAAAGAAATATGTTACGAATATTGCAATCAATAATCCTAAACTTGCTTTATCCTTGAAAAAATCTTTATTTTTCTTTCTAATTACAAATAAGAAGACAATTATACTCATTAAAAGTGGTAACGCCAATAACGGATTTAATTTCATTCCTTCTTCTTGAACAACAACAAAGTTTTTTATCGTTTCTGTAAATTGATCAAAATTAGTATATGCTTGATATCCGAAAAATCCACCACCGGTTGTCGCTGCTATTGTTGCCATGCCAGAAACTTTAGCGACTTTACTTCTTCTTTTATAATTCGGTATTTTCTTGGTTGTTTCCATAACCGATTCTTTCTAACAATTTTTTAAATTCATCTTCTCCAAGAACAACTAACATTTCTTTTAAAGACTTTTCAAGGATTGGAAGTTCAGTTATTATTTCGTCTGGCACGTTTAATAACTCTTCTTTAGTTAAATTAAACTTATTTGCAATTAATCCAAGCAATGCCTTCTTTAACTTTTTGTGGATCGCCACCAACCAATGCTGTTATAACATCCATATAAACTAAGTTTTGTCTAACAATGGTGTTATTTTGAGAAATAGAAGTTTTTAAGGTGTTTTTATATTCCGATAACTCTTTTTCATATCCTAAAAGTGTATTAGACATTTTTTCCATGTTATCAAAAACGGTTGTTTTTATTTCAAGAATAGCACCTTTTGTTATTTCTTGTATTTCTCCTTTTGCCGAAGTGAAAGAATCAACTAAAGCTGTTTTTGCTTTATTGAAACTTGCTTCTATTGTTGTTCCAACTGCTTGAACTTCTGCTGGAAATTTGATTGTTTTCTTTTTAATACCTCTCAAATAATATATTACTGTTAAAACAACAACTATCATTTGTGGTATGTTTGCAATCAAATTCTCAATCGTGTTTTGTAACAATTCTTCTGGATTCATAATTTTATCTCCTTCTTAACAAATTTTTCTTTATTCCACAACTTCTTCTTCTGTAAAAGGTATTAATTCACTTGTTTCTTCATAAGTAAACGGGTTGTTTAAAACATCAACAGCTTCTGCATAAATCTCTTCTGTTCCTACTTTTTTAATCATAAATCCTTGGTCTGAATAAGTTCTACGCAAAGTGCGTGAACCGTAAATCTTTTCTTCTGTTTTAATCATAATTTCCTCCTTAATCTAAATCACTAATAGGGTGTATTCTATCTGCAAGAAGCGTCCAGTTTGTTGCTTCTTTATAAGTTGTTACACTATCATCTGGAACGTATATTTTTAACCTAGTGCAATATGCTAATTGAAAAGTAGTAGTATTTATTATAGGTGGCGTTGTTGCTCTCACTATTAATTCACTTATATCACATTGGTATAAAGAATTAGAATCCATTTGAAGCATTGTTGATGGTAAATCTAATTTTAATACCATCATACCATAAAAAGCATAATCATCTAATCTATACGTAGGCTCTTCTAATATAACATGATACAAGCAACTCGCTCTAAAGGAACTAGATGGAACTATTGTAGTAAAACTCATAGTAATTGTTTCTTTAATCACTAATGACTTCAAATTATTTAAAGCTGATATTCCTAAGGTTTTTATATGAGATAATCCTTCTATTTTTTGTAGTCCATAACACTCATAAAACGTATCCTGAGATATATGTGTAATAGAATTTGGTAAATAAATATATAACAACCCATTACAATACTCACACATATCGTTTCCTGTTTCTGTTTGAGTTAATGTCTCTGGTAGTATTATTTTCCTAAGGTTTCGGCAATATCTAAACGTTTGTAATAACGAAACAAAAGTGGCATTATTTGGAATTGATATAACTTCTACTTTTCCCATATACCCAAACGGTCTAGATCCTTCAATAGAAATTCCAGATACATACCTTGGAATAATAAGACACACAAAGTTTCCAGAACCAAATGCTGCATTAAATACAGAAAGTGTGTTTGGGAGAGATATTAAATCCACATTGTTACCATAAAAACAATTCTCACCAATATGATCACAATTATCACCAACAAATATCTTACTAATATAATTTACAAACTCATAACAAAAACCACTTGACTGATCCCCTTGCCCTAAAGTATAAGTGCCTGTTCCACTAGTAATATCAACTGTAACTTCATACGCACCTATGCTTAAGTAAGTATGCTCTATTTCCACGTTACCAGATGCAGAAGAGGTAAAAGGAGTCGTTTCATCTCCAAAATCAATTGTAATCTCAGAAGTATCACTTTTAATTACTTTAAATGTGGTTGTTAATACTGAGGAGTTCCATAATTCTAAATAAATGTGTGTTTTCCCATCTGTTGTTTTATATGTAGCACCTATATCCATATCGTGTTGAACATTATTATAAGGATTATTCCATTCTACGAATGTTAAACCTTCATTAGTTCTATCTGGATTTGCTGGTGGAGTAGCAGTTCCTCCAATATTTACAAAATCTGTTTTTAAAACAGAACCATCTATATCTATAAATCTTACTTCAATATTTCCTGGAGGTGCTGAAGAATGTAAATAGTCTGCATTCCAAGAAACACCATCAAAGATGTATCTCACTCCATTGATTGTGTATTCTTGATTTACTATAGGATTGCTTGGAAAATTTAAAGCCATATTTATTCTCCTCCTTGTTCAAATTGACTTAAAGGTAGAATATAATCAGAATATATAGTCCAATTAGTCGCTGCTTTATAATCATCAACCATATTGTCGGGAACATAAAATCTAAAAATTGGATATTTATCAATAAATAAATCTATAAATCTTTCTGCTCCAGACATTGTTATTATTCCACTAGTTTTATCAATAACCATTGCTTTTGGATTGTCATATGTTGCAACAAAACTAATATATTCAGAAATATATGTGCAACCCTCATGAAGATAATATACAAGTTTATTTTGTAATGTTCCAGCACCATATCCATGATTACCAAATCTTGAACAATAACAATGAAACTCTTCAAATGCACCACCCCAAGAAAAAGTATCAGTATATTGACCGTTATTTATAACGCCATCTTCAAGAATTATTTTTTTTACACTTTGCCCTTGGAACGTCCAACGACTCCTGTTTGTTCCACTATTTAATTTCATACCTTTTGGTGCTATAAAAACTTCAAGTGAATTAATATTTCTTAAAAAACTATCACACGAAATTTCTACATCTTCTGGTAAACAAATATAACTTACGTTATTACATCCACCAAAACAATCATTTCTTGTTTGATTACTTAAACCAGGTGGTATTATTATTGCTTTTAATCCCTTGTTATTTGTAACAAGATATTCCGGAATCACTCCTATTTCTTTAGGAATCACAATACAATTTAAAACAGCGTTATTATAAAAAACTCTATAAGTAAACGGACAATATATATCAGCTCCTAAATAAGCCTTATAAACAACTTTATATTTTGGGGCAGTAAATATTTTATTAGTATAAGATTCGCCAGGACACCAAGTCCCCGTTCCAGAACTTATCCAAATTGTAAGTTCATATTGTCCTTGTGTTGGATAAGTATGAATTAGATGTGATTCTTCGTTTGCTGTAACGGTAGAAATTGGAGAGCCATCTCCCCAATCAAAAGAAAGTTCTGATGTATCTGATTTATGAAAATATAAATCTAAAACCGCATCATCTTCGTTTGAGAAATCTAAAAAAAGATGAGTTTTATTGTCTGTTGCTCTATAACAAGCACCAATATGTCTTTCACAATATACATTATCAGCGTTTCTAGTCCATTCTACAAAAGTTAAACCTTCAGATGTTCTATCTGGATCATTTGGATGAGTTCCATTTTCGTTAGTATCGACAAATTCTTCTTTTAAAACAGTTCCATCTATATCAATCCAAAGAATTTTATGTTTATCATCATTTTCTGAACCCAATACAGACGGAATAACTGTGCTAGACCAAGTAACTCCATCCCATGTATAAGTAACCCCGTTTACAACGTAGGTATCGTTTATACTTGGATTGCTTGGAAAATTAAGTGCCATGTCATCATCTCCTATTCTGGTATTGGGAATATGTTATCAGCCCACGTTGCCCAATTAGTTGCAGCTTTATAAGCATCAACGCTTTCTGATGGAACAAATATTTTTGTTCCTGCTTTTATAGCAAAAGAGTCAGTAGAAACACCTGGAGGCGTTATTGCATAACAATAAATTTCTGTTATTGTTTGATACGTTGCAAAACACAAAGAACCAATATTTGTAATACCACTATGTAAAAAAACTCTATTAAATCTAGTTCTATAAAAAAGTTTATATCCCAAAGTTGTATATCTTTCTGGAACAATTAACTTTTCTCTAATAAGATAACTAAAAAAATGATTACCAATAGCCGTAACGCTTAAAGGAACTGTTTCAACAATATCATGTTTCATAGTAAAAGATGAATATCTATTATCATTTCCAATATTCAAAAGACCTTCTGGTAAACAAAAAACAGATAAATGCGATGTTTGATAAGTAAATTGTGTTGGCAAAGTCCTGATTTGAGACGGAATTATAATTGTGGTTACATATCCACAATAACCAAAACAATATCCTACTAATCCGTTAGGATCAAGTGTGTTTGGAATATTGATAATTATATTTCTTGAAGCTGAATAATATAATATTCTTCCAACCGTTCCAAAAACTTTTGAACCCATAAACAATTTATAAATGTCATTCATTCCATTATTATTATTAAATATACCAGTTGAATCTGTTGTTCCAAGCGAATATTTTCCACTTGCAATATCTACTTTAATAATGTATAAACCAGCATTTACATAAGTGTGCGAAAAGTTTTTAACACCAGTTCCTGTATCGTCTGTATCTGGAGTTGTTCCATCTCCCCAATCAACCGTAAGAATCGCATCGTCTTCTTTTTTCATGTAAAAATAAGGAATATTATAATTATCGCTTGGAATATCCATATAAAGATGAGTTTTTCCATCTATTGTTTCATATGTTGCACCGATAGCCATGTCGTGTGTTACATTATCAAGTGGATTATTCCATTCAACAAAATTTAATCCGTCTTCTGTTCTGTCGGGTTCTGTTGGAGAAATAGCGCTTTTTCCATCTTCAACGAATTGAACCGATAATAACGTTCCATCAATATCAAAAAACATTACTTTATGTTCACCCTCAATCGCTGCGTCTTTTATTGTTATAACACTTGCCCATTTAACGCCATTCCATGTATAAGCAACGCTATTTTTAACGTAGGTATCTCCAATAGTTGGATTATTTGGAAAGTTTAAAGCCATATGATTTCACTCCTCTACATACCCTAATAGTGCTTCTAGTTCTTCTTTTCTAGCGTGTTTAACTAGATATTCTGCTTTATAATCTAAATATCTTTGGTCTGTTTTATCCCAAAAACCATTGAATACTTTTAATGGAATATATTGTTTTTCTTCCATCCATTCACAGATTTTGCACAACTCGTGTTGTAAGTCTTTTAATTCTTCATTAGACATTATTACACCTCCAAAAATGTTAATCGTGTTCCATTATTATCTTGGTATCCTGTTGTTGCGCTACCGTCTGTTATTTGACATCTTATTCTAAACGTATCTCCTGAAGTAACAGATACAATTAAGGAAACACCAGATGACATACCTGAGTCATAACCACGTTGATAACTTGCAAATCGTGAACCAGGAATTTCTGTTCCATTTTTTTCTAACCACAACGAGTATTCCGAACGAGCAGTAGATGAGTTGTTCAAATAGACATTTGCATCTATTTTGAATATCGCAGTTTTATCAACGGTAACTTCATTAGATGCTAAACCAAATACATCTCCATTTGAATTGATGCCTGTATTATTGATAACCATTGTTTTTGCAGTGCTTCCTATAGAGGATGTGCCACCTGTTGTTAAATAGAAACTTGCGTATTCCTTAGTTCCTCCACCACCAAAACTAGCTATATCTTCGTCGGATATATGTCTTGAGGTAGAATCTTCAGCTAAATCCGAAAGAGCCGTCGGCCCATCGACGACTTCTGTCCAGTTTATTGTCATTTTTCGCCATGTTCCACTAACCTTTACATAAGGTGTATAAGCCATTTATCTCAACTCCTAACTTGTAACTATACAGATATCTCCGTCATTACCTTCTGTTGTTGGAACAGATGCTTGAATCAATAACCCAGGTATTGGCATATCGTTTGCATATCCACCATAATGAAGTTTCCCATCATCGCCTTCTGCTCTTAATGTAATTGTTCTTGCAACTGCACCACCATCACGATAATTAAATGTTTGAATTAAACTATCAGAGTTTGCACCGGTTCCAGCTTCATCAAGTGAAATTGCTGCTCCAGCATCTTGATAACCAGCACTTGCGTGGTTTCCCCAATTATAAGCAGTTTTAGTTGTAAACGCTAATTGTTCAATAGCACCAAGGATGGTAAGAGAAGAAGTTATTTCTGCAAAAGTTGTTTCTTCTGAATAACCAGTTAATACTTGAGAAATAGCCGCCGCTAAACTTGTAAGATAAGTATTTGCATCTATATCTATATCCACCAGATCCATTAGTTTTCATAAATCCAGCACTAGCAAAATCTCCATCTACTAATAAATCGTCATTTAAAATTGAAGCCAAGATACCTTCTGTAACAACTTTATCTCCAGTTAACGATGCTCTTGCTGTTTGTTGAGATAATGTAACAACACCTTTTGCTGTTGTTGAAGCGTCTTGATATGTTGTGCTTAATAAAGTGAAAACATGATGATCGGTATCATAATTGGTGCATAAAATTTTATCTCCAACTTCAAGAGTTGCAGAATTAATTGTTTCTCCATCATCATAAGTATTAAGTTCCCATTTTGCTGTTGAAGCTGCATCTGATATAACACCAGCAACAGTAACAACAACATATTTACTTGCATCCCCTGTTGTTCCACCAAGAGCTGTTGCAAGGTCATCTAAATCTTGAATAGAAGCGTCAATTGTTCCACTATAAGTGATTCCACCACCAACAGAAGAAGGCATTTGTGAAGCGGCTAACTTACCAGTCCCGTCCAAGGTTGCAAACCCACTCGCTGTTCCAAACGCATTATCTAAAGCAGTAAGAAAAGCACTTAATAACGTAGGGGATTTCATTCCCGCCGGAACGTTACTTAATCCTGAGACATCAACTTCAATATGGTCATCTGAACCCCACATGGCAAATTTTTCCCAACTTCCAGCAACTTTACCATATTTTGTTGCTTTACTATCATATGTTCTTGCCATTATTTGTTACCTCCTTTTTTTTCTACTTTTGGTAGATATGTTTCCATTTCTTTCATCGTTTGTTGAAAGATATTTTCAGCAAAATTATTTGTAATTCTTAATCCATCAAAATGATCTTTCATAAGGTTAACCAAATCATCAATTGTATGTCCCATATTTGCAATTAACATATGATTTCCTTTTAATTGATCTTCGTATTTTTTTACAATTCCGTCAATTTCAATTTTGTGTTTTTCTTTAACCTCGTTCAATGGTTTTAATGCTTTTACTTGTTCTTTTAAAGGTCTTAATTCGCCAAGTTCTGTTTCCTTCGCTTGAAGTTTCTCTTCTTGTTTTTTATCGAATAATTTCTTTCGTTCAACATATTCTTCAAGTTCAATCAACTTTCTTGCTAACTCAGCTTTAGAATTTTTCTTAATATATTCTAAATTTTTATCTACGTTCATAATATTTCTCCTATTCTATTAATACATATTCATCGCCATCATTACCTCCGGTTGGAGGATCTGTGCCAATTGATGTTGTTCCACCAGTTTGAACATATAACTTTCCTGTAACAGGATCAATTTTTGCTTCCAAAGTTTCTGTTGTTCTTTCGTCAGCTTTGATTCCTCCAAGTTCAGTTCCAGCCATTGGAAGCGTATATACCACTTGTGGAGTTGCGTCAACCCATTGTTGTGTGTCTCCGTCATCATAATATATTTTGAGAACTCCGTTTACCGAATCCCACCATAAATCATTTGGGCTTGGATTTGAAGGTCTTGTGTCTTGTGTATCAATATTATGAGGTATTAATTGTGGAGTTGCATCTACCCATTGTTGAGAATCTCCATCATCATAATAAATCCATTAATACACCATTTTCAGAATCCCACCATAAATCTCCGGCTCCAGGGCTTGTTGGTGCTGTTTCTTGCATTGCAACTTCAAATAAATATACTGGAGTAGCGGCAACCCATTGTTGAGAATCGCCATCATCATAATATATTTTTAAAATTCCTGAGGTTGAATCCCACCAAATCGCTCCTGGATCAGGATCAACCGGAGCTGTATCGGCAATATCAATACTTCCACCACCAGATACCATTGCGTATTCAGATAACACGGTGTCCCAATGATAAAATTTACCTTCGTCAATGGCAATATATAATTTTTCAGCAACTCCGGTAGCAGGAAAAGAAGCGAAATCAGCATACGCTTTTATGATATTCGCTGCAAAATCATCTATTTTTTGAAAATTACTATCAAGTCCGTTTAAAAAACCCGTCCCATCTACAGTGTCTAACATTTGAATTAATAATTCAAGTTTTGGTGTTAGAGCCATAAAATCACCTACTTACTATTGATTTAATTGCCAATTAAGTCCGCCTGCATCGATTGTTGGAACACTACCAGCTATTGGAACAATCGGTGTTGCAACTTGAGATTCATTCAATATTTCTCCAGCGCCAATTCCATTTCCACCAGTTTGAGCAGTAAAAATAACAAACCACGAACAAGTTCCCCATGCGCCTGTTGCAGGATTAAACATGATTGGTGCAATATTGGTGATAACACCACCACTTGCATTTCCCATAAGTTGTGTTAACGCTTGAGATGGATAACCAACAAGTTTTCTTTCATATCCATTACCACTTGGTTCTGTAATATTGCTTCCGTCCTTGTTTGGAACGGTTGTTGATAAACCTACATAAACTCCGTTTCCAAAATCAATATCGTCTGTTTTCCCAAACATATGATTTAAGAATAAATTTGCTGCGTAATCGAATAACATATTCTTTTCCTCCTATAATTTCTTATATTTTATTTTATTATAAATATATCCGCTTTTTATATCCGCAATACTTGAAAGTTTTATATCGCTTATATATCTTGGAACATAATGAACCATGCTTACGCTTGGAATATCATCTAAATAATCCTTTGCGTTTACTTCATAATTCTTTGCATCTTTTTCTACAAATTCGATTGAATTTATATCGTTTACATTATCATCAACATTTAAACTATAATACATTACTGATTTTAATATTGATTCAACGATATAATCAGAACTTAATGATTCGT
>CALNYG010000008.1:0-15021 GCA_942490825.1 Candidatus Moraniibacteriota bacterium | reverse complement strand
TTTGAATCAATAATGTTGAATCTTTCTAATGAAATAATTAAATGTTCAATTTCATCTTCTTCAATATTATCATCCGATAATTTTGTGATGATATCAGCAAATTCATCTCCTTTGGTTTTAACATAGTTTATGTTATTTGCTTCTGCCAAATTAATAATAAATTTTTTAAATACTTGCAAATGTTTATTTTTTTTATTAGCCACTAAAATTTGCCATAAGATTAAATTCAATGAGTGATACTATATTTTCTTCACTGAACAATTTTAATATTTTAAATTTCTTTATCGGCTTGAAAAATCATAAATTTCTAGCAATCATAGCAACCTTGATCAGCAAAATATAAATTATGAAGAGCTTAAATCCCTAATTCATCCATAACACCAGGAGTCATAATAACTTTTCGTTTTTTCTTTAACTTAACAATTTTGGGATCAAAGTTATCCATAATATCGTGATGATTTTTTGATATATAAGAATTGAGCAAATCTTTTTCTCTTGCAATCTCTTGTTCAACAAAAGAAAAATCATTAATTAATGGCTCAATATCAGATAAAAATGTTTCCAGTGAACTTTTTTCAGTGTTTGTTCATTGGTAAAGATAATAAATATATGAGGATCATCATCCCAGTCCTGATTTTTAATATATACACTTGGATCTAGATCAGAAAAGTTTGGCTCAGTATTACCCAGTGATTACTAAGGTGAGTATGTACACGATTATTTAACTCTTCCAGTTGTCCTTCTAAACCTTTGGCATCAATTTCCATATCCCACAAAAATCCACCGTCTTCTTTTTTACCATTATCTTTGCCCTCAACCAATTCATGAGGAATTAATTGATTAATTAGATCGCTGCTAAACTCATCCAATTCATCGTAGATATAACTGGCCAACGAGGTTCCTGTTGCATAGTAGAAATTATCATCAATAATTAATCTAAACCAGAAATCAATGTCTTAAGAGCATAATAGTCCATACCTTCATATTCAGGAAATTCTTCCTTTCTTGCTTTTTCCTGAAATAAATAATCATCATAGTTGTAATCATATACTGTGGAAAAATCTAATAAGCTGGTATTTTCAGCCATTGATTCATTTAGGAAGATAAAATCATCTCCAATGCCCGATGTTAGCAATATCGCCCAATTAAGAATATTTAAATCTGCAAGTGGCAAATTATCCCAAATATCAACTTTAAGAGTGCACTTTATTCTTAACATACTATCAAGTAATACGTGTTGAATTTTTTCAATAATTTGGTCATTCATCGAAACACGGTATTTTTCTTGTTGCTCCGTATCCCATGAATAATAAAGATTATTAGCTGTTATTAAAGCTTTCCTGGCTCCAGTAATAACTCTATTTTTATCAACATGATTGAGTTTGTATTTTTTTAGATTAATGGGAAATTCATTCATCTTTATTACTTTTCATATCAATATAAATAATGTTATTCACTTCTTTCTTTCATCACTTCAAATTTTATATTTTCACTTATTAACGCCAACAACAATTCAGGATCAATTCCAGATCGCAAATCACTCAGATTTTTTTCATTTAATTCAATCTCAACTGTTTTGCCTGTTCCTTTTTTTGTTTTATACATCGTGTTCATTGTGTGAAAATACTGACCTGTTTGTGATTAACAATTAAAGTCGTACATATATAGTCACCTTTATTAAATCTCTGTGCTTATCTTCTTCAATATAACCCCATAGTATTTTTCCATCGATCCCACCATCACTTAACTTTGCTCCATTTTCATCTACAAACTCAACGATATAATAACTACTCAATAATGTGTCATATTCCATTTTTATGATTCTTTTCAATTAATTGATTAATTTCCTTAATCAATTTTTTAGTCGCTTGTTGCCAAAAGTGATAAATTCGTTCACCTGAATCAATATCTATAATCTCCTCAGATTTTAGTAATTGTCTGCAAGAATTGGGAGTTATAGTTTTGTCAGTTTTAAAAATAACTACTTTTCCCGATGTGGTTTGGCCTACCCATTTTGAAAATTGTGGTGTATTCTCATCTTCTGGTTTACGCACATAAAACCATTCTCCTTTTTTTGCTATTTTGCCTAAATCTTGAAGTGCTTGAGCTTTAAGTTTTGTCTTATCTTTTGCTCTGATAATTGAGTCGGGTGTTCCAAAATGAAATGAATTATCAAGTACAGTTTTATTTTCAATGACATTCATCTTCGCTGTACCACGCTTCAAGTATTTTATTACAGACAAGACATTGCACTTTTCTAACTCGATACATTTCCATTTTTCAGTTACAATTTTTTCTGATAATTTTTGAAATTTTTTTAGCAGCAATCATCGCTTCTTCATCAGATTCTTGCGGTAAATCTAAATTATATTTTTTTAACAAAGGATATATTTCAAATCTAGATATATCTAATTGCTTTATCACTTCTAGTGCTACATTTCTTTTACGCTATAAGCTTTTATAATTTCATATTCGTTGTCATTCATATTTATGCTCAATTTTTTCGATGTGTAATCGACCATTTTTTGACTGGTAAGCACCAATATCAATAAAAAAATGATTAGGTGTGCTTTGTAACTTGAGGTCATAATTTGTGATCTTAGAGCTTAAAAACTTTAAGTTGTAATAGATTTAAACACATCGAATTCGATGATTTTAAAAGTACTTTTTGAAATTTTTACATATTGAGACCTTTGTGCATATTCCGATAAACTATTAATTAAATTCTATTTATAATCAAGGGATTTTTTAAACTCGTCTAAGCTATTATATTTTTTTATATAACTTCTTTTTATTTCTACATATCTTTTGTAATCAGATACCCAGGCGGCTCCCCATTTTTCTTCTTTTCTTACTCTCGGCATAGAAGCACCGAATAAAAAATGCTTTAAATAATTCTTGATCTTCTTTTGATAAATCT
Source organism: Candidatus Moraniibacteriota bacterium (assembly GCA_942490825.1). Lineage (GTDB taxonomy): Bacteria > Patescibacteriota > Minisyncoccia > Moranbacterales > JAGLWU01. The sequence goes on along the minus strand of CALNYG010000008.1, from coordinate 12,101 downwards.
AAAATTCTAATATAAGTATAACCACTTTCTTCATCAAACCGTGGCTCAACTTCATCAGTTTTAATGCGTGTTGATATATGTTTGTCTTCTTCAAAATCTATTTTTTCAATATGTAATTTTCCAGATTTAGTCTGATAAGCGCCTATATCAATCATTCGGTGATTTCCATAATTATCAGCTTCTGGCAGAATATTATGACCACAGTAAATTTTATTGATGCCATCCACTTTTTTATTTATATCCATTTCTATACGTAACCGTCCCCAAAGTAGCGACTCTAAGGTATCTATATGCATATCCTCAATCTTTGCTACCAAATCTTCAAAATCAGTAATAAATAAAGGGACCTCAGCATGAATTATTGCTGTATTTTCAATAACAATCATATAAGGTAATTTTTGAAAATTCAAAATAAATTTTATGTAACAATGGAAAATCTGACATTAATTTTTCAAATGTTAAATCATTTTTCTTGTTAAATTTTTCTGCCGTTACCGCATCTATTAAAGTTTGCTTTAACCTGATATCAATATCAGTTAACCATCTTGACAACCATTGTTCATGGCTGCATTGTAAGACAAGTTGAACAACCCCTTTGGTAAAGATAGTAAAGATAAAATCATATCTTCATGATTACCTAATACTGAATAAAACCAATGTTGCGATAGATAGTCTAAAACTCTATACCCGTCTTTCCTCTCGATCAATTAAATCACCAACAGCAAACAATCGGTCTTTTTTTGGATCAAATCCAATTTCATATAGTTGACGATTTAACTGATTAAATTGGCAATGAATATCTCCTACCACAAAATCATCACCAACATTATTTTTTTCAAAATACTGGATTAATGGCTGTTCTTTTTTGTGAACAATATGAAGAGGCACAGTCTCATTATAAAATTTTTTGAGTACAATGCTGTTAAGTTCAGTCGTAAAACAAGCATCATTTAACGATTGATATGCATCGCTATTGTTGGATGTAGGTTCACACCTTTTATCAGCCTCAGCTTCTGCTATTATTTCTTTTTTATTTTTTCTTTATTTATCATTGGATAATGGAATTATTTTCTGCCTTGTGCATTAATTTTTCTGAATTCTTTATTATATTACGACTTTCAAGCTCTTTTAAAAATAGCCTCGTTGTTATCATATGGGTTTGAACAAGTAAATCTGAAATTCCAATAAATTTATTCTCTTCCGAAATTAATAGAGCATACTCACCTTCCAATTTATTTTCATATTCATCAATAATTCTACGAATGGATTCATCACCTGGATCAACTTTTAATTTTTTTAAATCTTCTGCTACATCAGGAACACCTGTTTTTATTTCACTCATTTTATTTCCCAAATATTTTTTTATAAAAGTTAATGATTTTTCGTTTACTGCATTACACCCTGTACTTTCTAGCTCGTAAATTACCATATCAGAAATAAAAATAGGAATATTTACTGTTAATAATAAATCTAAACTTTCTGCATAAGCGAGGGTTATTAAAGAAGCTGAATCAGCTAATACTAATGCACAACATTTTTTCACTTAAGTATCTCTGACATTTTAATGATAGACGTAATCTTTTTTGCATCAGCATTAACTTCTTCTAAAATAGTATTTTTAATTTCTTCACTGTTCATTGTGTACATCGTATAGTGTTTGATACTAATTTTTGTTTATTACTTTCTAAAAAAATGACCTGAAAAAGGTTTTCACCATTCACTTCTTAATTCTTCCTGATAAGCTAAACCATCTTTAATTTCTTCATTACTATTATCATGTTTATTGCAACGAGTTACACGCCAATCGCCATATCTTAACTTGCCTTTATTACCGCAAATCTCACATGTTTCAATTGATAACAGCTCTGCATTTTCAATTATGTCTGCAACCACATCATAATCAATACCAGAAAATAAAACCGCAAAAACCACCCAGCTTTTCTTTGATTTGGTCGATTCTATAGTTTGGATTTATGGCACTTAACTTTTTATCAATAGAAAGCACTATTTGTAGCCAACCCCTGCCAATGCCAGAAGCACAGCCCTTTCCTGTATCTATTCTTTTTGATATTTTTTGGAAAAATTAAAAACATAATCATCCTCTGTAATCTCAGCCATTGCTTTTCCTAATTTTTATATAATTTAATGAATGTTTTCAGGGTAAATAGAATTATATTTTATCAATGGGCTATATCCATTTTCAGAATAAAATTGTCTTATTGATAAAGGGCTGAAGCCATTTTGAATCATCATGTAACTCCCATAACTACAAGGAAGATGAATATTTTCACCAGTATTTTTAGTTATTTTATAAATACTATTTCTTGTACAGACATATTGCTTTTCCGCATTGTAAATTACTTTTTTCAATGGATGAGGTCACCACGACTCTTCCTTTTTTACAATCTTTTTTTATAATCTTTTTTGACAATACCCCAAAGTATTTTTGTTCGTATATCGAATTATCCTTTTGTACAAATGCAACTATAAAGTAGGAGGATAATTCAGTATCAAACATGCCGATTTTTCTTAGCCATTATTTTCAGCTCTATGATTAAATTTTCATCAAATCCATCACAAATTTCGTGTGGATATCCAAGCTGATTTGTTATTAATCGGCATTTGCATACCGACTTGCGTATCAAGATTTGAATGTGTATGACCACACACCCATAAATCTGCTTTCTCAACCAAGTTATCTAGACTAGAATAAAATGCACCACTCAAATCAGTATGACCAAAAAGCTCATGTTGACACAATAAAGATGGGCCGTGATGTGTTACAACTATCGTTTTTCCTAAAAATTCTTCATCATATAGTTTTTTTGTCAGCCAACTTATGCTGTCCTTATGTATTCTCCAGGCATCACGAGTTTTGAATAATTTATTTTTATCATTTTCAGTTATCGTAATTAATTGATGATCAGCAATTCGATAATTTAAGCCTTCCATTGCTTGTCTTTGTGTTAAGCCAGAGGAGAACAAGTGTAGTCTGTCCAAAGTGTAGCACCTAAAAATCGAATACCATTAAGTACAATTTCATCATTTTCCATAAAGTGAATATCATATTCTTTAGACTCTGTACGAAAGATCTGTAATAACTCGTTATAGTTGTATCTATAAAATTCATGGTTTCCAGAAATATAAAAATGTCACTATCTGGAAATTACTCGCTTGCCCACGGTAAGCCGTTTATTCCAGTGTCTATATCGCCTGCAAGTATGATAATATCTGCAGTTTTAGCAGTTTCAGAAACTTCATATTGTTCAAATTCATTGTGAACATCAGATAAAACATGTATTTTAGTCATTTTTTTAATCCGTTGAATTTTTCTAAAATTTCATCACTGGCTTCTCGCCAAAAATGGTAAATTCTTTCACCACTATCTATGTCTCTAATATCATCTGATTTGGGTAATTGTCTGCACGTATTGGGTGTCATTAATTTCGTCTCAAATATGACAACAAAACCTGAAATTGTCTGACCCAACCACCGTGAAAATTTTGGTGTATCTTTATCTTCTGGCTCTCTGATATAAAACCAGTCTCCTTTTTTACCACAGCCTTTTTTGTCTTCAAGAAGTCGTCCTTTCAACTTAGTTTTATCTTTTGCTACTGATAATTGAATTTGGTGTTTTGAATCTAAAGCTATTATCTAATTTTTGTTTCATTTTCGCAATTACATTTTGCAATGCTGTGCCAGGCAGCTTCAAAATTGTGTCACAGACTAAACAATGTATTTTTTTAACTCTGTATGTTTCCATGTTTTGCTCACAACTACTTTTTTTACAACCTTGAGATCACAATTTGTGACCTCAATTTTTTAGTTTTAGGCGGCTACTTTTTATGTTTGTTGCTCATAATTTGCAGTAATATCTTCATTTGAAATAAGTCCAAGTTCTATCGCTTTTTGATGAGAAAAACGAATAGTTAATCTTGTCTTATATTCAAAGTTTATTTCTAACAAATCTGCATTTTCTAATTCAAGATAAATTGAGTCTTCTTTTTCAAAGACATCTTTGTATAGATGAAAGTCATCACCACTTTTTATCGAACTCTTTGTGCTCATTAATTACTCCTTTTGTAATCTTAAGGTCGCAATTTGCGACCACAAATTATTAGCTTTTGATGTTTGAAATATTTGCATATTTAAATTTTTTTTAAGCAGTTTATAAAAACAATCTTCACAAATTATCGTATTAACAACTACACAATCATATTTTGAATCGTCACCAAATGAGTGCTCAATCTTAGTACCCATGTGCATTTCTGGAAAAATTTGTTCACAAATATCACAGATAAAACCAACTTCTTGTTTAACCTTCTGTTTCTTATATTTTATGGGCATTTTAATTTCCTTAAACCTGTCGAATTCGACAGGTTAAAAACTATACAATGTGAAATCCACATATGTTATTTTTCAGCCTGTTCATCACATCGAGTAACTCGCCAATCACCATATGGGGAAAAACTCAATGTGTAAGTCACTTTAGGGTATGAAGAGAAGGCATAATAATTAATGAATAAACAGACAGTGGACAGGTTTAGACATTCTTGGCAATTCCCAGAGTTCATCAAAATGCTCGTCACATAAAATGACTTTATAACCTTCAACATCTCTTAGAACTCCAGTATTGCCACACGCCTCACAAGTCGTAGTGGATTTTTTTTCTGCCTCAAAAATTAATTGGAAATCCTCATCATTGATAAAGTTTGCATAATATCGTAATTGTCCGTACTTCTGTTTTATCTGTGATATTTCATAACCAGGATGAATTTCTCGTAATTTGTTATCCAAGTCCGTAATTAGTCTAATCCAGCCCACACTGACAAAAGAATAATTATATTTATCTAGGCGAATTTCGATGCTAAATGGAAATTTATCAGTGTATATGGTTTGCATTTTTATCCCCTTAAAATAGTAAAGTCATTTTCTTGTTTAAATAATTAATAATTATTTATTTATTTGTACGGCAAATTTTTAGTCATAACAAATTTTATTAAAATATACTTGAGTAGACCGTGACTTCCTCTTGTATATCTGATTCATCAAAAGAAGATTTATATTTTTCAATATATTTTTTATTATTTTGGCAAGAGATAATATATGCTATATTATCTCTACTATCTTTTTGCCTAACGACTTTAACTAGCTCTGTTGCAATACGATCATCATTATCACTGTCTGAGCGCATTAGCAGTACAGATATTCTCGTTTTTAAAACATCAGAATTGTGAATATGATCTAATATATCAGCGATTGAGCCATGTACAAAAGTTTCACCATTAAGAGGATGCCGTGGATCCCCTGTTATATACGTAATCTCACTGATAAACATTCTGAAATTTAAAATTAAACGAACGTAACGGAGTCCATATTGGTTTTCAAATGTTCCAGGATGGAAAAATTTTTCATCAACAACGTTATCTTTATAAACACTAAAATAAATTGACATTTATTCACCTAATGATTTGGTTCTATAAAATTAAAACTCTGTTATTTAATAATAAAAAAGAAGGTATTTTTATTGATTGCTCTGATATCGGAGCAATTGTAAGCCTAAAATCTGCAAAAATCAAGCTCCATTAACGGAGCAAAAAAATTGAATATAATTGGCCCTCAAATTAGAGCAATAAGAGAGAGAAAATATTTAACCCAAGAACAACTAGTAGCAAGGTGTAATATAATTGGCTTTAATATCAGCAGAAGTACTTTAGCCAAAATAGAATCTAAAGTTAGGCGTATTACAGATATAGAAGTAGAATTATTAGCATCTGCACTTAATGTTCCTATACAAGATTTATTTAAGTAACTGTTAGATTAAGATACAAAGTGTTGTTACTTGTGCTTTGATTCGTGATATTGCTGACAAATTAGATATACATCATAGTAAATGGAGTAAAATTGAAACGGGTGAGCGACAAGTTGGTGCTGTAAATGGCTACCAAAACCCGCCTAATTTTGGCGAATCCCGCATTTCATAACCATCGACCCTGGCTATTTTCCTCATATTTGTAGTTGCTAATTTTTCTAGCAGAATTTAACCTTTTCACCTGCCCGTCATCATCGCCTCACAAAGTCTGAGTCTCATAGATTCAATTTAAAATAAAAACAAAGAGGAACGCAGACTGCGTCTTTCTGCAGTCGAGTAGTCCTTTTTTTAAATTTCATCAATGAGAGGATAAGGCATGTGAGGGATGATGATGGATAGGTGAAACTTGCCCAGAGTTTAAGCTGAGCCTTTTGCCATTCCAACCAAAATTATTTTATAGTGATAATCAAAATCCTTTGCTTCTTTCTTACTTCTAATTCTTAAACATACTGCTACTTGCACATACCATAAGACTAGAGCCATACACTAATAGAACTTACAATTTTTGCTGACTTTTGCTTATACAAAGTTGAGTAAAAGAATAAATTAAAAAAACATCCAAGTTATTTATTTTTCAATCTATTTCAAGCTATAAAGCACATAAATAACACAAATAGAATTACATTATAATATATAATAATCATTAGCTTAAGAAACCAGCAACACTTAAGGGCAACAGAGCCAATTTGATTAGAAATAAGTAAAATATTAAAACTTTTAAGATTATCAAAAACAGAACTTAACATACTGATATTATAAATAAAAATACATTTTGTTTTTTTCAAAAAAAACTATAAAACCTCATTGAAAAATAGCCTTTAACTTTTCATTTTTCAAAATAAATCCATCAAGTGGTCGCCAGCGACCACCTCTTATATCTGTGATTTATAGACATCATTTCAATTTTTTCATTTTTCTCAGCTCTAACTCAACCTATGATTTTGACTTATCTTAGACCTAATTTATGCTAATGTCTGAACTTTTTGAAAAAAATAAAATTGATTATTTATTCTGTATTTCAATATGGTAGGCGTGTTTTTGGGGTTTTGTCGGATTCCGACAACTCAGACGACATTATTTAGTTTTTGGAATATAATATTCATCAATAAATATAGCTAATCACTGTTTTAATTGCTCCTTGTTAAAGATGAATTAGACTTAATTTTGATGTCTAAATTGTTAACCGACAGGTCAATGCAAAGGCATAAGATGCCAATCCCAGCATAAGTCAGGTTACGGATTAACTCAATAATTCTGATTTTGAAAATTCTCATTATCAGAATTATAATTTTGATAAGCCTCTTCTGAAATGGAGTTTTATTAAACACATCAAAGTATTTTTCAATAGGTGATTTTCCATGACGAGAACTATGAGTGAGAAATATCCTGCATATTCTGCTGATGGCAAACACCAATTCTTCCCCCTGTGTCAGGATAGTTCAGAATTGGTGTTCATGATCGTCCAGAATATGCATATCCTTTAATTCATTTAGTTTCTCTAAATGTTTTAAGCTGTAAATTCCAGATATTGGGTTTTCTGGTTCTTCCCGACGCATCTTAGATTTCTCAACGTTACCTTGGAGAATCACCAACTTATTATCAATGGTATCTGCGATTCTTCTTAGTTCATCAGCAAGTTTGGGATAATGCTCAAAAAGTGGATCAATATCTGGTTGATAAACATTATATTCAGTTTCATAAATCTCGAAATCAAGATTACCGACAATCAACGATTCTAAATTAATTTTGCCAAAGTCTACTTCTTGAAGATGTGAGTAAATCGATATTGAGTAATCCTGTATATCTAGTATAGGATCACAATAATCTGTTTCCTTTGGTTTTTTAATCTTTTGCATATTTTTAAGTGGGTTGTATTTTTTTCTACATTTCTTCTTTTTCATTTTATAATTCCTATTTAATTTATAATTATTATTTTTATAATACTTTAGAAAATGTAGCCTCATCCTTTATTTCGAAGTCTAAAGCTTTTTTAACAAATTCATCCCAGGTTATTTCTTTTTCCAGAGCTATAATTACCGTGGTAAGATAATTTCCTTTTATAATTCCTGGGGCTGATTTTTTAAGTTCGTCTAAATTGTATTTATCTAGTTTGTCGTTACAAGCCATTGTTCTAATGTGCCGTATTGCTTTTAAACCGTCAAAAATTCTATCTGATTCTCCTCCAGAATATAGCTTAAATGCAATTTTAAGTTGTTTTATTCTATCGAATCTACAAGAATCAAGCGTGTCGACATAAATTTTAAAATCTTTATTCATACTTATTATCTCCTACCAACATTACGTTTTACTTCATTAATAGCATATACATAAAACTCACCTTCATTGTTGTTTATTGAGTTTGATACAGCATTACTTAAGTTATACTTATTCATAATAATTTACCTACTTTATAGTCTATATTACCCTGTTAGTTCAGAATGAATTTAACATCAACACTATTATTATAAAATTTAATTTCAAAAAAATCAGGTTAAATCAAAAAATAATTGATATTTATTTTATTTTTTTATAAAGAAATTCGATTCCGCCTGTTGGGGCAACGGTTTCAAGCCTAAAAACATATCCATTTTTAAAAATTTTTTATTAGCTTAACACCTGCGTTTTTCGGAGTAATATTAAGTAATGATGCAATTCTTGCCGCAGTTATAGGACTTTTTTGAATTACAGTATCAATTAGTTGTGTTGTTACATCCGTAATTTTTGGCCCTAAAATTTCATATTTTTGCTTTTCCAGTAAAATATGGGATGATTTTTATCCTGGGCTGCATAGTTAAGATTTTCTACTATATCCCTGCTTTTAATATTAGTGACATAAACAGCTTTTTTTGCAATAAGCTGTTTACCAATGGCAACAATACTTTCTCTAAAAAATATTGCATCAGCAAAAGTAATTCCTTCCAATGATATTTCAAAAATTTCTTGTTGTATGTTTTTTTCAATTATAGATAATATCTTTTGATAGGCTTTTTTACCTGCACTACTACCAAGAAGGATATCATTTTTTGTCAAATCTATAAGTTTAGTAATCATAAGTCTTTTTCTTCTAATTGTATATTTCCAACTTCAGCTAGCTCTATAGAAATACCACCAATATCATCAATTTTATTAGAGATTAAAGTCATATCAGCCCTAAGTTTGTCTACAACAAATATATCAGGAGTTATGTTATTATACTTAAGCATTATTTTAATAATGTCTGTAAGAGTTTTTTTATCCGATTCACCAAAACTATTATTATTTTCTGATATTCTAGCTTTAATTATCTTCACAGCCGTTTTAAAATCATCTTCTTTATGCTCAAAGCATAAATTACGCAATGAAATCATTTTTTTAAATTTATTCGTTTTATCTTCTTTTGTAACAGATTCAATCATATTTGAAACTTTATATTGAAAAAAATAGTCATCAGCTAAAGTTTTTCCCCTAATGTCAGAAAGGACTGATGTATTATTTGTATTCTTATATTCAAGTAATTTTATAAAGGTTTCATGAGTATTTATATCAAGATAATTAAAGACCATAAATTTATCTAAATCTATCAGTGTATTTTGTAATATTTCAATCAAATATTGATAATAATCAGATTGTATTATTTTATCTGATAATGCTTCTCCTATAAAATATAATTCAGAGTCTTTATCAATATAACGGCTTCTTAGCTCTAGAGTGCTTGGTTTATTTACTTTTTCTTTATCAGTATTAACAGCAGAAGAAGTCTCCTCATATTTCTTTTCCACTCTATCTTTTTGGGGTAATACTTGACGGGCAGCGTAAGTTTTATTAATGACATCTTTGCTGTTTGTGTTGGATTTCCCGATAGGTGCTCTAATTTTTTGCCGTATGATTTTTTGTTTTTGTAAGTTGCCTTTTTTTCGTTGATCTAAAATTTGTTGTTTAATGAATTCTAACTTGTATAATTTTGCAGCATAATTATCACCTTCAATTTTAATATTATATTTCAACGAAAATCCAACAACTTTTTCCTGAAAAGATCTATCACCAGTGACTTCAATAACATTTTCAAATTTGGCAGCTGCATATAAAACTGCTTTTTCAATATCATTATCAGATTTGGATCTAACGGCAACAGAATTACCTTTATCAACAAACAACACTTTTCCATTTTCATCAGAAAACGTATCTTTTGCTTTGCTTCATTTGTTGATTCGACTAATTTTTCAAGCTCCCCAGATAAAGGAACATTTTCTATGGCTTTCCTTCGTGTATTGCTTATAATAAATAAGTGATAATATTTAACCTTCTCGTCTCAGTAATAACAATTGAATAGCATATTTATTTTTGTTGTCTGCTAGTTTGTGTAGATAGTTATTATAATCCAGCAAGTTTTCTCTTAATGTGTTATTTGTATCTTGCATCTTTTGATACAGTTTTGTAACTTGCTCATGTGTTTTTTGATATTTTATTGCTCGATTTAAGGCTTTTAAACTTCTTACATCTTTGTAGCTTAACTTATTAGATTGTTCAATTTTATATTTGTTAAATTCAGCAAATAAATTATCATCATCATTTTTTAGATCTATTTTTAATAAAGAAAATAATTGATTTTTTTCAGCTTTAAATAATTCATAGTTGTCGTTAATCTTTTTGTATGTTGTATTTGTTAACTTTTTATAGTCACTTTTTATTTTAGTTTGTTTTTTTATAACTGTAGCTTTAAATGGTTGTGACTGTTTTTTTATAAATTGAGATAAAGGCTTTACTTCATCAGAAATTTGTTCTGTATATTCACCAAGTTTTGTATTTAAATTTGCCGCTTAAAGAGGATCTTATAGAGCTAATTGTTATAGATACATCTGAGCATTATCAGCAAAAACATAGCCGCCTCGAGACTTTTCTACCCTAACATCATACTTTAGACATAAATCTTGAAAAGTTAAAAAAAGAATGATTAGTTTTATTTTTGGCTTTTAAAAACTGATGTGCTTCAGTTTCAAAATCTGATTTCAAATAATTAATAAAATCATTTTGTATATTTTTATCTTCATCAATACCGAACTTCACTGTAGTATTATTATGCTCTGAATATTGCGTATAACTAGACTCTGATTCAACTATATATGTAGTATCAAAATCTGTATATTTTGCTTATTAAAATAGTTTTTGTAGATTTTCAAACTTAAACAGCTGTGAATTTAAACGTGAAGCTTTACTGTGTGCACTTGAGCTTTTATCTTTTTTAATATTTCTTAGTATTTTTCAGTTTCTTTTTTTATTAATTGTAAGTTGTATTTAGTAGATAAAAGCTTATGTAGTAACTCAAATTTATCAACCTGTGTAATTGATTATTTTGTATCAATTTAAGATCATGATCAATTTTTGTTCCAACCTCATTTTTTATATAACGTTCGAAAGGCGCTGGACGCTCCTGTGCGCTAACTCGCATCTAAAGCTTTTAACGGAGATGTTTTTTGCACTTTTTGTATTTTTTAATAACTTATAATCGCCATTTCTGTCAATTTTCACATCAACTAATGAGTTTTTTGTGTGTGACCAGCCTTGGCTAATTTCAATTTCTCTCATCGCCCGATCAGCTTTTAGATGGGATAATCTCATATTAACAACATGCTATTATTTTTATCTTTTTTTAATTGTCCTGACTCTATTGGCAATAATATGTATATGTAAATGCCCCTGATCAAAGTGAGTGGACACATAATAATATGACCTCCTTGAGATAAATCATATTTCATAGTTTTAAGGAAGTGCTCTACTGCTTTTTTCTGCTGTAATTCTGAAGGAGCTTCACCGATATTCCAGGAGAGGATATAATGCTGAAATGGATTTTTAACTCGTTTTGAATTACTGGAAGCCGCTGTGAACTCTTCTGCAAATGTATTTATATCTATACAGTTATAAGTAAAAACTGTATTTGTTGTGGTTTGTTTATTATAAGTTTTTCGTTTATTTAAAGCTGGCTCTTTAAAGTCCTCAATGTATTTCTGAAGTCGTAAAGCAGTTGCTAAATCACACGACTTTATTTTAATTTCTTTTTCTATCATTTTGATAAATCCAAACTAAACAGCTATTTTGACAAGCATGTTATTATGTATTTCATATTCTTCTTTATTCATTAAATCAATATTTTTTATCTTATCGTTAGAGCTTTTATCTTTCATTTTATGTAATTCATGTAGTGAACTATTTAGGATCTAGGTGTTCAAAATGTACAATATAATTTAAAAAATTT
>CALNYG010000007.1:0-7701 GCA_942490825.1 Candidatus Moraniibacteriota bacterium | reverse complement strand
TTGTTTGTCAGCAAGATTGGTAGTTTCTCTTGGTCGAGTTCGTCAACTCCTGTTTCAATGTATTTGCTCAATACGAATGCGATAAACTCTTTTTGTTTGTCATTCAGTAAGGCAAAAATTGTTGCTTCGGCTGCTTTGGCTCTTGCTTCTCTGGTCATTGCTATATAGTCACCATTGAAAACGTATTCCAAAACATCATACAAGTCGCTTTTTTCCATATCAACCAACTTTTTTCTTAAAAATTCTTCTGCTGAAATTGGTTTGCCGTCAGCACTCCAAAACGAAGTGGCAATCATATGTTGAATTTCTCGTTCTTTTCCATCTGTTAATTTTATTTTTACTTTCTTCTTGCAGACACAAGGTCTTTGACCACATTTTTAACAAGGTTCTGGTGGTTCTTTTACACAAATACAAGGTCGTTGACCACAAATTGGACAAGGTTTTGGCGGTGTTTTTCGCACACACAAGGAGTTTGACCACACTTTGGACAAGGTTCTTCTTCTATCTGGTTCACCATCCCATTCAGGATCGGAAAAATGATGATAAGCATCTACAAAATCATAAATGGTGAAAAACTCTTTGCCATCAAATAAACGTGTTCCACTGCCAACGATTTGTTTAAACTCAATCATTTGAATTGACAGGTCGCATTAAAACAATATTGCGAATATTCCTGGCATCAACACCTGTTGAAAGTTTTTGGGAAGTGGTTAGAATGGTTGGAATTGTTTTTTCATTGTCTTGAAATTCCCGTAAAAACTGTTCGCCTATTTCTCCATCATTGGCAGTGACACGCACACAATAATTTGGGTCTTTGCTTTTTTTGTATTGATTGACCAAATCACGAACTGCAAGGCTGCATGAATCTTGAGTGGCACAAAAAATAATGGCTTTTTCATTTTGATTGGCTTCATCCATAAAATCTTTAACCCGCTTTGCTTCTCGTTCTTTAATTTCAATGATTCTATTAAAATCTTTTTCTTCGTATAGTTTTCCTTCTTCAATTTCGCCTTCAATAATATCATCATCACTGGTGTAGATATAATCGTCAAGGTTGTTTTGATTCGTTTTACTTTGAAAGGCGTTAAGAAACCATCATTAATACCTTCTTTTAGCGAATAGATATAAACAGGTTCCCCAAAATATCTATAGGTGTCCACATTGTCTTTTCGTTTGGGTGTAGCAGTTAAACCCAATTGAACGGCTGGAGAAAAATACTCTAAAATGCCCTCTCCAGTTGCTTTCGTCATTTGCTCCGCCACGGTGACACTCGTCAATGATGATAAAATCAAAATAATCTTTTGGGTATTCGACCAAAATAAGGTGCAGGTTTTCCATTCTTCATCTTGGTTCCACTCATAAAGGTTTGGAAAATGGTAAAGAAGATACTGCCGTTGGTTGGCACTTTACCTTTTTTCTTAATCTCTTTGGGTTTTATGCGAACCATTGCATCTTCGGGAAATGCTGAAAATGAATTAAATGCTTGATCGGCTAAAATATTTCTATCAGCTAAAAATAATATTCTTGGTCTTCTTTTCCGTCTCGATTTAAATTCCAACGAGTTTGAAACAGTTTCCATGCTATTTGAAAAGCAATGGCTGTTTTTCCTGTTCCTGTGGCAAGGGTTAGTAAAATTCGTCTTTGTTTTGTGCAATTGCTTCCAAAGTGTTTTTTACTGCTATTTCCTGATAATAACGTAACTGCCAGTTCCGCTTTTATCTTCAAAAGGAACATCAGCAAATTTATCTCTCCAATCGTTTTGCTCGGCAAATGTTTTATTCCAAAGTTCTTCGGGGCTTAGATAGTCTGCTACCAAACCTTCTGCACCTGTTTTCATGCAGATTTGGTAAATCTTCTTTTCCGTTGGTGGCGTATGTGGTTTCTAATTTCAGTTTTTCGGCATATTGTTTTGGCTTGCATACACCTTCGCCAACTTCCAGTTCATCGCTTTTTGCTTCAACAACAGCCAGTTTAATGCCTTTGTAAACCAGAATATAATCGGCAATTTCTTTTTTGCCACTTCCCACCACCTGTTTGAATTTTACCTTCGGTAATTTGGTACAACATTCCTTCACGAAGGACTTTAGAACCTTCTACAACGCCCCAACCACAAGCTTTTAGCTTCGGGTCAATTAGTTCTGCTCTTGTTTCTGCTTCGTTCATTTTTACCTTTTATTTTCTTTTCAGACTGATTAGTTAGGTAATATCTACCTGTTTTTGCAGCCCCTATAAATTCTATAAAGTTTATTTCTCTGAGTACTTGAATATACCTTTTTACTGTTGCATTTGATTTCCCTGTAGCATCCATTATGTCTTTTATTCTTATGAAGCTCCATCATTTAGTTTTATAATTGTATTTACAGCATCAATAAGAGCATCACTTACAGCATCACTTCCAGCATCAATTTGACCATTTTTTACAGCATCATTTACAGCATCATTTACAGCATCATTTACAGCATCATTTACAGCATCATCATTTTTTGCAGTAACAGTAACACCAGGAAATACAACAGTAGTATATCCAAGATTACTATTCCATTTTGGACTTGCATATCCTTTGTTCTCACAATCTTCAATCATTAGTACAGTTCCTCTACCAATCTTTTCAATCATTTGTCGTAAGAAACAGATATGTGCAATGTCAGGGTTTCGGGGAACAGATAAGTGACTTTTGGATAAATCGTTAGGAGAATATCCACCAAATAACGAACCCGAATTTATAATCTCTAAATGCGTTGGATAAAAAGCAATGTGGACAGTTCCTGAAACAGAGGAAAATTCCCGATGGATTAATGCGTTCATCAAACCTTCTCGTAATGCAAATTTTGGATAATTTACATCTTCACGTAACCATTTTTTCTCTGAAAATTTGCTTTGTGTTGCAATGTTCACTTCAAAAAACTGCAATATTTCTGCAATATTTCTAAAAAGATTACCCTCAAATACTTTGTCGTAGCTGTAACTGTCAGAGGTTTTACCTTCCCTTAAAAACAGTTAATCTCACACGACATTGAGGTAAATATCTCGTAGGTTCTTTGGCAAATAAAACCACCGCAGCATTGGTTAAATGTCCATCCCTGTAAAGACCGTAATAGGTTAAGAACTCCTCAATTTCTTTTTCAGAGAACAGTTTCCCCCGTCCAAATTTGGTAAGGTCTTGTATGGTTTTACGAATTTCCAATTCGTCTAAGTCGTCAATTTCAATCCCCAAGGCAGGTTGACGTTCCCAATGTAATTCTGTTTTTTGTCGCTCGGTAATTAAACCTGATATTTCCGATGCAGTTGCCTTAACCGTGCGGCTTCCACGTCTAAAATATATTTCACCATTGAAAATATAAGGTGGCTTGGAGCCATTCCAAACCTTAATCGACAAAATGTCTTTTGTTCCAATCTTTTCAACAGAAACTGTAACAGGGGCTTCAGGAATAATTACACTAAATAAATATTGTTTTAACTCCGATTCGTATTTTTCGGCATTATCAATTCCGATAATTTTTCCATCATCTTGTACGCCAATCAGTAATGTGCCGCCCTCGGCATTAAGGAAAGCACATAATGTTTTAGCAATTTCTTCTTTTCGAACAACTTCTTTAAATTCAAGCTGTCCGCTTTCGCCCTGCTTTATCAGGTTTTTTATAAGTTGTTCGTTTTTCATTGTTGTTCTGCTTTTAATCTTTTTAATTCGTCCAAATCCGTTTTTAAACGGTTGATATCTTCAAATTCAGTTTTAATGAACTTCATTTCATCTCCGTCAAAATGACCAAATTCGTGTGCCCATCTTCTTTGTTCCATAGGTTTTCCATCTTGAATGGCTTCATTATACATATCAATAATTCGGGCATCTTCAAACACTGGTGTTTTTTTGAATTCAAAATGAGGATTTAGGACACGATTTTTAAAATCCGTGTACATATACTGGGCTAATAATTCTCTGGCATACCTTACTGAGAAATGACTCAAATATCCTCTTGGCTTGTCTAACTCTAAAGCCCGGCTAAATTCCTGATGAGTAATTCCCGAACCATATCGGGGCAAAATAATACCCAAAAAGAAATCACATTCGTTAACAGCCCGCAAACAAGCTTCGGTATTTGAAACCCCGGGAGCAACATAAATGGTTCCGATATGGCTGTTCAACACCTTGTATTCATATTGAGCTGTTTTATAGCTTTCAATGGTTGCACAAAGCACCCTGAGGTCTTTCTCAAAGCCATAAACGGTGGATGAAACCATTATTTTTATTACTTCTCTGGGCATAACTTAGCTCTTTGCTCTACTTTATTTATATTATTTTGACTTACCTAATTTTTTTATAAAAATCTCATTTCTCCTTTTTGCTCTTTCATAAAGGGTTGAGTATTTTATAACTTCTGTATAAAGAGCTGCATCTCCTTTTACAAATAAACCTGGAATTACCTTGTTTGCTCTAAATAAGTAATCAAATTGGTATGCTTCCTTAAAATCACCATCGTGGAATCTAACATCATTTGTATTAACTTTCTCACCTATTAAATAGCCAAAAAATGTTTCAAATTTGAATTGTGGGTTTGAGAAATTCCAAATTAGATAAGCATAATTATTAATTTGATTTAAGTGGTCAGAAACATTTACATCTGGATTTTTAAATTCAATTATCAGGCATTTTCCTTCCTCTGGAAAAAGAAGAATATCAGGTCTTTTAGCATATCTATTCTCATTTAGTGCGGTTCTAAATACTTCTTCTTCTTCAGTTAAATTTTCCCTTAATAATTTAACTCCATCAAGTTCAATATCTTTGAGAAGTTTTTCCGAAGCTCCTTTAAAATAGATAAAATCCTCATTGATTAGCCATAGGTCGCTGTCTTCTGAACTAGAATTGGTTTGTTGAAAAATCAGATTATGAAGTAATTTTTCATCTTTATTCCTGTCTTCATTAATTTGTGCAGATAGTTTTCGATTGTTTATTAAATTGAATAAATCTAAAACTAGCTTTCTTCTTGCAACATATTGTGTTAATGAAACTTTGTTTTGAAGTGGAATCTCTTTGACCAGTTTTTGAATTTCCTTTTCCAATTGCTCTGAATAACCCTCAGAAGTTGTATCAAGTTTTTCTAAACCATCAATTGATTCTTTAATTTTCACATCCAAACTCGCTGATTTTTTTGCTTCTGCTTCGTAAAATTTTTTAAGAATATCTGTTTCAGAATCATTTATTGAAATGCTTATCTCTTTGGCGGTTGCATCATCCAATAAAAACATTTCTTTCAACTTTGTAAATTCTTCAATGTGTTTTTTCTTCGCATCCTCTATTTCAGGATACATTGAACTAATTGAATTATTTACTTCATTTTGAATGTCTTCAATGAAAATTTCTTCTTCATTTGCAAACAAATCTTTTGCAAATGAATCTTTGGTTGGTATATTCAGGACACCTCTTATATGTGTATCTCTATCATCAATAAAATTGCTCGATACAAGAAATAAAAATTTACTTCCTTTTATGTTGTCATTACCTGCTAAACTTTCTAAACTTACTGGCGATTCTTCAATTACCTCTCCTTTTGAAACCAAATTCAATTTATTCTCTTTCAAAAGCTTTTTGTCAATTTTAAAAGCATCAATTTGAAAGTTTTCGGTTTTATCACCCTTTTCAATGCCGGCATTTATTTTCTTTGAATATTGAAGCTTTAGAAGTTTTTTCTTATCAATTTTAGGAATATCAGTTTTTGTAATGCTTGATTCTCCTTTCAATTTGCTGTGGATATAAAACTCAATCTTTATTATGGGAAGATTATTTTGATTATAACAGAAGTAATGAATATATCTTTCAAGTAGTTTGGTCTTTAGTCCCAATTCTGACAAATCATCATAAACTCCACTTTTTTCTAGCAATGAGGTGAATGTAACTTTTGTTTCCGTTTTGCCCGAATCAATCTTTTTGCAGAACTTATGTTTAACTAGAGAATTGTGTTTAATAAATTCCGAGTTCTTAGAAACGATAAATTCTCTTTCGTAAAACTCCTTATTCTGTTCAAATACGCTATTTACATTGGTTGAATCAAAATAATGTACAAACTGAATTCTACCCGAACCAAGATTTTTATAATTTTTTCTGTTGTCTCTAAATGTATTGAAACGCTGAAATTGTTCATCATTAAATCCAATACCATTATCAATTATTGATATGCTTGAAAAGCTGAAACTATCTTTAACGGTTGTTTCAGTCGAATAAATTTTAATGATAATTTCGCCTTTATGGCTTGTATCAAATTTTCGTCTATCCCTTATGGCTTCAATTGAATTTGTAAAAGCCTCAAATATTGGCTGTAATGAGGTGCCTGATTTGGAAACATCCTTCCGCAATATCTCAGGCCAATATAGACCATCAGGGATTATATATTGATTATCTTGATACATATTCCAACAATTTTTCTGTTTTCAATTCTCCTGCAAATGCCTTTTGCAACACACTCTTTTTCAGTTCTTCCAAATCCGCAATCTTCTTTTTATATACCTCTTCCAACTTTTGCGTTTCGGCTCGCAGAGTTTCCGCTTTCTCAATTAGCTGCTTTTGTTCTTCAACGGTTGGAACTGGAATTTTATATTCCTTTATCATTGGAACGGTGAGTTGTGGTATTGCACTTCCGCTTCTCTGTATAACCAAATTATCTATTGTGTATTTTAAAAATTCAGTTGACATTTGATTTGTTCTTCGGGATACAAACTATTAACCTTACAATCGGCAAAAACAGTTCATTTCTTAATTCTGTGTGTCCTGTTCCGCTTCCTCTTGCAGAAATTGTTACGCAAGGTTTTGTAACTCTTGCAAAATCTGTAAAGCCATAAAGTCCCCTGTCTTTAACCGCATTTGCATAACTCGGGATTTTATGTTTTTCAGTGGGTTCTGTTGAGAAATTGTTCTTAGGTGCGTCTCCACCTGCAAATATTTCATCACAAACCAATTCAATAGTTTTCGTTTCCCAATTCCCATTCTCAAACACCCCCTGCAAATAGCTTTCAAAAAGTTCTTTGGCGTTTTTGAGGTTTTGTTCTGCATTGGCTTTTGCCTTGTCTATGGCAGCAAAGCACTCGTCTAAAATAGAAACAATGTGTTGTTGTTCGGGGCGAGGGGGAAGTGGAATTAGAATATTTCTCATTTTCTCCTGATTTAACTTAGGAACAGTCATTCCTGTAATGAAAGGCGTTAAATCAGAAAAGTTTAAAAAGTATACAATCCACTCATCTATAATTATACTTCGATTTGGACGTATAACGTGGGCGTGATTATTTACCCAATATTTTCCTTCTGCAATAAAAGAAGTATTATCTCCAGAAGCCCATTTTGCTCCATCTTCACCAATTAAAACTAACTTCTCTGAAAAAATATAATTATGAACGTAACTTAAAATTCCCGTTGCTCCATAGTAAGGATATTCACCTTCAATACGGTCTCTTTTTGTAATTGGCTTACGCAAATTATCAAGCACATCAACTACTTCGCCTAAATTTTTCTTTACCCAACCTTGTTTCATATCAGTTCCAAAATTGAGTTTAAAATTTCTGCACTTTCTTCATCCAATGCTTTCATTTCTTCCAAAATAGCTTGTGGTTGGCGTAGGGCAGCTTCTTCTTTTTTGTTGGGGTTTTTTACGCTCAGGTCAAAAGTACTTTGGTCAATATCTTTGATGTTTATTGTCCAAGAATTTTCGCTGTCTGCAA
>CALNYG010000006.1:0-44293 GCA_942490825.1 Candidatus Moraniibacteriota bacterium | reverse complement strand
CATAATAAAATAAACAACATTTCAATTAGATTAGGTTTCACTTTTTTATCTCCTTTTTGTTTATTATTCCTTTTTTATCCGCCCAGAAAAGCTTGCCGCCAAAAAGAAAAGGAATTTTATCAGTAAGTTTTTTATACTTCTTTGTTTTCTTTAACTTTATCACTTCGATCTTTGTAGAAGTAGCATAACATTCTTTTGCATCGATTGCCTTTGTGCAAAAAAAAAATTCTTCTAAAAGATACGCATTGCCAGATCCCAGCAACCAAGCTGAGTAAGTTGTTATCACTATCATAATTAATATTTTCATAATTTCTCTCCCCCAGATTAATTAAATTCTATCTTCTTCTAACAAGATTGCTTCAACTTTCAATCTTGTTAATTGAAGCCTGAAAATATAAGATTGACCATAATATTCTTTAAGCCCCCAGTATCTTAAAATATTTTCACTCATAACTTCACCCCTCATATTTTTCATAAAATTCACCGCAATTGATACAGAACAACCTTTTTCCATCTTTATGACATCCGCATTTTTTGCAGACATCGATTTTAAATGTTTTTAAATCAACATCCTTGGAGTCAGGACGCTGAACAGGTAATATAGGTATTTTCACCTTCTCAAGCCATTCCTCAACAAGCATATAACAACTTGCCAAAAAAGTTACAATCCCAATAGTCAGAATCAAAGCTCCTTTGTTGGCCTGTATTATCATGCCGATTTCGTTAAAAAAGTTTTCCATGATTCCCTACCTTCCGACGATTTCTTTCGCGGCTCGTCGGAGCCAAAATTTAAAAAAAATAAGCAGTTTAAATACCTGCTCAGGTCTGAGATGCTCTTAGAACTGCCTATCCTTCTACTATTGCAGCAATTTTTTGCTGCAGAGCATATATCCTATCGAAGTTAAAGATAGGATACTCTTGGAGATCTAAGATCTCCATCTCCATCTCTACTAGCTCTTCTACATAAAGAGCTATATTTTGGCTAGAAATAGCCTTATTCTCATAATCTCTTCTTATTTCTTCTTTTCTATAATTTCTCATAACTCCCTACCTTCCTCAGATTTCTTTCGCGGCTCTGAGGAGCCAAAATTAAAAAAACTGAGTGTCAATTCCCACACTCTCTATATACTATTATACCATATCTAAAAACATTGTCAACTATTTATAAACTTAAAAAATATTAGATCAGATAAGTGCTTGATTTTATTGTATTATTTTTTATATCGAAATTTCAAAAATTTAGATTATTCGGCTTCGAATTCGGGTAAATTAACTTCTTCATCATCAAGATATTTCCTGTAGTTTTCCATATTAATGTTTGGACAGGTTTTGTGATTATCAAGTTCATAATGCCCTACAATATCTTCGGTCTCAAGTTTAAATTTTTCCTTCAGCTCTTCGATTATTTTTGTAAGGCTTTCAAGCTGTTTAGAAGTGAAATTTTCATTACCAATAAGGCAGATGGCTATAGAACCTGTGTTATGACCTTTTATGGAAGCCGGAATAGTGTTTATGTCTCGCCCAACCTCAATTTGACCGTCCATAGATTCGAGAAACAACCCTGGCTTAATCCAGCCATTGTTTATCACAAAATTATATCCGCAGCCAGACCTCCAACCCCTCTCTCTATGCCACTTATCAATTTCATTTTGTGAACCCCAATCACTAGCACTACAATGAATATGTATCTTTTTTATTATTCTCATTTTTCCCCCATGAATACATCTTCCAAAGATTCTACAGTTACAATGTGATGATTTGATCGTTCTTAAATAAATAAACTAAAATGCAAAAATAATCTCTCATAAAATCTCCTTTTAATAACTTCTCAATTCCTTTTTAATTTCAAAACTGATGCCTACGCTTTCGTTTGTTCCGTAAGCATTTAAAAAACCTGTGTTAAGCTCGTCTGTAATGTTTACAGGTGTGCTCAGAAACAGGAGAAAGACTGTTTCAAGCATTATTCTCTCTATTCTCCATCTTCCTTTTTAATCGCAAGTCCTGCATCAATAAAACCTCGAATATCAAAACCTTTCTGGGTGAGCCAATCTATTTCCTCAATTGAAAAGTTATGGAAATGTTTGATTTTATTTGTTGTATGATAATAACCACTGTTAGTAAATCTGTACTTTTCTGACAGTATCCAATCCCAACCTATTAATTCTTTTTTTTCTTCATCTGTCATCTGATCAAGAGTGCGGAGAATTGGTTTGCAAAAACAAGCTGTAAACTGCTCTAAAATAGAATCAAACAATTCAAGACCTCCGAATTCATTCCTGCCCCCTTCTAAAATAAAAGTTATATTAAAGTCTCCATCATTATATTTAATCTTCTGCCCTATCATCAAGCCCCACGAAAATAAATCCAATTCCTTCATATATGACTCCATGTTTTATTTGTTATAATGTTTTCAATAGTTGTTTATTAAAAGGTATTTTTACCCAATCTTGCATTGTTAATCTATCTTTTTTCATGATTCCTCCTCCACTTTAAATTATTTTTGTATTGATTCTGGTTTTAAGCCTGTTATTTGATTTAGTCGTATATATTCTTGTTGATTATTTTTTATATCAATAGCTGATAAAATTGGATCCTCAATATCTTTTGTTAATTCTTCATGATTAATTTCATAGGAAAGAGCTTCTGCATAATAAACAGTGTAATCATGTTCGTTTTTTGGCACACCATCAAGTTCGACTATTTTTTTCACATACTTGTTTATTCTTTCAATATTGATTGTACCTAGTTTTTTTTCTGCAAGGTTTAAAAGGTTAAAAGCATCTTTTCTTGAACTTACTTTTAAATCTAACAATTGGTTCATAAGTATCATTTTAATTTCCTCTTATCTGACCTTATCCCAGCCACCAGGCAGATTATTGTTGCTGTCCCTGTTATAATAAAGATCCCTGCTAAGCCTATCCAAATCGACATCTCCTTTCCCTCCATCAATTATTATTTTTTCCACTCGACCTGTTTTCATAGAATTTAATTTTTCTGCTGCTCCCTTAAGAAAACGAGTGATCCAAACGCACTTATTTTCAGGGTCGAAAACTTTGAATATTTCTATTTTCATAATTCCCCTCTATTTTTCTGTTTTCAAGATCAACCCATTCTTCTCTAAAACAGACGAAAGAATCATCAAGCCAATCATCTCTGGTGTATCGATCTTCTGTATTCACCAAGTTTATAAATTCTGTTACTTTTTTAACTGTTATCATGTTGTTGCTCCTTGTCATTAGCTTTTTTTCAAAGCAATTGAATCTTCTTGTACCCCTTGTGTTTCTAAGATATAAGAAGCTTCAAAATCTGCTGTGTGAGTTAATAATACAAGAGGATGTTGTTTTGCAGCTTCAGAAAAGCCATATTTGTCATCATTTGTTGAAAGCCCCATATGCCAAAATATGCTCAAGACCTCTGTTTTTGTAAGTTTTATAAATGTCTGGAGCATTATAACTGACTTGGAGCCATGCCCTAGAGGAATGCTGTCTTCTTTATATCCGTATCCTGGGTAATTCTCCCATTTATTATTTTTATCCTTTCTCCAGCATTCTTTTACTTCATAAAAATTACGTTTACAAAGATCGTGCAGAAGAGCAATTATTATAATTGAGCTTTCAGGAATATTTATCTCAAACATTTTTACTTTTTGAGAAAGAAGCCTGTAAACTTTCAAAGAATGATCGCAGAGGCCACCATCGAACGCATTGTGATATTTCGCGGATGCTGGCGCTACAAAAAAATCACTTTCTTCTAAAAAATCAATTAATTTTTCAATTCCTTCTCTCTCTGTGCTTTTAAGAAGCCCAATAAATTGCTTTTTGTTTTCTTCAATTTTTGTGTTCATAATTCTGATCCCTTTTTTTATCCTTAAAATTACAAGACTAGAATAAATGATTTTTAAAGACCTGTCAAGAAAAAAATAGAAAAAAATGGAAAATATCTTGACAACACGAAAAATATTAAATACTCTTAAATGAACTTATTAATTAAAGGAGGGTTTTATTTTGGAAAAACTATTAACAGCAAAGCAAGTAGCCAAGCTTTTCGGAGTAGATGAAAAAACAGTTTATTGGTGGAAATCTCAAGGAATGCCTGTTGAGATAAAAAAACCTGTAAGAATGATTTATGAAGATGTCAAAAACTGGTTAAACAACAGATCTGAAAAGTAGGGGGCTTATATGCACAGGGGGTATATAAGCATACACAGAAAAATCTTCGATGATCCGTTGTATTTTTCAGAATCCTTTACAAAAATGTCAGCTTGGTTTGATTTACTTCTACTCGCAAATCATAAAGATTCTGTTGTTTACAAAAGAGGTAACAGGATTGAAGTAAAAAGGGGTTTTGTTGGTTATTCTAAACTTGCATTGTCTAAAAGGTGGCAGTGGTCAGAAACTAAGGTTAATAAATTTATAAATGACTTAAAATTAGACGGACAGATAAAGGAACAGAAAATTGGCAAAATTACCACGTTATTTCAAATACTTAATTATGATAAGTATCAGGTGAAAAAGGAACAGACCAAGGAACAGACCAAGGAACAGACCAAGGAACAGACCAAGGAACAGAAAAGGACTAACAATAATGATAATAAATATAATAATAAAAATAAAGAGAAAAAGAGAGATTGGTTTGATGATTCATTGCAGGAATGTTTTTTTGATTTCGCAGGTATGAGGAAAAAAATAAAAAAACCTATGACTGACAATGCTGAAAAGCTTATTTTAAATAAGCTTGAGAGACTTTCTGAAAAAAACGTGCAGTTAGCAAAAGAGATATTGGAGGAATCTATAATAAACTCTTGGCAAGGGATATTCCCTTTGCAGAAAGAAAAAAATCCTGCGCAGAAAAAACAAGTAAAACTAAGATTCAACGGAATATATTTTACCAATCTTGATGAACTAAGATCTTATGTCCTGCAAACGATTCCAAATATTTCGGATTATCTTTTAGAGAAGAAAATAAAAAAGTTATGTGCTGAAGCGGGGGCAGAGTATGACAGATAAAATGTCAACTTTTGGATTAACTGATCCAGAAGATATAAAAAAAGAAATTAAAAAGACAATGCCAGGAAATGTGAAGACAGCCCAATTCTTGAGAAATAAATACGAAACAGATAAAGACAAAGTTTATGATTCTGAAATTATCGGTTTAAGACTTACTTGGTGGAAAGAAATTGAAGAAGCTTGCAATGGATTAAGGCCTGGACTTTACACAATTGTTGCTAAATCCCATGTGGGAAAATCGACATTCCTTCTTGATCTAATGCTTGATGTTATGGTTTCAAACAAAAAGAAAGTTATTTTTTATAGTCTCGACGATGATAAAAACGAAACAACGACAATGATGATAAGCAAGCTTTCTAAAGTTGAGAAATATCTAATCGAGCAAAAACGAAAAGTAGACTCAAAAGAAAAATCTGTGAAAAAACAGTATGAGGTTATGGCTCAGTGGGCTGATTCTGACTTATTTGTAATGAAAGATTTTGAAGAAATACAGCATATTGACGAACTGACTGCAGATATTGAAGATGAAAAACCAGCGGCAGTGTTCATTGACGGTTTTATGAATATTGAAGCAAATTCGCATGACACTAGAAAAAGTCATATTGAAAGAGCGAACAAGATAATGAGGCTTGCAAATAAACTGAATATCCCTGTAATTATAACAACAGAAACACCGAAAACAGCTCCTTTGAGGGTTAAGAAAGAACACATAATGGAATCTGTAAAGTATGCGTTTAACAGCAGAGTTTGCATCTGTTTAAGTCATCTTGACAAAAATCAAAAAGATAAAGCGTACAACAAAAAAAGCGAAGATGAAGAACTTGCGAGCTATGTTTTGCCTGATATTTGTGATAATTTGCCGATAATAAATTTTGAAATTGAAAAAAATAAATACGGAGTTCAGAAAACTTTTTTTAGGGTACTGGATGGGAAATTTGCCTCTTTTGAGAGAATAAAAGCTGAAATTGGTCAAAAACAAAAAGACGTTGACGATAAATTAAGAGAACTTTCTGTCAGTGCGGATTTTGATGATTTATCAAAAAGGGGAAATAGATGAAAAAAGAAATTATTTTAAAACTGATGTCTTTGGGGTTTTCAAGAAATCAGGTGTGTAAAACTGGAAATTATGGTATACTGGTCGCAGCGAAAAAAAAGATAATTCAAGAACCCTCTGACGAAAAATACAGCGAAAAATATTTTATAATCTGTGAATATTTGGGGGCGTGATGATAACATGCAGTTGGGGAGAATCTGTTCTTAAACCCGATCAAATTTATGATTTTAAGCTTAAAGACGTTTTGGACTATATGACATATTCAGACAAACTTTGGTTGGACTGTTTGGATATAAGGGAAGCTACAAAAAAAGGAGATGAAGAAACAAAAAAGAAATTAAAAAAATCTTTGCCTTATATGATTTCTTGTTTTTTAAAAAAGCCAAAAAGAGCATCAAAAAATTTGAAAACATGCAATTTGATGATTCTTGATGTTGACAAGATTACAGATGAAAAGAAAAATTTTTTGAAAGAAGAATTAAAAAAAGAACCTTTTACACATTTCTTTTTTGAATCGCCTTCGGGAACTGGGCTGAAAATAGGAATGACTTTTAACGAGCTGATTATTGAGCCTGAACTTTTTTCGTATAATTATAAGCTTTATGCCGACCAATTCGGAAAAGTTTATGGGGTAGAAATAGACAATACACATGATGTAGCCAGGGCTTGTTTTTTGAGTTTTGACGAGGATTTATATTATAACCCAGAATCTTTACCATTGAAAGTCCTGCATCTAAAACCAGTTTCTAAAAAAGTTTATAAAATTGATAAAAGTCAAGACAAAACAGTTGAAAAAGCTAGACAGCTATGCGAGAAATGCAATTTAATTTTGTCGTATGATGATTGGTACAAATGCGCAGCTGCATTGGCTGACTTAGGGCACATCGGAGAGGATTTGTTTGTATCTCTCAGTACTGGAAACGGATCTAAGGACAGCATTGAGAGTATTCGCAGGAAATACAGAGCATGTGAAAGAATTGAAGCAATTAATATCGGCAGTTTTTTTGAAATTATGAAAAAAAATGGGGTGAATTTATGAAACTTTTTGAGATTAAGAAAAAGCAGTGTGGCAACTGTAAATTTTGGCATGACGAAAACATAAAGGAAAAAATAAACAATGTTGAAGTTGGATATTGTCGACATAGAGGAATTTGGTTAAATGATTCTTCAGAAATGAAGCCGAACAGCGCTTTGCTGATTGGAGACAGGAGTTTTGTTGTACTTTCTGCTAAAGATTTTGGCTGTAGTGGCTGGACTGAGAAAAATTAATAGTAAGGTATAGGCTTCAGTAAACACGTGTTTTAGAAGCAAAAATTGGAGGGAAAACAAAATGAAAAAGAAGCTATTTGCTTTGGCCTTAAGACTTTATGTTTTATGGTCAACTATTTATCAGAAATTTGAAAGAAGATTTTTAAAGTGCGAGCCGATCCCAAAAAGGTTGCATGTCGAAATTTGCGATGATTGGAGTAATTTAACAAGGACCTTGAAACACTATGGCAGCGATCCTTGGTGGAAAGGTTTTGACGTAATTTCTGCTCCGGAAAGGTTTTTGGTCACCAAAAAAGATGATTGTGACACCTTTGCTTTTTTGGCTGTAAAGTTTTTCGGCAAAAATATAAAAATAGAAACAACTAGTTATGATTTTCAAGGTTTATATTGCTTAAATTATGGCTTAAAAGGACATGTCTTAGCTGTATGGAAAAGAAGAGGGAAAGAGAGTCAGAAACCTATTAATGAAAAGTTTTTAGTTGTCGACAACAAAGATATCTATACGGTTTCAAAACCTGAGTTTTTTTACGAAAGTAAAACAAAGATGATAGGTGTTATAGGGTACGACTTCAAAAAAGACAAACTGTATTTTACGGAGGTATTATGAAGATTAATTCAGCTGCTTATGAGATCTTTTTAGATCCTCAAAAAGCAATAAAAAACATGGAAGGATTAAAAAAAAGCCTGGATAGATATTTTAAAAGGATAGGAGGGTAAGGCATGGAAGAATACAAACCCCAAAGTTGCCAAGAGTGCGTTCTTTTTATTAATTCAAAACGTGAGTGGTGTCTTTTTTATGCAGATAAGAGACCCGTCTGCAAAAGTGGTATAACCCGAGAAGGTTGGGAGAAACATTGTGAAAAACATGGGATGCTTGATTAAAAAATCTACCAATAAATTCAATAAGTTATGTAATCAATAAAATAAAAACTTTATAAATAGTTGACAGTTAACCTGAATATGGTATAATCGTTATATGAGGTTGAGGTATTTTGATCATTTATTTAATGGAGAGTCATAGAGATTACAGAGAAGTTTACACAACTTATTCTTTCTGGGGCTACAACAAAAAGTCTGCTACAAAAGAGCAGACAATTATTAATCTAAAAGCGAGCAGCAAGAAAGCTGTTCGTGATTATTGCAAAAATGAAAATATAGAAATATGTTCTTCTATTTCTATTTTGAAAGGAGGTTGTTAATGATCTACGAACCGAAAGGTAAAGCCAGGGAATACAGCCCCCTGGCTTTAAACTATTTTAAAGGATGTGACAATAATTGTCTTTATTGTTATGTTCCTCCTATGATGAGGCGATTCAGGCAAAAATATGATCATAGGGCTGTTAATTCTGATATAGATTTCAAGAAAATTGAGGCTTCTGCTAAAAAATTTCAAGGATGTGAAAAACAGATTCTACTTAGTTTTACAGGTGATCCATATTGTAATGCTGAGGACGGAGAAACAAGAACTGTTCTTGAAATTTTAAATAAGTATAGCCATAAAGTTGCAATACTTACTAAAAACCCAAACAAAGCATTAAAAGACATAGACGTTTTTAAGAGCTTTGGAGAAAGGTTTAAGATTGGATCGACCTTAACTTTTTCTGAAGATAAAGAATCTTTAGAATGGGAAAGTGGAGCTGAAACATCAAATAAAAGGGTGGATGCTTTAAATTCTTTTAGTCTGCTTGGAATTAAAACATGGGCTAGTTTTGAACCTGTGATAGATCCTTTACAATCTTTAATCCTTTTGGAAAAAGTTTCTGCGTTTATTTCTCAGGTTAAAATAGGGAAGATTAACAACTACAAAGGACTTGACAAGGAAATAGATTGGTTGTTTTTTTTAAAAGAATCAGTTGAGATATGCCGAGAGAACGATGTTCCTTTTTATATTAAAAATGATCTTTATAAGTTTGCAGAAGGAACAAAAATAACTTCTGAAGAAAGAGATCAAGATTACTTAAGTCTTTAAATTCTTTACATACCTTATGCTTTGTTATATAATTCATCATTGGACTTGATGAATTATTGTACTGGTGAAAAAATGAATCCCTTAAAAATTGTTTACAAAAAAACCTCTGAATTGTTGCCATATTTATGCAACTCAAAACAACATCCTGCAACACAAATAAAAAAAATAGCTGCGTCTATAAAAGAATTTGGATTTAACAATCCTGTATTGATTGACGCTGAGAACACTATAATTGCAGGGCACGGAAGAGTTGCAGCCGCTGAGTTTTTAAAACTTGATGAGGTTCCTGCTGTTTATATTGATCACCTGTCAAAAGCTCAGAAAAAAGCTTTTATTATCGCGGACAATAAATTAAGTATGATGACTGATTTTGATTTGGAAATTCTAAACGCAGAACTTGAGCAATTAAAAGAAATGGATTTTGATTTGGAACTTACTGGTTTTGATTTAGAAGATTTAAACTTTGAAGAAGAAGTTCAAAAGTTTGAGACAGATGAAGATAGTATCCCTGAAATAGTTCAAGAGCCTACAGCCAAATTAGGTGATATTTGGATTTTGGGTTGCCACCGACTTTTTTGTGGTGATTCAACCAAGAAAGATGATATCGAAAAATTAATGAATAATGAAAAAGCAGACATGATTTTTACTGATCCGCCTTATGACTTAGAAGATACATATTCAAAATTAATAGTCGATCAAGCAAAAGATTCATGCCATATATTTTTTATGAATTCTGAAAAGTACTTAATAGAAAATATATTTAACAACAAAGAATTTTTTAGAAAAATGTATGCAGTAGATTTTCGTTTGGCAAGACTTGTTTCTAACAATCAAGCAATGACTAGAGTTGATTTTGTCGCAGAATTTTTAAAAGGAAAAGGCAAGTTTCAAAACATAAATGACGGATTCACAACACTTATAAAATGCGCTAAAATACACAATAACAATGAAGAACAAAATTGGGGGTTTAATCAAGCAAAAAAAGTTGAGTTACCAGAAACGTTTATTTTGCATCACACCGTAACAAATGATTTAGTGTGTGATTTTTTTGGAGGGGCTGGGTCAACATTGATTGCTTGCGAAAAAAACAATAGAAGGTGTAACACTTTAGAATTTGATGCTTTAAATGTAGATAGAATAATAAGAAGATGGCAAGAATTCACTGGAAAAGATGCTATTTTGGATAAAACAAGCGAGACATACAATGATTTAAAAAAACCTTAGTTCCTGGAGACTCACTTGACTAAAAAAAAAGAAGTAAAAGAAATTTCAGGAAGAAAAACAAAATATGATCCTAACACATTTCCGCTGCTTGCTGAAGGATACGCAAGAGATGGTTTAGCAGATTATCAAATATCAAAAAATTTAGGTGTTTCTATTGATTCTTTTTATAAATATAAAAAAAGATACCCTGAATTTGCTGAGGCTCTAAAAAAAGGAAGAAAGCCAGTAAATATTGAAGTTGAGAACGCTCTTTTAAAAAAAGCGATTGGTTACGAGTATGAAAAAACAAAAACTGTAAAAAAAATTGTGGACGGAAAACAAACTGTTGAAGTACACAAAGAAACTGTTGTTGTTTCTCCCTCTGAGGCAGCAATAATCTTCTGGCTAAAAAATAGACTGCCTAAAAAATGGAGAGATAAACAAAAAGAAGAGGAAGAAGAAGGAAAAGGATTCACAACAATCCAGGTAGTTGAGGCAACACCAGAATTGGTGAAACAGCTTACAGGCGACTAATCATGTCGAAGATGCCCGTCTTTATAATCAATCCAGCATTCATGCCTATCAGAAATCATAATCATAGATTTACCGTTTTGGTCGGTGGTTCTGGATCAGGTAAAAGCTATTCAGGTACTCAGCATGTTTTGTTAAGATTTCTGACTGAACCTGGATGCAATGTGATATTTGCGAGAAAAGTCGCAAGAGAAATACGAGGTTCTTGCTTTGCTTTGGTTCAGCAAATTTTAAATACGTTACCTGGACATGGGTGTAAGATCCGAACAAGCAACATGGTTATCGATGCCCCAAACGGTAACCGCATGTATTTTGTTGGATTGAATGATAGAGAAGGTATCAAGTCTGTAACTTTCACGAATGGTATTGCGGAAATTATTGTTGCAGAAGAAGCGAGTCAATTTTTGAAAGAAGATATCGATCAACTCAATCTTCGTTTAAGAGGAAACACAGGAATAAAAAAAGAATTTCACCTGTGGCTTAACCCTATTAATATTACTCATTGGATAAAAATTTGGTTTTTTGACAAAAAGGCTTATGATGCTTTTTTGCATCGCTCTACTTACAAAGACAATCTTTTCATCGATGACGAGTATAAAAAAATTTTATTAGCTTACAAAGACAATGACTATTATCTTTATACTGTTTATGCTTTAGGAGAATGGGGCAGTCTGGATGAAAACAATGTTATTATTCAACAAAGAGTTCTGCTTGAAGCTGCTAATCAAAAAATTGCTGATCCTGCTCCAGGTGGGTTAAATATTGGAATAGATGTCGCACGGTTTGGAGATGATAAGGCGGTAATTTATTATAAAAAAGGAATGAAAGTTTTTGATCCGATATCTTACGACAAATCAAGCACGACATTGCTCAAGGACAAGGCAATAGAGCTGGTAACTTTATTTCGTGCAAAACATGGAGAAAAGCTGTTATGTATCATAAATGTTGATGTTACAGGTGTTGGGGCTGGAGTTGTAGATCAGTTGGTTGAATGGAAGAAGAAAAATAAAATAAAAAGAGTAAAAATAAATGCTATAAATTTCGGCGGAAAAGCTAAAGACGAAGATAAATACGCTAATACGGTAACGGAAATGTATTTTGAACTCGGGGAAACTCTTGAGAATGAATATGTTGACTTACCGTATCATTCTGATACTATTAATGAAGCTGGGACAAGGTGTTATGAGGTCGATAATAAATCTAGGCTAAAAATAGAGCCAAAAGAGATTTTTAAGAAAAGGTTGGCGCATTCTCCCGACTTTGCCGATGCCCTTGCGCTTTGCGTCTATGTTCCAAAAATGGAAAAGAATTGGTCGGATATATTTTAAAAACATGGAGATATAAATGAATATTATTCAAAAAGTAGCTGAAAAATTTGATCGTTATGTTAACGGAAATAATGGGTTTAACGGCTCTTCTGATCCTATGCGGAATACAACCTGGAAGGGCAAAAATAACATAACTTATAGTACTTTAGAAAACATGTATCGGTATGGCTGGCTGCATAAAAAAATAGTTAATATTTTCCCCGACACTGCTTTAAAAAATTGGATTGATTTTTCTGGAGAGAAAGAAGATGTTGAGAAAATGGTAGATGAATTTGAACGTCTTGGATTTAGAAAAAAACTTCTTGAGGCTGCCAGACTTGCACGTCTGCATGGCGGTGCAATTATTATTATCGGATCTTTAGACAACAACAATATAGAAGAAGAACTTGATTTAGAAGGCTTGAGATCAGTCGAGTTTTTAAACGTTCTTGATCGCTGGGCGGTTGACTCGATTTCAAGATATGAAGATGTAACAAAATCAAACTATGGCGAAATTGAAAAATATAGGTTGACACCTCCTGAAGGTAAGAATTTCCAGCAAGTTATACATGCCTCGAGGGTGATCCGTATAGATGGTGAATTTATTCCTAAAAATGAATTCCGAGCAAATAGTTACTGGCATGATTCTGTCTTAAATGCTGTCCGTGACGCAATAAAAGACTACATAGTTGGTGTTTCTGCTGGAGCAAAATTAACTCAGGATTTTATTTTAAAAACTTTAAAAATAAAAAACTTGCTCGACTTAGTTGCTGAAGGCAATGACGAAGCTCTTCAGAAAAGAATCGAGCTAATGATCAGATATATGTCAAGCAATTCAGTTGCTGTTATCGATGGTGAGGAAGAGTTTGACAAACAACAATCTCCTGTTACAGGATTTATCGATTTGATCAAAACATGTCGTCAGGCTGTTGCTGCGGCTGCCGATGTTCCAGAAAGCATCCTTTTTGGTCAAGATACTGGAACACTTGCAGGAGCATCCGAAACAACTAGAAACTGGTATGATAAAGTTGAATCTTACCGAACAAATAAGCTTGACGATGCAATGGATAGATTTTTTAACATTATGATCAACGTAAAAACTCTAAGCTGGAAAAATGTTGATGAATTATCCTGGAACTGGAAAAGCCTATATGAAGAAACTGATAAAGATAAATCAGAAAGCAGGAACAAACAAGCACAAACAGATGTCGCATATATAAACGCTGGTGTACTTGATCCTCTTGAGGTAAGAGAGTCTCGCTTCCCCAGGGATGGATATAGTTTTGAAACTACAATCGATCCAAGTTTAAACATGAAACAAAACGAAGATCCTGTCAATTTTGAAGATGATGACGATGATAGCGACAATGACAATGAAGAATAAAGAGTATATCCCAGAAAAACGGCAGCAGGTTCCTAAACTGCTTGAAAAAAAATATACCAAAATAGTTGTGGCTGAATCTCGCAAAGTTCAGAAACTTGTAAAAAAAAGAGTTTTTAAAAGACTTTCTTACTTTAAGGGCTTAAGAAAAAGAGAATTGAATCTTGACGCTTACGGAGATGTTATCACAGAAACTTTTTCAGGCATAAAAGTTATAATTGCAAATGATATCGGATCTCCATCCCTGAGAAGAGATATAACACAACATGCAGTTGAGGTTTCTGCAAATCAAAAAAGGCAATTAAGAGAACAGCTTGCAGGAGCAATTTCTATAGATCTTTTTACAGCAGAGCCTTGGCTTGAAGCAAGGATTGAAGCTTTTAGAGAAGAGAACATCGCGCTTATCACAAAAATGAACACAGAGTATTTGAACCGTGTTGAGACAATTGTCAGGGTAGGAATTGAACAAGGTAGCAATATAAAGCAAATGGCAACTTTGATAAAATCTGCAACAGTTATCACTACAAACAGGGCGAAATTAATTGCTGTTGATCAGACTCAAAAATTCTATGGTGATCTAAACAGGATTCGACAAACAAAGCTGGGAATAAAGGAATATGTCTGGAAGACTGCGCTTGATGAAAGGGTAAGAGGGAATCCAGGAGGAAGATTTCCCACTGCGAAACCTTCTCATTGGTCAAGAGAAAACAAACGGTTTAAGTGGAGCAAGCCACCTGATGATGGACACCCTGGGGCTGCTGTTCGTTGTCGGTGTACTGCTAGTCCTGTTTTGAAGTTTTAAGCCTTAATTTCAAAAAATTAGTTTAGCCTAACTTTATTAATGTAAGCTAAAAAAGTTATAATTAGTCTAACCTAACAAATAATTATTTAAAATGATTATTATTTTTTTTTAGCAAAAGTTAGGGAAAATTTTTCTTTTTTTTAAAAGATTTTTTTTTAAACTAAATTTGTTCTTTTTTCTTTTTTTTCTCTTTTTTTTCTTTTTTCTTTTAAACGCTTTTTAAAACCTCAGCTTTCGTTTTGAACATCGTAAACAGCGATGTGAAAACCTCTTTTAAATTATTTCCCTTTAAAAGGAACAAAAACCATGCTCTCCCCAATCACCTCATCAATCGCCATGTTGGTATTAGGATCAAAAGAAGGCCGAGTTGTGACGTGCAGATAAATATACCCTTGTGGTACTCGCATCATGCTTGTATGTTCATCAATTTTAGACCATGCACTTTTCATAATCACACTCCATCAGGTTTGTTTTTTTTGTTTGTTTGCTGTGCAATAAGTTCCGATTTGTAAAATTTTCTTCCCCAGTACCAGCGCATCGCAATTAAGAGGCATCGCTTCTTGTTCCTTGTCAAAAACTTTCTCATATGCCTTTTGTAGTTTTGCAGGAGTAGTTTTGGGTATCCACACCATGTTTTCTTCATCTACATACAACATTATGAATCTTTTTGGTTTTACTTTTGTATGCTGTTTTACTAATTCCATTTATTTTTCCTCGCTTAAAACAAGTTTGCATTGGTCAAGATTGAAGTAATGTATATAATCGACACACAATTTGCGATAACCACTATAATCTAAAAAAACACCTGTTAATGTGCCTATGAATTCTTTGCCTCGCTTGTCTCGACACAGAACTTTTTCGCCTATCAATCCGCCCCATTTTGACAGCTCGTCAGCTCCTTTAAACTTCGGCTTAATTTCTTTTTCCAATACCTCCTTTTCTTTTTTAAGCTTCGCATCATATCCGTGAGCAAGATACATTTTAAGAAGAGGATGATCCTCTATTTCTTTTCTTATTTTTTCAATTTCCTCTATGGCAGGACGTGCGTCTATTTTGACAGTAACTGTTCCCCATGTTCTACAACCATTTTTTTTTCTTCTTTTTCTCCAAAAAGCTTTCTTGTTTCTGCGATTTTCTTCCTCACGGAATTTAAGAAATTCTTTGGCGGAGGCAACTAGTACAGGATCCTTATGACTAGAGTTCGACTCTTTTGTATAACCGTTAGCAAAGCATGATTTGTTGTTAACGCTGTTTTTAGATGGAAAAGGGCAATAATCAAAATCAAAACAGTAACCATGACATCTCCCACCTTTTTCAATCAATTCCTCACAAAAAACAAAATGCTCGTCTTTTATCTCTTTAAAATCAGATCTTTTCATAGATTATTCTCCTCCTTTGACATCAAAAAACCAGTCGCAACCGCTGTTTTTTCCTCAACCGTTACACCTTCGCTGATGTATTTTTTCTTATTAAATATTACCTTTCTATCTTCATCCGTAAGATCGACTTTTATGTGCCAATCTTGTATTTTACTTTTGTTTTTGATGCTTTTTTCCCAGAAATCTTGAGTCATAATGTAAAAGCCAGAAAGCAATAAATGATTTTCAAAAGTCTCAATCCCTTCAATCCTGCTCAAGAAATCAAAATCCAGTTTTGACACAATAAAAACAATAAAATCTTTGTTGTTGTAATCAAAACCTCTTACCTCGATTGTTCGTTTTTGCAAAGCAATCATTTGAGAAACTAATCCTTTTGTTATAAAATCCTGACTTTCTTTTCCAATAACTTCGCTCGTCAGAAATTCGGTAGTTCCAAGAAGGTTGTCAATGTCAGAATCCAATCCAGATACAATATCGTTGATTTCTGAGACACCCTGTTCTGGATGACTCCAGTTTGAAAAGTCCTCTTTTTCTTTTACAATCTTCCTTGCTCCGAAACTGTAGATCTTAGCTTTTTTTCGTTTCTTCACTTTGCTTTTTCGTTTATTTCTCATACCTCCTCCACTGCTTTTTTTATTTTTTCCGCAGGGTAATAAACAATAGCTTTTCGGATCAATTCCGACACATGTAGATCCAACATGGCTGCTTTTTTTCTTGCAGTTTCTTCCACTTCTTTGTTCCAGAAAAAAGTAAAAGGGTTTGTTTTTCTAGTCAACTTTACCTCCTTTTTAGCCTGTTAAACATTTGTTAAAGACATTATAAGGATTTATTAATAATATGTCAAATTTATAGTAATATTGTGATAAGCTGTTAATATTATAGTATCTATTCCTTATTGATGCAGGTCGGAAAATGCCAAATATTTTTTATAGAATCGACACTCAAAAAGTCGATAAATTTGAAATTACTCCGCAAGGTTTTTTACAAGTACAGGCACGTTTGACTAGAACTGGAGTTTTTGACTATTACGATGCAAGCGGAAAACTTGTGAGAGAGTACAGACCTCCAGAAGAGGTTTTTGCTGTTCGAAGTATGGATACGCTCAAACTTGCTCCTTTAACTTTTATCCATCCTAAGAAAATGGTTACCGCCAACAACGTTAAACATGTTGACGTTGGAACTGTTGGAGAAAAAATTGAAAAAGATGGTGAGTTTATAAAGGCAACAGTTCAAGTGCGAGATAGCTCAGTTATACAATATATCTGGGATAAGAAAAACAAGGGCGAAGACGTGGAACTTTCTTGTGGCTACGAAGTTAAGCTTGTTGAAAATCCTGGGGAGCATCCGAAAGAAGGGAGATACGACCTTGTGCAAACGGAGATCGTTTATAATCACGTTGCAATTGTAGATAAGGGAAGAGCTGGAAGCGAAGTAAAACTTATAATGGATAGTTTAAGGAACCAAGTTAATGAAGGAGAAGATCTTATGGATGCAAAACTTTTGGAATTAATGCAGCAGAAGACAGATGCCGAAGCGCAAGTTTCTGCCATAACTGCAAAAAAAGACGAAGCTGAAAAAGCTTTGAAAGAAAAAACAGATGCTTTTGAAGCTCAAAAAGTGAAGCTTGATGAACTTCAGGCAAAGTTTGACGAAATGAAAGCTGAAAAAGAAAAACTCCAGGCAAAACTTGATGCAGAAGAAGAAGAAAAAAATGTTGCTTTTGTTGCAGATGTGGCAAAAAAACTAAAAGTGAAAGTTGACGGTATGGACAGCAAAGCAGCAAAAATCGCTTGTATAAAAGCTGTGCACCCAAATTTTGAAAGTAAAAACGATGTTTACGACAATGCTCGTTTTGACGCTATTGCCGAAAATCTCAAACTTGACGAAGAAAAAGCAAAACTTGGTGAGGTTAGAAAGAACATCACAGATGCAGGCGGAAAACCTGAAGAAAAGCTTGACGCAAGACAGAAATACTTAAAAGAGCAAAGAGAAGCTGCTTTTAAGAACAAAAAATAAAAACATTGTAAATAGGAGAAAAGACATGCAAACAGCAGTTGAAAACAATTTGGCTGTCGGCCTCGCTGGTCAGATTGCCGATAATAGTAACAGAACTATTGTTACTAAAATAAACAACAGTAAACAGAGAGTAACCGTAACAGTTACCGCCGCGGACAAGAAAACAGTCCTAACCGTTAATGATTCAGCTTTCAGCGTAAATGATGCCTCCGCATCAAAAACAATTGCTGAACTAGTTGGATTGCTCGAAACAGCAGTTGAAGCAGGATCTGAAGAAATTTCTGTTATTACAACAGATTCTGTTTCTCTTACGCTTGAAAGTGATGTTTCTGGAGCCGATGACACATATACAGGAACAACAAATTGCTCTATTGCAAACGTTGTTGCAAAAGCGGCCGCTGCTGCTATTCCTGCTGGTGTTTTGGTTTGCAATGATGTTGTTTCTGGAAAAGAAGACAACTGTAAACTTCCTGCTGGCGCAACAGATATTACAACAGCCAGCAACGTTGCAGGTATTGCAACTAGAAGCCAGTTTGTTGAGAATGCAGACTCTGGAGATACATATCTTGAAAAAGAACAGGCAGTTAATGTAATGCAAAACGGTTCCGTTTATGTTCCAGTTGAAACAGCTGTTACTCCTTCCAGCCCTGTTTATGTCAGATTCCAGGGAACAGGTCAGAACGGTGCTTTTAGAGGTGATTCCGCTTCAGGTGATGCGGCTCTTCTTGCTAGCGCTCGTTTTGCTTCCGTTGCTGATGCTGGCGGAATTGCTAAAGTAAAAATTAATCTTCCTTAAAAAACAATAAAGTCGGAGGAAAAGACGATGATAAGAATGGATAGTGTGGAACACAAACTTGACGCAAACGAGTCTATCTTTTTTGCAAGAGAACTCGAAGTCGTTGAGAGTACGCTTTATGAGGTGCGCAAAAAACCTCTAAAATTTAGACAGCATATTCCTGTGGATAATGCTGACGATCCAGGTGCGGAAACTCTCACCTATGAAATGTTTGACCAAGTTGGTATGGCGAAAATCATCTCTGACTATGCCGATGATCTTCCCACTGCTGACGTTTTCGCGACAAAACAGAGCGTGAAAGTAAAATCTATTGGTGTTGGTATTACTTACAGTTCTCAGGAACTTAGAGCAGCTGCATTGACAGGCACACCGCTTGCTCCTAAAAAAACAGCGGCAGCAAAAAGAGCATCCGAAGAAAAATTGAACAGCATTTGTTGGGCTGGAGATTCTGTCAATGCGATTGTTGGACTTCTGAACAATCCAAACATTACAGAAGTTGCAGCAGCAGCAGGAGCAACATCAAGTAATACTGTTTGGTCTGGAAAAACAACTGATGAAATTCTTTATGACATTGGTGTGATGGTAGACACAATAAGAGAAACAACACAGGGCGCATTTGAAGGGGACACTCTTCTTCTTCCTATCGCACAATATTCTATTATTGCAAAGAAGAAATATGGAACTGATTCAGACAAGACTATCTTGCAGCATGTTCTTGAAAATTCTGGTTATGGAATTAATGAAATTGATTGGATTCCAGACCTTAAGAATGCTTTCACTTCTGGAACAGCTGACGGAGCTTTCTTTTTCGCAAAAGATCCTGAAGTTCTTGAAATGAAGATCCCAATGGAGCTGATGCCTTATCCAGTACAGGAAAAGAGCCTTGCCTACAACATTCCTATGGAAGCTCGTGCAGCAGGAGTTGTTGTGAGATATCCTATTGCTTGTATGTATTTCACAGGTTTCTAGGAGAAAATTTAAAACAATATTGATGAAAAATGGAGATTGATGAAATGTTGATAGTTAGTTTTGAGTTACCTCGAAAAAGAATGTTGCCGATGACTAGAAAAATTGGTGATAAAAATGTTACAAAATACTTTTCTTTTCTTCCTGGGCACAATGATATATCTCAGGAAGAATGGGAGCTGGTAAAAGAAACAAACAAGGACACTTGGCATTATTACGGACAGGCTTTTAAAGTTGTTGGTGGTGAAGTGGCTGAAAAAGATGGTAAGACAAATCTGGACAAACTGGATGATAGCGAATTGACCTATTACATCCAAAATTGCACAGACGAAAAAGTTCTTTATGATCTTAAGAAGAAAGAAATTGCTGGCAAAAGAAAAAGTAAAAAAGCAATTATAAAAGCAATAGACACTAGGACGGAGTTTATTGAAGATATGTTGCGAAGAAGAAATAAATAAAATTATGTGGGGGCTTCGGCTCCCACTCTTTTTGAGGTTTAAAATGGCAAATACCACAAAAGAAAAAATACTTGAAATTGCTGGCGAATTGAGTGACCAACCAGATGCTTTATTTACCACTTTCATTGCCATTGCGGCGGAAAAAATAAAAAGTAGTGTTTGGGGAGCATGTCAACAACTTGCACAGAGTTACTGGTGTGCACATTATATTACAGAAATAAGAGATGCAAACGGTGGTGATGGTTCTGGGGGTGCTGGAGGCGGTGCAACAGGTGGCGCAATTTCCAGAAAAAAGTAGATCAAATCGAGATACAATATTCGGACGGCTCAAATTCTTGGAATGACTTTAATCGTATGGACACAACTGTCTACGGTCAGGCTTATAATCGTCTTAAAAAATCTTGTGTAATTGCTGTTAATGTTTTCAGACCTAATAATTAGGAAATAAAATGATTTCTGGTAATGTAAAAATAAAACATACAGTTTCCAATGAATGGAAACAATTAGTTAAGAATGCAAAAGAACTCGCAGGCAACAACTATGTTCAAGTTGGATTTTTCCAGGATCAGAGAACAGAATACGGGAGTAATTTAATTACGATTGCAAGCGTGCAGGAGTTTGGTGCAAGTATCGAAGTTACAGATAAAATGCGCAAATATCTTGGAGCAATTGGTTTGCATTTAAGAAAAACGACTTCCCATATAACTATCCCAGAAAGATCTTTTTTGAGAAGTACATTGAGACTTAATAGAAGCAAGATTAAGTCTTTGGTTAAGAAGTATTTAGAAGCTTTTATTTTTACAAGCAATGGCACAAAACATACTCTTGACATGGTTGGTTTAGTTGTTTCTGATATGGTAAAAAAAAGAATGACAAGTTTGAGAACTCCGCCAAACAGTTCTTTTACTCAGAAAAGAAAGGGTTCTTCTAATCCGCTTATTGATACAGGAATATTAAGAGCTTCAGTCACATGGGCTACAGTTACAAGAAGAGGTAGGAGGTTAAAAGTATGAATTTTCCTCAACCTGAAACGATAACTATTAGAAGGTCTTCCGTTTCTGAAACAATATATGAAAATGGGATTCCTGTTGATACAGCAGCTTATACAGAAACAACTGGTATAAAAGCAAATCTACAACCTCTTACAGAAAAAGAACTACAAATGTTGCCTGAAGGAGATAGAGTAAGAGAAGCTTATAAAATTTATACAAAAACAGAGCTTAAAAAAAATGACATAATTGTTCGTAATTTGGACGGAGAAGTTTTTGAGTTAAGAAAAATTGCAAAGTGGGTAGATTTCACAGGTCGAATAAATCATTACAAAGCAATTGTTTTGATCCTGGATGGTGAATAATGTATAGATTAGACAAGGCAAAAGAAAAAGCTATTTATACCTGGGTTTCCGGTGTTTTAGGAAGTGGCGTAAATGAAGTGCAAAAAATTTCTTTTTCTGCTGTTCCCACATCTGGAGTTTGGACTATTACCGTTTTGGATGAAAACAAACTTGCAAAAACAACCTCCGAGTTGGCATATAATGCAAATGCCGCGGCTGTTAAAGCTGCCCTTGAAGCCCTTTCTATTATTACAACTTGTACCGTGTCTGGAGATTACACAGCAGGATTTACGATAACTATTACAAGTCCTTCGGCAACTCCTTTCTATAGATTTATAATAACAGAAAGCCTTGATTGCGATGTGACAGTTGAAAGAACAACAGAAGGATCAAAAGGTGTTCTTGTAATCTGGAATGAGCCAAAAATTGAAGGTGGAAAAGGCGAGAGACCTCGAAAACCGTTTGCCACACTAGATATAGTCGATCCGCCTGTTCAAGAAGGTGAGCCAGGTCGAGTTTATAAAACGACAGATGTTTGGACTTTGCAATTTAGAAAAATCTTTACATTGTCGGTGAATATTTATGCAGATAATAAGCATATGGAGTATCTACAAAAATTGACAAATTCGGTCTATTTGGTAAACTTTCAAGAAGCGTTGCAAGAATCCAATCTTGAATTAAGAAATTCAGAAAGTCCAAAAGATCTAACAAATTTACTTCCAAACGGCTACGAAAGAAGGGCACAAGTAAGTTTTAATTTGGGGTATGTGGAAGAATATGACGAAAATGTCGAAGAAATTAGGATACTTAATATTTCGGCAAGTTTTACAGCAGATAACGGAAGCGAGTTGAAAGAAACAATAAATATTGATTTAGATAGTTAATGGAGTGTAAAAATGGGAAAAACTCTTGACAGTGTTGTAGGTGTACAGATTACTATTACTTCTGCATTTACAACCGCAGAAGGTTTTGGAATACCAATGATTCTAGGAGAACCAACTTGGTTCCCTGTTTCCGAACGTGTAAGAACTTACACTAGTCCTGCTGCAATGTTGGCTGATGGTGCAAGTGAAACAGACGAAGAATATTTGATGGCTCTTGATCTTTATGGTCAGGAAATTTCGCCAAAATATTTTTATGTCGGAAGAAAAGCAGCTGACGTAAATGCAAAGTGGACTTATGTGTTTGATGCGGTTGCAACATCTGGAACTTATACTATTACAGTTGGCACGGCTGTCAGTTCTGCAATTGCATTTGACGCGGCTGCTGGAGCAATTGAAACAGCAATTGAAGCAATCTCAGGGGTTACATCTGTTACAGTTACTGAAAATGTCGCTTCAAAAAGCTACACAGTTGAATTTGACGGTGCTGACGCTGCAACAGCATTCGACACATTCAGCGTTGATGTTTCAGGACTTTCAGGAGGCGGAGTCTCTTCTGTAACAGTCACAGCGGACCAATACGGTTCTGCAACAGAGACTTGGACGGCTGGACTTGCAGCGGTAAGAGCTGTACAAGATAACTGGTACGATCTGCAAACAACTCTGAAAACCGCAGGTGATCAATCCGATATCGAAGCTCTTGCGGCAGTTATGGCAACTTTGAATAAGATGTTTTCTATTCTCACAACTGATTCAGCTTGCTTGACAACTTCGACTTCTTGTATTACAGCAGTTATAAAAGCAAACAGCTATGAAAACTGTTTCTGTATTTACAAGGGAAACAGTGACTATGCACAGAGTGCGCTTTCTGGTCGTTGCCTTCCTCGTGTTCCAGGATCGATAACTTGGGAAGGAAGAAAACTTCAGTCAGTTACAGCGGATACTTTAAGTGATACAGCGGTAACCAACCTGGAAGCTCAAAACTGTAGTTATATAGTTGAGATTGGTGGTCAAGTTGTTGCAAAAGGTGGTCAGAAATCTGGATCAGGCGAGCAGAGAGATATTATCAGAACCAAGCATTATTTGATCGCAAAAATTCAGGAAAATGTTTTTAACATGCAAACAAATGTCGAAAAAATTCCTTTTACAAATCCTGGAATTGCAAGCTATGAGGCTTCTGTAAGAAGTACACTTTATAACGAGGGTGTCAAGAGAAAAAGCTTGGTAGAAGGTAGTATCAAAATAACAACCGTTTCCAGAGAGGATACAAGCGCAGTTGATAGAGCTGCAAGAGAATATAACGGTCTTGCTTTTAGTGCCGATCTTGCAGGAGCGATTGAGTCAACCAAATTTACAGGAACACTAGTTGTATAGGAGAGATAATTATGGCAAATGTTTTTAATCATAAAAAGTGTAATTCTAATGTTGCTGGTATTCCGATCGATTTTGAAAAAGTTGAGGGGAGCAAAGCTGGAGACAAGCACGATGTTAACCAGGGCGCGAACGGAGTTGTAACTATCTCCGTTCTGTCTGACGAAGTTGGATCAATAAAAGTTACTTTAAAACAGGGGAATCCGCAGAATGCTATTGTTGCGGCGGCGATTCAGCTCGTTGACACATTTCCTGTTCTGGCAACAACAAACACAGGTGGTATTTTTAGTATGTCCTCTGCTGTTTTGAAAAAAGATCCAGATTTTACAATCGAACAGATGGCAAGTGAATATGAGTGGGAATTTATTGGTGAATTCGACACCTATTTACCTGCTTAAATAAAAATTCTTATTGATGAAAAATTGTGAGGAAAAAAATGAAGGAATCAACTTTTAAAATTGGCGACAGAACTTATATCTTTGAACCCATGGGAGCTAGACGTTTGCACAGGTTAAAGATTCGTTTGGGAAAGCATTTGTTGAAAGTTATAGGGTCAAGTTTTTCTGACGACCTTGTAAAAGAAAATGCGGATGAAGAAAACATCTTGGA
This sequence comes from Candidatus Moraniibacteriota bacterium, assembly GCA_942490825.1. Taxonomy (GTDB): domain Bacteria; phylum Patescibacteriota; class Minisyncoccia; order Moranbacterales; genus JAGLWU01. Next base: position 19,962 of record CALNYG010000006.1, on the reverse strand, counting down.
AAAAATTGATTTAGCGAACGCTTTAAATTCTCTCTCTGAAACTCTCAGCAATGAAGAAATCGAATATTTACAAGATGAAATTCTGAGCACTGTCTTTGTACAGACCGCAACAGGTGGATCCATGCTTTCTGCTGTCGATAACTTTGATGCAATCTTTGCTGGAAAATATTTTGCGGATATTGAAAAAGTTACAATTGAAGCTTTTAAGGAGGCTTTTAAAAATTTCAAACTCGGGAGTTTCGTAAACGGTATAAGCCTGCTTGGCAAGGCGAAAAACCCAGCAATTTAGCGGAACTTCCTGACGATATTTTACAAGAGTGGATATTCTGGCGGCTGATTATGGAAGACAAAGCAACAAGCATGCACGATATTGATCAGAATTGGTCGTATGTTGATGTTATCCGCTGCAATGAAATTCTAGATTATAAATATGAATCAGAATGGCTTGCAGAAAAAGAAAGAGAGTCTAAAAGCAAAAAGGGGTAATAAATGGTAAGTTTGCAAGATTTATTTATATCGATTGGAATTAAGGCGGATGATGCTGCACTTGGTAAAATAAATCGTGGTTTAAATAAAATGAAGCAAAGTTTGGGTGGGGTTCATTCCGCTCTAGGTGCGCTTGCGGTCGCTTTTGGTTTTCAAAGGACAACTGGATTTATTTTTAAAGCTACTAATGAAATGGAACAGTTAAATGTTGCCTTCGAGACAATGATCGGTAACAGCAAAGAAGCTGCAAAATTTATGGGGCAATTGCGTGAATTAACTTTGAGGACTCCTTTTAAATTTCAAGAAACCGCAGAAGGCGCGAAAAGACTTCTTGCGATGGGGTTTGAAGTTAACAAAGTTATTCCTTCTTTAGAAATGCTAGGCAACATTGCGGCTGGTGTAGGAAGAGAAAAATTGCCTCAACTTATCCTTGCTCTTGGACAGGTTAAAACAGCCACCAAACTAAGAGGGCAGGAGCTTAGACAGTTTACAGAAGCCGGAGTTCCTATGCTGGAAGAACTCAGCAAAGTTCTAGGCAAGAGTACAAAAGTTATTCAAGAAATGATTTCAAAGGGAGAGGTGAGTTTTGATGCAGTTGCTCAGGCTTTAAAAAACTCTACTCTCGAAGGCGGCCGCTTTTTTAATTTGATGATTAAACAATCAAAAACAATTGGTGGTTTAGTATCAATCTTACAAGATAATCTATATTTTTTAGCTGCTACTATTGGAAAAGATTTGTTGCCAGAGGCGAAAAAACTTGTTGTTGATTTTACAAATTGGCTAGCTGTTAACAAAGAAATAATTAAAACAAACATTGTTGGTTTTTTTAAAAATGTTATAAAAGCAGTTCAGTTTTTAATTGATCACATGGACTCAGTTATTTTTGTTTTCAAGTTATTCATTTCTTATATTGGAATTCTTATTGCGACAAGAATTATCAGCTTTTTTCATGGTCTTTATTTGGCCTTAATGGGAGTTCATGCTGTTCTTGTGGCAATGACAGGAGCACAATTAATCAATATTGCAACCTGGATCGCTTTGGGAGCTTTGCTGTCTGCGTTCCTTTTAATTCTGGAAGATATTTATGTGTATTTTGCAGGCGGAAAGTCCTTGATTGGCGAGATGGCAAAAGGAAATCCGATTCTAAAAGGATGGCTTGATCAATTAGGAGTAATAGGGAAACTAGTTGCGAGTATTGTTGCTCTTTTTACTGGGGAATTTCGAGCAGCTTGGATGCTGTTCAGAGATGCTTGGATTGAATTTGCTAATTTTTTTCTAAGTTTTTTTGGAACGAATCTTGATAATTTATGGGCAAAACTGATGGATTTTTTAAAAAAGACTAAAGAAGAAATTTTTTCTTTTGGAAAAGCTTTTCAAAGTCTTTTTAAGGGTGATTTTGCAGGAGCTTTAAAGAATCTTAAAGCATCCGTAGGCATGGAGAATATTGTTGAAAATAGATTTATTCCCGAATCGACTCCTTTTATGCCGAGCTCACTACCTGTTTCAAATTCTTCTTCCGTAAGTGTCGGCGATGTTAACATAAGTCTGCAAAATCCTGTTAATGCCTCACCTGTAGAATTGGGAGAAATGTTTCAAAACAAAATGGATCAGATACTTTACTCAGCCCAAACAAATTTATCAAGTCCGAAAAAGAGGTAATATATGAGCATTTCGCAGCTTTTTTCTCAGAAAAAAAGAACAATAATCAAATACAAAAAGTCTGAAGTTACTACTTATGCTTTTGTTGTTGATTGCACTCTTACAGAAAATCACACCAGGAAAAGTACTGTAACTGATCATGAAGTTGAAGAAGGTTCTAATTTTTCTGATAATATAAAAAATGATGCTCGGTCTGTAAGCTTAACTGGGCTTGTATCTGATTTAGTTTTATTTCCTTTTCAAATTACGACTTATAATTTAAGTGACGAAGAGGATCAGCCTTCTCAAAAAGCGTACGATATTTTTGAGGAAATACATCAAAACAAATATCTTTGCACTGTTGAAACAACTCTTGATCTTTACGAGAATGCAGTTTTAGAAAGTATAACAATGCCCCGAGATAAGAACACTAGAAAATCGTTTAGATTTAGTTGCACATTTAAAGAAATCCGTGCTATTTCTTCAAAAATAACTGAAATTGAAAACACAAAACTGGCGAAAGATGATAAAAAGAAAGCCCAGAATAAAGTAAAAACAGGTGGAAACGTTAAAAAAAGTTTGACTGATAAAGAAGAATTGACAAGTGTTCTATATGATATAGGGGCGCAATAATATGGCTAGAACTTATTTTAAAATCGACTTGACAAACATAGAAGGCTTTTACAGTTTCAATGTTGTTTTAAATCAAGCGGACTTTCTTTTTGAAATAAAGTACAATAATCGAGCAAAAAAATGGATATTTGACCTTTATAATTCCGATGGTGAAAACTTGATTTATGGAAAAGCTTTGAAAGTTTGTAAAGGCTCAGCGCTGCTTGAATTGGTAGCAGATGACTCAAAACCTGAGGGAAGTTTGTTCGTTGTTCCTTTGACAAATCCGCCTGTAGATCCTGACGAGGATACAATAAACAAAGATACTATTTTAGTTTATGCTGAGGTTTAAAAATGACTTTGCTTTTTAAAAGAAAATGTGAAGTGATTGTTTATGATAAAGCTGATGATAGTTTTTTCCCGCTTTCGATCTCTGGATTAAGAATCGCTTTTAATTGCCGATACATTTTTGGAAAAGCAAAAAACTCAGGACGTGTTTCTGTCTACAACCTTTCTAAACTAAGAAGAGATCAATTTGAAAGTTTGAAAAAACCTGCGATTATTGTAAAAGCGGGATATGAAGAAGAGTTTGGAGAAATTATAAATTTTGATGTTGCCAGACTTTGGACGGAAAAAAAAGAGACTGATTTTATAACTATTTTTGAATGCTCTGATGGTTTGAATGTTTTAAAAGATGTCCGCATTTCAAAAACTTTTAATGCAAATGTAAACTTCAAAGAAGCTGGAAAACAATTGTTAAGCGACTTTAAAAAAGCTGGAGCAACAATTATTAAAGGAGCTGTAGACTTTTTTCAGGGGAAGGAAGTAAACGGACTTTCTTTTTTCGGCATGGGTGACAAACTTTTAAAAGACTCTCTCAGTAAAGTAAATGCAAGTTATCAGATAACAAATAATCAGCTTGAAATATTTTACAACAACACAGCTCTTAATACTCAGATCCCTTTGCTTACACCTGAAACAGGTTTAGTCGGATCAGTTACAAGAAGAAAAAAAGGTGTTAAATTTAAGACTCTGATTCTTCCTGGAAAATATTATCCGATGCGTAGAGTAAAAATAGAAAGCAATAATTTTGAAGGTGAAGTTCTTCTAAAAAAAGTGATATATACAGGCGACACGCACGGAAATTCTTGGTATGTAATAGGAGAAAGCAGCGATGACTAAAACACCTGAAGAAATAGTTTTACAACTTGATCAAATTATTGAATACTATGTTGAGAAAAGATTACTAGATGTCCATACTTGCTTACCCGGAAAAATAAAGAGCTATGATGCAGCAAAACAAAAAGCTGAAGTTATTCCACTTATGGAAAGTGTGTTTGAAGATGAAACAAAAGTTAAGCTACCTGTTATTGTTAATGTTCCAGTGCATACTTTGCAGGGAGGTGACGCCAGTTCTTTTATAAACATCCCTGTCAAAACAGGGGCAACAGGAGCTATTTTTATTTCTGAAAGAAGTTTAGAAAAATTTTTAAGTAGTGATGGAACAGCGCAGCTTGATCCAGAAGACAACAGAATTTTTGATTTAACAGACGCTTTTTTTCTTGTTGGATTTAATTCTTTCCCGAAAGCTTTATCCGGTCTTTCTACTTCAGACATGCAACTGCATAATAAAGAAGGGCATGTTGATATAAAAGCTCTCACAACTGGAAAACAAATTCGTCTTGGAAACAATCCGACAGACAACCCGGTTCTGTATAGCACACTTGACACGGTCTTAACCTCTATTTGGACGGCTCTGGATGCTGCCTTAACTGGTGTAGGTATTCCAAGTACTACACTTACAACTTGGAATGCAGAAAAAGCAACAACACAGTGCAACAAGGTAAAACTACCACCTTCAACGGAGATTTAAATGAATTTATTATATTTAAACCCTGACACTTGGGAACTTGAGGAAGAAAACGGAGTTATAAAAACCCTTTCCGGAAAAGATGCTATAGGGCAAAATTTAAAACAAAGGCTGCAAACTTTTGTTGGGGAGTGGTTTCTTGATCAAACAATATACATAGACTATTTTGAAAAAATATTTGTAAAAAATCCTAGCAATGCTATAATAACAAGTGAGATCAAAAGAGTCATTCGGAACACTCCAGGAATAATCGAAATTACAATATTTAATTTAACAGTTGATAAAACAACTCGAGAATTATCTGTTGTTTTTACGGCTACAACTGTTGACGGTGTTCTTGAATACAATGAGATTTTAAAAGCTACAAGAGAGGCAAGTTGATGACTTTTGGAATAACTGAAACAGGGTTTAATTTAAAAAGACTTTCTGACATAAAAACCGAGATAAAAAATGATCTTTTGGCAATTTTTCCAAACTTGACATTATCTGACGAAACAGTTCTTGGACAAGTAATCTCTATTTTTGCGGACAAACACGCTTCGATTTGGGAACTTTTTGAAGACATTTACAACGCTGCTGATCCTAATTCGGCTGAAGGTTATGCGCTTAAACTCATTGCTGCAATAATAAATATGAAGCCTTTAGCGAGCACTTATTCAACTTCGACCGTGACAATAACTGGATCACCTGGGAAGGTAGTTTCTGCGGGTTTTTTGATAGGGGTACAAGGCACGGACAACCTTTTTGAGACTGATGAAGATGTTACAATTCCAGGCGGGGGCACTATTGACGTTACTGTAACCGCAACAGAGAAAGGTGCTATCGTTGGAAATGCTGGATACATAAACACTATAATAAACCCTGATCCCGACATCACAAGTGTTACAAATGCCTTAGATGCCTCTGTCGGAAGGGAAGAAGAAACAGACATTGAATTAAGAGAGAGAAGGCTTACGAAGCTTACATCTTCTCGCTCTGGAACAAATGGAGCAATAAGAGCTGCAATACTTGATTTAAATGATACTGAAACAGATGCTGGTCAAGTTATTCAAACATGTAAAGTAATTTCAAACAGAACAAAAGTTACATCTGCATCAGGACAACCAGCAAGTTCATTTCAGGCTTTTGTTTATACTTCTGATTCCTTAAGTGCTACCAAAAAAACAGAAATAGCAAATGCAATTCTTGACAGTATGCCTCCTGGAATAGAACCATATGGAGCAATAACAGAAAGCGTCACAGATGAGCAGGGGGTAGCACAAGATATAAGTTTTTCTACTCCTGATTTAATTAATATATATGTTACTTTTACACTTACGACAACCTCTGATTATCCAGGGGATGCAACTTTAAAACAAGCTATTGTTGATTGGGGTAACAATCTTGGAGTAGGAGAAGATGTTGTTGTTTATGGTTACAATTCACTTATGGCGATAATTTCAACTATACCAGGTATAACAGATATTACCTTGTTAAAAGCTGGTACAGCCGCTTCGCCATCAAGCGATAACAACATTGAAATTGATGATGGCAATGGTGGAAATGTTGAGCTATCGAGATGGGATACATCAAGGATTACAATCTCATGACAGTTATAAATAAGATTAAGAATAAAATAGCCTATAAGCAGATACTTGCTATAGAAAATTTAGCTCTTGATCTGCCTAGAACTTACAATGGTATTGCCAGATATAATTCTGATAATTTAGGCATATATTTTACAGGTGGAAAAGATGCTTTCGGGTATTTAGATCAATTGGTTAAAACATCTGATTTTGGATCGACTCAAGAAGAGTTGTCGCCTATAGATTTTTTAGAGCTAATTTCCTGTGATATTTTTGATGATGGAACCGACATCGCACTTTTTGCAACTGGTCAAAACTTTGGGAATGTCTACAAACAAACAGATACTTCTGGTGTGTGGACAAATATTCAGTCTAATCCTTTCGGAATTGGTGGACAATCAAAATATTGTCTAGTTTCATTTTTAAGCAAACTTTGGATTATCGGATATTATGATGTTACAAACACTACTTATCCGGCTGACATGCCTGTTTATGAAAGCGCGGACGGCATTACCTGGGTAACAAATGGAAATGCTCAAATTCCTGATAGAAATGCCAAGCCTTTTGTCATTGGTAATAAGCTTTGGATTATGGGCGGTTATAATGAAGACACAACAACTGATCTAACTGATGTCTGGTCGAGCACTGATGCTACAAACTGGACAGAAGAAACAGAGGTTGATTTAACTGCTTACCCGATGAATATAACGAACAAAACAATCGTTGACCATAATGGAGAAGCTTGGATATATGGCGGTGTAAAAACAGACGGAACATTTAATGACAAGCTTTTTATAACAACCGACTTCGTCAATTTTGATGAATATGACTTTTCTGCTTCTATTGATAGACAAGGAATGGCCGGTGTCAGTAATGGCAATCAGGTGTTTTTTATGGCTGGTGGAGAAGATCCTGTTGATGAAACAGCAGATCTGTCTTATATTTTTGGATCGGTAGAAATAAAAGATTATAATACAACAATTGAAGAAAATCTTGATTATGAAAGTGATTCTGAGAACAAATTGTTGTGGCAATATAAAGGCTCTGAAACTGTAAAAGGTTTTCTCCATGCTCTTTCAACTAATCAAGTACAAGAAATTGAAAGCGCAGCTCATAAACTTTATCAAAAGTACGACATTGACCTTTCCGATGGTACACAATTGGACGTTATTGGAGAACTCCTTAATAAAAAAAGAGAAAATGTGTCGGATGCGGTATATAAAGTGCTGTTAAAAGGTCAAGCTGCTGCAAATTCCTCCGAAGGCTCTTTTACAGATGTTTATGATGTAACAAAAATTTTAACAAATGCCAGCCAAATAAAAATTATACCGCTTTATCCTGCAACAATTCTTATATATATTAACACCGGCTTGCTTGCAGAAATTCAATCAGAAATATTTGATATAATTCAAAACAGCCTTTCAGCAGGTGTTGAGCTTGAAGGAATTGGATTTGTGCGTGAAAGCGGATGGTTCGGCTGGAATGACGACCCTACAGCAGAAGGATTTAATGTAGGGCTTTTTGATGGAAAAATAAAAAATTAAATAGGTGTAAAAAATGACAAAACCTACAAGTATACCAGGATGGGTTGCAACTGGAGCGACAAGCGAGCCTTCAAGCGCAAGGAAAACGAATGGATTTGCAAGCGGTGCAACTGGATATAAACCAGATTATCAAGAATTTAATTGGTTTTGGGCTTTAGTTTCTGATTGGATTGCTTATCTGGATGCAGGTTTAGAAGTTGAATTCTACGTAAACCAATCAACTGGTAGTGATTCAAATGATGGGTCATCAAGTGGGTCTCCTTTTCAAACAATTGCAAAAGCTGTTTCTGAGATCCCTGTTAACGGATCAGGAATAATTAAACTAAGCGATGAAACTCACTACATTTCTACTGATTCTGCTTCTTCTATTTTTAAAAACAAAGCTTTTGAGTTACAGGCAATTTCTACTTCCGCAAGTTTGCAGCTTGAATTTGAAATTGATGACGATGGAGCAGGAAACACTTGGCTTTTTCACTGGGATTTTGAAAACACAGAGTTTATATGTCCGTTTCTGATCACAATGTCAAACCCTGATTTTCTTGATGCTTGGACATCTGATAATTACATGATTGGTTTAAATGGCAACAATAATAATATTGTAATTAACACTCTTACTTTTTCAAATATTGCCGCAACGGCAGGAGATCCTGTGTTCTTAAAATCTCTTAATGATGGAAAAGTTAACGCATTATGTAAAGGGTTAATTACAACAAATACGAAAGGTTATTTCCTTGAAAACACTGTTTCAGGAACATCGAACATTGATGCTGGAGAAATAAACGTTGCTACTCTTACACCGATTGACAATGCAGGTTATTGGCTTAAGAATTTTACTTCTAATGCATCTTTTAAACATCAGATGTTTGATAAGCAGAGGATCGTTTTTGATGCTAACACAGGATCTGGAACTTTCTTTTTAAAACACGCTGGAAACAGCACTGGAACAATTGCGTATAATGCTTCTGCTTCTACTATAAAAACAGCACTGGAAGGATTAGCAAGTATTACTTCTGTAAGTGTTATTTTGAGAACAACCGGGGGATCAAATATAGTTGAAATTGAGGTTACGTTTGCAGACGAAGGCGAAAAGGAAACTATAATTGCAGACATCAACACTCTTGGCGGTGCAACGTATAGTTTTACAGCGCACGAAAGAGTTGGGTACGATCCCGGTATTGTAAAAGGATTCAGAAGCAACGTACAACTTTATACTTAATAATTTGAAATAGGGTAAAATTATGAAAGATTTCGTAAAAGATGTGAGTAATAACATTATAAGAGACCGAGGTTCTAACTCTCTTTATTCTGGCACAATAACAGGAGCAGTGACACAAAGTGTTCTTCAAGATCCTGAGACAAATCAAAAAATCTGGGTAAATGGCTGGAGAAAAGCAGCTCTTATGTATCAGGCAACAGGTAATGACATGCCTGGTCATACAGTAGTTGTTTCTTTTTGGGCGGAAGAAAAGAAAGTTGCGGCAGATGCGAATGTCGTTGTTGGAGCTGTAACGGCTGGCGACACCTGGGCTTTAGTAGAAATTGAAAACGAAGATTCACTTGCAAAAGCTGATTATATTACTCTCTCAATTCCTTTTGGACATTCTGTTGACTACACAATAACTGTAAAGCTTTTTAAAACAGGAACTGCGCAAACTTCTCAAGAAACGCTTGAAGATATTCTTGCTGAACTTCAAAGTGGTGGAGGTGTAAGTCCTCTTGTAAATCAGGTTACTCATAAAACACCAGCTGATGGCACGTTTGCATACACTTCAAATGTGACAATAACAGGAACTGGATTTTCTTTCACATTGGCAGACGCAAATTGTGAGATTGCTTATATAATGATTTTTCCCGCATCTGGCGACCCTGTTACACTTCTTAATGGAGTTAATGGTGTAAAGTTAACAAGTGCTGCGAATGTTATAACTGCCGCGGGTGTTACAGATCCGTTCGCTAGTGGTGACACTTATCTTGTTGGAGTTATTGAGCAGGAAAAATATGCTGACACTGTAAATGAAGCCAAGATAATACAAGAAAACAATCCTGTCACTCTTCAGAATTCTTATGAACAGCATGTAGTTGACGAAGCAAATGAAGCAGCAGGAACTTATAGATATATTTGGGATACTGAACACAGAAAATCCGGATCGTTTCAATGGGCTAATTCTGGTGGCGTGACAATGACAATCTGGTCAACTGGTGACTCAACTGCTGATGATACTGCTGATACTGGTTGGGAAGATATTACAACTTCAATAACTGGTAATGCAAGTGAAGTTGATAATACCGGGTTTGTTTTTCTTCCAGCAGAGTATAGAACAAAAAGACTTATGTTTAAATATGTGTTAAGTGATTCGCAGCAACGCGCGTGATTTATGGGTTAATGAAGGTTCAATATAAGGAGAATAATTATGGGATTTAAAAATAGAAATAAAAATAAAGATAAAGTTGAAAAAGAAAAAAGTTTAAGTGCTGGGCTGAAACAGAAAATATTAAATATTTTTGCTGATGGCCCACAGACTGGAGATCCGAAAGTCGACAAGCTACCACTCAAACACCATCTGATACATGACTTTCCAAACAAAAAATTCATGCATTTGGTAAAACCTTTTGTAGAAAAGCTTGAGAGGCTTGAGGTTGAAGCGAATAAAATTATGATGGAAAAAGAACCAAAAAATTTGAATACTTTCAAAACAGAGTTTGCAAAAATAACAGATGAGAGCAAAGCTTTTTCAGACAAGATTGTCGATAAAATTGTAGGCGCATCTGGCGGCTGGAATGATTATCAAAGTTCTTTTGTAGTTGAGGAATTTCATCTTAAGAAAATATTGATATTCTAGAAGGTAGATACGGAGATAAAGTTTCTATTGTTCCTACAGAAGGCTATGAAACAACGTGAAACATTATGGATTCGATCCTAAAAGTTTTAACATAGATATCTTGGAAGGAGAGTACGGTGACAAGGTTCAGTTACCCGGGAAAAGCTTGGATTTATGGGAGCGAGTTTGTGGCAAGTGTAGATCTTGCCCTCGATTTCGACGATGCAGCACCATTGACTGAAGGTATGGATATTGAAGTTTTGGTAACTGGCTCTGCAACTGGGGGAACGATTGCGATAAACCAGATAGGCAGACTTGTGAAGCAATAAGGGAGGTTAAGAAGGTGAGTATATTAAAACGTTATATAAATGAAGGGAAAGTATTAATTTTTTGTGATTTCAGAAGCGGGAGTATTCAGGATAAGATTAATTCTATTTCCACAACTCAGAATGGAACTTTATTAAGTAATTCTGGTTTATTATTTGACGGATCTGCTCGTTTAAATATGAACAGTTTAGATATAGGCTTGTCTGACTTTACAATCTTAGGACAAATTAATTTCAAGGCACGAAAGGACCAGACAATGGGTCTATTAGGTTATAATGCGTCAAACTTCCCATTGTTTTACACAACAGCTCTACAACTTCGAGCGTATATTTCTGGTACGACTTTCAGCTCAGGATCTCATAGTGGGGACTTTTTAAGTAAAGAAAAAACAGTAGGATACACAGCAGACAGAGACGGGGACATAACTTTTTTTGAAGATGGAACAAGTATCGGATCAACAGATTTTTCTAGCAAAGCAGCTGTAAACATAAACTATGCCATGGCTTTAGGTTCTTTCTTTGCTGCTTCAAACAACACTCCTTTTTACGGAAATTTTTATTATTTCCTTGTTATCAAGCAAGCGTTGACAGATACAGAAATAGCACAACTTACATCCGAACTAAACCGTTTGCCAGATCAGCGGGTTGATAGCCAAGCTTTTTCCTATAATCCATCTACAAAAGTTTACACACCGACCGTTTATTTTAAAGGCGAGATGCATGCTTTAGCGAACGAAAGGACTATCAGCTCCGGACAGCTTGAGAACACACCTTTTGAAATCAGCTCAGGATCGTTTAAATTAATAACTGAAAATGTAAATGGGTATGAGTGCCGAGTTATAGAATGTGTCACTAACGGATCTTTGTATTTGAGAACAAACTATTCTTCTACTACAGGCTGGAATAGATTTGTTAATACAGGTTCTGGATATGCGGAAACAAGTGCAGCTCTTGGAACAGCGAACACTTTTCCGTTAACATCACCAGGTGACAAAATAGTTTACGCTTCAAAAGACCCAAAACAATCACTTTATAATAAGGCTTAAAAATGAAAATAACAACTAAAAAAGAACAAGAAAGTCTTTTTGACAGTGCTGTAGTTTTAGCGACAACCGAATTTGTTCTCAAAACGAAATACGCAAGTTGCACAAAAGAGCAAATGCGAGATGCGCTTGAAAAACTTCAAGAAAAGGTTCGTTTTGATTTTGAGCGTTATAAGTTTGATGAAGATATTTCTGATGAAAGGAATTTAATATATTTTCAACGAAATTTTTCGTTGATCGGTGAAGCTCATGCAACACTTTGGCTTGGGCTGGATAAATTTGAAAAGTAAAAAAGGAGTTGAGTTATGTGGAACATTTTTAAAGATGGTGAAAAAGTAAGTCTAGGGAGAATATTGGCTGTTGTAACGTTTCTTGTGATCATGGTTTTTGTTCTTTGGGGAGCAATCAAGGAAGGCAAAACAATCGAAGCCCCCGCAATTCTTCACACTGTTTTCTTGTCACTTTTGGTTTATATCGGGAACTCAAAAGTGCAACTGCGAATTGAAAAAAAAGATCAAAAAACTACATTCGGCAAAGATGAAGATGAGCAGCAGAGGTTGAATTAATGCTAACTCAAATATTGTTAGGAGTTATTATTGTCTTAGCTTTTTTTACAATGTTTTTCTATTCTCAAAAACATTACTATAAAAAAAAGTATAAAAATGAAGAGAAAGAAAAAGAACTTGCTCAAAAGAGGCTTAAAAACTATAAATTTAGTTCAAAACTTCTTGAAATGCAGTTGAGAAAAAAAGCTATAAATGATAAAGAGCTTAAAAAAAACTTAAAAGAAAGCAAGGAAATTATTAAAAATTTTGAAAAAACTGGCGATGATAAACGAGTGTGGGAGAAGATAAGTGAACTTTCAGATTATTAAAATACTTTTACTTTTGTTTTTGGTTTCAGGCTGTGTGACAAAACCTGAAATAATAACAACTATTCCAGAACATCAATGTTTGGTTCCTTTTAAGCCCGAACTTATAAAAATTGAAGATTCTGATACTTATTCAGAAAAATATGATAAGTTGCTTGAATGGATGTCTAGGAACAAGACATACGTACGCAATTTAAATGATTATGTAACTTGTCTTGAAAAACACATTGAACAATTTTCAAACTCCCCTCAAAGCTGACATGCTTTGATTCCTTTCCTGGCTGCGTAAAAAACAGCCAGGTTTTTGCTTTTTCAAAAAAGTTAAGGTATCTTTAAAGAACACTGTTTTTTCTGGAGATAAAAATGAACAAAGAAATACTTACCTTAATTAACAAATATGGTTGGTTTTTAGGTTTTATAATCCCTGTTGCAATTCCGCTTGTCTGGAAATATAGAAGAAACATTCTAAAAGTGCTGTTGCCCCCAGATAGAAGGAGAAGACTAGACAACCCAGAAAAAATAAAAGAAAAACTTTTAAGTCATCCAATTTTTCCATATCTCGATTATATTCTTACAGAGTATTTAGATATGTTTGTTATAAAAAACGAACCGCTTAAAACAATCTGCATTAAGAAATACATAAAAATAAGCATAACAGAGCTTAAAAAATTTTTACTTGAAAACATTCTCGAATATCCGACAATTGAATCAGAAACCTTCTCGAATGAAAAATTTCGAGATATTTTATTAATAAATTATCGAGCTGTAAATTTGCCTGAGATTTTTTTGTCAAAAGTTTTAATTTTTCAAAAAAGTAAAAATCATCATCTTCGATCAAAAATGTATGAAATTCTTACTTCTTCTGCGTACCCCCGAGATTTTTTTTCAAGAAAATCATTGATGTTGGAGATGTGGCATAATTACGCTATTTATGTTTGTGAAGATTCTGTCGAAATGTTAAAGCTTTTAAACGGAGAAATTGAAAGCGCTCTGATCGAAGAACATAAAGCAGGAAGATTCAAGGTTAATTAAAAATCTTTTTACGATTTTTCAGAGATATGCTTGTCAATTAAATCATTCATCATTTTCCAAAAAATCATTATCTTCGACATTCTATCAGCTTCTTTCAATCCTGTGTCAGAAATTAAAAGCGGAGGCATTTTTACAGACTTCATTTGAAATGAGTCGTTAAGATAAACAAAATAGTCATCCTCACCATGTTTGAGCATAATTTCAGCTCCAGTTAACAATCCTGATTCTTCAAGCTCCAGAACTTTTTCAGCCGAAATAAAAGAATTCGTTTTGACTGTTCCTTTTGTTCCAATTATTTCAAACTTTTCACCAAGGATCATATAATCTTTTTGCTCTTTCAAAAACTCTACCACATTGCTTTTTTCGTAAAGTTTTTTCTTTAAGCTTATCACCTCAGGACTGCACATAAAGGCTTTTTCAATCAACCCAATTACACGGCTCAAAATCTTTGCAGAAGTTGACATAATTACAATTTTATCTTCCAAAAGGTCAATGAAAAATTCTACAAAGCTGGGTTTTGGTAAATTTCTTTGCTTTAGATATTTATGAACTTCTTCATTTAGCTCTTTTTTTGCAAAAGGATTAATATGATTCAAGTTGTTATTTCTCAAATATTCCTGCTCTCTTCTTTCTAAAAAAGGCTTCTTCTGCCCTGCGGTGAAGCTGTATTCGTCTGTCCTTACCGAAAAAACTAAGAAGTTATCGAACTGTTCTGTGCAAGCTGGAGCAGTTATGTCAATAGGATTAATAAAACCGGTGCTCACATCAAAAATCTCTGCTGAATCAAGTTCTTTAAAAATATGCTCAGATATTCTTTCATTAATCTCTTTTTTGCTCAAACTTTTCAAATAAGGTAGCAGCTCGAAAACGGTAAAACTTACTCTTTTGTTCAATATGCTTTTCATAAATTATCTCCAATTTTCTTTTTTGACAAAACCGTCTGTAATTTTTTCAAGGAGCTTTTGATAATCCTTGTACTTTTCAACTCGAGGAATGTATGCCCCAGTTACCCAAAAGGAAATCGTCTGATTGCTCACTTTTAGTTTTTTGCCAAGCGTCAATCCTGAACACTTTTCTCTCCGCATCCACAACCATAATAATTCGTTGTTTTGCATATCAAGATCATATTTTTTTCCCTTGTGAAATTTTACCAAATCCTTTGACTCTATTTCAGGAAACAGCTTAATAAGTTGCATCAGCTCTATTTCTTTAAGGTCAAATTCAAGCAGCTGTATATATTTCCATTTAGCTTCTCGAATAATAAAAGCAACTTCCTCAGATGTTTGACATTTCCTTCTTCTCATTGTCTGAAGAAATTCCCCTTGTGTTAATTCAGTTATCATAAACTTCGCCCTCCATTCTCAACGCTCTACAATCTTCACATAAGATGTCAGGTTCACATACTCTGTTTTCGCATCCATTTGCCCGACATTCCCAGTTTTCATACTCGGAACAATATTTTGCATCATTCCATCTATGTGTCATATAATTGTTGTCGTCTGTCAGCTTTTTTTTTGCAGGAAAATCAAAGCTCCACCCAATAAAATGCTTGCAGACGTTCTTTTTTTTACAATAAATACATTTTACGATATCTTTACTCATTATCTGCTCCCATTTTACAATCAAAAGGAATTTTAGGATCTGTTTTGATAATGTATTTTTTATTATCTTTTTTAAAGTCAAAAAGATTATACAGGATCAAATCACTGTTTTCTTCACCTCTGTATTTAAATTTCAAATATAGAGGATCAAACTTGTTAAACTCAGTTGCTGTCACACAATCACCATCGAAGCACATCTCAATTTTTTCTACCCTTGTGACATCTTCATCAAGATTTTCAGCGTGCAGGATCATGAATCTGTTTTCATCATAAATTAGAGAAATAATATTTTTCTCTAAAATACAAGTCCTTTTTTCTAAAGGAAAGAAGTAATATCTCTCTATCCTGCCATTCTCAATATCCCATTTTTCGATATCAATGTAAGGCTCTTTTAAGCCTTTGTAAACAGGCTTTTCAGGAGTGATGTATTCGTCTTGGATTTCAATATCTGCGTCAGATTCAATATCTTCGACCTCGATATCGTCTTTAACATCTTCATCATTTTGAATATCTTCTTCATTTTCTCTTACAGAGTCAGAATCGCTTAAATAGATAGTATCAATAATATCTGGCATAATTTCTTTTTCAGAAACCTCTACATCTTTGTCGTTTGTTTCTTTTGTTTTTGGCTCTTCTCCGCCACAAGAAATTAACACTAAACTTACTAATACTAAAATTAAATTTTTCATAACATTCTCCATCAAATAGTTGAAAATCCACTCTCTTATAATAATAGCACATATAAAAAGAAAGTCAACTATTTATAAAGTTTTTAATTAAAAGACACTAAAACTGTAATTCTTCTTGATCGTTTTTCTCAGTTTCTTTTTTCAAAAGTCTTACCATTTTGCCAAATTCAGCAGGTTCCATTTCTTTATCATTGCTGAAACCTTCTTTTTTAAACCAAGAAAAAAACTTGTCACTACAAGCCATCTTCCCACCCGAAACAATATTAAGACCATCTCCGAAAACTTCTTTTGACAACTCTACAGCTTTTAAAACCGTTCCAGAAAGCACTTTGTTGTTTGTGCATATAAAGTGTTTCTTTTCAGTTTTGCCTGGTACTTTTCCAGCTTCTCCAGACATATGTTTTTCAACATATCCTTTTTCAATAAGTCTTTTAAAGTCTTCTTGTGTAAGTTCCTTAATATCTTTTCCAGAAATAACTTTAACTGCATCCTTTAGATCAAAGCCAGTTTTACCGTATTTGTAGGCAATTTTAAGTAAATCATCCATGCTGTACTTCACTGCTGCTTCTTCGGGCTTAACTTCTTCATCGTTTTTATTATCCTCAGAATCATCAGCTTTTTTAATTTCTTCTCTTTTAACAGCTTCGGTTTTTGGTACTTCATTTTTTTCGACCTCTATTTTTTCTGGCTCAGGATCAGTTTTTTCAGGAGCTTTTATTTTTGTAATCTTGTAAGTTCCGAGCACTTCAGTTTCTTTTTTGCATTTATCCAATTTACTTAAAATTAATTCTTTCATGCTCTTTTCAATATAATCATCATTTTCAAGATCATTAATGAACCCTGGAACATCCCAAAAAACTCTCACAGAACTTTTTGCAAGATTCATTTGGAAGCCTGACCCGGAAACATCTTTATAAATTCCGTTGTAAATGACACCGTCCTTTTCAAGCTTTTCTTGCAGATGCTTTTTTAGAGATTTTTCATTTGCGGCTAGAATATCTTTTTTGTCCTTAACATTTATCAAAAATTCTGCAAGTGCTTTACCCTCAATTTCTTCACATTTTAGCTTTTCAAGATTCTCGAGAAATCTACTGTAATATTTTTCAGCTCTTTGAAAATCCTCCATAAATGTTTTTGTTAACTGCTTACCTTCGATATCAGAAATTTCAATCTGATTTTTAGAAAGCTTTTTTCCAGCTTCTTTTTTTCTTCGTCAGACATATCTGAAAAATAAATTTTAAGAACTTTTTCCCATTTTTCTTTATACTCAGAATCGACCTCATATATCTTTGCTTCTTTCCCATCTTTTTCAAGTTTGAGAATAAAGCCTTTTTCAGCTCCTGCCAAAGTCATATATGCGCCAATCTGAAAAAAATGTGAAGGTAATATTTGAGAAGTTGTTTTAAAATCTACAACAAATGTTGTACCATCTTTTTCTATTTCAGCGTCAAGTGTTCCCGCCCAGGAATTTTTTTTTTAAAATCTCCGACATTCTTTTTTTCAGTACTGACAAGATTAAAACCATCTTCTTTTACAATAGCCCACCACTTCTTAAATGATTGGAAATAGTTAACAATATCACCATGTAGAGAATCTTCATTAAGTTTCCCATTCAAAAACAGCTCTACGGCCTTATGAGCTGCAGTTCCTCTATCCGCGCAGTATTTCAAATATCCAGGATCAATTTTTGAAAGATCTGGAGAAATTCCTGTATCTTGCAAAATCTGAGTAACA
This sequence comes from Candidatus Moraniibacteriota bacterium, assembly GCA_942490825.1. Lineage (GTDB taxonomy): Bacteria > Patescibacteriota > Minisyncoccia > Moranbacterales > JAGLWU01. The sequence goes on along the minus strand of CALNYG010000006.1, from coordinate 2,132 downwards.
CTTCTAACAACTTTTCCATCTTGTTTGTATTCGTGTTTTTCTTCGTCAAAAGTTAATCCTTTTTTTTCTTCAACCTTGTTAAAATTAAGCTTAAATTTAAGTTTCATAATTAACCTCCGAAATTATCTTTTACAATTGAATTTATTTCTTTAATTGTAAGATCTTCAAGCTCTTTTTGAAGTCCGCCTCTTACTCCTGCTGCAAGCTGTTTTTTGTCAACCCCATTTTTCTCGGCAATAATAATCAATTCTTTTAAAGCTTCTTCCTCACTGTTGACAGCTTTCTTTTCTTCAACATTTGTGTTTTGGATCGGCTCAAGATTTATTTCTAAAACAGGTTTTTCAGTTGGCATAAGCTGCTCAAGGTCAGGCTTATTGTGTGTTTCCTCAACAAAACCAGCTTCATAAGAATTTATTCCATCAAGGCCAAAAACCTGTTTTAGTAACTTAAATTCAGCTACTTTTTCCAACATTTCAGTTGGTTGGCTTTTCCAAAACTTTAGTTACGTGCTCCGTTTTTGTGTGTTTATCAACTCTCCATTGCGAGTACTCACAAAATTTAACTTCTACTGTAATAAGTCCCCCAGGATAACGCTCTACTAAATCTTTTAGTTCTTCGTTTTTTAGACTCAATGATTCGATCGGCAACATTGCAATCGACACTAAATCGTCTTTCATCTCAAATACCCCATTTATCAATTGTGGAACTGGCTTAATAATAGATTTAGTAATAACAGGTATGAGCAATCCTTTTCGCCTCGCTAAAATCCTAGCTCCATTTCTTCCGACCAGAGGTTCATGCTTTGTGAGCCATGATTCATTGCCGTTTTTATCCTTTCCAACGTTTGAACGTCTGGAACAAAATATAATTCTTTTTTAATAGGATCAAGCTTGTATGCCTGAGCATATTTTAAACAATATGCTAAATCTCCATTTGAAATACCTGGGGCTATTTGATCTTTTATTATCTTAAGATCATGCGGAGGTATACCCATTTCTTTTATAAAATAGGTTTCCGCTTTATCCAGTGTTAATTCTTGTTTTTCTTCTTTTTTTAATTCTTTGTTTTCTGACATTTTTTAACTCCTTTTTTTGTTAAAATAAAGACTCAACTATTTTATATATTTATAAACTAAAGTCAAGCATTTTTATTATAAACTTTATAAACATAAAGCGCGATTAAAGCCGCTTCTGCTCTTCCATCAAGCAACCTTCCTCGAGGAGTTTTGAAACTTGAATTAGGAAACAATTGCATAGCAAGATTTACAGAATCAGATTTTTCTTTTTTCAACAAATTCCAAAACTTTTTCCATTTTGGAGGCGAAACTACAGTAAAACCTTTGTTGTTTGCAAATAGAAAAGCTTCAAGAATTCCATAGTTTCTACCAATTTTGTATTGTCCTCTTTGCTTCTGCATCATCATTTGTTTTTCAATTCCTGTTATTGTTGTTTCAGGATAGAGAGACAATAATTCATAAAGCTCGTTTTTATCAAGCTCTTTTCCAAGAACAGGCATGTCCTCAAGAAGAACAATTTTTCCGTCTTGAATGTAGCAGATTCCGCCTTGCATTCCCGGATCTATTCCACACACAATCATTCTTCTACCTCATAAATTTCAATAATATATTTTTTCTCAGGATCAATAGCGCAAAAGCTAAGATCTTTAACCTCAAAAGTATCTCCAGTTATGATCAAGCCTTCTTCGGTCTCAACGACCTTGCCTTCTATTGCTTCAATCAATTTTTTACCACTCAAAACGACCTCCTTTTTAATTGTTTTTTCTTGGTTTTTTGTCAGCTTGTTAAATTTGTCTGGATTATTTTTCATTTCTTTGTAAAGCTCTTCAGCCTTACTTTTACCTTTTTTTAACTGTTTTACAATCTCAGATTCGTTTATGAGAACTAAACTGTCGGGATATTTTATTTTTAAATCTGCAATTAAAACATAATTCGCATCCGATAGATTAGCAGGGATCATGTCAAAACCAACTTTTTTCCCTTTCTTGATAAGTCCATCAGCTTTTTGAATCAAATCTAAAATAGCTATTTCAGGAGTATTTCTATATTTGTGCTCCCAAATCGTAAGATAAACATTCAAATTCATATCGGTAGAAAATCTTTTTGAATAAATTTT
>CALNYG010000005.1:0-374420 GCA_942490825.1 Candidatus Moraniibacteriota bacterium | reverse complement strand
CCAGGTGTAGGTCCTGAGCATAGCTATTTAAAGAAAGCAATCGTGCTGGTATATCGATAACAGGTCAAGAAGCACTAGAAGCTTTCCAAGTATTATCTAAAACAGAAGGAATTATCCCAGCGTTAGAAAGCTCTCATGCCATTGCTTACACACTTAAATTAGCGAAAGAATTGTCAAAGGATGATATCATTGTTGTGACAGTATCTGGTCGTGGTGATAAAGATGTTGACCAAGTGTACAAAATGCTTAAAAAATAATGATAAGTTGTAAGTTGAAGGACTCTTGCCAGTGGGTGGGAGTCTTTTTTTATTAAATATTGTAGGAAAAAATCTGTAATAATGATGTAGTTTTTAATCCATAATATAGGAGGAATTTATTTGTAATTTACTTGAATTAAGGGGGTTTTATGAAAATTAGTCGAAAAAATAGGATAAATTGTTTATAAAAATAATGCGAAAAAAGTCGAAAAATACATTATTTTGTTTAAATTGAAATATAAATGTAATATAAATAACATCGTTCTGATAAGTTATGATGCTATACTGCAAGTTGGATGTGAAATCACCGAATAGACCAATAAGGCAATTTACATATGCCTTTTGAAATCTATTGCAATAACAAACTAAATGCACTAATATTAAAGAATGTAGGATAGAAAATTTGTTAAAGAAATTGAGGAATTAGTTGAAAAAGAAATTAATTGCAATTAATACAGCCATTATGCTTGGATTAGGGAGTGTTTTTGTTATCCCATCTATTTAGACGAAACTTCTATTGAATCTAACGTACGAAGTTCAATCAAATTGAATGAGACGCAAACAACTTATGCTTCAAGAGCTACAAGCAGACAAAGCAACATTAGAAAAAAAGTTGGACAATTAATGAAGCGTTAGAAAATGAGCAAAAGTAAACGAAACAGAAGAGCAAATTAAAGAAACACAAGTGAGAAATTAGCCATTTAGATGAAATTGTTGCGTTGGAAGATAAAATTGCAACGTGAAAGTATTGAAAGAACATTTTTTCTTTAACAATGATTGGAAATGTCGATGTAATCGAAGTATTATTTGGATCAGCAAGCTTCTCATGATTTCATTGACATTATCAAGACCTTCTTACAATTGTTGAAGCGGACAAGAAAATAGTAGGCCAACAAGCAGCGGATAAAAAAGCTTGCAGCAGATAAAAAGTCAACAGTGGAAGGCAAACTAAGTGAATTAAAAGTAGAAAAGTAGAGTTAGAAGGCATTTAGCTCAAATTGAAAACGAAAGTACAAAATTAGAAAGCTATTGCAGCAGTAGAAGCAAAAGTACATTACAAACAGCATTTAAAAAAGCAGAGGAAAAATTGTAGATCTTGCTGCTGCACAAGCGGCTGCTATTCAAGCAGAAAAGAGAAAGGCTGCACAAGAACAAGCAGCACAGCAGAAGACGTTAAGTGAAGCGGCAAAACAACAAGTTCAAATTCTAGTACGAATGTATCTAGTAATGATACAACTAATGAGAAAACAAATAAAGAAACAAATGAAAAACAAATGAAGAAAGTAAATGAAGAAACAAATGAAGAAACAAAGGAAGAAACAAATGAAGAAACAAATGAAAAAGCAAATGATACTGCCACTAAAGGCATGGTTGTAGTCATTATTGTTCAGTATTGATATAAGTGCGGCTATCGCCCCGGGATATAATGGCTGGAAATTACGTATAAATTTGGTGGCGGACGAACAGCATCTGATATTGCAAATGATTCAGCTGCTCTAGCTGTAGCATTTAATTCAGTCAAACGTGTAAGCCTTCCTGCACATACAGATAGTTTGAAAAATGCTGGAACTCAAGTATCTACTAATCAAATGCAACCTGGTGATTTAGTATTCTTCAATACGTATAAAACAGATGGCCATGTTGGAATCTACTTAGGAGGCGGTAAATTTATCGGTTCTCAAAGTTCAACAGGTGTTGCTATTGCCAATATGAGCAGTGGCTATTGGGCTCAAAAATTCAACGGTCGAGTAGTTCGTGTAAACTAATCATATTTTTAGAGGAAATAAGCAGGGATTTTATCTTCGCTTATTTTTTTCTATTATTCTATTATAAAAAAATAAAAAATAATGAAACTTATTTTGTTTTCTAACGTAAATACTATAAAATGATATGAAAGGTGATACTATATTTGTCTAATTACGGTGGATCACCTTTACTACATTTAGGAAAGATCTATACGATATAAATGAAGAAATTAATAGCAGCCATACTAACAGTAATGCTTGCACTCACACCTGTTGGAAGCTTTGTTTTCCAAGACCATGCAACAACCGCAGATGCGAAATCGTATAAGTCTGGGAAGAAAAGCTTTAACACAAATCAAAATCAAACTAATAACAATTCACTTTTTCAAAACAAAGACACGAAAAAGTCTGATGCTACAACAAACAATAAGACAACAGCAACTAATAAAGGCAGCTTAATGAAAAGGTATTATTAAAGGTGGACTCATGACCTTATTTGGTAGCTGTTGCCAATATGGGCGTATTAGGTTCCATTTTAGGATTAATTGTGAACGTATTAGCGATTGTAGTGATTATTGCTGTTATTCGCAAAATTTTCGTCTACTTCAAGGACAAAAAGAAAAAAGAGGATCCTAATCCATGGAGAAATTAATTATTTCTGAACAAGATATTATAAATGCATTATGCATTTATATTTCTCGGAAAAAGCAAGTAAAGCCTGAAGAAGTTGAAGTGGAACTGATGCGCGTGGTGAATATGGATTTTCTGCAGAGCTTATGTAGACGGAAGAAAACAAGTGTTAATTACAGTAAACTTGATCGAAGCAATAAGAATGTGGCTGGAAGAATATTTAAATCGAGATCCATATTCAGGGATTGAATTAGTGCTTGACGATGAAGAAGGTATTCTTGCCATTATTAATTAACAAAAAGGGATGCACCGAAAGAAAATGGTGCATCCCTTTTTTTGTTCAAAGATAAGAAAGTATAAAACTTTCGATGTGTACTGGTGTCTAGCTCCAGGCACCCAGCGCTTTCTTATGTTACTAGAACTATTTGTAAATGGAAAAATTAAAATAAATATCCAATCTATCTTTCATGATGGTAGAAGAGAGTGTATGGGGATAGACACTCTGATACTTGGGGAAAAGGGGATAATATGAGTTTACAATCTATCGAACATAAAAACATTTTAGAACTTGTAGAAAAATTTAATGGCGTACCATTTTAGTTGATGATAGCGGTGAGTCCATCTCCTATCATGAGGATGAATCTTTTCAATCGGCAAGTTTAATCAAAGTTCCAATGATTATTGAAGGATATCGTCAAGCAGAAACAAAACAAATTTATTTGAATCAGCCGTTGACGATTCCGCGTTTTGAAATCACTCGAGAAGTCAGGGGTTCTTCATACTTTATCAGATAAAGTGATGCTAACAGTCGAAGATTTATTCAACCGTGAGATTACGATTTCGGATAATACAGCTACGAATATGATGATGAATCTACTAGGTTTTGATGACATTAATGAGTGTATTCAAGTTGATTTACGAATACGATTTTACAAAGAAGAATGTTTGATTTTAAAGCATTAAAGGATGGTCGTGACAATACGACTTCAGCTACTGATATGATAACTTGTTTAAAAGCAATACATACTGGTGATTTTTTAACAAAAGCAAGCCAGGAGAAGATTTTGTTTATCTTTGAACAGCAACAGATTACAGATAAACTTCCAAGCCAAATGGGGAAAGGCGTAAGGGTAGGAAATAAAACAGGCAATATTCGCGGAGTGGCTCATGATATTGCCATTGTTCGTTCTGAAACACAAACGGTTTATGCAGCTGTGTTAACGGAAGACTTTGCTTCACAGGAAGATAGCCGTCAAATTATTAGTAAAATCGGAAAATTGGTTTATGATGAGATGATGAAAGAAAATTATGTAAGCAAATGATAAAAAAGCCTGTAGAGAGTTGTAGTTACTTTCTACAGGCTTTTTTATTGATTATAAGTTTGATTTAAAGTCAAATTATTCTATGCTCAAAGAAAAGTTTTGCAATATAATAGAAAAGAAAAAGCAGAAGGTGTGAGGGTGAGCAGAAAGATTAGCGTCATTTTAGGTAGTATCATAATCATCGGAATGATTTATATAGCGTATATCCATATGAAAATGTATCAAAGCAGTCACCAAAGTTAAAACAAATGGATTATCATTATTGTGGACGAAGATGAACGGACGGTATAAATATTTTATCTACTATGAAATCAAATCGTTGGCTATCCGTTTTCTAGCAATCATGAAAATGGTGCTTGTTATTGGAAATGAGAGTGGATGAAATTATCAAAGCGGAAGTGGTGCAATATGGAAGCCTTATTTTTAAAGGTGGATGAAGGAAAGTCATCTAGAAGATAAGTCTACAGTACTTATGAAAATATTATCTTTTCAAAAAAACTAATTCCAAGTCATTTACAAACTGGATTGCTTGTGACCAATGATTATCATTTATATCGAGCGAGTTTAATAGCGAAAAAAGAAGGGTTAGCCATAACAGGTCTTCCTGCGAAAACACCTGGATTGGCTGTAGTGAAGTCCTATGTAAGAGAATACTTGGCGATTACGAAATATTATTTGGAAAATTTAAGATAAAGTAGTGAAATATGAGGTACTAACAGATTAGAAAATTTTTTGACATTCTTCTAGACTTCATATATAATAGAATTCAATAGTTGAATAGTTCTCCTAAAGGGAGTAGCTTTACAATAAAGTCGTCATTACGGAGTTTACCACTTCCGGCTTTATTGGCAACCTAACGTTGTTAGCCAGACCTTTGCCTATTGGTAAGGGTCTTTATTTGTAACTTAAACCTTTACCGTTTACTGGTAAAGGTTTTGTTTCTGGAATTACAATACATCGGTGAGAGAAGCAGCTATTCAAAACTAAAAAAAGGTTGGGCAATCTATCGAATAAATAAAAGAGAAATATCTTTTCAATAAACAAATCGATCAAACTTTATTTTATAGGAGGTGTTTCCTTAGCGTCTGCATTTGAGGAAATTAATTGAATTTTTAAACTTAGTCATATTTGCAATTTAATTGGATTAGCTTTAGATGCAGCAGAATTTGCTGTGATTCGAGTAAGAAGTACACGTATTGATCAATTAATTGCAAGGAGTAATAATGAATATAGCGAAAGAGGTGATGTCAAACTTAGATGAATTATCTATGTTTATATTATTCAAGATTGATTTTATAGGTTGAATTCCGGATGAATTAGGAGAACTACTACTTATCATTTATTGGTTATTATTTGAGAAGTTTCATTTGGGAGCATCAGTATCTCATATCCTTTAGCATTATCATTTTCGTTTTGACATTTATCCATGTTGTAGTAGGAGAATTAGCTCCAAAGACATTGCTATTAAAAAATACAAGAAGATCCTTTATATTGCTCCTTACATTATTCTATTTTATCGGGTATTGTTACTGCCTGTTGGAGCTCTTAATAGTTCAGCATTTATATAAAGTTAACATGGCTTAAAAGCTGTTTCAGAACATGAAGGTGCTCATAGTGAAGAAGAATTACGTTTGATTTTATCCGAAGACAAAGTGGCGGAAATCGTCAATCTGAATTTAACTATGCTAAACAACATCTTTGAATTTAATGATCGTGTGGCTAGAGAAGTTATGGTACCTCGAAAAGAAATAGTTAGCGTTTCAAAGGATGATACAATTGAAAGCTTTATAAAGATTGTTAAAGAGGAGAAATATACTCGTTATCCTGTCGCATTAGAGGACGATAAAGACCAGATTATTGGTTTAGTGAATATTAAAGAAATCTTAACTGATTTTGTCAAAGAAGAGGGCATGGGGGAAAGAACGATTGAATCGTATGTAAAACCCGTTCTTCAAGTACTCGAATCAGTGCCTCTTCACAATTTATTGCTGCGTATGCAGAAAGATCGTATTCATATGGCGATTTTAACGGATGAATATGGGGGAACAGCTGGTCTTGTGACCGTAGAAGATATTCTAGAGGAAATCGTCGGAGAAATTCGAGATGAATTTGACGCAGATGAGGTAGCATCATTAGAAATGAAAATCACTATATTTGGATTTCTAAAGGTACTGATGATGAAGTCAATGACGTATTGAACAAGGTATTGAAGAAGAAGAAGATATGGATACAATTGGTGGCTGGATTTTGACTCAAAACTTTGATATTCAACAAGGGAAGTCTGTTTCATTTAACAACTATGAATTTAAAGTAATCGATATGGAAGAACACCATCACCAAACGATGGAAGTCATTTAAAAAGAAAAATGAACCTTACTCTACTAGAACGTGATAGCTATAGCTAATAAAATATTTATTAAACGTATATTATTTAATTGCAGAAGAACTCGAATCTAAATGGATTCGAGCATATCAAGGATCTGTGTGTGGCAATACACATATGGCTATGATTTTAGGTGAATTTCGTTGATGAATACAGAGCGATCATTTTTTAATACGATGACTTCGAAGAAAGGTCTGAAACGTTCTTCCGTAATATCGAAAGCCTGTAAGAATTTAGCGAATAGTTCTTGTTCTTCACGTTCTGGTTCACCATCAGCTAATGAGGAATCGATTAAATTAACCATAATACACATTTTTTGAGCGTGTTAAAACTAGACGGCTTCAGCTAAAAATGTATTAACTGAATTTTTTTTCACATATTTAATGGCACGTCCAAACATGTCATCATTATTTCCACCTACATAAATCGTTCCATTTTTCTCTGTCCCACCAATAACTGCTAACAGTTGTCCAACTTCTTCTTGGTCCATTCGCCATCTGCACCCATCATGTAAAGTAAAGAAGTAGCAAACGCAAATGAGGTGTCATTTCCTCCTTTATATATAACCTCAAAATGACATCATTCATTCCCCCTCATAAAAGTAATATGTACACTTCCAATGATACTGCAGTGAATTTGAGATTCATTAAAGTAGTTTTTATTTTAATTTAAATTAATCTATTTGAAAATCGTTCGTTGTTCCATCAGCATAATCCATCAATATCTATTTTATCAGGCCAATCCTTAGCGATCCAGCATACTGTTAAGCTTTCTTACTTTGCTGCCGTTTTTAGAACGGTTTGTGGCCAAGCGTGACCATAATAAAATACCGACAGTCAATATATTTATCCCATATGAAGTTGTTCCAATTGAACATACTTTTGGGACAACTTTTTCTTTAAAACAGCTATAAGACTTCATACAAGTTATTTTAATCTAAGAGTTCTAATCATTGAAGTAGCAAAGGAGATAAACGCCTTAGAATGGAAGTATATTCGAGATAGCAGAGCTAGAGAAAAGCAACAATATTTGTAATGGTTTTGAGATAGTGGGTAGTCGGGCTATAATTACAATCATAGAACTTTCCACATCTGTAGCAGAAGTAGAGCTGGTGTGGAAACGAAAATCGAAATGATTTTGATAGTTGTTAATCAATGAGCAAGCAGCAAACCGAAATCGAAGTGGCTACATTTGAATAGGAGCAAGAAGCGAAATGAAAGGTTCTTTGCAAGTTCTTGGTAAATAAACCTTATGGGAGTGAAGTTAGCGTGGAAGTTAAAATGAAAGATGTTCAAATTATGGAAACGTTAGCGAGTGATTCTGGTGTACACTGATAAGTAAGGATGAAGAATTTTATGGATGAGATCTAATGAGACATTATAATAGAGACTTGCCAAAGAACGAGATTCGCAGATGCCCAATATGTGGTGGTGAAGGAGTTATTACTACTAGACATGGGATGGAACACTGTAGTGTGTATGACATAATGTAATGATTTATATTTGAAAGTGGAAAACAGTTAATGTTATTGACTTTGATAAACATGATTATGAGCTTTAATACTGTCACAATAGTTTAGTATTAATATTGAGCGTTGGAAGAAAAGTGTTTAATAGGTAAATTTCTATAAGTTAACAAGTACTTCTCAGTAGCTTTGTGAAAAGGGGTTTCCCTATAGCCTGTAGTGAGCCAATAATTGTATTGATAAAACTTATAATCTAATTCTCAAGGGAGCTTTTTGCGAAAGCTAACAAAACATTAGGACGATTTTATTCCAAGGGATTTCTTTTTCTAATCCTTTTTATCATGCTTTTTCTTGTCGTGCTTTTTCCTGTCGCGCTTTTTCTTGTCGTGCTTTTGCTTGTCGTGCTTTTTCTTGTCGTGCTTTTTCTTGTCGTGCTTTTTCCTGTCGCGCTTTTTCTTGTCGTGCTTTTCTTGTCGTGCTTTTTCTTGTCGCGCTTTCTTGTCTGTGCTTTTCTTGTCGTGCTTTTTCTTGTTGTACTTTTCTTGTTGTGCTGCCGTGTTGTTTCTTGTCGTGCTTGTCACTTTCTTATCGTGTTTTATTTTGTTATCCATTTATATCCCTCCTTTACTTGTGATAAGTTATTATATTAAGAATGGATATGATCTGAAACGGCACTATTAGTAGTTAAATAAATTTAATATATATATTGAATCTTATTTAATTTATAACAAATGATGGAGGCTTTATTGGCTCAAAATAGAAGTAGCAATCTCAAGATAAATTGAAGTGGATAGGCGAATAGGTCATATGTTACCGATTTCAACAATAAGGATTAACCAATTTTGTAAAGGTGAATTACTCAAATTAGAATTATTGGTTCAGATAAAATAGCACCTAAAACACTTACAGTAACAAGTGCTAAATGGAGCTGAATTTTATAGAACCTTGCAATATGTCTTATCAAACAAAATGTGAATGTAAAGGTCATTTCCGAGCGTGTGGGGCATACATCATTCTGATGCGTTAGATAAATATAGCCATTGCTTTGAAGTATGCAGAAACACGTGGCTAATGAATTAGATAAATTGTTTAGGGTTAAGGATATGTGACCATTCAAAACAATATGCTCTATAAAAACTTATATATCAGGTTTCAATCAAACGCCCAATCCCCATTACGGAAAACAGGATTCGCTTGTTCCGTCCGCTTTAATCCCGTCAATATCCATTTTGTCAGAGCCAATCATGAAATCGACGTGTGTTAAGCTTTCGTTTAGTCCGTTTGCGGCAAGTTCCTCAGGACTCATTTGTTTTCCACCTTCAAGACAAAAGGCATACGAACTACCGATCGCTAAATGATTCGATGCATTTTCATCAAATAAAGTATTGAAGAATAAGCATATTTGATTGTGAAATAGGGAGTTGTATGGAACAAGTGCTACTTCCCCAAGGTAATGCGAGCCTTAGTCAGTTTCGACTATATGTTTTAAAATTTCTTCTCCTTGTTCGCCTTAACGTAGACAATTCGCCCATCTTTAAAGGTAATGGAGAAGTTGTCAATGATATTTCCGCCGTAGCTTAATGGTTTTGTGCTAGACACTGTACCGTTTACGCCTGTTTTTACTGGAACGCTAAAGACTTCTTCAGTTGGCATATTAGCCATAAAAGGATGACCTTTTACATTAATACTTCCAGCACCACACCATAGATGTTTTTCAGGAAGTTCGATTGTTAAATCAGTTCCTGGAGCTGATAGTGTAGTTTTTTATATCGTTTTTCGTTTAAATAGTCTACTTTTTCATGAAGTGTTTCATCATGTTTTTTCCATGCACCAACTGGATTTTCGGTATCTACTCGAACTGTTTTAAAAATCGTTTCCCAAAGCTTATGTACACGGTTTTCTGCGGGTTCTTCAGGAACACTTTATCTGCCCAAGCTTGAGATGGGACAGCAACAGTTGACCAGCTCACTTTATCGGATTGCATCATTTGACGCCAAGGCTTTAATGCTGTACCAGCCGCCTTTTGGTTGTGTAATTCGCTTCGGATCACTGCCTTTTAAAAGGTCAGGGCTGGAAGAAATAATGGATAAAAAGGCAGCTCCCTGTTCTGCTAATTCAATTGTTTCTTTTGCACGCCATTCAGGATATTCGTTAAATACTTCGTCTGGAGCTAATTCATATTTTATGCGGTTCACGGTATCGTCATTCCAATTGACAATCACATTACGTGCTCCTGCTTCATACGCTTTCTTAACATTAATGCGTACAAGCTCTGCACCTTCTAACGTCGTATTGACAACAAGTGTTTGCTCAGGTTGAATATTAGCACCTACTTTGATTGCAAGTTCCGCATATTTTTCTAAATTCGTTTGAAAATCAGTCATCGTATTCTCTCCTTTACCATTTTCTATATATTGTACCTATAGATGACTGAAAAAGAAAATCTAAAGGGTCCAAACTTTGAAAAAAACAAAATCTAAAATGTCTTTTTTATTTTACAAAAGAATTAATATAAAGAATGAAAATAATTGGTAATTATTTTCTTGTGTTGAAAAGAAGCTCTGAATAGGGGAGAGACAACGTATTCACTCGCAAGTTAAATAGGGGAGGATCATGGCTATGTTTTGGTTTATGCTTTTTATTGCCACATCTATTAAATTTGTTGAATAATGGAAAAATTGTTAGATTCGAAATTAAATGAGGTTATTGCTCAAGTAACATCGATTTTTTGCTTTATTGAAATTAATTTCACGAAGGAGAATGTAGTTTGGATAATGGGCTAAGGAACCATCAGCATCTGCCATTTAAACCCGGAAAATTCAGTTTTAATGAAAGTGTTCCAGGATTTATTCTGTGGGTGAACCAATTAATCTAACTTTTTAGATGTTCTTATTCTCCTTCATTTTATTTAAACACTCGTGGAGAATCAACAGATGTTGTATTTGCATCAGGAAGTATAGCAGGAGCAGCAGAGCCCTGTTACAGTGTTAGGGTCAGCCATTTAATTCGCTATGTAAGTTAATGGCTACTTTGATTAAGGGAACAAGAAAATCTAAGTGGTCTTTAGCAAAGTTATTTTTAGAAATGGTAAGAACTTGAATGTTCAAGCTCCTTCTTTTAATTCGTTGTTTGTTGGTACATCATAATTAACATAGCGTTAATAATGATTCATTTGGATACGCTGATACCTGCTTCTAGCACCAACACCTGCCGTAATAGTTGTAATACCTACTTTTACTGTAATTACCAGCAGCCCAAATACCTTCAATATTTATTTTACCAGCAGCATCAACATCAAAAATTGTTTTTACACGTGGTTCTGTACCGTCTTTTGTTTGAAGGCCAGCAGCTTCCGCTAAGTCAGTCATAAAACCTGTAGCAATAATTATATGTTTCGCCTCAACTTCACCGGTTTCGGTTGCAATTTTGAAACCTACATCTGTTTTGGTAAGACCAGTTACTTTTGTTTCAATACGCTCTGCACAGAATTTTTTTAGCTTGAGCAATTCTTGAACTTGAACTAAGTCAGGATTAGATGTTTCTTCAACACCATAATGATTTTCCATCAATGCTCTTTTTGTTACGCATTTGGTTGCTATCAAGAATAACTCCATTTTCTTACCAGCCTTTGCTGTAAATATTGCCGCACTTCCTCCAGCAGGCCCCGCACCAATAACCGCTACTTCATACATATGTAAAATCCTCCTTTATTATTTGTAGTTCATCATAACAAAAGACTATAGAACTTCTCGCAGTAAAACTGTGAGTCGTGTTTATTGATACAATCATATCTAAATAAAAAGGTTGTTATCATTGCTAACAGGAAAACAACTGTAAATGACTGTATTTATACTACTATTATAATCATACACTAAAATGTTTTTATTTGTATCATTTTATCGTAAAATTGGATACTTTTCACTTGTGTAAAATTCGTCAAGAGGGTAGACACTATTTAGAAAAATATCGAATTGAGGGTAGATATTTATGAAAGAGCATGTAAAGACAAAATTAGTTAAGTGTTCAAAACATGTTTGAAATAGTTAACAAGTAACAGAATGTTAGTAATTGTTAACTCTTGTGTACATACTAATGCTAGCTAAATCCGTATTCACTTGTATTCGGTAAGGTTAATGATAACATTAAATACTCATTATTTAGAGTTGCTGAAACGGTTAGCTGGAAGATTTCTTCTTTAGAAAAGGTCATATTGTCATATAAAAAAATCCATGTTAGTTAAAATTATCCAATCTTCTCTCGCGCTCTTCACCGGACATCGGACCTTCTGCAAAATTACTAAAATGTAAAAGAACACGGTGGGGCTGATCATCTACCCGTAAAGGTCCAACGTATCGAACAGTCTAAGAACCCCACATCGCTTATATCTTCCGCCTGGGTGACGCCATATCAGTTACAGCATCAACTAAGTTTCAGTGTGAGATGAATACGCGAAAACCCGCACAAGATACAATTTACATTGGTAGAATGTGAGAGCTGAAATAAGAGAACCTAGAACGCTTTTAAGAAACAGATGGAAGAATAATATTACGTGATTTGAAGCCAAGAAAACAGGGGTGGTACTTTTAATAGAATGAGGGAACTTTGTTTGTTTAGCAACTGCTGTGGAGCCAGTGAAGGCAGGATTTTATCAACTTCAGGTGGTCAAAAAGGCTGCACCAGCATATTTCACTCAGTAAACCAGGAAGATGATAATCACGGGAAGAAGTATACAGACAAATTTAGACTAAGTAATCGGAACGAGTCTATGTAAGTTTTAAAATATTCCTGTTCATCTGCAGTGAGGTGCACCATTTCCTCATCGATAGTAAGCGAGAGTTCTATTTTGTGGGGGATAATTGACCAACAGCACTAACAACTGGTTTATCTAAGTTACAATAATTGCCATCATACTAGAGCGAGAAAATCGTTAAAAACAAGAGGCTGACCGCACTAATAGCACATATGTTGAAACTCCAATGAATATATGGAATGTTTGTTATTTCAATAAGTGTGTTGTTACGCATGTATATAATGTTTCTAATTAAGAAAGCTCGCAGTTGGGCGTCTTACAATAAAGCATCGTTACAAAGTGTAGATAAGTGAACACAAAAAGGCAAATGCAAAAGACAATTGAGTGCTTGCATCGAAGGTTCTGAACAACGTTGACAGCATCCAGTCAATGTACTTTATCAGCTACTACATCTGGAGCAAGTGTTTATCCATTCATAGATTTTCAGGTAGTGGTGTTTTCCTTAAACCTGTTCAACTAGTAGTAACAGTGTCAATAATTTAAGACCAAAGCTGGATATACTTAGAACACAACCATTCTAAAGTAAAAGTTGACATAAACGACTCACAACAACAGTAAATGGATATTGTGCAAATCATCATGGAAAAAGCACTGATGAATCATAGTTTGCTATTCATTAACAAAACAGCCTATATTTCATTCTGTCTAAAGGACGTATTTTGAACTCCTTAGCTATTTATCTTCGATTTTGGTCATTTAATGACTAAAAGGTGTTTCGTACAAATAATACTTGTCGCCATTTGTACATACTATTGAGAAAATTAGCTATACAGTTAAAATCGCTGACTAATGAATAAAGCTAGGGTTTTCGACTGTTATCTTGTAAGCATTACAACAGCTTAAAAAAAATTAAATTCACCCAAACACTATTAAATTCATATAAAAATTAACTTAGAGAACAATATTGTATTTTATGTCCGATATCACATTGGACATGTAAACAACAAAATAGAACAAATGTTCGATGAAGGGGGGTGGAGGTATGAAAATCACAAAAGGGTCCTGACGTAATTTAGAGAAAGCAAAACCAGTAGATTGGAACAATTACATCAATTAATGGCTGTCTTTTGTTCTCGCTTTGCGTTTTTCCTTTAATCGATTAGTGAAAGGGGAAAAAGAGAAAAAACTAGTCAAAAAGGTACAGGTGCTTTTTCATTTGAATAAACGATATGCAGAAGATGCCGTTATGCAAGCAAAAGCGGTCCTGTCCAGTCAAAAAAAGCTGTTACCCATCCGTATAGAAGGTGTGCAAGCTAAAATTCAAAAAACAGAGCGAAAAATAGAGGATTATCAAACCGGTAAGAAAACATCTAAAAAGGTTGCGCTTGCGGTCTGTTTAGCAGGATTACAGGCTCGTTTACACAAATTAAGAGAAAAAGAAGCGGTTCTTTTGAAACATCAGAAAACAGACACCATTCCTCCTGTTATTTTTGGTGGAAAGAAATCGTTTTATGAACGGATAAAAGGGAAAATCACCAACAAAGAGTGGAAGGAATTACGTTCCAATACCCTTTACTCTCGTGGCGATCAATCTAAAAAGGGAAATTTAAATACCAGAATTGTATTCGATGATCAAGACCAGCAATTTTATCTAGAAGGTGAGCTAATCCATTGTTTGTGGAAAAGGGGAAAAATAGTCCACGGTTGCGCTTTAAACTCCGCATTCCTGATAAATATTTTGCTGAAATTGCGGACGTGTATGCCTACTACTGTAGGTAAGAATGCTAAGGGGGAAACCAAAGAATACAAGGTCTATTCTATTGAAATCAAACGCAAAAAGGAACGATATTATGTACACATCACCTACGATGCGGATGAAGTAGGCTCTGAACTAACATGGAGCGACAAAATCACGTCTGATTATATCGCTGGAATTGATGTGAATATCGATCGAGTAGCGGTTTCTGTTGTATCCAAACAAGGAAATTTAGCTAGAGTCCAAAACCTTTTACTGTCATGAAATGGAGTACGTCCAAAGTAATAGAAGAAGCAATATCGCAGGTGAAGTTAGCCAAAGGAATCATCGACTACTTATTGAGCTTGGAATGTGGGAGCTATCGTAGAAGAGAATATCACATTCCAACAAGATCATGATACGAATCATCGGTTCAATCGTTTGGTTCATTCTTTTGCCAAGAATAAACTGCAAAAGGCGCTGATCTCAAGAGGACTGAAGTTTGGTTTTCACATCAAAAAGGTCAATCCAGCGTATACGTCGGTGATTGGACGATGGAAATATGCGAAGATGTACGGGTTATCTGTGCATGAAGCGGCTGCTTTCGTCATTGGAAGGAGGGGCTTAGATTTTGACGAAAAAGTGCCAAGGAAGTACTCAAACAACTGAGGACGAAGGTGAAACCTGCATTTGATTCATGTTCTTGGGTCAATGGAAGAATCCGAGAAACAATCAAACGCGGGGAAACAAAGACGGAAATTCATAGGCATGATGCTCAAAAACATAGAAAATTTTAAAGAACATCACAGCTGGAAACTGTGGAATGTGGTGCATAAAACAGTAAGGATCAAAAACCAGGAAGTACAACTGAAGGAGGTGTAATCCTGGTGCTAAAATCTTTGCAATAAACTGACCTAGAAGGAATGGTTTATTGCAACCCCGCTGGCTCTAACAGAGCACTACAGGTCGTTTTGAACAATGAGGTTCATGACAAGGGTGAGAAAAGCCCCTTCCTGATGGAATGACGTGAGAATCGTCACAGTAGGTCCCTTTTTTCTTGGTTGGGGGGCGAAATGTAGTTTTTGATAGGTTTTAGTAACCAGGATCATGCTGATGAAAACAAAATCCCTCTGGATATTGAAGCTGTTGGGGATTGCAGGTGCAGCCATGGATGTTCGATAATTTCGATGTTGGGATGCTATCTTTCGTCATTGCAGCTCTAAAAATGGACCATGGTACAATTCTAACAAGGATGTTCAAGCAGGGTGGATTGGTAGTACACAATCGATTGGCATGGCAATGTCAGACATTATTCTTTGGAACGATGACTGGTACTGTGGGGGGTAAATACGTATTATCAATTATTACGCTTTGTTGTTTTCGATTGGTAGTGGCTTATCAGCATTAGTAGGTCTGATTAAACATTTTTGCTTCTACGATTTTGGTGGAATGCGTGGACTGGTGGGAAAGCTGCATGTTGCCTCTACAGTATGCAGTTTCTGAAAGTGTTCCGGCTCTGTAAGCGTGGACAGAGTGTTGCTGATGTTGCTAAGCTTTAGGACGGTAAATTGGATTTTATCAGCGATTATTTCTTTTTTTATTATTGAAGTCTTTTGATTTAGGAGAATTACTGTACTACTTATTGCATTGCCGGCTTTCTATGCCTTGTATTTACGTTTCAGCTTGCCTGATTCACCACAGTATGAGCAGTTGAATCAAAGGGAAAAGAAATCCATGCTTCACAATATGAAAAGTGTATGGGCAAAAGAATAAACACTAAACAAACGCCAATCATGGATTCTTTGGTTCGTAACATATTTTCTTATTTATGTGAATATTCATGTAGTTACAAACAATACGGAATTACAAAGGTTTGACTTATTCGAGAGCTTTCAATATGTACCAATTCATGACGCTTGCTCAGCTTCAGGATATTTTACAGCAGCATGGTTCATTGAAAGAATGGGGCGAAAATTTGTATTAATTACGTATTTGCTTGGTACGGCCGGCAGTGCCTATTTCTTTGGTGCTGCGGAGTCACTACCGTTATTAATTATGAAATGGTATTCTGCTCTCCTTCTTTAATTTAGGTGTAAAGGTAACCCCATATGCTTATACACCTGAACAATATCCAACGGTCATTAGAGGGACAGGGAACAGGCGCTGGCAGCAGCTGCTGAATTAGTTGGTGGAATTTTAGGACCGTTATTAGTAGGGCTATTTAGTAGCAGGTTCTTCTATTGGTTTCATCTTTGGTATTTTCACTATTGCTATTCTCATTGGAATTAAGTACGTTGCTTTTAGTAGAAGCAAAAGTACGGTACGAATCGACATATGACCAATCAACAAAAAAAGCAATTGGATTTAATATGAAAATAACACTGCTTTCTTACAAACTTGCCGATTATTCATCTTTATTATCTGGATCAGTCCATATCTTTCGGATCTTCAGCTTCACATCTTCGGATGCGGATGCGTTATCCTTTTCATCATCTTTTAACATTATATTCTCAACGCCTGGGACATTATCGTTATCAACATTGTTGTTATCATTAACATCGTTATTATTGTTATCGTCATTAACATTGTCATCACATTGTTTTTCTGGTGGAGGATTTCCGTCATTGTCGTCGCGTTCTAACCTGACGACATAGCCCGATAAAAATGTTACCTGTTAACATGAGAAACCATTTTTTATTCATGATACCTTTCTTCTTTAAAAAGTAATGATATGCCTTTATTTATCATTCTCAGTTTCATTGAAATTATGCGTTTTCTTTTGAACAAACATATATTTGGCATGTGATTGGACGGAATAAAGGAATAGAAAATAAAAAATAGTGCGATTTCACGAATGAAATCACACTATTTTTATTTGATCTTTATACTTGTAGATACTCTATTTTTCGAATTGTACTTCAATTCGATTGTGGCGAGTCTTGGGTTTGGTGCTCCCATAATCGCAGAACGATTGCTGCTCCTGAAATGCCACTGTTTGATAGTGTTTTAGTCGTTCTGCTGTAAGGCCACCAGTTGCAATGACTGGAATGGAAACTTGACGGCAAATTTCTTCGAGCATTCCTTCTGGAAGGAGAGTGGCATCTTGTTTGGATGATGTTGAAAATAGGGCCCCTACGCCAATGTAATCTGCTCCATTTCTTTCTGCTTCTGTTGCTTCTTCAAGAGTAGCAGCAGAAATCCCAACAATCATCGTTTCCGGAATGATTTTTTTAACCGCTGGTAAAGGAAAGGTCACTTTGTTCTGGGTATGAACACCATCCGCTCCTATAGCAAGTGCGACATCGACTCGATCATTAATAATGAGTGGCAAATTTGTTTCACTGAGCATTTGTTTTACAGCGAGTGCTTTATCGTAAAACAACTTGCCGTCGCTTCTTTTTTCTCGTAATTGAACGACATCTACACCAATAAGCGTTGTTGGATAATAGTGAGCAATGTGTCCAGAGGGACAGATTCCTCCGTTACTAAATAGAGACTTTTATTAAATTGAAATTTATGCCATAGCTTTACCTCTCTCTATTCCATATATCTTCGTTTATAAGAGAAATTTGATCAATAATTTTAAAATATTCGTTACAATACTAGTTCTTCATTTAGTTGTAAAAGCTTTGCTGCAATTTCTCCAGCAAGACTCATCGTAGACATGCCCGCTATACCGGCAGCGAAGTAGTCATTCGTTACGCCTGCGAAAAGACCGGTCTTCTGATGATATACAATAACACCTGTACCTTTTGCAGCCAAGATATCACCATTATCAATGGTAGCTGTGCGTACTCCATCACTTACTGCATCCTGAGCACCACTAACAATAACCGTACATTGGAGTTTCTGAGCAGCCTCTTTTGCTAGTTGAGCTTGACTAATCGAAACTTCACCAGAATCAACCGCAGTGATTGTCTCACCAGTAGTCGTGTCGCCCCACTAGTGTACCACGAATAATTTGAACTTGAACTTTCTTTAGTAGCTCAAATACTTTGTTGGTACGAAATGTTGTCGCACCAACGCCAACTGGATCCAAAATAATAGGAATGGAAAGAGCATTAGCTGCTTCTCCAGCAAGCAGCATTGCTTGGAAAGTTTCATCTCGAATCGTTCCAAAATTTAGCACTAGTGCATTGGCAAGTTGAACCATCTCAGCCGCTTCATGTACGCTAGAGCCATAACGGGTAAGGCACCGATTGCAGGGTTGCGGCAAATGTTAATCGACTACTTCATTAGTAATATGATGAACGAGTGGTTTTTTAGTAGAGACAGTGGAAAATAAATTAGAAACTTGTTGTCTCATTGAGCGTACCTCCTACTTTTTCCTTTGAAAATGAATAGAAATGATGCACAGGACCATGTCCATGACCAATTGGAAAACTATGGCGAATGGCTTCCGTAATATATGTCTTGGCAGCTTGGATTGAATCGTTTAGGGACAATCCGTTAGCAAGGTTTGCTGTGATGGCAGAAGATAGGGTGCAACCTGTTCCATGTGTATTTTTGGTTGGGATGCGTTCTGCTTTTAACCGTGTGAAATGTTCTTGATATTAAAACAAATCATTCGGATTACCAAGGGAAGTGACGCCTTTTAATAAGTGTTTTTCGCACCTAATTCATGCATAGCTGTTGACAGGCAGTGTATAAAATCCTGTTTCGTTTGAATGTCTAGTCCTGTTAAATCTTCTGCTTCTGGAAGATTCAGGTGAGAAGCGTAGCCAGTGGCAACAGATTTGTTTTTAAACTAGTTGGGGCATTTTCAGAAAGGACGATGTCCGCTCATAGCAATCGCGACAGGGTCAACAACGAGATTGGTTGGCTTAAATCTTCTTAATTGCTCAACGACTGTTTCAATGACCACTTGAGCCAAGCATTTCTTGTTTTGCGCATCTACCGAGATATCTTCAAAGACAGCAGCGATTTGATCAGCAATAATATTCGTATCAATCGATTGAACGGTGAAACTTACGTATTTTGAGCAGTTACTGCGGTAATAACGGACATGCCAAAAACATGATGAGCAGAAGGTTTTAAATCGGCTTGAATGCCAGCGCCACCTCCTGAATCTGATCCTGCAATTTATCAAAGCACATTTCATTATAGTTCCTCCTATATTAAGCACAAAAACCCGATTCAAAAACGAAGCAGGGAAAGGATTAGTAGAGAGGTTGCGTACTTTCCACTTTCCTCCTTCTTCTTGCTTCAATTCGTTCAAAGTTTTAAAACTAAAGTTCCATCTGTTATATACAGGCACCCCTAGTGCTTCAAATATATAATTTCTCTCTATCATAACATACTTTCAGTTGTAGCAGGCAGTTCATCATTTCTTTAGAACTCAAGCAAGAAACAAGATGAGCTTTTCTCACTTTTTCTTTACCCGTGCAAGCTTCACTGATCATCAAATTATACGTGTAGTGAGAATAAGTAGTCCTTAATCAAATTTATGGTACGATATTCCATATAAATAATGTATTGTATGACTTTTGGTCATTTTGGTCTTGTTTTTTAAAAATGTTCACTTAAAACCCTAATTATTGATTGTTTTGAATTGATATCTATTATGATAAATCATTATAGTATATTCTGAAAAGTGAAGTCTTTGTGATGATACAGTGTGAAAGACTAACAACAAGATTATTGAGGAAAAGCGACAAGAAATGATTCGATTAGCATTGAACCATGGCTATACAAGTCATTTAGTTATTAAAGTCAGTCAGAACTTGATTCCCTCTTAAATGCTGTTTTATTGAAATAAATGGTATCGAAAGCTATTTCATTTAATAAATTAAGGTACAAGGCTTTTCCTAAAATGACTAAATCTCGTTCAATGTCGTCGAGCACAGCGATTTTAGGCAAATGAGCCCACTGTTCAAATCCGAATTTAGTAAAGAGACCGAGGCTCGGTTTATTGTGTGCAAAAAAATGAACCCAAGCAACATGGATTATTCCTATTAAAGAAGAGCATCTTTCATCTCAATTTTGGAATGAGTTTGTCAAATTTTATGGCCACGAAAGCGTTCGTGTTCTCATGCTGTTCTGACAGTGAAAACGTGCGGCGGGGCGACCGTAGGACTGAAATGACATCGCTGTCTGTTCGTTAATAATATAATAAACGGTGGTCGCGTTTTCGAGACATGTTCTTTAAACCGAATTAAGACGAGATTCAACACTAATGGGTTCGGTGTCCGCAGTAACCGTTCGGGAGGAATCGATTGATTATAAATCTCAACAATTTTAGGTAAATCATCTATTGTTGCTAAACGAAAAGTAATGTGCTTGTTCATAGCTATAACTCCTTAGAAAATATTTTTTACAATCAGCTTTACAGACATGTGCATTGTAATATATCTTTAAAATAAATAATATGTGTAAAATTTTTTGACAATAGCATAAAAAATTACAAAAAATAGAAGTGTACATGTAGCATATATTATACAAATAGTATGATTTTCAGATTGAGGAGAATTAAGTAAAGTGAAGGGAAGAGTTATGAAAGTAGAGCTATGGAAGAAATAAGTATTGTCGAAAGTCTCGTTTCTAAAACAAGTATTGTTTCTCAGATATAATCATTTTGGCACAACAGGTAAACTAATGGCGTGCATCGATGACGTAGCAGCGATTTCTGCGATGCGCCATTCTAGGTCGTATGTTGTAACAGCTTCGACAGATTCGTTCGTTTGATTGATTCATGAAGCAACGACAGCTTTGTAACTATACAGGTCGTACTTCAATGGAAGTTGTAGTAAAAGTAATTGAAGAAGATTTATTAACAAACGTTCGTAAGTATATTGCAATTTCTTTCTTAACTTTTGTTTTATCGATAGAAATGGAAAACCTGTTTCTTTCACGTGATTCCCAAAACAGATGCTTATGGAAAAAGCTTTATATGAATCTGCAATAGAACGTGCAGAAGCACACGCAAGAAACGAAGAAAAGATACTCAATATTTGTCGAAACCATTGGGTTGAATTAAAATTGTAGCCTTAAAAAATCGAGCAGACGTCTACTCGATTTTTTTTATACAATCAGATTCATACTGTCCTCTAACAGTGTAGATGTCTTACTTCTAATCCTCCTTAAGATAAGCCAATTTCGATGTATACTTATGTTTTATTGGTTATCTAATCCTTCTGAATTAATTTATTTCCAAAAAAATGATAAAAGGTTAAAATAAGTATATAAATATGGTATTATTAGGAATTATTAGAAAATATTTTTGAAAAAGTTAGGGGGAAATAATGGGAAAGACCATCCTACAAGTAGAGAACCTAACGACTTCGTTTTTCATTCAAAATCAGTATTATGCTGCGGTAGATAATGTCTCTTTTGCCATTCAGGAAAATGAAATTGTGGCAATTGTAGGTGAATCAGGGTGTGGAAAAAGTGCACTAGCTTTATCTATTGCTGGGTTGCATGGTAAAGAGCGAATAAGATTAGAAGGAACCATCACCTATCAAAACATCAATCTATTAACGTTAACCGATTCAAAGTTAAATAAAATTCGCGGGAAAGAAATCGGAATGATTTTCCAAGAACCTTTGACAGCATTAAATCAACTAATGACAGTTAGGAAACAAATTGAGGAAAATTTGAATTATCCACACTCATTTATCTGGAAAAACGGTGTGAACGTGCAATTATTGAGCAATTGGATATCGAATCCGGTACGTGTATACAAGCTTCGTATCCACATGAGTTATCGGGTGGATAGGGCAAAGAATTATGATTTCGATTGCCATTGCTTGTTCGCCTTCTCTTGTCACAGCTGATGAACCAACAGCGGCATTAGATGTTACGATTCAAGCACAAATATTAGATTTTGATAAAGATATTAAAGTTAAAGCAAAATGGCATGCATCTCTTTATTACCTTGATTTAGGTGGTGGCTGATGTTGCCGATCGAATTATCGTGATGTATGCTGGTCAAATTGTGGAAACAGGAACGGTAAAGGCTGTTTTTACTAATCCTCCATCCTTATGCGAGATAAACTCTTTCGCTCAATTATTAAAATTTATGAATCAGGAGCGATTATAGCGATTCAAGGGATAGACACCATCATTCATAAATAACAGAGAAGCAGTTGCAGTTTCAAGATGGATTATGGATTAAACATGAACAAACCTACGTTACATAAAATAGGGGAAGATGAACTGTAATCAATATACGTGCTATCAACATTTTTATTTTCCATAAGAAAGGGGTGAAAAAGATGACTTTACTAAAAGTAGATGATGTAAAAGTACATTTTCCAATCTACAGTGGACTATTTCAAATGTAGTAGACCACTTCGCGCAGTTGATGGCGATTCAATTGAATTAAAGCGAGGAGAAACGTATGGATTTGTAGGCGAATCGGAGTGGAAAATCAACAATTGGTAAAGCCATTGTAAAATTAAATAAGGTAACATCCGGAAGGATTTTTTTTCAAGGGAAAGATATAACGAATTTGACAGACAGTGAAATGAAACCATATCGTAAAGAAATAGGCATGATTTTTCAAGATCCGTATTCGTCTTTAAATCCCAAAAAACAAGTGTTAGATATTGTTGCCGAGCCTCTTAGAAACTTTCATCGTCTTACACCTAAACAAGAAAAAGAAATTGTTCAAGCATATTTAGAAAAAGTAGGCTTGAGTCCAGATTCCATTTATAAATACCCTCATGAATTTTCAGGTGGGCAACGCCAGCGGATTGGGATTGCTCGCACGTTAACATTAAGACCCAAGCTCATTATTGCTGATGAACCTGTGTCAGCATTAGATGTGTCGGTACAAGCACAGGTGTTAAATTTTCTTCGGGATTTACAAAAAGAATTTGGGTTAACGTATTTATTTATCGGACATGATCTTGGTGTCATTCGGCATATATGTAATCGGATTGGTGTCATGTATCGAGGACGATTAGTAGAGGAAGGAACGAGTCAAGAAATCTATGAGAATCCACAGCATATTTACACGAAACGATTAATTGCCGCGATTCCTGATTTAGAAATAAATCAACGGGAACAAAGAATGGCATTCAGAAAAAGTAGCTGCTGAATATAAGCAATCACAGGCTACCTTTTTTGATGAAAGTGGGCGCGCGTACGATCTAAAGTCCATTACTTCAACACATAAAGTTGCATTACCTTAGCAGTATTCCATTAATGTGGAGATTTAATAAATTACATTGATTAAACGTATAAAACATATATCTCAGCATATTTAAACACATTTTAAAGGAGAAGGTAAATGTGGAAATTTATAGTAAGACGGTTGTTGATGATGATTCCACAATTATTTATTTTAAGTGTGATTGTATTTATGATGGCGAAAGCGATGCCTGGAGATGCTTTAACAGGAAGACAAATTGATCCTAGAGCTAATCCGCAAGTTATTGAGCAGCAACGGGACGAAATGGGCTTAAATGATCCTTGGTATGAGCAATATATTCGTTGGGTACAGAATATCGCAAAAGGAGACTGGGGCATTTCTTATATCTTTAAAGTGAACGTTACGGATGTGATTGAAAATCGTATTTGGAACACAGTTAATCTTGCTTTATTGACGTTACTTTTTACTTACCTTATAGCCATTCCCCTTGGCGTAATCAGTGGTCGTTATAGTGATTCATGGATTGATAAAGCGATTACAGGTTATACGTATTTGGGATTTGCAACACCGATGTTTATTTTTGCGATGCTAATGTTGTTTGTGTTTGGGTTTGGACTAGACCTGTTTCCGACAGGGGGAAGCGTGAGTCCAAAAGTAGAGGAAGGCACACTTGCTTATGCTATTAGTAAATTGAATCATATGATTTTACCTGCCTTTAGTATGGCTTTAATTTCAACGACTTCAATTATTCAATATTTACGAAGTGAAATAATCGATCATAAGCGTAAGGATTTTGTTCGGACAGCGAAATCAAAAGGAGTACCAGAGGTAAAAATCTATTCAAAGCATATTCTACGAAACTCCTTTTTACCGATTGCTGCTTTCTTAGGCTATGAGATTACTGGATTAATAGGTGGTGCTGTCATTATTGAAACCATTTTTAGTTATCCAGGGATTGGACAACTACCCTTGAGCTCTGTTCATGCACGTGATTTTAGTATTGTAATGGCCTCTGTCATGATGACAGGCTTTGCTACGCTGCTCGGGACTCTTCTTTCAGACATCATCTTAAGTGTGGTGATCCGCGAATCCGGATAGAGTAGGTGGGTGAAAGAGGTGGAAGGTGAAGATTGATCGGGAAAACATAGCTGGAAGGTCAGTCAGACTCCGTCAGGTTTTCAATTGATTTGGCAACAGCTTAAAAAAGATCAAATGGCGATGGGCTCTTTCCTTATATTCATAGCTATTTTACTTTTTGTATACGGTTCAGCTTTTAGAAGTTGGATGTAAACGAAATTACCAAGGTGACTTCCTTAGCCATTCATCAGCCTCCTTCTGCCGAGTATTGGTTAGGTACTGATTATGGTGGTCGCGATATTTTTGGACAATTAATGATTGGAACGAGAAATTCGCTTTACGATTAGTTTTTGTATTACGTTATTGACAGCAATCATTGGATTGAGTAATGGCCTCTATTAGCTGGTTATTACGGAGGCGTAGTCGACCAGGTGATTATGCGTATCATTGATTTCGTGCTGACAATGCCAACGACGATGTTCGATATGCTGTATTAGTCACGATTATTCCAAAGTTTACAGTATGGTCGTTTATTTTGGTTATGACTTTGTTTTATTGGACAGGCAAGGCTCGGTTAATTCGGTCCAAGGTGTTAGCACAGAGGGAGTTAGATTATGTTTTGGCCTCAAAAACGCTAGGCACACCTGATTGGAAGATTATGTTGTATGGAATTCTGCCTAATATTAGCTCGTTGATTATTGTGAACTTTATCCTTAATCTAGCAGGGAATATTGGGCTTGAGTCTGCATTAACGTATTTAGGATTCGACCTGCCAGAAAGCACGCCCAGCTTAGGGACGCTTATTGGTTATGCAAGAAATCCTGATGTATTAGAAAATAAATGGTGGGTGTGGTTGCCAGCATCGGTTATGATTCTCGTACTGATGTTGAGTATAAATTTTGTTAGCCAAGTCATACAGCGAGCGACAGATGTCACACAAAGCCGATTTTAATTCATATCATCCCCCTTGTGTAGAAAGGGTGGGAAAAGCCCACTACTTTTTTCATAGGAGGGATTTTTTTATGAAAGGTATAGGCTTCAAGACATTTAGTATGATGGTATGTGCTGTATTTTTCCTAGCTGCGTTTAATCATGTAGAAGGTTCCAAGGAAATAATGGAGAATGAAAAAGAAGTAATGAAAGATGATGACGGTTTTTCATTTCCAACGAAAACATCTAATGAGCCAAAGCAATGGAAGGAGGTCATCTGAATTATGGGTTAGTAAGTGATAGCCCATTTGAAGGATTATTAAACTGGGCCTTTTTCCAAAGTGGGTATGATGCTGCGATTTTGCAGGTGTTTGATGAACCGCTTCTTTAACGGATAAAAACGATGTGTTTAATGGGGATGGAGCAGCAACGTATGAGTTGTCTGAGGATCGTAAAACGATTACGCTGACCATTCGAGATGGGGTCAATTGGCACGATGGGAACCCTGTGACCGGAGAAGATTTAGAATTTGCCTACTTAACCATTGGTCACCCTGAATACAAAGGGGCTCGCTATGACACTCTATTTCAAATGATTTAAGGAATGGAATAATATCACGCAGGAAAAACAAAACGGATCTCGGGCATTAAAACCGATGGAAAGAAAATTTCCATTACCTCTCAAGGAGGTCAATCCGTCTTTTTTAACCGGTTTATGGACCTACCCACTCCATAAAAAATATTTAGGTAATCTTTCGATAAGTGAAATGGAATCCTTCGATAAAATTCGTAAATATCCAATTGGTTTTGGACCATACAAGGTAAAGAGAGTGGTACAAGGAGAAGCTGTTGAATTCGAAGCGTATCATGATTATTGGAAGGGTAACCCACAGTTAGATAGCATTACTTTATCTGTTGTCAATTCTACAACAGTCGTGAAAGCATTAGAATCAGGGAAAATTGATATCGCAGAACTTAGCGCCGATTTATATGAGGGGGCAAAAGCATTACCTAATATCGAGTTATTAGGAAAAATCGACTTAGGGTATACGTATATTGGTTTTAAACTTGGTCATTTTGATCCGGATAAAAAGGTAAATGTGATGGGAGGGACTAAGCTCTCCGATAAACAAGTACGTCAAGCAATTGGATATGCCATTAACAATGATGAAGTAGGGGAGACTCTTTATAAAGGACTCCGTTTTCGAGCGAATACGGTGATTCCACCTGTTTTTCAAAAATATCATGATGCAAGTATTACAGGCTATACGTATAATCCTCAAAAGGCTAAAGCTTTGTTAGATCAAGCGGGCTATACTGATAGAAATGGGGACGGCCTACCGTGAACATCCAAATGGAAATGAGTTTGTCCTTCATTTTGCATCGATGGCTGGAGGGGATGCAGTCGAGCCGCTCACTCTCTATTATATCCAGCAATGGAAAGTAGTGGGACTTCATGTGGAGCTATTAGAAGGAAGGCTTCATGAATTTAATTCTTTTATGAACGAATCGAAATGGATGACAAGGAAATTGATATGTATCTAGCGGCATGGGGGACAGGATCGGATCCTGATCCATCCGGGATTTGGGCAAGTGCGTCAACGTTTAACTATCCGCGCTGGGTGAACGATCAAAATGATCTGTTATTAAAAAGAGGCACCTCCCCTCAAGCCTTTGAGGAAACGTATCGTGCCGATATTTATAAACAGTGGCAGGCACTCGTACATGAAGAAGCCCCGGTTATTCCCACCTTATTTCGCTATACGCTGCTTGGGGTAAATAAGCGTGTGAAAGATCTTGATTTTGGAACAAGTATGGATTGGTCGGAAGTGTCTGTGACGAAGGAAAAGGCAGTAGAATAAAGAGTATGTGAAACAGTTGATTCGTTGATGGAGTCGGCTGTTTTTTTGTTTGTATTAAAAAAACGCTATAATAGTATCATTGATAAGAAAGGGGAGTTTCATTTGCATTCAGTCGTGAACGAAAAAGAAATGGTTTCTTATATAAAAGAGTTAGTGTCGATTCCAAGTCCATCAGGATATACGGAACAAGCTATTGCCTATGTAGCAGGGTGTATGGAACATAAAAAAGTTTCACATCAACTGACGAATAAGGGAGCGTTACTGGCGACCACTAAAGGGAAGGATGACAACAGCACCGCTTACTAACCGCACATGTGGATACCCTTGGAGCGATGGTAAAAGAGATTAAACCAAGTGGCCGCTTAAAGCTGACGATGATTGGTGGCTTTCGTTGGAATGCAGTCGAAGGAGAATATTGCAACATACATACAGTAGATGGCAAGGTATACAGTGGTACAATTTTAATTCATCAGACATCTGTCCATGTATATAAAAATGCGGGCGATGTGAAGCGCGATGAGGAAAATATCGAAGTGCGTATTGATGAAGTGGTGAAGACACAAGAAGAAACGGAAGCACTTAGGTATTTCCGTGGGTGATTTTGTTTCCTTTGAACCGAGAGTGGAAGAAACAGGGAGTGGCTTCTTAAAATCGCGCAATTTAGATGATAAGGCAAGTGTTGGGATTTTGCTGCATCTAATTGATCAAATTCAAGCGGGGCACATCCAATTAGCACATACAACTCATTTTTTAATTTCTAATAATGAAGAAATTGGCTATGGGGGTAATTCAAATATCCCGGACAGAAACAGTTGAATATTTGGCAGTCGATATGGGGGCAATTGGAGATGGTCAGGCAACAGATGAGTATAGTGTGTCCATTTGTGCCAAGGATTCGTCAGGTCCGTATAACTATAAGCTGCGCCAACATCTTGTGTCTTTGGCGAAAGCTCATCACGTAGATTATCGCGTCGATATTTATCCACATTATGGTTCAGATGCATCTGCAGCGATTCGGGCAGGATCGGACATTGTTCATGGATTAATTGGTCCAGGAATTGATGCCTCACATGCTTTTGAGCGGACCCATATTTCTTCCTTGAAACATACAGCGACTTTACTGGCTCATTATTTGCAGTCCGGGCTTGCTTAAAGAAGCAAGGAAATCATTGATTTTTTTTATTATAGTCTAAAAAAGAATAATTCAGGAAAAGTAATCTGTTATTTTATAAAAAACGGAATAATTCTTGAAAGTTCACAATTACAGGCTTCTATACAAAGAAGAAAAAGCTAATCCGAATTGGATTAGCTTTTTTTCAATGCTGGTTGAGCTTCAATAGGAAGCGTGGCAGGTTGTTTTTTATAGATTCGATTTAATAACAATGTTTGCCCGATTAAAAATAATCCGCCGATTGACCAATATAGTGGTAGAGCAGCAGGGGCCGAAAACGAAATGAAGAGAATCATCATAGGAGAGAGCATGGTCATCATCTTCATTTGTTTTTGTTGCTCGTCAGGCATTTGTTGTAGTGAAATTTTTGCTTGAAAATAATAGATAGCTCCAGCAATAATCGCCATGATTATATCAGCTTGCCCAAGATTAAACCAAAGAAAACTATGTGTGGCAATTTCATGGGAATCTTTAATAGCATAATAAAATCCCATTAAAATAGGCATTTGAATTAGCATTGGTAAGCAGCCCATGTTTAATGGATTGACACCATGCTTTTGATAAAGACCCATTAATTCTCTTTGTAATTCTGCTTTTTTATCTGGTTCCGTAACCGTCTTTAATTTTTCTTGAATAGCTGTCATTTCAGGCTTTAATGCATCCATTTTTACTTTCATGATGCTTTGTGTTTTATATTGCTTAACGGTGAGCGGCATGATGACGAGACGAATAATTAGGGTCATTAGAATAATGGCTAAGCCGTAATTTCCATGAAAAAGGGTAGCATTAAAATCAATCATAGCTGTCAGTGGATTAACGATATACGTATGAAACATAAATTTTATTTCCTCCTCAAATTGTTTTTTTATTAAACAATAAGAAGAAGGCTTGGTTCATCTGAATCAAGTGGTCCACTTTTTCGTCGTACGATTGTAAAAAATCTTTGTGCTCCACGATAATCAAAGAAGCTGCTAAAGCGAAGTAGCAGTATATCTTGTTTTGCTTCAAAAGAAGCTTGATATTTATCGTTTAGGAAGATGCCTTGTTTATGAAAAAAGTAACAAGCAGCAATTGGAAAAATAATTGCCATAATATAAGTAGCTAATAATGCTTGACGTATTGTTTGGTAATCAAACTCGATTAATAATTCCAGCATAGGAATCCCTCATTTTAAAAGATAAGTGTAGAAAGCCTAATATATTTTACTCAAAAGATTCTCTCTACTATAACACATTATAGTCAAATGGAAAGAAGAAAATAGCTGTTTCCATTGAACTACCCCCACTTACCCTTCGCTCGCTATCGCATAGCTATGGTTTGAAGATGGGGTCTTCTTGGTTAAAATGATAAACAAAGAAGAAGGATGCTGCTCAGTTTGAGTAACATCCTCTTTAAATGATTGAATATAAGAATTTATTCATTCTTGATGCTCATACGTCACTAAATGGGCGTATTAAGCTTTTCTTTTATAATGGTAAATCCTAAATTATAATTTTACAACGTTTTTAGCTTGAGGTCCGCGGTTGCCTTCTTCGATTTCGAATTCAACTTCTTGGCCTTCATCTAGAGATTTTAAAACCTTCGCCTTGAATAGCAGAGAAATGAACGAATACATCATTTTCACCTGGAACTTCGATAAAACCAAAACCTTTTTCGCTGTTAAACCATTTTACTTTACCTGATACTGTCATTCAATAAATCCTCCTAAACATTAAACAAAGATTAATGGGTGACACTTTTTTCTTAACCTTAAGAAGAAAAGGCATTCACACATTATCAAAAATCATCAAAGAGAAGATGTTTGATAATATGTAAATTTTTTGTTAAAATGGAAAATCTTATTTTAATTATAAACTAGATTTTTTTAAAAAACAACTAATTAATAGCGATTAAAGTCTCATTTTAGATGTACATCTTTTTTCTTATCATGGTAGAATAGTAAGGTTGAACACATAGATGAATATAGCCAATTATACAGCTATATGATATATTTTTTTAAACATGATCTTATGAATGATGAGAGGAAAATATTATGCCAACATTACATGATGAGGTTCAATCACGAAGAACCTTTGCGATTATTTCCCATCCGGATGCTGGGAAAACAACATTAACAGAAAAGTTACTTTTATTTGGTGGTGCCATTCGTGACGCGGGTACTGTTAAAGCGAGAAAAACCGGAAAATATGCAACGAGTGACTGGATGGAAATTGAAAAGCAGCGGGGAATTTCGGTTACTTCTTCCGTTATGCAATTTGATTATGAGGATTTCCGTGTAAACATTTTAGATACACCAGGTCACCAAGATTTCAGTGAAGATACGTATCGAACGTTGACAGCTGTGGACAGCGCAGTGATGGTTGTCGATGCAGCGAAAGGGATAGAGGATCAGACGATGAAGCTTTTAAAGTTTGTCGAATGAGAGGAATTCCAATTTTTACTTTTATTAACAAAATGGACCGACAAGGTAAGGAGCCACTTGAATTATTGGCAGAGTTAGAGGAAGTACTTGGAATTGAAACGTATCCGATGAATTGGCCAATAGGGATGGGCAAAGACTTTGTGGGAATTTATGATCGTTTTAATCATCGTATTGAGCAATTCAAAACGGATGATCCAGAAAGCCGTTTCCTTCCATTAAACGAAGATGGAGAGCTTGGAATCGATCATGCTATCAAGGAATCACCTCTTTATGAACAAACACTTGAAGAGATTATGCTTTTAAGTGAGGCCGGCAACCAATTTTCTGAAGAAAAAATTGCTGATGGTACATTAAGCCCAGTATTTTTCGGAAGTGCGTTAACGACATTTGGTGTGCAAACCTTTTTAGATGCCTATCTAAAATTTGCCCCAGAGCCACAAGCGAGAATGTCAACAAGTGGTGAAGTGAATCCGGAAAGTTCGGATTTCTCAGGCTTTATCTTTAAAATTCAGGCAAATATGAATCCAAAGCACCGTGATCGAATTGCGTTCTTACGTATTTGTTCAGGAAAATTTGAGCGGGGAATGACCGTTAATTTGAGTCGTACAGGCAAGCCAATTAACCTCTCGTCTTCTACTCAATTTTTAGCGGATGATCGAAATACGGTCAATGAAGCGGTAAGTGGTGACATTATTGGTCTATATGATACAGGGAATTATCAAATTGGCGATACGATTACAACAAGCAAAGACATGTATCAGTTTGAGAAACTGCCACAATTTACACCAGAGTTATTCGTACGTGTCATGGCTAAAAATGTGCTGAAACAAAAGCATTTTCACAAGGGGATTAATCAGCTTGTTCAAGAAGGAGCGATTCAGCTTTTTAAAACAGTACGTATGGAAGAATATTTACTTGGAGCGGTTGGACAACTTCAATTTGAAGTATTTGAACACCGTATGCGTAATGAATATAACGTAGAAGTGTTAATGGAACGAATCGGCAGTAAGATTACACGTTGGGTCGAAGGGGAAAAAGTAGATGAAAATCTCCATAACTCTAGAAGTATCCTTGTCAAAGACCGCTATGAGAAGTATGCGTTCTTGTTCGAAAATGATTTTGCACTACGTTGGTTCGAAGAGAAAAATTCAGATGTTACATTATATAATCCAATGGATTCGAAAATAATAAAAAAAAGCCGTATGTATAAGAAACAAGCAAGTGGAAAATCACTTGCTTGTTTCTTTTTTCTCAAGTAAATTCATGCGCATGACTACATTTTGATAAATACCCATTGAACTCATAAGTAACAATAATGAGGTACCACCGTAACTAACAAAAGGCAGGGTAATACCTGTAATCGGAATGAGACCAGTAACCCCGCCGACGTTGATAAACACTTGAATACCGATCATCGATGATATACCAATGAGGAGTAGACTGCCAAAAGGATCTTTACATTTTGCAGAAAGCTTAAATCCACGAAGGACAATAAACCCAAGAGTAAGTAAAACAAAACCAACACCGAAAATGCCTAATTCCTCTGCGATAATCGCCATAATAAAATCGGTATGAGATTCTGGAAGATATCCATATTTTCTGAACGCTGTCTCCAAGCCCAACCCCGGTAAGCCCACCTTGTCCAATAGCGATTAGTGAGTTCACAAGCTGATAGCCACTTCCTTCTTCTGTTTCGAAGGGATGCAGAAAACCTGTAAAGCGCGATAACTGCTCTCCAGATAAAATGTTGGATCCAGTAGCGAGAAATCCTAAGGCGATAATACTGGCTAATACTAAGAAATAACCAATAGCTTTCCAATGCTTTTAAAACTCATACCAGATGAGATAATAATGGAACTAGAGATTAAAAAGACGATAGCTGCAGTTCCATAATCCGGCTGGGTAGCAATTAATATACAAATGAAAGCTAAAAAGCCAATAGGCGGTATAACGGCCTTATCAATATTGTTAATTCGGTCTTGTCTTTTTCCATAGATCGCCGAAAGATAAATAATCATGACAATCTTGGCGAACTCTGCAGGTTGAATGGAGCTAGAGCCGAATCTAATCCAACTTTAGGCACCACCTGCTGTCATGACCAAAAACTTCAACAAATAGTAAAGATACAGTTATACCAAACATCATAAACATGAGAAATCCTTTGATTTGATATAATTTATAAGGTAGAATCATGAATCCAATCATGGCAATAAAAAAGAGAATCATTGCTTTTTTCTGCTGTTCATAAAAATAATCCATCTCATAGCCGTAACGAGCTACAGCCGTAATCATGCTTGAACTATACACCATTACCAGTCCAAATAAGCAGAGTAGCACAACAGCGATAAAAATCGGGTAATCGTATGCTTTAATTATTCTTTTCACCTGTGAGTTCACCTGTGCATTCACCTCTTACATGTATCAGGGACGAAAGTCGTCTTCTTCTATAGTAACGGAAAAGTGGGGATAATGGTAAAAATTTTTATTTAAAATAGCTGAAGATATGGATAAAAAATAATATTGAATAATTTTTTAAAGCATTCATGCCTTAAAATTAATTTAGTTCAAAGTACAAAAAACATAATAAAAGTGATGTGAGTATAGCTCCATACTTTTTTCGTAAGATTGGAGATACGACGTAATGACTCAAATACAAAAGAACAGGAAAATCTTCTCTCCAGCTACAGGAGAGGAAATTGGCCAATTAAAAGAAACCCCACTTGATAAAGTTCCTGAACTGTATCGGCAATCTCATCAAGTATTTGAAACCTGGTCAACATTTTCAATTATGCAACGAATTCAGTATATTAAACAATTTCGATTGCTAATCATAAAAAAGATGGATGAAATCGTTGACATTATTTCTAAAGATACTGGAAAAGTGAAAACAGAGGCCCTTATTGCAGATATCATGCCAACTCTCGATGCGTTACGTCATATGGAACGACATGCTGTTCAAGTGTTAAAGCGTCAAAGGGTAAAAACAAGTCTATTGTTAATTGGAAAAAAATCATATATTGACTATATGCCAAGAGGAACGGTACTCGTGATTTCACCTTGGAATTATCCTTTTCAATTGACTATTATTCCTATTGTTTCTGCTATTATTGGTGGGAATACTGTGATTGTCAAGCCATCGGAAGTGACACCGCTAGTTGGAATAATGATGGAGAGTTTGTTTCAAGAATCCGGTTTTCCTAAAGGGGTCATCCAGTTTGCTCATGGTGGTAAAAAACTTGGGACAGCATTAACGGAACAAAAACCAGATTATATTTTTTTTACAGGATCAGTTAGAACGGGCAAAATTATTGCTGAAGTGGCTGCCAAACAATTGATTCCTACAACACTTGAGCTAGGTGGAAAGGACCCGATGATTGTCTTTCAAGATGCAAATGTAGAACGAGCCGTAAATGCTGCTGTATGGGGAGCGTTTACGAATAGTGGACAAGTTTGTATGAGTGTGGAACGACTTTATGTCGAGCGTCCTATATTTGAGACATTTATATCAATGTTAAAGGAAAAAGTTGCTTCGCTTAAGCAAGGGACCCAGGTAAATGATGATATAGGTTCGATGACGTATCCTGCTCAATTAGAAATAGTGGCCGAGCATATTCGGGATGCCTTATTTAAGGGGGCTAAACTTGAAACAGGGACTCCTCCTGAAGAATGGACACATGATCGTACTTATTTCCTAGAACCAACCATCTTATCTGAGGTTAGTCATACCATGAAAGTCATCCAAGAGGAGTCATTTGGCCCTTTGCTGCCGATTATTCCTTTTGATACAGAAGAAGAAGCCATTTCTCTTGCAAACGATAGCCAATATGGATTGAATTCAAGTGTATGGACGGCTGATGAACAAAAGGCGAACAGAGTGGCCGCACAATTAGTGACAGGTGCAGTGAATATTAATGATGTACTTGTATCAGTCGCGAATCATTATTTACCTTTTGGGGGCACGAAACAAAGTGGAATTGGTCGTTATCATGGCGAGTATGGTCTTCGTACATTTTGTCATGAAAAAGCAATAATGTTTGATTCGGAAAAAGAAGAGTGAAATTCAGTGGTATCCGTATAAAGGAAAATATCCGTACTTTCTTTCGCTTTTCAACAATACTTTGCGGAACAAATAAATTGGTTATCTTTTGCCAAGCTATATCGAAAGTTGCGAAAGCTTTCAGATTCAAAGGAAAATCAGTAACGATATTTTTGTATGAAGTGGACTAAGTGAAAAAATCATTTATCTTAGGGTGCTTAAACCCCTGGTTTCACATCTTTCGGTAATCATGAATAGATGATGCTTACTTAGTTCTAAAAAAAGATTGTTTTTTGGAACAGAATCAGGTACACTACTAATATATTAAATATGATTTTTCCTTTAATCAAAGAGGTAGCGTTAGGGGTTCGCCTAAAAAAACAAAGTCATCATTACGTGAATGGAAACATTCATCGGCATTGACATGAATTCATATTTAGCAAGACCTTTGCCTATCAACGGCAGAGGTCTTTTTATTTTGCTGAATGAGGACAAAGGCAAAAGACATAATAATTATTGGAGGTAAAATTACATGGATGCATCAATCTTATTGGAATACGGTTGGGTACTTCTCGTACTAATTGCTCTCGAGGGTATTCTCGCCGCAGATAACGCCGTTGTTATGGCTGTTATGGTTAAACACTTACCTAAAGATCAGCAACGAAAAGCGTTATTTTATGGGTTACTTGGAGCGTTTGTGTTCCGATTCTTTAGTTTATTAATTATTTCTTACCTTGTTAATGTATGGCAAATTCAAGCTGTTGGAGCTCTTTACCTTCTGTTTATTGCCTTTAATCATCTTTACAAAAGACATAAAGAAAAAAGTTTGCAAGGTCAAACATTGGATGCTGCGTCGAAGCCTAAAAAACAATCTGGTTTCTGGATGACTGTATTAAAAGTAGAACTTGCCGATATTGCCTTTGCTATTGATTCTATGCTTGCCGCTGTTGCTTTAGCTGTAACTTTGCCAAAAACAGGCTGGTTTGAAGTTGGTGGAATTGACGGTGGTCAATTCTCTGTTATGTTCTTAGGTGGTATTATTGGATTAGTCATTATGCGTTTTGCGGCTAATGGGTTCGTTAAATTGCTTCACCAAAGACCATCTCTTGAAACAGCAGCTTTCCTTATTGTTGGTTGGGTAGGTGTAAGTTAGCCGTTCACCACTCTTGCTCATCCAAATGTAGGTGTGCTAGATCACCATTTCCCAGAGTCAGCATTATGGAAAACAATCTTCTGGGGTGTGTTACTTGGAATTGCGATTATTGCTTATTTCGTATCAGGTAAAAAAGGAACAGAAGAAGAAAAACAAGTTCAAGAAGTATAAATCAATATTTCTAAATACAATAGAAAAGAAAAGGAGAAGTCCAATACGGATTTCTCCTTTTCGTATATAATATAAAAAACAAATGAAATTATACCGACATA
This sequence comes from Candidatus Moraniibacteriota bacterium, assembly GCA_942490825.1. Taxonomy (GTDB): domain Bacteria; phylum Patescibacteriota; class Minisyncoccia; order Moranbacterales; genus JAGLWU01. Next base: position 338,117 of record CALNYG010000005.1, on the reverse strand, counting down.
AAATACATTTTGATTTCGAATTGTTATAAAGAAGTAATATGAAAGAAAAATAACAAGGTATTTATTCCACTACATATTATTACACAAACGTTTCAAAAAAAGAAAATAGGTCTTTCGGAACTGTGAATTAGACTCCCTCAGCTTAAGATTAAGATGTTGACCGTATAAGGTTGGCTATCGGGATGAGGTGAGCAAATGTTAGGTTTAATATTTACACCATTGAAAAAGAAACGTTCATTGGAAGAAAAGATTTTAAAAATTCAACAAGGTGATTCAAATCTTCGAAATGAATTGATTCATTCCTATAAACCTTTATTGCTAAAACGGCTAACCGTATGCAATCGATACATAAACGAATCAGATGATGAATTCAGTATTGGGATGATTGCTTTTAATGAAGCAAACAAAATACTCTTCAGATAAAGGACATTCCTTAATTGCGTTTGCTGAAGTTATTATTAAGCGTCGTGTCATTGACTTTTTTAAAAGTCGAGTCTAAGCAAAAAGAATCTGTTTTTACTTCTGTATTTGATGAGGGAGGAAAAGGATCAATACGTTCTTGATCAGCTAAATTCGATGCGTGTATTTGAAAAAGAACAAGAAACGGAGAAAGAAGAGAAGAAATTCTTCATATAATAGTTGTTTACGTGGTGGATTATCATTTCGGGAGTTATCTACTGTTTCACCTAAGCATGAAGATGCGCGACAAGGGGCTATTTCTATTGCAAAAATCGTGATGAATGATGAGGCGTTAAAAGAAGTTCTTTTCACAACGAAAAGGCTCCCGATTAAGCGACTAGAATCAAAAGTGCAGGTAAGTAGAAAAACGATTGAAAGAAACCGTAAATATATTATCGCAATCTGTGTTTGTTAAATGGAGAATTTCTGCATCTTGCCCAGTATATAAGGGTGACAGATTGATGAAGAAAGGTGTCGTTTTATCTGTTCATAAATTTTCGATTACGGTGTTAACGCCGGATGGTGAATTTGAAAAAAGTAGACGGCTCAATCGGGATTATCAAATTGGTGAGGAAATTACCTATACACCAACAGGAAATCTATTGCAATCATATTTATATTTTCCAAGTAAAAAAGCTGCTGTGATTAGTGTATTCGCAACTTGTATGTTAGCTTTTTCAATAGCGGTTCCACGTTTTTCGAATCATGTTTCAGCATATATGACCATCGATGTTAATCCGAGTATTGAATTAGGGTTAGATGATGAATTACAGGTTATTGAGGTGCATGGTTTAAATCAGGATGGGAAGCAAGTTGTTGCTCAACTTCATGATTGGAAAAACGAAGAGATTTCAGATGTTGCCAAGAAAATTGTTTTGAAGACAAAAGAATTAGGATACTTGAATGCTTCTACTCGAAAAGTTATTTTCTCTAAGACGATGATTGATGAGGATAAGAAACTTAGTCAGCAATTAAATCAAGAGGTAAAAACTCTTTCAAAACAACTTCCCATTGAAAATGGTGAAGTTCAACTCATTCAGGCAACTGAAAAGGATCAGGATAAAGCAAAACAGCAGGGCATCTCTACAGGGAAGTTTGTAGAGCAAAAGCTTAATGAACAAAAAAGAAAAAACGGAAAGCTGAAAAAAGATAGTCAAAGAAAAGAGACAAGTGAAAAAAATAAAAAAGAGAATGTTAACACTTCTGTAAAGGATAATCCTGAAACGGTAAACAACAATAAGCAAACTAGACATAATGAGACTAACAATCAAAAGGCTGATACTACAACACCTATTAAACATAAGCAAGAAGATAGGCCTGATGTCTCGAAAAACAAGGTTGAGCCGAAAGACAAGAGTAATTCAGAGAATAGGGTGAATACAAAGGCCAAAGGAAATTCAGAGAATAAGGCGAATACAAAGACTAAAGGAAATTCAGAAAATAAGGCGAATACAAAGACCAAAGGAAATTCAGAAAATAAGGCGAATCCAAAGGCCAAGAGTAATTCAGAGAATAAGGCGAATACAAAGGCCAAAGGAAATTCAGAAAATAAGGCGAATACAAAGACCGAAGGAAATTCAGAAAATAAGGCTACGATACGAAGGCTAAAGGAAATTCAGAAAATAAAGCTGATACGAAGGCTAAAGGAAATTCAGAAAATAAAGCGCCACGAAGAACAAAAGTAATTCAGAAAACGATGATAAGAAGAATAAAGGAAATTCAGAAAACGAGAATACTACCAAGGATAAGGGCAATTCAGGAAATAAGGACGATTCCAAAAATAAAAGAATTCAAACAACAAGGTGATAGAAAGAAACGAATAGACCAGTGACCATAGACGAGCCCGGCAGATGCTAGGCTCTAACCATGTTATTTAGTTGTTATCTACCACTAAATTGAGCTGTGCTTGTTGGACTAGTCGTTTCGTAATTTCTCCTCCAACAGATCCGTTGCGCGAGATGATGTATCTGATCCTAACTGAACTCCAAATTCTGAAGCAATTTCATATTTAATTTGTTCTAAAGCCTGTTCAATACCAGGAACGAGTAGTTGATTACCTGCTGTTGTTTGTCATGTTGTAAGTCTCCTCATTTATTAAGTTTACAGCGAGTATTTCGCTGTAATGATAGTATAGACAGGTAGAGAACTTTTTACTTTTCATTATTTTGTTTTTTAAATGGAATAATGACCTAATAGTAGAAATAATGGAATAGTAAAGAGGGATTGGAAAATGATATAAAAACGAGTAAACTAGTTGAAGTACTTGTTTTGGGATTTGCAGGATGAGAGGAACGAGAAATGAATGAAAAAATTCAAAAAAATGGTAGCGAAACTTTCGCCAGCACAGTTAATTATCAGTTTTTATTTTTTAGCGGTCAGTATATCAACGGCATTGCTCTCGTTACCATTTGCCATTAAACAAGAAGTGAAATGGACATTTAGCGATGCACTTTTTACGGCAGTTAGTGCTGTTAGTGTGACTGGATTGTCTGTTGTGAACATATCGGAAGTGTTTACGGTACCAGGGTATTTTATTTTAATGTTTGTGCTTCAATTTGGTGGTATAGGTGTCATGACACTTGGCACATTTTGGCTGATAGTTGGTAAGAAAATTGGTCTAAGAAGACGTCAGCTCATTATGATGAATTTAAAAAATCAGACACAATTGTCAGGGTTATAAAACTACTTAAACAAATTATTGAAATATTTGTCGTTATTGAATTGATTGGTGCTTTACTACTTGGGGCCTATTTATTAAGGTATGAATCACATTGAAGCCTTTTTAAATGGTCTTTTTTTATCAATTGGTGCAATGACTAGTAAGGAGTTCGACATCACAGGTATATCCATGATTCCCTATAAAGGGATTATTTGTACAAATTGTAGTTATGATCTTATTAATTCTAGGAGCAATAGGTTTTCCCGTATTAATAGAATTAAGGGGCTTTTTTAAATCTAGAAAAAGAAGTAAGAGCGCACTTTCGATTTTCCTTGTTTACAAAACTTACGTCTATTACATTTCTAGGTTTGATTGTTGGAGGAACAATTTTTATTTTATTATTAGAATGGAAAGGATTTCTTCAGGGGAAGAGCTGGCATGAATCCCTGTTTATATACATTATTGTTTATGTCTTCGGCGACAAGAAGTGCTGGCTTTACAACAATGGATGTTACAGCTTTTTCAGGAATAACGTTATTACTTTTAAGTCTACTCATGTTTATTGGGGCTTCTCCTAGCTCAGTAGGTGGTGGAATCCGCACAACTACCGTTGCAATCATGTTTTTATTTGTGTGGAACTTCGCTGAGGTAGACGTTCCATTAAGGTGTTTGAACGAGAAATCCACCCTGATGACGTGTTAAAAGCAAATGCTGTCATGCTGTTAGGATCTTTTAATATGTATGCTAAGTGTATTTGTTTTAATGATTTCTGAAGACTTTACATTGATTCAGATTATTTTTGAAGTTGGTTCAGCGTTTGGTTCAGTAGGTTTATCTTTGGGCATTACATCTCAATTAAGTGAATTTGGTAAAGCAGTTATTATTATGCTTCTCATGTTTATTGGTAGAGTCGGAATTACGGCATTACTCTTTTTCATGGTCAAAAAAATCGAAACAGAAACCTTTCACTATCCAAAAGAAAGAATTATTATTGGGGTGATTAGAAAAAGGGAGGCATTTAATAGGGCTCATTCTAGTTTCGTTAGAATGAGCCCTATTTTATATATAGCTTAGTTTTGTAATCGTGGTCTTTGAAAAAATAGTAGAGCCTTTTCCTGCTAGGGTCAAAATAAGCATAATTGATGGTTGACGAACTATTTGTCCAGTCTCTAAATATGTTTGCAGGTCAAAGGGAAGTTCTCTGGTACACGTATGTTTTCGTAAATCTTTTTCAGGTAGCTGTAATGAGAGGAAGGCTGAAATCCAAGCTGTTCTGGATGAGTCACATTTTCCCCATTATACAGCATGCTGCTTCTTGTTTTTGAGAATGCTCCCACCATGGTTTTCGTGGTTTATATTTGTGATTGTGTAGATAATCGTATTTTCTATTAAACCGATGGCAATATCGACATCAATCCGTTCCTCTGTAGCTAAAAACTGCTGTAATCGGCGGAATAAGTCTTCTAGTTGATGACCGATTCGTGACCAGCCATTTTCATCCAAAATGTGCTGAATTGTTGGAAAAAGTCAAATGGTGAGCTAAATACATGCCTAATAAGATATTCAATCGTCATGTCCATTCGATGGTCATTCCAATATTTTCAAGTACATCTTCCACCTGTTTACGAATATCGTCAAAAGATAGTACATTGTTTCCGAGTATTTCATAAGGATATGATCGCTATAGATGCAGCCGCGTTCGTTTGCCCGTATGCGTAGTCCGGCTCCACGTAGTATTTCAAAAGCCAAGTTGTAATTCTTCGTCGAAGTGCAAAAAACGTCATCGAAGGTTTTTGAAAAGAGGATAGTCCTCCTCAGGTAGATCAGCAATTAAATCAAGATGCTGATCAATTTTTTTCCCTTCCCCAACCATATTGACTGTTCGAGTTAGCTTTTCAAAATTTTGTTTATGATGGATTGAAAGTTCATTTTGTATAATCATTTGTGGATTGAATAATTAATTTCAAAGGAAAAGACCAGCAGGTGCCTGCTCATTTAAAAACTGGATGACCTCAGGCGCATAATGATTACAGCAATTTCAAACTGAAATACCGTTCCTGGTCGATGCTCATCAATGAGTAGGGACATCCATTGCATAGCCGCGACTAACATTAAAATGTCCGATTGACAAATGAATATTTAGCGCCATTGTCCATCAGATAACGAATATCGTCTTTATTTTCACGGTCAAAATAGCGAACACCTACTTCAATCGAGAGGATACAAAATTGGCAGTTAAATGGCAACCACGGCTTGTTTCAATATAGACGACACGCTTTGCTAAAGCATCAAGATCCTCTAAATCGATAGGTGAATTATCTTTTAAATCAAGCTTTCTATCTAGTTGAATGATTTTTTCCAGCTTTACGATAGCAATAAATGCCAATTCTTTGAAATTTTGCTCCCTACTGAGCTCTGTTAATAAATCTTTAAATGCGACTTCTCCTTCGCCGATGATAATGAAATCTTGGCTCCTGAATCGCATCGAGCCAATCATCAACATCATAGGTTACCTCAGGCCTGCCGAGCATAATGCATAGGTTTGGGTTGATTTTTTTTAACATGGCGATCACTTTCATCGTTTCTTCAATATTCCAAATGTAACAGCTGAATCCAACTACGTCAGGCTTTTTTGCATATAAATCGCTGACAATATTCATAATTGGATCTTTGATTGTATATTCTGCTACACTGAACAGAAAAGTTCGTCTGTATAGGCTTCTAAATAGCGAATTGATAGAGAAGCATGGACATACTTTGCATTTAATGTTGTTAAAGGTTTTCATAATAATCCAATGCGCATTAACGCATGGCCTTTTGTCATTCTTGGTTTTAGTAATTGTTTAAGGCGAGAAATTTTGAGTTCAATAAACGGCTGAGTAATTGCAGCTACAATTTTACTTGAAAGGAAAATGGTAACCAGGATTGAAATAGCTGTAAGAATAATAAAACTTCCGATTCCATCAAAGTATTTCTCCCATTCATTTTCTCGAAAGTACTTAATAATGAAGCCTTGTAATAAATACATATAGAGCGTTTGTTTGCCCCAATTAGTGAAAGTGCTGCTTTCGCGGAACGAAAGATAAAAAGCTAAATATCATAAGTAAGCTTAAACAAATAACACCCAGTCGTTTGAACATAGAAAGGGTTGTCGCAATTTCATTTCTGTATGTTGTTCGATCCATACAGCGTTTAGAACTTCAAAACTTGGAATTCATAAAATCCAACTAACACAATAAGCATGGAGACGAAGGATACTATACGAATGCTTGGTTTTGTTAATTGCTTTAAGCGTTCTCTATCTATGTGATATCCAATTAAAAAAATGGAAAAGACAAATGTTCGAGATAGGCTTAAAGGATTAGAAATAGGGTCTAGATATCCTACTAGTAAAGCAATTATAATAGAAAGCCCAATACCAATGGAAGGTTTTAATTTAGCATAGCCGAGTAATAGGAGATACCAGCAAAATAGACTTAATAAAAACCAAAGGGACCATTGTGGTACTAGAAAGTCAAGTGAAAAGGTAGAATGATCATATAAAAAGTAATAGTAAATGGTATAGATGATTTGAAAAATGAGATAGGTACAATAATTCGCTTTATTATTTTTACTAGATAATTCTTCTCATAAAAGCCTTTTGCAAATAATCCTGATAAGAGTATAAAAGCGGGCATATGAAAAGAATAAATCGTCTTATAGATTGCTTCAATTATCTCATGATGGTGAGCCAGTGTAGTGAAGAAATGGCCTAGCACAACGAGAGTGATTAAAGTAAACTTTGCATTGTCAAAGTAAGCATCACGCTGTCCCATGTTTTCCTCCCGTAAAATATGAATAGAATCAATGATTTCATATAGGATAGTCTATTTTCCCCTAAAATATCATATCGCTATCCCTATATCGTTGCAATAAGCAAATTTCTCAATGGGAACATATAAAAATGATAGGTAATCGTTATACAGAAGAAATATTTTTCCTCAAATAGAAACATCACTTTCGTTTGCATGTCCAAATTTGGAGAATAAAATAGGAAGTTTTGTCTTATTTTGCGAATCTATTTACAGATAATACTTATTTTGTAATACTAGAAAAAGGATTTACATGTGGAGGGAAGTGAATAACAGGATGACGTTACGATGTGCCTTGGAAGTTTATGCGGATATTCAAAATAAAAGACTAGAAATGATAGAATTGGCACAAATATATGGAATGAATAGTGAGAAAACCGTACGCTCTAGTCAAGAATTAGATGTATTGATGAATGAATATTTTGCAATAAAGGTTAGAATGAAAAAACAAGAGAGCGATAATGAACTTCATGTTATTCAAGAATCATATAGAATGTAATACAAAATAATAATGCATTTATTTTATTTATAAATTAAGCGACTAGAAATCGATAAGTTTTATGCTAGTGATATACTAGCCCCAAATAAACTAGGCTGACCTCGGCTGGGCCTAGTTTATTTAGTGCTATTCCATCTTTTCTTGTCTAGCTCCATCCGTCGCTGAACGGGCGTCTTCCGCTTTTCTTACGCAAACCATTTTTTTAATGTGATGTCAGAGGGGAGATAAAGAGCTAATATTCCTAATATAGGTAATATGTTATCAAGTTTAATCATCATGATCATTCCGATGCTATCAGCAATGGCTCCTCAGGCAAGAGATCCTACTGCTCCCATTCCAAAGGCAAATCCAACTGTTAATCCAGCCATCGTCCCGACTTCTTTACCTGGAACAATTTGAGCAAAAATAACGGTTACAGAAAAGCTGGTAATAATAATAAACCCAATTAGTAGTAATAGAAAGAACGTGAAAATAGGTGATACGAATGGTATTATAATCGTTAATGGCGTACTTATGACAAAAGAATAGAGAATGACGTTTTGCGGCCGAAACGATCAGCAAGTGGTCCTCCAAAGAATGTTCCAAGTGCTCCCGCCACTAAAAAGGCAAATAGATAAAGCTGTGCTGTTTTAATCTGAAAATCATATTGCCCAATAGATAAAAGGTGCGAAATTAGTCATGGCCGATATGTACTCAGAACGAACAAAAATAAGAAATAGTATAAGGCCTAGCGCAATCGATACTTTTTTTGTTAATGCTTTATTTTGAGTTTTTGCTTTTTTTGATTTTGGTTTAAACGTTTCTAACTGACGGGAATACCAATTAGCGATATACAGCAGTAGCATGACGGCCAGTAAAGGCTACTGGTGTAAACTAAAGTGCTCCCTTGTCCTAGTGGCACAAGAATCAGTGCTGTAATAAGTGGTGCTAACGCTTTCGTCCTGAATTTCCCCAACTTGATAAATGGATTGAGCAAGACCTCGACGTTGTCCACTCCGCCATAAAGGCGACACGTGACCTTCTGGATGAAAACGGCAGAACCAAGTCCCATCAACATAACAGAAAGTAAGATGGTCACATAATTAGGGAGTGCAAGTAGAGTAATCCCAATTTAATGTGCTTGTAAGTCCAATTGGAAGTACATAAGGATTTGGCTTTTTATCTGTCATAAAACCATTGCAGGTTGCAGAAGGGAGGAAACAATTTATTTAAGGCAAACGCAATCATCCCTAACTGAGTGAAACTGCTGAGTGACATTGATTTCAAGAATAGGAAACATAGCTGGAACAACGGCTTGAAGAGAATCATTGACTAAATGACATAACACTATAATCAGTATTACACGTAATGTCATTCCCTGACCTTGTTTATTTGCTGCTGGTATAGATACTGATAGTTGGCTCATAACCTGCTCTCCTTATTGGCATTTTCTGTTATTACTTGGCTATGCTAGACAACCATATTGGAAGCCAAAATAACAAAGTGTATAACATATGACTTATAGGATTTAATATTTTTCTAAAATTTTCGGAAACCATAAGAAAAAAGCAAACGATTGAATAAATCATATATTATTTAAGATATCTAATATCAAATTATAATAACAGACTGGATAAATTTATCAGTCGCTTTCAAAAGGGGCTAATTGACAAATTAAGAGTATTCTGCATTATAATTATTTTAATCTTGAGATATCTTAATTTTTGAATAATTAAAAGTGGTTATATGGAAAAAAATAATGTAGAGCGGTCTTTTAAAGCTGTTTATCGTATTGTCTAGAGCTAATCGTTCAATTAATGATGTTGTGAATAAGTATATTGCAGAACAAGGACTAAACCCAACAGAGTTTGCAGTTTTGGAATTACTCTATCATAAGGGTGATCAACCATTGCAACAAATCGGTGGAAAAAAATTCTACTTGCAAGTGGTAGCATTACCTACGTTGTGATACTTGAGCAAAAAGAATATCTAATACGTGTGGCTTGTAAAAATGATCGTCGTAAATTTTGGCACAAATCACAGAAAAAGGAAAAACGTTTATTGAAAGTATTTTTTCCAGAACATGATCAAAAAATCGATAATATTAAGAGCGCAGCTTACATCTGAAGAAAAAGAAACGGCAATTGAACTTTGAAGAAAATAGGCTACAAGCTCAAAATAATGTACTTAAGTTTCAATCATAAAATCAAAGAAAAGAAATAGGATGGATAAAAGGAATTTGCTGCACGCTTTATTTATCCTTTTTGTTCTACTATAAGTTTAATATATTGATTCTAAGGGGGATTGTACTTTACCATTTAGAATGAAAAAACAGTTGCATTTCATCTAATGTACTACTTCGTAACATATCATCTAAAACTGCTCCAAGATTAAATCTGTTCTAATCGGTGCCAAAGAAAGTTGATGTAGGCTCTATGCTTGATTTTCTTGGACGATTCCGCTGCTTATTTATTCCAAGTAAATTTATTCTACGTAAAATGAAGGAATATAAATTATAAATACTGTTCCTCCAGTTATACTACTAAGTTATATTAACTTCCATACTAATATTACTAGCTAGAGAGCAAAGGTTCTTCCACAATCCGACGTTTAGGGTCAAGTGGCTCACATTATTGGTGCAAGGGGGCGAATATTCACTCTCTGTAGATAAGTCTTCCTGTTAAAATCGTGGTCCTAAGTATTCGTAAATGTACGCAGTTACTATACTTGTAAAGAAGTTCAACTGCAGACTGATATTTTAACATAGCTTTTCATGCAACTGGTCAACAACTACTTGAAAACAAGATAATGAACGGGCTTTTTTCATTTGATACTAATCATTTATTCTAGAAGATGAATGATAAGAAAGAAGAGAATGGAAAAGGATAGCCTAGGTATTATACTTAATCACTTTTGGGAAACAAGCCATTCGCAGGAATTTGTGCATATTCACGATGAATCCTGCCATGATCAGAAACACCAATCTAGAGCTGGCAGAAATGACTTTCTCTGCATAAATGGGAATGATTGGAATGCGATAGCAACTGATCCTGCAAAATCAACACGGTATGCTTTATTTTTTACGGAGAACTTGCTGGCTGATCTTCCGATTAGGCAAGATGAAACAAGGTATCATGCAAATTGGATCTACAATAGGCGATGAGATTGACAATTCTGCAAATTAAAGAAATTCTGGCAGTTTAAAGACCAACGAATCTAACCAAAAAGGATTAAAAGAAGCGAACGTATTTCAAGTGACATTAACTTTTTCCCAGAAGACCTCTACAATTTGAAATTGTATTAAAAGATAAACATCCAGCCTATTTTGCTAAATAAAATCGAGGTCAAATGCCTTTTATTGGTTATATTTACAGTGATCAAGTTTTTATCATACTATCTAAAAAGATTTTCAGTCCATCATAATATGCTATTATTATTTTGAAGCGCAAAGGAAAAAGGAAGTGACGAGCGATACTTTAAAGAGGATCAATATGGCGTCCAGAAATAGATGAAGAAAAAGAGATATTTTCATTTACACTAAATCGTTTTAAAGGAGCGACAGATATTATGGATCAAATTGAAGCAATTAGAGAAATAAATACATTAAGAAATTCTAGTGAGTACAATGATTAATCTTTGGATATATTCGGTATTCGATTGATACAAATGACAAATTTTATAAGGATGAAAATGATTATATGGATGAATTTGCTCCTGAGATGGAAGAACTCACGTCGTTATTTTATCAAGAATTAGTGAAGTCGCTATTTCGGAACAGAGCTTGAAGCAAAATGGGGAAGTCAATTATTTCAATTAGCAGAGACACAGTTAAAAACATTTTCCCCGGAAATCATTCCATTATTGCAAACAGAAAACAAGCTTACGAGCGAATATTCTCGCTTAATTGCTTCAGCAAAAATCGAATTTGAAGGAGAAGAACATACACTTGCCCAATTGGCGCCAGTTTGCGGAGGATTCAAATCGTGCAGCTAAGAAAGAAAGCGAGTGAGACATATTATGATTTTTTGGAAGCGTCAAATGAGGAAGAGTTGGATGTATTTTTGATGAGCTTGAATAAAATACGACATGAGATTGCAATCAGTTAGGTATAACAATTCTCTGTGGAGCTTAGGGTATGATCGAATGGCACGTACAGATTATAATGCGGATATGGTGGCAAAGTATCGTAAGCACATAGAGGATGCTGTTGTGCCACTTGTGAGTGGCTTGAAAAAACGACAAGCAAATCGTATTGAAGTGCCACATTGAAATTTACACGACGAAACGTTGAATTTGAATCAGGTAATGCAAAACCAAAAGGGGATGCTGATTGGATTCTTAAAAATGGAAAGAACATGTATAGCGAGCTTTCTCCAGAAACAAAAGAATTTTTTGAATTTATGGTTGACCAGGAGTTGTTAGATTTAGTTGCGAAAAGGGGAAAGAGAGTGGCGGCTATTTTACCTTTATTGAGGATTATAAAGCACCATTTATTTTTTCTAATTTTAATGGAACATCAGGTGATATTGATGTTTTAACGCATGAAGCAGGCCATGCTTTTCAAGTGTATCGTAGTCGTGAACTAGATATTCCGGATGCTCCTCGAGTAGTCTATTCCAATGTAATAGCTCAAAGTGCTTGTAGCAAGGTGGTTTTTGTAAGTTTGATGAATTTTTATTTAAATTTTCTTAGAAATAAAATCAAAACTTTTCAAAAAACTGTCTCGGCTAGATCATAAGCCGAGATTTTTTATCTTCTGATCTAAAATAACATTTTAAGGCAGTTTATTGAAAAAAATAGTTAATTATTAAAGGAAAAAACTATGAAAAAAACCAGTGAAAAAAATAACTTTTGGCTAAACCTTTGGGACCTTCTTTCCCCATCGAAAAAAAATTTCAAAAAGATCTTAATGCTGATAATTTTATTTGAGCTAGTTGCTCTTATTGGTCCATACTTATTGAAACTTATCATTGATAAAATCATAACGTTTAGCACTGAAGAAATTTTTGCCGTAATCACTTTAATTGCCTTAATGTTTTTAAGCGAACAAACTAAGTCTTTAGTTGATTACTTTAGTAATAAGACGATCCTTAAGATGATGCTTGATATTGAATTTTATCTTCCTATAAAAGCTCATAAAAAGTTAGTTAAACTTTCCCTTAGCTATCACGAAAGCGAAAACACCGGAGGTAAAATTATCAAGATTGAAAAAGGAGTGTTTAATTTAGTTGAATTTATGGGTAATTTTGTTTTTGAACTCATGCCTACAATATTTCAGCTGAGCGTAACACTTATAGTATTATTTGTTACTGATTGGCGACTTGGTGCAGCAACTCTTTTCTTTGCTCCAACATTTATTTGGGTTACTTTTTTAGTTAATAAAAAAGTACATCCCATCAGAAAAAAACGATTCAAGGAATATGAAGTTGCTTCTGGAAAAATGATACAGTCTATTATTAATATCAATACCGTAAAATCATTTGTTAAAGAAGATGCTGAAGTTGAAGATTTTTCTAAAATAAAAAAAGGCATCAAAAATAATGAATTAAAAGAATGGGCTTACATTCGCAAAGTAAATCTTAGTAGAAATTTAATCATTGACCTTGGAAGAAGTGCAACTCTCTTACTTGGAATTTACTTAATTGCAAGTGCTCAAATTAGTGTCGGTACATTAATTTTTGTAATCACACTTTCTGAAAAATCTTATTTTTCACTTTACAGACTATCTAGATTTTACGATAAACTTGCCGAAGGAAGAGAAGGAGTTCAAAGACTTATCAATCTGTTAAATACCCCAATCGATATCAAAAATCCTAAGGATGGATTTGTACCGAAAAAAGTCGTTGGTAAAATTGAGTTTCGTGGAGTAGATTTTATGTATGCCGGAACCAAAGAAAAAGCCCTGAGCAACATAGATCTTACTATTAATTCTGGATGCGTAACAGCATTGGTTGGTCCATCCGGAGGAGGGAAAACCACTTTAGCCAGAATGATTTATCGACATTATGATCCCAGTTCTGGAGGCGTATTCTTAGACGGAAAAGATTTGCGAGAATATGATTTATATAAATTTCGTAAATTTATGGCAATCGTTCCCCAGGAAGTGGAAGTTTTCGACCTAACCGTTGCTGAAAATATTGCCTATGCTAAACCGGAAGCAAGTTTCGAAGAAATTCAAGCTGCGGCTAAAATGGCTAATGCTGATGAGTTTATTCAAAAAATTTCTGATGGTTATGATACTAAAGTTGGCGAACGAGGCGTAAAACTTTCTGGCGGTCAACGACAGAGATTAGGAATTGCAAGGGCGTTATTGGTTAATCCAAGAATTTTGGTTTTTGATGAGGCGACTAGTAGTCTTGATTCGCAAAGTGAACGATTGATTCAAGAAGCGATGGAACGAATTAGTCACGGTCGTACAACAATTATTATTGCCCATCGTTTGAGTACGATTAAGAAAGCGGATAAAATTGTTGTTATTGAAAATGGTCAGATTGCTGAAGAAGGTGATCACTCAGAACTTTCTCAAAATAGAAGTGGTATTTATGCTAAACTTCTGAGTTTGCAGAAAGTTGGTGAAGTAGATTAATTTTAGGCTATTCGAATTATTTAACTATTTAAAAGCGAGAATGTTATATTCTCGCTTTTTTATTTTTTAAAAAAAACTCGATTAAAATATTTTTAAACAATAAATATTTAAAAAAATAAAATTTTAAAAAACTTGCTTTTGTAAATTTATTTGAAAATAAAGGAACAATAAAGAAGATTTAAAATAAAAAAATAAAATTTCCATAAAAAAATCACCGCTCCCGCGGTGATTTTTAAAATCCCAAATTAAACTAGTCCTATTCAACTCTTCCACCATTACCATTTCCCCGCATATTTTCTTGTCTCGCCTCTTTAACTTCCTGACTATTTCCCTGTCTCTCTTGAACATTTGTCTTTACTTCCTCTTTTCTTTTCTGCACATTCGTTTTCTTCTCTTCTAAATTTTCCCGATGATTTTCCATACGAATTTCTCTCGCTTCCACTATCGTAGCATCACCAGATTCCATCATCTCTCTAATCTCTTTACGATTCGCAATTCTCTCCTGACGACGCTCCTGAACAACATCCATCCGTGCCTTAAACCTCTCCGCCAACTCAGGATTATTTTCTTTCAATTCAGTGTAACGCTCCTCCAACCCCTCCATTTTTCCATCAAAAACTTCATCTTTTTTATCTCGCAATTCATACACAAGCTTCTGCCAAGTTTCTTGAGCATCTTCTTTTGTAATCTCACCACTGTCAACCTGAGCTTTCAATTCCTTAAATTTATCACGTAAACCCTTTATCTCATCCCTAATAGACTCAACTTCAGAATCCACTTCTTGAGCCTCAACTGAAGACACAGAAGAAAATAAACTCGCCATCGCCATCAATAAAGCCAAAGAAAAAATTTGACCCGTTACAATCGCATACGATTTATTATCAAAATAATTTTTCATAAACATTTTATTTTAACTAATTAATATTTTAAAATTTCTGTCATTCTGAGTGTAATAAAATTTTCGTTAGAAAATTTTATGAAACGAAGAATCTCAAGCAGTACATCTCAATAATTTAAGTTCAAAAAAAACTTACTAAGATTCTTCACTGCATATTTTTATTTAACAATAAAAATACTTCGTTCAGAATAACATCTCACAGGAACTGGTTTTATAACCAATTTAGAAACGTTTAAAATTACAAACCTTAAAACTCCAAATTTTCCAATTCATCAAGATCATCATCAAGTGCACTTTCAGTTACATCTATTTTAATAACTTCATCCTCAACTCCTTCAATTTTATCAGCGTTTCCCTTCATTTGATTTATTTGACGTGAATTTTCCCTTTCTTCAATTTGTTGAATTTTATCATCAAGATTATTCGCTTCTCTTTTATCTTTAAAAATAAAAATCGATAAACTCAAAATAACCAATATCCCCACAACCGTAATAATAACTTTTTTATTTTTCATAATACAAAATTTATTTTAACTAAATTATAAATTAATCAGTGCGACCTTTACTTATATTATAGTACGAAATCAACAAAAAAAGTTTTCAAATTAAAAATTAAAAATAAAGTAAAATTTATAGTTTTAATTAAATTTTAAGATTTTGAATGATAATAAAAAATTATAAAAATAATTAATTTACAAAATATTATATTTATATTCAGAAACCGACAAAAAAATGAAAACTTTATTGCTTTGATTACGTACTACTATTATACTATAATTAACAATAAATTAACTTTTAAAAAAATTAAATAATGAGAAAAATTATTGAGAAAATAAAAAATCATAAATGGCTTGCCATAATTTCTATTTTAATTATAAGTGGAATATCTTTTTATTTTTATAAAAAGAATCAAACCGAAAATATTGAAGTAATCCCTCAAACAATAGTAGCCGAAAAAGGAAATATCGAAATATCCGTCAGTGGAATAGGTCAAGTTCACGCCGGAAGCCAAGTCGACTTACAACCACAAATCGCTGGTGATGGTTTAGACATAACTGCTGTAAAAGTTGAAAATAATGAAGAAGTGAAGAAAGATCAAGTCATTGCCATTTTAGACAGTAGCGAAGCTCAAAAAAAATCTCAAGAAGCTGAATTAAGCTATAAATCAGCTGCAATAAAATTAAAACAAACTGAACGTCGGTTTAGAACTAAAACTAAAGATGATAAATATGCTCGTCAACTCGAAGAAAATTCATTAGCTCAAAGTAAAATATCTTTAAATAAAGCTTATGAAGATTTACAAGATTATATTATCAAAGCTCCATTTGATGGAACTGTAACTGGATTAAATGTAGAGGCTGGTGATTCCATTTCACGGAGTGATGTTTTAGCTAGTGTTATTACAGACGATGTCAAAGCAATTATTTCTTTAAATGAAGTGGATGCGGCTAAAGTAAAAGTCGGCAATAAAGCCAGCCTAACTTTTGACGCCTTGGACGGAGTAACTGCCGAAGGAGAGGTGAATAAAATTGATACAATTGGAGAAGTTGAGCAAGGTGTCGTAACCTATGATGTAGAAATTTCTTTTGACTCCCCTAGCGAATTTCTAAAACCTGGAATGAGTGTTTCTGTAGAAATTGAAATTGAAAAAGTAGAAGATGTAATTGTTATTCCAATAGACGCTGTTAAAACTGGACGAGGTGATAAATCAATTGTATTTATTGAAAATGAAAATGGTGAAAGACAACGTCAAGAAGTAGAGACTGGCTTAAGCGATGATGTAACTATTGAAATAAAAAGTGGAATTACTGAAGGAGAAAAAGTTTTCACTATTACCGAGATAACGACTATGAAAAATAACTTTTCCAAACAAGAAGAAAAATCCTCAAATAACTCTGGTTCAATTATTCCAATAAAAACCGGAGGTAATCGACGACCAAAATAAAAAATATGATTAAATGTAAAAATATTGTAAAAACATATGGAACTAAAGGCAATGAAACTCACGCCTTAAAAGGTATATCTTTAGACATTAAAGCAGGAGAGTTTGTTTCTATCATGGGACCTTCCGGAAGTGGCAAATCAACTTTAATGCATATTTTAGGTGCTTTAGATAAACCAACTGAAGGAACTTATCATTTGAACGGACAAAATGTTTCTCAATTAAGCGAAGATGAATTATCAGAAATCAGAAATAAGAAAATTGGTTTTATTTTTCAAGCCTTTAATTTATTACCAAGAGCAACAGTTTTAAGAAATGTAATGTTGCCTTTAATTTATAGTGAAACTCCAAAAAAGAAAAGAAAAGGAATTGCTCAAAATGCTTTACGATCAGTTCATTTAAAAGAGGATCGTTGGGATCATTATTCCAATGAAATTTCTGGTGGTCAAATGCAAAGAGTGGCTATCGCTCGAGCTTTAGTAAATAATCCATCTATAATTTTAGCTGATGAACCCACTGGAAATTTGGACACAAAAACTGGTAAATTTGTTTTAAATACTTTTAAAAAATTAAATCGAGAATTTGGACACACCATAATTCTAATTACTCATGAGAATGAAGTGGCTGATTTTACAGATCGAGTTATAGTAATTCGTGACGGCGAAATTGTAGAAGATCGAAAAAAAGTTACAAATTAAATTTAAAAATAATTTTAATTTAAAATAAAAAAATAAAAAAATTAGACTACTTTAAAAACCTCCCCCATTGTCATTTCGACTGGAGAATAGCAGAGCAAAGAAATCTCAAAGTTTATATAAAATAAAAAATCTTCTAAATCATTCCCCACTGTACTTTAACGGACAAGTATCAATTTCCTATCACTATATTCAAGATGACAATACTATTTTTTAAAAAAAGTTTAATGCAAAATTTCAGTATAAATGTTTTATTAAAAAATCTCTACGAATCCATTAATATATTAATTCACTAAAAAAATATGCTAATTTCCGACTTATTTTCAGAAATTCACATGGCAATAGTTTCCAATAAAGCCCGAACTAGTTTAACTATTTTAGGCATAGTTATTGGAATTGCCTCTGTGATTGTAATGATTGCTATTGGAAATGGATCTCAAAAATCTATTCAAGAAAGCATCCAATCAATTGGATCAAATTTATTAACCATCCAACCTGGGCAACAAAAAAGTTTCGGTGGCGGAGCTCGTTCAAGTGGATCATCCCAATCATTAACCATTGAAGATTCCGATGCAATTGAAAAAAAAATAAAAAATATTAAAGCCATTGCCCCAATTTCTTCAGGAAATGAACAATTAATTGCCAATGGAAATAATATGCAATATTCCACAAATGGAGTTACCAGTTCTTATTCTCAAGTTAATAATATAGAAATTGCCAATGGTTCATTCATCAGCGATGTTCATGTTTCGAAAAGATCTAAAGTTATAGTGATTGGACCAGACGTAAAAACTGAACTTTTTGGCGAAAGTGAAAATAATATTATCGGTAAAAAAATTCGTATCGGAGGTTTGAACTTTACAGTAATTGGAGTAAGTAAATCAAAAGGTAGTGGTGGTTTTGGAAATGCTGACGAAACGGTTTATATACCGTTAACAACTTATCAACAATATTTTTCTGGAAATAAATATTTATCATCCATAGGAGTGAGCATAAATGATCAGGAACAAATGGATTTAGCTGAAGAAGAAATTACCGCTTTTTTATTAAAAAAACATAAAATTAAAAATGTAGAAAATGCTGATTTTAATATTCGTAATCAAGCTGATATTATTGAAATGACTTCTTCAATTACAGGAGCTTTAACTATTCTTTTGGGAGCAGTGGCGGGAATTTCTTTGGTTGTTGGTGGGATTGGGATTATGAATATGATGTTAACTAATGTTACGGAACGAACCAGAGAAATTGGTTTGAGAAAATCTATCGGTGCGAATCAGGCGGATATTAAACAGCAATTTTTATTTGAAGCGATTATTTTGACTTTTGTTGGTGGGGTGATTGGGATTGTTTTGGGGATTATTATTGCTTATGGTTTGAATAGGTTTGGTGTGACTTCGACTGAGGTTTCTGGTTTTTCGATAGTGCTTTCTTTTAGTGTTTCTACGGTTATTGGTGTTGTTTTTGGTTATTATCCTGCTAGGCGGGCTGCTGGGTTGAATCCGATTGAGGCGTTGAGGTACGAATAGGTTTTTTGAATTATTTAACTATTTAAAAGCGAGAATGTTATATTCTCGCTTTTTTATTTTTGTGGAAAATTAATTTTTCGTCTTATAAATAAAGAATCGAAGAATTACAAAATTCACACTAACTATTTCAATCTTTTTCTTGCAGCTTCTACGTATTTTTTATCACTTTCGATTCCTATAAAATTACGTTTATATTTTTTAGCAATAAAAGCAGTTGTCCCACTTCCCATAAAAGGATCTAAAACAACATCTTTCTCATTTGAACTTGCTAAAATAATTCTTTTTAACATTTCTTCTGGTTTTTGTGTCGGATGTAAAGCCTTTCCATCCTTTCTTCTTAATCTTTCTTTTCCTTGAACTAAAGGCATTTCCCAAAAATCTCTCATTTGTTTTAAACTTCCGTCTTTTTGCTTTTCTGGGTTAATTTCTTTGATTTTTTCATAATTAAAAGTCCAGCCTTTCCCTTTAACTGCCCAAATTACAAATTCAGTTGCATGAGTAAAAACTCTTCTTGTCATATTTGGCATTGCATTTGTTTTGTACCAAGTAATGATATTGTTAATTTTATAATCGAGTTGTTTTAAAACAATCATCACTTCTCCAATATTGTGATAACTACAAGCGATATAGATTGATCCGTTATCTTTTAGTGCTTTATGACAACCTGCAATCCATTTTCTTGTAAATTGCATATATTCAGGAGCTGTCATTTTGTCCCATTCTTCATTTACCATAAACCAGTCTCCACCTGTTTTGCTTCCTTTCCAATGCAAGCCATTTCCAGAAAGATTATAAGGAGGATCAGCAAAAATGAGATCAATTGAATTTTCTTGAATTTTCTTGGCTAGTACTTCTGTACAATCTCCGTTGTAGATAATATTTTTTTTCATAATTTTTTATAGGAATTAAAAATTGATACTTTTTTGCCAAGAATTAATTGTATTTGGAATTTCATTTAACCATTCACTTGAATCAGAAAAATCATTTGATGTATTGATAATTTCATCATACAAGCGAGCAATTTCCCCATGTGTTAAAAATTTTCCTTCTTTTTTAATTTCAACAAGAATTTTTAAAAGACTTACAAAATCATTGATTGTAAAAGGAATTATACATTGTCTTGCTCCCTCATATTCATATTTTACTGATGTCCAAAAAGTATTTAGAGTATCTCTATGAATTTTTGGAGCAATAAATAAACAATATGATTTTTTATCATCGTTTTTATTTTCAAAATCTCTTAAATGTCTCATTACTGGTTGCCCCTCATTATACCATTGATCTCTTCCGTTAAGCATTGTTACCTCACATACAGTATTGAAATTTTCATAATAACATTCAATGTCAGGAGTATTTGCAGGAGCTGTAAATGTAGGCTCATTATCATCACCAACAGGATAATTTGGTTTTATTTTTAAAGCATCATTTAAAGCATTTAATCCTAGTGATGAAAATTTTTCTAAAAGAATAGGTCTATTTTCTAAAGTTCTATCAACACGAGATAATCTATTTAGATTTTCTATATAATCACGTATTTGTTCTATTTCTTGTGATTTTTGATGATTTTCTTCATTTTGTAATTCTCTTCTGTATTGTCTTAAGTCCGAAATATATTTTCTCAATTCTTCTTCACTAAAACTTTGATAATCTACAATTTCTTTTGTTTTAATACTTAATTTTTCTTCGTATGTTTTAATATCTTCAATAAGTTTTGAAAGAATCTTTTTATACTCTTCTTTTGACTCCCATGGAAGTCTTGGCTCTGAAATATCTGCTATATAGTCTAAATATTGTTCTTTGTTTTCAAAGCCTCTGGAACTTGCATTATCAAAATTTAATAAATTTTTAATTTCAATTTGTCTTCTTGGCTCTAAATCAACATAAAATCCATTACCTCGAATATATAAAAACCGAGTTAAACGAAAGTATCTTATTGCATTATCCCCATAATCTTTAAGATTCTTTAAAAATTTATCAATTTCTTCTTTATCGCTAGTTTCTAAAAATTCTTGAACAAATCTATTTTTATAATCATCAAAAACTTTTTTCTGCTCTTGTTTATTTTTACCCTTTTGCTTTTCTCTTAATTTTAAAATTTTATCAGCATAATTTTCTATATCTCCAAAATTTATAAGACTTGGACAAAATAAAGAAAATTCTTGTTTGCTAATTCCTTTTGCTTTTTCTCCAATCTTCAAAGATTTTTTATTTACTTGGTTTATCAAATGTAAAACTCCAACAAATGGTTTTATATTATATCCATTCTCTAATTTATAATCAGTTGAATCTAGATTTGGTAATTGCCATTTTATAAAACTCCTAAAAAACATCTCTCCTAAATCAAAATGTTCCTGCAAGAATAATTTTCCCAAGCTAGTGATTAATATTTTTTCCCTTTTTATAATAGCAAGTCCAATCTTTTTAAGAGGATTCATTGATTGTCTCCCTCTCATTGCAGGATCTTCATAATTTTTAGCATTAAAAATTTCTTCTGCTTTTTCAAAAGAAATTTCTCTTGCCTGATTATCAATTAAAGATATTTGTTGTTGACTTAATCCACTATAAAATTGTGCACTTCCATATCCATAAATCCTTTCTTTAATAAGAAGAATTTGATATTTTCTTTGATTCTCCAAATTCCATTCTTGACCTTCTAATTGTTGTAAAACAACCAAAAAATCTCTCAATCTTTCAGGATTTCTTAGAGTTGTTGTTATTGACCAAGGTTTTTTCATGATTTTTTAGTTACTTTACAATAAAATATTCTTTCAGAATTTCCATCTTTAGCACTTTTCCCAGTTGTAAATGCTCTGTATTTTTGTTCAAAAATTTCAATTTTTCCTTTCTTCTTAAGAATTCTAATAATATCATCATCTTTTATTCTAGCATTAGAGCGACCATGTTTAGAATCTCCAGTATTATTATAAGAAAATAATATATGTTTACAATTTGCATTCTTAATTAAATCTTCAAATGCTTGAGTAGCTGTTTTTAAACAATAGTCACTTTTTATATGTGAACGATTCATCTTTTTTGCAACGCCTTCAACACTAGGCTTTTTCCATTCTGATAAATTTTCAAGTAAATGATAAGCATCTGAATATTGTCTTGAATTATAAGGAGGATCTATATATAAAACATCACAAGATATTTTACGAATCAAATAATTTGCGTCCTCTTTATATACTCTATTATTTAAGTTACTAGAATAATTAATCTTAGGCACCAACAATTTTAAAGGCTCAATAGAATCAAGTTTTTTTCTAAAAGCATCATAATGACCAACGGTGTTTGCAACTTTATCAGTTGCATAAAGTAAAGAGCAAAGTAAAATTCTTTTTTCATTTTCATTTTCTGAAATCTTTTCTATTTTTTCACGGATTGTACCAATTTTTTTTGCATTTTCCACCGAAAAATAACTTCCTCCAAAATTTTTGGAGAAATAATTTTCATTATTAATTTTCAATTCATTTAAATAGTTTATTTTCTCAATGACTTTTTTTTCAATATCTTTTTTTGTTTCTAAAAAAGTTTTTAAACAAATATAATTTGCATTCAAAATATCATTCAAAATCACCTTTGTGCCATTTTTATTAAATCTTTCTCCCACAACACCTGTTCCAGAAAAAATATCACAAAAAGAATTAACATTCTCACATTTTTTAGAAACTATAGCTTCAATAAATTCAAGTAATTTATATTTATTACCTAAATACCTACGATTTTGTAATTGAAAATAATTATCTTTTTCCTTTTTAAATTTAAAATTAGGCTTATTAATTTTTTTTATTTTTAAATCACAAATTTCATTTTTGTCTTCTAAAAAATCAAATAAAATTCCTTGAGCTCTACTTTCTTTCAAATTTTCTTTCAAATTAGCCATAAAAAAAATTAATTGTATATTAATTAGTATACCAGCGTTCTCGAAATTATCCAAAACAAAAAAATCACCGCTCCGCGGTGATTTTTAAAAACCTAAACCCATCCCCTCCCCTTCATCGCTTCCCCAATCCTCTCAACCGCCAAAACAAAACAAGCCTCCCGATAACAAATCCCATATTTCCCAGCACAAACCAAAACATCACCATAAGCCCCAATCATAACACCCCTCAACCTCTCATCATTCTCCCCATCCGACCAAACAACATTCTGCAAATTCTGCACCCACTCAAAATAAGAAACCGTCACCCCACCCGCATTCGCCAAAACATCCGGAACCACCGTAACATTTTTACCATTCAAAATATCATCCGCCTCCGGAGTAACCGGACCATTCGCCAATTCCAAAATAATATCAGCCTTAACATCATCAGCATTGTCCTCCCTAATCTGATTCTCAATCGCCGCCGGAACCAAAACATCACACTCCGTCATCAACAAATCATCATTACTCCCCGCAACAAAATCACCATTCTTAGACTCCTCAACATAATTTTCAAGAGAACCATTTTTCTGTTTATACCCAAAAATTTCCTTCGGATTCAAACCACCTTTAACACTCAAAACAGCACCCCAAGAATCAGAAACACCCACAATATTATATCCAGCCTCATACGCCAACTCAGCAAAAATATAACCAGCATTACCAAACCCCTGAACCGCAACCCTCATATCACTCGCCTTCCTCCCCAAATCCTCTCGCATTTTTTCCAAAAGAATAAAACCACCTTTCGCCGTCGCACTCCCTCGTGCCTTAATACCACCAACCTCAACCGCCTTGCCCGTAAAAGAACCCTTCTCCACTCGACCCGCCAACTTAGAATATTCATCCATCATCCAACCCATAATTTTAGGATTAGTATAAACATCCGGTGCCGGAATATCCCTATTTGGACCAATT
The DNA here is from genome assembly GCA_942490825.1 of Candidatus Moraniibacteriota bacterium. Lineage (GTDB taxonomy): Bacteria > Patescibacteriota > Minisyncoccia > Moranbacterales > JAGLWU01. The sequence continues at coordinate 314,184 of CALNYG010000005.1, read as the reverse complement.
TGTCGAAACATTTTTTCCACATAACCTCGAGATAATCTTTCTAACTCTCGCTCAGAAAGTTCCCGCGGATCAACCTCAACACCACCCTTTCCACCACCATAGGGCAAATTAACCACCGCACATTTTATCGCCATCCAAAAAGACAAAGCCTTAACCTCATCAATGTCCACCTGCGGATGAAAACGAATTCCTCCTTTATACGGACCTAGTGCATTATTATATTGCACCCGATAACCCCGAAAACTTTTTAAAGAACCATCGTCCATCTTCACTGGAATAGCCACTTCATGAATTTGTTGCGGTTGTTTTAATAATTCAAAAACACTTTCATCAAGATCAATAATTTTAATTGCCTTACTTAATTGCGTCATCGCATTTTCAAATGGATTATTCATAGGTTTAATTTTAATATTTTAAAAAATAAAAAGTTACAGAACAAGTCTGCAACTTTTATTATACCCTTCTAAAGATAATTTAAAAAGTGCCTGTCTGCCGAACAGGCAGGCTCGCCGCACGGGCTATGATACATAGCCTGTAGAAATGAATTGCAATTAATTTCTCGTGGTCGCCCTCAGCGTAAAAATTTTATTTTCATTTATCCTGTAAAGCTCCCTTAATCCAAGTTCCATTTTTATCTCGCCCTTTTCCAGTTGCTTTTCCTTTCCCTTTTTCATAAATAAAAGTTTCTGGATCAGCTGAAATTATTTCATTTTTATAATATACATTATTTTTATCTTTTGAATAACTTCCATTTAAATACTGAAAAGTTTCTGGATCAATATTTTGCAAATCATCTATTGATAATTTTAAAAAATCAATTATATAAATCTTTTCTTCTTTTATATTCAATTCTATAATTCTATAATTTTCATTACTTTTCTCTTCTAAAAAATTTATATCAAAATCATCCTTATTTAAATCTTCAATTAAATACCAATCACCAAAACTAAATTTTTTGTTCCCTGCATCTTTACAAGAAATATTATATTTATCACACACATATTTTTTAGATGATCCGTGAACACAAATTCCTTTCTTAGTAACACGAAAACCAAACTCTTCTTTTAAGATAACGGAATTCTCACAAATTCTTTCTTCTTTACTAGAAGTAAATAAATATGGAAATATGGAAATAGCAAAAATAATTAAAAACAATCCGAAAAAGACTGAATATTTTTTAATGGATAAAAACATTTTAATAATTATATCTTTTTTATTTTCAGCTTTTTTTCTAAATAAAAAATAATAAACTGAAACAAAGGAAACAAAAAACAAACTCAAATTTAATAAAACAGAAGTTATACCATCAATTAAATTAAAATTATAGAAAATAGATTCTCTATACAAAATATAATACGGGATAGCAAAAACAAAGCTAAAAAGATAATGAAAAAACATTACAATACGAAAAAAATATAAACCCAGTAATGACTCTAAAGACCAGTAGTAAAATCCCCACCCGTTTGTATCAAATAATCCATAAAGTACAAAACCTCTACTAAATATATAAACGACCCACATCAGAGCAATAATCCCTACATATAAAATCAGAGAAAATAAAATTGTTTTTATTATATTCTTTTTATTTGTCATATTTCTAAAAATAATAAGTTAAAATAAATGCTTTTTTAAAGCACGTTTAACCTATCAAAAATAAACGAAAAACACAATAGCAAAAACTACCCCTCCATTTTCACCAAATCTTCATAAGCTCCTGCAATATCACTAGCCCCCATCACCGCACTCCCCACCCCAGCCGCATCAGCACCCGAGCTAATAACCTCTTTCAAATTATCCTCATTCACACCACCATCAACACTAACCCATTTATCAGAATAATCAACTTTTACCTCCTCAACCTTATCCAACATATCCGACATAAAAGCCTGTCCCTGCCTTCCAGGAACAACAGTCATAATCTGAACCGCTTGAACATCATCAATATAAGGAATAATCGAATCAACGCTAGTCTGAGGACTCAAAACTATTCCCCGCTCAAAAGCATGATATTCCATTTTCTCCAAAACAAAAGACGGACTCTCCACCGCTTCGAAATGAAAATAAACCCGATCAACACCCAAAGTTTCACAAACATCAAAATATTCTTCAGGATTATTCACCATCAAGTGAACCTCAATATTAAAATCATCCACTTCCCCCACTAAATCATACAAATCAAAAGTTGAACTATCCGTCATCGTTCCATCCATCACATCAATTTGCAACCAATCCGCCACTCCTCGCAAAGCCTCAATTTGTTCTAACGCTTTATCACTATCATTTGTCAAAATCGTCGGTATTATTTTCATTGTTTTATTTTTAATTATTTATTGAAAATTAGCCATAATAACTAGCATCAATAAATTATAGTATCTTTGAATCATTCTGTAAAATTTATAAATCTTCCTCCGAAATAACCTCGATCCCGTTTTCTTTTAATAATCTCGTAGTCAAACCATCGCCAGCAATAACATTTTTTGAAAAAGTACCATCATAAATCTGACCGCAACCACAAGAAAGACTTCTTTGTTTTAAGATAGCTTTTTTGATATTTAATAATTTAGCGATTTTCAAAATCTCCTCCGCTCCTCTTTTATACTGTTCTGTAATATCATCTCCTTTTTTAGTAATTACTCTTTCATTTTTAATCTCAGACCAATCCCGTGGAGTTGCTAGTCCTCCTAATTGTTCTGGACAAACCGGAATTAAATTTTCTTTTTTAGTTAATTCTAAAGCTTTTTCCTTAGGATAAGAATTCCCATCAAAAGGACATCTTATTCCCAATAAATAAGCACTGCATAAAACAGAATCTTTATCACATTTATTTTCATTCATAAATTATAATTATTTGATATCAGAGTTAGAGACTTTTCCGATTTCCTTTAATACCCTTACAATCTTTTCTTTATTATGCCGTTTTCAGTTAACCTTTTCCCATTCTTAAATATTTATTTGTGACAAAGCATCGCAAATGTTAATTATTAAAAATAATCACTGAGGAACAATTACTTAGAAATGGTATTATTATTCAACCAAGCATCTCTGAGCCGGAAGTAGTGTGTCGAAGACCACTGCTTCCGCAACTTTACCAATTTTCTCAATTTTCTCAATTTTCTCAATTTTCTCAATTTTCTCAATTTTCTCTAAATTATTAGTTCCATTGCACCATTTTTCACAATCCAAAACATCGTACTACAATCTCTCTACAAATCTAATCATCTGCCGTCTTAATCGCCTAAATAATTTACCTATCTATTTTTTCAATTCTCCTCTCATGCCTTTCCTCCCCAGAAAATTCCGTATCCAACCACAATTTAATCATTTCTTTAACTTCTTCAAAATCAACAAATCTCGCCCCCAAAGATAAAATATTAGCATTATTATGCTCACGAGAAAGTTTAATAATTTCTTCTGAACCGCCATAAAAAACCGTCGCTCGCACACCATCCGCCCGATTCGCCACCATCGCCTCGCCCTGCCCTGAACCACCAAAAATAATTCCAAAGTTTTCAATTCCATTATTCCAATCTTCAGCCACTTGCTCAGCCACAGGAAAAATAAAATCTGGATAATCATCAACTCCATCAAATTCAAAAGCACCAAAATCTTCAATTTCACAATCAATTTCAGTTTCAAGAAAAACCTTAATTTTTTCCTTCAACTCAAATCCCGCATGATCCGTTCCCAAATAAATTTTCATATTTTTAATCTTAGTAATTATCTTAAAACTTTAAAAAATAAAAAGTGCCTGTCTGCCGATAGGCAGGCTCGCCGCACGGGCTTTTTACCATTCAACATTTTCCGAAACTCTAAAACTTTTCTGTCATCCAATTTACATATCATTTCGTAGGGAACGCACATGTGCGTTCCCTACTGCACACGTCACCTGTCATTCTGAACGAAGTAATTTTGTCGTCAGACAAAATTACGCAGTGAAGCCTGCCTGTCGGCAGACAGGAGTCCCCCACAGAAAATCACAAAAGTCTTAAAATCTAACCGCTTATTTTATTTCATTAAACTCCAAAAAATCTTCCAATATTTTTTCTTCCAAATCAATAAAAAAACTATCATAAATCGTTCCATCCGTATTAATCAAAAAATGATGATTAGTCGCTTTAACTTCATACTTTCTAGCAGCTAAAAGTTTATCGTCAAGAATTATCGGAAAAGTTATTTTATATTTTTTAACAAAAGAAATTATCTCTTCTTTAGAATCTTCACTGCCTGAAAAATCTTTATTTGGCAATAAGTTAACCCCAATGATTTCAAATTTACCATCATATTTTTCATAAGTCTTTTGCAACTTCGGCATTTCCCTCTGGCAATTATGACACCACGCATTCCAAAACTCCACAATAACTGGCTTTTTACCACGATAATCTGACAGCTTAACTTTCTCACCGGATAAATTAACCAACTCAAAATTATAAGCCAAATCTCCTTTTTTCGTTCCAAAAATTTCCTTTATTTCTTTCTTTTTATCATCCTTTCTAACAACGTCATCTTCCAAATTATTTACATCAACAGAGCACTCACTTGAAATATTTCCTAGAGCATCAATGCTACAAGTTTTATTTTTTAAATCATTCTCAAAATTATTTTCAATTAAACCACTGTCCTCTTTTTTTATTATTTCTTCTACAACTTCAACATCTTCAACAATATCACCGTCTAAAATCGCTAGAGTTAACAACCCCCCAAGAATTGCCACCATCAAAAAAATTGCAATATAAATAGTCTTACTCATATTTACTTTTATTTTATTAATTTTTTTTCTTCATTCGGAAAATCAAAATGACCACTAACAAAAATGCTGAAGTCAAAATTACAGTAACAATAGTTGCAAAAGAGAAATTTTCAGCATTTTCTTGACTATCATTCTGATTAATTTCCATAATCTCACTTGTACTTGGATCCTTAATAATATCCCCATTCTCATCCATCTTAATCATATAGCTAAAATAAATACTATTTGATACTTTTTGCTTATTAGAATTAATTAAGAATAATTCACCCTTATATTTATATATACTTTTATTGATCGCTGGAATTTTAAAAGAAAAATCTTGCTCCTTATTGGGCTTTAAGTTTTTCTTGTCTAATACTTTTTCATCAATAACTTCGCCAAATTTTGTCTGTTGCCTAATAACAACTTTAGCATTAAAGTTTAAATTTTTATCAGAAACATTTTTTAAATTTTTACATCTAATTTCAAAAGAATCGTTGTCCGTCAAATCCATCTCTTTGAAAATATGATTTTCCTCAAAACCAATTTTATTCTGACACTGTGTTATATCAATAAAAATTCCTTCTACCTTATCTCTACCAATATTACCTAAAGTTTTTCTATCTAATTCAATGCCATCATCAGTTGTTATCAATAATTGAAGCTCATATTCTCCCTGAAGACTAACTGGAAAATCATACTGAACTCTTTTTAAGATCATTTCTTCAGGGTCTAATTTTACAGTTTCATCGTAAACTTTTTGATCAACTAAAAACTTTCCATATTCCTTGGAAGAATTGTAAAGTTCTAAAGCATATTTTATTCCTTCTTGATCTTTACTTAAGTTATTAGCAATCTCAAACTCTACAATGTAAACACTTTTATCTCCAGTCCATTCTGCTATTTTGGCATTTTGAATGACTGTATCTATGACATCCCCAGACTTAAAGAGCGCTAATTCTTGTGCTTGAATTGAAAATGAAAAAAAAGCTAATAATACAAATGTTAAAAGAAATAATATTTTTTTCATGTTTTTGTTTTTAATTTAAATTATAAATCTAAGGTTTTTGTGCAATCATCCTAACTTTATAATGTCTATGCCTTGGCTCTCCGTGAGTCTCCCAACCTCCTAATTCTTCTTCATAGAATATAATATTCCAACCTTTGTACAGATTTTTTAGTTCGCTTTTATCAAAATAATACTTATATTTTAACATAATTCTCTCTTTTTGCTCTTTATTTTCCGCCAAAAATGATGCTATTACATTAATCCCTCCTGAATTAGTTTTTTCTTTTATTTTATCTATAGCTAAAAAAACTTTATCCTTACCAATAAACTGAAGAGAGTTCCAACAGTAAATCGCATCAAAATTATCACACTTTTCTAAAAAAATTCAAGATCTGAAACTATCGTTTTAATTTTTAAACCTTTTTCCTTAGCAAAATTATCAAGCTTAACGATACCTACATCTGAATTATCAACGGCTGTCACATCAAACCTTTTTTCTGCCAGATAAAAAGAATCTTTCCCTTCACCACATCCTAAATCTAAAACTTTTGTATTAACTGGAAAATTTTCACTTGATTTCACAACCAGTTCATGTGGCTCCAATCCCCAATAAAAATTATTCTTATCTCGTGAATAAATGGAATTATAAAAATTATTTTTTTGCTGATTTTTTGTTAATTTATTTTTCATTATATTTAATAAATTTATCCCAAACTATTTTAAATTTTTTTTCAATTTCAATATCATTTTTACGATTTTCAAAAGTTATAAAAGAATCAGTATAAATTCCTCGTTCATCGTTTATTGGAGCTATCCAAAGAGACTCATCAAATTTATCAAAAGCAATTTCTTTTATTGGATTATTTTTTTCATCTAACTGAATCCACCAATAAACAATTTTATCAGAAATTTTATCAAATTTTTGATTACTAAAAAAATAATTCAATATCTTTCCCAGAAATCCTTTCTTGTCTTTATTTAAATCACTCCCTTCTTCATCTCTAAAATACTTCATAAATCTGAAGTTAAAATGATCATTTATTAATTCTTCTTCACATAATCAATAGCCGATAATAAAGCTTTAATCCCATCGCCAGTCGCAATATTATTCTGACGAAACATAGAATCCGTAACATCCCCTGCCGCAAAAACACCATCACAACTCGTTGCCTGATTTCTAGCATCAACCTTAATATTTCCCCATTGATCAAGCTCAACAAAATCTTTAACAATTTCACTATTTGGAACACTCCCAATTTCCACAAACACACCCTGTACATCAACCGTTTTTTCCTCATCCGTATCCAAATTTTTAAATCGCAAACTGCTCACCATTTTATCACCAAGAACTTCCTGACTATCCGCTTGATAAAAAACCTCTACTCTACCACTTTCCATAATTTCTTCAAAAGTTGCTGGATCACCCTTCATTTCGCCTTTTGCTTCACGATCAAGTAAATAAACTTTATTAGCATATTTCAACAAATCAACAACCGCTTCTAATCCACTATTTCCACCACCAACAACTGCCACATCTTTATCCTTAAAAAATGGAGCATCACAAGTAGCACAATAAGCCACTCCCCGTCCGTTAAATTCTTTTTCACCAGGAACATTTAAGTGACGATGTCGCCCACCTGTACAAATAATAACTGATTTAGTTTCTAATTTTTCATCACCAACAAAAACATTAAAAGTTCCATCTTCATTTTTCTCAATTTTATCAGTTCGAGCTGGAAATTTTATGTCAATTTCATCCTTATAATTTTCAATATGATCTTTCAATTTTTTAGCTAACATCGCACCAGGAATATTTAATTCTCCAATCCAATTTTCAATTCCATCAGAAACAATTGACTGTCCACCGATTGAATCTGTAATAAAAGCTGTTTTAATTTGCTTACGTGCTGCGTAAACTCCTGCCGCCACCCCAGCTGGTCCGCCCCCAATAATTATTGTATCGTACATATTTTTAGTAAATTAGTAAATTAATCTCGCTGGAACGGGTTTTACAACCCGTTTCGTAACGTTCCTGGATCAGTGTCATCAGCAACCAGTCATCAATATTAAATTCTCATAAACCTTAAATCCTAAATCTTTTTTTACAATCCTAAGAATTACAATGCAATGTCTCTACACATCTATAATTCTGCAAATCTAAATGTCTAATGATCTGCCCATCTATTTTATAGTTTACCATTTTTTCAGAAAATAAAAAACAAGAGTTAATTAAAACTCTTGTTTTATTTTTAACGTTAGATCTAACAAAACTACTCAATTCCTAAAATAGTCATCAATTGAGCCTGATCAAAACCGACAATAACGTCTTCTTTTCCGTCTTTGTTGATAATGATTACTGGTACGCCCATTTGCCCTGTTTTGTCTACCATTTTTTGTGCCTCTTCTTGATCTACTGAAACATCAATTTCTTTAAATTCTACTCCTTTTTCTTTTAAGAAATCCTTCGCCAAAGTACAAAATCCGCAAGTTGGTGTTGAATAAATAGTTATTTCAGCCATATTTTTATTGTTTTTATGAATTATTTACTTACAATGATTATATTACCATGAAATCATTTTTGTTTCAAAAAATAATTGTGCTCGCCGCACGGGCCATGATACATAAAATTAAAAATTTCTATGATCAAGTTTTTAATTTAAATATTAATCATCTGAATATTTCTTAACCCAATCCTGAAACAAATCCCCTTTCTCTTCAAAATTCTTCCACAAAGAATAACTCGGCGACGCCATCGACAACAAACAAATCTTACCCTTTTCAGTATTCTCATAAGCAAATTCAACTGCTTCCTCCATACTCTCCGTTTCTAAAATATTAAAACCCTCTCGAGACTTTAACATACGCTTACCACTATCCGGAAACAAAACAATATTTTTAACATTATAATCTCGCAAAGTTTTTTCCAATTCAATAAAATTATAACCACGATCTTCCCCGCCTAGAAAAATAGTATCAACATTTTTTAACGCCTCAATAGCTGCAATAGTCGCTTCTGGTATAGCCGCATTTGCATCATCATAAAAATATATATCATTAAACTTACCAATAAGCTCTAAACGATGTGACAATGGTTTAAATTTATTCAAAGCTTTCTCAATAACAGAATCATCAATATTTAAAATCTTAGCAACCTCAATAGCAGCTTTAATATTTTCTTTATTGTGTTTTCCTAGTAAAATAAAATCAGCTTTTTCAACTAGATAATTGTTTGCAAATGGCGGTTCAATTGCATAATCCGTAGACTTTTGAAATTTAAATATATTTCTTTTAGCTTTATAATACTTTTTAGCATCACCATGATAATTTAAATGCTCAGGAAATAAATTTAAAAGAACAGCAATATTCGGTGAATATTCAACATCATCCAACATGTAGCTAGAAAGCTCAATAACAAAAATTTCTTCTGGATCAATTTTGAAAAAAGTAATTTCCAACATTGGATTCCCAATATTTCCCACTGAGCGAACCTTTTTACCAGCTTCTTTTAAAATTTCGTAAATCAAACTAGTCGTCGTGCTTTTTCCCTTACTGCCTGTAACTCCAATTGTAAAATTTTTATTTTGAGAAAAGAAAATATTTGTTGCTGTAACATACGGAATAATAACTTTTTCTCTCAAAATTCCAGGAGTTTTGATAGCCAAATCATAATGTTCCTGTTTCTCTAAATAATTTTCATCTAAACTCTGGTCTAAAATTCCTATTTTTAAATCAGGATAATTTTTTTGAATATATTTTTCTGAAACTTTTCCTTCTTTTCCGTAACCTAAAATACAAACATTATCAATTCCTAAAAAACGAAAAGGTGTTGGAAGGGTCGATGCAAAGCTAGTTTTCAAAACTTTCTTAACAATTTTTTCTGGATTTTTAATTTTTGGCAAAAATGTTTTTATCACCAAAGTATCCTTAAATTTTTCCGAAGCTAAAAATAAAGCCGCTTGCGATTCTTCAAAAGTCCCCACACAATCAAAAGGTTTAAGCTCTCCAAATCCGAGTAGATCATTAAACAAAGAAACTAAAGATTTCTCCTCAAATAGATTTTTACCAAAAATTTTTAAAAGCTCTTTCTCGCTCAAAAATGCAGCTAACATTAAAAACACAAAAGCACATTTAGGACACTCCCCACACCACAAAGTTTCAGGACGATCTTTGTAAATTCGAACATTTTTATTACAGCTTGAAAACACAGAAAAATATTTTTTATATTGAGAAAATATTTTAGATACTCTAAGTTCGCTAAACTGACGAATGAGTGAAAAATATTTAATATCAGGAGTTATAAATTTTCTAGTATATTCTTGTAACATCAATTCAAATTCCATAGACTTACTCCACTGATGATTCACCGTCTCACCACAATATTCAATATTTCCAAAATTACTACTAAACTCATTAGCCACAACAATATATTTATAACCATAAAGTGCCGAAGTCAAAAGTCCCGTAAAAGCAAAAACTGCTGAAATAGGAATGTGTCCATTATAAGAACCTTCGTGCTTTTCAAATATTTTCGAATCCAATTCTCGTCGAATTCTTAAAATAGGATTTCCAATAATTTCAGAAACACTTTCAGACAATTCATCTGTTCTTTGAGTTTCAATCAAAAAAGATATAACATCGAAATCTTTCAATAACTCCGAAGCAACAATAGAATCTTTTCCTCCTCCAATTCCCAAAAGAATTTTATTCTTTACCTCAAATGAAATTGGTGAAACTTCCACTTCTGAATACGGAAATTTAGCCATTCCTTCAGGATCCAATTGATTTCTATACAAAAATTCTCCCAAACCCTTTCTATAAACAATGTTCCAAAATTCCGCCTGCTCTTTAGATAATTCATGCGAAAGAGAAACTTCTGAAGGACAATAAAGTTTGTAATAACTTATTCCTAAAATAATTTCCAAAGACTCAAGAATTATCTTAAATTTTTCCTCTCTAATTTTTTCTGTCGCCTCAGGCAAAATCATTTTATCAACAAACTCAAGAGGCTCTCGATTAGAAAATTCTATTTTATATTTAAAAGCAATCTCTTTATTTTCCGAATCAATTTTGTATCCACAAAAGTGAAAACATTCCGCTTTAGGTTTCATACTAGAATTATAAGATATATTTAATAAGTCTTCATTCTATCACAAAATAACTTTTTTTGTCCAAAAATTTATTTTCAAAAAAATACTGTGCCTGTCTGCCATGCAACAGGCAGGCTCGCCGCACGGGCTTTTCAAGGTTTAAGATCTTGAACCTCTACAAAAATTTGGACATTTAACAAAATTGCTTTATTCTAAGTGTAAAGTAGAACATTCAATATTTAAAAAATTAAAACTGTAATCATGAAAAAATTCGAACACAAAAAATCACTCGGGCAAAATTTCTTGACTAATACTGAGATTATTAAAGACATTGTAAAAAATGCCAATTTAACAAATGAAGATACTGTAATAGAAATTGGGCCAGGTGAAGGAATCTTAACTGAATCACTAGTCGAAAAATCAAAAAAAGTAATTGCAATTGAAATAGACAATCGCCTTATTCCAATTTTAAAAGACAAATTTAAAAACACTAAAAATATCGAAATAGTTCACGATGGAATTTTAAATATAAACATGGTTGAATTCTTTGAAAAATTTAATCTAAAATCTGAAAAATATAAAGTAGTCGCTAACATCCCCTACTATATTACAGCACCAATCATCAGATTATTTCTCGGACTAGAAAATCCTCCAACCGAAATTATTTTAATGGTACAAAAAGAAGTTGCCGAACGCCTCGCAGCCGAACCTGGAAAATTGAGCATCCTCGGAATTTCTGCTCAATATTATGCTGATGTAAATTATCTTTTCACCGTAGGAAGAGAAGAATTTGATCCATCTCCGAAAGTAGACAGTGCCATAGTTAAGTTAGAAATAAGAAATAAAAAAACCGAAGAAGACAAAAAATTCTTTCGTATAGTTAAAATAGGATTTAGTGCAAAAAGAAAAACTTTATGTAATAATTTAGTCAACGGTCTCCAACTTGATAAAAAAGATATTGAAAATATTCTTGAGAAATTTAATCTTAAAAAAAATATCCGTGCCCAAGAACTTTCAATCGATGATTGGAAAAAATTAGAAAAAGAATTGACTTAATTTTTATTCCGCAATGTCAAAAATTTTCTGTCATTCTGAACGGATTTATTTTTTTGTTAAAAAAAATAAAGAAGTGAAGAATCTCCTAAAAAAATATCAAAGCTTTCAAGTTATAATATCAGAAAAACTCATTAAGATTCTTCACTACATAATTTTTATTTCATAAAAATTATTTCGTTCAGAATGATAAGTTATATTACCTGTAAATTATAAGCATTGATAAATTTAATTAAAATTCTCATTTCTATTCTTAATTCATAAATCGTAAATCTAACACTATGCAAACAATCGACACTCACACTCACGTAAACTTCAACGCTTTCAAAAATGATGGCGATAAAATAATAAAGAAATCATTAAAAGAAAAAGTTTGGATGATCAACGTCGGATCAGAAAGTCGCACCAGCCAACGAGCAATCGACTATGCCCAAAAATATAAAGAAGGTGTTTATGCAGCTATTGGCTTACACCCCATTCACCTTTTTCCCATTGAAAGCTTAGGCGACGAAAATAATGTAGAAAAATTTGAATATCAAAAATATTTGGAACTATCCCAAAAAAATAAAGTAGTTGCCATCGGAGAAGTTGGCTTAGATTATCACCATTTTGAAGAAGGTCACGAAATAGAGTCTCTAAAAAAATTACAAAAAGAAATTTTTGAAGAGTTCCTAAAAATATCTTATGAAACAAAAAAGCCTTTAATCATTCATTGTTGGGATGCCTATGAAGATTTATTAGAAATATTAAATGATTTTTTTGAAAATAATAAAATTGATTATCAAATAGGTGTTATTCATAGTTTTATTGGAAGCTGGAAAACAGCTCAAAAATTTTTAGATTTAGGATTCAAAATTGGATTAAATGGAATTGTAACTTATTCAGAATCTTACGATAAACTAATCAAAAATTGTGACCTAAAAGATATTTTAATCGAAACGGACGCTCCATATTTAACACCAAAACCTCTACCCCGCAATGATAGAAATGAGCCAGTTAATGTTAAAATTGTTGCTCAAAAAATTGCTGAAGTTAAAAACATTAAAACAGAAGAAGTTATCAATCAAACAACAAAAAACGCAAAATTGACTTTTAAAATTTAAAATTATCTCATGAAAGAATTTATTTACAATAACATCCTTTTTATAGTACTCGGCACATTTATTATATTTATTTTTATATTAATAAAATATCAAAACTTAAAAACCTTCAGTGAAAAAAATACTCAAAAAGCTTGGAATAAAATATCTTCGACGGTAAAAACATACTCAGAATCTTATCGTCAACAAGGCGGTGAATTTCCAAAAAAAATTCCACTGAAAATTCCAAGAATTTTAGAACCTTACAACATAAAGTACAATCCAAAAACAGGAGAATTAATAAAACCAGAAAATTTATAAAATAAAAAATCACTCAAATTAATGAGTGATTTTTTATTACTGAATCTGTTAAATATTTTACTATTTTTGAGACACCTCTTCTTCTTTGTAAAAAACAGTTGCTATCACTGCTCCACCAACAACTGATAAAATCGGGAACCAAATAAATACTCGACAAACATCAAAGAAATACCAAATTAATAATGCAGCAATCATCAGTGCAACTTGCCAAAAAATACTTGAAGCATTTTCATCTTTAGTTTTTGTGCCATAACCAATCAAAGATGTTATTCCCAAAAATGCAAATAAAAGCAAGATCCATGCCCATATTGGCCACTTGTTCTGACAAGTCTGTTCACCAGCCACAATACCTTTAACCTCTGGCTTTTTTTCTTCAACTTTAACAACGGGTTTTGATTTTTCAACTTCTTCTATTATCACTTCCTGAACTTCTTCATCGTTTTGATCAACTATACTACTAATAGAATCGTTGTAAGATGGTATAAAATTATTATAAGTATTAACAGGAATAACTATTTCATCATTTTCATCTTTATTATCGTCTTTCTTATCATCTTTCTTATCATCTACTTCAATAGACACTTCTTTGGAAGTACATTTTTTTTCACTAGATAAATTTGTATCAGATTCACAAACTGTTAATTTTGCAACAAAGTCTCCATCATGCTTGTACTTATGTTTAGGAATAGAAATTGAAGATTCATTTGAAAATGTTCCCAAATATACATCTTCACCTTCACCATAATTTATAGTTGCATACCATTCAGAATCATCAAAGACATTATCACCAGCATCTTTAGTGCTAGGATCAGTAAAAGAACCACTAAAATGACCCTTATCATCCTCATCGATATCATCATCAGAAACAGAAAATTCAACACTCGGAGCAACATTGTTTAAAGTATAAACCACTGAATAATTATCACTAACATTACCAGCTGTATCTTTAATATAGTAATTAATTGTATAAGCACCTTCTGGAATCATTGAAGTATCAAATATCGTTGGCAATCCTAAAAATGTATTCCAGCCATATTTCACGCCTGATCCAGAACTATCACAAGTCTCCGTTAAAAATTGATCACCATTCTGATCTATGACACTAAAACAAAAAGTTTCAACTTCTAAATTATCATTACCCGCAACTGTTACCAAAGGTGTATTATTTCCCTCATTGAAGATTTTATCACTTAATTGACTTGCAGTCGGCTTTTCTGTATCAATAATAAATTCCGAAACATTTAAAATATCGCTTGTATTACCAGCCTTATCAGTTACAGTAATTGTACAATCTGAATAAACTCCATCTGCCAATTCTTCAAAATTAATTGTATTTTCTCCATCAATTGCTTCACTAACTAAACTTGAACAAGATCCTCCATAAGCTATAATTCCTTCTTCATCGGAACTAAAAATATATTCTGGAGCATTATTATTGATCAAAGAATCAACTGGATTTATTTCTTTCAAAATTGGTGCTGTCGTATCAATTGTCAGTTCATCAACGGTTTTATCAATCCCAACATTTCCCACTGAATCTGTTGCTACTGCAATAACGTCATAAACGCCATCACTTAATGCAGGTGAAATATTATTATCAGCTAATGTCCAAGTACCATCTCCATTATTAGTTGCTACATAGTCATTTCCACCAACAGTAACTACAATCGTTGCAGTCATATCATCAACTTTTCCACTCAATTCTGGAGAATTATCATTAATTAAACCTGACTTATTCACAGTAATTACAGGATCAGTATTATCTACAATCACGAAGACTTCCTCACTTTTAGCCTTATTTCCAAAACGATCCTCTCCCTCAACATAAAGATAATATTTACCGTCACTCATAACATAATTTAGATCTTCGTCCCATCTTTCGGCATTCAGTGAATTCAAAGTCCATTCAAATTCTGTTCCATCATCATACATATAATGATATCTTCGATCTGGAGAAACATTTGAGTATAATTGATCATCTTTTCTCCACCAAAATTTTACATAATCACATTCTTCGCTACAAAGTGCTTTAAGATCAATTTCTCCATTAACAACATCTCCATCGTTCGGATTTTCTAAAGTTATTGTCAAAGGTGTTGTATCAATGCTTAATTCACTAATACTTTCATCATATCTAACATTTCCAGCAAGATCTGTTGCAGATACAACAACATCATAAATACCATCATTTAAAGCTGGAAAAATAGTATTATCTGCTAAAGTCCAGGTGTTATCTCCATTATTTACCGCTGGATAACTTATTCCATCAACACTAACTACGATTACCGCATCAGGATCGTTAACTGTTCCTGTTAATTGTGGAGTATTATCATCTATATTTCTTAAACCGTCAACCCACACATTTGGAGCTGTTGCATCATAAGTAATATCACAAACATTACTCCATTCAGAAAATTTCTCTCCAACATTATATTGACCATCATTATTTTCATCAATAAATGTTCTTACACGAGAATAATAAATTCCTTCATTTCCAGCACCACCACCAAAAGATCTGTAATTTGTATATGGATTTGTATAGATTTCAGAACCATTCCAACTAACTCCATTTGTAGAATATTGTCTTTGATATTTCAAAACAGATTCATTAACATTTCCCGTAACGACATCAGTCCAATGAACAGAAACTCCATTTATATTTGTAGCCTCATTACTGCAAGAAATTTCATTTGGATGAATTGGTATTGCATAATCATCACCATCATCCTGATTGTAACCAGTTTGTTCTGGAACTGGTAGAATGACATCTGCTACATACAAATTGCAATAAGTAGTCTCTCCTGCTTTCACAACAAAAGCCTCTGCATTATTATCTCTCAGCCCACCTGAAGGAGAGCTTGTACACGCAAAACCTAAAACCTCATCGCTATAAACTTTAGCATCCTCATATCCAATCCACTTATCATTTTTATCTAATTGACCAAAAACATATTTATCATTTCTAGCTTCCACTTCAACCTCCAAGACGCCACTCCCATCAATTTTTCCTACTGACACTCCTGTTTCTGGAATAGGTAAACTAGTTGCATCATCACCATGACCAATGTTATATCCACCAACTAAAGAGCACTCGCTTCTTAAGTCACCGCTAACATTTCCATTTACATCTGGCTTGAAATTGTTTTTTGTTGAAGAGTCTGTTATTCCTGCAGCGAAACTATCAGAACAAACATAAGATGTAAAAATAATTTTTCCTGTTGGTACATTACCTTTTCCCTTAGTAGTTTCATCCACATCAAACAAAACCCAATCATTTCCACCATCTTCAATTCTACCCACAGACTGATCTTCTAAAGGATAATTATCAATTTCAGATCCGATTGTATCATTAAAATAAACCTTATCAACTAATATATCCTTGTCATCAAAAATAGAAATACTTTCAGTTTCCCATCCAGCAGAGCCCTTATTATTTAGCCAGCCTTCTCCTGTTTCTAACACTGCGAAATCTCTAGCATTAATAGTACCTAAAGAAGTAATAAACCTTTTTGTTCCCGTTGAATCTAACAAATACCAATCTGAAACGTCAAGCATTAAATCTGTATTATTATAAAACTCTACCCACTCTTTATCTGCTCCGCTTGGATCTACTAAAAATTCGTTAATTAACAACACACTGTTTATATCTGGATCAGGAGTAGTTGCTACAAAAATAGTAAAGTGATCCAAATCCTCAACCACAATTTTATCATCTTTAACCTCAGTCTTATCTTCATCTGTATTATTAACATCTTTACCCTCAACTAAATCTGATAAATTATCCGCATATTTAACATTAGCTTTTTTATCTTCAGCATTTTCAACTGGAAAAACTAAATCGTATTTAAAAGTACCATTTTCAATTTCATCACCATTTTCATCAACTAAAGTAACATCGTAAGCAACATCACTCACCGCATTCAATTTTTTGACTTCTTTTTTAGAAAGTTTAATTTCTTTAATAGTCAAAATTCCATTTTCTTCAATTTCAGAAAAAACAACTTCAAAACCTGTATCTTTATATTCAAAAGACACTTTTCCTTTTTCTTCGATCTGTTTATTATCAATCTCAAAACTAACTGATCCATCCTCATTGTCTGAATATTCTACTTCATAATCAACTTTATTGTGTGTTTTTTCTTCTTTGGAATCTTCAGAAGTTTCAGATTTTTTTACCTCATTCAATTCTTTAACTGTATCAACAGTAGTTTCAATTAATTCTTCTTTTTCAGATTCTAAAGGTAATTCTACTTTCTCAATATCCTCAGTCACTGTCTCCAATTCAGTATTATCTTCATCTAATTCAATTACTTCTTCTTCATTCTTATCAACATCAGCTACAGCCTCTTCAGTTTTTTCAGTTTCTTCAGTTTTTTCAATCTCTTCAATCTCTTCAATCTCTTCAGAAAATTGTTCTTCGGTGTCTTTTTCCGTTTCATCAGAGTCTTTTTTAACACTCTCATTAAAATCCTCAACAACATCTTCCTCTACTACTTTTTCACCACCATCAGAGTCTTTAGGATCTTTAATTTCTTCAGCAATATCTTTTTCAACTGATTTCTCTTCGTTTTTATCTTTCTCATCTACTTCAGGAATTTTCTCGTCAGATAATTCTAATTTTTCATCAACAACAACATTCTCTTTTTCAACATTTTTATCATCAACAACCCCTTCACTCACCATTGCCCAAACTGACAAAGGCACAGAATTCATTAAAAATATAAAAATAAAAAAACCTGTTGTTATTTTTCGTATGTACTTTCGATTCATATTATGTTTTTATTTGCTAAATGACTACTTATCCAAAATTTGCTAGTTAAACCTTATTATAAATTAGCTATGAAGATATGTAAAGCCCTCAACCACGACTAAATAGTAAAAACATAATAATCACTACTTATTTTTTTTAAAAAATTTATATTCCACACCAAAAATTAATCCTGTTACTGCAATTAAAATAAACCAAGTTGAAATTTGAATTAGGTTTTCCTCTAAAAAATTAGCTTTTGAAAACTCACCTTTAACTATTTGTTTTTTTTCTGGTTTATTAAAATTTAAATTATCAACATTATCCAAATTAGCATAAACTATTTCTGTAGGAACCATTAAAGTTTGTGGCGTAAAATTCGGAGAACTTAATATTTTTTCTTCAGGTGTTCCAAAAACTTGAACTGTAACTAAAATAATTTTCTCATCAATTGTTTTTTCACGAATCGCCACACCAATATCAGTAAAATTTTCGTTTAAAATATTTTCTCTATGAGCCAAACTATCCATCCAAGCCTTATGTTGATCTGTTGCATTAGTAAAATTCATCGCTAAATTCTCCCCCGCATACTCAAATCTGTAACCCTCTTTAGAAAACCATTCCCACGGATCAACTCCCTTCGGCGAAGTGTGAGCAAAATAATCATCTTCGATCATATTACTCAATTTACTTTCAGCTACCCTATCTAAAATTTCATTTTCTATAAGTTGCTTTTTGCCTTCTTTTGCACGATCCGAATTAACTAATGCAACAACACTCTCTTTACTAACTTTAGCTTGAGAATCTTCAACTGAATCAGCATTTACAGAATTTATTTTAAAAATAAACAAAATTAACAACAAAATTAAAATTTTGTTGTTAATTATTTTGTTTATTTTATTTTTCGATAAAAAAATCATTTAATTTTTAAGAAATATTATTTTTCAATATTATCTATTTTTACCATTATTACCAGAACCTCCACCCTGTCCTGAACTTTGTCCATTAATTTTATTTTTCTGACTATCACTATTATTCACACTACCCTTCTCTTGCTCACCAGAAATAATTTCTTGATAATCTTCTTGAGAAATATATTGAACTGAATAGTTAGCTCCATTACGTTCCAACTGTCGAATATAAGCCCGCAAATGATTTCGAGATCCTCGCATTAAATTTTCATAAACAACTTTTATATCTTTATTATCATTTGTCTCCAATAAATCCTGCAAATCTTTAATATCTAAATCCTCAATTGTCGCACCAACTTTCAAAGCATCCTCCAAAGATTTTTCACCTTGAGTTAGCAAATCAGTATAAAGTTTTTTCATTTCAACAGAAGTAAAATCACCTATTTCATCGCTCTTAACAGGATCACTAATTTCATATTTATCTAATAAAGCCTTGATTGATTCCGTATGAGTTTGTTCACTATCTGCTATATTTGAAAAAATTTTCTGACCCCACTTTTCTCCTAGTTTTGTATAAACATCATGTGCCAATTTTTCTTCTTCACGCATTTGAATTAAACCGTTTTTTTCCATTTCGCTTAAATCCTGTTTTGCCAAATTATCAATTAATCTCCCTGAATTTAACATATCACTTGAATCAACTTGATATTCTTCAGAAGAATTATTTTGCATTGCTTGTCTTTCACTACTTCCTTCATTGATTTTTTGCTGTTGATTTTCATTATTATTTCCACAACCAGAAAGAACAAAAACCGACATTCCCAAAAGAAAAAATATTTTTTTCATAATTTTTTTATTAATAATTTAAATTATTTATTAAATAATGCCTAAATAAATTCTACCTTTTACTCGCCAAAACCTTACTCGCCACTGAAAAATCAATACTTCTTTTATGCAACGGACGATCATCATGTTCGTAAACCCCAATCGAATCCTCAAAAGTTTTTTTCTTCGCATCCCGATAAACCACACCCAAAGCCAACTTATCTGAACAACAAACTTTTTCGAAAGCTTTTGTCTTATCATTCAATTCATAATCATCCTCAACATAAAAAGAATTTTCCTTAAACCATTTGTAAGTATTCGTTTTATTAAAAACCACACACGGTTGCAAAACATCCACAATCGAAAAACCTTTGTGTAAAATTGCCTCTTTAAAAATACTCTGCATCTCAATCGGATCGCCAGCATTCGCCCGTGCCACAAAAGACGCTCCCAAAGAAATTGCCATCGCCAAAGAATTTATCGGCTCATTATAAACACCATCTGGTTGCAACTTTGTCACTAAGCCTTTTTGCGAAGTTGGCGATGCCTGTCCTTTCGTCAAACCGTACGTCATATTATTATGCACAAAAAGAGTAATGTTCGGATTTCGCCGAATCGCATGAATCAAATGATTTCCACCCTCTCCATAAATTCCACCATCACCATCCGTAACCACAACAGTTAATTCTGGATTAGCCGCTTTAATTCCTGTTGCTACTGGCAACGATCGCCCGTGCAAACCGTTAAAATAATTACATTTTAAATACTGCGGAAGTTTTGAAGCTTGTCCCACACCTGAAACTAAAGTTAATTTATTTAAAGGCACATCAATCTCTGTCAAAGATTTTTTTAATGTTTGTAAAATCGGAAAGTTTCCGCAACCTGGACACCATTGATTATCCACGCTAGCTTTGACATCGAATTTATTATTTTTGTTTTGCATATTTTTATTTTTGAACAAGTGGTCATGACCCCTTGTTTATTTTTACTTATTTATTTTGTTTTAAAGAAATACAGTGCTCGCCGCACGGGCTTGACAGATTATTTATTGTGTGATATATTTAGATGTTGGTTTAGAGATGTTCTCTAAATAAATTTCCAACATTGTTCTTCAAACTTTTCCAAAAAGGAAATTCTCATGCAGGAAAAAATATTAATCATGTTCCTCGTTCTTCTTAGTTTTTCTATCTCTGGCTGTGCTTATCAACAAGCCTTAAAACGAGAAAATGCACGAGCTGCTCGTATAGAGGCACAGTATCAATACGAGCTTGAGCGAGGACGTCAACTTAGAGGAGAGAGACGTCAACTTGAAACTCGAGCCGATCAATACGGCATCCACTACGTAGCACCGTAGCACCCACGACCCCTTTTAATTTCAATACGAAAGGGGTCATTTTTTATTTGTAAAAAAATATCTTCACTAAAACATTTCAAAATTTAATCATTAAAAATTGTTTAAAAATTGAAAATTCGTAAATTGAAAATTTAATCTTACACTATCCAAAGACAAGACACTGCCTTTTCTCTACAAATCCAATTATCTAAATATCTACAAATCTATCCCTCAATTCTTCCACACAAAAAGGCTCCCCATTAAACTTCAAAATCCTTTTCTCAATCCTAACTTTCAATTCCCTCTCCATCAAATCCGCCATCTGACCCGAAGCATTATTCTCCACCATAATAAATTCCCTATCACCAGAAAACATCTCTTTCGTCTCTTCATGAAAAGGAAAAAGCTGAGAAAAATGCACAAATCCCAAATCATCCCGTCCCGATTTCTCAATCGCCTCTTTCACCACATTAAAATTAGAACCCCAACAAACAATCACTTTTTCGCTCTCTTCAAAATTCTCCGTCGTCGGAATCAAAGCCACTTCCTCAAGCAATTCCTTCCGTTTAAAAAATCTCTTGTCCATCATTTTCTTCCTCAAAAACTGCATGTCCTCAGTAATCCGACCTTCCTCATCATGCTCATCACCATCAACACAAACCAAACCCTCGCCCCAACCCGGAACGCCTCGCTTACTAATTCCCGACTCAGTCAATTCATAACGCTTATAATTCTCCTCCGTTTTCACAATATTATTATCACTCAACCGCACCACAAAATCATTCCGCTCAATACAAAATAAAGAATCCATAAACTGCTGATCCGTCAAAACAAAAACAGGAACTTGAAAATTATCCGCCACATCAAAAGCCTTCACCATTAATTCATAAGCCTGCATCGCCGTTCCCGGAGAAAAAATAGCCCGCATAAATTCACCATGCCCAGCATACAAAACCAAATTCAAATCCTCCTGTGCTGTCCGAGTCGGCAACCCAGTCGCCGGACCAGGACGACCCGCCACATGAACAACCAAAGGCGTTTCCGTCATCCCCGCCAAAGAAATAGTTTCGCACATTAAAGCCAATCCACCACCAGCCGTATTCACCAAACCACGCCCACCCGCATACCAAGCCCCCAAAACCATATTCACCGCTTCAATCTCATCAGTCGCCTGATCAACAATCACACCATTTTCCTTTCCATGCTTTGCCAAAAAATTTAAAACATTCGTCGACGGTGACATCGGATAAGACGAACAAAAGTTACAACCTCCAGTCAATGCACCTAAACCAACAATCTCCGCACCCGAAAGAAAAACATCATCTTTAATCTCCTGATTTTCCTTGAAATCAAAATTAATATCATTCGAAAAAGCCAAGTGATTTCCATTTTTATAACCAATTTGAAAAGCCTCTAAATTATTTTCTACAATCTCTTCACCTTTTTTAGAAAAAAAATCTCCTATATAATTTTTTGCAATATCTTCATTAACATCCATCAATCCCAAAATAGACCCGACTGCCACCGTATTTGCAAAAATTCTATTCCCCACTCGATTAGCAATTTCTAAAAAATCCACTTTTAAAAATCCCTGATTTTTATCAGCTAAATTTTTCTCCCCTAAAAATAAAGTCTCTGAAGAAAATCTTCGTGAACAATGATGACAAGTTGTTGAATCTAAAGATACAAAAAGATCAATTTTAGAAACTTGTGCATTGCGTCGTTGATCAGAAACTCGAATGGTAGTTGAATTTATTCCACCACGCACCCGAGACATGTATTCTTGTGTTACAAAAACATGATATCCCGAAAGTTTTAAAATATGAGAAAGTATTTTAGCCACCGTCTGAATCCCTTGTCCCGCCTGCCCCGCAACCACAATAGTAAAATCTTTTTTAAAAGTTTTATTCATTTTTTTAAATTTGTTTTTTGTTTTGTTTCTTTCTATTTGATATTTTTATTATAACATATTTCAAAAAAATAATAGTGCCTGTCTGCCGAACAGGCAGGCTCGCCGCACGAGCTTTTTAACTGAAAGTATTTTTTAAAAATAAAAAACCACCTCGTTATTTTGAAATGGTTTTTATAATCAAATAAGCATCCTTGAAACAAAGTTCTGATTTTGTTACTTTATTACTTCGCTCGAAAGCGAGGTATTCAAATCGAGAGTTGTTAAATATTCTTTCGATGTAAAACCTTAAAAAATTAAGTTCTCAGAAATTAAATATGTCATTCCCGCGTAGGCGGGAAACTAGGTACACAAAACTTTTAATTTAATCCACACTAAAATTAAACAATTTAACTATTCCAAAAAAATTACCACACGACCAATTTAAAAACAGCCCTTAGAAGTCACTAATTTTTCAATTCATTCTTCACCTCCTCAAACTCATTCTCCACATCCTTCAACTGTTTTTTAATTTCAGAAACCAATTTAACCCCAACCTTAACTTTTTCCAAACCACCCTCAACATCAACCTCATCTCGCTCCTCAAACCAATCCACAATTCCATCAAGTTCTTTCAAAGACTCACTCAAATTTTTATCATCTTTTTTCATATTTTTAAATTTAACTTTTTAATTATAATTATCAACTAACCGGAATGAGTGTGTCGAAGACCACTCATTCCGAAACGTTTCTAAATAAACAATTTTTAAAAACCACCTAAATTTCGAAACACAAAAAATAAACAATTTTACAATTCTAATTGTCTGTCTATTTAACCTTTACGCTCACTTTTCCATCACCCAACTGCAAATCAATTTTATCGTCCTTATTTACGTCCTTGACACTTCGAATAATATCCCCTTTTTCATCTCGAGCAATCGAATAACCCAATTTCAACTGTCTCTCAGGATTATTTTGTTGCAAAAACTTTTCTGAAAAATTAACCCCACTTTTTATTTCCTTAATTTGAAAACCTAATTTATCAAAACAATTTTTTAAACTGCTCAATTTATTTTCAAAGTCATCATTAACCCGTTCAAAAAATCCCGTCATAATTTCTGAACCATCTTTCAATTTATTTTTAACATCTAGCAAAATATTTTCAAAAGAACTCAACAAAAAATTTTCCTGCTGACCAATATTTTCTTTCGCTAAATCCCAACTTTCCCGAACAATTCGTGCCGCAGCCGTTGGAGTCGAAACACCCACATCCGCCACCAAAGTCGTCAAAGTCTCATCCTGTTCATGACCAATTCCCGCAATCACCGGAACAGAAAAATCCGCCACCGCCCTCACAATTTTCTCATTATTAAAAGCCTGCAAACTCTCCATACTCCCACCACCTCGCACAATAACTAACAAATCTAAATCCCGTTCACTCATAATTTTCAACGCCGACAAAATTTCAGCAACCGCTTTTTGCCCCTCAACACTCGAATGACAAAAAACAATCTTAAAACCATAGCTTCCCAAATTAGTCGTAAAATCACCAATCGCCGCCCCATCCCGAGAAGTAATCAAACCAATTCTCTGGGGCAATTTTTCAATCTCCTTTTTTCGCTCTGAAGAAAATAAACCCCCCTGATCTAATTTTTTCTTCAAGTCTTCATAAGCTTTTTTCAAAGCACCTTCTCCTGCCAACTCAACACTGCTCGCTTTTAAACTCAATCGCCCTGTCGGCTTATAAATTTCCGCCGTCGCTTCCACGATAACTTCTATCCCTTCTGTCAAAGAAACCCCGCTCAACTCATAATTATTACGAAAAATCAAACAACTCACCACACTCCCATCCTCATCATCTTTCAAAGTAAAATAAATTACTCGCTCACGAGAATCAATTCTCATAACTTCACCCTGAACTCGCAATCTATTCTGAATCAAAGAAGCATTACAAACATCCAAAGCCTCGCTCACTGAAAGTGCATCATTTTCAAAATTTAAAATTTCCCCTGTTTCTGGATCAATTTTATTTTTAGAATTATCAACATCATTTTCAAAATTATTCTCATCCTTAAAAACCGACTCATTTTCCAAATCAATTTTCCCCGAAAAAAAATTATTCTCAATCTCATCACTTCCACCAGTTCCTAAAAAATTATTAATCACATCCGCATCATCAAAAGAATCTCCCGCCAACTCCCGAATACCCTGCGAAAAATTATTTTGCTCAACGTCCTTTCCCGCCACAATATTCAAAATATCCCGACCATACTTTCGAACCTTGACTGGACCAACTCCCTTAACCGCCAAAAGCTCTACATCATCTTTAGGTAAAGTTCGAGAAATTTCCTGCAAAGATTTAAACGGCAAAACCATATAACCCTCCAACCCTTCGATTCGAGCCTTCTCCTTTTGCCAATCTGTTAGTTTTTGTAAAATTGTCATAATTTATTCTCTTTAAACAATAGGTCATGACCCATTGTTTAATTATTTAAAAAAATAAAAGTGCTCGCCGCACGGGCTTTTTAGGTTTAAAATTTTAAACCTCTACAATTTTACCATTATTTAACCTGTCATTCTGAACGTAATAAATTTATCGCAGATAAATTTATGAAGTGAAGAATCCCCCACAGAAAGTCACAAAACTTTAAAATTAAAATATCAAAAAAACTTACTGGGATTCTTCACTGCGTAAAATTTTCTAACGAAAATTCTACTTCGTTCAGAATGACAGGTTGCACTATTTGAAAATTGAAAATTCGTAAACATGTCCTCGAGCCTCATTGGGGATTAAAAATTAATTTAAAACTTTACAAACTTTCAACTTTACGACCAAGCTCCTCCACATTATCCACATAAGCAAACGGCTCACTCTCCGCCAAAATCTCCCGATCATGAAAACCCCAAGTAACCGCAATCGATTTAACCCCAACCTTATTCGCCTCAAAAACATCCCCTGAAGTATCCGTCACAAACAAAACATCATCTTTTTCCAATTCATATTTTTCAAGAATATGATTAAGCTTAACAACTTTAGATCTATCAAACTCAACACCTAAAATTTCCATAAAACAGTCAAAAATATTTTCTTTTTTTAGCCAGTTTATTGTATTAATATCACTACTAGAAGTAACAATAAAAAGATCATAATCATCCTTCAACTTTTTTATTAATTCACTCATTCCTTGAAAAATTTTAACATTTTTATGATCTTCCACAATCATTTTAAAATATCGAATTAAATCCTCGCTACTGACTTTTCCTTTTCCATCATAAACATTTCCTCTTTGCCAATCTTGATATTCTTTTTTTGATAGCGAAACATCAAGATATTCCTTAAAATGCTCCCGATGAAATTCAAAGGTGTCCGCAATCACTCCATCAAAATCGAAAATTACTGCTTTTTTTGTGCTATGCATAAATATTGTTATTTTTAGTCTTGTGTGTATTTTAGCACATTCTTGAATTGAAAGAATGTTATAATTGAAATAATAAACTTTAATTATATAGAAGGCATGAATAAAAAAGCGAAAGTTAATCCCTTTGAAGAAAATCTGAATAATTTCATTGATAATATTGATAGTTTAAAAAATTCACTGGATTTAACAATGGGTTTAACTGCAGTAACTCAAAAAACAAATTACAGTAAAATGTCTGACTTTATAGATAAAAAAGCACAGAAAAAAACCTCAAAATCATTTATTTTAAAACGTGAAGATATTCACCATTACAAAAAAATAAAAAAAGATATTGATATTACAAAAGCATCATTTAAAGTGATTCCAGCAAGCTCTCTAATTTCTTTGGTTAGTCAATTTGATGCCTTTATCTACAAAACAATACAAATAATATTACATCTAAAACCAGAAATATTAAATAGCTCTGAAAAAAGCCTAAATTTCTCATCACTAGCAAAATTAAAAAGTATAAAAGAAGCAAAGAATTACATGATAGAAAAAGAAATTGAGAGCGTTTTAAGAAATAATCATAAAGAACATTTTGTATGGCTTGAAAAAAAACTAGATATACAAACTTTAAGAAGTTTTTCATCTTGGAAAGATTTCATTGAAATAACTGAAAGAAGAAATTTATTCGCTCATTGCGGAGGAAAAATTAGCAGTCAATATATAACTAACTGCAAAGAACATGGAATAATCATTGATAAAAAATATAAAATTGGAGATAAATTAGAGATAAGTGCAGATTATTTAAAATCTTCTTATGAATGTTTATTTGAAGTAGGAACTAAACTGACGCATGTTATATGGAGAAAATTAAAACCTAAAGAAATTGATTTAGCAGATACTAACTTAAATAACGATATTTGTTATAAATTAATAGAAAAAGAAAACTATCAACTTGCAGATGTTTTATTAGAATTTGCAACGGAGAAGTCTATGAAGCGTTCCAATGTAAATACTAAAAACTTATTCATAATAAATAAAGCTCTTTCAAAAAAATTAAATAATCAAGAAAAAATTGCGGCTCAAATACTAAATGACATTGACTGGAGAAATAGTGAAACTGCAAATGATTTTAATTTAGCAAAAGAAACTATATTAGGTAATAATAAAAAAGCATTATCACTCATGGAAAAAATTGGCAAAGAAAGTAAATATATAGACAAAACTGCATATAGAACAGCTCCTCTTTTTTCAAAATTAAGGAAAAGTAAAAAATTCAAAGAAATTTTCAAAAAAATCTATAAAGAAGATTATAATTTAAAGGAGGATACTTTAGACTATGACTTTAAGTTAACTGTAAAACCCAAAAAAACTTCTACAAAAAGAATAAGTTCAAAGAAAAAATAATCATGTCAAAAGGACACCGACAAGGCGGAAAAATAAAAGGACGCCACACAACCATAATCCCCGCCGCTGAAAAAATCGTAGACTTACTTCACAAAAACCCCAACGTTAAAAAAATTTCCGTTGGATTTATTAAACACGGAATAAAAAGCGGAAAACACGCAATCAAAATAACAGACTTAGACAGCGGCGTATTTTTAAAAATCCGCGGAACCGCCAGCATCCAAGAAATAAAAATTTCCACCAATGAAAAAGAAATAATAAAAGATGTACTAAAAAAATATTCCACAAAAAATAATTTACAACTCATCTTGAGTTAAAAAAACAGGCAGAACAACCCGTCATTCTGAACGAAATAATTTTTCATGTAATGAAAAATTATGTAGTGAAGAATCCTTGTAAATTTTTCTGCTATTTTAATTTTAAAGTTTTGTGATGCTTTGTGAGGGATTCCTGTCTGCCGACAGGCAGGCTTCACTTCTTTATTTTTTTAACAAAAAAATAAATCCGCCTGTCTGCCCTGTCTGCCGACAGGCAGGCGACAAAGGCAGGTTCAGAATGACAGAAAATTTGTAAAAAACTAAAATTCAAAAAAGCCCGTGCGGCGAGCCTACCTATTCGGCAGACAGGCACAAAAATTAACAAAACAAAAAAGCAAGAAGTAAATCTTGCTTTTTAAAATGAACAAGGGGTCATGACCCCTTGTTTTAAAACTAACCCAAACGTTTCTCAATCAACTTATTTAAAAAATCACCCAATGACAAACCACTTTTCAAAATCGCTTCCGGAGCCAAACTCGTTGGCGTCATTCCAGGAATCGTATTAATTTCCAAAAAATAAATTCGATCATTTTTTTCATCATAAATAAAATCAGCTCGAGCCAAATCCCGACAACCAATTGCCTTAAAAATTTTAACTGCATCTTCTTTCATTCTCTCCGCAACCTCTTCAGGAATTTCTGCAGGACAAACATGCCGACTACCACCCTCCTCATACTTCGACGCATAATCATACCAATCCGCCTTTTTCGCAATAATTTCCGTAACCGCCACCGCTTCAGGTTTTTTAATATCCGCCACTGGAACAGTCATCTCCCGACCAGAAATAAATCTCTCCAAAATAATACTCTCATCCACCGCAAACGCCTTTTCAATTCCTTTTTCCAAATCCTCTTTATTTTTCGCAATACTCATCCCCACTGACGAACCCAATTCCGCTGGCTTCACCACAATTGGAAAATCTAACTCATCAATAATTTCATTCATATCAAGCTCATCCTTTTTATTAAACGAAAAACTATTTGCCGTCAAAGCTCCCGCATGTTCCGCAATAATTTTAGCTTTCGGTTTATTCATAGCAATCGCATGTGCCAAAGGTTCTGAAAAAATGTAAGGCAAATCAATTATTTCCAACATTCCCTGCAACTTTCCATCCTCTCCAAAAGGTCCGTGCAAAATCGGCAAAACAACATCAATTTTTTCACCATCGATTTCTTTGTCGATTAAATTTTGCAATCCGTTTTTTTGACTTTGTGAAATAAAATTATCTACTTCGTCACCTGTAGTTGAAAACTTTTCAGTTAATTTTAAATATTCTTCAGCCTCTTGACCAGCCAACCATTCACCTGATTTGGTTATAGCTAAATATTGGATGTTGTATTTTTCTTGGTTGAGTGATTTGATTACTCCTCGAACAGATGAAAGCGAAACATCATGCTCTCCAGATTTCCCTCCGAATATTACTGCAAGATTTATTTTTTTCATAAAATTATATTTAAAATAATTACGCTTTTATTCTACCACAAACCCAAAGTCCAGCCTTCGGAATCCGAAGGCTGGACTTTATCTGTAATATCTAAAAATCAGTTTGACATTTCCCCCAAAAACCCTTTAAATAAAAGAAGACGTATCATTGTGAGAAACACAACAATTCTCGTAGTGAACAGTTTCAAACCGTTCACTACACAAAACTTATCAAAACCTAACAATCCACTTATGATTTCAATAAAAAACCTAACCGTCAAAGTCAACAAAAAAACCATACTTGAAAATATCAACACATCTTTTCAAAAACAAAAAATCTATGCCGTCATGGGCATAAACGGAAGCGGAAAATCAACTTTAGTAAAAGCCATCATGGGCGATTCAAATTTCAAAATTTCCCAAGAAAGCAAAATAACCCTAAACGAAAAATCCCTAAAAAATCTTGAACCAAACCAACGAGCCGACCAAGGAATTTTCGTATCCATGCAATCCCCCCCAGAAATCTCAGGCGTAACCATAAAACAACTTTTACGTGCAGCCACTCGAAAAAAATCGTTACCCACCAAAGAGTTACTAGAGAAAATAAATCACTACGCTGAAGAATTAAAAATTCCCGAAGAATTATTAGACAGATCTTTAAATGAAGACTTCAGTGGTGGTGAAAGAAAAAAAATGGAATTATTACAAATGGCAATCCTCGATCCAAAATATATTTTCCTCGACGAAATCGACACCGGAGTTGACGTCGATGCAATAAAAACAATTTCTACTTTTCTAAAAAAGTTTATTGAAAATACCAAAAAAACTTTAGTAATAATTTCCCACCAAAACAAAATTTTTAAAAAGTTGAAACCCGATCACGTCTTAATCTTAAAAGATGGTAAAATTATAAAAGAAGGAGATTTTAAATTAATAGAAAAAATAGAAAAAGAAGGGTTTGATAAATTATAATAAAAAAATACTAAGTTTTAAATTTTATAAATACTTAAATAAAAAATAATGAAAATATCATCGCTTTTAATTTTAGCTTTTGTTTTATCAGCTTGTGGAAATGTAAAAAATAATGAAAATAAAATAAATGAAAGTGAAAAAATAAACAAGGAAATTACTGTTCAAAGTCAAACTCAAGATTCTCAAGAAAATAAATTAAATGTTGACATAAAAGAAAATTATTTAGGAAGTGATTATAAAGGAAATTATGTTTGGGCTGGGGCGATGAATTTAGCCTGGACAGATTTAAGTGAAAATGTAATAAAAGAAAAAATTAAATTAGACACCAATGATAAAGTAGCATTAGAAATGACTGATAAATTTAATGATCCAATTTTTACAAAAAAGGATTTAGATGAAGCGAGTTATTATATAAAAAGTGGCTATGGACAAAAAACAATTGAAGAAATAAATATTGAATCAAAAAAGAAATTTCCTACTAAAAGTTTTGATGATCTAGATTTAGATTTAGAACCTCAAGACATTATTTCTTATGCTTATTATTTGAAAGAAGTCCAGTATTTAACAACCTTTGAAAAAACAAATAGCCTAATGTTTAATGGAAAAAATGTAAAAGGTTTTACGGCTCAAGAAAAACAAAAAGATAACGTAATGATTATTGATTATACTAATGATGATAAATTTATTGTAAAATTAAATTTAAAAAATGATGAGGATGAATTATTTTTAGCAAAAGGTTTTGATATGAGTAGTCCTGTTAATATAATTGAAAATATAAATAAAAATGAAAATCATTCAATTGGGATGGATGATATTGATACCTTTAAAGCTCCAAAAATTTCTTTAAATATGCACAGAGACTATAAAGAAATGATTGGTAAATCTTTAGCTAATAATGACTTTAAAACATATATAATTGATGCAATGTTTGAGAATATTAAATTTAACATGGATGAAAAAGGTGCAAGAGTTGAAAATGAAGCAGCAATACTAGTTGATGTAGAAGAATTAAGTGAAAAAAATCAAAGAATATTATTTTAGACAAGTCTTATTGGATTATAATGAAAAGAAAAGACTCAGATAATCCATACTTTATTTTAGGAATAAATAATGCAGAATTTATGGAAAAGAATTAATAAATTTTCAAGATATGCCTAGAAAAGACCTCCAATTCAACCAAAACCACAACTTCTCCAAACCAGAAGTCGCTTTTCATAAAATCAAAAAAGGATTAAACAAAAAAGTAGTCGAATCAATCAGTGATTACAAACAAGAAGATAGCTGGATGAAAGAATCCCGACTAAACGCCTATAAAATTTTCCAAGAAAAGAAATTACCAAAATGGGGACCAGATTTATCTAAAATAAATTTTGACGAAATCACTTACTTTTTAAAAGCCACGGACAAAAAGAAAAAATCCTGGGAAGAACTCCCCACCGAAATCAAAGAAACTTACGAAGCAATCGGCGTACCTGAGCACGAAAAAAAATGGCTCTCTGGAGTTTCCGCCCAATACGAAAGTGAAGTAGTTTACGAATCCATTCAAAAAGATTTAGAAAAAAAAGGCGTAATATTCTGCGACATGGACACTGCCATAAAAAAATATCCTGACATTGTAAAAAAATATTTTGGAAAATTAATCCCACCAACCGACAACAAATTTGCCGCTTTAAACACTGCCGTTTGGTCAGGTGGAACTTTTATCTACATTCCCGAAAACGTAAAAGTAGAACTACCACTTCAAGCCTATTTCAGAATAAATCAAGAACGCTTTGGACAATTCGAAAGAACTTTAATCATCGCCGACAAAAATTCATCCATTCATTACATCGAAGGTTGCACTGCTCCAACCTATTCAACCAATTCCCTACACGCCGCTGTCGTAGAAATATTTGCATTAGAAAATTCCAGTGTTCGTTATACAACAATTCAAAATTGGAGCACCAATATTTACAATTTAGTAACCAAAAGATCTCGAGCGGAAAAAAATGCAAAAGTTGAATGGACCGATTGCAACATCGGATCAGCCGTAACCATGAAATATCCCGCTATACTCTTAACTGGAGAAAACGCCAAAGGTGAATTGCTTTCAATTTCACTCGCTGGAGAAAATCAACATCAAGACACGGGCGGAAAAATGATCCATCTTGCACCAAATACAAAATCAAAAATTATCAATAAATCTATTGCCAAAGATGGCGGAAGATCCAGTTACCGCGGATTAGTTGATATAAAAAAAGGAGCAAAAAATTCATCAAATTACACCCAATGTGATGCTTTAATTTTTGACGATATTTCCCAATCAGATACTTACCCAAAAATAAATCAAGAAAACAAAAGCTCAATTATCGCCCACGAAGCCAGCACCGAAAAAATCGATAAAGATAAAATGTTTTACTTAATGTCTCGCGGTTTAACCAAAGACGAAGCTCAATCCATGATCGTAAACGGTTTCTTCGATTCCATAATTCGCAAAGTTCCGCTAGAATATTCAGTAGAGTTATACAGATTAATTAATTTAGAAATGAAAAAATCTGTTGGGTAAGAAATAAAAGTGCTCGCCGCACGGGCTATGATACATAATTTAAAAGTTTTCTAAAATCCTAAAAGTCTCCTGTCATTCTGAACGTAATAAATTTATCGCAGATAAATTTATGCAGTGAAGAATCCCCCACAGAAAGTCACAAAACTTTAAAAATTGAATTATCAGAAAAGTCTAAGGGGATTCTTCACTACGTAAAATTTTCTAACGAAAATATTACTTCGTTCAGAATGACAGATTGTACTATTTGAAATTCTATAATTAAAAATTCAATTAAAATTTTAAATTATCTAAAAAAATGTTTAAAAACATCACCAAAGACAACCAAAAAACCTACACCATTACCAAACCAGGAAAACACATTTTCTATTTCGAAAACAAAAACGGTGAAATAACTTTTTCTATAAAATGCGAAAAAGCCAAAGTTTTTATCTTTGGTTTATATCAAGGAAAAGAAAACAATAAATTTAACTTAAAAACTATTCAGCAACATAAACAACCCAATTCAGAAAGTCATCTTTTAATCAAAACTGTTCTCGATGATAAATCCCAACTTAATTATGAAGGAAAAATTAAAATAGAAAAACCAGCTCAGAAAACTAAAGCTAGTTTGAAAAATGAAAATTTAACTGTCAGCGATGATGCAAAAGTTACAACTCTACCTCAATTGGAAATTTTACCCAACGATGTAAAATGTTCTCACTCGGCTACCATCTCTGATTTGAACAAAGATCAGCTTTATTTTTTGATGTCCCGTGGTGTTTCAAAAAGTGATGCGAAAGAATTACTCATTCAAGGATTTATTGAAGAGGTTTTGAAAGTTAAAGACTAATTACTCCTGTCGGAAATTCTTTTTCCTTATTGCATTTATACATACTATCAATTTCATACCTCTGTGTATCCTTAGAATAAAAATAACAATAATTTTTATCTCTTATCGCATAAGAATCTATAATCTCAATTGAGCTTATATCTAAATGATGATCTATATTCTTTCCTTTATGATAAAAATTATTTTCGTCTTTAGCTAAACTTTTATCCAAAACTTGGAAACTACTACTGTCTGCATTTTCAATCACACCAATTTTATCTTCATTTTTCAAATAATACACGTTATTTTTATCCCTTACATAATAATCATTTATACTCTCAAAACTTTCTAAATCCACATTCTCAACTTTTCTACATTTTATTTGTGTACGTCCATTTACATCTGACCAATCAAAACATCCATAGACAAATTTTTCATCTTTTCCAAAATAACGACCTAAAACTTCAAATGTCTCTGTATCAACTCCTTTTACCATAATTACACTTGGCATAGGACTACCCTTTCCCTCAACGACTTTATAATAAACATTGAATTTATCTTTTAAAAAATAACAATCATCTGTCATTTCATCAGAAAAACAAGATTTTCTTCCTCCGCCAAAAACTCTATATAAATTATAAGAAAGAATTAAAAAAAGAATTAAACTAAAAACCAAAATTACTTTTTTCATAAAACTATTTTTAAAAAATTAACCGCTCCAAAAACAATATTACAAAAAATTATTCCTCCACAATCTCATCACCATTTTCATCAACCTCAATAAAACTAACCCCCCGAAAAAGCCCCTTCAACAATTTATCTTTCCCCTTCCCAGTCTTCGCACTAATCGGAAAAACCTCCGCCCAATCACCAACCTCCTCCTGAATTTCAGTCAAAGACTTATGCAAACCCTTCTGATTCAACTTATCAATCTTATTCGCCACAATCACAAACGGAATATCATACTCAGTCAAAACATCAATCATTTCCCGATCAAAATCACGCAACCCCGCTTTCGCGTCCACAATCACACAAACCTTCTTAATCGGAGCCTCACCACTAATAAAATACCACAAAATCAATTTCCGCATTTTCTCCCGATCCTTTTGAGAAATCTTCGCATAACCATACCCCGGCAAATCCACAAAATAAACCTTCTCATTAATCATAAAAAAATTAATCTGTCGAGTCTTTCCAGGCGTACTCGAAGACTTAACCAATTTACGCTGATTCACCAACATATTAATCACAGTAGATTTACCCACATTCGATCGCCCAATAAAAGCAATGTGCGGTTTTTCATCCACCAACAAATTATGAGAACCAATAACCCCCCGAATAAATTTCGCATTTTTAATATCCATATAATTTCATCATTTTAAAAAATAAAAGTGCTCGCCGCACGGGCTTTTTAACTGAAAGAAACTCTAAAATTTGTCATATTACCGTAATCAGAAAATCCCGATAAATTATCCTGTCATTCTGAACCTGCCTTTGTCGCCTGCCTGTCGCCTGCCTGTCGGCAGACAGGGCAGACAGAAATCCCCCACAGAAAATCACAAAACTTTAAAATTACATTCAAACCTCTTTTCATGTCATGTCATCCTGAAAAATTATTTTGTTTTTTGCAGAAAAATCAAATAATTTATTCAGAGCCTGCACTCAACTTGATTGGATGATCTCAGACAAACATAAAATTTAAAGTTTATCATTAATCTTAAAGATTCCTAGATTCCGGATAATTTTTTAAATTTTTTTTACAAAAAACTTAAAAAATTTCCGGAATGACATATCTAAAAAATTTACAAAAAATCTACTCATCCACCAATCTAACTGTCAAAGCACTAAAACCTAAACCTCATCCGATTAATCTCCAAACCTTCCTTAAGCTTAGCCTTTTCCCACTTAGTTTGCAAGTCATACGGCGATTCATCAAAAAACTCAATGTCATCAATCCCAACATTTTCTAAAACCTCCAAAGTATCCTCAAAAAGCTTTTTTTGATCAGTTTGAAAAATCCACGTCGTAGAACTCGGCATCCAATCTTTAATTGACTGCAAAAATTTTCATTTATAAAACGCCTTTTATGATGTCGAGACTTAAACCAAGGATCAGGAAAATTAACAAAAATTTCTTCCACTTTATTTTTTTTCAAGTAAGGTC
Organism: Candidatus Moraniibacteriota bacterium; assembly: GCA_942490825.1. Taxonomy (GTDB): domain Bacteria; phylum Patescibacteriota; class Minisyncoccia; order Moranbacterales; genus JAGLWU01. Next base: position 278,167 of record CALNYG010000005.1, on the reverse strand, counting down.
GAACAATATTTTCAAAATTACGATTTGCATCACCATCAAAAACAACCACATTTTTATGATCAGAAAACATCTGCCTCAACTTTTCCGCCAAAGGTTTACGAATTTCAAAAACAATAAAGTTTTTTTCCTCACCAAATTTATCCAACAAACCCTCAGTAAATTCACCATGATCCGCCCCCACGTCAATAATAACTGGATTATCATTTTCAAATCCAGAAAAAGAATATTCTGTTAAATCGCTCAAAGGATTAACATGATGTCGCACCCGCTTTTTTGCCATAATTATTTTTAAGTTTAAATTATAATCTACTGCACCATTACAAAAAATAAATTTTCTATTACCTCCCCATTTGTCATTCCGGAAAATTTTTTGTTTTTCGTAAAAAAATACAAAATTTATCCGGAATCTAGGAAATTTTAAGACTATAGCCAAACTTTTAACCTTAGTTATTTTCTAATATTTTCTGGATACCAGATAGATTAATTTTACTACCGGAATTAGTGTGTCAAAGACCACTGATTCCGAAACGTTTCTAAACTAAAAGCTTTTTACTGCCGGAATTAGTGTGTCGAAGACCACTGATTCCGAAACGTTTCAAAACTAAAAACTTTAAAATTAAAATATCAGGAAAACTTACTGGGATTACCACGTCATTCCCTACGGTCATTCCTCGCAATGACAAATTACACTATTTGAAAATTAAAAATTACTTTCGACTTTTTAACTAACTGATTTCCAACATCAACGGACAATGATCCGACCCCATCTGCTCTTTCAAATACTCAACATTTTCAATCTTTCCCAATATCTTATTATCAATAAAAAAATAATCAATCCGCCAACCAACATTCCTATCTCTCGCCCTCGACTTCACATCCCAATAAGAATAAACATCTTCAACTTCAAGATTTTCACTCCGCCAAGCATCCACCCAACCATTTTCCAAAACACGATCAACCCATGCCCGCTCATCAGGATGAAAACCAATCCTTCCATCATTCGCTTTCGATCGAGCCAAATCAATCTCACGATGAGCCACATTCATATCTCCACCAACAATCACTTCACCACCCTCATCTCGCAACTGATTCATAAAGTTTAACACCTCATCAAAAAAAATCAATTTTTCCGCCCAAGCCTTTTCGCTCTTGCCACCATTCGGAAAATAAATAGAAAGTAAATGATACTTCTTTTTGTTAAACAAAAAAGACAAATGAGAAATCCTCCCTTCATCTACCACTGGATTTTTCGGAACTTCAGTATCGAAACTAACATCCCCACATTTTTTCAAAAAAGACTTTTTCGCCCAAATTCCAGTCCCCGAATATCCCGCTTTTTCCGCACTATGATAAAACTGTGAGTAAGCCTCATTCTCCGTCAAAAATTCAGAAAATTGTTCTTTTCGTCCTTTGATTTCCTGCAAAAATAAAAAGTCAGGATCATCATTCTCAACCAACTTTTGAATTTCACCTTTACGCTCCACAGCCCTCAACCCATTAACATTCCAAGTAATAATTTTCATAAATTTAATTGCTTTAAAAAATATCTAAATAACCTATTATTTTAAAATAAAAAGTGCTCGCCGCACGGGCTTTTTAACCAAAAGAATTTTTTCAAATCAAACACTTTATTTCAAATACCAAAAAATGCCGATCCTAACAAATTGCCTGTCATTCTGAACGTAATAAATTTATCGCAGATAAATTTATGAAGTGAAGAATCTCCTACAGAGAATCACAAAAATTCTAAATTACATTCAAACTTCTCCCCATGTAATCCTGAAAAATATTTAAAAAAATATTTATTCAGAATCTCGGAAGAAAGATATACCTTCAATTTTCTTTAAACTTAAGATGCAGATACTGAATAGATTAACCTGTCTGCCGAACAGGCAGGTTTGTATTCAATCACTACCCCCTTGAACAACTTATATCTTTCAGCATGACATATCTGGGATTATTAGAAAAACTTATTAAGATTCTTCATTACATAAAATTTTTACAAAAATTTTATTCCACTCAAAATAACAAGCTATATTATTTGAAAATATATTTACTCACATGTGCAAAAAAACATTCTCAAGTTCCCTCTAAAATAAAAAATTATTCTTGCTTCTCTTTCGGCAAAATATGTCTGGAAGTAAAGCTAATATTTTCTTCAGAATTATCTGAGGAACTTAAAGATTTATTTTTTTGTTGTGCTATATTAAAGTCTTCACTTCCCATATCTCCAGCATTTTCATTTACTAACTTACTAGCAAAATTATTTAGACCATCACCCTTTTGCAAACTACCAAAACCATTTTTTTGAAACTGAAAATTTTCCTTATTTTCTTTTTGTTTAAAATCACTAGTCGGACTCACACTTGATTGTTTCTGATTTTGATCAATAGAATCATTTTTTTTATCTTGAGATAAAATATTAGAACTTGATTGTTGAGATGGAATTGTATTTTTAACAGGATTTGTTTGTTGTGAAAAACTTTTTTCAACTGATTTGTTAACTGGCAACTTTTTCTCAATAGCTAGAATTGTAAAAATGATATCTCCATTAGTCGTATCAATTTTTAAATTTGAGCTATCATCAGCTGACTTAAGTACCTGTGCTAACTTTTGTCGCTCATCTGTTGGTAAATTTTTTGTTGCCTCTGAATGAAAAAGAAAATTTCCTCTTTCCATCGCTCCTTTTTTACTAACGCCCATCAATTCTTCATAAATTGTCAACCAGTTTTTTATTGTTGGTTTTACTGGTTTAAGAAATGGTTTGGATACGATTGGACTTTTGGTTAATGTTTGTGATTCTAATTTTGGATATAATTTTAGGGCTTTTCTGATTGGAACTTGAACTATATTTGATGTTTGTGGTGTTGTGCTACTCAATCTATTTTGTGGTTTTATTGATTGTTTTGCTCGTGATTGTGTGGAAGAAACGCCTCTGTTATTTGTTGGAAAATTATTTGAGAAATTTATTGATTGTGTGGGTGTGTATGCTTGTCCAGTTACTAAATTTCTTTTTGGTTTTACTTCTGATTCTGGTCGGATATTTTTTATGGAGTTTAATATTTCTAATCCTGATTCATTTGATGTATTGCAAAGTTCTGCTATTTTTCTGGCAAACTGTCCGTCTTGGATTTCATTGAAAAAATATTGTCGCACTGTCCGTGAAAATTCTTCTGTTTTTGTATCGTCTAAATTATAGCGTTGTGACGCACCATAGATAAAATCGGTGATCTTTTCAGAAAGCAAAATTCCTTGTATTTTTTTTGGCAGAGAACGTAATTTTTCATAATCTTCAAAACTATTCCCTCCTGCCAACATTGGAAAATATTTTTTTTGATTTTTATTATCCATTTTTATAAATTATTTTATGTAACAATTCCACCTAAATTTCTAAAATCCTCTCTGCTAGTCATTTTACTTTGAACATCAATTAAGACTTTTGGAGATGCAATCCTATCTTTAATCCTATTTCTTAAATACGATTGATTAGCGGCTCCAGAACCTGGAAGAGCCTGCTTTAATAATTCACTATTTTTTGCTATACCTGCATTATCTAATCTACTTATAATAACTTTTGTAGCCTCTTTCATATTTTCATCAGCGGTAGCATTTCTTTTTAATCCTGTTGTTGCATCAGTAATCTCCCTTCTCGAATCTGGATCATTGTAAAATTTCTCAAGTTCCTTAATAGCAAGATGACCATTTCTAGAATCAGAAAGCTTCTTAATAATTGCTCCTTGCATTTTCTCATCCGCCTTACCATCAACTGTTTTAACTTTACCAATCGCCTCAGATAACTTTTCATTATCTTCTTTATTTAAGTCTTTTCTATCCACTAATGTTTTAACTATAGCTTTATATTCCGAACCTTTAGCGTCCTTCAATCTATCAGCTAAAATCGAAGTACTAACGCCTTCCTCTTTATGCTTCTTCGTCACTTCAGCTATTTTTGTATCCTCAAGCCTCTGTATTGCTGTCTTATCACCTAAAGCCCCCATAGCCCCCGCTTTCATAGTATCAACTTGAGCCTGTCGCTCTCTCTCCATGCCAGCCCAAACATCTTTACCTCTCTGCTTAACTCCCTGAAAAGTACCTGATAAATTTGCAAATGGTCTATTTGTAGGATCCTTACTAATTTTTGCCGTAGCAAAATCTACGCCCCTGCCAGTTGCCACAACGCCTCCCACAACGCCTCCCACAACGCCTTTCTTTCCATATTTTCCAACAAACTTTCCAGTTTTTTTGCTCCATCCCTGCATCTTATTAGAAACCCAAGCAGAACCAGCATCCCCCGCCTTCCCCGACGTAATCAAAGCCGTCCAAAGAATCATAATCGGAATCGTAAAAAGAGCAATACTTTCCGCCATATTATTAAGATTATTTTCAAGTCCTTCTTTGCTTATTATACTCCTCAATTCATTCTCACCAATTCCACTCCCACCAATTGCCTCTAGCATCTTAATCGCCACCACCAACATAAAAATCAAAGTCGGACCACTAAAAGCATATTTAAACAAAGCATCCCACCATTGAGACGCATACTTACTAGTAGACGGAAAAGCCGCTGCCACAAAACCAACAGGAGAAAAAATCAATAATAAAACCAATGCAATAACCCTAATTAATAAAACCCCAGCATAAGCCAATAAAGTCACTCCAAAAATAAAAACAACCGTAATAGCCAACAAAAGATATGTAGTATCCTTTGCACCTGCCACCTTTGAAAAATCCCCTGGAACCATTATGTCACTTAAATTTGATAAAGCACCTATTTTTGCAGTAGTTTCACCGGAGCCAAGCAACATTTCATCAATAAAAAAATACATCGTAACATTACTAAGATCAATAATAATCCTAGTAATAGTCCAACTAAAATTAACCAAAAGAGCCATCAAAACTACCGACAAAAGAATCTTCTGAATATGATATTTAGAAACCTGAAAAACAGTCGCAAAAGCACTAAAAAGCAAAATCAAAATAAAGAAAATATTAAGAAAATCTCTAATAAAGCCCCACATTTCATACAAAGTCGTACCACTGTCCCTAAACAATTTATTAAAAAGTTCTGGATTAACTGCTATTTCAAACAAAAAAACTGCAGCTTTTACTAGCCAGCTCATACCCTCTAAAATAGCAAGAAGAGTTGAATCTATTGGATTAGTAAAAAGATCCCACGCTTTATCAAGCTTAGTACGAGATTGTTTGCTATAATCTGTACCATCTTCATCAACACACTGTCCTTGAACACATGTATCCGTAGATTTTTTACAATCTTTAGGCACTACACAACTCTCAGCCTCTACAAAATTAACGTTATAAAGAAAGAAAAAGCAGAAAACAGAAAACACAAGCGCCTTTATAGCCACCCTAAAAAATTTATTTTTAAATTTGTTTTTATTTAAAAAATTTGACATTTATTTTGTATTATATTTATTATAACATAAATAATATTTTTTAGAATCACTTTTATTCAAAAACCTCTCACACCATGTCATCACCCAATCAAGTTGAGTGCAAGCTCTGAAAAATTATTTTGTTTTTTATAAAAAAATAAAATAATTTATTCAGGATCTCAGTTTTAAATAAAACTTTACTTAATCTCAAACTCTAAAATAAATTCAGAATAAAATAAAATTAAAAAATTTCACAAAACACAATAATTAAGCTATTGTTTATAAAGAGAACCAAATATTTCAATCTGCAAGCTTGAACTAACAAATCAAAACTTAACCCATCACAAATTCAAAACATGAAACATAATTTTACAATAACTAAAAAAAAAGGAATTGGAAAAAGATTAGATAAATTTATCTGTAATCAAGTAGATAATTTTTCTCGTGGTGAAATCATTCGATTTATAAAAGAAGGCAAGATTTTACTAAACAACAAAAAGACCAAACCCAGTATTTCATTAAAAATAAACGATGAAATAAAATTAGACATCCACGAAAAATCTACAGAATTAGAACCAAATACAAAAATAAAATTAGACATCGTTTTCGAAAATGATGATTTTTACATAATCAATAAGCCAGCAGGACTACAAGTTCACCCCAGTGCAATCAATAAAAACGAAACTTTAGTAAATGCTTTAATAAGTTTAAATCCCAATTTAAAAAACGTTGGAGAAAATTGGGAACGTCCAGGTATAGTTCACCGATTAGACAAAGATACCAGCGGGCTAATGATAGTTGCAAAAAATGACAAAAGTTTCGAAGAACTCAAAAAAGCATTTCAAAACAAACAAGTTCAAAAAACTTACATAACTTTAGCATGGGGGAAATTAGATAAAAAATCAAGCATAATCAATTTACCAATTGCCAAAACCACTTCTCACAAAAAACAAAAAATCGCTCAAGGAAAATTCAGTGGTCAATCCCGAGATGCTCAAACTGAATATGAAGTTATCGAAGAATTTACATTTCCCCACAAAACAACAGATGATAGAGATGCTGTAAATCTAAAAAAACTTTTTATAGAATCTGACACAGACAAAAATAAAGGTAAAATTCGAATTTCACTCTTAGAAGCAAAACCAAAAACTGGTCGCACCCATCAAATCAGAATTCACCTATCTCACTTAGGACATCCACTAATTAATGATCATCGTTATTACAAAAAAATCCACAAAACCCTATGTACAGATTCAATAACCAATGAACACCAAAAATTTTTCCTACATTCTGCAAAAATAGAGTTTACTTTGAATGACAAAAAATATTCTTTCTCAGCACCACTTCCAAACTATTTTGAGGAAACACTTGATAATTTAAGAAAAAATAAGTAAAATTAAAAAGTTGGAAAATAAATAAAAGAGAAAATAAAAAAGTGCTCGCCGCACAGGCTTTTTAACCGAAAGTAAATATTCAAATTCGCCACATCATTTCAAACATAAAAATTTAAGCAGTGAACGGTTTCAAACCGTTCACTACGCAAATAATCATTTTAAAAATAATTAAATACTCACAAATCAAAAAACCATGAAAAAAAAGAATGGAAACTGGGCAGTCAAAAAATCAGCAACTGGTTTAGGACTCTTTGCTCAAAAAGATTTTAAAGCAGGAGATTTCATAATAGAATACACTGGCAAAAAAATTTCACATGAAAAAGCAGATAAAAAAGGCGGATTATATCTATTCACTTTAAATAAAAAATGGGTATTAGACGGAACAGATCGAAAACACAAAGCTCGCTACTTAAACCATTCTTGCAAACCTAATTGCGAAGCCATTATCGAAGACGACAAACATATCATGATTTACGCCATGAAAAAAATATCAACTGGCGATGAATTAACTTTTGATTACGGAGAAGAATATTTTGAAGATCTTATAAAAGGAAAAGGTTGCCGATGTGAAAAATGTCAGAAAAAATAAATTTTTATTTAACACAAATCAAGTCAATAAAAAAACTATCTTAAATTAATAAGGTAGTTTTTTATAGTATAGCTAGAATATAAAAATATTATAATTTATTTTTTATGTCATTCCAAGTTACCGCTCCATTAGTAATTAATTCAATCTGCTTTATAATATATTTTAGTTGATACTTTTCAAAACCAGATGATGGTAATGTAATTGACTTTTCATTTTTGAAAGTGGCTTTAAAATGCCCGCCTTTTCCACCTTTTTTATTTATTATAAAATCATTTTTTTTAATGCTTTTATAAAATTTTTCTTTTTTATAAATCCAGGTAAGTCACTAAGCAAGGACATATTCTTTTTTACTATTAATATCCTTATTATAAATACTCGCTTCATTTTTATAAGCAGATGGTAAATCAAAAGATGTAAGAATTGCATCTTTTATTTTTTCATCTAAATCTTTATAATTTTTTCCAAATGTTACAATCGAACCATGTCTAAAGTCTTTACTAACTGCCATTATTCCTCCATTCTCCTCATGAAATTCAAAATTTATTGCCTTATTTAAGCGAAAATAATCATGTACTTCTAAAAGCTCTCTAGGAACTAAATCTGATCCAGAGATAAATTTTATAATATTATCTTTTACTTCTTTTAAAGTCATATAATTTTCTGATAATAAACTATCTAAATTAGCCTTTCTGAGCGGGGTACGAGAATCGAACTCGCGCCTCTTCCTTGGCAAGGAGGTATACTACCACTGTACTAACCCCGCTTTATCCATTTTTTTAAAAGATGTGAACATTGTCCAGTCGAAGTTCGACCGGAGGGAAATTTGCTGGATTTGCAAAATGGTGGGACCAACAGGATTCGAACCTGTGACCAAACGGTTATGAGCCGTGCGCTCTACCGCTGAGCTATGGTCCCGTTGTCAGCCTAATTTTTGTGCCGAGGGAGAGAATTGAACTCTCGACACAAGGATTTTCAGTCCTTTGCTCTACCACTGAGCTACCTCGGCTTTCCTTAATTTTTCAATGTGCACGCTGAGAGACTCGAACTCCCGGCCCTCTCGGTGTAAACGAGATGCTCTAACCAACTGAGCTAAGCGTGCCTACTTTTTTATTTTAAAACTAACTTACAAACCATTATACCACACTGTGCCCAAAGCGGGACTCGAACCCGCACGCCCCCATAGGAGCCTAGGCCCTCAACCTAGTGTGTATACCAATTCCACCATCTGGGCGTGCGTAAAAATTCTAAAATATAAATTTATTTCTTTTTCTTCTACAACCTCTTTTTTGTCTTCAGCTACTTCCTCAACCTCTTTCTTAATTTCCTCAACAACTTCTTCTTTTTTTTGTTCAACTTTAGAAAACTTGAATCGTAAAGCCTTAGTTGCCTTATCTCTAATAAAATATAACTTTGACCTTCTAGTTTTTGCTCTTTTTATTATTTCAATCTTTTCAATACTTGGAGATATAACTGGAACAATAACTTCCACACCAAATCCATTAGAAACTTTTCTTATTGTAATCATCTGTGAACTACTTTGTCCACCTTTAACAGCAATAACCATTCCTTCAAAAATCTGAATACGCTCCTTATCACCTTCTTTAATTTTTCTGTGAACTTTAACTACATCGCCAGCTCTAATGTCCATTTTTTCCCCTCTTTGAGTTTGATTAAATTCTACTACTGTTTTTTGCATATAATTTTAAATAAAAAATAAAAAGAGATTCAGACGGTTCTTATCAAGAAATCGGAACAAAACTCACAGTCATTTCTCTCAATTTATCAGAATCTTACTTTATTTATAATAGAAGATTATGAAAAATAAGTCAATAGCCAAATAAACTAATAAATAATAGCTTTATATATAGCTAGAATTATACTATTTAGAGTATATCACGTTTACTTTTAACATTATAAAACACTTCAAATCTACATATCTATTTAAATATGTTAAAATATAAATATTAAATCTAAAAAATAAAAATGTATCGACCAATAATATTAATAGTTTTAGATGGCTGGGGCATAAACACCTCTAACGCTAATGTTACCAATCAGATCGATTTACCAACTTTTGATATTCTAAAAAATAATTACCCGATGATCGCCTTACAAGCTTCAGGAATTTCTGTTGGATTGCCTTGGGGAAAACCTGGAAATAGCGAGGTAGGTCACATGACACTAGGATTAGGACGAATCGTCTACCAAAACTTTCCTCGCATCTCTCTTTCCATCCAAAATGGGACCTTTGCAACTAATCCTGTCTTTATGGAAGTTTTTGAAAATGTAAAAAAGAATAAAGGAAGCTTACATTTAATAGGCTTGGTTGGTGATGGATATGTTCACTCTAGCCGAGAACACTTATACGAGCTAGTAAAAATAGCTAAGTCCAATGGCATTAAAAATATATTCATCCACTGCTTTACCGATGGAAGAGATTCTTCTCCCACAGCTTTTACTCGAGTCTATAAAGAGATAACTGAAGAACTTGAAATAATTGGTGCTGGAAAAATTGCCACTATAGTCGGTCGTCAATGGGCAATGGATCGAAACAATAATTGGGAACGTACCGAAAAGGCCTATAGAATGTTAGTTAATGGAGAAGGCAAAAAAACTACCAATCCACTTTCACTAATAAAAAATTCCTATAAAGAAAATGTCACTGATGAGTTTTTAGAACCGATAATTTTAACTAACAAAAAAGATGAGCCTCTTACAAAAATTAAGGATGGTGACGGTATTATTTACATAAATTTTAGAGAAGATCGCGCTCGTCAATTAACTCAAGTTTTCATTGAAAAAGATTTTGATAAGTTTGATGCGCCTAGTAAACCCAATATTACCTTTGCAACTATGACTCAGTATGATGACGAATTTTCTGCTTTAGTTGCTTTTCCACCAATTGAAAAAACTAATAGCTTAGGTGAAATACTAAGTAAAAATAATTTAACACAGTTGCGTATTGCTGAAACTGAAAAATATGCTCATGTTACTTATTTTTTTAATGGTGGTGGTGAAGAAATTTGGCCAGGAGAAGATCATGTAGTAATTCCATCTAAATCCGTGCAAAGTTTTGATGAAAAACCAGAAATGCAAGCTGAAGAAATAACTAAAAAAATTATTCAATTTGTTACAGAAGAAAAGTATGATTTCATTTTAGTAAATTATGCTAATGCCGATATGATCGCCCACACTGGAAATCAAGAGGCTGCCAAGGAAGCTGCTCGGGTTTTAGACAATAGCATGAAAGATTTGAGTGCTATCGTATTAGATAATGGCGGTTGTATGCTAATTACCGCTGATCATGGAAATATTGAAGTAATGGAAAATCCATATACTCATGAAGTCGATACTCAACATAATACAAGCCCTGTACCCCTTTGGTTTGTTGCCCCTGACAATCATCGAAGAAAAACTGAAGAAGAAATTTTAAATGAACAGGTTTCTATCCGAGGTATTTTAAGTGATGTTGCTCCTACTATTTTAGAGTTATTGAAAATTGAACAACCAGCTGAAATGCAAGGTGAAAGTTTATTGTCTATTTTTGAAGAATAAAGAGACCCTTCACAAAATTGTGTCTGATAGTAAAATTAAATTAATAAATTTAATAATAAAATCATGTCAGACAAGAAAAATAGAACCGAAGAATTATTAGAAAAAAACATAAAAAACTTAAGAGAAAATCTAGATGATTTATCCATGGATAAATTCATAGGAAAAACAATAGAAACCTTAATGCTAATAGAAAGAGATGAGTATTTAGAAGATATTAATAAAACTAAAAAAGATAAAGGAAATGGATCATACGGAAGAGCTATGAATTCATTATCAAAAAACTCATTACTTGTTCATATTCCAAGAACTAGAACAGGATTATTCTCTCCAGCAACACTAGAACTTTTAAAATTAACAGAGAAAAAGTAGATGAAATAGCTTTATCTTTATATAAAAAAGGAATGACTTCCAATGACATTAATGAATTTTTAAATGAAATTTTTGAAGAAAACATGTCTCCTGCTAAGATATCTAATTTAGCAAAAGTATTTAATAAATTTAGAATAGCTTGGCAAAATTCCAAATTAGAAAAACATTACAAAGTTGTTTATGGAGATGTAATTTTCATTACTGTGCGAAGAGGTGATGAATACGCTAAGGAAGGTGTATTTATTGCTTTTGGAGTAAGAGAAGATAATAGACGAGAATTGCTTTGTTTAAGTCAAAATCCAACCGAATCAGCAGAATTTTGGAAAGAATTATTGCAAGAATTAAAAGAAAAAAGAGGTGTTCAACAAATAGATTTATTTGTAGCTGATGGATTAAAAAATTTAGAAAATGTATTTTTAGAAATATATCCCCAAGGAGAATTTCAAAAGTGCGTAGTTCATAAACAAAGAAATATTTTAAACAAAACAAGACCGAAAGATAAAAAAGAAATAGGAGAAGATTTAAAAGAAATATTTAATAATTTTGAAGAAAATGATACAATTGAAAAAGCCTTGAAAAAAGTAAATAATTTTTTAGAAAAATGGAAAACAAAATATCCAAATTTTAAAAATCATTTTACAGAAATTGAATATTATTTTACATATATTAAATTCAATCCTCGAGTAAGAAGAATGATTTATACAACTAATTCAATTGAAAATTTGAATAGGCAAATTAGAAAAACTACAAAGAATAAATTATCATTTGAATCTCCCGAAAGATTATTGGACTATGTATTTATGGTTATTAAGGAGTTTGAAGAAAAAAATTATATGAAATATCCTGTTTCTAATTTTAAATATTTTAATAAAATTAAGAAAGGTTAAATGGGCGATGGACACACTTTGTTGAAGGGTCCCTAACTCTTTCCACTTTACCTGGCGGAAGCCAAAACCCCATCCGATCAGCGCCAGTTTCCGCACAATCCCATCGCAAACAACCAATAAGTTGCAAAGGTTTTTCCTTATAAATAACGGCATGTTCTGGAATTTCAAAATCCTTTTTGACTGGCGAATACAGAGTTATCGGATCACCAATAAAAATAACTCCTCCACACCATGCACACTTTATCACCATCTTTCCTAGGCATTTATGACAATACAATGTTTTTCCGTCTTTTACGGGAACCTCGGTTGTAATCTCTTTTCCAAAAGCAGAAATCTTATCTTTAATCGGAATTTGAACATTACAACACTTCGCCAAAACTTTCTTTTTAAGAAAATCAAACATTATTTCCTCCGCTGAACTCAATTAATGTTAACGTCTCTAACAATTCAACCGTATCAGAAGAAGAAGAAGTCAAACTCAAAATTTCAAAGCCCGTGCGGCGAGCACAAAAATTCACTAAACAAAAAAGCAAGAAATAAATCTTGCTTTTTTGAAACCCGCCTGTCCGGCAGGCAGGTTGAAAATTCGTAAGCATGTCCTCGAGTCCTATCGGGGATTGAAAATTATTTTATAACCTTATCAACAATCCCATATTTCTTCGCCTCATCCGCACTCATATAATAATCACGATCAGAATCCTTCTCAACCTGAGCCACAGTCTTGCCCGTATGTTTAGCCAAAATCTTATTCAACCTACCTTTAATTTTCAAAATATGTCTAGCTTGAATATCAATATCACTCGCCTGTCCCTGAGCACCACCTAAAACCTGATGAATCATTACCTCCGCGTTCGGCAAAATCAATCGCTTACCTTTTTCACCTGATGACAACAACAAAGATGCCGCAGATGCCGCCATTCCAATACAAATAGTTGAAACATCCGCTTTCACATATTGCATCGTATCATAAATCGCCAAAGCACTACTCACTGAACCTCCAGGAGAATTAATATAAATTTTAATATCTTCTTTAGAGTCTTGAGACTCCAAAAAAAGAAGTTGAGCAATTACCGTATTTGCCATTGAATCCTCAATCGCTGATCCAATAAAAATAATCCGATCTTTTAACAAACGAGAATAAATATCATAAGCCCGCTCAATATTCCCACTCTTCTCAATCACAGTTGGAATAATATAATTATTTGTTGGTTTAGTCATACGTTTCAAAAAATTTCAATGTTTAAAAAATATTTTTTAAACATTTCAAAAATTAACAAATTAAATTTCTTATTCGTAAAGACTTGCCAAAACAAATCTTTAATTTAAGGAATTTATAAATTTTCTGTCATTCTGAATATAGCGTAGCGAAATGAAGAATCCCCCACAGAAAATCACGAAACTTTAAAACTAAATCATCAGAAAAACTTACTGGGATTCTTCACTACATAATTTTTATTTCATAAAAATTATTACGCCTGTCTGCCGACAAAGGCAGGTTCAGAATGACATGTTGCACTATTTGAAAATTGAAAATTTGTAAATTAAAAATTTTTTATAATTACTTCATCTCTGCCAAAACACTAAATACTTTCTTATTACTCAAAATTCCCTGAGTAATTGCATAAAGCTGCTGCATATCAATATTTTTATCCAAATCCTTAACACCTTTATACATCGATAAAGTCTTATTCATCTCCTCCTCAATTTCAGCAGATGGAACTTCCACCTCGAGTTCTTTCGCTAGTTCTTCCAAAACCATCGCACTTTTCACTCTCTTCTCAGCATCAGTTCGCCATTCTTTCTCAAGATCAGATTTTTCTTTCCCAATCTTACTTAAATATTCTTCAAGAGTCATTCCGCTCGCACTAATTTGCTGACTAAATTCACCAATCATTCTTTCCAATTCACTTTTAACAATTTGCTCTGGCAAAATTATTTCCAATTTATCAATAATAGAATCTAAATAATTTTTACTTTTTTCCTCCTCGTTAGCCTTTTCTTTTTCCTTAACCATATTTTCTTTCAAGCTCTCCTTAAACTCTTTCAAAGTCTTAAATTTATCACCTAATGACTTTGCAAACTCATCATCGATTTTCGGCATAACCCTTTCTTCAACTGCTTTCAAAACCACGTCAAAAGTAGCTTCTTTTCCAGCCAAATGTTCTGCATGATATTTTTCAGGAAAATTCAATGAAAAAGTTTTTTCATCACCTGCCTTCATACCAAGAACTTCTTCTTCAAAGCCAGGAATAAAAACTCCCTTACCTAAAACTAATGAGTGATCTGTGCTTGTGCCATTTTCAATAATCACACCAGCTTGTTTAACTGTAAAATCAATTTTTACATGATCCTCTTTCTTTGCCGCTCGCTTAACTTCTTTATGTTCCACTCGACTATCAGCTATTTTTTCAATTTCTGCATCAATCTCTTTTTCAGTTACCTCAACTTTTTTGCCAGCTAATTTTTTATTAATTTTACCGATTTCTTTCTCCCAAGTTTTTGGCAATTTAATTTCTGGAATCAAAGTAATTTTCAAAGTTGCCTCAATATCATTTCCTTCTGCTAATTTTTTCATTTCAACCTCTGGCATTCCTACAATTTTTAAATCTTCTTTTTTCGCTGCCGCTGCATATTCTGCACTAAGTCTCTGTTCCGCTACTTGAGACATAATCATTGTTTTATCAACTTGTTTTTCTGCTACATCAGCCGGAACACTTCCCTTTCGAAAACCTTTCACTGAAACATTTTTACTTGCTTCCTTTACTAATTTATCAAAATCTTTTTTTGCTTCTTCCCAAGTAACTTTAATCTCGATTATTACTTGTCCTTCTTTTTTTTCTATTGTGTAACTCATGTTTTTATTATTTTACTTAATTATTTTTAAACTATTTAATTTATTTAAACTTGAAAATATTAATTGTGCCTGTCTGCCGATAGGCAGGCTCGCCGCACGGGCTTTTTGAACTTTATTTTTGAACTTTTTTCTGATTATAAAATGGATGTTTTAGACAATTTAAACTAAAATATACAATACAAAGATAAAATAATACTATTAATACAAAAATTAAAAGATCCTCCATAAAATAAACTCGAAAATTACCGCTCGCAAAAAATATATTAATAAATTTAAAAATTGCCTCAATTATAAATATTATAGAAAAAGCAATTGTTGTTATCACTGACCATCGCAAACCATTTAATAATCCCAATAAAGCATTAATACCAAAAATAAATACTATAACTAAAATTTCTACTAATGGTATTACTATTATTCTTGTATTACCTCTTGAAATTTCTTGTAATAAGTTAAAATTAAATATAATTATTAAGAATAAACCAAATGGAATTAATCCTAATAAAAAATTTCCCTGCCAAGGTCTTTTAATTTCTTGAGTCTCACTTTTCACAACCTCTTTTTTCTCAATATTTTTCTCTTCCATAAATTTAATTTCAAAAATTATCAATTACCCTCCCGCATGTCATCCCCGCGTAGGCGGGGATCCAGGTTAGCAAAACTTTAAATTTTAATATAAACTAAAGTTAATTTATAAACTTCAAGCTTAACTCTCCTAGATTCCCTTTCCTTCCGCTACGCTCCAGCCGGGAATGACACAATAAAGTACCTAATTTAACATCTACAAGTATAACTGTCTACATTCTATCAATCTAAAAATCTACTTATTCAAAAACCTCTCAAAAACAGGAACAATCTCTTTTTTCCTCGAAACAATATTATCCACAAACAAAACACCATCCCGATCCTCAACATCAAACATCTCTTTAAACAATTCAGTTTCCTCATCACCTGAACAAATAGTATAACTCTCTTTCTTCAAAATATCAATGATTGAAAGAAAAACGCCTTTCAAATTATCCTCTTTTTTAATCTTCTTCAAATTCTCCAAAATCTCATCTTTCCGCTCTAATCCAAAATCCTTATTCGTAGTTTCCATCACACCAATTCCATAATTCTCACCACCAAAATCAAAAAGTTTATAATCCAATTTCACCAAATCTTCAGTAGAAATTTCACTTACATCACTTTTAGCATCAAACATTTTCATACTAAATTCTTCAAGATTTTCAATGCCAACAATTTCATTTAATTTTTTAACCAATTCTCGATCCTTATCAGTAGTCGTTGGAGATCGAAAATATAAAGTATCAGAAATAATTCCTGCCATTAAAATTCCAGCAACTCCTTTCGGAATCTCAAAACCTTTCGCAAAAAACTTTTTCGCCACAATAGAACAAGAAGACCCCAACGGCTCAATGTGAATCCGAATTGGTTTATCCGTTTGAAATTTAACTTTATGATGATCAATAATCTCAACAACATCCAAATCATTTATATTTTCAATGCTTTGTCCTTCTTCATTATGATCCATCAAAATAATTTCAGTCCCATGCGGAAACTCAGAAATTTGATCCGGCAACTCCATATCAAAATAATCCAAAACAAATTTTGTTTCATTGTTAAGATCTCCTAAAGCAAAAGCTTTACTTTCGATTTTTTTATTTTTTAAAAAATTCTGATAACCCATCGCACTACAAATTGTATCTGTATCAGGATTTCGATGTCCAATTATATGTTTCATAATTTTAGTTTTAATGATTAAGAAAATTGTGCTCGCCGCACGGGCTTTTTGAACAATGGGTTGCAATCCATTGTTCACTTAACTTTTTTCTGATTATAAAATGGATGTTTTAGACAAATTATTGAAAGATATAAAATAAAAAATTCAATCAGTGAATAAATAATTCTTAACTCATTTTTAATAGGATATTCAATAGAATAAAGATCAAAAATAAAAACTATTAATGTAATTAATTCTATAATAAAAATTAAATAAATTGACCATTTTTTTCCTTTTAAAAAACTGACAATAAAAAGTAAGTTTAAAAAAATAGAAAAAACAACAATATATAATTCACTAATAAAATTTAAGTAATTATATAAAAGAAAATCAGGAACAAAATTTAAAAAAATACCAACAGAAAAAGTTCTTGCTATTATAAAATCAAACAAATTTTCAAAAATATAAAAATAATTCGACAGTTGAGAAAGCGGAATTGATAAAATTAGGAAAGTAACAAAGGTTTCTATAACCAACAAAATATTTCCCTGCCAAGGTCTCTTAATTTCCTGTTTTTCCAATTGATTATTTTCAGTCATAAAATTAATTTAAAAAAATATTCATAAACCCACGTATGTCATCTCGGAAAATATATTTTCTTTCAAAGTGTAGCGATGAAATAGAAAATAATTTATCCGTGATCCAGAAACTTTAAGAATATAACTAAATTTTAAAGTTTATTTTTCTCTGTTAATTTCTGGATACCAGACAGACGAACCTGTCTGCCGAACAGGCAGGTTTAAATCAATCGCTACGCTCTTGAATAAATTCTGTCTTCTGGTATGACATGATTAAAAATTTGTGCAATTTTGTAAGAATTTAAAATCTTGAACCCAAAAAGCCCGTGCGGCAGCACTTTTATTTTTCTTCTGAAGTCTCTTCTTTTTTATTATCATCTTTTTTAGACTCTTTTTTATCTTCTGAAACTTTTTCTTCTTTTTCTTCAACAACTTTTTCAGTTTTTTCTTCAACTTCTTTTTTAACTTCCTCTTTTGACTCAGTTTCAGAAATTTTTTCTCCTTCTTCTTTCAAATCTTTCTCAACTTTTTCATTTTTACCTTTAGTTTTGTCACCTTCTTCCTTCTTGCTACTCGCACTCTCCACATCCAAATCCCATCCAGTCAATTTAACCGCCAACCGAACATTCTGACCCTGTTTACCAATCGCCAAAGACAATTGATCATCTGGCACCAAAACAGAGGCTTTCTTATCTTCTTCATTTAACGTAACCTTTAACACTTGAGCTGGAGACAAAGCTGCTGCAATAAAATCTTCCAAATCCTCATTCCACTCAATAATATCAATTTTTTCCCCACCCAACTCATCAATAATAGTAGTAACACGAGCACCTCGCTGACCAACACATGAACCAATCGGATCAATGCTCTCATCTTCAGTATAAACTGCGATCTTAGTTCGAGAACCGGCCTCACGAGCAATTGCCTTAATCTCAACAGTTCCTGTAAAAATTTCTGGCACTTCATTTTCAAACAAACAACGCACCAATTCAGGATGAACACGAGAAAGTTTAATTCCAGGACCTCTCACATCAGACTCTACGCTCTCCAAAAAGACCTTAATTCTTTGACCAGCATTATAAAATTCACCTCGAACTTGTTCTCGTGGGAAAAGCACACCAACAGACTTGCCTAAATCAACATAAACCACTCGACCTTCAACTCTTTGTACAGTTCCAGTAATTACCTCACCTTCTTTTTCTTTATATTCTTCAAACATTGACTCCCGTTCTGCTTCTCGGATCCGCTGAATAATAACTTGTTTCGCAGTCTGTGCCGCCACTCGACCAAAATCACTGTAAGATGGCAATCCTTCCTCAAGAAAATCACCAACTTTAGCATCTACATCTCGTTCCAATGCCTCTTCTAAAATAATATCTCTTTCCGGATTAAACCTAGATTTTCTATCTTCTTCATTTTCATCTCCAGCCTCACTCTCATCAACTCGTTTTTCCTCTTTGTATTTCTTTGATTCTTCTTCAGTTTTTTTCTCCTCAACCTTTCCTTCCTCCTCCTCATCAAATTCCACAAATTCTCGAACGCTATCATCCACCACTTCTTTAACTAAAAAGAAATCCATATCACCTGAAACAACATTCAATTCTGCTCGAATGTTTTGTCCACGTTTACCATATTCCTTTTTATATGCCGCCGCAATCGCTGCCTCAACAGTTTCCAAAATCTTATCTTTATCGATTCCTTTTTCATCAGCAACTGCACTCATCGCTCCAGCAAAATCACTAAATGGATTTTTTTCTGTTTTTTTACTCATATTTTTAATTTAATTATTGATTATAAACTTAAAATTCTAAATGAAATTATTTTTTTAAAATAATAACTGATTACTTATAAATAGCTACTAAAATTAAAAAATTCGCGTCTCTCAGACCCGAATCTTTCATTCATCAACATAAGCATAATACCATTTTTCAGCCCTAACTGTCAAATAAATAAAGTGCCTGCCGCACGGGCTATGATACATAATTTTAAAATTTTCCTGTCATTCTGAACCTGCCTTTGTCAGCAGACAAGCGTAATAAATTTATCGCAGATAAATTTATGAAGTGAAGAATCTCCCAAAGAGAATCACAAAACTTAAAAACTAAAATATCAGAAAAACTTATTGGGATTCTTCGTTACATAAAATTTTTTACAAAAATTTCATTCCACTCAGAATGACAGGCTGTATTATTTGAAAATTAAAAATTACTTATTCACAAGACATTGCAATGCAATATCTCTACAAAATCTAATTGTCTACATCTCTAAAAATCTATTCTTCTATCTTACCCAAAAATCCCTACAATTGCTTTCACAATAACCAAAGAAGTCAACGCAATAACCAAACCAATAACTGCTGCCTTAACCATCTTCTTAGCTACATCACTTTGATTTGTCATCCACATTACTCCGCCTACAATAATCATCAAAATCGATAATACCCCAATAAATCCTAAAATTAAATTAGTTATATTTACAGCAATATCATAAACACTCAAACTAAAGTCAGCACCTTCAACTTCTGGCGTATCTTTACCTAAAACACCATAAATTTCACCAATAAATGTCGGTGCCGCCAACGCAATCGCCAATCCAATTACTGCCGACTGAATAACAGTTTTTGCTTTTTCTGTCTGTCCTGTTGTTCCTGACAAAATCCACATCACCGCCCCAATCACTATCATCAAAATCGCCAAAGCCGCCACTACATTTCGAATAACCGCCATTGCACTTATCAAAAGATCCTCAACGGTATTTTTACTTATTGGATTTTTAAACTCAATTGATTTATTTCCTGAAGAATTAGCAGTTAAATTTGGTTTCGTAGAAGTGTTTGTTGTGGGTTTATCTAATGGTTTTGGAGCAACTTTTTTAGTTGAAGCTGAAGCTGGATCTGGAAATTTAGTTGAAGCTCCTCCAGCATTTCCAGTCGCTGGACCTGTCCTTGGAACACTAACTGAACTTGGATTAGAACCTGCTCCAGCTGGTTGAGCTGGTTCAGCTAAAACATTATTATTTGAAAAAATAAAAAATAGCATGAATACTGCTAAAAAAGTTTTAAAAAAAAATTTCATATTTGTTTTAATTTAGTAATTACTGTTGGTTCAATCATTCTGATTGAACCATTCGTTTATATCAAACTTTAAAAATCACTCAATTTTTCAAGTTTTATAAAAACTTTAAATTGGCACAAACACTAGATTCAATCTACAAGATTGAACTAACAACATCTAAAAGTCTACTTATCTACCTGTCTACAAATCTATTCTTCTAAAAATCTACCCCAATCACATTTGCATAAATTCTCAATGCCACGTAACCAATAAACGATCCGATCATCCCAACCAATGATGACTTTATCATCATAGAAGAACTATCATTTCTATCCTCATTTCCTCCTGAAGTTACCCAGATCACCGCTCCAACCACTCCCATCAAAAACGCTCCAATAAAAACAAAACTCAAAGCCCCTGCCGCAAATTTCAAAAAAATTTCTTGAGCGATCACCTCTTTTTCTAATCCTAAATTTTTTGTTCCAAAATTATTCATAAATTTTACTTTTAACTCAAAGCATCAAATACCCATATCACCACAGCATAACTAAGCAATGAAACTACTAATCCTACAATAGCATAAGTAATCATACTCTGTGCTGTCTCTGCTAAATCTCTATTATCTCCCGCAACAATAAATATCACCGCACCCACAACAATCATCAACAATGAAAGAGTTCCAACGATAGCCAATATTGTATCTATTACTGTTTCAAGTGTTCCTTTTATATCTTTGTCAGAAAGACCTCCCAAGTCGTCGCTTGTTGGAACTTTCACGCCACCTTTAGTAGTGGTAGTTGATGAAGCTTGAGCTGAATTTGGAGCAACTTTTTTAGTTGGAGGTTTAGTTTTTCTATTTTCACCTGGAGTAATAGTCTTGATTGAAGATGTTCCAGTATTTTCAGCAGGTTGAGCTAAAACATTATTATTTGAAAAAATAAAAAATAGCATAAATACTGCTAAAAAAGTTTTTAAAAAAAATTTCATATTTGTTTTAGTTTAGTAATTATTAGATTAAAAAATGAAGGTGCCTGCCGCACGGGCTATGATACACAATTTTAAAATTCAAATATAAGTTAATAAATTTATATAACTATTATAGCACTAAAAAATAAAAAATAAAAAAGCACCTTATAAAAAGTGCTTTTTTATAAAAAACCTAAAAATAACTTAAGCTCCTAAGTAGTAGCTCCTAATTTATCAATTACTAAGTTAATTATAGATAATCCAACTAGAGCAACCACTAAACCAATAATAGCATAGGTAATATAAGCCTTTGCCATATCAGCTCTTCCTGAATCACCAGCAGTAACATAAATTACACCACCAATTACAATCATCAATAATGAAAGAGTTCCTATAATATATAGAATTGCTTCAATTACAATCTTCAACATCGCTTTCAAATCTGTATTGTCCTTAATCCCTTTAGGTGTATCAGGCTTCACTAAACCTTCACTTGAATCTTCTGCCTTTTTTGTGCTAACTTTTTTTGTATCCGCAGCATCAACAACCATTGGTGAAACAACCATCATACCTAAAACAAACATCATCACGAATTTTTGAATTTTTATCGTCATTTATAAACACCTCCTTTCATAATTTTTATTTTTCTTTTTTACCTTTTTATTATCTCATATTTTAAAACTTTGGTAAATAGTAAGTTAGTAACTAGTAATCAATAATCTGTAACTAGTAACTAAATTATACATCGGAATCAACATATTAAAGATCACCTACCTCGTATTTCTAATACTCTACCATAAGCAATCAATTCTTTCTACACAAAAATTAAATCTTTATTTAATTTAAAAAATTCTACTCCTCTAAAAATCTAATGATCTCCCCATCTATTCAAAAATCCCTGTAATTGCACCTACTAAAACTAAAGAAGTTAACGCAATAATCAAACCAATCACACTTCCTTTCAAAACAGTTTTTGCATATTCTTGTTGTTCTCTATTTCCTGAGGACACCATATAAATTATCCCTGAACCAACAACTCCCAAAATTGCTACACTACTTACAAAAGTTAATACCTTTTGTATCGTTATAACTAACAACTCATAAATGGTCGGCGCATCATCAATTATCCCTGCTTGTACTATTTCTATTAACATAAAATTATTTTAATATCTTGCATTTGTTGTTGGACAATCAAGACACACATCTGAATGACTACTCTCTTTAGCCCAAATTTTTCCATATGGATCCTTATAAAGTTTTGTTTTACTTTTTGTCCAAATTTTCCCAGTATCAGTAAGATAAGGATCAATTCCTTTTTTTTTATTTCCATAAAGAAAATCATTTAAATCAGAATTACCATCATCTATATCAACTTTTCGTCCATTAGCATGAGATTCTGAATTGGGATTACTACTACCTTGATGTATTTTATTAGATTCTGATCCTCCATTCACAGTAACTTTAGTAGATTTATTATTTTCTTTTGCCCATTTTTGATAATCACTATTAAATCTCTCTAATCCAGAAATAGAATTTTCTGTCAATCCTCCCATATCTGTACAATCTGTTTGTCCATAATATTTACAAGCTGGTTTATTAATTTCCATCCCTTGTTCCTCCACTCTATCCCTAACCTCCTTTTCTTTTTTTTCTTCCTCCGCTGTTTTATATCCACTCGTTGTAGAAGAACTTGGGTTACTGCTTGGGTTACTGCTTGGGTTACTGCTTGGGTTACTGCTTGGGTTACTGCTTGGGTTACTGCTTGAACCACTAGAACCCTCAACCTCACCCCCAACAAAAGACTTTGTCGAACACTCAAAACCAAATACACCTGTTTTACTCAAAATAACATCACCTGTTTCTGTACTTACAAAATCCTTAGCTGACAATAAATTCAAAATCCCAATAACCATCAACCAAGCCGTCAACACAACCACAATCCCCGCCAAAGCATTTTTAATTGCACTTTTAGCCTGATTTATCAAACCAAAACTATCGCCAGTTATCCACATAACCCCAGCCACAGTAATAACAAACAAAGCAGCCACAACCAATAAAGTCCCTGTTATAATGTCGATCAAACCCTTTATTCCAACAATCAGATGACAAAAGGTACATGGGTCCTCACCGGTACCTCCACAAGGAACAAGCCCTGATGCATCAACACTCTGTGCCTGAATAATAAAAATCAAAAACCCCGCAACTAAACTAAATAATATTTTCTTGAGCATAAAAATCAGTAATCCATAACTAGCAATCATTCACTAGCAGGATTTATTTAAAAATAAAAAATTAAATTTATAAAAATAAACGTGTTCGTCGCATAAGCTTTCCACCATTTAACATTTTTTGAAATCCTAAAAAATCTACTGTCATTTTAAAATAGCAAGTCACACTATTTGAAGATTGCAAATTTGTAAATTATTCTCCCATCTCAAAACATTACAGTGCAATGTCTCTACAGGTCTAATTATCTACTACTCTAAAAATCTACCTGTTTACTTCATTAACTGTGTTATCCGATTCGCTGCCAACTCAATAGCATCGCTAACTGATGAACGTCCTAATTGCACGCTCTCGATCATCTCACCCAAATGCTTTTCAACATCCTTAGAATCAACTTGATACCAACTGTGCGCAATCAAATTACCCAAAACAAATGGTCGCAATTTAATATCAGTTTGTTGCATCTTGATCAAATCTTTTCGAGCTGCTGGTTTATTCTTTACATTTAAATACATTTCACTTAAATCATTTTCAAAGATCAAAGAAAAAGGTTGATCATTTACCACATTATAAAAAGTCATTGGTTGTTCCGCTGTAGGAAAAGTCAAAGCTTTTAAAAATTGCCAAGACTCTGAAATTCGCATGTCCTTTGTAATATTCAAACCTTCTTTAGTGATTTGTCCTTCTTTATTTTTAGCAACCACAAAAACCCAATAATTTGCATAATTTACCTGACCACCAATTTGATTTAATGAAAATTGCGGAACCTCCGAAACACCAAAATTTAATTTTGCATTTTTAGCTTCAATCAAATCATAATTATAAGCATAATTCAACATCATTGCTGTATCCCCCTCATAAAAATCATCAATGGAATAATCCATATCCGCATTCCAAGTATAAATTGGCTGATCACCCTGTGCAAAAGCTGTATAATACTCCAAAGCATCTTTAGCTGGTGAGCGAACTACCCCATTGATAGAAACTGGCTCATCGAAAGTTGCCATCCCTGCTTCCCTATTCGACATCTCTGATCCTAACTGCATCATCATTAAAGACAAAATATCTGTTGAACGATTAATATTTTCATAAGTTCCTAAAGCAATCGCACTTTGATCTATATTTCCATATTGATCTATAGACGTTAATCTCTGGGTAATATCATCAATTTCTGCCCAAGTTTTTGGCGGATCAATAATTCCCGCTGCATTAAAAATATCTTTATTATAATATAAAGCCAAAGAATCTACAGAAAGCGGTACGCCATAAATATCTCCATCCACATAAAAATCATCTGCTACCACATCAACAAAATTGTCTTTAAACTCAATCTCGCTAATCAAACCATATGGCACTGGAGCTATTTTATTTTTAAACTCTGGCAACCAAGTATTATGAATCATAAAAATATCTGGACCTCGTCCTTCTGCCAAATAATTTAACAATTCTCTCTTATAATTTTCTTCACCTGATATTTTACGATAATTAATACCTGTTACATAAGGATGTGTTTCTTTATAAGATTTAAAAATATTAGCATACTCATGAGAATCATCAAACATTCCCCAAATTTCTAAGTTGGTACTATACTGAATTGGTTTTTCTTTACAGCCAAAACCTGAAAAGACAATGAAGGTAAAAATTAAAAAAATTGAAATAATTTTTTTCATAAGTTTATTTTATTTTTGTTTATTGTTTTTATTATAGCATTTTGAATAAGTTAAACAAAGTTTTCACAAACTCTAAATTTAACTTTTAAAAAATAAATAGGGCTCATTACAAGAGTTCTTTAAAGTCAATCTATTATTTACCAATTTTTTCTAAAATTTCAGAAGAATTTTTTATAAAAATTTTCACTTTTTCATTCTTCCAATTAAATAGTAAAGAATCATTATTTTTACCTAGTCTAACATTTTCAGCAAAGCGACTTTTTTCGTTTAATGAATCATTTTTATCAAACCAGATGCTCATAAAAAATTTATAAGTCCAAAAACTGAAGATATTAAATGCCAAAATTATTCTTTTATTTGTAATTAATAAATATGTTTTTGAAATAGAAAATCTAAAACCTCCAGAACTTATCATTTTTCTTAAGGAGGAATTAACTAATATCTTTTCTGATTCAATAAGTTTATCTTCTGGAAAAACAACACCTACTTTCAAAATATTATAAATAAAATAAGAAACTAATTTCAATATTAAAATTGATGCTCCAAATAAAAATAAATTTTTATTTTCTACTACAATTGATAAAATATTTTCCATTATTTTATAGCTTAGAAAGATTTATGCGGAAGCGAAAGGATTCGAACCTTCGGTGCCGAAAACGACACACTTGCTTTCCAAGCAAGCCCTTTAAACCACTCAGGCACGCTTCCGTCTCAATCATATTAACAATTCATCAAGAAAATATCAAGAAAAATTAATAACTAGTAATTTTCTTGTCAAAAATAAAATATTTGAAAATTTAGAATTATTATTCACCAAGAGACATTACCATGTAATGTCTCTACAAAGTCTAAATGTTTGAAGATTTGAAAATTTATTTTTAAATAATTCTAGAACCTGTCAATTTTAATTCTTTACCGCTTTTAGTCGAACCTGCAACTGAAATAACTAAATCATTTTTACTTAGCAAACGAGAATCTTTAGTTTTACTAATTAAATCTTTAATTGCATCTTTACGACTCTCAAAATTATCACAAAGATACGGACGAATACCCCATGCTAGAGAAAGTTGCTGATAAGTTTTCATGTTATCTGTGGCCGATAAAATTAAAAAATCTGGACGAAAATGAGAAATTAACCTTGCAGTATAACCTGTCTCAGAAAAAAGAACTATAGCCTTTGCATCCATTTCTCTAGCAAATAAATAGGCACTTTGCGAAATTTTTACCTCATCTGATACAAAACCAATCGGGGCAAAATTCTTTAAATCATCAAAAGTAGAAACTTCTGTCTCCATTGCAATCTCCGCCATTGTCCCCACTGACTCAATTGGATAATCACCAACACTTGATTCTGCTGATAACATAACCGCATCAGCATGATCAACTACTGCATTAGTAACATCCGATATCTCTGCTCGAGTTGGCCGTGCATTCTTCTCCATACTAGCTAACATTTGAGTTGCCACAATAACCGGTTTTAAATAGCTCCTTGATTTTTTAATAATCTCCTTTGATAGCAAAGAAACTCGATGCTGACTTACTTCAATACCCAAATCACCTCGAGCCACCATGATCGCATCTGATACTTTAATAATTTCATCTAAATTTTTTATCGCTTGCTTTGCTTCAATTTTAGAAATAATTTTCGGAATTTTATAAAACTCTCCCAAAATTTTTTTCATATACTTTCGGGCTTCTATCAAACTTTCCGCGTTCCTAACAAATGACATAGCAATATAATCAACGTCTTGCCCCAGAGCAAACTCCAAATCCTGATAATCTTTTCTAGTCAAAGTCGGCAATGGAATATCAACGTCTGGAATATTAACACCTTTATGATTTTTTATTTCATCACCATTAATTACTTCCGCTAAAATATGCGTATCCACCACATCTATAACTTTGATTTTTATAATTCCATCTTCAATTAAAATTTCACTTCCAACTGACAAAAATTTTAAAATCCCTGGACAGTCCAAAGTAACAACTTTATCTTCCTCTTCATTAATAGATTTTTCTTTCGATATAGTACTAACATCAAAAACCCTAACTACATCACCCTTTTTAATTTTAATTGAGTCCTTAACTAAAGTTCTCACCCGAGGCCCTTGCAAATCCGCAACAATTGCTATCGGTTTATTTAATTTCCGAGAAACTTTTCGTACATTTTTCATTACTCGCTTATGCCATTCATGTTCTCCATGAGAAAAATTAAATCGAGCCACATTCATCCCACTCTCAATCATATGTTTTAATGTATCTGTATCCTCCGAAGCTGGTCCAATAGTTGCTACAATTTTTGTTCTCTTTATATCTATATTCATTTTATTATTTTTAGCAAATTAACAACTTTCAAACTTCCTATTATTATAAATAAAATAATTTATAGAAAATCACAAAGCTTTTAAATTACAATAAATTTAAATCAATTCTGCAAATATATTTTTTGCAAATCTTTTTATATTATTATATTCACTTATTTTTATTATAGAACAAAAAAACAGATTGTTCAAAAGAACAACCTGCCTAAATTGCAAATTATCAAATAAAAAATTATTTGATAAAATTAAATACTCCACCAATTACTGGTAATTTTTTCATTTCACCTTTATTAGCATTCATCACTCCTATAACTAAAAGTGCCAATGTTGCTACATAGACAATTAATCCGATAAAAGGAATAAAAGCCAAAAAGCCAGCGACAATATTAACTACAACAGAAAAAATCAACAAATTCAATCCCTGATTTGCATGAAACCTAGCAAATGGACTTGTTTTTGCATCTGTTAATAACGGCACAAAAAACAAAAAATAGGCAACAATTGCCATCATTTTATTTTTCTTTACATCTTCCATATTTACATTTTGTTCTTCCATATTTTTCACCTCCTTTTCTAATTTTATTATATATTCATTTTAAAAAATATACTTTGGATTATACATTAAAAAACACAAACAGTCCATCTGCATAGACTATTTTATAATAATAAATTTAAATTAAGTAATAATATTAATTCCACCAATCAATGGTAATTTTTTCATTTCTTCATTGCTCGCATTAATTATTCCTAAAATAAAAAATACCATTCCCATAACTAAACCAATTGGCCATATTAAAAACCATCCCAATAACGGAATAAATGCTCCAAGAAAATTAACTATAATCATAAATAAAAATAACACTAAACTTTGATTTGCATGAAATTTTGCAAATGGACTATCTTTCGCATCTGTTAATAACGGTAAAAAAAATATAAAATAAGATACTATAGCCATCCCTTTATTTTTTTCTGCATCACTTTGTTCTGCATTTTCTGATGAAGATGAATTTTGTTGTTCTTCAGAAACAACTTTTTCTGCTTCAACTTCTTCACCTTGTGTTTTGTTTTCTTCCATGGTTTTACTTTTAATTAATTATAAAGTTTAAAAAATACCGCTACAATTTAATTATAACAGTATTTTTTATTTTTGGGAAAATTTTATAAATAATATTTATTGTAAAATTTTTAATTTTCTCGCAATTTAACCCCGCACTTCGCACAAAATTTAGGATTAATTTCTTTTCTAAAATAACCATTACAAGCTGGGCACCTCCAATTTATTAAAGAAAAAATAAGACCTGCAACTACACCAACTATCGCAATCGGCAGCAAAATATTTTCACCTAAACCAAATATTTCAAAATCTGGATTTTCATATAAAATCATCAATAAAATAAAAACTAATATTATTGGGGCGGTTACAATGTATTGTTTTCTTTTAATTTCTTTAAATTTTTCAAATATTTCATTTTCTTGTTGCATATTTTCACTCATAATTATTTTTTAAATTAAATCCGTCAAAAGTTCAAACCTCACATTCCCCAATCTCATTCAAAATCCCATCAGGCAAACCTTCGCCTTCTTTCGTCTTTCCAGGATACCGCCAAGCACTAATAATCACAGTTTGCCCACTTTTAAAACCACTCGACATTTTTGAAAAATCATTATCAACTTTCACACCACCAAAATCCTTTTTAGAATTTTTCGACTTCATCCGATACATCACCCAAATCTCGCTCTTCCAATCCTTCTCACCATTTTCACCTCGCCGAGTCGACTGTGGCTGCATCACTGCAATAGTCTTTTCCGCAATCCCCTCCTCAGTCCTCATCGGTCGCAAAAGCACCCGCTTAATCCGCTGAGCTGACAAACCATAATGCCGCATTTTTAACTTCGCATGCCCCGTCCAATAATATTTATCCGTATTCTCCGGAAATTTCCACTGCATAATATAATATAATTTACAATTTTCAATTTAAAATTTTCAAACAATTTCTAATTCTTTAATGATCCTGATATCTTATTAAAAATTAATGTTAATTCATGTGCCTCTTTCCATGAAATTCTAACATCATTCTTTTGTTTTTCATCAACCACCTCACCCAGTAATTCAAGCCAATATTTAGTTTCCTGAATTTCTTTTTTACAAATATGAATCTTATTACGAAAATCTTTTTTTGAACTCGCTCCATTTGCCTCACAATAATTCGCGCCCACACTCGTCGCCGAACGTATTAATTGATCCAAAATATTACGATTCAAAAAATTAATTTTTAAACTCTTAATTAAAGCAATCATATCCTTACTAAATTGTGTAGTTCTCTCCTGCAAATCATACTGCATACATTCTAAATTTAAAACATTATTTAATTAAGCATTGTTTGAAAATTTTAAATTGAAAATTGTAAATTACCCTTTGTCTGCCTCCCGCAACTTTGCAATCCTCTCTTCAACTGGCGGATGAGTAGAAAATAACTTAGAAACTTTTTTACCTTTCAACGGATTACTAATAAATAAATGAGCCACCGATCGATTATTTTTTTCCAAAACCAAATTATCACCGCTGATCTTTTCCAAAGCCGACGCCAAACCTTCAGGATAACGAGTCAATAAAGCCGCCGAAGAATCCGCTAAAAATTCACGTTTCCGAGAAACCGCCAACCGCAAAAGAGTCGCAAAAAGCGGAGCCACCAAAATTAAAAGTAAAGATAAAATCAAAATCGCAGGATTATCTTTTTTCTCTCGAGAACCTCCGCCAAAAAGCATCGAATTAAACATAAATCGAGAAGCAATCGCCACCACGCCCGCCAGAACCACCGCCATTGTTCCAATCAACATATCCCGATTTCCAATGTGAGAAAGTTCATGTGCCGCCACTCCACGAATTTCTTCCTTATCTAATCTTTCTAATAATCCACGAGTAAAAGCGATAACGCTATGTTTCGGATCTCGTCCTGTGGCAAAAGCATTCATCGCTTGATCATCAATAACATAAATTTTCGGTGTCGGCAATCCAGCCGCAATTGTTAAATTATCCACAATATTATAAATTTCTTGAGCATTTTCTCGAGTTACCTCTTTTGCTCCTGTCATGGATAAAACCATTTTATCGGAAAACCAATATGTTCCAACACTGGAAAATACTGCGACAACCACTGCAATAATTATAATATCTGGTCGCTCCAGAACAATTGAAAAGACATACCCTAATGCAATTATTAAAGCAAAAAAGGATGTTAGTAATATCCAAGTGTTTCGTATATTTTTTGTGCTTTGAGTATATAGTGTTGCCATTTTGGTGAATTTAGAATTGAGAAATTAGAATGTTTTTATTTTAAAAAATCTCCCGTAATGTCATACCAGAAGACATAATTTGTTCAAGAGCGACAGCGATTGAATACAAATTAGTCTATCTGGTATCCAGAAATTACAAGAAAAAAACTAAACTCCAAAATTTAATTATAATTTTAAAGTTTCTGGATCACGGATAAATTATTTTCTAGTTTCTCACTCCGTTCGAAAAGAAAATATATTTTCCGAGATGACATATTTAAAAGACTTCAGAAAATAACTGAATTTTTTATTTAAAAATTACAAATCATATTCATCATTTTTTCTACTTTTTCTAATAGCTTGTTCAATATTGTATTCTAAATTTCCTTCCATTTTATCACAATATTCTTTAATGATTTTTTTAATATCAAATAAAAATCCAGCTATAATAACCAAACAAAAAATTATTACATACGATGATTCCATAAATATTTTTTAAATTATTGCTTAAAACTCCCCTCCCAAAAAGCCCGTGCGGCGAGCACAAAAATAACTAAAAACTAACCTTAACATTCTCCCTTTCCTTTTCATCACTAATCTCAAAAAACTCCCGCTTCCCAAAACTAAACATCCCCGCAATAACATTACTCGGAAACAACTCAACCTTCGTATTAAAATCCTTCACCGTCCCATTATAAAACCGCCGAGACGCCTGGATCTTATCCTCCGTATCAGTCAAATCATTCTGCAATTGCATAAAATTCTGATTAGCCTTCAAATCCGGATAATTCTCCGAAACCGCAAAAAGCCGTCCCAAAACCCCAGACAAACCCTCCTGAGCAGAAGAAAAAGCCGCCATATCCTCAGCCGTCGCCTTACTCGGATCAATCGAAATCTGCGTCGCCTTCGATCGCGCCTCCATCACACCCTTCAAAGTCTCCGACTCATGTTTCGCATAGCCCTTCACCGTCTCCACCAAATTCGGAATCAAATCATACCGCCGTTTCAATTGCACCTCAATATCACTCCACCCCTCATTCACCCGCATCCGCAATTTCACCAAACCATTATAAATCACCGCCACAAAAACCGCCAATAAAACGATTCCTCCGATCAATAAACCAAAAATACCCATAGTTTTATTTTATTAAATTACAGTTAAATTATAACATGTTTAAAAAATTAAATAAAAAAATAGTGCTCGCCGCACGGGCTTTTCACCATTCAGCATTTTGAATTCCTACAATAATTCATAGTCAACTCCCAGACATGTCATGCCGGAAGACAGAATTTATTCAAGAGCGTAGCGATTGATTTAAATTCGTCTATCCGGTATCCAGAAACTACCAGCAAAAAACTAAACTCCAAAATTTAATTATGATTTTAAAATTTCTGGATCACGGATAAATTATTTTCTAATTTCTCGCCACACTCGAAAAGAAAATATATTTTCCGAGATGACATACATTTAGACTTTTTTGCTTATGCTATAATAAAATCACTAAAAAAATAATTCTTCCCAATAAAAATATGTTAGAACTAATCCTCGAACACAAAATATTCATAATTCCAGTTATTATAATATTAGCAACTCAACTAATAAAATTCACTCGACTAGCAATAAAATACGGATTCAATTGGAACAACATCTTCGAACCAGGACATTTCCCAAGTGCCCACAGTGCCTTCGTAACTTCCCTAGTAATTTGCGTTGGCGTTTATTCTGGTGACAATTCTCATTCCAGTGAATTTGCCATTGCAATGTGTTTTGCTTTTATCACTATTTACGATGCAATGCGAATCAGAATGCAAATCGGTATTCAAGGAAAAACCTTAAATAACTTAATAAAAGAATTAGGAGTTGATAAAAAGAAATTTCCTCACCTAAAAGAACATGTTGGTCATTATACTAACGAAGTGGCAGGTGGAATTATAATTGGAGCTATTTTGAGCTTTAGTTTAATTAAATTAGTTGAATTGATTAGTTAAAATATTTTTAAATTTATAAATTACAATCTTTGCACGAACGGACATTTTTCACGAACGAGCTTTATAAACTATTTGAAACGTTTCTAAAAAATTTATAAAATAAAAAAATAATATTGACATAGTTTATAGTTTATAGTAAACTACAAATAGTATAATCTATATTATTTATAAATTTATGAACACTAAAGATAGAATAATTGCACTTATCAAAAAAAGCGAGCAACAAACCGTAAAAGAGATTTCCGAAAAAATAGGGATTTCATCTCAAATGACGCATAGACATTTAAAAAATTTACTAGCAGAAAAACAAATTCAAAAAATAGGTTCTGCTCCGATAGTTTTTTACACTTTATCTAAAAAAAATAGAAAAAAAGATTTTACCTTTGATAAAAAAATAGAAAAAATTATAGAAAATAACTTTATATATATTTCTCCACAAGGAAAAAGGTTTAATGGAATAGAAGGCTTTGTTTTATGGTGTGAAAAAAGAAATTTTGAACCAATTAATAAATCCAAAGAATATAAAAAAACACATGATAAATATTTAGCTTTTAAAAAAAATAATATAATTTCAGCAAAACACAAGCTGGAAGAAACTTTTAAAAAAAATACTTGTCTAGATGATGTTTTTATTTCCGATTTTTATGCTTGGGAAATTTTTGGTAAAACAAAATTAGGTCAATTACTCTTGTACGCAAAACAAAGTCAAAACAAAAAAATAATGAAAGAAGTCATAGAAAATATTGAATCAGATGTCAAAAATTTAATTAAAAAAAACAAAGTTGATGCCATAGGCTTTATCCCTCCTACAGTCAAACGACAAGTGCAATTTATGAAAATTTTAGAGCAAAATTTAAAACTTTCATTACCAAAAATAAAAATAGTGAAAGTGCAAACAGAAATTATGACACCACAAAAAACTTTAAACAAATTACAAGATCGTATAGAAAATGCTGATAATACTATCTTTGTAGATGAAAATAATATTTATAAAAATGTTTTGTTAATAGATGATGCTTTAGGATCAGGGGCGACACTTAATCAGGTCTCTTGTAAAATAAAGAAGGTTAAAATTGCTAAAAAAGTTTATGGTTATGCTTTGACTGGAAGTGTAAAAGGTTTTGATGTTATAAGTGAGGTTTAATTTTTTTCTTTGAAATTCAGCGTTTTACCTGTAATTGATGTTTTGGAATTTAGATAAAATTATGACAATTCACGGCTCTTTAACATCTTTGGGCAAAGCTAAGTATTGAAATTTGTTAAATTCTATGCTTAAATATTAAGTTATTTTAATAATTTAATATTTTAAAAATGCAAAAAAAAGAGATTAAAAAAATATTCAATTTAGAAGGATATATTTTAGATAAATTTGAAGAAAAAAATGATAAAATAATTTTACATTGTCATTTACAAAAGAATTCATTTAAATTAAAAAATGAGGTAAGTAAAAAAATTAATCAAAAAAGAAATAGAATAATTGCTCATTCTATGTTTGAAAATAAAAAGTTTTTATAGCTATTACTCAAAGAAGATTTTATTTTCTAAACATAAAAAGAAACTTTAGAATCTTTACCTCAAGTTAAAAAAGGGCAACAAATGAGCACAGCTTTTAAAAAAACTCTGTCATAGAATTAAGAGAAACCACATATAGCGGACTAGCTAGATCTAGACAGATAAGCATTATGTCGGCTCTGAGAATGATTGATGAAATGGTAAATACTTCATTAATTTGGGATAAATCTATTCAAAGAATTGGAATGGATGGCAAAGGAGTTAGCAAAAGAAAACAAGTTTTTAACATTACTAATTTAATTGATAATGAGGTGATAGGTGTTCTACCAAATTTATCACAAAAAGAATTGCTGAAAGAATTATTAAAAATTGATTTAAAATTTAGATTAGCAGTTAAAGAAGTATGTATTGATATGGACTCTTTTTTTCCAGCTATTATTAAAGAATGTTTTCCTAATGCGGTTATTGTGATTGATCATTTTCATATAATTCAGTGGGCTGTCTTTTTATTAAAAGAACAAAAGAAAGTTTTTCAAGACATCAACAATGAATCTTATAAAATAAATAAATTACTGATGATACCTACACACAAATTAACAATTGAAGAATTTAATAAATTAGAAAAAGTTTTTGTTAAAGTTCTAAGTTAAAACAAAGTTGGAAAATAATTCATCAACTCAGAAAAGTATATTGGAAAAATAACAGAAAAGAAGCTCAAAAACAATTAAAATATGTCATCAGTCTTTGTAAAACTTCAGAATCAAAATATATGAAAGATTTGGCTAATACATTAACAAGATGGTTTGATGAAATATTAAATTATTATTTATCTAAAACAACTAATGCTTATACTGAAGGAATTCATAATCATTTTGAAAGAATTAAAAGGAATCATTTTGGGATTAGAAATGTTGAACGTTTTTGTAAAAGATTATTATTTTGTGTTCTTCCGATGACAATTTTCTTAAATTTAGTTGCCCAAAGATGTTAAAGAGCCCAATTCACTTGACTTAAATAAAATCTTAAATTATTCTTACTCTGATAATTTATCTGTAATAATTCACGTATAATTTCATGCATAGTTTAATTTTCTATTTTTCACACCTATCTTTTCCTTTTTTAATTTTATTAATAATAATTTCGATAAAAAGAAAAAGGTCTGTTAAAAAAAGTAAAAGATCCTTAATAGTAATCATCTTTCTATTTCTATTAACCCTATCTTTCATCTATTCCCGATTCATAGAAAGAAATATTATTAAAACAGAAACAACCGAAATTGAAGTTGGTTTCAATGCAAAAATAGTTGTAATTTCTGATATACATTTAGGCGTTTATAAAAATGATAAATTCTTAAAAAGAGTTGTCGAAAAAATAAATAAAATTGAAAATGTTGATGCAGTTTTAATTCCAGGAGACTTCACCTATTATCCAAACGAAAATTTAGAAAATTTATTTTATCCGTTGAAAGATCTAAAAGTTCCAGTTTATGGAATTTTAGGAAATCATGATGATGAAAAACCTGGACCACCCATTCAAGAAGAATTAAAAAAAGCTTTAGAAAATAATAATGTTATTTTTCTCGATAATGAAAGCAGTGTTTTGAAAGAGAAAAATATTAATATTTTAGGACTTGGCGATAATTGGGCAAGAGAAGATGACATAACCCAAATAAATAATTTTTCGGAAAGTGATAATTTAATTGTCATCACTCATAATCCAGATACCACTTTAAATTATAAAAATTCAATTCCTGATTTAACCATCTCTGGACACACCCACGGCGGACAAATTCGGTTGCCTTATTTTTATAAAAAAGCGATTCCCTGCGATGGTAATTTTGATCGTGGATTATCTGAAAATATTTTTGGTAAACTTTTTATTTCCACTGGAATTGGTGAAGTTGGTTTACCGATGCGACTTGGTGTTCCGCCTGTGATTGATGTTTTGGAATTGAGATAAATTACGGCTCTTTAACATCTTTGGGCAACTAAATTTAAGAAAATTGTCATCGGAAGAACACAAAATAATAATCTTTTACAAAAACGTTCAACATTTCTAATCCCAAAATGATTCCTTTTAATTCTTTCAAAATGATTATGAATTCCTTCAGTATAAGCATTAGTTGTTTTAGATAAATAATAATTTAATATTTCATCAAACCATCTTGTTAATGTATTAGCCAAATCTTTCATATATTTTGATTCTGAAGTTTTACAAAGACTGATGACATATTTTAATTGTTTTTGAGCTTCTTTTCTGTTATTTTTCCAATATACTTTTCTGAGTTGATGAATTATTTTCCAACTTTGTTTTAACTTAGGAACTTTAACAAAAACTTTTTCTAATTTATTAAATTCTTCAATTGTTAATTTGTGTGTAGGTATCATCAGTAATTTATTTATTTTATAAGATTCATTGTTGATGTCTTGAAAAACTTTCTTTTGTTCTTTTAATAAAAAGACAGCCCACTGAATTATATGAAAATGATCAATCACAATAACCGCATTAGGAAAACATTCTTTAATAATAGCTGGAAAAAAAGAGTCCATATCAATACATACTTCTTTAACTGCTAATCTAAATTTTAAATCAATTTTTAATAATTCTTTCAGCAATTCTTTTTGTGATAAATTTGGTAGAACACCTATCACCTCATTATCAATTAAATTAGTAATGTTAAAAACTTGTTTTCTTTTGCTAACTCCTTTGCCATCCATTCCAATTCTTTGAATAGATTTATCTCAAATTAATGAAGTATTTACCATTTCATCAATCATTCTCAGAGCCGACATAATGCTTATCTGTCTAGATCTAGCTAGTCCGCTATATGTGGTTTCTCTTAATTCTATGACAGAGTTTTTTAAAAGCTGTGCTCATTTGTTGCCCTTTTTTAACTTGAGGTAAAGATTCCCGAAGTTTCTTTTTATGTTTAGAAAAATAAAATCTTCTTTGAGTCATAGCTATAAAAACTATTATATTTTCAAACATAGAATGAGCAATTATTCTATATCTGTTATTATTAATTATTTGACTTAGCTCTTTTATTAATTTAAATGAATTCTTTTTGTAAATGACAATGTAAAATTATTTTATCATTTTTTTCTTCAAATTTATCTAAAATATATCCTTCTAAATTGAATATTTTTTTAATCTCTTTTTTTTGCATTTTTAAAATATTAAATTATTAAAATAACTTAATATTTAAGCATAGAATTTAACAAATTTCAATACTTAGCTTTGCCCAAAGATGTTAAAGAGCCTAAATTACTTGACTTTAATAAAGTTTTAAATTACCCTTATCCTAGTTGGGTAGTTCGTTCTTTAAATGTGAAAATAGGAGAAATAACCGTGGAAAAATATGAATTAAAGTTAAATCAAACGGGTAGAGAAGAAATAGAGGAAATTATCATTAGGGTGATGAAAAAATATTTTCCCAACGAAAATATAGAGCCTACAAATAATGATGATTTAAATTTCAGATTTATGGGAATGATTGTAGAAATACACATCAAAACAGAAATTTCCAAACCCTCTGAAATTAAAGTATATTGCAAAAGAACATGGTTGTCGCGAAAGTTTAAATGGCTAAATATAGCAATATGTGAATATGATCCATTTATTCAAAACTATCACCATTTTATCGGAAATTTAATAACGGCATTTGAAGAGTCCGGCTTGCTTCTATCTGAATAGTCATACTACCTTAACGCCTAAATCGATTAATTCATCGGATTAGGCGTTTATTTTATATAAAAAAATTTACATCTTTCTCAAAACTTCCCTAACAACATCCCGATCATCCCACATAACCTTCCTCCCATTCCCAACCACAATCGCCTGTTCCGAACCCTTCCCCGTAATCAAAACCACATCACCTTCCCTCGCCAAACCAATCGCCTTTTCAATCGCCTCTCCACGATCCTCAATTAAAAATAAATTATCATCTTCAACCTTACCAACGTTTCTCGCACCATCCGCTACCATTTTAATAATTTCCATCGGATCCTCATCATACGGATCCTCATTCGTAACAATCACAAAATCCGCTTTTTCACCAGCCAACTTACCCAATATCTCCCGCCGAGCCATATCACGACCCCCACCCGCACTACCCAAAACATGAATAATTTTTTCATGATCCAAATTCCCAACCATATCATAAAGCTTACCAACCGCCACCGGTTCAAACGCATAATCCACAATCACCGTAAAATCCTGACCCTCATCAATCCGTTCCAAACGCCCAGGAATCCCCACAACTTTTTCCAATCCAGACCTAATTTGCCTTTTATTCAATCCTAAAGCCAAACCAACCGCACCAGCAATCGTCGCATTTTTAGAATTAAAATCACCCAAAATTTTCATCTGAATCTCCTCACCATCAAAATCAAATTTAACCCCAACATTATTAATTTCCCTAAATTTATAATTCACAAAAGACACGTCATTATCCTGTAGGGGTTGGAAATTTTCAACCCGGGAATTTTCGCCGGAAGTAGTGTGTCGACAGACCACTGCTTCCGCAACATTTCTAAAAACAATTTTCTCCTCCGCCCAAGGTTCCAAAAATTCCCCAGCAAATTCATCATCACCATCAATGATAGAAGTCTTTTTAATTTTCTCTTCACTACCATTTAACAAATTCAAGTCCTTCTTTCCGCAAATCTTCAAGTGCTTAAAAATTTCAATTTTCGCTTTTTTATAATTCTCAAAACTTCCGTGCGATTCAATATGCTCAGGATAAATCCCCGTGAAAACCATCATGTCATAATTAATAAACCGATGCCGAAACTGCACCGCCCCCTCCGAAGTCGTCTCAATAATCGCCACCTCGCAACCATTCCGCACCATCCGCGAAATCATATTCTGCGTAAACATCCGCCCCAACATCGTCATTTTCTTATCATTCAATCGCTCCGTCTCCCCATCACCAAACATCGCCGTCGAAGTATACCCCACCTTCACCCCAGCATTTTTCAACATTTCCGCAATCATAAAAGTCGTCGTCGTCTTCCCCGTCGTCCCCGTAACCCCAACCACAATCAATTTATTAGACGGAAAACCATAAACCACCGCTGCCAAAAAGTTAAAAACATAATGATAAATCGGTTGTAATTTTTTAAACAACTTCTTCGGAATCAATTTTTTAACATAAGCCAAAATAATTTCCATGATGATTAATTTTAATTTAAAAAATAAAAGTGCTCGCCGCACAGGCTTTTTAAAATTACAACTTTACGAATCTTCCAGCTAAATAATTTTCTATTGGTTCCTTAGTAGCTTGCGTAATTTTTTCTGGTAATTTTTCTAATTCAAACCACTTAATTTCTGAACATTTGGTTACTTCCATAATTTCTGGCTCTCCCCTTGAAATATTACCAATAAGACTTACTGAAACCCAATGTTGACTTTCCACTTCAATGATATGATCCACATAAACCGAGCATCCCCAGATTTTAACTTCAACATTAAGTTCTTCTTTCATTTCTCTCTTCATAGATTCAACAATTGTTTCACCAAATTCAACTTCTCCGCCAGGCTCTGACCAATACCCAGCTTCATTTTTACATTTATTACCTCTTTTCATCAATAATATTTTTTCATTTTTTTCATCTAAAATCATCACTCCTGCTCCCATCCCAATATAATCTTTTCCTGGTTTTAAATTATTCATATCTTTATTAAATAAATCATTAAAAATTGTTTGAAAATTGTAAATTCGTAAATTGAAAATTTTTTACCCAACCTAAGACATTGCAATGCAATGTATCTACAATCTACCAATTAATCCCTTAACTCTCTGCAAAAACTTATAAATCCAATATTTAACCGGAGAAAAAACAACATCATAAGTCCCCATCGTTTCAAAAACTTCCATCTTCGGAGAAAAACTCATTTTAAATCTAGTGATTCCACTCTTTCCACTGTCATCAGAATCAGGAAAAACACCACCAAAATCATACCACACACAACCCTCTTCTTTCGCATCCCGAATCATTCTCCATTGCAACAAAAACGGTGCCATCAATTTACGATATTCCCCATCCATCCCGCCATGCAAATAAGTCGCCACACCATTATAAAAAGTCGCAATATTTGCCACAATAATTTTTCCCTCATACTCCGCTAAATAAAGCTCAATACAATCTTCAGGTAATTCATCAAACATTTTTTCATAATGTTTAAAATCATGAAAATTAACATTTTTTCTTTTAGCTGTTTTATTCACTAAATTAAAAAAATCTCGCAAATGATTCTTATCTCGACTAGCAAAAATCTTTACACCTTTTTTCTCCGCCAATCTAATATTATAACGAGTTTTCGATTTCATGTTTTTTAACAATTCCTCTTCACCCAAAAAAGAAACATCAATAATAAAATGATCCTTCGGCTGCATATCATGTGGTGCTTTGATAACTTTATAATTTAAATTTTCTTTAACTCTTTTCAAATCATTCTTATTCAAAAGATCCGTTCGCAACCAACCAAATTTTTTTTCTAAAACTTTTTTCTCAATTTCTCGCAAAGTTTTTTCAGGATTTGAATTATTTTGGAAAGTTAATCGTGGAATGTATAAATATTCTCCTGCTACAGGCAATTTATTCGCCACACCAAAAAGTTTTTCTTCTTCTCCAATTTCAACAACTTCTTTTTTTTCAGCACGTAAAAAATCTGCCCAATTTTTTGACTGGAGCAATCCGCCTTCTGGTTGTTTAATGTTTTGTTTATTCATATCCTGTATTATAAAGGAATTTCGTGTTTTTTCAAAGGTTTTTTGTTATAATGTAAAAATAACTACAAATAATAATTAAATGAATTTAAACAATATTGAAAAAGAGGTAATTTATCTATTTGCAATAAAAAATTTTATTGATGAAATGGTAAATATGGAAGTAATGAAAATATGGGGAGATAATCCAGATACCAACATTAGTTTTAATTCAATAACTCATCAAAAATTTTTTAGTATAATATTAGTAGATTTTTTATCTTGTTCTGATAATAAAATTACCGGAGAACAAGTTCCTTATTTACAAGCTCTAAGTAAAATATGTAATAGTCCTAATTTTAATACAAACAACTCCGTAAAAAGTTTAAAAAATACCACTTCTGATTTTAGAAAATGGTTAACTAAAAAAGTTTTAATAAAAGATATAAATTTATATCCAATAAATATAGAAAAAAATTTAATCCTAAAAAGGATTGATTTTATTAAAATTTGTGGAAATATCTCAAAACACAATTTTACAAGACTTTCTGGAGTAGTTGAAGAAATGAAATCTATTCTTTTAGAAAATAATATTGATGCCAGTAATGAGAAAATATTGCTATCTTTAAATAGTTTTTATGATTGGTTTCATAATGATATAATAGTATATCATAGTAGTACTATTGCAGAATTTTTAAATAACATAAGATGGGGCTTATTTTATTATTTACAATCTGAGCATAAAAAATCAATAACCCACTATTATAACAAACAACTCGGACTCCAAGCTCATAAATTTAAATATCCAAAAGAAATAAAAAATAAATTTGCAAAAGAATGTTATTTTAATTTAATGGATTGTTGCCATAAAGAGCCTTCTTTATACTTTGAAGTAACTAAATATTTAAAAATGAGATATTAAATTCATATCACTTTAAAAATCCTCTTCCTTTACAAAATCCCCCGCCCATGATATAAATAAGAAACTAGTCTGATAAAATACATGCTCGTAAATTATCAATAAATAAGTAAACAATAATATGCCAATCAAAGATTCAGCAAAGAAATACATCAAAGTCACAAGCAAAAAGACTGAAGAAAACCGAAAAACACGAGGAGCTTTCCGAAGTGCAATCAAAAACCTAATGGTTGCCGTTGCAGAAAAAGACACAAAAGCAATGGACGAATTACTAAGCCAATCACAAAAAGCCTTAGATAAAGCCGTACAGAAAAACGCACTTAAGAAAAATACTTGTGCAAGAAAAAAATCAAGATTGAACA
Source organism: Candidatus Moraniibacteriota bacterium (assembly GCA_942490825.1). Taxonomy (GTDB): domain Bacteria; phylum Patescibacteriota; class Minisyncoccia; order Moranbacterales; genus JAGLWU01. The sequence continues at coordinate 235,825 of CALNYG010000005.1, read as the reverse complement.
AATTAGTTAAAAAAACAAAGCAAGAAGCTTAAAACTAAAAACTTTACAAAAAAACTTCCGATTAACTCGGAAGTTTTTTGTTTTATATTACTCTGTAGAGAACGCACATGTGCGTTATCTACAAGAATGACAAAATTTTAAATTAAATTAAACTCCCATCACAAAACTATCCAAAGCACTTTCAATCTTCCTTTTTCCCAATTTAACTTCCCCATCCAATTTCAACAAAAGTTTATGCACTTTTAACAATTTTTTAGACGACAAATTTCTAACCAACATCAAAGACTTCTTAACCACAAAAGGGTGAAGTTTTGCCTCTTTCGCAATAGAATATTCATTCGCATTATTTTGTTGTTCCACACAACCAACAATCTTAAGAAGAACTCGAATCTGATAAACATACATCGAAAAAATATAGAAAGGATCGTCACCCTTCGCCAACTGTTGTTTAAGTAAAAGAATCGCCCTCTTTTTATCATTTCGAAAAACCAATTCAATCGTTTGAAAAATATCCGCCTCAACTTTCACCGCTGTCAATTTATGAACATCTTCCAAACTTATTTCACCATCACCAACATAATTCGCCAACTTATTAAGCTCAATATCGATCTTCCACAAATCCCCACTTGTCAAAAAAATAATTTCCTGCAAAGCCTTGTTCTCAATAGAAACATTTTTATCAATTTCATTAAGCTGTTTCTTAATCCAATTTGAAAGTTGCGTGCCTTGCAATTTAGCAAATTCTTTAGAAATTTTTGCATTTTTATTTAGCCATTTGAAAAGACGTCCATTTTTCCGTGGCTGAATTTTTTCAGAAAAAACCAAAATATCACTTAATTCTGTTTTTTTCAAAACATCCAGTAAATCATTTTGATCATCAGCTTTTGTATTAGCAAAAAAATCTTTTACAATAATTAATTTATTTTCAGAAAATAAATTTTGCTCAGAAAAATTATCAGTTAACTCCTGAAGTTTTATCTCTTCTTCAAATTCAAAAACATGTAATCCACTACCTGTTGGATTTTTTAATAAAAATTTATCTTTTAATTTTTTAACTTCCTGCTCAGCTAAAAAGTCTTCTTCTCCGTAAAAAAATATAATCATTATTTTTCAATAAGTATTAAAACTACTGACATTATAACATAATTAAAATTATAATTTTCTCCTAAACATTACAAAAACAAGACATTATCTTGTATCTACAAAAACTAAAAGACTATAACAAATTAAATATAAATGTAAAAAGTAATTAAAAATCATGTACTAAGCCACAAAAAAGACAGGCTTACAAAACCTGTCTTTTAAAATCTCTAGAAATTACAACTTTATTGTTGTATCGTTCCAGTCGCTGCTGCCTCTGCCTCATCCTTCAATCGATCTTGATATTCTTCTTCATCTTCATAACCAACTTTTTGTCCGTGAGGCAAAACATGCATCCAAATCTGACCTGGAACAAATCTTACTTCTTCACCATTTTCATAATAGAATTTAAATGGATTTCCTTCTCCCTTTTCTCTCTTCCATGTTCCCTTAATTTCCTGACCATTCATATAAAATTCTGCATCACCTTCAAACTTTGTATCGAACCAAGGATCTCCTAACTGCATATTTGGATACTGATTATTAAGAGTTTTTTTCTCTTCTTCATCAACTCCATCCCATGGATCTAACAAACCTTCTCCTGTATAATCTCTATCTATCAACCAACCATCTCTTTTTGTCACTATACCAATAATATTTTTTGGTGCATATTGCTCACCGCTTATATAATCTATACTCGGCTCACCTTTACTGTTAAATCTTTTATAAGTATTAGTTTCTTTATCATATTGATATTTAAGTCGATATGTAGAACTGTCAAATTTTACATCAACCATCCCATGATCTGGTCGCTCCTCCATCGCTATTTCTCCTTGATGTTTAAATCCTTCAAAAAGATTATCACTACTATAATCTTTTTCTTGAGACATCTTAATTACACCATTTAAATCAGAATAAGCAGAATTTGCACTCGCAAAATGAATTTTTGGATCAATAAATCCTGCGCGAGTTCCATCTGAAGAAGAGCTACCATTTCCAATTTCTAAATTATCTACAAGTCCTTTTCTCATAGCCGCTCCTGCAACTGCTGATTTTCCCCAAGTAACAAATACTGCTCCCAATGCGTCAGCTACTCCCATATGATCTACACGACCACTTCTCATTGGCCCAGCTTCATCAGGAACATTACATTGAAAAACTGCTAATAAACGTGGTTCATTATGCATAGGTCGATGTGGCATTTCTAAAATGAAATCTGCTTTGTCTAAGTTTTTCCAATAATCTCTCGCTTCTTTATTTCCGCTAGTAGAAACATTTCCACTATACATCACTCCGAAAGATCTTTTTTGGTAATTATCACATGATAATCCTGTTATCGAACTGGCATTTTCTGGTGCTTCATATGGAATGAATTCCATCTTTTCCATCTCTTCTTCAACTTCATCTTTAACTATTTCTTCTTTCTTTTGACATCCGCGACTACATCCGACAACTGTTATAACTACTATAAAAATCAAAGCTATTATTGCTAGCTTTATATAATTTTTCGATAGTTGCATAATTTATTTTATAATTTAATTAACTTTTTTAATTCTAGCATAGAAAAGAATAAATGCAAGAAAGTCTATTTTTTAAAAAAACCAATTAAATACATCTTTAAAAAACTTAAAAATCTGTTATCAATAAATTTTTCAAACAAAATTGAAATTGGAACAAATACTCTACAAAATCCTATGTATTCAGGATTTCCAGCTCTTTTCAAATTAATTTTATAAAAACCTGCTTTATCAAATAGATGTAATATTTTTTTATATGTATTAATTTTATAATAGGTAGGATAAGATTTATCTAGATTTTTTAAAAATTTCTCTCTTAAAAATTCATGAAAAAAATAAGGTAAAATTTTGCTAAAAAACATTACTGGATTTAAAATATTTGAAGTTATAAAAATAAAAGATCCTCCTGGTTTTAAAACTCTAAAAAACTCTTTTAAAACAGATTCTGGATTTTTCAAATGTTCTAATACAAATTCACAAACTATAACATCAATCGAATTATTTTCTAAGGGTAAAAGCTCTAAATTAGATAATATTTTTTTATCAACAATTTTGTTATTTAACAAAGATTTTTTATCTAAATCTACACCTATAATTAATTTAACTTTATGTTTCATTTTCGAAACAATTCCATTTTCTCCACAACCAGCATCTAAAATTATACAATTTATATTAATACTTTTATCTAAAAAATATTTTAAAAAATAACAACCTGAATTAAAATTAGGATAATGTAATTTTAATTTTTTAGATATATAATCTCGTTGTTCATTTTTGTTTTTAAAAAATAATGACATATTACAACTCTCCCCAATCAACCCCCACCGCAACATCAACCACCAAAGGAACAGAAAAAACATAAACCCCCTCCATAATCTTTCTAATCTCTTCCGAAACCACTTCAACCAAATCATCCTGAACCTCCAAAATAACCTCATCATGAATCTGCAAAATCATCCTCGCTTCAGCTGATTTAAAATTATCTCGTAAATAATCAGCAACACCAATCATCGCCAACTTCATAATATCCGCCGCCAAACCCTGAATCGGCATATTCACCGCCATCCGTTCCCCCATCGCCCGCAACTGAAAATTCTTCGATTTAATTTCCGGAACATTTCGTCGCCGTCCCAATTCAGTTTCCACAAAACCATTCTCCTCAACTTCCCTTTTAGTCTCCTCAATATAATTTTTCACCTCAGGAAATTTCTCAAAATATTTTTTAATAAAATTTTTCGCCTCTTCAACACTAATATCCGCCGCCCGCGCAAAACCAAAAGAACCCATTCCGTAAATCAAACCAAAATTCAACTCCTTCGCCGCACTTCGCTCAGTTTTACTAACTTCAGAAACATCCTTTCCCCTCACCGTCGCCGCTGTAAAAGTATGAATGTCCATGTTATTTTGAAAAGCCTCTATCAAATTTTTGTCCTGACTAACATGTGCAATACATCGTAAATCAATTTGAGAATAATCAGCACTCACCAATTTATAACCCTTTTCCGCCACAAAACCTTTTCGCAAACGTCGCCCAGTCTCAGTTCGAATCGGAATATTTTGTAAATTCGGTTCAGAAGATGAAAGTCGACCCGTTGCTGTAATCGCCTGATTAAAAGTCGTGTGAATCCGATTATTTTCATCAGCTAATTTTGGTAACGCGTCAACATAAGTCGTTTTCAATTTAAACAATTCCCGATACTCCTCAATCTTTTGAGCAATCGGGTGCATCAATTTAATTTTTTCCAACTCATTTGAAGCCGTAGAAAAACCCGTTTTTGTTTTTTTAATATTAGTCGTATCAATTTTCAATTTTTCAAAAAGAATCACTCGCAACTGTTTTGTCGAATTAATATTAAACTCCTCGCCCGCCATTTCATAAATATCCTTTTCCAATCCGCTAATTTTTTTATTGAAATCTTTTGCAATTTCTTCAAAAATATTTTTATCAAAAGCCACCCCATTTTTTTCCATGTTAAATAAAATTTGCACCAATGGCATTTCCAGTTTTTCCAATAAAGTTTTAACATTATTTTTTTTGTCTTGTTTTGCAATAATAGACTCGATTTCTTGCGTAAAAAAATTGTGAATCAATAAAATATCTTTCGCTTTCTGAGAAGTTTCCTGCTGTGCTTTTTTCTCATCTCGCAAATTCAAAGCCATCTGATTATTTTTCTTTTCAGGACTAACCACTCGCCCCGTAACTTCAAAGATCAAATCATCCAACATAATTTTCTTCCCCGTACGACAAACGTAAGCTTCCAACAAAACATCCGCATCAATTTTTTCTAAAGTTAAATCATTTTTATCAAGAATGTGCAATAAATTTTTCACATCAAAAAAAGTTTTTTTAATTTTTTCATCAAACAAAAATTCCTGAAAAATTTCTTTATTTTTTTTATCGAAAGGTAAATAAAAATTTTCTTTTTCCGTCGCCAAACCTAAACCGTAAAAAATAGAATCTTCCACATCTGGAAAAACACCCATTGAACAAGGGGTCATGACCCCTTGTTTATAATTAGAAGAATCCAAAACAGCAAACTGATTAGCATTTTTATTTTTTTCTTCAAACTCAACATTGTCAGGTAATCTCTTTAATAATCGCTTGAATTCAAATTCTTGAAAAATTTTCCGTGCACCATCAAATGAAATCTGCTCAATATCCGCTTTTTTCAAATCAAGTTTCACTGAAACATTCGTTAAAATAATTCCCAACTCCCGAGACAAAAAAGCTTTTTTCTCATCAGCAATTAATTTCTTCCGAACACTCTCTTTAATATTGTCTAAATTTTCGTAAATTTTTTCCAACGTCGGATATTCTTGCAACAAAGTCAAAGCCGTTTTATCACCCACACCTTTTACCCCAGGAATATTATCACTCGCATCACCACGCAAACCCTTATATTCAATCACTTGCTCTGGCAAAACTCCCATTTTGTCTTTCACCATTTCTCGATCGTAAAGTAACATATCATTCAACCCACGCGACATGGTAAAAACTTTCACCTTATCATCAACAAGCTGAAAAGTATCTTTATCTCCGGTAACAATAATAGTTTCCAAATTTTTCTCGCTCGCCTGAACAGATAATGTCCCAATAATATCATCAGCCTCAAATCCCGCTTTTTCTAAAATCGGGATATTAAAAGCTTTCATCACGTCTTTCACTAAAGAAAATTGCGGAATCAAATCATCAGCCGTTTCTTTTCGATTTCCCTTATAATCAGAAAATTTTTCATGCCGAAATGTTTTTCCCGGCAAATCAAAAGTAGCCACAATATAATCCGGTTGAAATTTTTCTAAAACATTAAGAAAAGTAGCCGCAAATCCGTAAACGGCATTTAATTGTATTCCCGCCTGATTAGTGAGCGGTGGAATTCCGTGAAAAGCCCGATGAATAATTGCGTTACCATCAAGAAGAAGTAATTTTTTTGGTTTATTTTTTGTCATGATTTTATTAAAATTGAAAAAATTATAGTTACTTTAAAAGTATAACATTTAATCAAAACTTTCAAAATAAATTTTAAAATAATGTCTCGTGCCTATCCGTATGATAAATGAAAATTTTAAAAATTAATAAAGTGCTCGCCGCACGGGCTATGATACACATCTATAGAAATGAATTGCAATTCATTTCTACTGCGAACCCCTAAAAAATTTTCTGTCATTCTGAACGAAGTAAATTTTTTATAAAAAAAATTTACGCAGTGAAGCCTGCCTGTCGGCAGACAGGAATCCCCCACAGAGAATCACAAAACTTGAAAATTAAATATTAGAAAAACTCACTGAAATTCTTCGTTACATAAAATTATCAATCTACCCAAAAACATTGCAGTGCAATGTCTCTACAAATCTAATTGTCTAAAAGTCTACCCATCTAAAATACTAAACGTCTATTTTCAAAGCTTGACAAGATTTTTATTTCGTGCTATTATTTGGTGTTGCAATGAAGTTATTCAAAACTGAATTGTAGCAATTATAGTTATTTGTTAATTTTTATAAGTTTTGAGGATTATTTTCAAGACTTGACAAGATTAATAAGATATGCTATAATATGTTCATACGATAAGAAATTCATTGAGATTTGTAATCGTAATTGTTTCTTAAAAATTAGAGAGATTAAGAGAGTTTTTCTTTTGTTTTATTGATGAATTTATGACTTGGTTTTCTTTAAGTAACTAACTTTGTTGGTTTTTTAGATGAAAATCAAGCAAATCCTTGTCAATAAAATATGTTAAAATTCCGCAGGAGGAACAACAATGAGAGGAACCATCGTATCAAATTTTTTGAAAAAAAGCTGTAGAGCCCACAACGATATGTCTGGAAATTATTTTTGTGCAGTCTCCCTGAGACCACACAAAAAGATTATTCCGCTTCTGAGATTTGCCTTAGAAATTTTTCCTCCTCAAGAAGAAAGAGAAATAAGGAAAAAATACCAAAACGAAAAAGGCTCAGTCGTTGGACTTTGCTTCAGCATTAATGTGAACAAAGTCGCCAAAGCAGTGGCTGAAAGAAAAATAGCCTCCGGAGAGATAACCGAAAAGGACGCAGAGAAAGGGCGAACTATCATCATGTTAGCTGCAGCTTGCGGAAACTGGTATTCCACCCTACCAAGGCAGGTTGTGGAGAACAGTATCAAGTTCATCGAGTCACTCGATTCAATGAACAAGCCAACATTAGAGGTCGCTCTCGCACACGGACTGGAAGACACTTCCTATAGTACCGTCAGGTATGGGTGGGTTACGAGGTATGAAGGAAATAAAACTTTTTCACTACCTAACGGCAGTATCTGGAGGGCGACGGGGAAATCCACCAGAGGAACAGCTGAAATTTTATATTCTGAAGGAGGCTACAAAATAACTCGGATAATTCCCAGAACTTTTTGTCCTACTTGTAAGAAAGAAAATGCTGGCGGGAAAAAAGGCTCTTGTGCTACATGTTGTAAAAGACTGCGACGCGATAAACGGACTAGAAAGTTCCAAGTTTAAATCTCTTAAACTCTTTTCAAAAAACAAAGGAGAGGAAGAGGATGATAATTATTTGTTATATGTTCTCCTCTCACCCACTCTCTAATTCTTAAAAAAATTAGAGAGAAAAGCGTTACGTGTAAACGCAAAAAATCAACGATGAACAAAGATTCATCACGGCTTTATCTAACACGATATAGATAAAGCCACTCAATTTAAAATTTAAACTAATTTGAATTTTAATAGAGTATAAAAAACCACTAACATAAAGTCAGTGGTTTTTTGTTTTTATACACGTCATTGCGAGGAACGACTATAAGGAGAGACGTGGCAATCTCAATAAGTTTTTCTGATATTTTAATTTTAAAGATTTATGATAATCCGTAGGGGATTCTTCACTTCTTTATTTTTTCTAACAAAAAAATAAATCCGCCTGTCTGCCGACAAAGGCAGGTTCAGAATGACAGGAAGTTTTTAAAATTATGTATCATAAGCCCGTGCGGCGAGCACAAAAAACATTAAAAATAAAAAAATTTGACACAAAAAAAACCCAGTGTTACCATTACCTATTACCCTTTACAAACAACCGAATGAAAAAAAACCACACCGAACAATTCAGCAAACTCCTACTCAAAAGCACACATGTCATAATAATCCTCCCCGAAAACCCAAACTTTGACACCCTAAGTTCAGGCTTAGGATTATCCCACTTCTGCAACAACAAAAACATCCAGGCCACCCTTGCCTATATCGACCTACAAGAAAACCAAAAATCCATCAGTTTTCTCGAAGAACCACAAAACACAAAAATAACCCATTCCATTGCAGGCTCCCGAGAATTAATCTTAGCTTTCAAAACAAAATACAATGACATTTTAGAAACACGAACAGAACGAGTTGAAGACGAATTTCGCGTCTATATCACTCCTGAAAAAGGAATGGTGGATTCACGAGACTTCTCTTTCATGCCTGCAAAATCACCTTATGACTTAATCATAACCTTAGGAATGTCAGAACGAGAATCCGCAGGAAAAATACATGACGAAGCCCCTGATCTATTTTACGAAATTCCCATAATTAATATCGACAATAAAAACGACAATTCCCAATATGGACAATTAAATATCGTAAAAATAACCGCTTCCTCAATTTCCGAAATGATCGGAGAATTAGTCCAATCTGTTGACGAAAAAAGTATTTCAAAACCTTGTGCCGACTGTTTGCTGACAGGAATAATTAGTGCCACTCACAGTTTTCAAAAACAAAACACCACACCAAATTCAATGAACCTAGCCAGTTATTTAATAGAAAAAGGAGCTGATCAACAAAAAATTGTTCAACATCTTTATAAAACCCAACCTCTTTCTTTAATTAAGTTATGGGGAAAAGCAATGGCAAATTTAAATAATGATGATAAAAATGATTTGATCTGGACAATTTTAAGTCAAGAAGAAATTAAATCAACCAATTCACAAACAAACGATCTTTACACAGTTTTAAAGAAAATAAAACAAAATTATTCCGACGGAAAAATTTACATTATACTTTACGAAGATTTAGAGAATAATTACACCGCCATTATTGACGCTGAAAAAATTGGCGGTCTTTCTGAAAAAGAATTTGGAGAACCAATTTCAGATGGAATCTACAAAACAACTTTAGACACCAAAGCAAAGAAAAACGCCTACAGTCTTATTCAAGAAAAAATTAAAGATAATATTTAATTTTTTCAAAAACTACAATCCGTTTTAGTTAGAATTTAAAAAAATAAAAAGAGCTAGTCATTAAAACTAACTCTTTTTTATTTTGTGTAATAAGATTTCTAATTAATCATTTTGGACTCATCGCTTTGAGTAGTTAAGTCTTCATCACTTGAACTTTCTGATTTTGTAGAAGAAGCCACATCCTTATCTGCTTCAGCATCAACAATTTCTTCGCCATCAACTGCAGTGGAAGATTCTTTATTTTTATCTAACTTATCTAGGATAGATCTTAAAGTCTTCTGACTTGTTCCCAAAACCCACTGATCACCATCAATCACATAATCAACTGAATTAGTCTCCGTCGCATTTAAATTTAAATATTTAACAGAATATTCTTTATAAGTACCGTCCTTAAAAGTCATTTCTGAAGCATCGTCTAATTTAAAATCTTTAAAGAAAACCATAGTAGTTGCAGGAATAGCTGAAGATTCAGCTTCTAAAGCTGTTAGTAAAGCTGTTTCATTTTTAACATCAACTCGAAAACCAAAACGTACTCCAGCACTAAAATCATTAAAAGCATATAGTTCAAATCTATCATCCAAAGCTAACAAAACATCCCCTGGAATATTCATATTAGCCTTCACAGAAAAATCGCTAAAAGAAATAGGTTTATTTTGTTTATTGGTTATAATAAAAGTAATTGGCTCCGAAAAATTCTGCGATGGCAAATTTTTTCTTATGATATCTAACTCATTTTCAATATCTGTGAAAACACTCTCACTTTCAACATCTATTGATAAATAATTAAGTAACTCATCAGAATATCGAACCTTCGTAGTTGTCGTTTTAGGTTCAGTTTCAACTAATACTTCAGTTGTAGAAGAGTCAGCTACTTCAGTGTTTAAACCTAAGTCTTCTTCAACAACTTCTTCAGTTAAGTCGCCAGACGCTAAATCTTCTTTATCTTTTAACATAGATACACCGAAAATAGCTCCCCCCACCAAAACAATAACTACAAAAACTCCTATAAATATTTTTAATAATTTTTTAGATGAACCTCCAGATAGGTCATCTTCTTGCATTATTCCACCCATAGTTTGTATACCTGAGCCATTTCCTGCCTTTCCGATATTCCCGTTTGAATTACCTAAGTTTGAAGAAGTTGGCGCTCCTGTAAACGGTTGACTTGGTCCACCCTGCGATTGCCCTCCGCTGATACCACCACCCATAGAACTAGATTTAGATAACTGTGACGAAAAAGGTGCTTGTTGTGATGGTGCATCTTGTGACGCTTGCATTGGATCATTTGATATACCTTGAGACTTATCTGAAACCTGGTTACCTCCAGACATGTTACCTCCCATAGTATGGACTTCAAATTCGTTTGGCTTTGGCATATTTTTATTTTAGTTTTTAAGAATATTTTTTAATATTATTATTATAGCATATTCTTTCTTAAAAAATATAAAATTAGTCAGAAAGATAAAAAGTGCTCGCCGCACGGGCTTTTCACCATTCAACATTTTTTGAAACTCTATAAGTATCATGTCATTCTGAACCTGCCTTTGTCGCCTGCCTGTCGGCAGACAGGGCAGACAGGCGTAATAAATTTATCACAGATAAATTTATGAAGTGAAGAATCCCCCACAGAAAATCATAAAACTTTAAAATTATAAATTCGTAAACATGTCTTCGAGTCCCATCGGAGATTGAAAATTTTTTGCCTATTTCCAAGACATTGCAGTGCAATGTCTCTACACAATCTAACTGTCTATATTCTAAAAGTCTACCGATCTATTCATCTATCTCGAAAAAATCGTGGATTCTTTTTAATAAACTCGCTCATCAATACAGCAAAAGAAAACTTATCCTCTCCTTTTAAATATAAGAATCCAAAAAATGACGCAAATAAAGCGCCCAATGAATTAACAATCAAATCCCACATCGTATCAACTAAGCCTGACTTTTGCATGTTGAAATCAAAGAGTTGATCAGCAGTAAATTCAAAAATCTCCCACACAACACCAATTGCCATCGCAAAACTAAAAGAAAAAATTGCCAACCAAAATGCTTTTGCTTCGACTCGCCCTCCTCTTTGTAAAACTAGTAAAATTATAAACCCAATAAATCCAAAAACAATTGCCGAACCTGCATGTAAAACTAAATCCCACCACCAAAATGATTCGTAATATCCGTGAATTTCTCCGAGAAATAAAGTTGCGAAAATAAAAAGAACAGTTGCTATTTGAAGTTCTTCGGGAATATAGATAAAACTACTGGTTTTTTTGGTAACCAGTTGAACTGACAGAGTTAGGATTAGAGTTATTGTTGTGATAAATAATACCATCCATTCAGTTCGAAAAAGTGCGAATACTATTTCTAATAATAATATTGCAGTTATAACAAAATTTATTTTGTCTTTTATTTTATAGACTTTTGGTGGATATTCTTTCTTTAATTGTTGTGTAGTTTTTTCCATAATCTTTTAATTATAGCATGGTTTGTTATAAAATTTCATTTCTAAAAAACAAAAAATTCCGCAAATTCTTAACTAAAAATTGCGGAATCTTACATTCTTTGAAACTGCCAATCTCAATTTTCAATTTCAATTAAACAGTCTTTAAACACATTAGTATTGCCTTGATAACATTTTTCACCAAAAATTTTCATAAGCTCCCATAAAAGAAACTTAACTTTTCCTTCAAGACTGGGCGCTTTTTGCCCATACTTATTATAATAATCCCTACAAACTGATTTACCATAATCAGTAAGTTGAACAAAAACATAATTATTGAGACTTATCTTCATAATTATCCTCTCACAAACATATTTAAATTTAAATAACGTCCTTAACCATATCTGACCAGATTGCCAGATATTTAAACTTATCAAACAACTCACTTAAAGTCAATCAAAAAAACTGTCAACTACCAATAGAAATGTCATACCTTTGTTTTCTTTAGAAATGTCATACCTTTAGAATTTAATTAATTTTTGAGCTTTTAATTTTTCTTTTTTAAATTGGTAGCTTCTCCAAGGATGATCTGCTGGTGGAGTGTAATCTGATTTTCTTTTAGTGATAGCTGGTAATTTTAGTTCATTTTCTTTTTTGGGTTTATGTGGTAATTCTTTAAAACTTAAATATTTATCTTTTTTAGAAATATGAATTGAATCATCTAAATGTTCTTCTATAATTACTTCATCCTTTTTGTAAACTGTAGTTGGTTGTATTTCATTTAATTGAAAATATCTATTTTTATATTGAACTACAAAATCATTCCTTATTTTTCTAGTGCTTTTAATTGAGAAAATATTATTTAATTTATCTTTTTCTTGCTTAGTTAGTTTTCTGTGTAGGTCTCCTTTTTTCTTTGCGGGAACATTGAATTTTTTATTAAATTCTGGAGTAAATTTTTCTTTAATAAATTCATCGGCTTGTTCGATACTATTTATTTTAGCTAGTCGCATTTCTTTGATCATTCTGTCTTGTAAAGTTTCGTTCATTCTTTCTACTCTTCCCTTGGCTTGAGGCGTATTAGCAAAAATTACTTGTATATCTAATTCTTTCATAGCTCTTTGAAATTGTGTCTTGAATTCTTGATTGTCCGTTGCATTTTTGTGATTTACTTTGTAAGTACTGAATTTATCTAGATAAATAGCTAATGGTCTTCCTTTTTCTTGTACGTATTCTTTCCAAAAATTAAATACTGCTTGTATACCTTCATTTTTATCAAGTTCTGGAGTTATCTCGCTAGTAGCATCGTCTACTGCAAGTAACAGGCATTGCTCTTCTTCATTTTCAAGCCAATCATGATATGAACCATCGAATTGAACTAATTCTCCATAATGTTCTTTTCTTTCTCTTTGTGAGAAGTATTTTTTATTTTGTTTTCTTTTTTTGACTGTACTTAAACCTTCGTTTATTCTAATTCTTCTCGTCGAAGTGTAACTTATTTTAATTTCATGAACTTCATTTAATTTTTCATAAGTTAATTGTGATGAAAAATCTGAATAGTTTTCTTTGATTGTTTTTATGATTTTCTTTTTTAATTTTTCATCTAATTTTCTATTACTTTCTTTCCCCCTGCTTTTATGAATTATTCCTTGTATTCCTTTTCTGTTTACTTTAGCTTTTAACCTTTTAGTTTGTCTGACTGATAAATTTAATTGTCTGAATGCTTGTGTTCCGTTTATCTTATTGTTTATTAAATTATTTATGATTTCATACCTTTGAGATTCCTTATTTGTCATGATTATTGTATCTTGCATAGTTTTTCATGTTTTTTAAATGTTAACATGTAAAACTAACATAATTTTAATAGGTATGACATTTCTATTGGTAACCTGGTATGACATTATCATTGGTAAGTGACAGTCAATCAAAAAAACACCTCAGCTCCCGCCAAGGTGTTTTTAATTTTCCCTAAAACCCAAAATTCACAAAAAATCTTAAGCCTCTTTTTCAACAACCGCTTTCCTCTCAATCAGAGCCTTCATAGAAAGATTAATCCTACCCTGACTATCAATCTCCTTAACTTTCACCTTAACCTTATCACCAATCTTCACCACATCCTCAACCTTAGCAACACGCTCATGTGCCATTTCACTAATATGAACAAGACCATCCTTACCAGGCAAAACCTCGACAAAAGCACCAAAGTCCATCAAACGAACAACAGTCCCATCAAAAATTTCCCCAGCCTCAATCTCACGAGTAAGATCATGAATAATCCTCTGAGCCTCATCACCTCCCTTAGCCTCAACCGCAGTAATAAATACAGAACCATCATCCTCAATATCAATGTTCACACCAGTCTTTTCAATAATTTCATTAATCATCTTACCGCCGGGTCCAATCACAGTTCGAATCTTTTCCGGATCAATCTTCATCGTAATAATCCGTGGAGCATAAGGAGACATTTCCTTACTCGGCTCAGCAATAGTCTCTAACATTTTACCAAGAATATGAGCACGTCCCTCTTTCGCCTGACTCAAAGTCGCCTTAAACATTTCCACATCAATACCTTCCATTTTCACATCCATTTGCAAAGCAGTAATACCCTTTTCAGTTCCAGCCACTTTCAAATCCATGTCACCATAATGATCCTCAGCACCCTGAATATCAGAAAGAACCTTATACTTTCCAGAATCATCACTCATCATACCCATCGCAATACCACTAACTGGTCGAATAATCGGAACACCAGCATGCATCAAAGACAAAGTAGAGCCACAAGTTGCCGCCATTGAAGAGGAACCATTTGATTCCAAAATTTCAGAAACTAACAAAATAGTGTACGGGAATTTTTCCGTTGGAGGAAGAACCGGAACCAAAGCTTTTTCAGCCAAAGCACCATGTCCAATCTCTCGTCGTCCCGGCCCACGCATAAATTTAACTTCACCCACTGAAAAAGGAGGAAAATTATAATGATGAATATAACTTTTCTTTTCATCAACTTCCATCGTATCAATAATCTGGTGATCACCAGGAGCTCCCAAAGTCGTAACAGTCAAAGCCTGAGTCTCTCCCCGAGTAAATAAACCTGAACCATGTGTTCGAGGCAAAAGACCAGTTTCACAAGTAATTTGTCGAATCTCTTCTGGCTTCCGATCATCCGGACGCTTATCACTGTCCAAAATATTTTTATGAACAATTCCATCACAAACCTCATCGAAAATTAATCCTAAAACATCATCAAAATTTGATAAATCCTCTTCAGCTAATTTTTCCAAAAGTTGTTCTTTCGCTTTTTCCTTAACCTCAGAAGTCTGACTTTCAATCTCTTCCTTATTTCCGTACAAAGCTTTTTCTAAACCATTTTCAATCAAAGATTCTTTAATCGCATTTTCAGTCTCCTCACTTCCCACCAATAAAATCGGCTCTCGTTTTTCTTTACCAACCTCAGCTTTAATATCACTAATAAATTTAGCCATTTTCGCAATCTCAGCATGACCAGCCTCAAACGCTCGAACAACATCTTCTTCCAAAGATTCCTTTGCATCAGCCTCAATCATATTAACTTTCCCTTCTGTTCCTGCTAAAGTAAGACTCAATGAAGTTTCTTCTCCCTGCTCTCTTGTAGGATTAATAACCAATTCACCATCAATCAATGCAACCTTTACCGCTGCCACAGGACCATTCCACGGCACATCAGAAATAGAAAGCGCCAGTGAAGCCGCAATAATTGAAATAATATCCGGATCATTTTCTCCATCAATTGATTGCACAGAAATAACAACCTGAACTTCATTTCGCATTCGCATATCGAAAAGTGGACGAATTGTTCGGTCAACTGCTCGTCCAGTTAAAACTGCCTCGTCACTTGGTCGTCCTTCTCTTTTAATAAAACGTGAACCTTTAATTTTCCCTGCTGCATAATATCGCTCTTCGTAATCAACCATCAATGGAAAATATCCCATTGTAAAACCTTTACGTTTACTCATCACTGCTGTTGCTAAAATCTGCGTGTCACCGTAACGTACTGTTACTGCTCCACCCGCTTGCTTTGCCAACTTACCTGTTTCCACAATAAGTTCTCGCCCCGCCACCTCAAGTGACCATTTTTTTTGTTCTACCATATTTGTTAAGAAAAATAATTTTTATTTCTGTAGAAACGCGATTCATCGCGTTTCTAAATTAAACGAATCGCTATAAATCTACATATACATTTTCTAATAAAATTAAATGAAACGCATATGTATCTTCATAGCCAAAAAACTAATTTCTCTAATTAATAAATTACTATTTTAATTTTCGCATTTTAAAGCAGAAAAGTCAATTTCTCCCACCACGTCATTCTGAACGTAATAAATTTATCGCAGATAAATTTATGAAGTGAAGAATCCCAGTAAGTTTTTCTGATACTACAAATACAGTATAAATTTTTCTAATATTTTAAAAAGTGCTCGCCGCACGGGCTTTTCATCATCTCTCATCCCTGTCATTCCGGAAAATATATTTTTTTGTAGAAACGTCGATTTATCGCGTTTTATAGATAGAAATTAATTTATCCGAAATCTTCACTTTGAAATTTTAAGAAAACTATAAATACAATCCCAACCAAAACAAAAAACTACCAAATAAATGATAGTTTTTTATTCTCAACTTTTTGACCAATCTTTTTAGGATTAGTAAGAAAGTGAGGAGGAGGAACGATACTTCGTTGAGTTCCGTCCTCCTGTTAAGTAGGGTTATCCTACATATGTCTTTCGCTGATGCTCAAATATTTTTCGATCCCTATTTTTCCAAAGAGATCGACATTTTGGACATCTTTTTATGCTTCTACCCATTCCGGTGTCGTAGCCACATCCAGTAGCTTGATACAACGCCCGATCTACCGTAGGCAAAAACCAATATTTCATGACAGCCTTCATCATACATTCCATACGAGAAGGCCAATCCTCTGCTCTCAACCGATTTTTTCCCAGAGAATTTACTATATGCAACATTTGTTGCGTAACATCTTCTCTGCACCCGTAATTGGGAGAAACAGCACCCTCAAAAGAGTCAATGGAAATAGAAACCCCATTTCCAAGCTCTTTGAAAGAAATCTCATCGTATCCATCCGAGTTTCCACCACTATGACACCAACGTCCCATTTTTTCTCTCCGCAGTGTATTTCAACCGCACTTTTTATTGTTTATTTTTCTGTCCTATTATTCAAAAAACTAAAGCTTAACTTTCTGAATATAGAACAAAAAAATCAATAAACCAGAGAAAAAATGAAAATATCTCAAAGAACAATATTACGATTACAAATCACATTTAATTTCTTATCGTATAAAAATATTATAGCATATCTTATTAATTTTGTCAAGCTCTAAATAATATCTGACAGTTTGCAAAATTAACAAAAAACCATATTTCCATCCCAATAGAAATTAATCAATCTCATACCGTAACACCAAATAATAGCACAGAATAAAAACCTTGTCAAGCCCATAAAACAAAAAACTACCAAATAAATGATAGTTTTTTATTATTATAAATATTCCAAAATTTAATTTGAAATGCTTAATTACTAAGGTTGAATCGTACATTGACATTGATTCAACCTTAAAGTTTAACTTTTTTACTAATTTTTTTAAGATTAGTAAAAAAGTGAGTAGTCATGGCGTAGGTCTCCATAACTATTTTTTTTCAAAAAGAACTTTCCTTGTATTGTGTTCCCTACGACAAGGTTAAAAACGGCTCATTCAAAATTCGCAGCTGCTCGATCATACAGAACAGCCGCAAATGTTGCCATTTCTATAGCCAATTTCTGCATTTTTTCCTGGTCATCACCGTCCTCAACAAGAGCGATATGCCCTTGATTTACAAGGGACTGAAGCATCCCTAAAATATGCTCAGCCGTGCATCCCGTCTCATCAACGGGAAGCTGAAATCGCAGATCATCTGGCCTGCCATTGTCCTTAAACATCTTTTCATGAACTTTGGTCATAAAATCAACCAAAAGTTCATTTAAATCTGTTTTTCCTAGATGTTGATCGATAATAATATCTTTCATCTTTTCTCTCCGCAGTATATTGATATTATCTCACTGCATTTATCATTGTTTTCTGTCCTATAACTCAAAAAACTAAAACTTAACTTTCTGAATATAGAACAAAAAAATCAATAAAATAGAAGAAAAAATGAAAATATCTCAAAGAACAACATTACAATTACAAATCACATTTAATTTCTTATCGTATAAAAATATTATAGCATATCTTATTAATTTTGTCAAGCTCTAAATAATATCTGACAGTTTGCAAAATTAAGAAAAAACCATATTTCCATCCCAATAGAAATTAATCAATCTCATACCGTAACACCAAATAATAGCACAGAATAAAAACCTTGTCAAGCCCATAAAACAAAAAACTATCGAATTAATGATAGCTTTTTATTTCCACAAATTCCCAAACCCAGAAATATTCCCCACACAAAAACTTCAAGAAAACTAAAATAACCTACTTAACCAATTCCCCAAAATAAACCAATCTATCAGTCGGCGTAACCAAAGGATATTTCGGCGTACAAGTATAAATAGTAATCGTAGCCTTTTCCGTTTGATCCAAAATATACGTTTCAGTATCCTTAATCACTTTTTGACCAGTAATTCTATACACAAATTCCTCCCCATCAAAATACAATCTAACTCGATCATTAACTTTCAACTTATCCAAATCTATAAAAACCGTTCTCGCCGGAAGATCACCCGGAAACCAACGATGACCCGAGAGAACCACATTTCCGCTTTCCCCATTTGGAAAAGCAGTTGTAGTATGATGACCAACGCCCTTATCTAAAATATTATTGTCCTTATTTTTATTTGTCCCACTTATCCCTTCAAATATTGGAGCTTTAATTTTCAAATCATCCGTATCAATTTCTATCCAAAAATCTCCCAATTCCCCATAAACTGTTTCTTCTTCACCTCTAACTTCTATTTCTTCTCTTTTTAATTCTTCTTTTTTTATTTCTATTTCTTCCGCTTTTTTCAATTCTTCTTCTAATAAAATTCTTTCCTGTTTAATATTATCCGTTTTTTCTTCTTCAAATCTTTTATCATCAATGTTTTTCCATAACAAAAAAGAAATAGTTATAATAAAAATTGAAAATAAAGCAAAAATAAATTTATTATTTTTAAAACTTTTTAGATTAATTTTTTTAATATTTAAAATTTTAAACATATTTTTAATATTAATACTTTTAAACAAACGCCCCGCAAACTTAAAAAAATTCACGGGGCATTTTGTATATATAAAATTTTATTTAGAATATAAAATTAAACATACTTAGAATTAAATCTTTAACGCTTCCACCTGTTTGTGCTAATTTTTCAACTTTTACATTTGCATCACAACTCGCCTTAATAAGATGACAAGTTTCATGAGCTCTTTTTCCATCTTTAACTTTTTCTGATCCAGATTTGTAATAATCTTTACTTCGATCTTTTAAACTAACGTATCCAGGAACTTCACATTTTACTTCGTATTTCCCTTCTTTGACATCGTAAAAATTAGATTCTCCTTTAAAATTAGTTTTATCTTCATCTGCTTTTTTTCCACTACTTTTATATAGTTTTACTTTTGAACCTTGGATCTTTTTACTTTCTTCATTTCCATTACAATCATAAGTTTTGATTTTTACTCGAAAGTCGCCTTCTTTATTTTTGTCCTTGTCTTTGTCCTTGTCCTTGTCTTTGTCCTTGTCCTTGTTTTTATCATTATCTTCTGAAGTTTCTGGAATTTCTAGAGTTTCTAAAGTTTCTGGAATTTCTAGAGTTTCTAAAGTTTCTGGAATTTCTGGAATTTCTGGAATTTCTAGGACTTCTTCAATCTCACAAGTTGAATTACATCCATCTCCGTCATTTATATTTCCATCGTCACATTTTTCATTATCGTCAAGATAACCATCTCCACAAAAAGGCTCCAACTGACATTCAGAATCACAACCGTCGTCATCTAGCAAATTTCCATCGTCACACTCCTCTGACTCTTCAATAACTTTATTACTGCAGACAGGACACTCACCATTTATAGTATCCACAATTAAAACTAGATCCCCTCGATTAAAAACATCTCCAGAAAAAATAAAACAATCTGAAAAAATATCTGTAATTGGGTTTGGACACTGAGTCATCTGCCAACCATCTACAGTGCAACGACTTTCAACAGACCAACCACCTCCAGCTTGAGCATCTTTCTGAGAAATCACAAACGAAAAAACAATCATTACCGCACACATCATTCCTGAAAATAAAACCTTTTTCATGATAACTATCATTAACTAAATTAAAAATCCCATAAAAGAGATTAAGTTAAATTATACGCACAAATGAGGTTTTGTCAACATTCTTTAACTAAATGACCACCCCTTGGATATTCTTAAAAAATTATTTAATTACATTTTTTTTAACTAATTATGATATAATAAAAAAGTAACCAATTTAAAAATAAAAAAGTGAATAAACAAAAAATGCCAATTAAACACTTATGGTTTGCCTCTATAATAGCTCCAATAATGTATATCATTGTTGGATATTCTACAATAAGTCAACAAAATATACCCATTTCCTTAAACTTTAACAGTTTATTCAACATACCCTTTGCCATAGTTTTCACCCTATCCTTAATAATAATTTTTATTTCATACTCATATATTCCAGAAATTATGAAGAATAATGAAATAAGTCAAATAAAATACTTTCAGATTATGTCACTTTCAAGTATAAGTATTTTTGGTTTAACCCTAGGACTTTGGCAAAACAATTTTACTCCAATATTAATATTATGTTTATTATCAGCTGCCTCTATTTTTAAATTAAAACCTTAAGAATAACTTAAATAATATTTATAAAAAATAAAATGAGCCTACTATTCGAAAACATCCACGAAGAAAATAAAGTTGATGCAATAAAAGACCTAATCGAAGATTCAACCCCACGACCATCGTTCTTCTTTCTCGTAATCATGTCCGTATCCATGGCAACCTGTGGATTAATAATCAACAACACCGCCGTACTAATCGCCTCAATGCTAATCGCACCATTATTATCCCCCATCCTTTCCCTTGCCTTAGGAATAATCATGAACGATGGAAAACTAATATCCCGATCATTTTACGTATTACTAAAATCAATCGCTTTTAGTATTGGAATATCTTTCGTCCTAACTTGGCTACTCTGGGCTAGCGGAGGAAAAGAATATGTCGTCAATTCCCAAATAGATTTCCTAACCAGTCCATCTATAGCTTATCTACTAATCGCCGTCATCGCTGGAGCAACTACCGCCTTCGCCCGAGTAAAACCAGATTTAAACGAAGCCCTACCAGGAACCGCCATCGCTATAACTTTAGTACCACCACTAGCCACCATTGGAATCGGTCTCGCTCATTTTAAAATGAGTTTAATCTCCAGTGCATTAACCATGCTCTTAATAAATATCGCTGGAATCGTTTTATCCGCAATGGTTATGTTCTCATTAATGAATTTATACACCAAAAGAACTTTCGCCGAAAAATCTGTTCAAGAAGCTGATGAAAAACTAGAGCACGAAAAACAAATGTGCAGAGGTAACGAGTGTGAAAAATAGAGCCTTAAAAAAACCGCTATGTTACTAGCGGTTTTTTTGATACCTTTAAGTTATTTAGATTTAATTTAAAAAGTCATCAGCAATCGATAATCATTTAGAGACGCGATAAATCGACGTCTCTACAAGTTTTGAAAATTTTAGAATTATTACATTCAATTGAAATTTAAAATTCAAAATTAATAACTATCTAACTGTCTACATTCTAAAAGTCTAACATTTGTGTCCTTGGTAGGAGTCGAACCTACGACCTTTTGGACCGCAACCAAACGCTCTATCCACTGAGCTACAAGGACTTTTTATTTACATAACTAAAAATATAATATCGCTAAAAAACAATTTGGTCAATATTAAAAAAATAAATGTGCTCGCCGCACGGGCTTTTTAAAGATTCAATTTTTTATGAAAGTTTCCCGTTATTCTGAACGAAGTCAATTTTTTGTAAAAAAATTTACGCAGTGAAGAATCTCCCACAAAAATTCACAAAGCTTCAAAAATAAAATATCAAAAAAACTTACTAAGATTACCCCACTTCCCTCGCAATAACATGTTGCACTTTTTGAAAGTCTATCTGCCAACATAAACATATTAAAAAAATTTCACTCGTTCAGAGAGATTGCAGTGCAATGTCTCTACAAATCTAATCATCTATTTCCTACATATGCAACAACCGCTCCAAAACATCCACCATTCCCTGCTCCTGTTTAATCTCTGGCACAAACTCCATCATTTTTTCACGAACATCAACTGGATCAATCTGATGCAAAGGAATATGAATATAAGGCATCAACTTCCCTTTCATATGTAAACTAATAACTCGAGTATGAGGCGGATCATAAAAAATCCAAAAAGAAACCATATCATCCCATTCATAAACTTCATTACCAATCACAACACCATCATAACTAACTGCAAAATCAGTCAGTTGTGGATCCCTCTCCAAATACATATACCCAACAATACCAATCAAAATAAAAACAATCGCCGTTAGTGGGCTGTTAGTAAGTACTGCATAAGTCACTAAACTCGCCAAAACAAACCCCGCAATTGTATACCATCTCTTACTCTTTGGATAACTTTCATGATCTGGTCCTTGCCACTTAATCAAAATCTTTTCAGGTGACTCTTCTATATAATCACTTTTCTGATAAGGATATTCAACATCTCGCTGATAATCCTGCTCAATAGTTCCTTTTGTCTGATTAAAATTTTTTTCTCCAATAGCTTCTTCCTGATTTTGATCTTGTGTTTGCTCTTGCTCTTGCAATTGTTCTTCTTGTTGAACTTCTTTTTTAGATTGAAAATCTGATTGTCCGATCCCTGGATCTTCGCTTAACTGAAAAGAATCTTCTGGCTCTAAAAGTTTTTTTATTTTTTTAGGTGCTTCTATTTTTTTAAGAGGCTCTACATGTGTTTCTAATTTTTTTATCTTTTTTTTGTTACCAAAAAGACCGTTGAACATTCCAACTTTTTGACTCTTTTTTTGCTGAGCCTCATCTAACATATTGTTTCTAAGATCTATTTTCATATTTTTGTTTTTATGTAATTCTCTAAAAATTTCCTGTCATTCTGAACCTGCCTTTGTCGGCAGACAGGCGTAATAAATTTATCGCAGATAAATTTATGCAGTGAAGAATCCCCCACAGAAAATCACCAAGCTTTAAATTAACAATGGTCATTACAAGTTTTATCTCTGATAATCTATACGTCTAAAGATCTATCAATCTATTCCAATTTTAACATATTTACAAAATTGTTACTAACTGTTATTATAGTTTTATTGCATTGTGTTAGAAAGGAGGCGTGGCAGAGTGGTCGAATGCATTAGTCTTGAAAACTAAAGGACCTTCACGGGTCCCGGGGGTTCGAATCCCTCCGCCTCCGCATTTAAAAAAATTTTATGAAAAATATATTTGCTATAAGTTCAATAATATTTTTTGCTTTTATCTTAATTGGATGTAATAAAAAATCAAAAGATGAATATACTGGTTTTTATTATCCTAACTATGAAAACTTAGATTCTTTTAAAGAAGTAGGAAAATTTAAAACACTTGAAGAATGTCAAAAAACCGTTTCTTCTTTTAGAGATAATTCCACAAAACCTGACATGACTGATGGCGAATGTGGAAAAAATTGCAGATATGACACTAATTTACAATTAAATATCTGTAAAGAAACTTACGAAAACATCTACTAAAAAAACCGTCATTGAAAAAACGGTTTTTTGTTTTTAAAAATATAAAATATGAATAAAAAAGAAGTTGAATGGATACACTTAAATCGATCTCTTTTAGATATGTATGAAATAAGCGGTTTTATTTTTGCAACAAAAGAAGCAGGAAATGAAACTAGTCAAGAATTATATGAAAAATGTATAATGCCTTCTTATAAAGATGAATTTGATAATTTTTTACTATTTTCAAAAAATATTTTTATAAGCTATGCCATAACTGAAATACATAAAATAATTAATCCTGATAGCTTTCAACAAAGCATTACTTTATTTTCATTTATAAAGGAACACTTCTCAGATAAAAATTCAAAGGAGTCAAAAAATTTTTATAAATGGAAAAAAGAAAATAGAAAAATAAGGCAAAAAATAGAATTAGCCAGAAAAAAATATTCGGCACATTCAGATTCAGAAAGCATTCATGGAAATATATATTTTGATTTAGGAGTTAAAGAAACTGATGAGTTTATACAAAAAACTTTTTTACTATTTGATTATTTATATATAAATAATTCTGATTTAAAAAATATTTTCGATAAAGAGATAAATAGAGTAGGCACAAAACTCAAACCATCTGAAACGGCAGAAGGATTTAAAAAAATAATGCTAAAAAGAATTAAAGTCTTAAAAGGATTAGCCCCTAAAGATCCTATAATTGGTTATCATTATATAAAATAATTCTACTTAAACCTCCCACCAAACAAAACCGCCGAAACCGAAGTCGCCAAATTCAAACTCGAAACATTCTCCATCATCGGAATCGAAATAGTCTTATCAACCAATTTTTTAACCCCATCCGTAATCCCATACCGCTCCGTCCCAAAAACCAAAACCGAACCCTTCGGCAAAACCGTTTCATACATATTCTCACCATCCGCATCACAAGCCACCATCATCCGTCCTTCAGAAATTTCCTCAAGATTCTCAACCTTAAAAATCGGAATCGCAAAATGCAAACCCGAACCAGACTTAATACATCCAGCATGCCAAGGATTAATCTCTCCACTCACACACAAAGCCGCAACACCATAAGCCGCCGCCACTCGCACAGTCGCTCCCACATTTTTCGTATCATGCGGCTCCTCCAAAAAAACAATTGGTTTATTATTATCCAAATCTTCAATTTTTTTCTGCTCAGGTTTTCGTACCAAAGAAATTAATTCTGTCCGAATCGGATGCGGTGAAAACTCCGCCAACAATTCCTTATCAACCTCAATAATCATTTCACTTAAAATTTTCGCCTCCTCAGGACTAGCAATTTTTTCCGTCAAAGCAACAACTTTACTTTTATTCGAACTATAAACCGCCACAAATTCCCCGCCAAAACGATAAGCATGTTTAAAAGCATGAATCCCCTCAACTACGACAACATCACTCTTCCCATACCGACCAATCCGAAACTGCTCAATAATATCTTGATCTTTCATATAATTTTAAATTTAAAAATAAATAAAGTGCTCGCCGCACGGGCTATGATACATAAATTTAGAATTTTTAAATTCTACAAATTTCACAACATTCCCAGACATGTCATGCCGGAAGACAGAATTTATTCAAGAACGAAGTGATTGATTTAAATTCGTCTATCCGGTATCTATACTTTAAGATTTAAGAAAACTTAAAGTTTTTGTCGCCGGAATTAGTGTGTCGAAGACCACTAATTCCGTAACGTTTCCAAACTGAAAAATTATTTAAACTACTAAAACATCAGAAAAACGTAAATTAAAAATTTTCACTCAACCTAAAACATTACAGAACAATATCTCTACAAATCTAACCATCTAACATTCTACAAGTCTACCAATCTATTCCCGATGATAAGGATGTCCCGCCCCAATCGTAACCACCCGATAAAGACCCTCCGCCAACATCACCATCGCCAAATCATGCGGAAACGTCATTTCACTCAACGACCAAATCAAATCCGCCTTTTTCTTAACTTCCTCAGAATGACCATCCGGACCACCAATCACAAACACAAAATTAGAATTCCCCTCATTCTTTTTTTTCTCTAAAAAATCCGAAAATTTAACCGACGAAAATTGCTTACCTTTTTCATCCAAAAAAACAGAATAAAAACCCTCAATCTCACTCAAAATCTGAGCATCATTATTTTTCCCTTCTTTAATATGCACAACCTGAGCTGAACAAAAACCCGAAAGTCTTTTTAAATATTCATTAAACAAACCTTCAAATTCCCGCTTCGGCTTTCCAATTGTAACAATTTTCATTTTCATATCTTTAAATTTAACACACTCAATGCTTTTTTCAAACCCTGCCTTATTGTAGAAACAAGGCATTGCCTTGTTTCTACGCATGTGTCACGCTATTGATTTGAATAAAATTAAATGATATACTGCTAAAAGTGAACGTTCTTAAAAAATGAAATAATATATAGAAACACTGGAGAGTTGCTAGAGTGGTTGAATAGGGCACCCTGCTAAGGTGTTAGACCTTAACGGGTCTCGAGGGTTCGAATCCCTCACTCTCCGCATTTAAAAAAACTTTTATGAAATGTACCAAAATAGGAAACATTTTAATGATTGTAGAAATTGCTTTCTTAGGAGTTTTTATTTTCCAATTATCTTCTAACCTTACTGATACTTGGAATGCTTTATGGAAAATAATGTTATTTTTTGGATTCATATACTTTTCATACCTTTTTATTAGAATTCATAAAAATGAGAAAAAAATTATTTCTCTATATGAAGAAAGAGATGTCGAAATAACAAAAATAGAATCACAATGTGTTTCACAAGGAGTAATAGATGGTCTAAGTAGGCGAGAAGAATTATTTTTTAAAGAAAAAATTTCCCCGCTCGAAAGACAACGTAAATATGATCTTGAAAAAATTCCTTTTTTAAAAAACTAACAAAATAATTATGGGAGCATTTGATTTAAATAATGAAGAAAATACGAGACGAAGAACTGCTGAAGCACTAGAAGAAATTGCTAGAAAGTTGGAAGTCTTAACTTCCATCAAGGAAGAGTTAAGAGAAATAAAAGAGAATATCAAACATGCTGTAAAAATGGATAACGCTTAATTTAAAAAAACACCTCCACAAAAGAGGTGTTTTTTATTTGCCCAAATTTCACAAAATTCCTACCGAATCAAAAACTTTTTCTTATCCTCCGATAAATTCAAAAAATCATCCAAAGATTCAATCAAGCGCATGCTAGTCGATTCCCCAAAGCTAACCCCCTCAACCCGACAACCAGTCGTCGCCTGCAAATACTCCACCAAAGGAATATAATCACCATCACCAGAAGCTAAAATAATCACATCCACATGCTTTGATAATTTAATCGCATCCACCGCCACCCCAACATCCCAATCACCCTTTTTCTGCCCACCAGGAAAAATCTGCAAATCCTTAGTCTTCACCTCATAGCCCGCCTTTTCCAAAGCATCAAAAAACTTATCCTCCGACGCCTCTTCAGTCGCAATCCCATAACCAATCGAACGAATCAATTTCCGATCACCCACAGACTCCATAAGCAAGTTCTTAAAATTCACCTTTTTCTTATACAAAACACGAGCACTATAATACAAATTTTGAATATCCACCAAAACCGCCACTCGCTGATCCTTATGTTTCATAAACTTTTTATTTTAAATTTAATTAATTTGCCGGAATTAGTGTGTCGAAGACCACTGATTCCGAAACGTTTCTAATTGTCTCAACTTAATAATTTTTAACTCCTCATTAAAATAATATCAAATTTCAAAACCAATTAAAAAAGCGCATTATTTGCGCTCTCTTAACTCAAACTTCTTGATAATTGTCTTGTAAGTTTTAGGCTCATTTTTTGACAAGTAATCCAAAAGTTTTTTCCTTTTAGCTACCATCTTCAACAAACCACGTCGAGAATGAAAATCATGAATGTTTTTCTTCAAGTGTGCCGTTAATTTCTTAATCCGTGTCGTAAAAAGAGCGATTTGATATTCTGGAGACCCAGTATCCGTCTTATGTCTAATTACTTCTTTTGTTGCATTTACCTTTTGCCTTTTGGTTAACATATATATTTAATCCTGCAATAAAGTCGTAAACTAAATTACCACCCTACCACCCTACGCGAGAATTAGTTAATTAATACTCTCTATATAGTAAACTATTTTTAAAATTTACGCAAGCCCCTCCATTAAAATTTCATAAAATAAATAAAGTGCTCGCCGCACGGGCTTTTCACCATTTAACCTTTTTCTAAATTCTAAAAAATTTACTGTCATTCTGAACGCAATAAATTTTTTATAAAAAAAATTTATGCAGTGAAGAATCCCCCACAAAAAATCACAAAACCATAAATACATCACTTCAAAAAATTATAATGTCAAACAAGAAACTTAAACCCTTGCAAAATCCTCACATAAAAACTATAATTTATCAAAGACTAGAAACATTAAATTTTAAATTTAAAAAAATGAAAAACATAGTCACAATTGGAGGCGGAACAGGAAGCTTTACTTTACTTTCAGGATTAAAAAAATACCCCCTAAACATTTCCGCAATCGTTTCCATGGCAGACGACGGCGGATCAACCGGAAGATTAAGAGATGAATTAGGTGTACTTCCCCCAGGAGATGTCCGCCAATGTTTAGTCGCACTTTCCAATTCTTCTGAGACTTTAAGAAATTTAATGAATTACAGATTTGAAAAAGGCGAGCTAGAAGGACACAATTTCGGAAATTTATTTTTAAGTGCTTTAGAAAAAACAGAAGGTGGATTTTTAAATGGTGTAGAACATATCTCTGACATCTTAAATATCAAAGGAAAAGTAATACCTGTATCAGAAGAAGAAATGAATTTATGTATCAAACTAAAAAACAAAGAAGTTTTAGTTGGCGAAAAATGGCTCGATCACAATAAAGATGTCCGAAAGTATAGTGTAAGCAAAGTCTATTTAAAACCAAAAGCAAAAACTCACAAAAAAGCTTTACAAGCCATTCAAAAAGCAGACGCAATCATCATCGGACCTGGTGATCATTACGGATCAATAGTCCCAAATTTATTAGTTGAAGGAATCTCAAAAGCAATCCAAAAATCAAAAGCCAAAGTTATTTACAATTGCAATTTAACAAATAAAAAAGGTCAAACAGAAAAATTTAGCGTAGATGATTATGTTGATTCCATTAATAGTTATCTCGGAAAAAAACGGATTGACTTTGTTATCTGTAGCGATAAAAAACCTCGAAAAAATTTAATTGAAAAATATGAGAAACGTGAAGGCAAAAAATCGATTGTTGAATTTAATAAAGAAGATAGAAAAAAAAGAAATTATCAAGTTGTCCTAGCAAATATTTTAAAAACGTCCGCCGCTAAAAAAAGAAAGAATGATGAAATTGCTGATAATCGCTCATTTATCCGACATGATAGCAATAGATTAGCAAAAACAATTTCTTTTCTCATGGAAATGGATGATTATAAAAACGTTGTTAAAAAAATTATTTAGGAAGTAAAAGACCACCAGTTTAACTGGTGGTTTTTAAATTAGGAGTTATAACACCAAAACCAACAAAATCTTCTATAATCCTGATTTAATTTTATTATTTAAAATAAAAAACAAACAAACAATACTTTATTTAAGGTATAAAATAATTTATTAAAGATGGTATCAGAAGTATTAGAGATGAATTGAAAAACTTAGCAGACAGGGATTCGTCCCCTGTAAAAACAGGGTTTGAAGTCCTGTCTGCAAAAAAACAATTAGTTATATCAGAATCAACAAATCTCTCCACAATCTTTATTTTATTTAAAAGAAGAGAAAAACAAATTATCTCTTATTTAAGGTGTGGAGTATTTTATTAGGAATGGCATAATAAATAATACATTTTTTACACAAAAGATAAACTTAACAATCTCAATAAATCATAAATATTCTATTTAATATTTTAATAAATAACAACCTTGGTTCCAACTTCCGCCCACTCGTACATCTCCTGAGAATCATGAGCATTGTGCCGAACACAACCAGGACCAACCGGAGAACCAATACTATTTATACTCTCCTTGCCTCCCTCAGGCATATCAGGATGCCCCTCTGGCCAAACAGGTAGATCATGAAATCCATACAAACCATCCGGAGTAAAAGCCATCCAATAAGGCATATAAACTTGAAACATATTAGACAAAGCATAAGGATGTTTATTGTAGATCTGAAATTCTCCTGTGGGAGTTGGAGTATCAGTGGCACCAGTTGAAGACACGAAATTTTCAACAAATTTTCCATCTTCGAACAAAGTAGTTATTTGAGCATTTAAATTTACATCAATATATTTACCCTTTTTAACTTTAGCCACAGTAGATTTACGTGCAATTTCTAATCTTTCTTTATACTGTTCAGGCCACTCCTCAGGCATTGGCAAAAGAGTACTGAATGTCAAAGCTCCTATTGGAAAAAAATCACGCTGTTCTTGTTTCTTATGTTTAACAAATACTGTAATTGTATGAGAACCAAAATTTTTCACTTCCTCTAACGGCGTAATAATCAACGTTTTGTTTTCAGGATCATAGCTTTGTTCTGTTTCAATAAATGGTCGTGAAACTACTTGAATATCAAAATCATCAGTATTTTTATCAAACTGAATTGAAACTTTATTATCTTGATCAAAAACAAATCCTTGTTCACCTTCAGCTGGGGTTGTTTTTATAATTTTAGGATAAGCTAATGTGTTAAAAGTAAATAAATAAGATGGTGTATTATCCTCAAGACTAACTTTAGGCACTGACAATGTATATTCAGTTTCAGGTTGCCAAATATTTACAGGAGTAATTTTTAAATGAGTTTTTTCAAGATCCCAAGTAAACACCAAATTTTCACTTGGATAAACAGCAATCTTTTTTTCATATTCTTCAACTTTAGAAATTGGATTTGAAAACTCTAAGTTTATTTCTTCTTCTAAATTTACTACAGTCTCATTCATTACAACTGGCTTTGAAAATTCAGAACTGGAATTTTCATCCACATACAAAGTAATTCCTGCCCCAGCTGAGCCAACTGGTAACATTATTAAACCAAACAAAACCACTTTTTTACGAAAAAAAGAAGTTACTATTTTTTTTATTTCTTTAAAGCCATTGGATTCACTGCTTAAAGCTTGTTCAATGGTATTTTTGTCTGTTGGAAAAGTAAGGATTTGAGACATTTTGTTTTTGTTTTGTTCTATCTTTTTTGTCGACAAACGAGATAGATGATTTTTATCAATAAAAAATGAGTAAACAGCTTTAAAAGCTATTTACTCACCCGATGTTAATATTATAACATCATTCAACCTAAAAGTCAAAACTTGAAATTTTTCAGTTTCCAATTGACTATCTTTACCGACAAACGATAAATTTGAACTAACAAAAAATCTGTTGGTCGCATCATAAATCTTGGCAATATAGAAGATGATACTCCTAAAATTACTGTAAAATAAGAAAGGTAACTATGTTTCTTTTTGTCTAACATAGCCTTTACTGACCTTTTTGCAACTACCTCAACACGAGCTGGGAAAAAGGGATCCTTGACTTTTTTCATAAGCTCAGTATAAAAAAATGCTGGCTCAACTAAAGTCACAGAGACAATACCTGCTTTTTCTAAATAAAAAACCCAGCTAGATAAACAGCCTTTCGCCCAACTATAACCACCTTGCTTAAAACGGTAATTATTTGGATCTTTTGCAGAAAAAGAGGAAATCACCAAGTAATGATCAACTATGCCTAGCAGCTCATTGATGAAATTTTTAGGAGCTATATAATTTAACTTATACTCCTTATCAACGTCATCTCTAATTCCGCCAACCGACATAATAAAATAGTCAATCTGCTGATAAGCACTTTTGATTAAATCGATTGTCTTTTTTTGTTGTTCTTCATCACAAATATCACAAGGCAGATGAATCACCTCTTTTGGCAAATCTCCTCTTGTTCGAGAAACACCAATAATTTGAAACTCCTCTCCATATTCTTTTCTCAAAAAATTAACTATTGCCAAACCCAAACCTTTACTTGCACCAACAACCAAAACTGTCTTTTTCATTAGATAGTCCTCTTTTTTTAGGTTATTTTTATCAGATTTTTAAACAACAACTAACCAATAATTATAAGTCATAAAAACAATTTTTTCAATCACCGTTAAGTATATTAAACTAAAAATCGTAAATAAAAAAATCCCACAAAATCAAAAGCTCTTTAAAAATCTAATCTTCAACACATCCAAGAACATTATAGAAAGTATACCGCCCCTCATCCCGTCCCTTTGAACTTACATCAACTATTTTATCTAAGTCAATTGAAATACCTAAATCTTCACAATGTTCACGTTCATCATCTGCTTCCATTGAATAACGCTTCTTAAATGATTTTTCATATCCATCATCACCAAATTTACCTACTAATTTTATATCACCATTATCAATATTAACTTTATATAAACTACCGTCCATCGAATTCCTTACTTTACTCTTTAAAAAATATAAGGATTTTTTAGATTTATTATAACTTCCTAAAGTAATAGAACCCGTTGTATTAAGTCTCAGCTCTTTACTTTTAATATCACTAGCAATAAATTTATTAAAAAAATTATTAGACATATCCATATATTGCAAAATGCAATCAGACTTATCAGTTTCCCCACAGCTTCCTGATAAATAGAAAAATTTATCATCCTCAATTAGCATATCAGTAACTTTACTCCGATAATTCATTTGTATTATTGATCGTAAACTATTATTAGATAAATTCAACTCTGTTATTCCACCACTTTTGGTTTGAAAAAATACCTTTTTATCATCTGGCTCTAACAAAAAACCTCCGCCTTTGTCTCCTATATCTCCAAAATCATATATTTCTTTCACGCTTTCATCGCTAATGTCAAACGAATGAATGGCTGTATGATATTTTGTACACTTATCACCATAAAAAGTCTGACAGTAAGTCTTGAAAAACAAAATCTTTTCACTTTTTCCTTCTTTATCTTTAACAATTTCTTTTAAAACATTATCTGTTATTATTTTTTCCTCTTTTTTATCTGTTTTTTTCTCTTTCTCTATCTCTTCCTTTTCATCTTCATATTCTTCAATTTCTCTGAGTTCAATATCTTTTTCTAAACTAGCTAAATTTTCAACTTCTTCAAAAAATTCTTTTTTATCTCCAACTTTTTTAGAATCAACACTTTCTTCTTCAACATTTACTGTCTCATTAATATCATTTTCTTCTTCAATTTCAACGCTCTTTATTTCATCAATAACCAATTCATTCTGAAGATCATTTTTCTCTTTTTTCAATATCAAAAAGATCATAACAACAGCCGTCAAAAAAACTACACCTGTTCCAATAGCTATTTTTTCTATAATTTCTTTTTTCATAATTTTTTGTCAATTTTAAAACTTGCAAAAATATACAAGTAAACTATTTTAATTTTATGAATATAATTGTAGCTTTAAAAATGACTCGAGTCAATCACAGAATGTCTAATTAAAGATCAACCTCCCTTTTATTTAAACCTAAAAACTGTTAAACTAAAAGAAAATAAATAAAAAAAACTATGGTAAAAGTAACACAACCAATTCAAAAAATGCAACCGCTGCATGAAGAAGAGACCCGACGAGAAATAGAACGTCTAAAAGACAAAGGCTCTGAAGAATACGCTTCTCGAATTGCTAGAAAATTAGGACTGGGCTATGCTGATTTAAACTTATTACCTATCAACAGTGATGATGTATCTTTAATCAAACAAGAACTTTCTGAAAAACACAATTTGGTAATTTTTTATAGAGCTGGAAGTTTAATTCGAGTTGGAACAACTGATCCATTGAATAAAGAGGCTCTAATATTTTTAAATGAACTAAAAGAAACAAACAACTGGGACATTAGATTATATGTAATCTCTCCCTCATCTTTAGAACAGTCCCTGAGACAATACCGTGGCGCTTATTTTATCGACTCAATTGATGTGATGCGCTTAATGCTTACTGGTGAAGAATTAGAAAATTTTAATGAAGGAATCGGAAAGTTGATTGATTTAAAAAATAAAATTGACTCAATGCCGACCACTGAACTCTTACATATCCTTTTTTCTGCTGCAATAAAACTAAATGTCAGTGATATCCATCTTGAGCCACAAAAAAAAGATGTGCGTTTACGCTACAGAATTGATGGTGTTTTACAAGACATTGTTAACTTCCCCCACAAAACTTACAAACTTGCTCTTTCTCGTATTAAACTCATGAGCAAAATGAAAATTAATATTAAAAAAGAAGCTCAGGATGGTCACTTTTCTTTTAGTATAAATAATCATCGTAACATTGATGTTCGTGTGAGCACAATTCCTGGAAAAAAATTTGAAGGAATTGTGATGCGTCTTTTAGATAATGCATCAGTTAACGTTCACATGTCAGAATTAGGATTAACTGGAAAAGCTGCTGAAGATGTCCAAAACGCTACTACTAAAAATACTGGAATGATTCTAACCACTGGACCAACTGGATCTGGTAAAACTACCACCCTTTATACTTTAGTAAATTATATTAAAACCCCTGATCTGAAAATTATAACAATTGAAGATCCAATCGAGTATGAAATAGAGGGAATTTCCCAAACTGAAGTTTCTAAAAATAAAAATTATACTTTTTCCAAAGGTCTTCGTGCTATCGTTCGTCAAGACCCTGATGTAATTTTAGTTGGTGAGATTCGTGATGATGAAACCGCTGATACAGCCATTAATGCTGCTTTAACTGGGCACTTAGTACTCTCCACTTTGCATACAAATAATGCACCAGCAACTGTTTCCCGCCTACTAGAGTTAGGCGTAAAACCAACCCTAATTCCACCAGCTACAAATATCTTTATGGCACAAAGACTAGTTCGACGTCTATGTGATTGCAAAGAAAAATATGAACCTGCTCAAGAAACTATTGAAACCATACTACAAATGTTAACTTTGATATCCCCAAAGGCTAAAGTTGCTATTCCAAAAACAGTTTATAATTTGTATAAACCAAAAGGTTGCAAAAAATGTAACAACACTGGCTACAAAGGACGAATTGGTATTTTCGAAGTTTTGACAATTAGCGAAAAAATTGAACAATTAATTTTAAACATGGATAGTGAAACCGAAATTATGAGAGCTGCTATCGAAGAAGGTTTTATTACCATGACTCAAGACGGTATTTTAAAAGCTATTAACGGAGTAACCTCGATGGAAGAAATTTTCCGAGTAGCTTCTGAAAGTGATTTGATTAAAAAACTTTATGACGACTTAATGTTTCAAACACTTTCTCGTGGTGTTTTTGTTGATATTGAAAAACAGAATATATCGCAAGAGCCATCTCACAAAAAAGATTTTGTTAATGAAAAAATTAATGGTGCCACCGATCAAGACATGCTCCCCTTAATCTTCGCTTATGGAAAATTTTTACGAGCTAGTGATATTCACATTGAGCCTCAAGAAGAAAAAGTTTTTATTAGAATGAGGATTGATGGAGTTTTGCAAGATATGGCAGAAATTCCTTTGATTAACTACCCTTCACTAATTGGAAAGATTAAGGAATTAAGTAATATTCCAACTACTGTTCGGCAAGGAGTTTCTGACAGTCGTTTCCGAGTTGTTTATGAAACACCTATCGATGAAGATGATTTTAAAATGGACATTCGTGTTTCAATTATTGCTGGCGGATTTGGTGAAACAGTTGTATTGCGTTTGTTGAATAGAGAGACTGTGGATTTAAATATTCGCAAACTTGGAATTAGAGATTATAATTTGAAAAAAATTATTAATGAAGCTAAAAAACCTTATGGAATAATTTTAAATACTGGACCAACTGGCTCTGGTAAAACCACTACTCTTTACAGTGTGCTAAAAGAAATTCAAAATTCTGAAGTTAAAATTATAACGATTGAAGATCCAATTGAGTATCAGTTAGACGGGATTTTACAAACTCAAATTGATAAGAAAAATGATTATACTTTTGCGTCCGCTTTGCGATCACTTCTTCGTCAAGATCCAGATATAATGTTGGTTGGTGAGATTCGTGATGATGAAACTGCTAAAACTGCAGTGAATGCCGCCTTAACTGGGCATTTGTTGATTTCTTCACTACATACAAATGACGCTGTTGGAGCCATTCAAAGATTATTAAATTTGGGAATTGGCACCGATGATATTACTACTTCTGTTAATGCGTTCATCGCTCAAAGGTTAATACGAAAACTTTGCGATTGTAAAAAGAAAGTTGCAATTACTGATGAGCAAAAAAATGCTATAAAAAAAGTTATTGAAACTTTAAGTCCAAAAATTGATTTTCCGATTCCTGAAATGAGTTATTTATATGAACCTGTTGGCTGTGAAAAATGTAATGGAATTGGTTATAAAGGTCGTACTGTTATTAGTGAGATTTTTGTAATGGATGATGAGTTACGAATAATGATTTCTCATCATGAAATGGCTTCTGTAATTAAAAAGAAGGCGATTGAGAATGGTATGTTGACGATGACGCAAGATGGTGTTTTGAAGGTTTTGGAAGGGGCTACGAGTTTTAATGAGATTGGGCGGGTTACTGATTTATAGAAATTTAAAAATCTGCAAAAAACAAAAAAACCACCAAAAATATTTGGTGGTTTTTAAATTCAAGAAAGTTTAAAAATTTTTACTCATCATTCACTTCCAAAGAAAATCCTACTAAAGCCTCTCTTTTATCTGAAGTAGTGTTAAGGGAAGACAAAAAAAGACCTGTTTTTTCATACCATTTAATTACCTCCGCATAATCAAGGGGGGAGTGATTAAAAATTCTAATTTCAGTTCCTTTGGGCAAAACTAATTTTCGAGTTGTTCCAAAAACCTTAAAACAAATTGAATAGCTTTTATCTAAAGATGCTATTATATAACGCAAACTTTTTTCTTCATCATAATGATAAGAAAAATCTAAAGAGGTTGTTTCAACTCCTGTATATTGTAAAATCCAAGTAAACATTTGTAAAATTCCAGGAGTAAACAATTGAGAACTATTAATAATGTTTTGCTTTTGTAAAATTTTATCAGAAACAAAAAACAAATCTTCTTTATCTAAACTATTATGAATATTCTCCAATACAGTGAGTACATTTCCATGATTACCAATTGTTTTACCCAACTCAACTAATATATTGCACACTTTTTTCTTAGAATTTTTTTTATTTTTATAAAGTTTTGAATAAATATTATCCTTCTCAATATCACATTTATACATTATTAGCTTACTTTTTGGAATAATTTTTTTTATATTTTCTTCAGCATATTTAAACATTTCTTGACTAATATCCAAGCCTATGTATTTATTCAAAATTTCTTTGTTATGAAGTTTTTGTATAAGCTTCTTTACAGGTAAGGCATTACCTACTCCAATATCAACTAAATTAACTTGATCAATATCAAATTTTTTGATGTGTTGTAAGATTAAATCAAAAACATGCTCTAGCAATTCTCTCTCGGCAGAGGCAGTAGTTATATCATTTACAAAAGAATTCCAATATTTAGCTCCAATACCATAGTAAGTATATTTTAAATCAATTACCCTCGAAGATTCTAGATTTCGAATAATATCCAAAATCTCCTCATCAGAAAAAGTCTCATAAAATTCATCGCAAGGCTCAACCTCAGTGTATTCTATTTCATGATTATAATCTGATTCATTAGTAGAAGATGTTTTTTTCATCAATTTGTTGTATAATTAAATTAAAGTATAATAATATAATAAATTTGCCAAATAAGCAAGTTTATTTAAACCTAAAATGCAAAAGCATGAAGATCAAACCTAACAACCCCCTAAAAAAAGAATTCAACAACGAACAGAAAAAAATAGATTCTCCAGAAGACGCTGTTGAAATCGCCAAAGACTTAATAACCGACTGGAAAAAAGAACATTTGATCGTTTTATTCGTCGATTCCAGAGGAAGGTGTATGGGTGCAGAAGTCGTCGGGATTGGAACAATCAGCCAAACCATCACCCACCCTCGAGAAATTTTTTCACCGGCTATTGTCGCTCGAGCAACAGGAGTTGTAGTTTTGCACAACCACCCCACTGGCGATTTAAAACCTTCCCAACAAGATATCACCACAACCGATGTTTTAGAAAAAGGTGCTGACATTCTCAGACTTAATTTTTTAGATCACATTATTTTTATAACGAACGGAGACTGGTTTTCAATTAAAAATAGTTCAAATTAAAAAATCAACCTCAAAACTTAGGTTGATTTTTTTCAAATCTTGCACTTAACTTAATGTAAGTGATAACAATCTCAAGGCTGTAGACAATACTCAATAATCAATGATTGATGAGGTGAGAGAAGAGTCGAGGAATAACGCAGCCGAAACCACCTTACCCAGTCTGGACAAAACAACTCCCGTGCTTAGGCTAAAAGATAGAAAGCCCAAACTGTCTACAGTCCTAAAATTACTATTACATAATTTTTCCCTGTTGTTAATGTGACCCCGTATAATATCACGATTTTGAAATCGTGTCAAGCGATGCTATAATGAGCGGAAGAGAAAAAATTAATAATATCAAAAAATCCCCAATTCTACAGTCATTTTAAACTTTATTTTATAAAATGTAACCATACTGACACCTCCATAGTTCAAAATATTTAAAGTCAGAATGGGTGGTCTACGACACACTACTTCCAGCAAGATTGTAGGGAACGGTTTCAAACCGTTCCCTACGGAAGTATAATTTTGTAGGGGCAGTGCCTTGTGCCTGCCCTGCAATAAACTTAAAATTATGTAGGGGTTTGCCACTAACAAACCCCTGCGGATATGTATCATAGCCCGTGCGGCGAGCACTTTATTATAAACAATCTAAATTTATTTTTACAAACCCAAACATCTTAAAATCTAACTATCCATCCCAATGATTGAAAAACAAAGCGAAAAACCTGAAAATAATAAAGAGACAAAAATTGTAGAAACAACAGAAGATGATTCTTTTGAATTAACTTTGCGACCACAAAAATTAGATGAATATGTCGGACAAGAAAAAATAAAAAAACAACTTAAAATTTTTCTCGGAGCCGCAAAAAAAAGAGGTGAATCTTTAGAACATGTACTTCTCTACGGACCACCAGGATTAGGAAAAACAACTTTAGCAAATATTATTGCTAAAGAAATGAATGTAAATATAAAAACCACATCTGGACCAGCAATCGAACGAGTTGGCGACCTAGGTTCTATTTTAACAAATTTACAAGATGGCGATGTTCTTTTTATTGACGAAATTCATCGATTGAATAAATCTGTTGAAGAAGTTCTCTACCCTGCCATGGAGGATCACAAACTTGATTTAGTAGTTGGAAAAGGTCCGAGTGCACAAGCCTTACAAATTGATTTACCTAAATTTACTTTGATCGGAGCGACAACTCGAATGGGATCTTTGACTGGTCCATTGCGAGATCGTTTTGGCGTAATTCATCGACTTGAGTTTTACGGAGAAGATAATATCAAGGAAATCATTACACGAAATGCCTCAATTTTAAATTGCAAAGTAACGTTAGAGGGAGCTAAAAAATTAGCAAAGTCTGCTCGCCAAACTCCACGTATTG
The DNA here is from genome assembly GCA_942490825.1 of Candidatus Moraniibacteriota bacterium. Classification (GTDB taxonomy): domain Bacteria; phylum Patescibacteriota; class Minisyncoccia; order Moranbacterales; genus JAGLWU01. The sequence continues at coordinate 196,702 of CALNYG010000005.1, read as the reverse complement.
CCAACCGCCTTTTAAAACGAGCTCGTGATTGGTCTGAAGTTCATGATGATGAAAGTATTGACGATTTTGTCGCTGAAAAAACTTTGAAAATGTTAGATGTTGATGATAAAGGATTAGAATCTACCGATCGTGCTTTTTTAAAATTAATTATTGAAAAATTTAAAGGTGGTCCAGTCGGAATTCAAACTATTGCTAATGCGTTATCTGAAGAAGTGCAAACTATTGAGGATGTTTATGAACCGTTTTTGATGCAGTTGGGCTTGATTACTCGTTCACCTCGGGGTAGAATAGTTACAGAGTTGGGTTATGAACATATTGAGAAATCTAGCTCGCAAGATAAATTATTATAATTTTGTTTAAATTAAATATATGAAAAAAAATTTAAAGTTGATTTACGTTTCGATTATTGTTTTTCTATTGGGAGTAATAGGGGTATTGTTGTTTTATGTTTTAAGAAATAATTCAATATCTTTAAATAGAAATGAAATTAAAAAAGAGGAGATTTTAGCTGAAGAGGAAAGTAATGTTGCTGAAAATGTAGAAAAAGATATTGAAATTCAAAAAAATAATAATGTTTCAGAAAAGGGAAATATTTTTTTTGTTGAAAGAAAACTTTTAAATGATGGCATGGGCGGTGAAAAAATAGAATTTTTTCTTTATAATATAAATACTAAAGAAAAGAAGGAAATGATTTCTTTAGATGGAGTTCCTTTTCGTAATTCTTTTTATTATAAAAATCAAATTTATTTTATTAATGAAAATAAAGATTTATCAAGTCTTGATTTAAATAATTTAAAAATTGAAAGCTTGAATATAGGTGATAGTTCGGGTAATTCTATAGCCAGTTTTTTTATAGGTAACAATCAAATTTTTTATCTGAAAGGACCTTGTAATTTTATTGCTAATGATGAGTGTTCTGTTGGTTCTTATAATTTATCTAGTGGTGAAAATAATGTTATTTTTAATAATATTGGAAATGAAAAGTTAAAGATTACTAAAATAGTTTATTTTAATAAAAATAAAAATTCTATTATATTAAGAAGTGGTTTTGGTGATGCAGGAGTTGCTACAGCTGATTTTTATGAAATAAATTTAAATGATAATAGCTTTAAAAAAATAGCTGAAACTAAATATGTCGAAGATTGTGAACATGATATTGATGATCTTTATTGTGCCAATGAAGCTCTAATTAAAAATAAAGAATTTAAAAATTTAGAAAATAAATATAAAATAGAAAATGATTTAGTTTGTAATGGAAATAAAGTAGATTTTGACAAAATTTATAAAGATTTAAATATAGCAGATGTTGATCAGATAAGGTATGTTGGTTGTGTAGAATAACTTTTCAAAAATAATGCAAATAACTCTAACAATCCTATACTTCATATTTATACTAGGAATCCTATTCATCGGATTTTTAGCAACTTATCATCTAAAAAAATATTCTATCAATCCCAAACTAACCAGCCCAATGATAATAATTTTTTTCATAATTACCACCACTTTAATAATCGCTAACATTTATTTTTTTATCCAAATTCCTTTTGGTAATTTTTCACCACCCTCCGATCTTTATTATCAATCATTATGAAACCAATAGATTATCATTTTTCAAACCTTGCCGCTAATGAAAGAATTCTTCATATTTTTCATCGCCACTGGTTTGATATTTTAAAACAATATTTTCCTGTCATTCTTTTACTTCTCATAATGCTAGTCGGCGTAATTTTAAACCCATATATTTTTAGTGACTTTAATAGTTCATACTCTGAAATTATATTTTATTTTTTTCAATCTTTACTACTTTTAATAATTTGGGTTTATAGTTTTGTAATTTGGTTTGATTATTATTTAGATGTTTGGATCATCACCAATAAACGTGTGATTAATGTTGAACAAAAAGGTTTATTTTCTCGACATGTTAGTGAATTAGGATTTTTGCAAATTCAAGATATATCAACTAATGTTTCTGGATTTATTCCAACTATTTTGAATTACGGTCATGTTCATGTTCAAACTGCTGCTGAACAATCAAAATTTGTTTTCCGATCAGTACCAAATCCATATAATATAAAAGCAATTCTAATAGAATTGCAAAGCAAAAATCAACGCAAAACTTTTTATAAAAAGAAAAAATGTGATGACAAAAAAGTTACAGCGAAAAACACAGAAAAATAAATAAAAATCTAAACTGCTAAATTTAGCAGTTTTTAATTAACAACTTAAAAAATATTCAATAGATTTTATAAATCTATTGTTTTTTTCGTTTTCTCCAAAAAATACATGTTCAAAAATCTTTCAAAAAAATATTTTCGTTTTTATTTTTTATTTATTTTTTAATTTAAATTAACATAATTTTTTAAGAGTGAAACGCTAGCAGATTATTTATTTGACTTTTTGAGAATTGTAAATGTTATAATAAATTAAGTTAATTTTTTAAAAAGTGAAAAATATGAAAAAAATTATATTTTTATTATTACTTACAATAGTTTTAAGTGCCTGTGAAAATCCAACCCCAACTAAACAGGTAGAGGCAACATCTGTAAATGAAAATACACAAGAAGAAAGTAGTATTGATAAAAAAACAAAGGAAGAAGAAAAAAAGGCTCAAATTGAAAAAGCAGAGGCTGAAAAATTAGCGAAAGAAAAAGAAAAAGAGGCTCAAATTGAAAAAGAAAAAGCAGAGGCTGAAAAATTAGCGGAAGAAAAAGCAGAGGAAGAAAAAAAAGAACGTGTTGCTCTTAAAAAAATACAAGAAGAAAAAGCAGCTCAAATTGAAAAAGAAAAAGCGGCGGCTGAAAAATTAACGAAAGAAAAAGCGGCGGCTGAAAAAATTACAAATCTAAAATCAACTAGCTCCTTTACATGTAATTGTAAAAAAACATGTCCTCAAATGAGTTCTTGTAAAGAAGCTCAGTATCAACTTAATTCTTGTGGCTGTTCACGACGTGATGGTAATAAAGATGGCATTGCTTGCGATAATGATTGTGCATAAATCATCAATGAAGCCTTACCAAATCCCAAAGGAACAGATACAGAAAATGAATTTATAGAAATTTATAATCCCAACGATACCACTGTAAATTTAAACGGTTGGATTTTACACGACACATCTACCACAAAAACAGTTTTAAAAAATATTGAAATTAAGCCCTTTGAATACTTAGTTTTTTATAATAAAAAAGATTTTTCTTTTACTTTAAATAATGACACTGACACAATTTATTTAGAAAGCCCAAATCCAAATATTCAGTCAATCTTTTCTTATGAAAATTCCTTTGAAGGATTATCTTTTAATTTTGACAAAAATGAAAATTACATCATCAACTTGACGCCAGGAGAAAAAAATCTAGGAAACCCCGCAACTAAAAATTATCCAGAAATTTTTATTAATGAAATTTTTCCGAATGCAATCGGAAGTGATGATAACCAAGAGTTTATAGAAATTTACAATCCAAATGATGAACTTATTGAATTAAAAAATTGGAAATTAGAATATATTGCTAAAAATAAAAACTCTACTCCTGAGACAAAAAAGAGAATTTATTTTTGATAATGAAAAAATTGAAGGAAACGAATTTTTAATTTTAACTAATGAGAATAATAATCAAATTTTCGATTTGAGAAATAATGCAACTGAAGGTGATGTCGTAACTTTAACTTTGATTTCACCTAATCCAAACATTAAATACGACATTTCATATCAAGAAACAACTGAAGGACAATCATTTAATTTTGATGAAAAAAATTGGTACTGGATTAATCCAACTCCTAATGAAAAAAACAATGAAAACCCCTTAACTAAAACATATCCAAAACTGCAACTATCTGAAATTTTACCCAACCCAATCGGCGACGAAGCAACTGAAGAATTTATCGAAATTTACAACCCAAACAATTTTGAAGTTAATTTAGAAAATTGGATAATGAAAGATAGTTCAAAATCTAGTAATTATATTTTTAACAAAGAGCAAAAAATTTCAGCTAATTCTTATTTTACAATTTACCGAAAAGATTTTGATTTTGCCTTAAATAATTCTGGAGGTGAAACTGTTTATTTAATCGCACCAAACGAAAAAATTAAATCAGAAATAAATTACGAAAGTGCTCGAGAAAGCATTTCTTACAATTTTGATTTAAAAAGTAATAATTGGCGCTGGAGTAAATTTCTAACACCCAATGCAAAAAATAAATTTAACAATTTACCTGAAATTAAAGATTTCAAAATCGATAAAAAAAGTTATAAAAACGTTTACACAAATTTTGCAGTCAAAGCTTTCGATATCGATGGTGAAGAATTAAAAATTCGCTGGGATTTTGGCGACGGACGAAAAAGTTACAAAGCTGAAACTAAACATAAATATTTAAAAACTGGAATTTATTATGGAAGTTTAAGAATTCAAGATGAAAGCGAAGAGGTTGTAAAAAACTTTACAATCGAAGTGAAAAAATATCCAAAACATGATATAAAAATAATAAAAATTGTTCCCAATCCAAAAGGTCTAGATGCTTTAAATGAATATATTGTTATTGAAAATAAATCAGGAGAAAAAATTAATTTAGAGAATTGGAGTATCGCTACTGGAGCTAAAGAAGATAAATTAGTTAATCATCCGATCAGAGAAAAATTAGAAATAAAAAAGAAAGAACGTAAAAAAATCACTAGGGAACATTCCGTGCTTTCTTTACCAAATAGAAAAAGTTTTATTGAATTACGACAACCCGATGGAAAAGTTGTGGATAAAGTTTATTATGAAAAAGATAAGATTAAAGATGATGAGTCGTATGAAAAAATTAACGGTGAATGGCAGTGGATAAGTAGTGCAGAAAGTGGATTAGAAAATCCTGAAGTTCAAGAAATAATCGCTCAAGCATTATTGAATGAAAAAAACTGGCAAGAAGAAAATTTTAAACAAAAAATTGCCAGAAAAATTATTACTAAAGATACTGAAAATAAAAACGAATCTGAGATTAAAAATGTTTTTTGGCTAAATAGTTTTTCAGAAAAACTTAATTTATTTTTAAGTAAAAATTTACCTGTGGTTAATTCTTTTTTAACAAATATTTTTAAAAATAATTATTTAGCATTATTCAAAAATAAAGTGATCGCTTTTGTATTTATAGAAAATAAAAATTTTACTTTAACTGAAAATTTTAAAATTGTAAAGCTTGTTTAAATAAAAATAGGGCGGGATTTGTAACTACAAATACCCGCCAACCCCTAAAACATGACTTTTAACCACTGCCATATTTCATCACGATAGAAAACTCCTATTATAAATGTTATCCATGCTGCTATTCCAGCCATAATAAAATATAAACAACCCCTTCCATCTATTTTTTCTTCATTGGTCATCGCTTTTCTCCTTGTAAATCCTTGTAAAAAAGCTATTCTTTTAGAATTATCAATTCTCTCGAAAATTGGTTTTAACCTTACTTTAGGCCAATGAACTTCAAATTTACTTTCCTGCCTGCAGGATGGACAATATTCCGTTAAAGCTCTATCGCGAGGAGCAAGAAGCCTTCCTGTAAGTTTACTTCTTGTAGCACAAAGATTTAGCTTTCCTTTGCCGCAATCGCATGTTTTTTCTTTTACATAGCGTTCTACATCGTTTGAACTCGGCATAACAAACCTCTCGTTTTTAAGTTTAAAAAATAAACTAATCAAGTCTATTTTAAAACTATCAATATAAAAATAATAAGTCAAGCCCAATTTCAAAAATTTTTTCCAAATACCAAGTCCCCTATTTACTAACTCAAAAATAACCCCTACAATAAAAACAATAAACCTTAAACCAAAAAACCATGTCAGGACACAATAAATGGTCAGGAATAAAACACCGCAAAGAAGCCCAAGACAAAAAAAGATCCAAAGTATTCACCCGTCTAGCCAAAGCAATAATAATCCTAGTCCAAAACGGAGGCGATGACATAGAAAAAAACACGAGCCTAAAACTAGCCATCGATCAAGCCAAAAAAGCCAACATGCCCAAAGACAACATCCAGCGAGCCATCAAAAGAGGATTAGGAGAAAATGGCGAAGGAAAAATCGAAGAAGTATTTTACGAAGCCTACTTCCCCACCAACACAGACGAAATGATCGCCATGATGATCCTTTGTGCCACCGATAATATAAACCGAACCGTCAGCGAAATAAAATCATTATTAAAAAAGAACGGAGGAAAATTCGTACCAAACGGAAGTGTCAGTTTTCAATTCGAAGAAGTTGGACAATTTATTTTAGAAACTGAAGACTTAGAATCTGCTGAATTAGAAATAATTGAAGCTGGTGCAAAAGATTTAAAAATAATAGAAAAAAACGAAATATTAGTAATTACCGAAAAAACAGATTTACAAAAAGTTTACAATAAACTTGAAGAAGAAAATTTTAAAGTAAGCGATTTAAAAATAAACTATATCTCAAAACAACTAATCAATATTGACAAAGAGACTGAAATAAAGTATAATGAACTTTTCGAGATCATCGACAGCCAAGATGACGTTCAAGAAATTTTTGATAATGTAAAAGACATAGATTAGTTAGAACATTAGACGCTTAGACTTTTACTTAAAAAGTTTTACTATTTTCTGAATATTTTTTATAAATTATTAAAATAAAAAATCTAAATGTCTACCAATCTAAATGTCTACCAATCTAAAATCAGAGTCCTCGGAATCGACCCAGGAACAGCAATTGTTGGTTGGGGCGTTTTAGAACAAAATGAAAACAGAGAAATAAAAACAATCGATTACGGACAAATAACCACATCGTCAGATTTATCAGACGCAGAACGCTTAGATTTAATCGCAACAGATTTAAAAGAATTGATTAAAGAATATAAACCAGACGAAGCAGCCGTAGAAGAATTATTTTATTTTAAAAATAAAAAAACCGTAATTTCCGTCGCTCAAGCTCGAGGCGTAATTTTATACATTTTAAAAAATAAAAAATTACCAATTGGAGAATATACACCGCTGCAAATAAAACAATCATTAACAGGCTACGGACGAGCCGACAAAAAACAAATGCAGTTAATGATAAAAAATGTGCTAAAATTAAAAGAGATCCCAAAACCAGATGACGCTGCTGATGCCTTGGCTGTAGCATTGTGTCATTTAAATTCTAGAATTTATCAACAATATTTAAATAAAAATTAACAATATTTAATTTTAAGTTATAACGTTTCTAAATACTAATTATCTAAAATACTAATGCCTTATGGAAAATTTATTTACAAACACAGAAATCCATCCTTGGATAAATCAATTTTTTCTTGATTCTGGCGTGCCCTTAGAGCATGTTGTTTTATTAATGCTCTTCCCAATCATCGCAACGATCGTAGTTATTTTAAGACAAATCCTTGGAATTAAAGCTTTCGGAATTTATACACCAACAATTATTACTGTAGCTTTCATGGAAGTTGCCAAAGAAAATTTCTGGAATTTAAAATATGCCATTGCCATATATCTTATCGTTTTAACCACAGGAATGATGATGCGTTATATCTTGAAAAAAATGAGATTACTTTATTTACCTAGAGTTGCTATAACTATAACTATAGTTTCCTTTTCGACACTAGTTTGTCTAGCTTTAGCTGGGTCTGCTTTAAGAACAGGCTTTGCATCAGCTTCAATTGTTGCAATTTTAATAATGATTACTTTAGTTGAAAAATTCGTAGCTGTTCAAATTGAAAAAGGAACAAGGACCGCTTCTATTTTAGCAATAGAAACATTAATTATAGCAATTATAGGATATTCATTAATGAGTCCAAAAACATATACTGGATATAGCATTATTGATTTTGTCCTAACCTATCCATTCGTTATATTATTAATATTGCCTTTAAATATTTTTATTGGTAAATGGACAGGTTTACGTTTAACAGAATATTATCGTTTCCGAGAAGTTATCAAGAAAATAAGACAGTAGGTTTTAGAATAAAAAATCTCAAATTACGATTCAAAAAATTGTAAAAATATAATTTTATATTTAACGTGCTTAGATTTGGTTACTAGTTACTGATTACTAGTTACTGATTGCAGCATTATATTTATGTTTGAACTATTAAAAGCTGGAAGAAACATTTTAGGAATGAATGCTAGAAATTTAACCTACATTCGACCGAATAACTTAAAAAGAGCCAAAAGGTTAGCTGATGATAAAATACGCTCTAAAAAACTTTTAATAAAAAATAAGCTTCCTGTTCTGAAACTGATTGCTCAAATTTCTTCTCATAAAACATTAGAAAATTTCGATTGGAGTATTTTACCACCAAGCTTTGTTTTAAAGCCTAATAACGGACTCGGTGGCGGTGGAATTTTAGTAGTTTATGCTCGAAAGAAAGGCGTAGAAAACGAATGGATTAAATCTGATGGATCAATAGTGAATGTTGAGGATTTGAAAAATCATGTCCAAAGCATCTTAGATGGAGGCTTTTCTATTTCCAATATGCCTGACATTGCGTTCTTTGAAGAAAGAACTCAAATCATAAAAGACTTCAAACCATATTCCTATAAAGGAATTCCTGATATTCGAGTAATTGTTTATAATAAAGTTCCCATCATGGCAATGCTTCGGATTTCAACAAAAGATTCTGGAGGAAAAGCTAATTTACAACAAGGCGGAATTGGTATTGGGATTGATATGGCACAAGGAGTTACTACTACTGCTGTCCATGGCAAAGGTAAAATTGTAGAATATTTGCCAGGCTCAAGACTATTACTTTCAGGAATTAAAATTCCTCACTGGAATGAAATTTTAACTTTAGCAGTAAAAGCTCAAGAAGTTTCTGGACTAGGTTTTTTAGGGGCTGATATTGCTATCGATAAAAATTATGGACCTGTTTTTTTTGAACTAAACGCTCGTCCTGGTTTAGCAATTCAAATCGCCAATATGACTGGATTAAAAAAAAGATTAGAACGAGTTGAGGGATTAAAAATTAAAAGCGTAGCTCGAGGTGTGGCTGTTGGAAAAAGTTTATTTGGTGGTGAGATTGAAGAAGAATTAGAAAGTACTTCTGGTAAACGTGTAATTGGCTCTATCGAAAAAATAAAATTATTTGGAAAAGATGGACAAGAAGTAGAATTAGAGGCTAAGATAGATACAGGAGCTTATTCTAGTTCCATTGATCGAAAAGTTGCGATTGATTTAGGTTTTGAAAAAACTTTAGAAAAGTTTGATGAAATTGATTTATCTGAATATAGTCTAAGACCTGAAAAAGAATCTTTAATTAAAAAAGATTTTTTATTGAAATATAAAGATTTGATTCCTGACTTAGACACTGTAGCAATTGTTTTTTCTTCTAGTGGCTCTTCTCTTCGTCCTGTTGTTAAGATTAAATTTGTTATGGATAAGAAAGTTGTTATTGCTAGAGTCAATATTGTTGATCGGGGCGAATTAAGATATAAGATGCTTATTGGTAAAAGAAATTTATCGAGTTTTTTAATTGATGTTAGTAAATAAGTTAATAAAAATTATGAAAAAAAATATAGTTATAATATACGATGGAGATGATTGGAATAAAAAAAATCCTTTTCCTAAAAATAAAATTAATTTTCAATTAGCTTTTGAAGATTGGTATGAAAGAGCTGAAAAATATAATGTAAAATTCTACAGAGCTTCTATAAAATGGTTTAATGAAAAGAATAAATGTTTTACTAAAGCTTGGACATTTGAAAATGGAGAATGGATTAAAATTTCAAAAAAAATAAAACCCCAAGCAATTTTTGATAAAACCTCAGGTAAAAATTCTTATAAATATCTTGAAATTAAAATGGAAATTTTAAAAAATATTCCTATTTTAAATCATCCTTTATTTAGAATAATTACAGGTAATAAAATTTCTCAAGCTATGCTATTTAATAAGTATATGCCAAAAACTTTACTTGTTAATAATAAAAATGAACTCCTAGTTTCTTTAAAAAAAATAAAAAGTTCACAAGTTGTTATAAAACCTGTAAATGGTTCTGGTGGATTTGGTATTTTTATTGGTAAAAAAAATCAAGCTTTAAATGAAAATTTCGATTACCCTGTTATTATGCAGAATTTTGTAAAAAGCACAAAAGGCATCCCTGGTTTTTCTAAAAAAAATGAAGTTGCTGATTTAAGGTTAATCTATACTAATAATAAATTAGTATATGCTCTTTCCAGAATTGCAAAGGAAGGATCTTTATTTACTAATTTTCATCAAGGAAGTTCTGTTGTTTTAGTTCCAAAAAGTAAATTACCAAAAAGTGTTATAGAAATTTCTAAAGAAATTGTTGGAAAGTTATCAATATTTTCTAATGTAAATTATTCTTTAGATTTTATGTTTGACGATAATGAAAATCCCATATTAATAGAAATGAATACAGTTCTGTGGTTAGTTTTTTTACAGTTAGTTGGTACTAAAAAAATAAAAAAACATAATTTTGAACTTTTTTTGAAATCATTAAATTTTGAAATAAACTAAAATTAGAAAAAACACCTGAATTTTTAATAAATGATAACAATAAAACAATATGAAAAAAGTAATGATATTATTTGGTAAAAGTGATTGGGAAAAAGCAGAGCCTTTTAATAACCTTGATTGTAAATATTCCTATGAATATTTTTATACTTTATGCAAGGAAAATAATATTCAAATGTATAGAACTTCATATCAGTGATATGATTACAAAAAGAATATCTTTAAACATGCATGGATTTACGAAGAAAAAAATAGTAATTGGAAAAAAGTTTGCAATATAAAACCTGACTTAATTTATGACAAAACCAAAGCTAGAATGGAAACTTACTTTATGAAAGAATTAATTGGAAAAAGTTATAAATTCATAAATGATCAAATCTTCACTAGACTAATTGATGATAAATTTACAACCAGCTTAATTTTTAAAAAATGGTGTAAAAAAAGTTTTATTGTAAAAAATAAAAATGATTTAAGTAAGTTTTTACCTAAAATTAAAAGTACTAAATTTGTAGTAAAGCCTTTATCAGAAAGCGGTGGGAAAGATGTTTATATTTTAAACAAAAATGATGATTTAAAAAAAATTAAATTTTCTGGTGATTTTTTACTTCAAGAATTTATTGACTCATCAAAAGGAGTCCCTGATATCAGTCACTCTATGCACGATTTACGAGTTGTAATAATAAATGAAAAAATTATTTATTCTTATATAAGAGAGCCAAAAGAGAATAGCTATTTAGCAAATTTATCTCAAGGAGGTAGCTTAAAAATTGTTCCTAAAAACAAATTACCAAAATCAATACTGCCAATAATTAAACATGTCAATGAAGTCTTTATTTCCTTTTGTCCAAGAGTTTTTGCTGTAGATTTTATGTTTGATGAAAATGGAAAACCTTGGATTGTTGAATTTAATTCAATGCCTGGATTATTCTTTACTAAAGAAGAAAAGCCTTATATGATGGAGCTGTATAAAGAATTAATTGAAATGTTTAAGCTCTCTCTAAAAAAATAGTTAGTTTTTATTTTCTTTTTTAAGGATATAAAAAATCATGAATTAAAAATAATCTTCTATATTTTTTCACTCTCAATAGAAGCATAAACTTTCTCAACTATTTCTCTTCCCCACTCATTTAATTTATATGAATTTTTACCCAGTGGCTCCTTAGAAATAATTCTAAGGAGTTTTCTATTTTTTTCATAAACTGAACCAATTTCTGGAACATTATCAACAACTACAAATTCTTGATCATTTTGAATATCAGACATCTCAAAACCATCCCTCTCAAAAAATAATTTATCTTTTTTTAAAGAATAAATTCCACTTTTAATTCCAGTTTTTTTAATTCTAATTGAATAAGGCTGATTATTAAAAATAATTAACTGAGCCCCTGTTAAAAAATTATTTTTCCTATATACAAAAGACTCACTAACTTTATAAGAAATTTTCAAAAAATCCAAAATGTGAAATGCTAAAATTGGAACTTCATTATTAATTAATTGAACATCCACAAAAGACGGAAAGACCCCTGTAAGACGTGTATTAATTTCAATTGGTACAACTTGATTACTTTTCAAATCCCACATTAAATCTGTACCAAAAATTCCAACCACTCCTTGTTTTTTTAAATAAACTCCAATTTTTTCTGAAATATTAATAGCTTGTTTTTTAATTTTTTCAGGAATGTTTAAAGTCCAATCATGTCCACAGAATATCCCACTCGCATCATTTTTTGACTTTGTAACTTCTTTAATATCAATTAGTTGATGTTGTGGATTTACAACAATAATCTCATTATTTTGTGTAATTGATCCTAAAATACTCAAAGCTGGTCCACTAAAAAAACTATTTATAATTATGTTTGTTGATGGAGATATCTTTTCACTAATTATATTTATTCTATTGTTTATTTGTTGAATGATTATATCTTTATCTTTTCTCTCAAAGAAAAATGTTCCGTGTCCACCACCGCTCACTTCAGGAAATTGTATTACAATTTTTTCTCCAAACTTGTCAAAAATATAATCTAAGTTACTTTCTAATAGATCTAATTGAATAATAAAAGTACCTGTTTTAAGATCTGTCTCATTTAATATTTCCTGAAACACTTCTTTATCATTATATTTCTTAATAATATTTGAAGAATTTCCAATTAAAATCCAATTATTATTTTGACATATTTTTTCTAATAATTTATCTGGTTTCAATACAAAAATCGCAATTTTATCATATTTTTTTCTCGCAATACTTATATAATCTTGAACATCTTTATTCTCTAAAATTTTAGAAGGTTTTTTAATATATATTCCATTTTCATCTTTCAATGGAAAACATTTTATTTTAACTTTTTCACTAATTTGAGATATTTCTAATTTATTTTCAACTGAACAAATAACTTCAAAATCATCAACAAAATGATGAGCTTCTGTACGAGTGATTGGCGTACCACCTATTCCAAACACTTTTACATTTTCATTTTTAATTACTCTTTTTACATCATTGATATTATTTATCTCAATCATATTTTTAAAATTAAAATTACTCAAATATTATACCATTTCAAACCAACTTAAACTAACCTTTACTCTCCCCCATTTTCGCAGTACAATAATTACACATCATAAAGTAATAAAAAGTACCATGCGAAACACATTCACAACCAATAACTTCCGCAGAAGACCACAACAAAATTGTGGCTTTTTCTGTCAATTAAAAAACAAAATAACCAACCTTTTCAGTAAAAAAGAAAAAGGAAGACAGTCCCAAAGATTTAATCGAATCCAACACAACTCCCCAAACACCCCCCGTCGGCCACAACAAAAACCACAGAATAATTTCAACGGAGGAAATTTATGGGAAAAACTAAAATACAAATGGCAAAATTTAAATAAAAAAGCCTTATTTATAAAATTGCTAAAAATCTCAGGAATAATCTGTCTAATCGGATTATTTATAGTAATTGGAATATTTGCTTTTTATGCAAAAGACTTACCAGAACCAGGGAAAGTAAATACCCGAGCCATCGATGAAAGCACAAAAATTTACGATCGAACCGGAACAATAATTTTATATGACATTCATGGAGAAGAAAAAAGAACCATTATTCCCAAAGAAGAAATTCCAGATATTTTAAAGCAGGCTACACTTGCTTTAGAAGATCAAAATTTTTATACTCATATTGGTTTTGACATCAAAGGACTTATCAGAGCAGTTCTTTCTAATGTTTTTGGGATTGGACAAAGCGTTGGAGGATCAACAATTACCCAACAGTTTGTAAAAAATTCAATTTTAACTAATGAACGAAGAATATCTCGAAAAATAAAAGAATTAATTTTATCCATAGAGATAGAAATGAAATTTGAAAAAGATGAAATTCTTGGAATGTATTTAAATGAAATTCCCTACGGATCCAATGCTTATGGAATTGAAGCTGCAGCTCAAACATTTTTCAATAAAAAAGCTAAAGACTTAACTTTAGATGAGGCTACACTTTTAGCTTCATTACCAAAAAGTCCAACTCGATTTTCACCATATGGAACCAACCGAGAACGCGTAAAATCACGTCAGGAGTACGCATTAGATAATATGGTGGAATTAGGTTACATTTCCGCAGAACAGGCACTAGAAGCTAAAAATGTAGATGTATTCGCCAAGTTGGCCAAGAACACAGAAAACATTAAAGCACCCCATTTCGTATTTTACGTTCGTGAATATTTAGAAGAAAAATACGGTGCGGAACGTTTAGAAAAAGAAGGGTTGAAAGTTATTACTACACTAGATTGGGAAAAGCAAGAAAAAACCGAAGCAATAATTAAAGAAATCGTTTCACAAAACATAGAAAAATATAACGCTGAAAATGCTGCTTTAGTTGCTATTGATCCAAAAAATGGTGATATTTTAACAATGGTCGGTTCTAGAGACTATTTCGGAGAATCCTCACCGGAAGGTTGTATTCCGGGGAAAGATTGTAAATTTGATGGTAATGTAAATGTTGCTATTAGTGAACGTCAACCAGGATCATCTTTTAAGCCATATGCTTATCTCCATGCTTTTGAAAAAGGTTATACTCCTGAAACAATAATTTTTGATGTTGAAACAAAATTTGAAATTGGAGCTGATGAACCTTATGAACCGCAGAACTATGATGAAACTTTCCGTGGCCCTGTAAAATTTAAAGAAGCTTTATCAATGTCTTTAAATATTCCTGCTGTAAAAATACTTTATTTAGCAGAAACCAAAGATACAATAAGTTTTGTAAAAAGGTTAGGTATTACTGGATTAAATAAAAGCGATAATCATTATGGATTATCTCTAGTTCTAGGTGGTGGTGAAGTTAAATTAGTTGACCATGTTGCAGCCTATTCTGTGTTTGCAAATAATGGTGTTAAATTTGAAAAAAGATCTATTTTAAGAATAGAGGATAAAGATGGAAATGTTATCGAAGAATCTGAAATTGGTGAAGGTGAACGAATTGTTGAAGAAAAATATGTCACTATGCTATCTCATTCTCTTTCTCGAAATAAATATCGAGTAGATGCTTTTGGAGAAAATAATGCTTTAAAATTTGAAGATGATACAGTCGCTGCAAAAACTGGAACCACTAACGAAAATCGTGATGCTTGGACATTAGGATATACTCCAGAAATAACCATTGGTGTTTGGGGCGGTAATAATGACAACTCTTCAATGAGTAATAGTGGTGGCGGATCTGCAGTAGCCGCACCAATATTTAGAAAGGTTTTAACTGAAGTTTTCTCTGATAAAATTGGTGAAAAATTCCCAAAATATGATAAAGATGAATATAAAACAGGTAAAGATATTTTAGATGGTGAACTTCCTGAACCAGATAGTATTAAAGTTTGTGAAATTCCTGGTGAAGATGATGAATATTGTGAGGCAAATAAATATTGTCCTGATGATAAATGGAAGAAAAGAAATTTTGCTGATATTCATAATATTCTTTATTATGTAAAAAAAGATGATCCTCAAGGTGAAGAACCAGATAAACCAAAGAATGATCCTCAATACAAAAGTTGGGAGAAAGGTATAGAAAAATATTACGAAAAAGATGATAAAATGATTTTTGAAGAAAAGCCTGATGAATGTAAAAAAGATGATTTTGATAAATATAAACCTGAAATAAAAATTTCTATTCCTGCTAAAATTACTGACAAAAAAATAACTATAAAAGTTGATGTTGACAGTCCTTATGATGTGAAAAAAATAGAGTATTTTGCTGGTGGTGATAAGATTGGCGAAACTAAAGATAAAAATATTAAATATGATATTCCTAAATCAAAAGATGGTTCTGAAATTACTTTCAAAGTTAAATTAACTGATGATATTGGTAATACTGTAGAAAGTAGTAAAAAGGCTAAAATTTCTTTCCCTGAAGAAAAACCTAAATCAAATAAGTCTGATGATTCAACTAAATCATCACCTTAAAGTTCACTCAAAACAAAAAAGACTAGATTAATTCCTAGTCTTTTTTTATTTGATAAATTTTAAAAAAAATAAAGTGCTCGCCGCACGGGCTTTTTTATTTGAAAGTATTTTTAAAAAATTAATTATTTTTATTTAACAATTACCCTCAAGTATGTCATCTCGACCGGAATATTTTTAAATGAAGTTTAAAAATATGGAGTGGAGAGATCTCAAAACTTTAGTTTCAACTTAGAGTTTTGAGATTTCTCCATTCCACTTCGCTACAGTCGAAATGACATATTTTTTACTATGTTGAATGGAGGTTAATTAGTTTTAGTATAATCAATGAAATCCATTTGAATAATCATCGAATTTAATTCCGTAAGCAGTACCCCAAACATCCACATTAATAATTTCACCGTTGTTCATTTTTATTTTTAAATATTGATGAATTGCCAAATACCAAGTCAATGTCCATTTATTTTTAAGATCTTTATTTTCAAAAAATCCACTTTTTACCAATAAAATTCTCAATAAATAATTAGCATTATGACAATGAATAAATCCTTTGTCATTCCACAACTTATCAACATTAAAAGTAAATATATTAAAAAATCTCGTGTAAGTTCTAAGTTTATATCCGCGATATCTACCCGTCATATTTTTATACGCCTTTTGTAAACATTCTCCTTGACTCGAAGACTGTTTTAAATCATCAACTACCTCTTGCATTTCCGCTGGTAATTTTTCCGGTATTCTAGTTTTTGAAAGAAAATAATTATTCATATTTTTTCTTTAATTTTAAATATTTATAAAATTCTAAAAAACAGTAAATTGCATTTTAATAATTTAATTTATCTACCATTCCAAATTTCTAAAAATCTATTTTAACTAGAAATCTTAATATCTTTAATCAACTTTCCACCAACTTTAGCGTTTAAATTATCAATAAAAAAAGTCCTTTGAATCCATAATTCTTGTGCCCAAATAGAATTTTGAATCTTTACAAAAATAACGGAATCTTTTAAAAAAACTGGAACTATATTCTTTTGTCCTTGATTGCCAAATTCTTCTTTAATTACGCACATAAATAAATGAAAAACGGTTTTTTCATCGACATCCATATTTTTTCTCTGGACTTGTTTTTTCTTAAATTTTAAAAAGTTATCTAATTTTTTCATTTTTGTAATTTCTTAACACTTCCTATTTAATTGAAAATTTTTGTAAATGATTCATAACTATATTTTTCTGCATCCATTCCTAAATCTTCGCACATTTCTTTAAATAATAAATATAATTTTTTATTTGAAACATCTTCTCTATGTTCATAACTATCAAAGTTCTTATTTAAAATATTATGAAAATCATTCCATTTTCTGATAACTGAATCTGAATCATGAAAAACAATAAAAACTTCATTTAATGCTTTTAAAAAACCATCTCCTTTCAAGTCATATTTATAACCAATAAAATCTTTTAAAGTATTAACTTTTAATTCTCTCAAATATTCTTTCCTATCAACCTTTTTCTGTCTCTCATATAATTTTCTATCCTCTTCTTTCTGTTCTTTATAAATTTTTCTACCCTTAATTACTACATAACCCGCAAAAAATGCAATTGCAATCTGTGTTATTAAAATAAAAAAATCAATTCCTAAATTACTCAAATCTAGTAGTTTCATGCCATCAATTACAAAAATAAATTTATTCATAAATTAAAAGTTATAAAACCATCAAAATTAACTTCTAAGCCATTTTATAAAACCCAACCAAGAAAGTCACATCAAAACCAAAATAAATCAACCTCCGTCAATTTCAACACCTTAAAACACAATTTAAGAAGCACTTTTAACCGGCATAACCAAGTAAGTAAAATTTTCATTAATTTTACCCTCACTAACACCCTTAAAAATAACCGGCGTCATTTTATTATTAATCGAAATAGAAATCTCTTCCTCACTTATTTTTCTAACACCCTCCAAAACATAATTTGGATTAAGAGCAATTTCTTGCTTTTCCCCATCCAATGAAATATCCAATTCCGTAGTACTACTTCCATTTTCCTGTTGTTTAGTAGTAATTTTCATCTTGTCATTATGAATATCAAAAAATATTTCCTTATTATCCTTACCAACAAAAACCGTAGTTACCTTCAAAGCCTCAATAAATTCAGCCTTATTCACCGTGATTAAAGTTGAAGAACTACTGGGTATAATCTGTTTATAATCTGGATAATTGCCATCAATAAGTTTGGCAGTAACGCTCAAATCCTCACATTCAATAAAAAGATGATTATTTTCCACACAACAATTCACATCTTTATAATTATCCCCAATTTTATTTATATACAAACAAAGCTGTTTTGTTAAAATAATAAAGTTTTCTTCACTTAATTCAACATTAGCATTTTTATTATTTACTAAATCATTACTAGAAATAATATTTTCTCCCAATCTAAAACTATCCGTAGCCACAGTATAAACATTATCATCTTCAATTTTAAAAAGAACACCTGTCAATTCCTGTCTGGTTTCCAAACTACTCACAAAAGGAAAAACTTTAGAAATTATTTTCTTAAAATTTTCTAAATTAAAATTTAAAAAATTTCTTTCGGAACTTTGAGGAATAATTGGAAAATCTTTTGCATTATAACTATTAATTTGAGTTGTATGTGCTCCACTTTTTAAAGTTAATTGATTTTCCTTTAATTCTAAATTAATATTTTCCTCTCCTCTCAAAGCAGTTAAAAAATTTAAAAGTAAATGTATTGGCACAACCACACTTCCACCTTCCTCTATTTTAGCTTGAATCCTTTTAATAACTCCTATTTCCAAATTAGTAGCAGAAAAATGTAATTGATTTTCTTTTGCTTCAATTAAAATATTATTTATAATTGGTAGACTAGAATTTTTACCTGTAGCTGATTCTATAAATAAAAGAGCTTCTCTAAATTTTTCATACGTACATGTAATTATCATATTAGTATCTTTATATAATTAAATCTATTATTACTATTAAACTGTGCAAAAGTGCATAAGTCCAATTAAGCTAGTCTACAAAAGAAAATAAACCTCTCTACTTAGTAACAGCTTAATCTTGCATTGTGGTGAATTGAGAGGTATTTAAAATAAAACGCTACTTATTAACTTTTCATCTAACTTATCCACAATAATTATCCACAAAATTTGACTGACTTATCCACAACTTCTAAACAACTGTATATAACTTTTCCTGTAAATAATCTATATCTGATTTTATTTTATCATCAGTATTCAAACTTTTATTAATTTTTTCATAAGCATGTAAAGCTGTAGTATGATCACGTCCACCAAAATATTTACCAATTCCAGGATATGATAATTTTAATTCAGTTCTGAATAAATACATAGCGATTTGTCTTGGCAAGGAAATTTCTTTTTTTCTGCTTTTACTCATAAGATCCTCGTTAGTTACTTCATAAAATTCAATAATAGCCTCAATTATATCTTTATTTTGGATTCCAGTTTTTTTATTGCTATCGATTATTTCTGATAATATTCCAGTAACAGATTCAATTGTAGGCTCTCTTTTATATAAATCACAAACAGCAATAATCCTATTTAAAGCTCCTTCTAACTCACGAACGTTATTTTTGATATTTTTTGCGATAAATCTTAAGATTTCATCATTTATGTAAAACTCTTTTTCGAGTGTTTTATTACGTAGAATAGCCATTCTTGTTTCTAAATCAGGCTCACTAACATCAGCAATCATACCGCCTTCAAATCTAGAACGTAAACGCTCCTCAAGTGTACTGATAGATTTAGGAGGTCTATCACTGGAAATAACAATTTGTTTATTTAGTTGATAAAGTGCATTGAAAATATGAAAAAATTCTTGTTGAGTTTTTTCTTTACCAGAAAGAAATTGAACATCATCAATAATAAGAAGGTCAGTTTTTTGATATTCTCTTTTAAATTCAGCTGCTTTATTAGTTTTTATAGATTCAATTAATTCTCCAGTGAATATTTCGGAAGTTGTATAAATAATCTTTTTCTCTGGATATTTTTCTCTGATATAATTACCAATTGATTGTAATAAATGAGTTTTTCCTAAGCCAACTTTTCCATAAATAAACAAAGGATTATATATTTTTCCTAGGTTTTCACAAACAGCATGACAAGCAGCTTTAGCAAGTTCATTATTTTCACCAACAATAAAGCTATCAAAATTATATTTATTGTTAAGAGTAATTCTATTGTTATAATTAGAAGTAACTGAAGGTTTATAATTTCTACTTATTGGAGGATTATTAACCTTATTTTCTATTGTTTTTGCTGTGGTAGCGCCTGTTGAATCATCATTTTTTTTGTTAGGTGTGGAAATTACGCAACTAAGACTATTTGCATTAGGAACGATCGTCTTTATTGCGGAAAGTATGTATGATTGATACTTGTTTTCTAGCCATTCTTTTGCAAAACCATTGGGAACGCCTACGGTAACATGATTATCTTCAATCGAGATTATTGAGGTGTTTTTAAACCATGTATTGAAATTAGCTTTAGAAATGGATAATTCTATGACTCCTAATGATGCTTTCCAGGTCTCTTGATGATTGTTTTCCATGGGTTTTCTTAGATTAATGTGAAATTTAGTATAAGTATAGCACTTAATTGAAGAAAGAGAATGTTTATAAACTGTTTATAACCTGTGTATTAGTGGATAACTGTTATAATAGAGTTGATTTGTAATTTTTTAGATAAATATTGTGTTATTATAGGCTTTAAGGGTATTTTTTGCAAGGGATGAAAGTGTAAAGTAATAGTTATTAAGGAGTTATCCACAGAAATTGATTACAGAAGGTTAATATTTAGGCAATCATCTTGATATTAGTTTTTAAATTCATTAATAAACACGGATTTATTCTTGACTATATGTTAAAATAAAGACATAATACCTATTAATCTAAGTGAATTAAATACATATAACCATGAAACAAGAAGCCTCAACAATTATTGATAAGTTAACTGATCATGCTAAAAACAGCCTTTCAAAAGCAGAAACTATTGCTAGGTCTAATGGTGAAAAAGAAACTAATCCAGAACATTTACTATATGGAATATTTTTAGAAAAAGGAAGTGTTGGAAATAATATCTTGAAAAACATAGGCTTAAATAAAGAAATTTTTGAGAAAATTATTTTTTCAAAAGATGAAGGTATTAAGGAAAGAAAAAGTACTAATTTATCAGGTGTTGTAAAAGAAATAATTACTGATGCCTATGTTTTAGCAGGTAATTTTGGGTATCCTTATGTAGGAACAGAGCACTTTACTTATATTTTATTGGATTTAGAGAATAATAAGATTAAAAAAATACTAAGTAAAAGTAAGAGAAAAAAGAGCGATATAGAAAACAAATTAAATTTAGATATGTTTGACAATCAAAATGGAATGCCAATGGGGTTAGGCTCTTTAACTTTAGCTGCAAATGACTTGGAATCTGAACAAAGTAGTGTTTTAGATAATTTTTGTATTGATTTAAATAAAGATAAAGAAAATAAGCCGTTTATTGGGCGTAAAAATGAAATTGATAGAATTATTGCTATTTTAGGAAGAAAAAATAAAAATAATCCAATTCTTATTGGTGAGGCAGGAGTTGGAAAAACAGCTTTAGTAGAATATATTGCGCAATTAACTAATTCACCAGATGCACCAGCTAATTTGTATAATAAAAGAATATTAATGCTAGACCTGGCTCTTTTAGTAGCAGGAACTAGTTTTCGTGGTGAATTTGAACAACGTTTAAAAAATGTTATAGCTGAAGTTGAATCTCGACCAGATATAATTCTGTTTATTGACGAAATTCATACTATTGTTGGAACAGGGAATACTGGAGGTAGTTTAGATGCAGCTAATATTTTAAAGCCAGCTTTAGCTCGAGGTCTAGTTCAAATTATCGGAGCAACTACTTTTGATGAGTATAAAAAACATATTGAAAAAGACCCTGCTTTAACTAGGCGTTTCCAAAAAGTTGTTTTAAAAGAACCTACTTCAAAAGAAACATTAGCTATTTTAAAAGGATTAAGAAAATCTTATGAAAAATATCATCATGTTTCTTTAAGTTTAGAAGTTTTAAAAAGCGCTGTAGATTTGAGTGTTAGATATATTCAAGAAAGTCACCTACCAGATAAAGCTATTGATCTTTTAGACGAGACAGCTTCCCGATTAAATTCTAAAACAGAAAAAAATCCTATTTTAAAAGAAATTGTTGAATTAGAAAATGATTTGAAGGACATCTCTTCTAAAAAGGAACAAAGCGTTCGAACACGACAATATAAAAAAGCATCTGTTTTTAAAAAGCAGGAAGCAGATATTATTGATGTTCTAATTGATTTACAAGAAAAAGTCAAAAAAGATTTACGAAGTAAAAAACAAGAAATTACTATTGAAGATATTGCACAAACAACATCTTTAATTTCAAATATACCTTATGAAAAAATTTCTTTAACTCCTGAAAATAATTTAGCAAAAACCTATCAGAAATTAAATAAAGTTGTAATTGGTCAAGAAGAAGTTCTAAAACTAATTACTCAAACTTTAAATCGTTCAATTACGGGTGTTTCTAGTGAGGAACGACCCTATGGCTCTTTCTTATTTCTTGGGTCGACTGGAGTTGGTAAAACATTAACCGCTCAGACTTTGGCTAGCGAAATTTATGGTAGTGAGGAAAGCTTAATTCGAGTGGATATGAGTGAGTTGATGGAAAAACATCAAGCTTCTAAATTAGTAGGTGCACCAGCAGGTTACGTTGGCTATGGTGAAGGCGGAACTTTAACTGAAAAAGTTCGACGTAATCCCTACAGTGTTATTCTTTTTGATGAAATTGAAAAAGCTCATCCTGATGTTTTTAATATTCTTTTACAAATTTTAGAAGATGGTATTTTGCATGACGGTGAGGGACGATTGATTAATTTCCGTCATAGTATTATTATTCTGACTTCAAATATTGGAAATCAATTCTTCAATGAAAATTCTAGTTTAGGTTTTGGTGGCGGAGATGTTGCTAAAAAAGAAAAGATGGTTTCTCAAAATGTTTTGAAAGAGATCAAACAGGTTCTTTCTCCGGAAATTCTTTCACGATTGGATAACAAGATTGTGTTCAATTCTCTTAATGAAGCGAGTCTTGTAGAAATTGCAAAAAATGAAATGTTGAAACTTAAGACTAGACTTAAAAAACGTGATATTGTTTTGTCTTATTCTCAAAAAGTTGTGAGTGAGATTGCGAGAAAAGCGATTGAATTTAAAGAGGGTGCGAGAGGTGTGCGGAAGGTTATTTATGATAAGGTTGAAAATATTGTGGCTGAGTTTATTATTGAGAATATTGGTGTGAAAGAGATTAAGCTGGATTTGAAAGGTGGGAAGATTTTGGTTAAAAAATAAATTTGTTGGTTTAATCTTATAGTTGGTTTAATCTTGCAGTTGGTTCAATCTTGTAGATTGAACCTGGTGTTTATTTTAACTAAAAGATTGTTGTGTAAACTTTTAAAATTATCTAAACTTAAAATTTGGTATAAAAAAATAGTTCAATCGAGGACAATTGAACTAACTAAGTTTAAAGTTTTATTTTGACTCCACGGTTTGTAAAAATCGTGGAGTTTTTGTTTTTTAAAAAAGTGCTCGCCGCACGGGCTTTTAAAGTTTTTAATTTAAAAAATGAAAAAGCGGCCTAACTACGAGTAAGACCGCTTGAAGAAAAAACTATTTAGCAAAATTCTCCCTAAGAGCTTTTCTAGCTATTGAACTCTCTTTGATCAATGGTTTGTGAGTTGAAATAAAATCTCATTTACTCCATGTGATTCGTAAAGCACTTCTTTAAGGTCATATCCCATTTTGGATATAAGATGGTTTTGTAGTATGCAGGCTTCCGTGCCGTACAAGGTATACATAACCTGAAATAATGGTTTGTTTTTATCTTCATATTTTTGCTGATCTTTGAATGAGCATACGGTTACACCACCGTCTTTTTCGTCAGAATCTGCAAAAGATACGAACTCTTCACCACCCAACTCTTGTGCTATTTGCTCTAGGTTTTTTAACATGTTTCTCTCCATAGTAATAGTGTAGCTTTTTTATGAGTTGCTTCCGTAAATCTAAAAAACTAAAAAAAATTAACTTTCTAAATTACGAAAACAAATCAATAAATCAGAGAAAAAATGAAAATATTCAAAGAACTATGTTACAATTAAAATTCATCGAATTTCATATCACAACACCAAATAATAGCACACAATAAAAATCTTGTCAACCCCATGAAAACACCAATTTTACTTAAAGCAGGAACGGGTTTTACAGCCCGTTCCACACGTTTCTGAAAAAGTTCTACAAAAAATTTAAAAACAAACTTTGAACTTTACAAAAACGTTATGAAACCAGTTATAAAACTGGTTCCTGCGAAAAAAATTAATTTTGCATAAATAAACATATGAATTTAAAAAAAATAAAAATAAAAGTCATTTTCCAAAAAACCAAAAAAATAATTTTAGACACACTTTTCCCAATCCGCTGTCTCAGTTGCCAAAAATACAATCAGTGGATTTGCGACGATTGCCACAAAACATTCCCAATCCTAACAGAACAACACTGCTTTATCTGCAAAAATAACGAAACAGAAAACGGAGAGATATGTCTTCCTTGCTCCCAAAAATACGAAGCAGATTTAAAAAGCGTTTTCATCGCATCAACCTACCAAAGCCAAATCTTAAAAAAAGCCGTTCACCATTTCAAATACAAATTTATCGAAAAATTAGCCGAGCCTCTAGCTTTACTAATTGCCCAATCTTTACAAAATTCCAAACATCCCACTCCCGATTTAATAATTCCCGTTCCCTTACACAAAAAAAGACTAAGATGGCGTGGTTTTAATCAATCAGAAGTTTTAGCTCAAGAATTAGATTTAAAAATCCCAATCATCACCGATTCTCTAATTCGAAAAAATAACACGACGCCCCAAGTGAAAATGAAAAGCCGTAAAAAAAGACTGGAAAATTTAAACGATGCTTTTCACATCAAAAACCCTGAAAACATCAAAGGTAAAAAAATTATTCTCATTGATGATATTATTACCACAGGGACAACTTTATCCATTTGTGCAAGTGTTCTAAAAAAAGCTGGAGCAGAAGAAGTTCGAGCTTTGGTGATTGCGAGAGAATAAAAATAGATTAGTAGATTTTTAGATTTGTAGACAAATAGAAGTTTTTAATTAACTCTTTTTTTAATTTCTTCTTTAATCCTATCGTCAATCCAATCCGGAAGACGATCTCCTTCTGGATTATGTTCGGTGGCCTCTTGATAAACCTTGTCTGTTATTTTAGAGACTATTTCTTTAACAAAAACTTTTTTATCATCTTCTATTTGTAAACCAAAACCATTTTGATCTTTTTTAAGATCAAATATATTAAAGAAAATTATTGTAAAAATAATTAAAAGTACAGCTATGATTATGAGGAATGTTTTTTTCATGAGTTAATTAGAAAATAAGTAATAACCGATTAAAAGTATTATAATATGTAATGCCTGATCTGTATATATGTTTTTGATTATTCCATATCGAGATTTAAGAGGATCTATTATTAAATGACTAAAAAATATTAAAATATAAAAAGATAAAGAGATATTACTAAACAATATAAATACCGAAGTATATGTTATAGCATGATAAAAATTTATTTCCCAAGACTTGCCTTTATTTTTTGATATGAATTCACTTTGCAATGCAAAATCACCTATAAAATGACATGCAATTAAATTTAACACTAGATCCATAAATTTATTTTTTATTAACTAAAAACCAGGTTCCAATAAAAAATGGAATGATGCTTACAACTTGCCAAATAGTTGGAATTTCTGAGAGAAATAAATAAGAAAAAAACAGGGTAAAAAGCGGATAAATTGCTTTTAAGGATAAAGCTTTTGTGACTGGTATCATTTTAAAAACTTTATACATTAAAGTTCTGGAAACTCCAAAAATGAGAAATCCATTTAATAATAAAAAGGGAAATGATACTTTAAATTCTGTAAAAGTAGGAAATTGATTGAAAAAGATAGCTAGAATAAATAAGGAAATTCCCAATAAAAAACTTCTTGCCATCATCACTAAAACAACGCTCATTTTTTCCAGTGCCTTTCTTGCAAACAAACTACAAAAGGCTCCAAAGAAGACTGAAATAAGGATAAAAATGTCTCCTAAGCTTAAAGAAAAATCTTTTGAGTAGCAAACCATGACAACACCTAAAATCATAAGTGTCGCACCAAGAATGCGATAGGGAGATATTTTTTCTTTTCTAAAAAATACAGAAAATATTAAAAAAGTAAAAAATACTTCCATTTGAGATAAAATAGCAACATTTCCAGCTGTTGTATTTTTGGTTCCTGTAAATAAAAAATAAAAAGTTATTGTTAAGACAATAGAAAGTAAAATAATATTTTTCCAATCAAAATTATTTTTTAATTCATGCCATCTTTTTTGATATGTAAAGATGATAAGAAAAAATACTCCTGCTAGCAATGAAGATGTTGAAGCTGACATTATCGGAGAGACACCTAAAAAACTAAATTTTGAAATTATTGGTAAAGTGCTCCAGATAATTATTTCAAGAAGTAAAGTTAGTTCCCCTCTTCTTTCATTTGATAGGTTGTTAAATATTTTTTTCATTGTATTTTTTTATTTTTTATAATAAATCTAAATTATGTAGTTTAGATAAAATTTTAGTGGTCATTTCCCGTTTTCCTTTTTGATATATATTTTTAGACAGTTCAATAGCTTGTCTATAATCTAGCCATTTATATTTATTGAACTCTGTTTCTTTAATGTCTAAATTTCCAATATTTGTATTTATTTCGATAAAAAAATATTTTTTACCTTTCATAAATATACTAGCTCCACTATCAGTTTTTAAACTGCGAGAACCTCGAAGTTTAGGTGGAAAAATTAACTGAGTATAGCCAAACAATGATTTAACCTCTAGTTTTTTAGTGAAGCTAATTCCAAGTTCCTCGGTCATTTCACGAATTACTGCTTTTTCAATATTTTCCCTATTATCGATTCCTCCCTGAGGTAATTGCCACAAATTATATTTATTTTTGTAGAAAAAAAGTATTTTTTTGTTATTTAAAATACACCCAACTACTTGTGGGCGAAAGCCAGTTTTTCGTATTTGATCAATTTCTTGTAGATTTGGTAAATTCATTTTTAAAGCTTAACAATTGTCATAAATTTTTGCAAATCTAACTTTATGTCTATCGTTTATTATTAAAGATAACTTGCAGTCATTAGTAGTCTTTTATAAATAAAAAGTAGACTTAAAAAGTCTACTTTATAAATTTAATTAGATTTTAGTTGCTACTCCAAAGTTCTAGGCTTAACAAGTTCTTGATAAATTTCCGCAACATCTCCGATCTTAAGTTTGAAGCTTTTATCAATGGTAATCCCACATTCATCATTTTTCTTCACCTCATTCACATCAACTTTATTACTTTGTAAGTTCACAAGATTTGCTTTACCAATATTCTTTTCCTCTCTGAAAATATTAAGTTTAACACCTTTATTCAAAATTTTACCTTCGATCACTCGTCCACCAATAATCATATTATCTTTCTCTGTTCTGAAAATACCTAAAATTTCTAACTTGCCCAAATCAGTTTTCTCAATCTCTTCAGGAAGTAAGGTAACTAATCTTTCATTGATATTCTCAACTAATTTATAAATAACAGAATACTCATCGATTTCAACTCCTTTATTTTCCGCCATTCTTTTAGCCACAGGACTAGTACTAACGTTGAATCCAAAAAGTATTGCTTTAGAAGATTCTGCCATCTGTACGTCTGATTCAGTAATATTTCCCACTCCAACATCAACATAATTAATCGAAACCTTTCCTTGAGGAATAGTTCCTAAAACCTGATCAATAGCTTCAATAGATCCTTGTACATCTGCTTTTATAATAACATTCAACTGTACATCAGCTCCGCTGTTAATACTTTTTACATTCTTTTTGCCTCCTGCTAAACGACTCGCCATTTCTTCCGATTTAAGTCTAGCTGATCTTTTTGCATTAGCTACCTGAATAACACTATTTGTTTCAACTGTATCAGAAAGACCAAAAACAATTACAGGCATTGATGGTCCAGCTTTATCAATACTTTTTCCATTATAATCTTCAATTCGTCTAATTCTCCCATAAGTCTTGCCAACTGTAACATCTTGCCCAACTTTAATTGTTCCAGTTTTAACTACTACTGTTGCTACTGGTCCTTTTTGTGGATCTTTGTGAGATTCAAGAACAACTGCTAACCCATCTCTTTTTTCATCAGAACGCAAGTCCTCAACTTCAGCTAAAAGCAAAACGCTTTCCAATAATTCATTAATTCCAATTTTATTTTTAGCACTAATTTCATTACATATTACCTTTCCACCGTATTCCTCAATCATGATATCGTGTTCGGCTAATTCTTGTTTTACTCGATTAACATTAGCATTTGGTTTGTCAACTTTATTGATTGCTACCAAAGTTGGAATGTTCTTATCTTTTAAATACTTTATTACCTCTTCAGTTTGAGGTCGTACGCCATCATCTGCCGCTACAACTAGGATCGCAATATCTGCCAAAGAAACGCCCCGCTCACGCATAGCTGCAAAAGCTGCATGTCCTGGAGTATCAATGAAAGTCAAAGTCTTTCCTTTCTTTTTAACCTGATAGGCTCGAATATGCTGAGTAATTCCTCCGGCTTCATCGCCTGCTACAGAAGTTTGTCGAATTGTATCTAATAAAGTTGTCTTTCCATGATCAACATGTCCAAGGATTGTAACGATTGGCGGTCGAGAAGCAAACTTTTTATCTGACAATTTTTCTTTTTCGCAAATTTCTAATAATCTCTCTAAAGTTATTGTTTCATTATCAGCAATTTCTAAATCCTCTTCTACTTCGAAACCTAACTCTCCAGCGATTAAAGCTGCTGTATCGAAATCAATTTCTTCATTGATTGTTGCCATAATCTGATTTTTCATCAGCTCAGTGATTACTTCTGTAACTGGTAAATCTAAAATTGACGAAAAATCCTTAATGGTTACTGTCGCTGGTATTTTTACATTTTTTACTTCTTTTTCTTCTTCTAAATCTTTTTCTTCTGACATATTTTAAAATTTTAAAACGAATTAAACTATTTCTGCAATTAAATTTTCTTGAAGTCTTTTAATTCTTCTAAAAATTATAATATATTCTACAGAAAGATTCCTATCCTCACAGGAATACTAAAAATATTTAAATAATAAATGTGCTCGCCGCACGGGCTTTTTTGGTTTGTTTTTTGATTCCTACAAAATTGCACGAACTCCCAAACATGTCATTCCGGAAAATATATTTTCTTTCAGAGTGTAGCGATGAAATAGAAAATAATTTATCCGGAATCTACACTTTAAGTTTAAGAAAAAAATTTAAAGTATAATATTCTTCTGAGATCCTGAATAAATTTTTTAATTTTTTTACAAAAAATGAAATAATTTTTCAGGATGACATGACATTATGTGTCTATAAATCTTATTTCCCCTCACTCGCCATCTCAATCGCTTTCACCTCTTCATCTGTTAATTTATATTTCTCACTCTTGCCTTTAATAATTGGCTTTGAATAAACTCGTGTTCCTTCTCGTGTGTGCATAGACGAAATCACTAAACCATCGTTTTGACTATCTAAAAAAGCTGCTACAAAACTCTGATCTCCACCTAAATCTTTAAACGGATTGAATCGCACAACCTTGAAACGACTAAGTCCTTTTCCTGCTAATTTATTGATCCGATTGGAAATATCAAATAGTTCTTGAATTTCTTTGTCAAAATGTTCTATTTTATCGTTATTGTCTAAAATGATTTGTTCTAAGTCTTTTCCTTTTTTTCCACGAAAAAGTAGCTTTAATTTTTTATTGTTCTTGCGATTTTGCAAAAATAAAATTAAAGATATAATTAAAGACACTAGACTTAATAATAAGGCTATCGTTACAAACATTTTGAGGTTATTTTCATTTATAAAATAGAAATTTGTCATAATTTCTTTGTACTAGTGATTATATTGAGATTATCATTAAAAAGGGGGTTTGTAAAGGATTTTTTGGAAAATAATAAGAATAAAGCATGGAGTCAATAGGGTTGACAAATATTTTAAATCTGCTATACTTACATGTTGACAATTTTCATTGGGAAATTTGTCACACAATATTAAAGCACAAAATAAGGAGTGTGCTATGAAACGGTTCTTTCTAAATTTTACTGTGGTAACATCTATTTTTTTTGGTCTTGCATGTTTTTCATTTGCTGAAGAGCATAAGCAAAACTTACAAATTATAGGACCTTGTGGACCTGGCTTTAGTCCCCTTGCGATGTTTTTGCCTGATGGCGGTGTTAAGTATAATAAAATGCTCCCCCCTTTTACAGCTATGATCAGCAACATGCCAGCGGAAGAAGCTCAAAAAAAGAAAGTTTTTTACGATAGCATTGCTAAAGTATTGGATGGTGATTATAATATCATCATTAAACCTGCTCAGATGAAATCATCGTGTGGATACGTTGAAGATCCAAATTATCCATTTGAGGAATACAAGGCTCTCGTGATTGTTTCTAACAATAAAAACAAGAGTGATTTCTACAACACCGCAAAAGAAATAAAAACTTTCGCTGAAATAGTAAATTTTTTGGTATTGCTACTCAAATATAGAAATAGCAATTTCTCTGTGCATGAATAGCAAGATTGTATATTCAACCATTTCAATACTTTTAGAATAACAATGAGTTTTCCTATGAAATCTTGCTATATAATGTCTTAATTGATTATTCATTCCTTCAACTGTAAAAGTCTCTGCTTTTGTTTGAATGTGCTTATCTTTTGGTAAAAATTTTTTATAAACATCCCAATGATCTGAACAGTATTTATCGCAATCAATTTTTTTGATTTTGTCCCATAATTTTCTTCCAGTTTTTTCACCTCTTGTCCCTATCACGAAATCAATTATTATTTTACTAGATCTATCAACTGCAAGCCAAATCCAGGCTTTTTTCTTTTTTTTAACACAAAATGCCACATTTCATCTAATTCCATTTTTTCTATTTTCCAATATTTTACTTCTTTTTTACTTTTTAAAATATTCCTTAATTTTTTAGTTGCTTTTTTTACCCATCTTAATATACTAACGTTACTAACTTTCAGTATTCTTCCTATTGATCTAAATCCTAGTCCCTCTAAATACATTTCAATTGCTTTTTTCTTAATTTCTTTAGGTTTTCCTCTTTTTGTAAATCTAGAAAAGTTATAGCTACATTCTTTACATAGATATCTTTGTTTTTTATTTACTTTACCATTTTTAACATAATTCTTATTATTGCAATGAGGGCATTTAATTTTCATTTTTTTGTTTTTAGGTATTTAATTACCTATTCATTTTACATTATCTATAGTTTGGTAGCAATACCAATTTTTTTAGCGAAAACAAGTAAGATGTAAAAATATCGTTTGGACGAATAACTCGTCAAAGCTGGCTTAGTCAAAACAAGTGACTAGCCAGTTTTTATTTTTTAAAAGACTTAAACTTGCTCAAAACCAACTTAAAAGTTAAAATTAAGGCATGAAAGAATACATCGTAAAACTAAATAAAAAAGAAAAAGTTGCCGAGAACACTTGGATGTTTACTTTTGAAAAACCAGCTGATTTCAAATTTCAAGCAGGACAATATACCTTTTTAGAAATACTAAACGAAAAATTTACCGACGACCAACCAAAATTCCGAGCCATGTCATTTGCTTCAGCACCAAAAGACAATTATTTAAATTTCGTAATGCGAGAAAGCGAAAGTGCATTCAAAAAAAATATCACTTCAATGCAAATTGGTGAAGAAATAAAAATCAAAGGTCCAATCGGAAACTTTACTTTACCTGAAGATAAAGATAAAAAAATAGTTTTTTTAACTGCTGGTGTAGGAATAACACCCATCCGATCAATTTTAAGAAAAGAAGAAACTGAAAAATCTGAGCGAAAAATCACCTTATTCTATTCAAATCGAAACGTCGAAAGTGCAGCTCTTTACAAAGAAATGGAGGAATTTCAACTAGAAAATTACAAATGCATTAACACAATGACCAGAAATTGTACTGATTGGAATGGCGAATGCGGAAGGATAAATAGTGAAATGATAAACAAACATCTTGACGAAGTAAAAAATTCGTTATATTATGTAGTAGGTACTCAAGGATTCATTGAAGCAATGAAAAGTTTACTTACAGAAATGAATGTTGCCAAAGAAAATATCATTTTTGACAATTTTGGTTAGTGAGATAAAAAAACAGCGGGTGTCGTATAGTGGCTTATTATGCCAGCCTTCCAAGCTGAGGACGAGGGTTCGATTCCCTTCACCCGCTCAAAGATAATAAAAACAGTCTGTAAAAAGACTGTTTTTATTTTGCAAGAATTATTTTTTAATTGAATTTTTTTAATTTAAATAGTGCTCGCCGCACGGGCTTGTAAAAGAGTTGGTTCAATCTTGTAGATTGAACCTTTCTGTTTATACCATATTCAATAGATTTAAAGTTTACTTTAATTTTTTATTATTTTATGAAATTTAAAGTTTAAAATAAAAAAACAGTTCAATCGAGGACGATTGAACCAACTCTATAATTCTTGTACTCGCCGCACGGAATTTTTAGGTTTGCCACTGGCAAACCCCTACAAATTTTCTGTCATTAAAATTTCCTGTCATTCTGAACGGATTTATTTTTTCGTTAGAAAAAATAAAGAAGTGAAGAATTCCCCACAGAGATTCACCAGACTCCCAATAACATTTTCCTTAAAAATTTACTTTAATTAAAAAATACAATCTTACAGTTTTTAAAAAATCTAAATCTTAAAACAAAAAAACTCCATCCTTGGAGTTTTTTTAAATCTATAAAATTAAATGAAAAATATTTAAGATGCTTTAGACTTTTTACTAGCTTCTGCCTCAGCTGCTAGTCTAGCTTTTTCCGCTGCAATTCTATTTGCCTCAGCCTTTTCTGCTTTCTCTTTAGCAATTCGAGCATCTTCTTCTGCCTGAGCTTTTTCTAAAGCAATCTTTGCCTCTTCCTCTAATTTAACTTTTAAATCAGCCTCCGCTTTACGTTGCTTTTCAATTGAGGAATTTAATTCTTTTTCTAATTCGACAATGCGATCTTCTTTTACTTGTACTTGCTGTTCAAATTCTTCCTGCTTTTTGTAAACTGAACTTTCCAATTCAGGAATTGTTTTTGTGCGAAAAACAATATTCACACCCAAAAGAATAATACAAATAACTGTAAAAAAACTAATCACAACATAAAATAAATTCTTTTTCATACGATTTTAAGTTATACTAAAAATATAAAACTATTATTCTTATTATAATTCATATGCTAAACGAATACAACTATCATACGCGTGTCATGGGCTGTGATTTTGACATGACTTTTATTGCTGAATCCGTCGAAAAAGCTGATGGTTATTTTACCGAAGCGATAAAAATAGCTAGTTTTTATGAAGATAAATTTTCCCGATTCAATGATGTCAGTGAACTTTCTTATGTTAATAAAAATAAATCTGCAGAAATATCTCCAGAATTTTTGAATATTTTTAAAATCGCTTTTGAGCTTTACAAAAAAACTGACGGGAAATTTAATCCACTTTTGCAAGTTTCGCGAATTGGCTATGATCAATCGTTTGAAAAAATTATAGAAAATTTAAATGAAAAAAATAAAGAAATTGAAGAAAGAGAAAATTTACAATATAATTCAAAATTAGAAAACATTACTATTTCAGAAAACTGTTTAACTTTACAAAAAGATCAGGAGTTAGATTTTGGTGGATTTTTAAAAGGTTATGTCGCTCAAGAAATTACACAAAAAATTAAAAGTGCTAATGGCATGATTATAAATATCGGCGGTGATATTTACGTGAGTGGAAAAGACTGTGAACAGAAAAAATTTGAAATTGAAATTGTAAATCCTCATGATGAAAATAAGAATATAAAAATTTCTGTTGAAAATAAAGCTATTTGTACCAGTGGGATTTATAAAAGAAAATGGAAAAATAATAATGAAAATAAACATCATATTATAAATTCACAATCAAAAGACAGTGCTGAAACAGATATAATTTCTGCTAGTGTAATTAATGAAAGCGGAGCAATTGCCGATTCTTACGCAACTCTAGCTATAACTTTAGGATCAAAAAAGGCACAGGATTTTTTGAAAAAAGAAAATATTGAATTTATAATTATTTGTAAGAATGGTGCTATAATTAAATCAGCTAACTTTAAATTTTAGAAAATCTTTTGGTAGTAAACGGTTTCAAACCGTTTACTACTATCTTTTTAAATCTAATTATCAAACTATGAAAACTTTACGCATATTTCAAAATTTTATTATCGGAGTGTCTTTATTGATTATTTCCTTTTTGCCTTTGTGGACTGCTTTTGGTGATGAAAATATTTTTTTGACGAGTGTTTTGTATAGGATATCTTTTGGTGCGGTTTTTCTTGTGATGTTAATTCGTCCGCTGGCTGATATTTTTAGAAAGCAACTTTGGTTGAGAAAGCTGGTGATTTTGCGTAAAAGTTTTGGGATTTTTTCTGCGTCAATTATTATTGGTTTTATGTTTGGAAAAATTATTCCTCTACATTCAAATTATCTTTTGTCTATTTTTACGCTGGAATATTGGTCATTTAAAAATTATATTTTCTTTGCACATTTGAGTGATATTACGGGATTGATTCTTTTAGTGACTTCGAATAATTTTTCGATGATTTTGCTGAAACGGAATTGGAAAAGGATTCAGAGATTGGCGTATGTCTATTTTTATTCCGCTGGAATTTATGAGACTTATAATTTGGAAAGTAAGCTTTCTTTATGGGCAATGGTTATAATTACAATTGTAACGATTACTGCTTTTATTTTGAATTTGAGAAAAAGAAAAGTTTAAATAATTCTTGTGTCTGTCTGCCGACATAGGCAGGCTCGCCGCACGAGCTTTTAAAAGAGTTGGTTCAATCTTGTAGATTGAACCTTTATTTTCATACTCTACTCAAAAGATTTAAAGCTTACTTTAACTTTTTATTATTTTTATAAAATTTAAAGTTTGAAATAAAAAACAGTTCAATCGAGGACGATTGAACTAACTCTGTAATTTTTGTATCTGTCAGTAGACAGGAATCTCCTACAGAAAATCACAAAACTTTAATTCATGTCATCCTGAAAAATTTGAGATAAACTATTGCAGGAACCAGTTTTACAACTAGTTCCATAACGTTTTTATTATATTTGATATTTAACTTAAACTTTATCATTAATCTTAAAGTTTCCTAGATTCCGGATAATTTTTAAATTTTTTTACAAAAAACCTAAAAAATTTCCGGAATGACATGTCGGGAGGGGTTGCTAAATTTGTAGGGTTAATACCTTTTACTTGTTCAGGAGATGAACGAAAAGTTTTGCGAAAAGTCAACACATCAAACTAGATTTCTTTGCTACAATTTGCTAAAATGAAACTATAATTAAATTAATTATTAAAATATGGATTCCAACGCACTCCTTTATTTAGCAATAACAACATTGTTAATAATCGCTGTTTCAATGTCAGGTGTTTTTTTTGTTCAAAAAAACCTAAAAAAATTTCTCGACAGAAACTTACATTATCTAATTTCTTTTTCCGCTGGAGTATTTGCTTCAATAGCTTATCAAATGTTTCATGAATCTGAACATATTTTAGACAACTTTCAATATGCAATCCTGTCTTTTGCAGTAGGATTTGTCGGAATTATGATAATAACCAAAATGTTTCCTCAGATTCACGAACATCATGATTCTTGTTGTGATCACTTACATAAAAATAAAATAGAAGCTAAAAAAATATTAATTGGAGATGGTTTTCACAACATGGGCGATGGAATAATTTTAGCAACTAGTTTTTTAACTAGCCTTCATTTAGGAATTGCTGTTTCAATTTCCATGATTATTCATGAATTTTTACAAGAAGTTTCAGAATTTTTTGTTTTAAAGGAAGCTGGTTTTTCCACTAAAAAAGCTTTATTTTATAATTTTTTAATTTCTCTAACAATTATTATTGGTATTGCAATAGGATTTTTGTTTTCTAATACGAAAATGATAAACGGTATTATTATTGGAATAACATCAGGAATATTCTTTAATACAGTAATAGTTGATCTAATTCCTCATAGTCTTAAGAAAAAAGAAAGTGACTCTAAAGTTGTTCATATAAGCCTTCTTATTTTTGGAGCTTTATTTATGTTTTTGATTTTGCATTTACTTGGGCATTCTCATTAAAAAATTTGAAGCGACGGTCTCTCAACTGATGAGACCGTCGCTTTTTTACGTTACTGAATTTGATGAACGTATGACACCGTCACTTCGTTAAATTCTGGTCCAATCTTAACTCTCTTGCTATTATCTACATCCCAGAAAACATTTAGATATAAATCATACTTAATTGTTCTTGAATGAACCAACCTAATTGCTTTAGTGATAACCACCTGTTCCATTACCTCATCTTTTTTACCAAAATAAAGTCGAGCATTCTCTCTCGCCTTCTTATTCCGTATAGCGTAAACTCTTGGTAGCGTTACTCTTCCTATTACGAGAATAAAATCGTCTTCATGAGATTCCGAAGCTAACACAAGAATCTCGAAACCTTCAGGTAAACCTTTTACTTCTGGCTTCCCCTGTTCATTAATGATGACTTTTATTTCACTCATGACACCCTCATTTTTAGAGCTTAAAATAAAGAACTGCTTCTCTACCGCTCCTTTAGTAAAGAAACCTTAATTTAACAAAAAAAATAAAAGTAGTCAAACATTGACTATACCTCAATTAAAGTGCATAATTAACATATTAACTTGCAACATTATTAAATAAAATTAACCAATAAATTAATCAAATATGGAATTTTTCAATGCTATTATTTATCAACCTATTTATAATCTACTGATCTTTTTATATTCCATTTTGGGAAATGATCTGGGTTTAGCTATTATTGCTTTAACTGTGATAATTAAGCTTTTGTTTATACCTCTTTCAAAGAAACAAATTACTTCGCAAAAAGAATTACAGAAAGTACAGCCAAAAATCAAAGAGCTTCAAGTAAAATACAAAAATGACAAAGAAACGCAGTCAAAGGAAATGATGAAGTTGTACAAAGAGCATAAAATAAATCCTGCTGCTGGTTGCCTACCTTTGATTATTCAAATGGTAGTTTTTATAACTATGTATCGTATCATTCGAAATTTAACTCAAGTTGATGATTTTCAAGTGCATCTCGAAAGTTTGTATTCTTTTGTTTCTCATTCTGAAAATGTGGGGAGAATGTTTTTAGGATTTTTAGATTTATCTAAAACAAAAAACTATTTTTTAGCTATTGTTACGGCTGCCTTTCAATACTATCAGATTAAGATGATGCAACAGAAAAACGAGAAAACTAAAACTGTTGCTGAGCCTAAAAAAGATGGTTCTCCTGATATGGCTGCTATGATGTCAAAGCAAATGTTAATAGTTATTCCAATGATGACTTTATTTATGGGAATACAATTTCCTGCTGGACTAGCACTTTACTGGTTGACTTCTACTCTATTCACCATTGCACAACAATGGGTGGTTATGAATAAAGATGAAAAAGATATTGAAAATAAATAATACTTTTATAAAAATTATAATTAAATTAATCCGATAAAAGCAAAAGATTTATGACTGATACTAAAAAAATTGTTAAAGAAAGTGTCGAGAAAGTTTTTGATTTAATGGGATTTGAAGGTGAATGTGTAATTTCTGAAAGTTCTGATTCTAGATCTGAGTCTACAAATATTAATTGCAAAATTGAAATAAAAGAAGATTCAAATTTTATTATTGGACAACATGGTGCCACCCTTCAAGCTCTAGAACATATTTTAAGAATGATTACTTTTAAAAAAGGTATCCGAGAAAGACTTTTATTAGATATAAATGATTATCGTGAAAGTAAAAAAAATAATACGCAAAGGCTAGTATTAGAAATTGCTGACAGAGTAGCGCGTGAGAAAAAGCCTCAAGTATTAAAACCAATGAATGCTTTTGAACGAAGAAACGTACACGTATTTTTAGAAGATGATAATCGAGTTATGACAGAAAGTGTTGGTGAAGGTGAAGAAAGAAAGATTGTTATCAAGCCACGAGGCATTATGGAGTCTTTATGATAGCTAGAAAAGTTGCTTACAATGTAGTTTTTAACGGAATCTCTAAGGTTATTTCACTAGGAATAGCCTTTTTTAGCATAGGTATTTTATCACGTTATTTAGGAACGGAAGATTATGGAAAGTATACTACTATATTTCAATATTTAGCGCTTTTTGTGGCTTTTAGTGATTTGGGTATTTATCCTTTAATGACCAGAGAGATTTCCAAAAAAGATGCTGACGAAAATTTAATTATAAATAAAATTTTTACTTTACGAGTTATTGTTTCAATAGTTTGTTTTCTTTTTTTTGTTATACTAATTCCTTTTTTAGTTTCTGTAGGTTTTTTAAACTATACTAAAGAAATTCAATTGGGGATCTTAATTATAGGAGTGTCATTTTTATTTTCATCTAGTTATGGATTGCTGAATGGATTATTTCAGAAACATTTGGCAATGGACAAAGTGGCTTTTGCAGAATTGATTGGAAAAGTAACTCAGGCTATCGTTATATTCTTAGTTGTCAAATTTGATAAGGGACTTTTGTTTTCTCTGGTTTATATTTTAGCTGCAATGATTGTTAATTTTATATTGGTAAATATTTTCGTAACTAAGTTCGTTAAGATTGAATTTGATTGGGACTTTGATTATTGGAAGAAATTTTTGAAAAAATCAGCTCCTTTAGGAATAGGGGCAATCGCTACTTTTATGTATTTTAAATTTGATACGCTTATTTTGAAACATTATCAAAACGATGATCAGGTTGGTGTTTACGGTTTTGCATATAGATTAATTGAAACTTTGGTATTTTTTCCCTCTATGGTAATTGGTTTAGTGTTCCCTCTTTTTTCACGTTATTTTAAAGAAAATAAAAATAATTTTAATAAGGCAGTCAATAGTACTTTTAAATTTTTTATAATATTAACTATTCCAATGGTTATCAGTGTTCAGTTTCTAGCTGATGAAGTTGTAACTGCAATTGGAGGGCTAGCATTTTTAAGATCAGGAAGCGCTTTGAGGGTTTTAATCCTGGCTTTAGCCTTTATATTTTTTGGTCAACTTTTCACAAATCTATTAATTGCTGTAAGAAAACAAGCTGCCTTAATGAAAATTTTAGTTTTAATGGCAATTTTTAATTTATCTTTAAATATTATTTTTATACCTAAATATTCTTATATGGCAGCTGCTTATATTTCAGTTGTAACTGAATTCTTAGTTGTGGCTATTTCACTTTGGGTATTGGCAAGAAATAATATTTATAAAATTGATATGTCAAAAATTTACTCAATTTTTTTTGCTGGAATAATAATGTTTTGTGTTTATTATTTTTCACCACTAAATTTATATCTTGATGTAGTTTTAGCAGTTATAATTTACTTCTCAGCTTTGTTTTTGTCTAAAGCTATTTCCAAGGAAGAAATTAAACAGCTTTTATTGAAAAAGTAGGTTAATTTAGTTATATTTATCGTTATTCTGAGTGTAATAAAATTTTTGTAAAAAGAAATTCGCTTGTTGTACAATAGATAGGAATTTCTCAAAGAAAACAATAAGTTATCGAAAAATTTATTAGGATTATTCGTTGCATATTTTTATGAAATAAAAATTATTCTGTTCAGAGTGACATCTTAAAAGAATGTCTCAAAAATTTATTTCTATTATTATAGTTAATTATAAGAGTTTAAACTTTTTAAATCAATGCTTAAAAAGTGTTGATCGGTTTATAACACCTGTTTTACAAGATGACTTTGAAGTGCTTGTGGTTAATAATGATAAGAACAAGTTAGATTTAAAAAATGACTTTAAATTTGAATTAAAAATTTTAGAAAATGATGCAAATCTAGGATTTGGCGATGCTAATAATAAGGGATCAAAGATATCTAAAGGAAAATATTTGTTTTTTCTTAATCCAGACACTGAATTTAGAAATAATTCATTTATTGAGATTATTGATTTTTTAAAAAGTGAGGAAAATAAAAATAAAATTTTAGGTTTAAAGGTTTTAGATATTAAAAATAGTGAAGTTCAGGATTGGTCATGTGGTTATAAAACTTCTTTGTTTAATATTATCTCTAGAAATAAATTTACAAAAAAAACCTTGGATAAATAATAATGTTACGCAGGTTGATTGGGCTAGTGGTTGTGCAATGATTGTTGAGAAAAAATTATTTAATGATTTGAATGGTTTTGATGATAATTTTTTTATGTATTTTGAGGATCAGGATTTGTGTTTGCGGTTAAAAAGTGTTGGAGCTGAAATTTTTTATTTTCCTTTGAGTGAGGTTTTCCATTGGGGTGGTAAGAGTTGGTCGGAAGAGAAATTGCAAAAGGTTGAGTATTATAAATCGCAGGATTATTTTTTTGCTAAGCATTTTAGGAAATGGCAAGGTTGGGTCTTGAGATTTTTTCGGGGGATTTTTAAGTAAAAAAAGACCGCAGAATAATTTCCACGGTCAATCCATAGCATTTTTAGTGATAAAACATTATCAATCTGGAAAATCTTTCAGACTCTTTTTCATTCTCCTAAAACACCTTTTTCTTTTTCTGATTGAGAGATCAGCGATGGTATTTTGCGTTCTTGCAACCTGCTCAGTCAATGAACAAAGGTAATCGAAAAGAGCCTCTGTTCTATTCATATTAACCTCACCCTCTTCTCTTTTTTGAGTAATGAAATCTCCTATTAATTCCATGTCTCTACGCGGATCTCCTTCATAGAAAGCGGTTAATAAAACGGTTATTTCTTCGAGTAACTCATTAACTGAACCTTCTAGCGAGTTTACAGCAGTTTGTGCTTTTTCCTTGCTAATTTTCTTACTCATCTTTATTTCCTCTCTGATTTTCAACTTAAAATTAAGTCTTGTATTTAAATGCTATGCACATGGATTATTAAATCCAACTCTAAATTTTAGCATAGTTTCCCAAAAAAGTCAAATGTTGTTACACTAAAGAGATATTAATCTCAATTCTGTTACTAATGAAACTCCTCCAAAACCTAACACAATTTATTCTCTTCCTAATCCCCTTCCAATTCGCCCTCAACATCGGAAGTACCATCGACCTAGCCATTATTCGCCTAGCAATAATAGCCCTGTTTTTAATCTACCTAACCGTCGCCCTATACAAAAAAAACCTAATTATCCCCAAAGGATTTGTCGCCCTATTCAGTTTCCTATTCATCTTCTGGACAACCTTTTCAATATTCTATACACCAGTTCTCAGCTGGACATTACGAAAAATAATATTTCTAGTTTCCATCGGGATTATATTTTTAGTATTTTCCAATGCTTTAAACTACGCTAAAAAAGAAAATAAAATAGACTCGCTGATAAAATATTTAGTCGCCGGAGCAATCGTTACATCATTCATAGGAATCGCTCAATTTTTTGCACAATTCATTTTTGGCTTAAATACAATTTTAAACATCTGGACTTCCATCGCACCATTTTTTCTCGGCAATTCATTTTCCGAAGCAGTTATTGAATATAATAGTTGGCTGGTTAATGTTGCTGGAAAAGATTTAATTCGAGCCACTGCTTTTTTTCCTGATCCACATATTTTTTCATTTTATTGCGGTTTAACAATCTCCTTCGCTCTCGCCTTATTTTCAAAAACAAAAAATAATTTCTGGCTTGTCGGATTTTTTGTAATAATTTTAGCAGATTTATTAACTTTCACTCGCGGAGGATACTTTGGTTTAATAACTGGATTTATAGTTGCAATAATTTTATTCTGGAGTCATTTAAAAATATTTTATAAACATCTAGCGACACTTTTAATAATTTTATTTATTTTAATTTTATTTATTCCCAATAATTTTTTTGTAAACAGATTTCAATCTTCTTTTGATCAATCAGATAATTCAGTTAATCAAAGATTAGAA
Source organism: Candidatus Moraniibacteriota bacterium (assembly GCA_942490825.1). Classification (GTDB taxonomy): domain Bacteria; phylum Patescibacteriota; class Minisyncoccia; order Moranbacterales; genus JAGLWU01. The sequence continues at coordinate 154,720 of CALNYG010000005.1, read as the reverse complement.
ATTTTGGCAGACGCTTGGAAAGTTATAGAAAATAATTTATTTTTTGGCGTCGGGTTAGGAGCTTATCCAAAAGTAGTCAATCCTTTGGCAGATTATCGCATGCCAATTTATGTGCATAATACATATTTAGACATTTGGGTTGAATTGGGATTGATCGGACTTTTGTTATTTATTGGAATATTATTATCACTTTTTATCATTTTTTATAAAAATAGAAAAAAAACTTTTTCTAAATTTGCTATAATAAGTTTAAGTATTTTTATGGGACATTTAATTTTTGACACGCCTATTTTTTCCGTCCATATTTTTCCTGTTTTTATTTTTATAGTTGCGTTGGGATCTTTTTATGAAAATGGTGATAATAATTATTTTTAATTTTCTCTCAAAGAATTTCTGTGCTCTAGACGTGTCATTCCGGAAAATATATTTTCTTTTTGAGCGTAGCAAAAAATTAGAAAATAATTTATCCGGAATCTTAAACTTTAAGTTTTCTTTAAACTTGCAGTATAGATACCGGATAGATGAATTTAAATCAATCGCTACACTCTTGAATAAATTCTGTCTTCCGGTATGACATAAGGGAGAGGCTGTTAAAGCCCGTGCGGCGAGCACAAGTATTTTTTTAATTGTACAATTTATGCAAAAATTTATCACACAAAATAACGCAATAAATATTTTATTATTTTTAGCGATTATTTCAATTCCGCTTTATCAAATACGAATACCTATTTTTGTAACTTCATTTAGCATACTAAGCGTATCGGAAATGCTACTAACTGTATTTGGTATTTTTATTTATCGAAAAAATTTAAAAAAAACTTATTTAAAAAACAAATATTTTTGTAATCTCGTTTTATGTCTTTTAGCGACTTTATTAATTTCTGTTTTGAAAACAAATACTTTGCATGCCTACGGAATTTTTATTGAATGGTTTGCTCTTCCGATTTTAACTAGTTTTATCATCTTAATTCATTTACAAATAAATGAGAGAAATGTTTTGTTTCTAAAAAAAAGTTTAACTTTTATTTTTTTCACGACATCAATAATTGCTTTATTTTACTGGATTAGAAAAGATTTAACTTACGACCACCGATTGAAAGCTTTTTATCTTTCTCCAAATCATTTAGCGATGTTTTTATCTTCAATGATATTTATAGTTTTTAATCTTTTTCACAGAACAAAAAAAATAGCTCAAAAATTATTTTTATCTGGAATAATTTTATCTGGAATATTAATTTTATTTAAAACTAATTCTATTATTAATCTACTAGCTGTTTTTATCGGAATTAATATTTATTTAATTTATTTTTACCGCCGAAGTTTTATTCTTATCGCTAGCATTTTTTTAACAATAAGCTTAATCTTTTTTTCCATTCAACAAAAAATTCCGAATGTTGAAACTTTTTTTCAAAAAAATTCCGGAAGTTCTCGACTAGTTATTTATAATGTTTCTCTAAATTCAATAAGAAATAATTTATTCATTGGAAACAATTTAGGAGATTTTCAAAATGAATATTTAGCTCAACAAAAATTTCATTCACCCTATCCAGAATGGGCAGTCCCAACTCCGCATAATTTTATTTTAATGAATTTATTTTCTGGAGGACTTGTTTTTACAATATTATTTATTTTAATAATTATTTACTGGACAATAAACATGTTTTTAAAAATAAAAAAAGGCAACGACAATGATGAAGATGCTTTTTTCTGTCTCTTGATTATTTTAACAATAATGATCACAGGAATTTTTGATACACCTTATTGGAAAAACGATCTAGCTTTAATTTTTTGGTTAATAATAATTTCAGGGTTAAAAGAAAAAAATAATTTAAAAATAAAATTGTAGTTTTGCTACAATTTTATTTTGATATATTATAATTATTTGATTTATAGCTAATCCATATTTATGCGATACAATAAACTATTTCGTTTATTTATAAAAAACAAAGCATTTTCAGTTTTAGAAAGAAATAAGTTTACAGCATCAATTTGTTCAGTTAGTTCATCTAAGTTGATTAACCTTTCTTTTTTTCCTGTTTTCAAATCCATTTTCCAAAAAGTGTCTTGAGTAAAAAATTTATTTTCTAAATAATCGTTTGGCATTACACTTTCACTTGGCGATTCACCAGGTTGAGCATAATAGATAACATTACCATCTTTACTCCATACAACTTTTTGAACTAATGTCGGAATATTCAAATCCTTATATTCTTTTCCTTGATTATTAGCAACACCTAAATTCATTTTTTTACCATTTTCTTTAGTAACATAACTTACTATAAATTTGCTACCATCTGGAGAAAATAAATAGTCTGCACCAAATTTATTAGAAAATATTTCTTGAGGAGTGCCAGTTCCTGTTATATTTATTTTTAATAATTTTGTGTTTGTGCTAGCATCTGCTTTTGGCCAAAAAGCTAATTGAATTGACGATGCTATTTTTTGAAAATTTACATAACGAAAATCTACATCAGTAAGTTTTTTCCAATTACTGCCGTCTAAATCTGAAATATTTAAAGAGCGTTCTTTTGTTTTTTCTTCATAATATTTGTATATAATTTTATTATTGATGTTTGCCCATCCAGCTGAGTCAGCATTTTTCTTTAATTCAGTTTTGTTGCCGGTTTTATGATCAATGATCCTAATATTGCCATCATCAAAATCTATAATTGCAAATTCAGAATCCTTTGACCAATTGATTGATTTAATGTCGGATAATTTTTCATTTATGACTTGCTGAGTGTTAGTGCTTTGATTAGTTATATTCCATAATGTTCCGTCAGATTTTTGGTAATAATAGATTGTTCCATCTGTTTCATTTATTGCAGCTGAAATAATAGGTGTGCTTGTTACTCTTATTATTTTCGAATTGATAGTTTCTGATGATCCAAAATTATTTTCTTTTGGAGAGTTAATTATTTGAGATGTTGTAGAAGATTTTTTAAATACTAGAAAATATATTCCTGAAAATATACTTACAAAAATTAAAATTACCGTAGAAATAATAAATATCTTCTTTAAAGTCATGGATTTAAGGGTTATTAATTTAATTAACGGTTAATGTTTTACGGGACAAATAAAATGTAAGATTTTATTATTTTTTTAATATAAACTTGAAAAGTTTAAAGCTTATTAAAAACCTCAGTTGAATTTTAAAGATGTGATTAATCTTAAACTTAGAGTTTGAAAAAATTAACGCTTATTAAAAGAAGCAACATTTAATGCTAGACGAGAAACAAATAACATTACACTAACCATCAAGGCCATTTTTAAAAGAAAGAAAAAATAAGCTGGTGTGTTGCTAGCTGTTGTTGCAAAAAATCCATTTTGTTTGTTCTTGCCAATTGCTTTTGTTTTAGCAGAAACTAATCTGGCAGTCGCAATCATATACGTGTCTTTGGTGTTAAATTGACTAACTCCAAATATATTATATAGAGCATCTTTTTTTGTTTGTGAATGGGTATAAGTTGCTCTTAGGTTAACATTGTTAGGTAAATTTGGGGCAATTTGTAATTTTTTCTCATAACTTTTTGATCCATTGATATTCCATGTTATTTTTGTATCACTTTCAATAAAGCTAGGTGTAAATACAGCTTCTAAGGTAGCACTGTTATCGGGTTGTATTTCTATAATTCCATTGCTTCTATCTTCATATTCTTTTTTATTTCGGCCAAGATATTTTCCTAAGAGCTTAAATTTGCCGCCTTCTAGAGGTTTAATAGAAATACTTGGAGCAACTATCTGAAAAGTTTTTTGAATAGATTGATAGCCATGTGTAGTCTCACTAGGATCATTATAGTTGGCTATTATTGTGATAGACTCCCCTATATTACCAGTTATAGGAAAAAATATTTTATTTGTATTATTGTCATCAGCACATTCATTAGAAACACTGCTATCACAAGAATAACCTACTCTATTAACTGTCCAGGAAACAAGCTCTTTATCTCCTCCTTCTGGCACAACCATTTCAACTCCAATAATTTCTCCTTTTACCACTCGGCAAAGAGCTTCATTCATTCTATCTTTACAAATTTCTTCTCTACTATTTACAGTTTGTCCATCTGTTGTCGTCGAATAAGCTTTTAATTTGCCTCCTGACTTTTGAATCGGAATTATTTTTGATTGCATGCCAAAACTAGTAGTATCTCCTCCATGGTTTGTGTTTGCTTTTAAGGTAGTGCATAGATAGCCTCTGCCTCCATCATCAAAACATTTATCATCTAAATTATTTGCAAGCATTTTCAACGAGCCTAGATCATTACCAATAGTTTTACTGTTCAAATTGCCAGCTTCTCGTAGATCTTTAGTTATATCAAAACCTTCTTCACATACATTTCCTGGATTATCTGAACAAGTTACGTTCCACTTATAATTCATTCTGGATAGATCAAGCATTCTATTTGAGTCACTGTTAATCATAGGATTAATTTGTATAGTATTTCCTATTCCAACAGTAACAGCTATATTGTCCCAGTTTGTAGTTAGTTTAACATTTAATGGATCGCTCTGACTTGATCCTGGATCAACTAAATTGTTAGCTAAGCACTTATTTAAATCATCCATTTTCATATCTGCAGTTTGTACAGTTATTTCTTTTCCTTTGACTACTATAGAATAACCTCCTTTATCCTTTTTATCCATTTCACAGCCTCCTGACATAAATGCAAAAACGGGCATATAACCACCTCCTTCATCATCACTATTTTCGTCATAATGAGGAGTTTGGTTAGATGATAAACCTTCAACTACAACTCCAACTTTAACTCTTTTCCCATTTTCTCCAATTGCTTTAAATTTTAGATTATTCATGCCCTTTCCTCTGATTAAATCTATATCAGGAATTCCTAATTTAGTTGTCGATACTGATATTGGGTCCATGTTAAAAGAGAGTTTTACTCCGGAAGTAATTTTGTCTTCTATTCCAAACATTGCATCGCCACCACTCCTGGGAAAAAAATGCATCTCCTCATCATTATAAGGTTCATAATCATCTTCTTCGTCTGGCGACTCAAAACACTCGAATTTAGTTAGATAATCTTCTTCAAAGTCTTTACATTCAGCTCCTACCGCATTTTGACCTTCTTCAAAAAGAGCTTTCCAAACCACATGAGGATTTGGACAAACAGTATTTTTTTTATAAAAATCATATCCTAAGTCGGTGTCTAATGTAGGAGCACAATAAGGCTCCCCACCAAAAGGACAAACAGTTTCTCCTCTATTAAAGGCACTGCATTTAGGCTCGCCTGCAGCAAGACATTGAGAAAATCTTAAACCCCCACTTGTGGTTGGCTCTTCTTCTATTTTGGCGGATGAGTCTGATTCAGAATCACCTCCACTACCACCATCTGCAGTAGCGCTACTTGAATCAGAAGCTCCTCCTCCACCACCTTCAGAAGATGAAGAGGAAGTTACTTCACCCTCTACAGGTGGATCTAGTATTGGACAAGGTGTTCCACCATTAAATTCCAACATACAAGTGGGCACAAAACCTTCATCACATGTGCCATAGTCTATTTTTTTAGCTTTACCTAATTCAGAAAAAGCACCGTCAAACCAAGCGTACATACGAGGTTCCTTAACTGATCTATTGCTAGCACCTCCTAAAAAAGCTGCTTCAACTTTAAATTCAGTCTCTGGCCATTCATCACCATCAATTTTTCCATTTTCATTTCCACCATTAAATTTCTGATCATAAAGTAATGGATTGAAATTAGAATTAGCCTCCACCATTGCTTTAATAGCTCTAATTTTTCCTTCATTTATAACTTCAGGGTCAGTAGGATCTTCACCTTCCTCTATAAGATACCAACTATAATAAGCATCTTGTGGATTTATTAATCCAGTTGGATTTGCTGTAGCGGTTATGTATTCTCCCAAGTCAACTGTTCCTGTGAAACTTATATCAACTTGAGGCATCATATCTTTTTTATCGATGGCATTTAATTGGTCAATAGGAAGTTGTGTAATAGCTAAATTAAGATCATTTTCAAAAAACTCGCTAATAAAATTTGAAACTGGTTCCCCAACAACATCTCCAGCTACACTTCCGAGTACGCCAGCTATTTCTGAAACTACTGGTATATACGCATCAACATGGTGAGTTGGTATTGTAGAAAAAATAATGATTTCTAAAATAAGAAACGATGCCAATAATTTTTTTTTGATTTTTTTAATTTGTTTCATAATGCAATTTTAATAATAACAGTATTTAAAATAATGTTTAAAAGTAAAAGTAGAAAGTATAAAGACCAAATTGATTGACTGATATTTACTATTTTTCTAAAGAATAAAGTTGGCAAAATCATCAATAAATTAATTAATAAAAGCTCTCCCGAAGAATCAAAAAAAGTCATTAATAATAAGAAAAAAGTAAAGATGGGCAGTAGTTTATTTAATTTGTCGTATTTTTTAGTTATAGAATTTACAAAGCCAAAACTGAAAATCACAAAAAATAAATAAAAGAAAGCTATAAATACTTCATATATTAAAAACACCTGAAATTTTATTGATAAATAATTTACTAATGAATAATAATGATCTCTTAAAAAGGATTGTGTTATACATACAATTGATAACACGCCCACCGCTAAAGCAAATATTGTAGGTAAGATTGTTTGAAGAATGTTTTTGTGAGAACTAATATATATATCAGCAAAGCTTTTCTTTAAAACAATACGAATATATAAAATTGGGAAAACCACAAGAAATATAAAAGCTCTCAAAATTGATTCTGTCATGTCTAAGCGACCCTCAATTTCTTTGGGTAGTAGCCAAAATAATAATAAGCAACTCAAAGCAAAAAACAATGAAACGATTAATTCCACCGTAGTATGTTTTATTTTTTTTAGATCGTCAATTATAAAATACATTTTATATTTGGAAAATAATATTCTATCTTTAATTTACCATAAAATGAGCAAATGGTCAGGCTTGCTCTATGGAGACACCTGGATATTGTTGACTAAATTCTTCTTGGTGGGCTTTTCCTTTCATATATTTTTTTTCTGATTTTCTGTAGGCCATATAAACTGCTAATGTACTAAGGGGTAATAAACTTACAAAAGGAATAAAAACTTCAATACAAGCAAACACTAATCCGATGATTCTAGCTTTTAACTGTGCTCCAGTTCCCCATAAAAAAATAAGCAAATAAATCCAACCACATAACAACATTAATTTTCCAGGAGAAAAAACAGGGATGGGTAAAACTGTGCTAATTGCAGCACTTATAATGCTAATAATTCCATCCATTGCCAAAGCTACTACAAAAGGCATTGTCCAAGCATGTTTTTTATGATCTTTAACAGCCTTCCTTGAAGTCAATGCTAATTTAATAGCTTTAAGTGGTGCTTTCAATTTATTACCTTGAACTATGCTTCTAAAAGTTTCAGCATCTTCAACAAATTGATCATTTTTAGCGATTTCTTTAATATCATCAATTTGCCTAGCTCTTTGTAGAGCTTGTTTTCTAGTAAAGTCATCTACGCGGTTACTGATATTAGTTTGTATTCTATTACTAAAATTTTCAGACATGCTTTGATTTTCATCTTGAAGTCTGGCATTATTAAGTTTAGCCCCAGTCTTACTCTCTTCCGGAGTTCTATTATAAAGTCTAGCAAGGAGTTCTGGATTTCTAGGCATATCTTTATGTTAACTAAAATATTATAATGCAAAAATTATATAAATAAAATTTAGATTTATTCGCCTAACGACTTGGAAATTTAAAAATTTACTTACTGATACTCAATATCATCTGACTGACGTTGAACATTTTCTAGACCTACTTGTTTTTCCAGTTCTTCTTGCTCTTTCATTTTCTCTAACTGTCGAGGATCTGAGGTAATAATCTTATCTTCACTATAAGAAGCAATAATTTTAATTGCTGCATGCTTTGGCCCTGCAAAAAGAATTCCCTCTCCAACGCCACTCTCTAGTAATAAAAATTTCTCATGATCAGTTAAATAAAAAGTATCTGCAATAACATCAACTGAAGCTGGAGATTGACGAAGAAGTAATTGAAGTGATGAGTTAGTTACAATTGGCTTACCAAAACGGCTAGACATGAAATCACTCACATCCTGTGTAATGGTTGTTAATCCTGTGTAATATTTACGACAACGCTTTGCAATACTAAACATAAAAGAAGCTGCGTCCTCACTTTGCATCATAACCCAAGCCTCATCAACTACAACCATTCTTTGAGTCATATTAGAACGCATCTCATTCCAAATAAATTGTAAAATAATATACATAGCAATTGGTCGCAATTCATCTTCTAAATCCCGAATATTGAATACAACCATCTGATTATTAATCTCAACATTTGTTGGTCGATTTAAAAATCCAGCGAAAATACCCTCGGTATATTTAGCCAGTCTTTTTGAAAGAGAATCACCACCATCCATGTTGACTAGAACTTCATAAAGATCTGACATTGTTGGGTAGCCTGAATGTGGAATAGAGCCGAAATTACTATTTTCACTAATGTCTCGTACTGCATAAGCTTCTCTAACACCTCTTTCTAATACAGTATCCTCTTCAGCTGTAACAGATCCTAGCATTAAATGAAGAAGACCAATTAAACCAGCAACTGTGTTTCTAAAAACATCCTGAGGTCTTTCATCAGTGGGAATTTTTGGTAGTTCAAAAGGGTTAACACATGCCTTTGATCCAAGCGAAATTTTAATAAAGCTTCCGGCTACAGTTTGACATAAATGCTTATATTCACTTTCTGGATCAACTACAATAACATTAGTTCCGAACATCATTGATCGCAAAATTTCCAATTTTACAAAATAACTTTTACCAGCACCAGATTTAGCAAAAATTACCATGTTGGCATTTTCCATATTAAATCGATCAAACAAAATCAAGCTGTTGTTATGTCGATTAATACCATAAAGAATTCCTTCATTAGAAGAGAGATTGGAAGAAACAAACGGAAACGTTGTTGAAAGTGGTGCGGTATTTAAATTATTTCCGTTATTTAGTTTATCATTACATAGAGGAATGCTGGAAAGAAAACCTTGATCCATGCGTAAAGTGGCAGGTTTTGTATAAATCATTTGAGCTTCTAGAATCGCCGTAACCTCATTTTTATTTCGTCTTAACTCCTCCTCATTTTCTCCATAGAAAGTTACATACAGACCAAATCTAAAAAACCTCTCTGTTCCTTGTTGTAATTGTGTTCGTAAAGTCTCCACATTTTCTAATGCAGTCTCTAGCATAGGATCGCGGATTTTTCCTGCTTCTGCTTCGATATGCATTTGTGATTGAACGTGAGTAGAAGTTTTTCTCAAACTTTTTAACACATTACGACTGTCTGCCGGATGAATAAACATAGCCACATCCATTGGAAAATCTATATTTACAATTGGTGAAAACCAATTGTCGTTTAGGTATCGTGGATAAGCTATTACAAATAAAGTAGATGAAAGTGTGTCGCCAACTTGAATGCTACTAGGAGTTATACTTAAAGCACTTGGAGCAATTAATCCACGAACTGTAGCAACTCCTTTTTGATAGAATTTTTCACGTTCCAAAATTTCTTCTGGAGTGTCTACAATTACCTGATCTTGTTTTTTTTGTTTTTTACTAAATAACATTTTGTTTTTTGTAAATAGTAACTGATAATCAGTAACTAGAAATTATTTAAATTATTAAGCAATATTGATAGAAGATTCTTTTAAAAAATTTATTTTTTCAACAACTTCTTGCATCTTGTTATTTTTTTAACAATAAATTAACTTTTTTAATTCATTATTTTGTATTTTTGTATATTCTTCATCTTTATTTCTAATATCTGAGTCAGAAAGATAATGATTTAGAGACACTATAATATCATAAGTATTTTTTGGGTTATTGTTTTTATGTAAATTTAAAAATTGATCTTCTGAAATCTAATTATTTAATAAATTTTCTAAATATCTGATGAAATCATTTATGGAGTAGGTAAAATTATTTTTTTGAAATAATTGTATTCAAAATTGTAAATTAATAATTATTAATTTACAAACTAACTAACTCAGTTTTCTCAATATTCTTAATTGCAGATCGAGCGAAAACAGATGGATTATATGAATTATAAAACAACTCAATTAATTCGTCAGTATCTAAAGTTGTAAAATTCAATCCAGTTCCACTTAACGCTGCTGCAACGTGCTCAACTCTTTGATAAAGTTGATTCTTATAGGTTTCAAATACCTCTCGACGTTCAGTTACTACTTGGGATGGGTTTAATAAGGATGATAATTTACTCAAGATTCCCCCAGTATTACTTTCAATTGGAGAAAATGGTACTACGATGTAAAAAGATTTACTCATAATATTGGTGACCTCTGTAAGATGTTGAACAAAAGCTCTATATTCCGCAGTTTGAATCTTAAGAAGTTCATTGCGTTGACCCTTCTCACTTTCTTTTAATTGTTCTAAATATGGTCGAATATTTAATTTTCGAGAATTGATCACTATTTGAATTGGAAAATCTAAGGAGTTAAGAAAATTTTGATAAGCTCCTATAATAGCTCTCTGTTCATCAGATGATTTCAAGTCAAAATTAATTGAAGATACTAATAAAACAGATCTTAAGGAACCATTTTTAAGTACAACTACACCATCTTTGATAGTTTGAATATCAACATATTTTAGTGTACTGATATTCTGATTTTCTTTTGCTTTTTTTGTCATTTTTATTTTATAAACAGTAAATTAATATATTAGTAAATTTAAAAATATTTAATTTAAAATTTATCTATTATCTAACCATTATAACCTGTTCGCTTTTTTAAAATTTCTTCTAATTTGCCATTTTCATTTTCACCTCTAGTGTCTAATGTGTGAGCTATTATTGAAATATCGTCTGTATTCACTGGTTTTTTATTGTGAATAACTTGATTCATTTCAAAAGATTCTGATTTTTTTTGTTTTTTTATTTCAGGATCTCTCTGCCATAGATATCGACGTGGTTTAAATACGTAAAGAATTGCAAATCCAATAAATTGAATTAAGGTTAGTCCTTGGGGCTTGTAAAATGCGAATAGTGAAATTATTATTATTACTGGGATAGCTGCTGCGTAGAAGGCTGATTTATCGAGAGATTGATAAAAAATAACTAGAATTATTCCACCGCCACCATACCAACCTAATTGTTTCCAGGTTAATGGACCTACTATTTTATCTTCTATATCGACATATTGTGGAACTATTTTCATGTTTTTATTTTATTTCTATTTTTTAAAGAAATATTGTCTGAAATTATTATAACACTTTTTTATTTGTTTTAGAAGAGTTGAATAAAGTGCTATACACAAAAAAATAAAAGATCACTTGATTAAAGTGATCTTTTAAAATATATGATTATCTGGTGCTTTTAATAATAAAATTAAAATTTTTACTTTTCCAAAACCTCAATTCCCTCAATAATCACATCATTAACCGGACGATCACTTCCCTCAGTCTCCACATTTTGGATTAAATTAACAATATCCATTCCCTCAACTACCTCACCAAAAAGAGTATAAAGTGGTGGCAATCCAACGCCAGCCTCGCCAGAAACAATAAAGAACTGACTACCATTTGTATTTGGTCCAGAATTTGCCATTGCTATTGAGCCCATTTTATATTCACCTGCTTTTGGAAGTTCATCTTTAAATTTATAACCAGGTCCGCCCATGCCCCAAGTATTTTTCTTCGCTAAATCTTTTGAATTAGGATCTCCAGCCTGAATCATGAAATCCTTAATAACTCGATGAAATCTAATACCATCATAAAAACCTTCTTTCGCTAAACTACAAAAATTTGCTACTGTTGTCGGTGCTTTTTCATTATAAAACTTAATTTCAATTGTTCCTTGATTAGTTTTCATTTTTACACCTTGACAAGTTTCTACTAAATTCATATTAATTGATTCTGCTGTTTTTTGTTCCATATTATTTTTTTGATTATTTTTATTAACTTGATTATTTACATTTGACTTACTTGAACTATTTGAATTTTTTTCTTCTTTTGAATTGACATTTTCTTTTTGCTTTTTTGAAAGGTCTTTTGAGCTTAATACCTGCTCTTTATCTAAATCAATTTTATTTGTAATTTCTTTTTTATTTTTTACAATAAAAATTAATGAAATTAAAATTACTATGACCACTGCTATACTCGACCAAACTATTTTTCTATTTTGCATATTTTATTATTAATTTAATTGTTAACTTATTGTTATGTCATTCCGGAAGACATAATTTGTTCAAGAGCGTAGCGACCTGTCTGCCGACAGACAGGTTGAATACAAATTAGTCTATCCGGAATCTATGCTTTAAGACTTAAAAAAACCTAAAATATAGATTCTGGATAAATTATTTTCTATCTATAAAACGCGATAAATCGACGTTTCTACAAAAGAAAATATATTTTCCGGAATGACATGTTTGGAGATTCAAAAATAACTCAACTTTTATTTACTAAAATCAATCTCCCTCGAATTTTCATCAATCCACTTAAATTTAATTAATTGAGCATCTTTCGGAATAGACTTTTCAATCTTTTCTGGCCATTCCAATAAAACTAGAGATTCTGGATCTCGCACAATTTCATCCCAACCCAAATCAAATAAGGAATTATCATCTATTCGATAAGCATCAATATGATACACGTTCTTTATTATATCATGATTAACTCGATATTTCTTCATAATCACAAAAGTTGGACTAGTATATGGCTTTTCCGCGTTTAGAAAATTTAACATCCCCTGAATAAAAGTAGTCTTCCCTGCACCTAAATCACCTTGAAAGCAAACCACTTGACCTTTTGCTATTTTCAAGGTATAATCAAATGCTAACTGTTGTGTCTCTTTAGCTGAATTAGTAATAATTTTTTTCATAGAAATACACTAAAATTAAACCTTCTTTTTAACATTATACACTAATATTTTAGATTTATTAAGTCATGAATTTTTTCCTATGTCATCCTGAAAAATTATACTTTAAAATTTTCTTTAAACTTATAGTATAGATTCCGGATAAATTATTTTCTATCTATAAAACGCGATAAATCGACGTTTCTACAAAAGAAAATATATTTTCCGGAATGACATGTTTGTGGACTTACATAATTTTATAGGGGTTTAAAATCTTAAGCCTAAAAAGCCCGTGCGGCTAGCCTGCCTGTTCGCCTGCCTGCCGGCAAAGGCAGGGCAGACAGGCACAATTTATTTTAATAACTCTGTTATAATATAAGCAGGAGAGAAATTTACAAAAAATATGAAATTATTTAAAATCAAAAAAAGAATATTAATTATATTACCAGTCCTTTTTCTAATGACTGTCTGGTTTGTTATACCTAAATCGACTAATTTCAAAGAAGAAGTGCCAACTTTTGCTGTACCTCCTAAAGTAGAGCCTGTGGTCATAACTGAACCTATAGATAAAAAAGATATCCCACTTAACTTTGCTGATCCAGATATAAAGAAAATGAAAACGCAAGGTTGTGTTGCCGACGGATTGCTTAGCGGCTACAATAAAAGCAGTAAGGATATAAAAGTTATTAATGATAGTGAGTGTTATTACCTACATCGAGCTCTGGAAACTTGGTTGGATGCGCCTGATTTTAGTGAAGTTCAAGAAATACAAGCGCAAATAGATAAAAAAGATATTTTGTACGGGATGTTTATTGCTGAAGCTATTAATAAAAAAGAGAATTATTATTTTAAAAAAGAGGATCGTGAATTTGATTTTGGTGAAATGTGTCGAGAAAATAGCAAAAATTATTGGGGCGAGCACACTTGTAAACCTAGTTTTAGTGAAGAAGAATATCGTAATTATGTTCAGCAAATAACTGAAGATGCTATTGAAAATGGTATTCAGGTTTTTATGTTTGGTCAGGTTTTTTATCAGGAAGAAGATATTGATGATCCAAAACGTACTCGAGAAGTGGTGAAAAATATGCGGGATTATGCTAAAAAACGTGGTGTTAAAATTGTGATTGGTGCTCAGACTAATGATATTGAGGATAAGGATTATTTAAAAATATTTGATTTTATTGAAGGTGGAATTGGCTTGCATACTGATGGTAGCGTTGAAGATCAACAGTGTTTTTCACGTTGGTGGAGTGCTGAAAATGGTGGTTGGTGTTGGGCTTTGTTATGGCATGAGAGATATAAATCTAAAGCTAAGAATGTTTTTGTTCACTTGGATTGGAGTGGCGTGATTGGTGATGATATGAGTAAGTTTTCTCGAATGAGTGAGGAGAAAAGGCATGAGACGTTAAAGGATCTTCATGATAAGTTTGTTTCGCAAGATGTTGGTTTTTTGATGCCTGTTTTGACGCCGTTGCATAAGGATAATGGTGGTTGTCATGGACCGAAAAAGAGGTTTTATTCTGCGAGTATGAAGTATGGTTGTAAGGATTTGGATGCTATTAATGGTATTTTGAGTGAGACTCAGGGGAGATTTGTTAGTGGATTGTAAAAATAAACAAAAAACCACTTGGTATTGGCGAGTGGTTTTTTGATTTATTCTCTTTAATTAAAAATCTCTTTAATCTTCATTTATTTCTTTAAGCACAGAAGCTAAATGTTTTTTATCTTCTTCTAATTCAATAATTCTTTTTTCTATTGAATCTTCAATAATTTTTTTGATTTCTTTATTTCCTTTTTCAATATCAGTATTTTTACAAGAAATAAGCTCTTTCAAATCACTCTCTTTGCTTTTTTTATTCTTTTTTATTTCTTCAGGATCTATATTATTATCACCATCCGAAATATTTAAATAAAAAGTTATTTTATTATCAAAGAATGAAAATTCTTTTTCTAGAGAAATATCCGGAAATCTTAATGATTCTAATTTAGAAATTTTATCTATTTTATTATTTTCAATGATTGGAACTTCTATTTTGATTCTTTTAGACTCACCGTTATTTTTCTTTTCTTTATTTTTGTCAATTACGATAGGATTTAAAGAATATTTTTTATAATAGCTATCAATATTTAAAAGATCTACATTGCTCTCTTGAAAGATCTCTCTTTGGATTTTTTGTTCATTCTCCAAATAGTAAGCTTCTATTGTTTTTCTACTCATGCGTGGTCTATTATACATATTTTTTTAATTTAATTTTTTAAAAAAACCCGCCATCACGGCGGGTTTTTTAACCATCTTCTAATTTTTAATCAGAATACTTTTCAGTAAAGTCCTTATTAGCACAAACACATTCCTGAAAATGCTTTCGAGAATAATGCTCAGATTTCTTCCCTAAGTTATAAAAAGAAGTCGGTCGATAATATCCCATTGTCCGAGTCCAAACCTCGCAACGAGTACGTTTTGCATTTTGCATATATTTCTATATTAATTAATTATTTTTTATTTATAAATTTGATAATTACGTCAGGATTGAAAATTTTTAAATTATAAATTTTTTGTCATTTTGAATGTAGCGGAGCGAAATGAAGAATTCCGAACGGTGCACCGCAACACTTTCAATATCAGAAAAACTTATTGGGATTCTTCACTGCGTAATTTTGTTTAACAACAAAATTACTTCGTTCAGAATGACATATCTACAGTTTAACGATGTGCTTCCTCACTCCTATGTTTCTTCACCATCTCCGGATCAACTTTATCACCATCCACAATACCTAATTCATCATCACATTTTGGACAAAACTCATGCTCTCCTGCTAAATAACCATGCTTTGGACAAACAGAAAATGTCGGAGTAATTGTCAAATAAGGCAAATGATAATTAGTTAAAATCTTTTTCACTAAATCTCGACACGCTTCACCTGAACTTAGTTTCTCACTCATATACGCATGAAAAACAGTTCCTCCTGTGTACATTGTTTGTAATTTATCCTGTAAATCAAGTGCTTCAAATACATCATCAGTATATCCCACTGGAATTTGAGTAGAATTAGTATAATAAGGAGCATCTTCAGTTCCAGCCTGAATAATTTCTTCAAATTTCTTTTGATCTTCCCTGGCAAAACGATAATTTGCACCTTCGCCTGGCGTTGCCTCAAGATTATAAAGATTACCAGTCTCCTCTTGAAATTCGGAAAGCCCTTCTCGAACAAATTCTAAAACTTCTTCAGCAAACTTTTGACCATATTCTGTAACAATGTTTTCCTTATCATCCGTAAAATTACGAATTGCTTCATTAATTCCATTCACACCAATTGTTGAGAAATGACTATCTAATTTGCCTAAATAACGCTTTGTGTAGGGAAACAAACCTAAATCTGTCCATTTTTGAATAACTTTTCGTTTAATTTCTAAAGAAGTCTTCGCTAGTTCCATTAATTCTTTAATCCTATTTAATAATCCTTCTTTATCACCTTTAAAATTGTAACCAATTCTTGCGATATTTAACGTAACTACACCGATTGAACCTGTCATCTCCGCTGAACCGAATAATCCACCACCTCTTTTACGTAATTCTTTCAAATCTAACTGTAAACGACAACACATTGACCGCACGTCCTTCGGATCTAAGTCAGAATTAATGAAATTTTGGAAATAAGGAGTCCCGTATTTAGCTGTCATTTCGAAAAGTGGTAAAACTTTTGGATCTTCCCAATTGAAATCTTTGGTAATATTGTAGGTCGGAATTGGAAAGGTAAAGGTTCGCCCTTTTGCATCTCCTTTCATCATCACTTTAAGAAAAGCTCTATTAATAACATTCATCTCATTCTGCAATTCACCATATTTATATTCGAACGGCTTTCCTCCTAATAGCAAAGTCTTCTCTTTCATATCATCTGGACACAGCCAGTCTAATGTAATATTAGTAAAAGGTGTCTGTGTTCCCCATCGAGATGGAATATTTAAATTAAATACGAAAGACTGAACATTTTGAAAAACGTATTTTTCAATTGATTTTTCAATATACGCTTCTTTTTTATCATCTGAAGGAAAACTCATTTCAGATTCTTCGATTTCTTTTCGCAATTCCATTTCTCGCTTCTTGACAAAAGGGGCTAAATATGTGTCAAAGCTAGAAAAAGCCTGTGCTCCTGCCCACTCGTTCTGTAAAGTTCCTAAAAAATTAATCATTTGAGAAACTGCGCTCGAAAGATGTTTCGGCGGATCTGATTCGACTTTACTAGGAACCCCGTTAAATCCCTCTTCTAATAAAACTCGCAAACTCCAGCCGGCACAATATCCTGAGAAAAAATCCAAATCGTGAATATAAATGTCAGCATTTCGATGAGCTTCTCCAATAGCTTTTGGATAAACATGTGATAACCAATAGTTCGCAGTAACTTTTCCCGAAGTGTTTAAAATCATCCCTCCCAAAGAGTACCCAATATTTGAATTGGCATTAACTCGCCAATCTAACTGTTTGAGGTATTCCCCCATGGTTTTTTCAACGTCTACCATGACATTTTGATCAGCTCGCTGTTCGATTCTTTTTTGACGATAGAGGATATATGCTTTGGCAGTATCTGAATATTCTTCTTTGATTAAAATAGTTTCGACGGCATCCTGTATTTCTTCAACTGTAGGTACTTCTTCTGTATAATTTTCATCTAATTCTACATAGATTTTCTCGCAAATTTTACTTGAATCATCCTGAATTCCTGTTGCTGAAAAGGCCTTTTCTATGGCACTTTCTATCTTTGATATGTCAAAATCTACTATCTCTCCGTTGCGTTTTTTGATTTTATGGATTCCCATGTTGTGTTTTTTAGTTAAAAAAATAAAGAAGGTTGCCCTCGCTTACCTGAAATTATTATAGCATACTTTTTTTAGTAAGTTTAGTCGACATATCCACAAGAATTGAAAATTATACTATATATTGTGGTTTAGTGGCAATGTTGACTACAACTGGGTTTTTGTTGACAATTGAATAAATTTGTTTGATTTTAAAAATTATAAGTGCTAAAATTAATTAAATACATAAAAGCAAGGGAAGTTCTCTACTCTAAGTGGAAGTAGTGTCTCAAAGGATTCGTTTGCTATCGTATTACTTAATTTGTAGCCTTAAACCATAATAAATTAAAATTAATTTTAAAAAATAATTAACCTATGTTTAATAAAAAAATATTTTTATTAATTTTTATATCTATCTTATTTGTATTTGCTTTAATCGTATTTAAAAGTATTTTTAATAAGAGAGGTGATAAAAAAAATGAACCTGAAAAAAAGATTGAGAAAGTTGTAAGAGTGACTAAATTAAAAATATTAGATACCCCCGCTAAAGAAGCCTCTGGTTTGGAATGGAATGATGACAAATGGATTGTAGTTGACGATAGTGGAAAAATATATGAAGGTGATAAAAAATATGATTTTGATGGAGATTTAGAAGGCGTGACCTTCTGTAATAACAGGTATTATATCGCTGCTGAAAAGTCTGGTAAAATATATATTTTAGATTCTAATTTTTATAAAACTGGCTTAATTGATTTTAAAATTGGTAAGAATAATTCTGGAGTTGAAGGAATCGCCTGTTCTCCTCAAAGTAACTTGTATGTAGTTGGACAAGGTGATAACAAAGTTTATGAAATTAACTTAAAAGGAAAAATATTGGATAAATTTGAATTACCCTATTCTAACCTTTCTGGAGCTGATTATGCAGATGGAATATTGTACGTTATTTCTGATGATAAAAACATTGTGATGTTAATTGAAGATAAAAAAGTTGTAGATAAAATAAAAATTGGTAAAAAGGGTAGTTGGGAAGCAGTAAAAGTCTTAAATGGCATTGTCTATGTTACAAGCGATAATGGTAATAAAGGTAAATAGAATTGTTCCACGTGGAACAAAAACAAGTCCCTCTATCTAATTTACTATATTTTGGAGTTTAAATTCTGCACTAAAATTTAATAGCTAGTTTAGGAATAAATTTAGGTGCTCTTGTATTAAAAAATTTAAAAAAGCTACTAAGCATTTTTGTCGTACAATTACGCTTTATTTTAATATTTAATACGTTATATTAACCCTTTTAGAAAAGTTTATTTATTTTTATTTAAAATAAATCATGATAGTGATAAAATCGAGACTTATTAACTGAATAATAACAAGTTAACAATTTAAAATGTTGAGTCTTTCTTAAAAGCCTACAGAAACTTATTGCAATAGATTACTATAGTTTAATTTATTAAGCCAATCTTTTGTTCCACGTGAAACAATTATATTAGCAGAATCATAGATTGTTATAGTGAACGATTTAAAATCGTTCACTATGGAAATTACTTCGCTAAAACTAGCAATGATAAAAAATAAACTTACTTAATCAAAGAAATTGTTCCACGTGGAACAATTTAATCACGAAACACCCATTATTGTGTGAAATAAGCATAAAGAGGAGGGAAATGAGAAATAATATAACTTCCATATAAGAAATTAATGTAGCAATTTCAAAAAATTCTCACAATATTTGTCATATTTTACCTAATTACGTTTATTTTTATAAAATATTCGAAAAATGTTCCATGTGGAACAATTTTAATACTATTCTATCTGAATTGTTCCACGTGGAACAATTTTTTATTTTAAATTCACTTAATTGTTCCACGTGGAACAAAATATACCAAAAATAGCTTTTTTTCACCAAAAAACGACTATTCCGTGTAATTTTTAGATATTTCCCAAAAATAATTGAAATGATTCTTCATAGTTTCACTTAATTCTTTACTATCAATCACATACGCATAATTTTCCCTCTGGGATGAAATAAAAGCCACTTTATTACCGTAAACACCATATCCCATCGTAAAATCAATGTTTTTAGGTAAAATTTTAATCTCTCGCAAAGATTCTTTCAAGTTAGAACTCCCTATAAATATATTTTCGTTTAAATCAACGGTTTTTTTCTCTGGCCATAAAACGTTTAATTTTATGTTTCTTTCTATTCTTTTCTGATTAAATGACTTAAATACATCTGGAGAAATTGTTTTCACCATTTCCTCCGCTGACCAAAACCAGTAAGTTTCTTCACCAGTTCGTATAATATCGTTAAATATAGATTCCGCTGAATTTGAATTATCGTAAATGGAAAATTTTGGTTGATAACTGGGATTATTTTGTGATTTTAGACTTTCTTTTAATGTTTTTTTTGCTTGAATTATTTTTTCGCTTTTTTTATCAAATATTTGAGTGATATTCTCTAAATCTTCAGCATAAAATCGTGATCCGCTTTCAATTAGTGCTTTTTTAATTAATTGTTTTTCCGCAAGGGAATTGAGGTGTCCGTAAATGGTTGGTCGTGGTAAGTTTAATTCTCGACTTAATTGTACAACTGTTATGCCTTCTTTTTTGTTTAAAACTGCGAGAAAGGTGTTTATTTCGTTATCAGTGCAGTTTATTTGTTTTAGGGCTTGGGTTATGTTCATAATAATTTTTTATGAACAAGGGGTCATGACCCCTTGTTTAGAATTAAATGTTGTCGGATGTTGACGACATCTTTACAGTTTTATTTTAACATATAATTTTATTAATTCAAAACTCGTGTTATTATTTAAATAGAGCTTAGAATACTCTTTCTATTCAGAATATTAATACCATCCCTAATAAACTACTCCGTAACTTAAATAGGGGACGATTTGTTTTTTTATTATTTTGAAAAATAAAATAAAAATTATAGAGGAATTTACTAGTTCTGATATAACTAATTGTTTTTTCGCAGACAGGGATTCGACCCCTGTACAAACAGGGTTAGAAGCCCTGTTTGCTAAGTTTTTCAATTCATCTCTGATACTTCTGATACGATTTCTAAATAATTGTTCCTCAGTGATTATTTTTAATAATTAACATTTGTGATGTTTTGTCACAAATAAATATTTAAGAATGAGGAGATGTTAATTGAAAACGGTATAATTATCTTTTAATAAAAAATTATGAATAAAAAAAATTTATTTACAATCTTAGGAATTACTTTAATAATTTTTATTGTTTTTTTAATATTCTTAATTTTCTTAAATAAATCAAGAAAAAATAACGCAAACATTAATGATAATACAGCTATAATAACTGAAAGTGATGTTCAAAATGATAATAATAAAGATTTCACGTCAAAAGAAACAATTTCTTATGCTGATGAAAAAAATGAGTTTCCTAAACCTATTGATAACGCTTTAAAGCGTGTTACTAAAAAGCCTTTTGGTATTAAAGTTTCTCCTAATAATTCACCCGTTCAACCAGAAATATTCTATGGATATCATACAAGTGTTGACTTTGAAGTTTTTGCAGAGGAGGAAAATCTGGAAGTGGATGTTTTGGCGATTTGCACAGGGAGATTAATTGTAAAAAGATGGATGGCTGGTTATGGTGGCGTGATAGTTCAACAATGTGAAATTAATGATGAGGCTGTTACTGTAATTTATGGTCATCTGAAATTAGCGAGTGTTTCAAAAAAGTTAAATGAAAATATTGATCAGGGTCAGAAGATTGGTATTTTGGGTGAGGGTTTTAGTTCGGAAACTGATAATGAAAGGAAACATTTGCATCTGGGGATTCATCGTGGGGAAGTTGTTAATTTTGTGGGCTATGTTCAAAATCCTCAAGAGTTGGATAATTGGATTGATTATGAGGGTTTGGTGAGTGAATAAGCTGAAATCTCGTTGCTTTAAAGAGATATTACATGCTATATTTAGAGTAGGTTAGTGTAAATTTAGATCTGTATAAAAACAAAACTTTTAATTTTAATCTGAGATCCTGAACAAATTTTTTAATTTTTTTACAAAAAATGAAATAATTTTTCAGGATGACAAGGCAAACAGTAAATAATTTTTTTAAATATTATGGCAAATAGCAATCTGACTAATGCGAAAAAAGCGAAGAATGATGAATTTTATACTCAATATCATGATATTGAAAAGGAGATCAATGCTTATATTGAATATAATCCTAAAATTTTTCAAGGTAAAACGGTTTTATTGCCCTGTGATGATCCGGAGTGGAGTAATTTTACGAAATTTTTTGCTCAAAACTTTGAGAAGTTTGGTTTGAAGAAATTGATTAGTACGAGTTATGCGGCGGAAAGTAAGAATAATAAGGGGAATTATCAACCGACTCTTTTTGAAACGGACGATCCGCAGTTTGATGAGAGTAAAACTGAAAAGCAGGGGAAGATTTTTACTTTAACGCATGATAAGACGGGGGATGGTAAGGTGGATGTTGATGATTTGGAATGGGAATATTTGAAAGGGGATGGTGATTTTCGGAGTGAGGAGATTATGGGTTTGCGGGATGAGGCTGATATTGTGATTACGAATCCGCCGTTTAGTTTGTTTAGGGATTTTTTGGGGTGGATTGTTGAGGCTGGGAAGCGGTTTGTGATTATTGGGAATATGAATGCGATTACTTACAAGGAGGTTTTTCCTTTGATTAAGGGGAATGAGATGTGGTTGGGTGCGACTGGAAATAGTAATGATATGGTTTTTGCTGTTCCAGAAGGTTCAGAAGTTGCTGAAAAAGATAAACAGAAAGCGGAACGACTTGGATATGTTGGGGATTATACAAGAATGGGTAATTCATGTTGGTTTACAAGTATTGATCATGGCAAGCGTCATCAACCTTTGCCGTTAATGTCTATGGAGGAAAATGAGAAGTTTAATACTAGAATGCAGGCTAATAAAAATAGTTATCGAAAGTATGATAATTATGATGCGATTGAGATTCCGTTTACGAATGGGATTCCGAGTGATTTTGAGGGAATAATGGGTGTGCCGATTAGTTTTTTGGATAAGTATTGTCCTGAACAGTTTGAGATTATTGGAATAGATAGATATGTAGAGGACAATCCAAATTATGGCAGAAGATTCACGATTGATAATAAAGAAATTTATGCACGGATTTTAATTAGGCATAAGGGGGAATAATTTAATTTTTAAAAATATGAATAGACAACAAGTACAATCATCAGATATTAATTCGATAGGCTATGATAATGAAAATAGTGTGTTAGAGATAGAATTTTTGAGTGGCGGAATATATCAATATTCCAATGTTCCAATTAATATTTATAATGATATTATGAATGCATTATCACATGGCAAATATTTTCATCAAAATATAAAGGATAGTTTTAATTTTATTAAAATAAGATAAATACACATCTGATAAATAACTAGTTCATTTAGGTTTTTGGCGATTGAAAATCAACAAAGATGGAAAAAGAGGTTGGAATGCAAAGAGGATAAGCAGAGATATTGAAAATATTATAAGTAAATTTGAAGAATTAAAAAATAATATGAAAAAAATCAAAGTATCAATAAAGGATGAAAATACCTTAATTCTGTCAGAAGACGGATCAAAAGGCGATATAATAGATCTTAAATCTATCCATGAAACTGATATTGATAAAACGACTATTGCGAGCGTGGTTAATTCTATAAAAATCAATAAATTCAATGATGAATTAAAAAAAGAAACGGATCGTATCGAACATGAAAATAAATTAAAATTAGAACTCAAAGAAAAAGAATATGCAGATCGTGCAAAAGAAAGCTTGAGTGAAAAAGAAAAGGAAATTATTGCACTTAATTCAAAACTTGAAAACATTGCTGAAAAAACAGAATCGGATGTAAAACTGAAAACTCATCAGGAAAAACAAGAGCTTGAGGAAAAGTACCGTGAGAAATTAAATGAAAAGAATACCGAAATTAGTACTCTCAAAAGTGAAAAAGATAAAGAGATTATTGAAATTAGCTCAAAACTTGAGAATATTGCTGAAAAAACAGAATCAGATGTAAAGTTAAAATATATTCAAGAAAAACAGGAAGTTGAAAAAGAATACCAAGAGAAATTAAGCAAAAAAGAAAGTGAAATTAGCGATATTAAGCATGAAAAAGAATTAGGTGAAGAAAAACTCAAAGAACAACTCAAATCCAGTGAGACTGCCCTTGTGTCACTTAAGGAAATGCGTGCAAAAATGAGCACTAAGATGATTGGTGAATCACTTGAAATACATTGTGAAAATGAATTTAATAAAATTCGCTCCATTGCATTCCCTAACTCACAATTTGGTAAAGATAATGCTGTGTCAAAATCTGGCTCAAAAGGAGATTATATTTATAGAGAAATGGATAATGATGGAAATGAAATATTATCCATTATGTTTGAAATGAAAAATGAGGATGATGGCACTGCCACTAAGAAAAAGAACAAAGATTTTTTCAAAAAACTTGATAATGATAGAGAAGAAAAAAAATGCGAATATGCTGTTTTAGTAAGTTTACTTGAAAAGGATAATGAATACTATGATGATATTGTAACAGTGCATGAATATAAACTTATGTATACAATTAGACCTCAACATTTTATTACGGTGATTGGATTTTTGCGTCAAGCAAATACGAAATCACAACACCTCCGACGTGAAATTCATATGCTCAAAAATGAAAATATTGATGTCTCAAATTTTGAAGTTAACATGAATAATTTTAAAGAAGCTTTTTCTAAAAATTATAATTCAGCCTCAAAACAATTTAATGAAGCAATAAAAGGAATCGACAAGACAATTGATAATCTAAATAAGGTGAAAGATAATCTTTTAAAATCTGATAATAATTTACGATTGGCTAATAATAAAGCCACAGATTTATCCATAAAAAAACTTACAAAAAATAGTCCTAGTGTTGCAAAGGCATTTGAAGAAGTTAATAAATAAAAACAACATCATGAAAGAAGAAAAAATTGCAATTTTCGAAGATAAAAAGGTGAGAAGAAATTGGCATAAAGAACAATGGCATTTTTCCGTAGTTGACATAGTCGGCATTTTAACAGATTCAGTAAATCCAACCGATTATCTTAAAAAAATAAGAAAAAGAGATGAAGAATTAGGATTGTACATAGGGACAAATTGTCCCCAGGTAGAAATGATCACAGAAAGCGGAAAAGAAAGAAAAACACTCGCTGGAAATCTAGAGAATATTTTTAGAATCATTCAATCCATACCAAGTAAAAAAGCTGAACCAATCAAATTATGGCTAGCAAAAGTAGGACAAGAAAGAATTGAAGAAATTCAAAACCCTGAAAAATCTTTAAACAGAGCTAGAGAAAATTGGCAAAAACACGGCAGAAGTCAAAAATGGATTCAACAAAGAATGATGGGACAAGAAACCAGAAACAAATTGACCGATTATTGGAGTAAAAATGAAGTGAAAGAAGGGCAAGAATTTGCGATTTTGACTAATATTATTCATCAAGAATGGTCTGGTTTGGGAATTAGTCAACACAAAAAGTTAAAAGGTTTGAAATCCCAAAACCTAAGAGATCATATGAATGAATCAGAATTACTTTTTACCGCTCTTGCTGAACTTTCCACTCGTAAAATTGCCGAAAACACAAAATCAGTTGGCTTCAAAGAAAACAAAGCTTCTGCTAAAAAAGGCGGAACAATTGCCAAAAATGCCAAATTAGAATTAGAAGAAGAAACTGGCAAAAAAGTAGTTTCTAAAAATAATTTTTTACAGAAAAAACCTAAAAAGAAGTTGGAAAAGTAAAGTATATTTTATACTTGCAAAATTGAGGTTATAAAATTACAAGTCTGCACTACAACAGTGCAAGCACCTAAAACCATGCACTAAAAATCAAAAAACAGTGCAAAGGTTTGCAACTATGCACAAAAAAGATTAAAATTAGTGCATAACTAAACAAGGAGTCATGACCCCCTTGTTAAAAAATAATAATTTAACAACACCATGAAAACAACCTTAAAAACCAACATCACCATCAAAGACATTTGTGAAGGATTTATTTATAACGAACTCGAGGACAAAGGATTATTCGGATTATCAGGAAAACTAACCATCCAACCAGAATACCAACGAAACTATATTTACGCTGACGGCAAAAAAGACGTCGCCGTGATTGAATCAATTCTCAAAGGCTATCCATTAGGATTAATCTATTTCAACAAAGTTAGCGAAAATAATTTAGAAGTTTTAGACGGACAACAACGAATTACCAGTGTCGGACGATATGTAACAGGTAAATTTGCCATCAAAGATGAAAACGGAATGGAACAATATTTTAGCGGAATTGCCGAAGATAAACAAAACAAAATTTTAGAAACACAATTTCTTATTTATGAATGTGAAGGAGAAGAAAGCGAAATCAAAGAATGGTTTAAAACCATCAACATTGCAGGAGTACCGTTAAATAATCAAGAATTGTTAAATGCAGTTTATTCTGGAACATTTGTAACTCTCGGTAAAGAAGAATTTAGCAACAGCCAAAATGCTAATATTCAAAAATGGAGTGCCTACATTTCAGGAAGTGCCAATCGACAGGAATTTTTAGAGCGAGCTTTAGAATGGGTTAGTGAAAATGACATTGGAGAATACATGAGCAGTCATCGCAATGATGAAAATATCACAGAATTAAAAAACTATTTTAACAGCGTAATTGATTGGGTGTCAGGAGTATTCAATGATGTAGAAAGCGAAATGCGAGGATTAGAATGGGGACGACTGTATGAAGAATATCACAAAAAATCTTACGATCCAGCTAAAGTTTCTGCGGAAGTTCATAAACTTTACGCTGATCCTTATGTTAAAAATCGTAAAGGTATTTTTGAATATATTCTCGGCGGTTCTATTGATACAAAATTACTAAATGTTAGAATTTTCGACGAAGCAACCAAAAAATCAACTTATGCAATTCAAACAGAAAAAGCTAAAAATGAAGGTAAATCAAATTGTTCACATTGTGCAATTGGTCATGATGCAAATAAAGAAAAAATTTGGAAATTTAACGAAATGGATGCTGATCATGTTACTGCTTGGAGTAAGGGTGGTTCAACAAATTCTGAAAATTGCGAGATGTTATGTAAAACACATAATAGATCAAAAGGAAATCGGTAATATTTTGTTCAGAAAAATAAAAAACACAAGATTTTAAAATCTTGTGTTTTTCTTTGTGCGCGTGTCGGGATTCGAACCTGAGACCTCTTGCATGTCGAGCAAGCGCTCTAACCAACTGAGCTACACGCGCATTTCGTAGAGACAAGGCATACCTTGTCTCTACATATAAACAAACCTATTTTACATCTTCTTCAGCCTCTTCACTTTTCTCAACCTTTTCAACTTTTACTTCAGGAATATATTCTTTTCCCTCCATAATCGCATTAAACTCATCTTTCTCAATAGTCTCTTTTTCCAATAAAACGTTAGAAATTTTATCTAACAGATCACGTTTTTCAGTAACAACCCCTTCGGCAACCTTTCGAGCATTTTCAATAAATTCAGAAACCACTCGATCAATTTGCTCAGCAGTCTTATCAGAATAATCACGTTCTTCCGTGCTATCTTTACCTAAGAAAACCAAATCATTATTTTTACCAAAAGTCCTCGCTCCCAATTCACTCATTCCGTATCGGGTAACAATACTTCGAGCAGTATGAGTAGCTCTCTCTAAATCACTAGAAGGTCCAGTTGTAGTATCACCGAAAACCATCTTTTCAACTACATAACCACCCAATAATACTGCTAATCTATCTAAAAAGTACGCTTTTGAATGCAAAGTCTGATCTTTTTCAGGAACTGACAGGGTATAACCACCTGCAGAACCTCGAGAAATGATAGAAACTTTATGAACAGGATCAGCATTTTTTAAGCTTGCACCAACTAAAGCATGTCCTGCTTCATGATAAGCTGTGATTTTTTTCTCTTTTTCATCTAAATGACGACTCTTTCGAGCTGGTCCAAGAAGAACTTTTTCGATTGCTTCAATCAAATTGTCCATTTTAACTTCTTCAAGATTTTCTCTACCTGCCAACAAAGCACCTTCATTCATTAAATTAGCCAAGTCTGCTCCAGAAAAACCAGGGGTTCTTTGAGCGATTTGTTCTAAATCAACATCTTTTTCCATTTTTTTTCCGCGAGCGTGGATTTTCAAAATTTCAATACGATCTTTAATGTCTGGAAGATCAATAGTAACTCGACGATCGAAACGTCCTGGTCGAAGTAAAGCGGGATCTAAAACATCCGGACGGTTAGTTGCTGCCACTACAATTACATTTGCATTATCCTCAAAACCATCCATTTCTACCAAAATCTGATTTAAAGTTTGTTCTCTTTCGTCATTTCCGCCACCCATACCTGCTCCACGATGTCGTCCCACTGCATCAATCTCATCAATAAATACAATTGCCGGAGCTTTTTTCTTTGCTTGTTTGAAAAGATCACGCACTCGACTTGCTCCTACTCCAACGAACATTTCCACAAATTCAGAACCACTAATTGAAAAGAAAGGAACGCCAGCTTCACCAGCCACTGCTTTCGCCATCAAAGTTTTACCAGTTCCAGGCTTTCCTAACAATAATACACCTTTTGGAATTTTAGCACCTAACTTTTGGAATTTTTTTGGCTCTTTTAAGAAATCAACCACTTCACCTAATTCTTCTTTTCCTTCTTTATTTCCAGCCACATCTTTAAAAGTAGTCCTTTTCTTTTTATCTTTTGGATCAATCATTCGAGCTTTGCTACTCCCGAAAGAAAGTGCTTGTTTATTGCCTCGCATCGCTTGTTTCATCATAAACCAAATAACTCCAACGATAAGAAGTAGTGGAAGAAGAATTGGCAAAACAGTCCCTGCAAAAAGCGCCCCTTTTGATGGTGTCTTACTTTCAATTGCTACTTTATTTAATGTTTCTTTATTTGCACCTAAATTAACTAAAGTATCTGAAAGAGAAGAGTCTAGTTCTTTGTTAACTTTTTGTTTAGTCTCGTCATTCAATTCTATTGAAACTTTTGTACCTTCAATTTCTATCTTTTTTACTTGCTCTTCGTTAATTTCTGTAACTAACTGAGTAAGATTAACATCTTCAATTTTTTCTTTATTGCTTTGGGATAAGATTATAAATGATCCAATTAAAAGCACTAAAATCACGATTAAATAAGCATTTTTTTGCAATTTTTTCATTTGTCTTTATAAGGTTAAAAATAAAATTTAAGTACAATAGACCTCTTTGAAATTACCTAAAAAATAGTTCTTTCTAAGCTGGCAGAAAAACTAAAATTGATTTTATATATTTTTCAAAAAAATCTACTTAAACACTGTAATAATATCACCTTTTCGGACTATTTTCAAGCTTTTGAACTCCATTTTTTGAGATTTATTTTTATCACTCAAAATTAAGAATCTTATTTCCTCAATTGTGCCTGTTTCAATATTTTGTAAATGACCCAAAAGATCAAAAATAATCGTTCGTAAAGAAAATCTTTGTTCTGAAACGTGTTTTTTACTAAATTTTTCAGCTGAAAAAGTAATTTTACTCTTTTGAAAATCAAGTTTCCAGAAAATTTCTTGTTGGCTAGCTAAATAATCATAATCATCTGCAATATTTTTAGTGGCTTGCGAAAGAGTGTCCACTATATTTTTATTGTAATTTTCCTGCAAATAGGGAAGTAATTCTAATCTGACTTTATTACGTAAAAATCCTGTGTCTTTATTACTGCTATCTGTCGCAAAATCAATGGAATTATCTTCAATATATTTTAAAATTTCCTGACGTTTAACGTTTAAAAGTGGTCGAATAATATCGTCTCTCTTATATCGCATAGCACTTAATCCCTTTAATCCACTTCCACGCAGAAGATGTAAAAGTAAAGTTTCTGCCTGATCATTTTTTGTATGTGCTAAAGCAATTTTATTGGCATTATACTTTTCTTTGATTTGTGAAAAAAAGTCAAAGCGGACTTGTCGCCACTTATTTTCATTACAATCTTTTTCATCTAGTTTAAAATTTGATAAAACTTCACAAGGAATTTTAATCTTTTCTGCAAAATCTCTAACAATTTGTTCATCTTTGTAAGAATCTTCCCGAAATCCGTAATTTACATGTGCCACGACTAATTTAAAATTTTCTTTTTTAGCTAAAATTGAAAAAACATGAAATAAAACCATGCTGTCTGGACCACCCGACACACCTAAAATTATTGTTTCGCCTTTTTTCCATAGATTATGACGAGAATTGGTGTTTTGTACGTATTTTACGAGGTTTTTCATTTCAGTATTTTTATAAAGTTTAAACTTACTTCAATCTAATTATAGCATTAAAAAGTGCTCGCCGCACGGGCTTTTTAAACTTATAGCCTTGGTTCAATCTTGTAGATTGAACCTTCCTGTTTATATCAATTCAAAAATTCATTTTACATTTCAAGGTTTTTATAAAATTTAAAATTTGGGATAAAAAAATAGTTCAATCGAGGACGATTGAACTAGCAATTTTTTAAAAATAAAACCCTGTGAAAATCACAGAGTTTTATGAAGTCTTGTTTTTGAATGAGTTATTTTTTCTTATTGTAAAATGGATGTTGCACACAAGCAATTGCTAGATATAACATAAATCCAGAAAATAAAAAACCAAAAAAACTAGTCTTTTCTAAATTAATTAAGCTACCAATTAAACTTAAAATTTCTAAAATAATAGCTACGATTACAGCCCATTTCCAACCTCTAAAAAATCCTTTTATGACAAAGTATAATAATAAAAGAAGCGGAATTACAATTAATAATATAAAAATGATTATCCCTAATATTATCAGGGTAAGATTATTGTCATTTTCAAATATTCTTTTTGATCCTATGAGTAAAAAACTTAAAGAAAGAAATACTGCTCCTATTATGCCTATTGCTAAATAAATAGTTGTTATCCACGCCCAAGTTGTTCCTTGCCAAGGCCTTTTAATTTCTTGTAAACTATTTTCTTCCATATTTTTTATTTTAAATTAATTGTATATTAATAATAACAAAAAGCCTCAGTTTTTACAACTGAAGCTTTTTAAAAATAGTAATTTAAAAGTTATTTTTTTGTTTCAACAAACTCTAAAATCTTATCAAGTACTTCTTCAGGAGTCATTTTCGTAGTATTAACTACTAAATCAAAGTTATCCTCATTGAAACAATCTTTATCATAATACTTCTTATATCTCATATCATCACTTTTTCTCCTTTTTTGACTATTTTTCAAAACATCATCAACAGTATTTAAATTAGACCCTTCGTTTCTTTTATTTTCGTGCTGTAAATCTTTAAATATTCTTTCCGCTCCAACTTTAGGATCAACCTTAATGTAAAGCTTAATAGAATGAGGAATTAAAAACCAACTTGTCCTACCCTCAATAATAAAATTGTCTTTTTCTTCTCCTAAGTGTTTCTGATAATCATCAATTTCATTATCAATTTCAGAATGACTTTCTCCATATTTCAATAATTCAACCAACGTCATCCCTTTTTTCTTCGCTAGGTCACGAAGAATTTGTCCCATGTAATATCTATCAAAGTTCAATTTTTCAGCTAACGTTTCACCAAGAGTGCTTTTACCAGCACCAGCATCTCCTGTTATTGTAATTATCATAAAATTAAAATAAAGTTACTTAAAAGCAAAAACGCGCCCGAAGGCGCGCTTTTATTATTTATCTTCAGACTTTTCTTTGTCTTTAGGTGTGACTTCTTTTTTAACCTCTTTAGCTTCTTTTTCTTTCTTCTTTTT
Organism: Candidatus Moraniibacteriota bacterium; assembly: GCA_942490825.1. Lineage (GTDB taxonomy): Bacteria > Patescibacteriota > Minisyncoccia > Moranbacterales > JAGLWU01. The sequence continues at coordinate 123,295 of CALNYG010000005.1, read as the reverse complement.
CTCCGCCTTTTCATCAACTAAAACCAGACCCATTCTATGAGACTTAGATTCAATTGAAATAACTTTCCACATGTATTCCTTTCCGCTTTCAAGTTTATCTTCCAATTTCTTTCCAGGGAAAGACTCTTGAAATTCGCTAATATGAGCAAGTCCGTGAATATCACTATCTAAGTAAACAAAAGCTCCGAAATGATTAATTTTATCAACCTTTCCATTATAAAGCTCGCCAACTTGATATTTCTCTTCAATAATACTCCAAGGATCTTTAGTTAAAGCCTTAATTGAAAGTGAAATTCGAGTGTCATCAATGCCGATAATTTTCGCCTTAACTTTATCATTAACTTTAATAATCTCACGAGGATTATCGATCAATTGCCATGCCAACTCACTAATATGTACCAATCCTTCCAAGTTTTTAGATTCATCTGTACCTTTTGGAGAAAATTTAATAAATGCACCAAAGTCAACTACGCCACTAACATAACCTTCAATTTCATCACCAACAGAAAGATCAGCAATAACCTGACGTTCTTTCTCACTGTGTGCAGCTTTCTCTGAAACAATCAACTTCTCTTCTTCTTGATCAATATCTAAAATTCGAACACCTAGTTCTCGTCCAATTAAAGCTTTCAAGATTTCTAAAATCTTATTTTTATCACCATCTTCTACACGAGGATAGTTTTCACTAGCAAGTTGAGAAACTGGTAAAAATCCAGTAATTCCGTTAATTTCGATCATCAAACCACCTCGGTTAGCATCCAAAATCTTAGTAGGAACTGTTTCCTTACTTTCTTTTTTCGCTTCTAAATCATCCCAAGCTCGTCCATAAGCAGCTTCTCGAATAGAAAGTTCAATGCTTCCTTCATCATTATCTAGATCAGTTACCATTGCAGTAACCATTGAGCCAACTGTTACTTTGTCATCCTCAGCCAAACCACTTTTAGCTTCTCGTCCTACTACCATACCTGTTCCAATCGGACCAATGTCTAAAAGAGTTACATTAGCGCTAATATCTATAACTGAACCTTCGATAATATCTCCTACTTTAATAAAGTCTGAATCACTAACTGCTGTTTGCATCAATTCTTCCATTGACGCATTTTCATTTATTACAATTTCTTTTACTTCAACTTTTTTTTCTGAAGCTTTTTTCTTTTCGTCTTCTCCTTTCACTTCGCTCACAATCTTATCTAAAAGATCTTTTGCTTTTGACATAAAGTTTTTTCCACAATTTCAACCACTTAGTTTTTTAACTTTGTTGATTGAAATATGGATTGTGCATTTGACGCTGACAAATGCTTTAATAATTAAATAGCGTAACCTTAAAAAATCCATCGATCTAGCCGATGGTTATCTTTATTTAATCTATCATTAAAATGGATATTTTGCAAGTGGTTTGCTAGTGTTTTATTGAAGATTTACGAAAAATTGAAAGTTTTGTTATTTATATTTTTTGTGCCTGTCTGCCGAACAGGTAGGCTTGTCGCACGGGATTTTTAAACTTCTAGTGTTGGTTCAATCTTGTAGATTGAACTTTCTTGTTTATATCACTTCAAAAATTCATTTTACATTTTAAGTTTTTTATAAAATTTAAAATTTGGGATAAAAAAATAGTTCAATCGAGGACAATTGAACTAGCAATTAAAGTTTTTTGTAAAAATAAAAAACCACTTTATTTCTAAAGTGGTTTTAAATTTAATCTTTATAAATACTAGTTAGAAGATTTAAAAGAATTCTCCATTTTGCGATAATCATCAGATTTAATAAAATCCATTATAATTTTGGGAGCATCTTGTCCACCAAATGATAATTCATAAACCTTATCTTCTTTTTCAAAAGTTATAGCTGTACCATCCTGATATCTCACACCTGAATAACTATCAGAATTTATCAACTCTTGATAAGTATTTTTATTCCATATAAAAACGGAAAATAATGGGAATTTCTCTTCCTTACCCCAGTCATTTACATGAACCATTAAAGAAACTCTATCCTCTCCATCAAAAACTTCTTCTTTAGTAGAAATGATAGGCATTGAATCAGGGTATTTCATTTCAAAACCATACTTTTCATTTTTATAAGTATTCCAATCAGCTATTTCATCAACAATTTTTTCCTTTTCAATTTCCTCACTTTCAATAGTTTTTTCTTCAATTTTCTCAATATCCTTTTTAGTTACTTTTTCAGTTTTTACAATTTTATCAAGAATTATTTCTCCTTGATTAATATCATTTTCTTTCTTAAGAACAAAAATAAATACACCAATAGCAATCACAAAAATTATACCAACTGTAATAGCTATTTTCTCCATTAACTTATTTTTCATAAAAATTTTATTATTAATTAATTTATTCTGAAAATTTAAAAGTAGAAAGTATTTTCTTAAGTAAGATATCCAAATCATCTTTTTCACTATAAGAATATCCAAAATTATACATGTCTTCCTTAAAATTTATTTTTTCAGGTGTGCCTGCAATAAATCTGCCATCATCACTCCACTCATCTTTGTCAATAATTTTTTCTGACTTTACAACAAGATTTCCTGATTTATTTTCTAAAATAAAAGTTTTATCATAAAATATTGGACCAAATCCATCAGTATTAACATCAACATGAAAACTAATTTTACCATTATCTGATATTTTTTCTATAGCTACAAAATCACCCGACATAAACTTCTCTTTTTTAATAGAAAAATCTGAAGGATATTTAAATTCAAATCCATATTCTTCATCCTCATAGGTTTTCCAATCACTAAATTCATCATCAATTGCTACATCAACTTTATCATCTTTTTTTACAATTTCTTCTTTCTTAACTTCTTTCACTTTTTTCTCAACATTTACTATCTTATTAATATCATTTTCTTTCTTAAGAACAAAAATAAATACACCAATAGCAATCACAAAAATTATACCAACTGTAATAGCTATTTTCTCTATAACTCCATTTTTCATAAAAATATTATTACTTTCACTAATTAAATTATATAAGAAATCAATCTTACATAAGAAATTTATTATAACTTTAAAGGTATTCTTAGTCAATAACCTTGATTTTTTTTCAAAAAAGTTATACAATATGATAGTGAATTAGTGAATCAACGGGGTATAGTGTAATGGCTAGCACGAGTCGTTTGGGACGATTTAGTCAGAGTTCGAGTCTCTGTACCCCGACAAGATAAACAAAAAAGTTCTGCTTTATTGCAGAGCTTTTTTGTTTTTGTAAAACGTTATCGGTTCGTAGTGAACGGTTTGAAACCGTTCACTACAGAATTGTAGGGGTAGTGTCTTGTACCTGCCCTATGATGAACGAAAAGTTATATTTTTCCGGAATAGGTGTGTCGCTAGACCACCCGTTTCGACCTGTCCGCCAAATCGGCAAGAATGTTACGAAAGCAGTGGTCTTCGACACACTACTTCCGGCACAAGTTTTTTTTCGATATTTAAATTTATTTCAAGTCTTATCGAGATTGCCACGTCTCTCCCTATGGTCGCTCCTCGCAATGACGTGAATTATTTAAAGAAAAATAATCGAAACTAAAATTATTCCATAAATAAGGACTAGACCAAAAATAATTGGTGTAATTTTTCTAGTACTAATAAGAAATCCTAACTTTTTATTAAAATTAATCACTAAAAAGCTCAAGCAACCAGAAACTAAAGCAGGAAAAATCAATCTACCTTCATTTAAAAAATAAACACTCAACACAAAAGAAATGAAAACGCTAATCCCAACTATCAATCGTGCTAACTTTTCGCCAAAAATTACTGGGATTGTTAAAACACCATTTTTTTTATCGCCCTTAATATCCTTAAAATCTTTCAACGGCAAGGAAATTGTAAAAGTAATTAAAATTAAATAAATAATATTTATCGGAAAGTTACTCAGATTATTTTCCGAAGTGATCATTAAATATCCCGAAAAAATAACCAACATTGATGCCAGTGCTGAAGTGAAAGTTGCCACAAGAGGGACTTTTTTCAGTCTTAACGGTGGAACATTATAAATTAAAGTTAAAGCATAGTAGAAACACAATAAAAGAGTAATTTTTGGATTAATTAGTAAAGACATTATAATAGCAAAAGCAAAAACAAATATTCCAATTTTTAAATAATCACTTTTCTCAATAATGTTTAAAAACAAAGGTCGTTCCGGATTACTAATTTCGTCAATTTTTTCATCAAAATAATCATTAACAATAACCGAACTAAACCACATTGCCACGATAATTAAAAACATTGTGATCAAAGCAATTATGTTAAAAAAGCTAAAAATATTAATTATTTCACCAAAAATGATTGCCATTCCCGAACCAATAGAAAACAATCCTAAATGATAGATAGCTTGAATTGGACGAATATTTTTTAATAACTCTTGAAAGAGTTTATTTTTTGCGAAAATAATACAAGAAGTGATTGTTAATAAAATGATGTACGTAAAAATAATTTTTTTATGTAAAACTATATTTATTGAAAAAGGTGCTTGATTTAAAAAATCTTTTGGTGCAAAAAATAAAGTTGCCACGTCAGTTCGAGATGAATCAAAACCTTTCACTAAAAATGTTATCCAAGAGGGAAGCGTAGAAACAAAATAAAAGATGGCGTAAAAAATTATAGAATTAATTACAGAGATCGAAATTTTAGAGCTTTTTAAAAAAGTGTAAAGACCGACTACAATCATAGAAATTAGAATTCCAATTCTTTGTCCTGGTGTTGTGCCAATTAACGGATCTTGATGGAGAAAAGTGAAAAAATTAATGAAACATTCTTTTAAACTATAAAATTCATAGAAATTTATCATTGAATATTTTTTAGAAAAAAAGAAATCTAAAAAAGGTGGCACGATTGATAAAAGAAATGTTCCAATTAAGCTTAGATTCAAAAAAGCTCGTGAACTAATTTTTAAAGTTTTTTTAAAAAGATAATAAGCGGTTAGATTTACAAAAGCAAAAACTAAAAAAATATGAACAAAGTCGTGCCAAATAAAAGCATTTGTTTGCACATCCTTGATATTTAAAAAAATTTCTTCGCAAAGCCTGACTAAAATTATAGCCGTAAATAAAATTAACCAAACTTCGAATTTAATTGGCTGGTTTTCTATTTTTTCAATCTTTTGCTTTATTTTTTGTAATCGAGTCATTTTTTGAATTGATGTTATAATTAAATACATTGCGTTAAGTACATCACGTCATTGCGAGGAGACGCGAAGCGACGACGTGGCAATCTCAGTAAGTTTTTCTGATATTTTATTTTAAGGTTTTGTGAATTTCTGTAGGGGATTCTTCACTTCTTTATTTTTTCTAACGAAAAAACAAATCCGTTCAGAATGACATAAAATTTTAAAATTCGTAATTCTTAAATCATAATTCTTCAATTATAACATGACTTTATTACAAAATCTTAACAATCCACAGAAAGAAGCAGTGACGGCAGACAAGGGACCATTTCTGGTAATTGCTGGGGCAGGATCGGGGAAAACAACCGCTTTAACTCGACGAGTGGCTTTTTTAATTAGGGAAAGAAATGTTTCACCTTTTAACATTCTCGCTGTAACTTTTACGAATAAGGCTGCAGGCGAAATGAAAGAGCGAGTTGCTGAATATTTAGGCAGTGAATTTGCTATGCCGTTAATTGGAACTTTTCATAGTATTTGTGTACGGATTTTGCGAGGAGAAATTCATGGTTTAGGCTACAGTGCTGACTTTTCAATTCTAGATCAGCAGGATCATTTAGTGGTGGTGAAAAAAGTTTTGCGAGAAATGGAATTACCGCCTGAGCAGTTTGCACCGAAAGTAGTTAGCGGTAGTCTTTCGCGGGCAAAAAATAATTTATTATCTCCGAAAGATTTGTATAGTCAAGCGGGAAGTTATTATGAAGAGCAAGTTTCTCAAGTTTACGACCGTTATCAAAAATATTTACGAGAAAATAACAGTTTAGATTTTGATGATTTAATTAGATTGACAATCATTTTATTTCAAAAAGATGCGAAAATTTTAGAAAAATATCGAGCACGTTTTCAATATATTTTAGTTGATGAGTATCAAGATACTAATTACGCTCAGTATAAATTGATTAAACTTTTAGCAAGCGAACATCAGAATATTTTTGTGGTGGGTGATGACTGGCAATCGATTTACCGTTGGCGTGGGGCAGATGTTAGTAATATTTTAAATTTTAAAAAAGATTATCCAAAAGCTCAAATTATTAAATTAGAACAAAATTATCGATCAACACAGAAAATTTTAGATGCGGCTCATCATGTGATTAAAGATAATGTTAGTCGTAGCGAAAAGAAAATTTGGACGGAAAAAACTGACGGAAAAAACCTTGTTCTATTTCAAGCGAATAGTGAACAGGAGGAAGCTGGTTTTATTGCTCAGAATATTAAAAGGTTGGTGGAAGAGAAAAATTATAGTTTAAATGATTTTGTTGTTCTTTATAGAACCAATGCTCAGTCCCGTGCGGTGGAGGAATGTTTATTGAAAGAAAGTATCAGTTATCGAATTGTTGGTGGAATTAAATTTTATGCTCGAAAAGAAGTTAAAGATATTATTGCCTATTTAAGATTGATTAATAATTTAAAAGATGTTGTTTCTTTGGAGCGTGCGTTAGGTGAGCCGAAACGGGGAATTGGTGGTAAAACTTTAGAACAGTGGCTTGTTGGTGCAAAAAGTTTAGAAATGAATCCAATTGTTTTCGGAGCGAGTGAACATCTTAAAAAAGTTATAAAATCAAAGGCTCGTCAAAAATCAATCGCTGACTTTTGTAAGTTTATTGAAAATTTAAACAAAAAAGTTCAAACTTACAATTTAGAAAATATTGAAATTGATGGTAATTTATTTACACCAGATTTACAGAGAATTGAAAAAACTGAAAAAAATACAGAAACTACAAAAATTAAACTGACTGAATTGATTAAAGAGGTTTATGAAAAAAGTGGTTATAAAAAATCTTTATTGGATGGAAGTATCGAAGGGGAAACGCGAGATGAGAATGTGCAGGAACTTCTTTCTGTGGCGGGGAAGTATGATGGTATTGAGAATTCTTTACATATTTTTTTGGAGGAGGTGGCGTTGATCAGTGATACGGACACCATTAATCAGGATGTGGACATGGTGCATTTAATGACTTTGCACAGTGCGAAAGGTTTGGAGTTTCCGGTGGTTTTTGTGATTGGTTTGGAAGAGGGATTGATGCCACACTCGAGGGCTTTGCAGAATGAGGAGGAAATGGAGGAGGAGAGGAGATTGATGTATGTTGGGATTACGAGGGCAAAAGAGCGGGTTTATTTGGTGTCGGCAAGACAAAGAATTTTGTTTGGGTCTTTGAAGTCTAGTCCGCCATCGAGATTCTTGGGTGATATTCCAAATGATCTTTTGGAATATTTTGATAATAAAAAAAATTCTCCGACTGTGCCATTTTCATCTGGGACAAATCGAGGAGAAAATGATTCTTTTCAAAGAAATGTTAAAAAATATAGTGGTATTCAGGAATCTGTGAATGTTAAGGAGTTTAAGGATGGTGGGAAAGTTAGTCATGATAAGTTTGGTGAGGGTGTTGTTGTTTCGCAGGATGATAAGGTGATTACTGTTGTTTTTAAGGATTTTGGTTTGAAGAGATTGGCGAAGGGGTTTGCAGGGTTGAAATAATTTTTTTGAGAAATTTAAAAAGGGCGGAAACATTGTTTTGTTTCTGCCCTTGATACAAGATTTATAGTTTCTTGCGAACTATCCACCTTTATCTTAGAACTAAAATAAAGGCTTTCCAGTTGAGGATAGAAATACTCCTATTATAAACCACCAAATTATGATGGTGAGAATTATTCCATTCCAATAGGATTTTTCAGTATCCTCTTTTTCTTCGTAAATACTATCAAAAATACCTGCTGGTAAAAACAACATTCCATTTACCAACATAGTTATAATGGTAGTAGGGATCACAGCTAAAATCTTTCCTACTACAGTGATTGGGGCGAATTGAAGATATGCGTGACCTCCAAAAAAAATGGAACTAATAATTCCTATTAAAATTATCCCCATGCCGATCTTTTTACTAATTGAAAACGATCGAAAGTTACGTATTCCACTTGAAAGTACAGCAAGAAATAAATTAGAACGTTTTCTGTGAATCAGACCTAAGCCAAAACCAAATCGCCAAAACCAATACTCTGGACTGTTACAATCTGGTTCAGTTTCAAAACTTAAATCTGACTTTCTACCAGCTTCGTAACCTGTTTTTGCTACAGTGTCGCCCATTATTTTTCGAGGTATAAACATAGCGATCTCCCTTTGTAATTAATAAAAAATAAATTAAGCTTCCTTCAAAAAACCAATTTTAAAATTGATATTAGTTTCTTGAAGGAAACTTAACTTTTACAAATAAAATACAAAGAAAAAATTTTAATTTAAAGAACTTTTTTACAATTAGAAATTAATTTAATTTCAGATCGTAACAGATAATAATAGCACGAATTAAAATACCTGTCAATCCCTTCCATGAAACTTCTGATGAACATCCCTCAAACCACCATCCGTAACATGCGTATAAATCTGTGTAGTCGTAATATCCGAATGCCCCAACAACTCCTGCACCGAACGAATATCCGCACCATTCTGCAATAAATCAGTCGCAAAACTATGACGCAAAGTATGCGGATGCACATCCTTCACTATCCCTGCTTTCAAAGCATATTTCTTCACAATCCGCTGAACGCTCCGTGTCGTCAAACGCAAAGATTCTTCATCAGCATCAACATTCAAACCCTTAGTCATCCGCACAAAAACCGCCTGATCAATATCCATCCGTTTATTTAAATATTTTTCCAAAGAATTTTTAGCTGTATTTGAAACAAAAACAATTCTAATTTTATCACCTTTACCCCGAACACTAAATTCCTGACGCTTTAAATTCAAAATTTCCCGATCAAGATTCACTAATTCTGAAACCCGCAAACCCGTCGAAAATAACAATTCCAACAACGCACGATCACGCAATCCCGCTAAATCTTCACCTTTCGCCGCGTTCAATAAACGTTCAACTTCATCCGCTGTCAAAAAATCAATTTGCCGAGTAGGATTTTTACCAACCTCAATTTTTTCCGCCGATAAAGTTTCAATATCCCGTCTGGTCATATATTTCAAAAAGTTCCGCAAAGCAATCACATGATAATTCTGCGTCGAAACTTTCAACGTTTTATCTTTATCAACTTTCAACCGATTCAAATAAATCCGATACTTCCGCACCACATCTAAAGTAATATCCTGCGGTTTTTCAACTTTAAATTTATCTTCCGCAAACGCTAAAAAACGTCGCAAATAATGATTATAATTTTCAACAGTTTTCTGACTATTATTTTTTTCAATTTCCAAATATTCCAAGTAATCCAAGAAAAGATCGTCTAATTTCATAATTTTGTTTTATTTTTTTAAAAAAATATTAAATATGTCATCTCGACCAGAATATTTTTAAACGAAGTTTTAAAATATGGAGTGGAGAGATAAGATGAATGCCGTAGGTAGAGAATATCCCCTGGAGGATCTCAAAAGTTTAGGATTATCCTAGAGCTTTGAGATTTCTCTGTTCTGCTACGCTCCAGTCGAAATGACATAGAAAAATATTTAATGTAATCATTATAACTTGAAACATTAAGAAAAAGAAATAAAGTGCTCGCCGCACGGGCTATGATACATAACTTTAAATTTTTCTGTCATTCTGAACGTAGCATAGCGGAGTGAAGAATCCCCCGTAGAATATCACAAAACTTTTCGTTCATAGCAGGATAGGCACAAGGCACTGTCCCTACAAAATTCATAAATTCTCAAATGCCGGAAGTAGTGTGTCGTAGACCACTGCTTCCGAAACGTTCCCGCCGATTTGGCGGACAGGTCGAAACGGGTGGTCTACGACACACCCATTCCGGCAGAAAGTATATTTGTAAAAATGAATTGCAATTAATTTCTACTCGTGGTCGCACTCATCACAAAACTTTTTATTCATCGGAGGGCAGGCACAAGACACTGCCCCTACAAAATTAACAAATCCCCCAGACATGTCATTCCGGAAAATAATTTTGTAACGTAGTGAAAAAATTATTTATCCGGAATCTAGGATAATAAAATTAAAAGTTTATAGATGAATTCTAGTTTTTCACATAAATAAAAGTTTTGAGATCCTGGATTCCCGCCTCCGCGGGAATGACATACTCTAGAGACTCGCAAAAAACAAAAAAGGTCGCTTGTCATAATTATTAAAAAAGACATCGCAATGTAATGTCTCTACCAATCTAAAAATCTACCGTTCTAATCGTCTATTTATCCCCGAACTGAAACTTCACCAATATATTTAGAAAGAATTTTAATTGCCTCATTCATCTCACTTTTAGTCAAAGATTTTCTCGTAGCAAATTCTGGATCTAGCGTAGTTTGTGCACGAAAATTTTGTAAATATATTTTTTCAGAACCTTTCAACATTTTTCCCATTTCTTCGAAAATTTCTGGTGTGTGCATTCCCCCAACTACAGTAGTTCTAAATTCGTAGGGAATTACGTTTGTTTTTAAAAATTCCATACTTTCTTTAATGTCATCTAAATTGATATTTTCACCAACTAAACTTTTGTAATTATCAAAACTAGTTTTAATATCCATCGCTATGAAATCAATCTTTTTACTTTCAACTAGTTTTTTTAATATTTTTGGATCAGTTCCGTTTGTGTCTAGCTTAACTAAAAATCCTAATTCTTTGACTTTATCAATAAAATTTTCTAAATCTTTTTGTAAAGTTGGTTCACCACCTGAAAGTACTACGCCATCTATTTTACCAACACGAGTTTTTAGAAAGTTTAATACGGCTTTTTCAGGAATAAAGTTATCTTTTATTTTTGCAATCTCTTCTGGTAAAACAAATTCTTGATTATAGCAAAACCCACACCTAAAGTTGCACCCTGGTGTAAATATGATTGCAGCTATTTTTTCTGGATAATCAATAGCAGTAAATTTTTGTATTCCGCTTATTAGCATAATTGACAAGATAGTTTATTTATCAGATACTTATGTGTTATGTTGTTCTTTTATTTATTTTATAAACTTTATTAAAAGGGAGAGTTTATGTACTCTTATATTAATGTAGATCTTATTGTTAATATTATCAATTCAACAATAATCTTTTTCTTTTTAGCGTTAGTAAATACTTTGCGACCAAAATTTGACCTCATGCCTTTATTTGGAAAAAAGGTCTGGACTTCAAATAATAAAAAATGGTATGGAGTTCAAATAGTTACTCTGGAATATATTATAGTAGTATCTATGATGTATCTTACAAAATCTCTACCTTTTTGCTTTTTCCAACATTTAATTACAGCTATTAGTTGTGTTAATTGAAATCAAATGAAGGTATTAGGGAAGGATGTGTTATTTTAACAAATAGCCATCCTTTTATTTTTTTCTAAAATCTAATAAATATACCCTCGAATAACTCTAGAATTTTGTGACAAAGTCCTACTACTCTTAACTCCAAAACCCTTATAATTCATCTCTGAAATAGTAATAGTTCCTTTACCAACAGACTCAACATAAGCCACATGACCATAATAAGCATCCTCAGTCGTAACCACAATAGAACCAGCTTTGGGCTTCTTTCCAGTATTAAAACCCTGAGCTTTAGCATTATATAACCATGCCCCAGCATTTCCTCCCCAGGGAACAAATCTCTTTTGTGCTACATACCAAGTACAATAACCATAAGGAAAACTATGACCTTTTCCATGTTTCTTAACAGTTGAACTGATTATATTAACATTACCAGGAATATAATCACGTCTAGCAAATAAAGCTGTTGGCGTTTCTTTTTCACCACCAGGAATAACTAACTCTTGTCCTTCCTCAAGCTCTCCATTAGCAGGTAAATCATTAAATTCAATAATTTGCTTTATATCGTCCACTTCGTATTTTTTAGCAATTTTGTCTATAGTTTCATTTTTCTTAACTTTGTGTTTAACGCCTGAAGTTGGCAAGATAAACAATGTAAGACCTGGTTTAATTTCTGTAACATCATCAACTTCATTAGCCCAAAGAATAGTATTCACACTGACGTCGAATTTTTTAGCAATATGGCTAACTGTATCCCCATCTTTAACAATATAAGTTTTAACATCATCTTCATTATCTGAATCCCCAGATCCCACACGACGCTTTACACCAGTTGATTCTCCTAATAACTCCTCATTGTCTCCAGCTAAAATTTGAACATTAGTCTGATAAATATCTTCGTCTACTTTTTCACCACCTTCAGTTAAGATTATAGAAGATCTTTCCGTTAAAGAAGCTTCTTCTAAAAATAGTTCATCTTCTTCACTTACATTATGAACAACTTTATTTCTTTCATCTTGCCAATAACCTACGAGAAAAGTATCATTCTCACTTTTAGCAGAAATGTTGCTAAATGAAACAAAAGCAGCAATAAATAGAATAACTGCAAAACTACCATTACTACGAATGAATCGGCCTAATCCAAAAAAGTGATATTTTTTAAAAAGATTAATAAAAAAACTTTCCACTATGTAAAATAGTGAACGTAGTGTTTTTAAAAGTTTTTTAATTTTATCCACAGATAAAAATTTGATATATTTAATGCCTTTCTAAAATTTTTATGTAAGAAAAAGGATTTTTCCTAGTTCATCTATAAAAATTTCTATTGCTTAAAGTATATATAGTATAGCTTTTTTAATTATTTTGTCAAAGACAATGGAGATTGTTTTTGGTTAAATTGGAAGTGCGTAGTTGTATTAACAGGAGGTGTCTATAAAATATGTGGATAAACTATGTATAATGTGGATAACTTGTTAATAAGTTGATAAGTATTTAAAAAGAAAATCTGTTTAATTTTTTATATTTATAAGCTGTTTTTATTAAGGTAAAAGCAATATAGTTGAAAGTCCTTTGTTTGCGAGGTTTTGGGTGCATGTAATTGACCCTGACATTTTTTGTTGATATAATAAGGGTACTGAAGTAGAGAAGAGATTACTTCAAAAACAAACTTCTTTAACAACTAAAAATAATCGAATAATAATTCGGTAGGTAGATTTCCAATTACAATATCCCCCTATTTGTAATTGGAAATCTACCTGTCCAAAATTATATAGAAAGCAATGTCTTTCTATCGTAAGAATTAACAAATTTTCGCAACTTCAATTCTTACAACAAAAAAAACAAAAACAAAAAACATTTTTTCAAAACAAAAATAAATAGAAAAAATAACAGTTCTTTTAAAACAGGCGAATAGCCGATGGATGGGAAGAAAATGCAGCGCGAAACTGCGAACAAAATAGTATGCAAAGAAAATACATGCTGGACATTAAAAAAGTAAAGTTTTTCACCCGAAACTAAAACGATTTGATGTAAACTAATAGCATGTTCGTGCATACGAACTGATCCGGGTGCCAAACCCAAAATATTATTTAGGGGCTTTGGCCCCGGTGAAAAACCTTAAACATTTCTTGATGAAAGTTTAATTTCACCGGAAAATGTTTGAATGAAAGACGCTTTTTAAAGGCGTTTTTTGTTTTTCATAAGGTTTTTAAAAAAGTTTAACTATGATTGAAAAAGGATTAAAAGATAATAGTCATTTAAAAACTGGAGAACAAGGTGAGCTGGAAGCTACAGAATATTTGAAAAAAAATGATTATAAAATTTTAGATCGCAATTGGTTTAATAGAAAAGGACAAAGACTAGGTGAAATTGATATTATTGCAAAAAATAAAGATAATGATATTATTTTTGTAGAAGTTAAAACTAGAAAAGTTAGATCTTTAAAATTAGTTGAGGAAATAAATCCTGAAGAGCAGATTGATTTTCGTAAAATCGATAAATTGCAAAAAATTGCAGAGACTTATATTGCGGATAATGACTTGTGGGAAAGCGATTGGCAATTTGATGCTATTTCTGTTATTTTTTATTCAGACAGTGAAAAACCTAAGGTTGAGCATTTAGAGAATATATTTTTTTGAGATAGTAAATTCATTTTTCTGAATATTCCCAGGCTTGTCACTCCGGAAAATATATTTTCTTTTGTAGAAACGTCGATTTATCGCGTTTTATAGATAGAAAATAATTTATCCGGAATCTAGGAAGCTTTAAGATTAGTTATAAACTTTAAAATTTAGTTATTTTCTGATAGTTTCCTAGATACCGGATAGACGAATTTAAATCAATCGCTACGCTCTTGAATAAATTCTGTCTTCCGGCATGACATGTCTGGAAGGCTATCATAAATTTTTATGGAGGTTAAAAACTTTGAACTCCAAAAGCCCGTGCGGCGAGCACAAGATTTTTTTTCTAGACACAAAAATTTTTATTTGTTAAAATTAAGTTATAAATAAACAGAATTAATTAAAAATATGATTGATCAAAAAACATTAGAAGAATTGAAAGTAAAATTATTAGAAGAAAAAAAGGGCTTAGAAGAAGAATTAGGTCGTTTCGCAAAACCAACTGATACTGAAGGTGATTTTAAGACAGAGTTTAAAGAAATATCAGATGACATGGAAGACAATGCCAATGAAGTAGAAGAATATGTTGGAAATTTAGGAGTCGAAAAAAGTTTGGAAGTTCAATTGAATGATGCTATTGATGCCTTGAAAAAAATGGAGGAAGGAACTTATGGTGTAGATGAAAATACTGGCGAAGAAATTAACATTGATCGTTTAAGAGTTTATCCAGCAGCTCGTACAAATGTTTCTGAATAATATATTTCAAAATTTATTTAAAAAAATAAAATCCCGTGGTCTTGTCCATGGGATTTTTATGATTGTAGTTTTAATTGGAATTGATCAGATTGTTAAATATTTTATTTTAGAAAAAAATATTGCTCATACTTGTAATTATGGAATTGCTTTTGGGATTAAATTGCCAATAATTTTACTTGCAATAATTTGGTTGCCGATAATGGCTTATATTTTATATTTATGGCACAATAAATTAAATAATAAATTTTTAGTACAAGTTCCTTTTCTATTGATTATTTCTGGAGGATTAGGTAATGTTATAGATAGAGCAGTTCATGGTTGTGTAATTGATTATATTCCGTTTTTGAATATTTCTACTTTTAATTTGGCAGATGCTTTTATTTCGGTTGGGGTTGTTTTAATAATATTAATTGATGATAAATAAGTTATTATGTTAACACAAGTTATAGCAGTAGTTTTTGTTATTTTTATAATTTCTGCAATTTCTGTAGATTTATATAAAAGTTTAAAACGAGGATGGACTTTAAGCGGTAAGATGTTCACTCCAAATAGGACTAATAAAAAGAGACACCCTTATCTATATTGGTCTGCAATGTTAATGAAGTTTGGATTTTTAATTTATATATTAATTAAGTTTTATCTGTATTTAATTAAGTAGTGTTTTAATAATAAAATATTAATTTACTCATTACTAACTTCTCTATGCCATCAAAAATATACTCAGCAGCTACAATCGGACTTTCAGGAGCATTAGTCGAAGTTGAAGTGGACGTACTTGGAAAAGGATTGCACACTTTCACTTTAGTTGGACTACCAGATACTTCCGTAAAAGAATCAAGAGACCGAGTTTCCAGTGCTATAAAAAATAGTCGTTTCAAACCGCCATATCAGTGCGGACGAATTACCGTAAATTTAGCACCTGCCAATTTACCAAAAGCCAGTCCAATTTATGATTTACCGATCGCAATTGGTTTTTTAATAGCTACTCATCAAATTGAATTTGAAACTGAAAATAAAATGTTTGTTGGTGAATTAGCTTTAGACGGTCGAGTACGTCCAGTACGAGGTGCTTTGCCGATCGCACTTTTTGCTAAAGAGATTGGGATTAAAGAACTTTATTTACCAGCGGAAAATATTGAAGAGGTTTCTGTTGTTGAAGATATTAAAATTATTCCTGTCAAAACTTTAGCTTCTCTAGTTAGTCATTTAAATAATGAACAAATAATTGAGCCAGCGGAAAAAATCTCAGCGGAAAAGTTATGTCAGTACGCCGAGACAGAATTGGATATGAAATATGTGAAAGGGCACGAACATGCAAAACGTGCTTTGGAAATCGCAGCATCAGGTGGACATAATGTTCTTTTTCATGGTCCTCCGGGATCTGGAAAAACTTTATTGGCGAAAACTTTTATTTCTATTTTGCCACGTTTGAATTTAGAGGAATCTTTGGAAGTTACTAAAATTTACAGCGTTTCTGGAATGTTAGATGATAATCAAAAATTGATTACGATTCGACCTTTTCGCTCTCCACATCATAGTGCCAGTGCGGTTTCTTTAATTGGAGGTGGAACTAATCCGAGTCCCGGAGAAATTAGTTTGGCACATCGAGGGGTTTTATTTTTAGATGAGTTTGCGGAATTTCCAAGATTGGTTTTGGAAAACTTGCGACAACCGCTTGAAGATGGTTTGGTGACGATTGCTCGAGCACAGGGAACTTTAACTTTTCCTGCTCATTTTATTATGGTGGCAGCGATGAATCCGTGTCCATGTGGTTTTGCGACTGATCCTGATAAGGAATGTACTTGTTCGCCAGTGCAAAGAATTCGTTACACACAAAAGATTTCTGGACCAATTCTTGATCGGATTGATATGCACGTTGAGGTTTCGAGGATTAATATTGATAAATTGGAAAGTAATGAATTGGGTGAGAAAAGTGTGGATATTCGAAATCGAGTGGAAAAAGCGAGAAATATTCAGAAAGATCGTTTGAAAGATGTTAAGGAAATTACTAATGCGGAATTGAGTAGTAAACAGGTTCGGCAGTTTTGTGAGTTGGATGATGAGTCTCGGGCTTTGTTGCGATCGGCTACGGAGAGGTTGAATTTGAGTGCGCGGGCTTATCATCGGATTATTAAATTGGCAAGGACGATTGCGGATTTGGATGGGAGTGAAAAGATTTTGAAGAATCATATTGCGGAGGGGATTCAGTATCGGGCGAAGGGGGAATAAAATTTTTATAAAATAATAAAAAATTGGTATTGCTACTCAAATATAGAAATAGCAATTTCTCTGTGCATGAATAGCAAGATTGTATTTTCAACCATTTCAATACTTTTAGAATAACAATGAGTTTTCCTATGAAATCTTGCTATATAATGTCTTAATTGATTATTCATTCCTTCAACTGTAAAAGTCTCTGCTTTTGTTTGAATGTGCTTATCTTTTGGTAAAAATTTTTTATAAACATCCCAATGATCTGAACAGTATTTATCGCAATCAATTTTTTTGATTTTGTCCCATAATTTTCTTCCAGTTTTTTCACCTCTTGTCCCTATCACGAAATCAATTATTATTTTACTAGATCTATCAACTGCAAGCCAAATCCAGGCTTTTTTCTTTTTTTTAACACAAAATGCCACATTTCATCTAATTCCATTTTTTCTATTTTCCAATATTTTACTTCTTTTTTACTTTTTAATATATTCCTTAATTTTTTAGTTGCTTTTTTTACCCATCTTAATATACTAACGTTACTAACTTTCAGTATTCTTCCTATTGATCTAAATCCTAGTCCCTCTAAATACATTTCAATTGCTTTTTTCTTAATTTCTTTAGGTTTTCCTCTTTTTGTAAATCTAGAAAAGTTATAGCTACATTCTTTACATAGATATCTTTGTTTTTTATTTACTTTACCATTTTTAACATAATTCTTATTATTGCAATGAGGGCATTTAATTTTCATTTTTTTGTTTTTAGGTATTTAATTACCTATTCATTTTACATTATCTATAGTTTGGTAGCAATACCAAAAAATTTTTATGACTAAAGAATTATTAGAAAGTTTAATAAAAAAAGTTCGTGCTGAAAATGAAATTTCTTGGATTGAAATAAAAAATTCTTTAGCGGATCCAGACAAGATTGGAAAAACATTTTCTGCTCTTGCTAATTCCGCAAGTTATGAAAATGAAGAGTTCGCATATTTTATCTGGGGTATTGAAGATAAAACATGGAGAATCATTGGAACAGAATTTTCTTTACAAAAATTAAAGCCAAAAGGCGGAACGGGAAATATTTGGTTAAATGAAAAACTTAATAAACAATGTCATTGGAATGAATATGAATTTATTGTAGAAGATAAAAGAATTTTTGTTGTGCAAATAAAAAATTGTGGAAATAGTCCTATCCTTTTTGAAAAAGTACCTTATATTAGAAAAGATTCTCATAATCAACTCCTTTCTGCCTATCCTGAAAGACAAAGAAATATTTTATTGAAAAAGGAAAATTATGACTTTTCTTCACAAATTTGTGAAAATGCCACTTTCCAAGATTTGGATAAAAATGCATTAAGTATTTTAAAAGAAAAATGGGCAGAAAAGGAAAATGATGAGAAATATTTAAGTTTTTCTTATGAAGAAATGCTTGATAAATTACTTCTTAAAAAATCAAATGAAATTACTTTTGCAGCAATTTTACTTTGTGGAAAAAGTGAAAAAATAGCTGAGTTTATTCCTGAAGCAGAAATTCGATTTGGTTGGAAAAATGATTTTAATAAACTTGATTTTGATTTTTCAAAAGATTGGAGAACTGCTTTTTTATTAATGATTGATGAGATTTGGGAAACTATTAATGTACGAAATACAAGAACTCCTTTTAAAGAAGGTTTTTTTGAGGGGGATGTTTGGGCATTTGATAAAGAAAGTATTCGTGAAGCAATATTAAATGCGTTTGCGCATAGAGACTATGAAGAAAGAGGCTCTATATTTATTGAAGCAACACTTCAAAAATTTATTATAAAAAGTCCAGGAAAATTTTTGTCAGGAGTATCTTCTAAAAATATACTTGATGCTGTAGGAAAATGGAGAAATCGCTTGCTTATGGAAACACTTGGAAAAATTGGACTTGTTGAGAGATATGGACATGGATTAGATAGAATTTTTAATAAAGCTATTTTAGAAGGAAAAGGAAGACCTCTCATTGAAGAAACTACAACAAATTTTGTAAAACTTACAATCCCTACTCAAATCAAAGATGAAAATTTTGTTATTTTTTTAGAAAGAATTTCAAAAGAAAAACAAGTCGAATTTGACTTTGTTAAAGATCTTATTTTTTTAGACGAAATAAGAGAAAAACAATTTTCTGCAGACACTAAAAGAAAAGATAAATTTTTAAAATTAGGAATATTAGAAAAGATTGGAATAGGACGTGGAACAAAATATTTACTTAGTAGTAAATTTTACAATTTTACTGGAGAAAATAGTGAGTATACAAGAAAGAAGTGGCTTGCTAAAGATCAACAAAAAAAAGTTCTTTGGAACTTTTTTGAACAACATAAAAAAGGCAGGATGGGTGATTTCAGAGATGGTTTATTTGAAGGAAAATTGAGTAGCAAAAAAATTCAAAACTTATTAAATTTGTTAAGAGATGAAGAAAAAATTTATTTTGATGGTAAACAAAGATCACCATCCGCTTATTGGAGAATAAATAGTTAAAAGGGTAGACTCAAGGTAGACTTAAGATAAAAATTTATCAAAAAACCTTTATCTTAGCCATTTTATTAAAAAAGTTAAAAGGTAGATAAAAGGGTAGATATATAAAGATTTGTAAAGTTTATTTATCAATCCTACTCAAAACAACTCTCCCCAAACCCTGCAACTCATCCCCAAAAACAACAATAGGTTGCTTTGGTTTAGAATCTTTATCACGTGAAGTAAGTTCAACTCCATCATCCGTCCCCGCATCAAAAGTAACCAAATCAATTTCAGCCCTTTCCACCCAGTCACCATCTTCAAACAAATCAGTTGAACCACTCACAAACCAATCAGGACTCGGTGCCAACATACTCACAAACAAAAAATTACTATACTCCTGAGAAAAACTCAATTCAGAAATATCACCTCCAGGTGAATCAAAAACCTTACCTTTTGTTTGTTGATAAACTAATTTAGAATTTATTAAACTTTTAATTTCTTTAACTAAAGTTCCAGTCGCACCAGTTTCCGCCATGTCCTCAACACCAGCCGTCGCCAATTTACCTTCCGAAAAAATCTTTGCTTCAACAGATCCATTATGTGAATACGCCACAAAAGGAGAAAAATGTGCGTTTTTTGGATAATTGTCAGGGTGAGTTTTTTCACTCCACTCCGCAATAAATTCTATTTTATATTTGGCTGTTTTGTTAACACTTTTAATAACTTCTACTTCACTTTCTGAAGAGTCTTGCAATGTCACATTCTTATCAATCTCATTAAGTTCTTTTACTTCTTGTTGCTCATCCAAATCTTTTTCAGAAGACATCGTACAACTCACGAACAAAAAAGAGATTAATATTAAAACGAAAACCAAAATAACTACTTTTATTATTTTTGACATAAATTCTATTTTTATTTTTTTAATAATTTAATAATAACATAAAAACAACTTTAAAAAGTGCCTGTCTGCCGATAGGTAGGCTCGCCGCACGGGCTATGATACATATTTGTAGAAATGAATTGCAATTCGTTTCTACTGGTGGTCGCCCTTTTAATAAAGCTTTTCGTTCACCACAGGTCAGGCACAAGGCATTGCTCCTACAAAAATTTAAAATTTTTTTTAAATATCCCTTCACTAGTTGAAAATATACTCAGTCCATTGTACACTTAGGATACTAAAAAGTTATCAATTTCATGCACAAAAAAATACGTCAAAAAAGAAATAAAAAGATCGCTTGGGGAATGGCTTTAGTAGCCGTTCCAACTTTAGCCTTGTCAGGAAATGATCACGATTTTGAGCCTATTGATCAGCCTGTTAATATAACAGTTGTAGATGATGGGAATATTATAGAATTAGAGAATGTGCCAGCTAAAACAATTTCTGAGGCGGTAAAATTTTATGATGAAGATATTTCTGAACAAGATCGAATTTTCCCTAAACGAGAAGATCAAATTTTTTCTAATGATGTAATCAGGATAAATCGAGAAAAAACCGTAAAAATAAAAATAGCTGATGACGAACAAGAAGTGAAAACTTATGGCGATTCTTTGGAAAACGTTATTACTGAAGCAAATATTGAATTAGACAGTGATGATTTAATTACTCCTAATAAAGAAACTATTGTTAAAAAAGATTTGGAAGTGGAAATAGTAAAAGTAGAAATTAAAGAAGAAAAGGAAACTAAAAAAATTGATTTTGAAACTGTTAAGAAAGACGATCCAGAAACGAGTTATTTAAAGAAATTTACTAAAACTGAGGGTGAATATGGTGAAAAAGAGATTGTTTATGAAATTTCTTATCATAATGGCGAGGAAGTTGGTAGGGAAAAGGTTAGTGAAAATGTAATAAAAGAGCCTGTTGATAAGGTGATTGTTCAGGGGACTAGAATGAAATTGGGTAAGGCGGATAAGGGGAGTGCTACTTGGTATGCTTACACGGGAACTTTAGCTTGTGCTTCGAGGGATTATCCGAAAGGAACTTATTTGAAAGTTACTAATCAAGGGAGTGGAAAAAGTGTTATTGTTATTGTAAATGATTATGGTCCAGCTGATTATACTGGTCATATTATTGATTTGGATAAAGTGGCTTTTAAAAAGATTGCTAGTATTGGTGCGGGGGTTATTGATGTTAAGGTGCAGGAGATTAAGGAGTAAAAATGTCTTTATCAGATTGAAGGTATTGTCATGTTCTCAAAAAATTATATAAATAATATAGAATAGTTTTATTTTTAAATAAAGTTCAAATAAT
Organism: Candidatus Moraniibacteriota bacterium; assembly: GCA_942490825.1. Classification (GTDB taxonomy): domain Bacteria; phylum Patescibacteriota; class Minisyncoccia; order Moranbacterales; genus JAGLWU01. The sequence continues at coordinate 101,620 of CALNYG010000005.1, read as the reverse complement.
AATAAATAAGATGTCTAGTGATTTCAAGAAGTGGATAAGGTATATACTCTATTTCATACTATGGTTTCTTACAGTATTTTTTATTGCGAAAAGTAACTCCTTTTTAGTTATTATTTTAGGTTGGTTTTATATTATATTTTTATTGAGAATTACTTTTGATAAAAGCAATATGTCTAGATATGCTCATTATATTTTTGGAGCTATCTTTACTTTTTTGTCGTTTCCTATGTCATTGATAAATATATGTGAAGCATCTGGTAGGGATTGTTCATTTATGTTATTTGAATTTATTTTTGGCTATCTAATTCTAATTAGTATATTGATTGCTTGGGGATTGTATACAAAAACAAAAAGTAAAAAAATATTTGAAGAAAAAACAGCTATTTTTTTAGGTAGGTCACCAATAGTAATAATGTACATTCTTTCGAAAATAGTAGTTTTCATTACATTTTTATTGCTCCCCATATTTATGTCACTTTTTGTATTTTTTAATAAAATATTTACTTAATTATAAATTTAGGCATTTTTAAGTTTATTTAACATATTTCATAAAATTTTGAGTTTATTAATTTTGTTTGTAAGTTACAAAAATTTGCGTTTAACCCAAAAAAATAGTATAAATAGAGTACAATTATAAAATCCTTTGACAGTGGCTATCACCATTGGATCTGTTGAAAAACAGGGGATACAAGCAGAAAAGCATTAGCTAAGTAGACCTTGTCGGTAAGTGTCCGTAAATCACTAAAATTGAGAGCGTTATTTTTTAACGAATTAAGGTGGCACCGCGTTTAATCGTCCTTAAACATTTATTTGTTTGGGGATTTTTTGTTTTTAAAAAATAATCAATGCGTAGAAACGCGATTCATCGCGTTTCAAATAAATAATTTATGCAACAACCCAAATTCAAAAATAAATACCGCATCGGATCACATCGTTTGCAAAATTGGGATTATTCCAATGATGGATTTTATTTCGTAACCGTCTGCACAAAAGACAAACAATATTTTTTTGGTAAAGTCGAAAATGAAAAAACAGCTTTAAATGAAACTGGAAAAAAGGCAAAAAAATTTTGGTTGGAAATACCACAACATTTTGATAATGTAGAATTAGATGAATTTATAATTATGCCAAATCATATTCATGGAATTATTGGAATTAAAAATTGTAGAAACGCCGATTTATCGCGTTTCAATGATACCGTTGATGATAATACAAGAAACGCGATAAATCGCGTTTGTACAACAAAAATGGGCGGTGTTACAAAACAACATAATCCAATGTTGCATGAAAATTTAGCAACAATGATTCGTTGGTTTAAAGGTAGATGTTCATTTGAAATCAACAAATCACAAAAACAAATCAATTTTAAATGGCAACCCAGATATTATGATCATATAATCAGAAATGAAAAATCTTTAAATAAGATACAACAATATATTTATGAGAATCCATTAAAATGGTCATTTGATGAAGAAAATTTAGAATTTAAAAATAATAATAAAATAATTTAAAAGTATGACAGAATATACAGTTTTAGCGAAATTTAGAAATAAAGAAAATGTAGATCAACTTATTGAAAAACTAGAAGAAAAAGGTAAAAGTTGTTACAATTTTTTTGATAATCCTGCAGACTCTTCTAATCCTGAGGGTAATCCAGAAGATCAAATGAAAGTACTTGAGAGTGTAAAAGATTTTTACAACAATGAACATTTTCAGAAACTTTTTAAAGAAGATTTAGATGGATTGAAAAATGCTGAAAAAATTATTGTATTATTGCCAGCTGGAAATTCAGTACATATTGAAGCTGGAATTGCATATGGATTGGGTAAAAAACTTATTCTTATCGGAGAACCAGAAAAACCAGACACATTATATTTGATTTTTGAAGAAAGGTATAAAACAATAGAAGATTTTTTAGAAACAATTTAATAAAATAATCATAATTAACTAAATAAACCTATGTTTAAAAAAGTAGAATCACGACAAAAGTTTCCTGAAATGGAAAAAGAAATAATTGAATTTTGGAAGGAAAACAAAACTTTTCAGAAATCTTTGGATAATCGAAAAGATGCGAAGGAATATACATTTTATGATGGACCTCCTTTTGCGACTGGGTTGCCACATTATGGGCATCTTGTGGGAAGTATTATGAAAGACGTTGTGCCACGATATTGGACGATGCGTGGTTTTTACGTGGAGCGAAAGTGGGGTTGGGATTGTCACGGTTTGCCGATTGAGAATATTGTGGAAAAGGAAATGGGATCGCAGAAAAAGAAAGATATTGAGGCATTGGGTGTGGATAAGTTTAATGAGTTGTGTAGAAGTAAGGTTTTGGGATATGTTGATGATTGGGAAAAGGCGATCGAGCGTTTGGGACGTTGGGCAGATATGGAAAATGCCTATCGAACGATGGATAAGGATTTTATGGAATCTGTTTGGTGGGTTTTTAAGGAACTTTTTGATAAGGGCTTGGTTTATGAAAGTTACCGTTCAATGCACATTTGTCCTCGATGTGAGACGACTCTTTCGCAGTCTGAGGTTGCGGAGGGTTATCAGGATATTAAGGATTTATCGGTAACGGCGAAGTTTGAATTGGTTGATGAACCGAATACTTTTATTCTTGCGTGGACGACTACTCCTTGGACTCTTCCGGGAAATGTTGCATTGGCTGTGGGTGAGGATATTGATTATGTGAAAATTGAGAAAGAGAGCTGGTATAAAAATGTGTTTTTGATTTCCGGTAAGCACGCTTTTGCTTCTGATTCTTATTTTCAAAAATTAAAAGAAAAATTAGAAAAAAATGGTTATAATGTCACAATTATAGATCATAAGAATAACAGTAATCCAAACTTAAAAGAAAACTTAGAATTATTGGAAAAATATGACTTTAATAATTCTCATGTTATCGTTCATTCCCTAGGATCAAGTACATTTTTAAAATTTCTTGAAAATAAAGAAGTTAAAATTGAAAGTTTAACAATGATTGCTCCAACCTACCCAGGCAAATCTTTTTCATCAACAAATCCTGATTGGGTTAAAAATTCTGGATATACTGATTTTGAATTGGATTTTGAAAAAATAAAGAATAAAATAAGCAATAAGGTTGATGTTATTTATTCAGATGAAAATATTATAAAAGAAGAACACTTTCTTTTACTAGGAGGGAAATTGAATGCAAATTTACATAAGGAAGAAAATAAAGGACATTTCTTTGAAAAAGGTGTTACTAATGAGCCAAATTTTAAAATTGATTTTAGCGAAAGATTTATTTTAGCAAAAGCAAAATTAGAAGAAATTTTTGGTGAAGCGGAATATAAAATCATTGAAGAGCTAAAAGGGGAAAAATTAATCGGGAAAAAATACAAACCTCTTTTCAATACTTATTCAGAAAATGAAAGTTTAGAAAATCGAGAAAACGGTTGGAAAGTTTACGGAGCAGATTTTGTAACTACAGAAGATGGAACAGGAGTAGTTCACATCGCACCAGCATTTGGTGAAGACGATATGAATTTAGGAAAAGAAAATAACTTACCTTTTGTACAACATGTAGGAATGGATGGAAATTTTAAAGAAGAATTAAAAAATGAAAAAGAATTTGAAGAGTTTGCAAAATTAAATCTCAGTGAACGATTTCCTGAAAAAAAGGGGGTTGTGCAAATCAGAAAAGCCGATAAGATGATTGTAAATTATTTAGAAGAAGAAAAGAAAATTTTTAATTCTGAAAGTTATGATCATAGTTATCCACATTGTTGGCGTTGTGACACTCCGTTGATAAATTACGCAACATCTTCTTGGTTTATCGCCGTAACAAAAATAAAAGATAAACTTTTAGAAACTGCCAAAGAAGTAAATTGGTCACCAGCCCATTTGAAAGAAGGGCGTTTTGGAAATTGGTTGGAGGGAGCACGAGATTGGTCAATTTCTCGTCAGCGTTTTTGGGCGTCAGCAATACCGATTTGGAAATGTGAATGTGGAGAAATGAAAGTTTTTGGAAATGTTGCAGATTTAGAAAAAATCAGTGGAGAAAAAATTGATGATTTGCATAAACATGTTGTGGATAAAATTGTTTTTCCATGTGAAAAATGTAGCGGGGAAATGCATCGAATTCCTGATGTTTTAGACACTTGGTTTGATTCTGGTTCAATGCCCTACGCACAAAAACATTATCCGTTCGAAAATAAAGAAAAATTTGAAAATACTTTTCCAGCAGATTTTATTGCCGAAGGAATCGATCAAACTCGAGCTTGGTTTTATTATTTACACACAATTGCCGGAGCGATCAAAGGAAAGCCTGCTTTTAAAAATGTAATTGCTAACGGAATTGTTTTAGCGGAGGATGGAAAGAAAATGTCGAAGAAATTGCAAAACTATCCTAATCCAATGGAAATGTTTGAAAAATATGGAGCGGATTCAATACGATATTATTTGATGGCGTCTCCGGTGGTGGCAGCTCAAAATTTGAATTTCTCTGAAAAAGATGTGAGTGAAGTGGTTCGGGGAATGATGCGAATGTTGTGGAATTCTTACTCTTTCTTTGTGCTTTATGCGAATATTGATAAGTGGGAAGCGGAGAAAAATTTTTCAGCTGAAGGTAAGACTAATTTATTGGACAAGTGGATTGTGTCTGAATTACAAGTTTTGATCCGAGAGTTTAATAATCATATGGAAGCTTACGAACTGCACAAAGCAGCTCGATTGTTGCCGAAGTTTACTGATAATCTTTCAAACTGGTACATTCGTCGTTCAAGAAAGCGTTTTTGGAAGAGTGAAGATGATGGTGATAAAAATGATGCCTATGCGACTTTGCACTATGTTTTGGTTGAGCTTTCAAAGGTGATGGCACCGTTTACTCCTTTTATGGCGGAAGAGGTTTATAAAAATTTGATGAATAGCGTAGAGACGAAAGATTTTTCGTCTGTACACTTAGCTGAGTTTCCTGAGACTAATGAAGAATTAATTGATGAAAAGTTGAATGAACAGGTTGAAAATTTACGAGATGTGATTAGTGAAGGTTTACAATTACGTTCTCAAAATAAATTGAAAGTTCGTCAGCCATTGAGTAAAGTTACTGTGAAAAAAGATTTTAACGAAGAGATGCAAGAAATTATCAAGGAAGAATTAAATGTTAAAGAAGTTATTTTTAATGAGAATCTTGAAACTGATATTGTTTTGGACACAGAAATTACTCCTGAATTAAAACTTGAAGGACAGGCTCGTGAAATTATTCGTCATATTCAACAGATGCGAAAAAATGCAGATTATCAAGTTGATGACAGAATTAATGTGAGTTATCAAGGTGGTGAGGAAGTTTTTGAGAAGTTTGGTGAAATGATTGTAAAAGAGGTTTTGGCAGAGAAATTTGAGAAGGGAACTTTGGAGGAATTTGATTTGGAAAAGGAATTGGATGTTGATGGGGAGAAGATTGTTGTGCGGATTAAGAAATAAAAAAATCGGCGATATTCTTTCAAAGAAAATCGCCGATTGTCTACTTCTCAATACTTACACTTTTTACTGTTCTGTTGCAAGAATACTTCTTTTAACAGCCTCTTGGTATGTTTTATCATCGGGAAAAAGTTCTAAAGCTTTTTTGTAGTATGATGTAGCATCATACTTGTTCGCTCTAGTGCGTCTGTTTGCACTTTCTGCGTAAAAACCTGAATTATACGCATATTCAGCAGCTATCTCCAAAGCCTGTTTCTTAAGACCCCGTTCTGCATATGAGCCTGACTCTAAAATTTTCTTACTTGAAGAAAGCTTTTCCTCATAATATTTCATGAGAATTTCTATAATTAGAGTAGGGTCTCCAGTATCTCTTAGTTCCTGATACGCGTTTATTTCAGTAGAACTCAAATCATCTTTTACAGGCAAAAAAAATTTTTTTATATTACGAATAACTTTTTCCAACATGACTAAATCTCCTTTGTTATACCGTTAAAATGGTTAGTAGACATATTGAGTATTTACTCAACTGCATATCGTAACACACTATTTAAATTTTGTAAAGCTAACAAATGAAAATCAACTATCAAGCCATTTCCCTAAATAAAAAAGACATCGCCGAAACCGATCGACTTTACACCTTTTACACAAGAGAAGTCGGTCTTTTACACGTTCCCGCAAAAGGAATCCGAAAATCCCAAGCCAAACTGGCACCTCAGGTAGAAATATTCACTTTCGCCAATATCGCCGTCGCCAAAAACCGAGGACGCGGAACATTAGCCGGAGCAATTGCCGAACATTCATTCACAGATTTAAAAAATAATTATGAAGTTTTAAAAGACACATATCGAGCAAAAGACATTTTTTTGCGACTTATGTACGGAGTTGAAACCGATCCAGCAGTTTTCAACTTATTTTTGGAATATTTAAAAGTAGCCAATGAACTTACAAAATCTGAAAATATTGAAGGGAAAATAGTTTGGATAACTAATTCTTTTCTTTTTAAACTTTATCAATCACAAGGCTACAACTTTTCCTTTGTAAATTGCAGGGAATGTGGGAAAAAAATCTCCGATCAAGAACTAAATTTTTTCAGCACACATGTTAGTGGCGTAGTTTGTCAGAATTGCGGAAGAAAAACTAAATTTAAAAATTTAATTGACATTAACACAATCAAAGCTTTACGATTAATTACAAAAAATAACTTAAAAAATTTAATAAAAGTGTCCGTAGACAATAAAGTTAATTATCAAATGTCTATAATAACAAAGGATGTTTTAGAGTGGATTTTGCGGTAAATTTCATCAATTTGACTTTTGTGTCAAGCCATGTTATAATGAATTTAAGAGATAAAAAGGGTGTGCCTGTATTTAGGTATCGCCTTTTTTTGTTTCAAAAATAAAAATCAAAGACTATGCCCACAAAACACAAAGCTTCTATTTCTAAACAAATTCCAGAAAGCTATCAAGAGAATATAATTAGTCCAAGCACCAAATGGATTTCAGCAATTATCATTGTATTGTTAATTGGAGGTATTATAATATTTAATCTTCGAAAAGAAGATAACGATTATAATGAATCTGATGAGGCTGATACTCTTAGTTCTGTTTCTAATTCTTTGAATGAAGAAGGTAGTGATTCTTTAAATTCAAATGATAAAGAAATAGCTACTGAGAAAAATGATTCGACTTCTGAATCAAATACATCTAATAATTCTTCTTCAGCTCAACAAAATCAAAATGTAGTCGAAACTAAAACTATAACTGAAACGATTTATATTGAAGATGCTGATGATGTTTCTTTTAATTATGATTCTACAACAGTGAAAGTTAAAGATGGTCAAATACGATGTGTTGATGATGATAGAATTTTACAATGGCATGAAGGAGAAAAAGAATGGGATTGCCGTAAACCGACACATGCAGTTTTTGGAGACTTAGATAATAATAGTGTAAATGTAAATAGCTCAGGTGAATTAGAATGTGAGAATGATGGGGATTTTTTATATTGGGATGGTGGTGATGATCAATGGGCTTGTGGTGATATTAGTGGAATGAGCAGTATTACAGCAGGCGATGGACTTAATGAAGCTAGTGGAGAAGTTTCTATAAATGCTCCGACTTGTAGCGGGACTGATAAACTTCAGTGGAATGGAAGTGCTTTTGTTTGTTCTGCTGATGTTGATACTGATACAAACACAGATTCACAAACACTTTCATTTAATTCCAGTACAGGCGAGATTACTATTTCCACTGGAAATACTGTTGATATATCAGCTTTGACTGCTGGAACTGCAGATCATAATGATTTAAATAATATTCAAGGCGGAGCAACAGACGAATATTATCACTTAACAAATTCTCAGCATGGTGATTTAACGGGATTTTTAGATGTGCTAAGTTTACCAAGTGCTGATGGAGCTTCTGGACAGATTTTGACTACAGATGGATCAGGAGATTTAAGTTGGACTAATAATTCTGCAGGCGTAACAGATCATACTGCATTATCAAATATTGGAACAAATGATCATGCTACTATTGATACTCATATTGCTGACACAACAACAAACCCTCATTCAGTTGATTCATCTGATGTAGGATTAGGAAACGTAGATAATACCAGTGACGCTGATAAACCTGTGAGCTCTGCTGTTCAGACTGCTTTGGATTTGAAAGCTGATCTAACTGCAATAGCTAATGCTAGTAATTGGGATACTGCTTTTGGTTGGGGAGATCATTCTACTGCAGGTTATTCAACTTTTTCTGGATCTTACAATGATTTAAATGATGTTCCGACTGAGTTTACTCCAGCTAGTCATAATCAAGCTGGAACTACAATAGATCTTGATACTACAAATTTTGATACTAATCTTAGTGTTTTAGATGATACAGTTCAAAAAGCTTTAGAGACACTGGATGAATTAGTGGGTTCTGGTGGTGCAATAACTAGTGTTTTTGGAAGAACTGGAGTAGTTACTGCTCAAACAAATGATTACACTTGGGCACAAATTGATAAAACAACTTCAGATATTGCTGATCTTACTACAAAATCACACACTTCTTTAACTGATATTGGAAGTAATACACATACTCAATTGGACAGTCATGTTGCTGATACAACAACTAATCCACATTCAGTAGATTCATCTGACGTAGGATTAGGAAACGTAGATAATACCAGTGACGCTGATAAACCTGTGAGTTCAGCTGTTCAAACTGCTTTGAATTTGAAAGCTGATTTAACTGCAATAGCTAATGCTAGTAATTGGGATACTGCTTTTGGTTGGGGAGATCATTCTACTGCAGGTTATTCAACTTTTTCTGGATCTTACAATGATTTAAATGATGTTCCGACTGAGTTTACTCCAGCTAGTCATAATCAAGCTGGAACTACAATAGATCTTGATACTACAAATTTTGATACTAATCTTAGTGTTTTAGATGATACAGTTCAAAAAGCTTTAGAGACACTGGATGAATTAGTGGGTTCTGGTGGTGCAATAACTAGTGTTTTTGGAAGAACTGGAGTAGTTACTGCTCAAACAAATGATTACACTTGGGCACAAATTGATAAAACAACTTCAGATATTGCTGATCTTACTACAAAATCACACACTTCTTTAACTGATATTGGAAGTAATACACATACTCAATTGGACAGTCATGTGGCTGATACAACAACTAATCCACATTCAGTAGATTCATCTGACGTAGGATTAGGAAATGTGGATAATACTAGCGATGCTGATAAACCTGTGAGTTCAGCTGTTCAAACTGCTTTGAATTTGAAATTGAATATTACAGATTTTTCTACTAACTTTGATAGTAATTTTTCTTCTAAAACAACTGATGACTTAACGGAAGGCTCAACTAATCTTTACGATAAAACAGTAGCTTTTACTGGTGGCACAAATGTAACTTTAGGAGGAACTTATCCAGATTTTACAATAAGTGATAATAGTGCGAGTTCTGGTGATTTAACTTCTCACACTGGAGATTCGAGTATTCATTTTACTGAGGGAAGCATTGATCATGCTAATATTCAAAATATTGGAACAAACGATCATGCTACTATTGATACTCATATTGCAAATATTACAACAAACCCTCATTCAGTAGACTCATCTGATGTTGGATTGGGAAATGTTGATAATACCAGTGATGCTGATAAACCTGTGAGCACTGCTGTTCAGACTGCTTTGAATTTGAAAGCTGATATTACACAATTACATGACGCTGTAACTTTAGCGGGAAAAGATTATTTAACTTTATCAGGACAAGAAATAACTGCTAACCAAATTGATTTAACCGATGATGTTACTGGTATATTACCCATTGCAAATGGTGGGACTGGTTCAATAACTCAAAACTTTGTTGATTTAACAAATCCCCAGACAGTTGCTGGAGTTAAGACATTTTCAAGTTTTTCTATAACTCCAAGTTCAGCTCCGACAACTGATTATCAAGTGGCAAATAAAAAATACGTTGATGATAATATTAGTAGTGGTGCAGTGACCAGCGTATTTACTAGAACTGGAGATATAACTGCTCAAACAAATGATTATACTTGGGCACAGGTTGATAAAACAACTTCAGATATTGCTGATCTTACTACAAAATCACATACTTCTTTAACTGATATTGGAAGTAATACACATACTCAATTGGATAGTCATGTGGCTGATACAACAACAAACCCTCATTCTGTTGATTCATCTGATGTAGGATTAGGAAACGTAGATAATACCAGTGACGCTGATAAACCTGTGAGCTCTGCTGTTCAGACTGCTTTGAATTTGAAAGCTGATTTAACTAATGTGCTTGAATTAGATAATACTGATGCCTTTACTCCTGACGCAGATTACGAACCTGCTACTAAAAAATATGTGGATGATAATGCTGGTGGTACTTCTACTTTCTTAGGATTAACTGATACTCTAGGTTCATTTACTGCGGGTTCAATCTTATTTACTTCAGGCTCAGTAGTAACAGAAGATAATACAAATTTCTTTTGGGATGATGTAACGGATAGTTTAGGAATTGGAACAAATTCTATCACTGCTAAAACTCACATTAAAGGTGCAACCGCTGATGACACAGCTCATGCGTTAAAAGTTGATGATAGTGCTAATGCTAATTTATTTAGTGTAAAAAATGATGGATTAATTTCTTTTAAAAATTATACTCTTCCAACAGCTGATGGTTCAGCTAATCAGGTTTTGAAAACTGATGGATCTGGTGCTTTGACTTGGCAGGATGATATTTCTGGAAGCACAGCCTTATCTTTAAGTGATACAGATGGTGATACTAAAATTCAAGTTGAAGAAAGTGCAGATGAAGATAAGATTAGGTTTGATACAGCTGGAGTTGAAAGGATGGTTATTGATGAAAATGGAGATGTAATTATTACTGGAGGAATACTTAAACAAAGTAATATTTATTATATTTATGGAGGATTTCAAAATAAATTGGAAACTATTAATTGTACAGTTGATACTTGGGAACAATTAACTAATTCAACAAATGATTTATTTTCAGGAGAAGCAAATGGATTTGGCTTATCAAATGATGTAATGACATTTATTAATGCTGGTCATTACGTAGGAAATGTTTCCATCACAATATCAGGTGGAAATGGAGAAGATTTTTATCTTAGACTTTATAACATTACTCAGGGAGTTCCAGTTGGATATAGAATTGGAGCTACAACATCAGGAGTAAGTAACTTCCAGACTTTTACTTTACCAATGACAATACATGCGAATGCTGGAGATAATTTTAAACTTGAAGTTATGAATACTACAAATAGTGATGATCTAATTGTTAGGGATAGTGTTTTTAATTTGTACTATGTAAGTGAATTATAAATAAATATAATCTGTTGCAATCTAACAAACTTTTTTAAAAACTCACATCTCTTTCACGTTATTTAATTTATATTTATAATAGATTATGTAGTAAATATAAAATTTATGAAAAAAATATTTATTTTTTGTAAAATCTGCTACACTATAAACATAACTATCAGAAAAAAATAAATATGCCATTAAAAAAAATACAAGAAGACTTACCAAAAAAATATTCAAAATACGCTCGACGTCGACCAGAAAAAACTTCTTATCATGAGGAAAAATTTGAAGAAGATGTTCAAAAAAAACAAAAAACCGTTTGGGAAAGATTATATGATCGTCTCTTTGCAACAAAAATAAGAGCTATAATTTCTGGAGTAATAATTTTACTAATAGTAATCATTATTTCATTATCAGTTGTTGGTTTTGTTTATTATCAAAGATCTTTTTTCAAACAAGAAAATGTCAGCTTAATTTTAACAGCTCCTGATTCAGCAAAAAGCAATGATTTAGTAGAAATTGCTTTTGAATACACAAATAAAAATCGTGCTTCATTATCAAATGCAGAAATAAAAGTTGAATTTGGTAAATATTTTATACCAATCGAAGATCAGTCAAGTTTTAAAGTAGCTAGTTTAAATAGCGGAGTTATAGAAGTTGGTAATATTAGATCTTATGGAAAAGGAAAAATTACTATCGCTGGTTACTTTGTTGGTCCAGAAAATTTTATAGAAAACGTTCAAGGAACCTTAAGTTATCAACCAGCTAAAACTTCCGCGATTTATTCGACTCAAGGAAAATCCTCAACAACAATAAATAGCTCTCCAATCGTAATAGATTTCGATTCCCCGCAAGAAATTGTTAGCGGAAGCTCTTTAGATTTGATAATTTCTTGTCGTAACACAAGCAGAGAGTCTATTAAAAATATTAAGTTAATAATGGAATATCCTGACAATTTTTCTTTTAAGTCAGAAAAGCCAGATTTTGCCCAAGATAAAGTTTGGTTTATAGGTGAATTGTTGCCACAGGAAGAAAAAGAATTTAGATTAAAAGGGGTTTTAAGTGGAAAAATTGGGACTTTCCAAAAGTTCAAAGCACAGGTTGAGACTCAGGCCACTGAAAGAAGCGTTGTCTATGCCATTCATGAATATGCAGCAAAGATTATTAATGCTCCCATAGCTTTAAGTCAATACACTAATCAAGAAGTTGTTTATGCAGGAAATGAGCTAAATTATACAGTTGAATTTTCAAATGATGCCAATATACCGATTCGAGATGCGATTTTAAAACTTCAGTTTGAAGATGAAGTGCTCGATTTCAGCGAATTAAAGTTAGACAGAAAAGGTTTTTATGATAAAAAAAATAAAACTATTATTTGGAAGGCATCGGATGTTCCAGCGTTGAAGTTACTTGAACCAAACGAGTCAGGGGAGGTGAATTTTACTATTCCTGTTAAAAAAGAATTACCAATTCAAGACACGACTGATGCAAATTTTACAATTGAAACAAGAGCATCTATTGACAGTGAGGATATTCCATCTCCAATTCGTGACAATAAAACTATTTTAACTAATGTTTTATTAATAAAGTTAGGTTCATATGTTCCGTTTGAAGTAACAGGAAAATATAAAGAAGGTGAATTGCCACCGAGAGTCGGCAAAGAAACAATTTACACTTTGACAATGGAGGTCGGAAGCTATAATAATGATTTGAAAGAAGTTGAAATTTCAGCCGTATTACCAACAGGTGTTTCATGGAAAAAAAATGTTACGGGAGATAAAAAAGATAAATTGTCGTTTAATGAGCGAGCTAATGCAATGGTTTGGAAAGTTGGCGGAGTCACTCATGGCGAAGGTTTTCTTTCACCGACACAAAAAATAAGTTTTGATGTAAGCATTATTCCTAGCGTAGATCAAGCAGGAAAAAGTCCTATTTTAATCAAAGACATTAATCTTGACTTTATGGATGTGTTTACGGGTGAAAATTTTTATAAAGATTATCTTACAAAAACAATTAATTTGAAAGAAGATGATGAAACACAGAAAGGTAATAATAGTTTTGTATTAGAGTAGAATAAAAAAACGCCTGTCTTGCTGATGGGCAGGCTCGCCGCACGGGCTTTTTTTGGGTTAGTTCAATCTTGTAGATTGAACTAAATGTTTAAATTAGTTGAACATTTTAAAAATTGGGATAAACAGGAAATTCAGTCTACAAGACTGAACCAGCGATCGTTTGGCTACATTTTTTAATAATTAAAAAATGTGATAATTCAGCGTTTTTACAAATCCTTACTGGAAGTAATGTGTTTTTTGCCAGAAGTAGTGTGTCGTGACCACTGCTTCTGTAACGTTCCCGCCCATTTGGCGGACAGGTCGGAATGGGTGATCTCTGACACACCCATTCCGGCGTAAGTAAATTTTTACAAATCTTTTCCGAAGATAGTGTGTCGTAAAAAATATGCAAATCTAATTATTTAATAAACCTACTATATGAATCACATTAAAAAAATATCTGAAAGCGAAAAAAATCTAAGTCGAACTCTTGAAGTTGAATTAAAATCAGGAAAAATAACCACGCCTTTTTTCATGCCAGACGCCACTCGAGCCAGTGTTCGTGGGCTGACAAACAATCGATTGGATGAAACAGGGATTCGAGCAATGGTAGTAAACACCTACCATCTTTTTTTACAACCAAAAATGGGTTTAATCAGAAAGGCAGGCGGAGTTCACAAATTTATGAATTGGAAAAAACCTTTGCTTTCTGATAGTGGTGGTTATCAAGTTTATTCACTCATTCACAAAAATCCAAAATTAGGAAAAATCACTGAAGATGGTGCAGTATTTAAAAGTGTAATTGATGGATCAAAACATTTATTGACTCCTGAATTGGCAATTGAAGTTCAGTTTGATTTAGGTGTAGACATGATTGTGGTTTTAGATGATCCTCGTCCGAATAATATTGAGAAAGAGATAATGGATGAATCAGTTGAGCGAACTGTCCGTTGGGCGAAAAGATGTAAGATTGAATTTGAAAAACAAATTGAAAAAAGAGAAATTTCCGAAGATAAAAGACCTTTGCTTTTTGGTGTAGTACAAGGCGGACTTCATTCTGACTTACGAGAAAAGTGTGCTGATGGTTTGAAAGAAATTGGTTTTGATGGTTATGGTTTTGGTGGGCGACATCTTGATGAGAATGATGTTTTTCTTGAGCAGATAATTAAAGACACGGCTAGTTATATTCCTGATGATGCGTTGAAGTTTGCTTTGGGAATTGGTACTCCGCAAGATATTGCCAGGTGTTTTGCGGCTGGCTGGGATATGTTTGATTGTGTGATTCCGACACGGGAAGGGCGACACAGTAGAATTTTTAAATGGAAAGATAAAGATGTTATTTTTGAAAATGATTCGAAGGATTTTTATGAAACGATAAATATTTCAAATAGTCGATTTAAAGAGGATTTTACGCCGATTGATGGGAATTGTGATTGTTATGCTTGTGCGAATCATACGAGTGCTTATATTAATCATCTTTTTCGGACAAAGGAGCCATTGGGTCCGCAGTTGGCGACGATTCATAACTTGAGGTTTTATATGGAGTTGATGGAAGAATTGGGGAAGAGTGTTTAGTTTTTGTCTGCATAAAAAAGCAAGAACCAGTTTTACAACTGGTTCTTTTTGTTTTTAAAAATATTTTGGAATGGGTTGCAAAATGCTTTCTTAAAAAAACTAATAGTGAATATTTAGAAAAAATAAAAAATTATTTGACCTACAAAAATAGTTATCCCAAACAAAAAAATTAATAATTCAACACCAAAAATTCCTGTATCAAGTAAAAAAGATTTAGCGGATTCTTCAATGTCATCATCCCACCTATTAAGCCTAATTATCCCAATCTTTCTAATTGTATAGAAAATGTATTTTATTATTTGAGTGAAAGGGCTTAAAATTAAGGATATGGAGAATGTTATCATGCTCAATTTTATAAAATTTTCATCATAATTTATTGATTTTAGATAATCTGGAGCATAGATTGAAAAAATCAAAATCAAAAAAATAAACAGCCTAAATCGCCAGCTTTTTATATAAAAAGGCTTAAAACCATTTTTAATAGAAAATTTTTTCTTTGATCTATTCATCAAATTTAAATATTTGTTAATGTTTGTAAAATAACAAATACAATCATAGCTATTACTAACATCAATAGACCTGCTCCCCAAATTTTTAAAGTCGTTTTAAAATATTTAAAATCTTTTTCGACAAAACCAATTATTGTAGTTACTATCAGTATAGGAGAAGCTAAAACAATTATACCAAAACCTGCAAATCCCATTATACTTATAAATAAATCCATATTATCTTTTTTTCAAAAATTAACCTTCTTTATTATAACATAAAAAATATCCCAGTATGTCATCTCGGAAAATATATTTTCTTTCAGAGCGAAGCGATGAAATAGAAAATAATTTATCCGTGATCCAGGAGAATGAAACTTTAAATTTTACAAAAAACTAAAGTCAATTTATAAACTTCAAGATTAACTCCACCTAGATTCCGGATAAATAATTTTTCCACTACGTTACAAAATTATTTTCCGGAATGACATGTTTGAGAGATTTTTTAATAATTCAACATGTCATTCTGAACGAAGTAATTTTGTTGTTAAACAAAATTACGCAGTGAAGAATCCCAGTAAGTTTTTCTGATATTTTAATTTTAAAACCTTGTGATTTTCTGTGGGGGATCCTTCACTTCATAAATTTATCTGCGATAAATTTACTACGTTCAGAATGACAGTAGACTTAAAGGGCGGTAAAAATTACAGAGAATTTTTTAGAATTTCGGAAAATGTTCAATAGTGAAAAGCCCGTGCGGCGAGCACAATTTAAATTAAAATTATGCAAACAAAAAACCACCCTTTCGGGTGATTTTTTAAAGAAAGTCTTATTTAATCTTTTCAATAAACTTTGCAAAAATCTCAGGATTTTCCATTGCCATGAAAGACAAAACTTTTCTATCAAGTTGAATATCTTTCTTAGACATATCATTGATGAAAGTGCTATATTTCAAACCATGAAGTCTCAAAGCATTATTCAAACGAATTATCCATAAACCTCTCATAGTTCGTTTCTTTGTTCGACGATCACGATATTTATACTTACCAGCTTTGATAATAGCTTCTTTAGCTGCTCGATAATGAGTACTTCGTCGCCATTTAAAACCTTTTGCTAGCTTCAATAGATTTCTTCTTCTTTTAGATGCGGTAACCCCGCGCTTAACTCTAGGCATATTTTTAGTAAAACAGTAAACTAGTAAACTAGTAACTGGAAATTAATTATTAGTTAACCAATGCTTTTAAAACATTTTGCTCGTCTTTTTTAGAAAGTCTCTTATCTTTTCTCTTCGCTCTAGTTTCACTTCCAGTATCTTTAGAATTAAAGTGATTTTGACCAGATGCTCGACGAGTCACTTTTCCATTTTTAGAAACTTTAACTTTTTTAACAAGAGATTTTCGTGTTTTGATCTTTGGCATAAATTTATCCTATAAATGTATAAATATAAAATTGTACTACTATTAAAGAATAATAGCTTTTAATCAAAGAATTGTCAAGAAAAATGAACTATTCCGGCGCGATTAATATACTAAATCCTTCTGGTGATCTTTTAATCTCATCTTCAATTTTAAATTGAGCTTCTTTAATAATTTTAAGGAAATTTTCAAGATTTTTTCTGCCCAAGTCCATATGAGCTTTTTCTCGTCCTCGTAAAACAACATCAATTTTAACTTTGTTTCCTTTCTTGATAAATTTCTCAACCTGTCTTTTTTTAAAGTCTAAATCGTGTTCTCCAGTTCGAAGACCGATTCGAACACCTTTAGTATCAACTTTTTTCTGCTGACTTTTATTTTGTTTATACTGTTTTGCTTGGCTGTACTGAAACTTACCATAATCGATAATCTTACAAACAGGAGGATTAGCTTTAGGAGAGACCTCAACTAAATCTAAGCCAACACTTTCCGCTAAAGCTCTAGCTTCTGCAAGTGGAGTTTCTCCTTTGTGTTCATCGTTATGATCAATCAAAGAAATTGGATCAGTAAAAATACGCTCATTTGATCTCATCTGAGGTATTTTAGCAGTTTTCTTAGGTTTTCTTCTAAATCTTCTTCGCATTATATTAGTAATTAGATTAATTAGATTATTAGAGGGGTAGATTATCAGATCATTAGACTGATAAAATTATTTTAAAGTGGATCTAAACTTATTTATCATTTTCATGATTTCTGTTAAAAATAAATTGATTTTTTCATATTCTTCTTCGCATATAAAATTTAATCTTTTGGCAATTTGCAATTGAGTCTCTAGTTCAGCACCAGAGCCAAATGATATAGTTAAAAAATGATAAAAATCTTTATTTGAATTACGTTTGCTACCCTCAGCAATATTTGAAGGAATTGAAACTGAGCATCGTCTCATTTGAGATGTTAATCCAAATTGTTCACTTTTTGGAAAATCAGCAGTAATTTTATAAACCATTTCAACTAAATCCATAGATTTTTGCCAAAAAATTAATTTCTGATATTGATGTGCCATAATGTCTACAAATCTAATTATCTAAAAATCTACTCAGTCTAATTTGTGGAGATGGTGGGAATTGCACCCACGTCCAAATTTGTACGCTCCGGCAAATTTCTACACGCTTAGTAAAGTTTTTAAGTTGATGCAAATCAACTAGTTTCAACATATAATTACTAAACTCACAAAACATTATATATCTAGTTCCTAAGTTTAGTCTAAAATTTTGGAACAAAAAAATTAGACGATCCTCATGATATGACACCAATTTAGCCTATGAGATATTAGCTAGTTGATGGCTTTTGTCTTAAAATTTAAGCAAAAGACGGTGCAAAAGCTGGAGTAAAAGCTTGCGCTAGTACTGCTTTTGCTGATTTTACTAAGTTTGCACTTATAAAAAGTTGATCAATAGTTTTACGGGATACTTGATCATGGCCCGACGTGCTTATTGACGAATGACAAACTGTCGAAGCTTGACACCCCCATTTTTCAATGTGCGGATGCGATTAATTGTATCGCATCTATTAAATATTCTTTTTGAGACTTTAAGAATCTCACAAAATAACAAACTGTGTTATTCCGGAAAATTTTTTATTTTTAAAAAAATCAAAAATTTATCTGGAATCTTAAACTTTAGTGTTTAAGTGGATTGTTTCTAAAACGTTGCTAAAACGTTGCAGTGCAACGTTTCTACGAGAAATAAATTTACACTCTACTTCTTAACGCTCGACCGATTTTTACTTTGCTTTCTCGATCGGCAATTGATTTTCTTTTGTCGTATTTCTTTTTCCCTTTTGCCAATGCGAATTCTAACTTAATCAGCCTACCCTTTATATAAACACGAATCGGCACCAATGTCAAGCCTTCAACTGACTTTTTTCCTATTATAGATTTAAGCTCACTTTTTTTGAGTAATAGTTTTCTGGATCTGGTTGGGTCGTATTCGATTTTTGATGATGTGAATTTGTAAAGGGTAATTAAGGCGTTGGTTAAATAGGCTTCTCCGTCTTTGATGGCTACAAAGGATCCTTTTAGACTCATGTGTCCTGCTTTGGTGGATTTGACTTCGTGTCCGAGCAATACTAAACCTGCCTCGTATCTATTGAGGAGTTCGTAATCGTACTTGGCTCTTCTGTTTATTGCTAGATTGCTCATGGTGTTGATTATAGCAGGAAAAGGTGGGGTTGACAAGGTTTTGTTTCTGTGATATATTTTAAAGTTATTTTATTAAAATAATATTCGTTTAAAAGGTTTTATTTTAAAACTTTCCTAATAGGAGACACTATGGAAACAATATTTTTTCTTTATGGATATTTAGAGAGAGGTATTATAAATAATGTAATTCTTACTGTAGAAGTCAATCCCGAATTCTACGGAGAAAAAATAGGAACAGTGACATTTAAACATGCTGTACATGGGCGACGAAGTGTATTTTTTTTGAGTGTTGACTTAGTTAAGTCTACACAAGTATTTAAGCTCGGTGTTTCAACTCAGTTTGGCATGGAAATAGTTAAAATATCAGATGAAAAGTGTACTCACTCACCTCAAGAAGGGCAGAAAACGAAGTTTAACCTTAAAGAATTGAGGTGTAATGAGGAGACCTATAATCTTTTTTATAACTTTTTTCGTTCGATTGCCTTATAAAATATCAATTTATTCAGGCTATATAGCTCAAGTTCTTCATACAGGATTTGGGCTATTATTAATTTTACAAGAATGCATCATAGCCCGTGCGGCGAGTCTCAGTTGGTTCAATCGTCCTCGATTGAACCATTTTTTATTCCAAGCTCTAATTTTCTATTTACCTTAAAAGTTCATGTAATCATCTTTTAATTGAAATAAACATTTGGTTCAATCTACAAGATTGAACCAGCTAAGTAGTAGCGATGAATTGCAATTCATTTCTACATATGTGTATCAGAGCCCGTGCGGCGAGCACTTTATTTCTTTTGAAAAGTTTATATGATTTTCAAGAAAGGACTTTTGTGCTAAAATTGAATTTATATGGCAAGAAAAAACAAAAATAAAGATTACGAAGGAGATGGTGAGGGATTTATTTCCTTAAATTTAAGCACAGATGCAAAAAGAAGCATCTTTGCGATTTTTTTATTTATTTTAGCTTTAATATTCGCTTTGGGATTTTTCGATCTGGCAGGTATCGTTGGAAAAAAGCTGACTCATTTGGTTGGCTACGTTTTTGGTTGGGGTAAATATTTATCACCACTGGTTTTTGCAATTGCCGGAATTGTCTTAATTAAAAAAAATTCAACTGTTGTTTACGTAACTAAAATAATTGGCGTAATTGTAACCTTTCTCAGCATTTTAGCTTTGTTCCATTTAATACCTTTTGAACCTGAAAATTTTGTTGAAGTAGCCAAAGAAGGAAATGGCGGAGGATACATCGGATATTTAATCGCTCATTTAATTACAGTCGCTGTAGGAAAAATAGTAGGAATCTTAGTTTTATTTGCTACAATTTTAATCGGAGTAATAATTACTTACAACGTTTCTTTTTCAGATATGCAGAAAAAAATGCCGAAAGAACAAAGTAATAAATTTTTAGGATTGTTCAAAAGAAAGAAAAAGAAAAGTAAAAAAGTTGAAGAGGAACTTGAAGACGAAGAGTACGAATATGAAGAAGAGTCTGTTGAAGAGCCTGTTGAAGAAAGTGAGGAAGATGAGTATGAATATTATGATGAAGAAACTGGCGAAATTATTGAAGATGAAAAAACTGCTCCGAAGACGAAAAAGAATATTAAAAAAAGCGAAGAAATTCCTCAAGACCCATTTGGTGGAGATGAAGATTTTGATGATGCAGAATTTAATAATATTGAAATTGAAAAAAAAGTTGTTGGTGATGAAGATTTTTACGAAAAACCTAAAGTTGTAAAAGAAAATGTTATTAAAGAAGAGGTTGAGGAAGATGAGTACGAATATGAGGAAGAAGAAGTTTTTGAAGAGGTTCCTCAAAAATCTAAAGCTCGAAAAAGTTCTGTCTGGAAATTTCCACCAATGAATCTTTTAGAAAAAAGTCAGGGAAAGTCTAAAGGTGGCGATGTTAACGCCAATGCAAATGTCATTAAAGAAACTCTTGAAAATTTTGGAATTAATGTGGAATTGCACGATATTGTAACTGGGCCGACTGTAACCCGATATAGTTTCCGACCACCGAGTGGAGTTAAGTTAACTAAAATACTTTCTTTAAATGCAGATTTAGCTTTGGCTTTGGCGGCTCATCCGATTAGAATTGAAGCTCCAATCCCTGGAAAATCTTTAGTTGGAATCGAAGTTCCGAATAAATCAGTTGCTGCTGTAAGAATGCAGGAGTTAGTTAAAAGTAATCAGTTTAAAAATCAGAGTAGTGCCCTTACTTTAGCTTTAGGAAAAGATGTTAACGGGGAATTTATAATTGCTGATTTAGCAAAGATGCCTCACCTTTTGGTGGCGGGAGCGACTGGAGCAGGAAAATCGGTAACCATTAATAGTATTTTAATTTCTCTACTTTACAAAAATTCTCCGGAAGATTTAAAAATGATTCTGGTTGATCCAAAACGAGTTGAGCTTTCTTTGTACAATGGAATACCTCATTTACTGGCTGATGTTATTGTTGATAATGATAAAGTGTTGAATGCGTTAAAATGGGCAATTTCTGAAATGGAACGACGTTATAAATTGTTGCAAGAAACTGGCTCTCGAGACATTGGATCATATAATGAAAAAAGGAAGTCTGGTGAAATGCGAGTTTATCCTGACCCTGAAACTGGTAAAAAAATTACTGAAGAGATGGAAAATTTACCGATGATTGTGATTGTTATGGATGAGTTGGCTGACTTAATGGCTTCTCATGGAAAAGAAGTGGAAGGTGCGATTGTTCGTTTGGCACAGATGTCTCGGGCGATTGGAATTCATTTGATTGTTTCTACTCAACGACCGAGTGTTGAGGTTATTACTGGTTTGATTAAGGCTAACTTACCGACGAGAATTGCTTTGCGAGTGGCGACAGGAATTGATTCGCGAACTATTATTGATAGCTTGGGTGCGGAAAAATTAGTTGGTCATGGTGATATGCTTTTTGTTGCTCCGAATAGTGTGAGTGCTCAGAGGTTACAAGGTGTTTTTATTGAAGAGCATGAGGTTAAAAAAGTGGTTGACTTTATTAAAAATCAGAATTTTGATACTGGCGAAGATGAATTGGAATTTGAAAGTGGTGATGGTGTAAAAGTTACTAATCCTGCGGGAATTTTTGCTGTTAATTTTGATAATGTGACTGGTGGTAATGAAAGTGGTGGTGCGGAAAATGATGAGCCTTTGTATGAAGAGGCTAAGGATTTGGTTGTGCAAGCAAAAAAGGCGTCGACTTCTTATATTCAAAGGAGATTGCGAGTTGGTTATGCTCGAGCGGCTAGGATTATTGATCTTTTGGAAGATAATGGTGTGGTTGGTCCTCCTGATGGTTCTAAACCGAGAAAGGTTTTAATTAGTACGAAAGATACTGAATATGATAGTCCTGAAGATGATCAAATGAAAAGGGATAAGTGGCAAGCTTAAATTATACGTCATTGCAATGTAGGGGTTGAAAATTTTCAACCCTAAAAGAAGTGATAACCTTGATAATAAAAACAAGAAATTTTAAACTTCTTGTTTTTTTATTTTTTAAAAAGTGCTCGCCGCACGGGCTTTTGAGTCTATGAATTTTAAGTTTATTTTTGTTTTTTTGACAAATAAAAAAGCAGTCTTTGCGGTCAGACTGCGTGAAAGAATTTTTTAGACTCACTTTTCCGCAATGAGCTTGAAGTTAATCAATTGGACACCTCGACTTTTTTTGAAACCAGCTTAAAGTTTCATCAAAATCACAATTTCCTTTAACTTCAAATATAACGTTAGAAGGAAAAGGTCTCGTGACTTTTTCTGGCCAAGTGGCATAAGTTTTAATTTGCCCTTCTAACCAAATGGCCGCTTTTTCCGTATATACAGTACAAACAATTTTTCTATCATTTATACCGCACTTAGCTTCATAAGTGGTTTGCATCTTAATCTCCTTGTTTATTAAATGTTTCTACTTCTTAAATTCAAAAAACTAAACAAAATCTAATTTCCTAAATTAAGAAGTAAAACACAATAAATCAAAGAAAAAATGAAAATATTTAAAGAACTATGTCACAATTGAAATTAATTAATTTCATATCGCAACACCAAATAATATCACGAAATAAAAATCTTGTCAACCCCAACTTTTCCTGCTATAATCAAATATGATCAATAACTAACTAAACCGATCAACAGAACAAAACCAAACGAAAAAATATGAACAAAGAATTCACCAAATCCAGAATCGACTCATTAACATTAGGAGACCGATTAGTAAAACTAAGAGAAAGCCAGAAACTCAGCATTGAAGAATTAGCTAGAGATATAAAAATAAAAAAAGCTTACGTCAAAGCTTTAGAAAAAGGAGACTACCAATTACTACCAACTAAAGTTTATGCAAGAGGCTTTATAAACGCTTATGCAAAATATTTTAATGTATCCGAAGAAAAATTAGTAAAAATCTTTGATCGTGAATACCAAATTTATAAAAATATCCACAAAAAAGACGAGCCTCAAGCTGAAGATATAACTCGATTACCTGCCTTACCTAGAATAATATTAACTTCAAAAACAATCGTAGCTATTGTAGCCACTTTAATTATCACTTTAGCAGGATCCTATCTCTTCTTTGGATTTCAAAAATTCGTTTCTGCACCTTGGTTAAAAATTGAAGAACCCGCTGGAGAACTGACTACCAAAGAACAGGAAATTACCATAAAAGGAACGACTCAAAATGATGCTAAAGTTTTTATTAATGATCAACTTATACACGTGGGGTTAGATGGAAACTTTTCTGATCAAGTTGGATTGTCGCCAGGATTGAATAATATTACAATCAAAAGTATTAATAAGTTTGAAAAAGAAAGTGTTGAAAATATAATCGTTCATGCTGAATACGAAGAAGTTTCTCAAGAAGAGAGAGATGAAAAGATTGATAAAGTATCTTTAAAAATTAAAGCTGTCGAAAAAACGATTTGGATAAAAGTTGTGGCTGATAATGTTGAAGTTTATTCAGATATAATAAAAGCTGACGAAGAAATGGATTTTTTTGCCAAAGAAAAAATTGTAGTTTCATCTAATGACGGAAAAAATACTTTGACTAAGTTTAATGATAATGAAGAGTTTTCTAGTTTGAGTAATAGAAATAAAGCTATTGATGATGTTATTTTTGAAGTTGAGAAAAAAGATGAAGAGGTTCTTGTAGAAAAAATTATATTTGAAGAAGAAGCTGATGATGAATAAATTTAGTATTTTATGTAAATACAATCTAGTCATTCTGAGCGAAGTTAATTTTTTGTAAAAAAAATTAACGCAGTGAAGAATCTCAGTAAGTTTTTTTGATGATTTTGCAGTAATTTTTAAAAGCTTTTAGTTTGGAAACGTTTCGGAATCAGTGGTCTTCGACACACTAATTCCGGTAGTAAAGAAGTTTTTCTGATATTTTAATTTTGAAGTTTTATGATTTTCTGTGGGGGATTCCTGTCTGCCGACAGGTAGGCTTCACTTCATAAATTTATCTGCAATAAATTTATTACGTCTGTCTGCCCTGTCTGCCGACAGGCAGGCGACAAAGGCAGGTTCAGAATGACAAGCAAACTTGAAAGATAAAAATTGTATGGGTTGAGAATTTTCGACCCAAAAAGCTCGTGTGGCGATCCTGCCTGTTGCATGGCAGACTGGCACAAAAATTCTTTTGAAAAACTAAAAATGCAAGAAAAATAGAAGTATGCTAGTATAATTAAAGTTTTATAATTTTATTTAAGTATTATTTTTAAAGGATATGGCAAAAACAGCAAAAAAAGAGGTGAATAATGACAAAAAGATTGATTCTGTTCTCGATGAAATTAGTTCTAAATTTGGTGATGGAATGCTAATGAAATTAGGAGATATTAAAAAAACTGATGTTGCAACTATTTCGACTGGGTCTATTTCTTTGGATTTAGCGTTGGGGATAGGCGGAGTTCCCAGAGGAAGAGTGATTGAAGTTTATGGACCAGAGTCTTCTGGAAAAACGACTTTGGCTCTGCATATTTCTGCAAATGCTCAAAAAGATGGCGGAACAGTGGCTTTTGTTGATGCGGAACATGCTTTGGATCCGGAATATGCTAAGAATATTGGGGTGAATATTAATGAATTGTTGGTTTCTCAACCTGATTCTGGTGAACAGGCTTTGAATATTGTGGAAACATTGGTTCGTTCTGATGCGGTTGATGTTATTGTGATTGATTCTGTGGCGGCCTTGACTCCGCAGGCGGAAATTGATGGTGAAATGGGAGATCATCATATTGGACGACAAGCGAGATTAATGAGTCAGGCAATGAGAAAATTGACTCCACTTATTTCTAAATCTAACTGTGTGGTGATATTTATTAATCAGATCAGAATGAAAATTGGTGTGATGTTTGGTAGTCCTGAAACGACTAGTGGTGGTAATGCTTTGAAATTTTATAGTTCTGTTCGTTTGGATGTTCGTCGAGCGGCTCAGATTAAAAAAGGTGATGCGATTGTGGGAAATAGAACGAAAGTTAAGGTTGTGAAGAATAAGGTTGCTCCTCCGTTTAAGATTGCTGAGTTTGATATTATGTACGGTGAGGGTATTTCTTTGGTAGGTGATGTTTTAGATGCTGGTGTGCAATTTAAGGTTATTGGTAAAAAGGGTCATTCTTATAGTTATGGTGAGGAGAAATTGGGTGTTGGTCGGGAGAAGGCGAAGACTACTTTGAAAGATAATGAGGAAATGACGCAAGAGATTATGGGAAAGATCCATGAGATTGTGGAAAATCCTGTAGAAGAGGTCGAGGAAGAAAATAAATAGATTTTTTTAAAACACTCGTCTTTTGACGAGTGTTTTAACTTTATAAGTTAAGCTTTTGCAAAATGAATGGAGATAATAAAATTAATTTTGGTGACAAATTAGGATTTATTGTAGGTTTTATAGCTGTGATATTTACTTTATATTCTTTTGATCCAAAAATAAAATCAATGGAATTAAATGTTTTATTGGGGATTTATTCTTTTAACAAAATATTGTTTATATTTTTATGTTCTCTTGGGGTATCGCTTTATTTTTATTCATTAAACTATATTAGACTTGATTTTCCTTATTTATTAAAAATAAAATGGTTAAAATTCTTAGAAAGTGGTGGAAAGATTTTTTATCTCTTAGCATTTATCTATTCATTAATAATTATTATTTTAGTAATATTAGGCTTTATATTTTCTTGGTTTAGTAAAGATAATTTTAATTTTTCACAAGTATTAATAAGCTCTCTTCTTTCTACAATCTCAGGAATTCTAGCAGCTTTATTTGTATCAAAACAACAAAAAAATAATTTGTCTACATTCTTAGAAGAACGAAAAGAAAATAAAGAAAAAGCTTTTTCAGAGGCTAATTATGATTTTGACAATGAAAAATATAATTATGTTCCAATTCATTTATTTAAAATGATTTTAGAAAAAATTGAAAGTATTTTAGTTAAGGAATACGGCTACGGCATATCCAAAATACCAATTTTTAGATTGATTAGATTTGCCCTTGAAAAAAATATAATTAAAGAAGAAGACTATGCTTTTATACAAAAATTAAGAAAAATAAGAAATCAAGTGGCTCACTCTCACACAGAAAAAACGCCTCCACTTTCCAAGGAAAAAACAAAGGAGTTGTTCAGAGAAACTAAACAACTCACTAAAAAGTTAGATAGGATACTTAATAAACAATAACCGGAGTCCCAACCTCAGCCCAGTCATAAACCCTTTGAGAATTCCCAACTCCCAAACGCACACAACCATGCGAAACAGCAATGCCCAAATGATTCTGACCCTCCTTATAACCACTCGGCCATTCAGGAAGTTCATGAATACCATATTTACCATCCGAAGTAATTGCCATCCAATAAGGCATATATAAACTATATTTACTAGACCAAGCACGAGAATGTTTATTATAAATTTGATGACGACCTTTTGGTGTACCCATTCCAGCTCTACCAGAAGAAACCAGAAAAGTGCCTAACTTATCACCATCTTCAAAAATAGTCATGATCTGTGTAGAAAGATTGATATCAATATACTTACCACTTCGTATCTGCGGTTGAGTATATTTCTCTGCTTGAACTAAACGCTCATCCAACTCTTCTGCCCAACTTATTGGTTGAGGTGGAAGAGTAGTAAATGTTGTTGAAGAGAGTTCTTTATATTTATCATCCGATGAATTTTTCGGTTTTGACCTTATTACTAACTTATATTCAATGCCAGCTTCCAATCCATTTTTAGGTATAATTTCAAAAGAAGTTTTTTCATCATTATTATAATACTCAACTTCTTCCACTGTAGGCTCTAAAGCAAAATCGATAAAAAAACCTTCGGTTGATTTATTAAAGTCCACTTTAATTTTATTTTCTTCATCAATAACCACATCTTCAACACCGCTTTCGGGATTTATTTTTTCAACTTCCGGATGTTTTACAGTTCTAAAAGAAAAGTAAGACTCCTTAATTGGTCTTAGACTAGAGGATCTACCTTTAGGAATGCTAATTTTGTAATTAGTGTTAGTCTCCCATGAATCTTTTGGAGTCAATGTAATTTTACTACCATCTTTACTAACTGTTGCTGTCATTGGAGTTCTAGGTTTTAAAGTAATTTTTTTCTTATAATAATTTTTATCAATAGAATTAGAAAAATCAATGACAAAAGGTTCATCTGGTAATACTTCTGTGTGATTTTGTCTAGCAGTTGGTTTGATTAAAAACAAATCTGAAAACATGTAAACACTTACTCCTGCAAAAACAAACAGCGCTAAAAATAAAATAAATCCTAATTTTATCAATAAGTTTTTTTTAGAAAAATTCATGAAAATTAAAATGAAAAAGTTAAAAAAATCACAAAAGATTATTTAAATAAACTTTCGCTTGATGATAGTAAGAATAGCATAAAATTGGACTTAAGTCAAATTTCTTGAAAAATTCTTCTTATTGATTATAATACATAGGCTATAAAGATACATCAATAAAATATCTATAATTTCGTAATGTGCAGAAATGTTTAGAAATGAATGACCTGATGATATACTAATTACAGCTTAAAAATTTTAAGTACTGGTTAAAATATTAGGTATTGCTACCAAACTATAGATAATGTAAAATGAATAGGTAATTAAATACCTAAAAACAAAAAAATGAAAATTAAATGCCCTCATTGCAATAATAAGAATTATGTTAAAAATGGTAAAGTAAATAAAAAACAAAGATATCTATGTAAAGAATGTAGCTATAACTTTTCTAGATTTACAAAAAGAGGAAAACCTAAAGAAATTAAGAAAAAAATAATTGAAATGTATTTAGAGGGACTAGGATTTAGATCAATAGGAAGAATACTGAAAGTTAGTAACGTTAGTATATTAAGATGGGTAAAAAAAGCAACTAAAAAATTAAGGAATATTTTAAAAAGTAAAAAAGAAGTAAAATATTAGAAAATAGAAAAAATGGAATTAGATGAAATGTGGCATTTTGTGTTAAAAAAAAGAAAAAAGCCTGGATTTGGCTTGCAGTTGATAGATCTAGTAAAATAATAATTGATTTCGTGATAGGGACAAGAGGTGAAAAAACTGGAAGAAAATTATGGGACAAAATCAAAAAATTGATTGCGATAAATACTGTTCAGATCATTGGGATGTTTATAAAAAATTTTTACCAAAAGATAAGCACATTCAAACAAAAGCAGAGACTTTTACAGTTGAAGGAATGAATAATCAATTAAGACATTATATAGCAAGATTTCATAGGAAAACTCATTGTTATTCTAAAAGTATTGAAATGGTTGAATATACAATCTTGCTATTCATGCACAGAGAAATTGCTATTTCTATATTTGAGTAGCAATACCAAATATTATAATATTAAAGATAGGGTTACAGATTATTATCTAACCTAAAAAGCCCGTGCGGCGAGCACAATTATTTCTTTTGACAAACCCCTTTATTTAAAGTAAAATAATAAGGTATAATTAATGAATAAAATTCCGTTGGAGCACATTCGATAGTTTAGCAAGATTTTAAATTGAATTTCTTTATTTTTGAAAATGAAACACTTATTCTCGTTGAATAAAAATATAGACAAACTTTAAAAATCTTTTACAACAAAAAGGTGCTTTTTCTGGATCCTAAAAAAAATGATTGATAGTTTAACATCATTGATCGTTATAATTTTAACTTTATTGATTGGCTCAATAATAGGTTATTTTGTACGACAGATCGTTGCTAAGAACCAAGCAAGAACCGCAGAAGGTCAGGTTCAAAAAATGTTGACCGATGCAAAAACAAAAGCTCAAGACGCTATTCTGAAGTCTAAAAATAAAGCTGTTGATATTTTAGAAGATTCTGAGAAACAGGCTAAAAAAAGAAAAGATGAAATTCGAGAGTCAGAAAAAAGATTAGAAAAGAGAGAAAATAAGATTGATCATCGTTTCGATGAAATTGAAAAAGGAAGAGCTACTTTAGAGAAAAAAGCGGAGGAGATTCGTGAAATTAGAAAAGAAGCAGAAAAACTAAAAAAAGAGGAGATGGATCGATTAGAAAGAATCGGTCAATTAACTCAGGATCAAGCCAAAAAGGCTCTTTTACAACTTGTTGAAGAACAAAATAAAGAAGACTTAGTTAGTCGAATGAATAAGTTGCAAAAATTAACTCATGAAGATTTAGAGAGAGAAGCTCGGAATATAATGACTCAGGTGATTCAAAAATATTCTCGATCACATGCAGCTGACGTCATGACTTCAGCATTAACTATTCCTTCAGAAGAAGTTAAAGGAAAGATTATCGGTAAAGAAGGGCGAAATATTCGAGCTTTGGAAAGAAATACAGGAGTTGAGATTATTATTGATGAAACTCCAGACTCAGTTATTTTGTCATCTTTTGATCCAGTACGGAGAGAAATTGCTAAAACTGCTTTAGAAAAATTAATTGAAGATGGTAGAATTCATCCAGCAAAAATTGAGGAAGCAGTTAGTTGGGCGGAGAAAGAAATTGATAATAGAATCCGTGAAGCTGGTGAAGCGGCAGCATATGAGGTAGGTCTAGCAGGATTGAATCCAAAATTACTTTACATGTTAGGACGTTTAAGATATCGAACAAGTTTCAAACAAAATGTTTTATTACATTCATTAGAAGTTTCTTATTTATCAGGAGCTTTAGCAGCAGAATTAGGTGCAGATGTTAAGGTAGCTAAAATGGCTGGACTTCTTCACGATATTGGAAAGGCAGTTGATCATGAAGTTCAAGGTACTCATGTAGAAATTGGTATTAAAATTCTAGAGAAATTTAAGATTGATCAGAGAGTAACTGATGCGATGAAGTCTCATCATGAGGAATATCCATTTGCCACTCCAGAATCTTTCATTGTTGCTACAGCTGATGCACTTTCAGCTGCTCGACCTGGAGCTCGTAAAGATACAGTAGAGAATTATATTAAACGATTAGAAGAGTTAGAAGGAATTGGTAGTAGTTTTGATCAGGTAGAAAAATGTTTTGCGATTCAGGCTGGTAGAGAAATTAGAATTTTTGTTAAGCCAGAAGAAATTGATGATTTAGGAATGAATAAATTGGCAAGAGATATTGCAGAAAAGATTGAAGAGGAATTGAAATATCCTGGAGAGATTAAAGTTAATGTTTTAAGAGAGACCCGATCGATAGAATATGCGAAGTAAGTCTGTGGATAACTAATTTGCCTTAAACAAGGGAAAAATAGTAGAATGAATAAGTTAATTTGATCAGTAAAGATTTAAAATAGAAAGCGAGGTGAAAATTATGGCTAAAATAAATAAAGGAATGTTAGTTGATGCTGTTGCAGGTAAAGTTGATATGAGTAAAAAAGATGCAGAGCGTGTTATTGACGCAGTAATTGAAGAAATTACAGCTCAGTTGCAATCTCGTAATGATGTAGCTTTTGTTGGTTTTGGAACTTTTTCAACGTCTGACCGTGCTGCTCGTCAAGGAGTTAACCCTAAGACTGGTGAACGAATTCAAATCGCTGCTACAACTGTACCTAAGTTTAAAGCTGGTAAAGCTTTGAAGGATGCAGTTAAAGGTGTTTAGTGTGATGTAATGTAGGTAACAAAAACAAATAGGTAGAAATAAGACTCCGTGAAAACGGAGTTTTATTTTTTGTGAAAAAAATGTTAAGCTTTTAGAAGTTAATATTAATTTTTTATGTTATGAAAAATATTTTTGGTAAAGTGGTATTTCTGATGTTATTTGTTGCAGTTTTTTCTGGTTGTAAAAATAAAGAGATTGATATTGTTGATGATGTACTTAAGGAAGATGATATTGTTATTGAAGATGATGATTTTGATTTGGTTGCGTATAAGATCCCAGAGTTAGGGATAAAATTTTGGGACCCTTCAACAAAGTGTGTCCATCGCCCATTTAACCTTTCTTAATTTTATTAAAATATTTAAAATTAGAAACAGGATATTTCATATAATTTTTTTCTTCAAACTCCTTAATAACCATAAATACATAGTCCAATAATCTTTCGGGAGATTCAAATGATAATTTATTCTTTGTAGTTTTTCTAATTTGCCTATTCAAATTTTCAATTGAATTAGTTGTATAAATCATTCTTCTTACTCGAGGATTGAATTTAATATATGTAAAATAATATTCAATTTCTGTAAAATGATTTTTAAAATTTGGATATTTTGTTTTCCATTTTTCTAAAAAATTATTTACTTTTTCAAGGCTTTTTCAATTGTATCATTTTCTTCAAAATTATTAAATATTTCTTTTAAATCTTCTCCTATTTCTTTTTTATCTTTCGGTCTTGTTTTGTTTAAAATATTTCTTTGTTTATGAACTACGCACTTTTGAAATTCTCCTTGGGGATATATTTCTAAAAATACATTTTCTAAATTTTTTAATCCATCAGCTACAAATAAATCTATTTGTTGAACACCTCTTTCTTCTCTTAAATCTTGCAATAATTCTTTCCAAAATTCTGCTGATTCGGTTGGATTTTGACTTAAACAAAGCAATTCTCGTCTATTATCTTCTCTTACTCCAAAAGCAATAAATACACCTTCCTTAGCGTATTCATCACCTCTTCGCACAGTAATGAAAATTACATCTCCATAAACAACTTTGTAATGTTTTTCTAATTTGGAATTTTGCCAAGCTATTCTAAATTTATTAAATACTTTTGCTAAATTAGATATCTTAGCAGGAGACATGTTTTCTTCAAAAATTTCATTTAAAAATTCATTAATGTCATTGGAAGTCATTCCTTTTTTATATAAAGATAAAGCTATTTCATCTACTTTTTCTCTGTTAATTTTTAAAAGTTCTAGTGTTGCTGGAGAGAATAATCCTGTTCTAGTTCTTGGAATATGAACAAGTAATGAGTTTTTTGATAATGAATTCATAGCTCTTCCGTATGATCCATTTCCTTTATCTTTTTTAGTTTTATTAATATCTTCTAAATACTCATCTCTTTCTATTAGCATTAAGGTTTCTATTGTTTTTCCTATGAATTTATCCATGGATAAATCATCTAGATTTTCTCTTAAGTTTTTATGTTTTTTTCTAATAATTCTTCGGTTCTATTTTTCTTGTCTGACATGATTTTATTATTAAATTTATTAATTTAATTTTACTATCAGACACAATTTTGTGAAGGGTCTCAAAATTTTCGGTGACAGGGGATACTGCTGGTGATTTGAAATATTCTTATAAAGAGTACAAAGGATACATAACAGATGAAGATTATATGAACGTAAAAGACATTATGTTATACAGCTCTTCTGAAACCGATGCCGATTTATCTAATTGTACATTGGGTGAAGGAATGGGTTGGAGTTGTGGGTGGATACAAATAAATTCTGTTTCAAAAGAAGATTTTGATGCTTACAAGATTTCTAATTCTGACATTGAATGGTGCGAGGAAGGCTTAAATCTTGATGTCGATGATAATATATTATGTATAATCAGAAATATTGGTTATAAATTGGAAGATGAAGATTACGAAAATTTTTTTCATGTGTCTGAAGATAATAAAAATAAGGATTTTGGTATATACTTTGATAGCATTAAGCAGATAAAATAAAAATTAACTTATATAATTTATAGGTAAAAATTTGACACAATTTTAAAACACTGTTACACTTTTTAAAGTAGAACATAATCTACATTGAAGAACACACGGGGGATGCAAAAAAAATCATTCAACCAATTTAATATAATTAAAAGTTAAAATTCTATTAGGAGTTCATTACTTGATTTTGAGGCGTTAGAAAATCAAGTAAGTTTCTAATGGAACGTCTTTTTATGGTTAAAGAAAAAAAGTTAAAAGTCAAGGAGAATTTTGGAGCTTCTTCTTCTATGTCTAAGAGAAAGTTTTTCAAGAAGCAATTAGCGGTTTCATTACCAAATCTAATTGAAGCTCAGGTGAATTCATATAATTGGTTCCTAGAAAAAGGATTTCAAGAATTGTTAGAAGAGATGAATCCAATTGTGGATTTTGTAGGTAAAGATTTAGAATTAAGTATAGAAGATTACTATTTAGATGAGACTAAATGTGACGAGTTAACAGCTCGAAACAAAAATATATCTTTTGAAGCACCTTTGAGAGCTAAAGCAAAATTAGTTTTTAAAAAAACAGGTGAAATCAAAGAGCAAGAAATTTACTTTGGAGATTTTCCAGTAATGACTGATCGAGGTACTTTTATTATCAATGGAGTAGAGAGAGTTGTAGTTTCTCAGTTGATTCGTTCACCTGGAGTATTCTTTTCTATGGAATATCAAAAAGGAAAAAAACTTTTTGGAGCAAAAATAATTCCAAATCGAGGAGCTTGGTTAGAAATTGACAGTGATGTAGATGGCGTGATTTCAGTAAAGATTGATCGAAAACGTAAAATGCCAATCACTACTCTTTTACGAGCTTTTGGTTTGAGTACAGATGAAGAAATTAAAAGAGCTTTTGATAACATTGAGTTGCAGAATGTTGATTACATTGAAGAAACTATTGCTAAAGATATAACTAAAAGTCAGGGAGAGGCTTATAAAGAAGTTTATAAGCGTGTTCGTCCAGGAGATTTAGCAACAGAAGACAATGCGAGACAAATGATTGATACAATGTTTTTTAATTTTGATCGTTATGATTTTGGAGCAGTGGGACGTTATCGTTTAAATCAACGGTTAGAAGTTGAAAAAGAAAATAATGAAGAAAATAGAATTTTAAGTTTGGATGAGTTAGTTCTTGTTATCAAAGAAATTATTCGAATGAATGATGATCCAATGGCTAAAGCTGATGATATTGATCATCTAGGAAATCGACGAGTACGAGGAGTTGGTGAATTAGTTCAAAATAAGATGAGGGTTGGATTTGCTCGAATGATCCGAAACATTAAGGATCGAATGAGCACTTGTGATATTAATACAGTAGTGCCAGGTCAGTTGATTAATTCACGACCAGTATCTGCTTCAATTAAAGAATTTTATTCATCTTCACAGCTTTCACAATTTATGGATCAGGTTAATCCATTAGCTGAGTTGGAGCATAAACGTCGTTTGTCAGCCTTAGGACCAGGTGGTTTAACTCGAGAAAGAGCTGGTTTTGAGGTGCGTGATGTTCATCATAGTCATTACGGACGTATCTGCCCAGTAGAGACTCCAGAGGGACCAAATATTGGTTTAGTAGGACATTTGGCTACTTATGCACGAATTAATGAATACGGTTTTATTGAGACGCCTTATTTTAAAGTTAAAAAAGAAGTAAAAAATAAAGTTGAAGAACTAGTAGGTAGAATTCTTGAAAAAGAAGTTGCAGGAGTAAAGAAAGGAGCTAAGATTGATGAGAATGATGCTAAAAAAATTATTAAAGAAAAAATTGAAACTGTTGAAGTCAAGCCTTTTGTAGAAAAAGATATTGAATATATCAATGCAAGTGTTGAAGATAGAATGTCCATTGCTCACGGAGGTGTTAAGCTGGATGATGATAGAAATATTGTAGAGAAAATAGTTGAGGCACGTGTTTTTGGTCATCCAGATATTTCTGATGCAAAAAATATTCAATATATGGATGTTTCTCCAAAACAATGTATTTCAGTAGCCACATCTTTAATACCTTTCTTAGAACATAATGATGCTAACCGTGCTTTGATGGGTTCAAATATGCAACGTCAGGCAGTTTCTTGTGTAAAACCAGAAGCACCATTAGTTGGTACAGGCATTGAGGACAAAGCAGCAGCCGACTCAGGTCAGGCAGTGATTGCAGTTAGACCTGGAACAGTTGTTAAGGTAGATGCAAATCACGTTGTTATTGAGGAAGATGCTCCAGCAGGAGCAAAGAAAAAGAAATTTAATAGAGAATACTTATTACAAACTTTTGCAAAGTCAAATAGTATGACCTCCATGAATCAGGTTCCTCGAGTAAGTAAAGGCGATAAAGTTAAAAAAGGAGCTCTATTAGCTGATGGTGCATCAACTGACAAAGGAGAATTAGCTTTAGGTCAAAATATGGTAGTAGCTTTTACTTCATGGGAAGGTTATAACTTTGAGGATGCGATTATTGTTTCAGAAAAATTATTGCACGAAGATAGATATAGTTCAGTTCATATTGAAGATTTTACTATTGATGTTCGAGATACAAAGTTAGGACCAGAGGTAGTAACTAGGGATATTCCAAATATTGGTGAAGATCGATTAAAGAATTTAGACGAAGAAGGAATTATTCGAGTTGGAGCAGAAGTATCTTCAGGAGATATTTTAGTAGGAAAAATCACGCCAAAAGGTGAGGGAGATTTAACAGCTGAAGAAAGATTATTGCGAGCTATTTTTGGTGAGAAATCAAGAGACGTTAAAGATTCTTCATTATATGTACCGCATGGTGAGTACGGAAAAGTTGTTGGAATTAAAATTTTCTCTCGTGAAAATGGTGATCGATTACCTACTGGAGTAAGTCAGCAAATTCAAGTTTCAGTAGTTCAATTAAGAAAAATTTCAGTTGGTGATAAGATGGCAGGACGTCATGGAAACAAAGGTGTTATTTCTCGAATCGCTCCAGTAGAAGATATGCCATATCTTCCAGATGGTACTCCAGTTGATGTGGTGCTTAATGCTTTGGGTATCGCTTCACGTATGAATATTGGGCAGCTTTTAGAAACTCATTTAGGTTGGGCAGCTAAAGAAAATGGATATACGGTGGCAACTCCAGCTTTAGATGGAGCAACAGAAGAAAATATTAAAAGCGAATTAAGAATTGCAGGGTTACCAGAATCTGGAAAAATTAAGTTAGTTGATGGTAAAACTGGACGTGAGTTTGATAATGCATCAACGGTTGGAGTTATGTACATAATGAAATTAAATCATTTAGTTGATGATAAGATGCATATGCGTTCAATTGGGCCATACTCATTAATTACTCAGCAACCATTAGGTGGAAAAGCTCAATTTGGTGGACAGCGTTTCGGAGAGATGGAAGTATGGGCACTAGAAGGTTATGGTGCTGCTCATACACTACAAGAAATGTTAACCATTAAATCTGATGATGTGATGGGTCGTTCAAAAGCTTACGAATCTATTATTAAAGGTGAAGCAATTAAGAGCCCTAATCTACCAGCATCCTTCCATGTTCTAGTTAATGAATTGAAAGGTTTATGTTTAGAAGTTGATTTAGTTGGAGAGAAAGTAGTGGAATATAGAGATGATGAGATCTCTTCAAAAAAATAAATACTTTTTAATTAAACTTTATAATTGACCTTAAAATTAAAACTATGGAGAATGTAACAAAAGTTAATGATTTCGATAGAGTTAGATTAAAACTGGCTAGCCCAGAAGCTATTCTTAAATGGTCAGATGGAGAAATTACTAAGCCAGAAACTATTAATTATCGTACTCAGCGTTACGAAATGGATGGTCTTTTCTGTGAAAGAATTTTTGGACCAGCTAAAGATTGGGAGTGTTATTGTGGAAAATATAAGCGTATTCGATACAAGGGAATCGTTTGTGATAAATGTGGAGTTGAGGTGACTAGAAGCATCGTTCGACGAAAGAGAATGGGGCATATAGAATTAGCAGTTCCAGTTTCGCATATTTGGTTTTTACGAGGAATTCCAAGTAAGATTGGATTAGCTTTAGGAATGTCTCCGCAAGCTTTAGAAAAGGTTATTTATTTTTCATCTTATATTATCACTGATGTTGATGTAGAATCACGTAAACAAGCACTTGAAACTTTAGAAAGCGAATACAAAACTAAACTAAAAGAATTTAAAAAGAATGAGGATGAGGATGCAGTTGAAGAATTAAAAGCTCAGTATAAAGACAAAAAAGATTCTTTAAAGAATATTAATTTATACCAAGTTTTAAATGAAGTAGAATATTTCAAATTATCAACTAGTTTTGGACAGACTTTTAAGGCTGGAATTGGAGCAGAAGCAATTAGAGATATTCTTAGAGAGATGGATGTAGACAAGACTATCAAAGGTATTCGAGCGGAATTAGAAGAAGTGGATTCAATTCAACGAAAAAAAGCTTTGAAGAGATTAAAATTTTTCCAAGGAATTGTTAAAGCTGAATTGAAATTAGAGTGGATGCTTCCAACAGTAATTCCAGTTATTCCACCAGATTTAAGACCGATGGTTGCTTTAGATGGAGGTAGGTTTGCTACATCTGACTTAAACGATCTTTATCGAAGAATTATTAACCGAAACAATCGATTGAAAAAATTGATTAGTTTAAATGCGCCAGAAGTTATTGCTCGAAATGAAAAAAGAATGTTGCAAGAAGCAGTAGATGCACTTTTTGATAATAGTGCACGAAGAGGACAAGCTTCAGTAGCAGCTTCAACAGGACAGAAGAGAGCATTACGATCTTTAGCTGATTCCTTAAAGGGAAAACAGGGTCGTTTTCGACAAAACTTATTAGGAAAACGTGTTGATTATTCAGGGCGAAGTGTGATTGTGGTTGGACCTCAACTAAAATTACATCAAGCTGGTATTCCTAAAAAGATGGCATTGGAGTTTTTTAAGCCATTTATTATCAATAAACTAATCGAAAGAGAGTATGCTCATAATGTGCGTACAGCTGGACGAATGGTTGATTTAGCAACTGAAGAAGCTTATGAAATTTTGGATGACATTATTCCACATCATTATGTAATGTTAAATCGTGCACCAACTTTGCATCGTTTGTCAATTCAGGCTTTCCAGCCAGTTCTTATTGAAGGTAAAGCTATTCAGGTTCATCCAATGGTTTGTGCAGCTTTTAATGCTGACTTTGATGGTGATCAGATGGCGGTTCATGTTCCTTTAACAGCTGAGGCAAGAAAGGAATGTGCAGAATTAATGCTTTCAAGTAAAAACTTATTAAAGCCTGCTAATGGTGAGCCGATTGCTACTCCAAGTTTAGATTTGGTTTTAGGTGTTTATTATATAACACATATTAAAAAAGGAGCTAAAGGAGAGGGTAAATTATTCGCTGATATGGATGAGGCAATTTCTGCTTATCAAAATGATGTTATCGATGTAAATGCTGAAATTAAACTTTTATACAATAAAAAAGTTTATACAACTTCAGCAGGACGGGCATTATTCAATGATATTTTACCTAAAAAATTACAATTTATTAATGAAGAGTTTACTAAAAAAGAATTGAAAGAGGTTCTTGCTCAAATTATTGAATTATTTGGTCAAGATGAGGCAGCTATTTTTATTGATAAAGTAAAAGACCTTGGATTTTCTAGTGTAACTCATTCTGGAATTAGTTGGGGAATGGACGATTTAGTTGTTCCTGAAAATAAAGGAGAAATAATAAGTCGCTCTAAAAAGAAAGTTGAAGAAGTTAAAGAGCAATACAATATGGGATTGCTTACTAACGAAGAGCGACGTAACCGATCTATTGAAGTTTGGAATAATGCTAAGGAAGAAATTACAGAATCAATTAGGGAGTCTATCGATAAAGAAGGTCCAGTTTACGCAATGTCTCATTCTAAAGCTCGAGGTAGTGAGTCAGTTATCGTACAGATGACAGGTATGAAAGGTTTGATGGCTGGAGCTACAGGTGAAACTCTAGAATTACCAGTTAGAAGCTCATATAAAGAAGGGTTAGATGTATTGGAATATTTCATTTCTACTCATGGAGCTCGTAAGGGTATGGCTGATATAGCTTTGCGTACAGCGACTGCAGGTTATTTGACTCGACGTTTAGTGGACGTTTCTCAAGATATTATTGTAATTGAAGAAGACTGTAAAGACAAAGAAGGTGGGTATATTTATCGTGAAGATTCTGATCGAATAGGTATGGAATTTTCTTTACGAGTTGAAGGTCGAGTAGCAGTTGAAAACATAACTCATCCAAAAACTGATAAAGTGATTGTAAAGAAGGGTGAATTAATTGGTGACAAAGAATCTAAGGCTATTGAAAAATCTAAATTAAAGAAAATTAAAATAAGAAATATTGTAACATGTAAGACTAAGCGAGGAGTTTGTCAGAAGTGTTACGGAATTGATTTAGGTCGTGGAGGAGTAGTTGAATTAGGACAATCAGTTGGTGTAGTGGCTGCTCAGGCAATTGGTGAGCCAGGAACACAGTTGACTATGCGTACTTTCCATGTTGGTGGTGTAGCTGGTTCTGATATTACACAAGGTTTGCCTCGTGTTGAAGAAATTTTTGAAGCTCGACCTCCTAAGGGAGAGTCTATTGTTAGTGACCTTGATGGAAAAGTAGTAAATGTTCATGATGATGGTGGTAAATTTATTAAAGTTATTGTTGAAGGGACTGACAAGAAAGCTAAGAATAAAGAGTATAACATTTCAGCTGGATCAACTATTAAGGTTGCTACTGGTGATTTGATTACAAAAGGATCTCAACTTAATGATGGTCATATTGATTTGAAAAAACTTTATAGTGTTATGGGACGAGAAAGTGTTCATCGTTATATTGTTAAAGAAATTCAGGAAATTTATGCGTCTCAAGGTGAGGCAATTAATGATAAGCATGTTGAAGTAATCATCCGTCAAATGTTATCTCGTGTTCAAATTGTGGAATCGGGTGATACCACATTGATACCTGGTGATATTATTGAGAGGGATGAATTTATTGAAGCTAATGATGAGGTTGGGAAAACTGATGGTGAAGAGGCTGATGGAGATCAAATGATTTTAGGTATTACTAAAGTTGCTCTTTCTACTGAATCATTCTTGAGTTCAGCTTCATTCCAGCAGACTGCTCAGGTTCTTATTAATGCAGCTGTAACTGGTAAAGAGGATCGTTTGAGAGGTCTAAAGGAGAATGTGATTATTGGTCGGCTTATTCCTGCTGGAACTGGTTTCCGTGGCGGAAAGGCAGAAAAAGCAGAAAAAAAAGAATAGACTTGATTGGATAAACTGATCTTTTTAAAAACCCACTTTTCGGAGTGGGTTTTTATTTTTGTAAAAATTAGATTTTTTCTTTTAAAAATTGTAGAATAAGAATTAAGAGCTTTAAAATTATTGGAGACCCTTCACAAAATTGTGTCTGATAGTAAAATTAAATTAATAAATTTAATAATAAAATCATGTCAGACAAGAAAAATAGAACCGAAGAATTATTGAGACCCTTCACAAAATTGTGTCTGATAGTAAAATTAAATTAATAAATTTAATAATAAAATCATGTCAGACAAGAAAAATAGAACCGAAGAATTATTAGAAAAAAACATAAAAAACTTAAGAGAAAATCTAGAAGATTTATCAATGGATAAATTCATAGGAAAAACAATAGAAACCTTAATGCTAATAGAAAGAGATGAGTATTTAGAAGATATTAATAAAACTAAAAAAGATAAAGGAAATGGATCATACGGAAGAGCTATGAATTCATTATCAAAAAACTCATTACTTGTTCATATTCCAAGAACTAGAACAGGATTATTCTCTCCAGCAACACTAGAACTTTTAAAAATTAACAGAGAAAAAGTAGATGAAATAGCTTTATCTTTATATAAAAAAGGAATGACTTCCAATGACATTAATGAATTTTTAAATGAAATTTTTGAAGAAAACATGTCTCCTGCTAAGATATCTAATTTAGCAAAAGTATTTAATAAATTTAGAATAGCTTGGCAAAATTCCAAATTAGAAAAACATTACAAAGTTGTTTATGGAGATGTAATTTTCATTACTGTGCGAAGAGGTGATGAATACGCTAAGGAAGGTGTATTTATTGCTTTTGGAGTAAGAGAAGATAATAGACGAGAATTGCTTTGTTTAAGTCAAAATCCAACCGAATCAGCAGAATTTTGGAAAGAATTATTGCAAGATTTAAGAGAAGAAAGAGGTGTTCAACAAATAGATTTATTTGTAGCTGATGGATTAAAAAATTTAGAAAATGTATTTTTAGAAATATATCCCCAAGGAGAATTTCAAAAGTGCGTAGTTCATAAACAAAGAAATATTTTAAACAAAACAAGACCGAAAGATAAAAAAGAAATAGGAGAAGATTTAAAAGAAATATTTAATAATTTTGAAGAAAATGATACAATTGAAAAAGCCTTGAAAAAAGTAAATAATTTTTTAGAAAAATGGAAAACAAAATATCCAAATTTTAAAAATCATTTTACAGAAATTGAATATTATTTTACATATATTAAATTCAATCCTCGAGTAAGAAGAATGATTTATACAACTAATTCAATTGAAAATTTGAATAGGCAAATTAGAAAAACTACAAAGAATAAATTATCATTTGAATCTCCCGAAAGATTATTGGACTATGTATTTATGGTTATTAAGGAGTTTGAAGAAAAAAATTATATGAAATATCCTGTTTCTAATTTTAAATATTTTAATAAAATTAAGAAAGGTTAAATGGGCGATGGACACACTTTGTTGAAGGGTCCCTTTAAATTTTCAAAACCAGCTAGAAGATTTAAGAAAAAGCTTTTTAGAAATGATGGATTTAACATTATTTCTTAGCAATAAATTAAAAGAAGCAAAGATTGATTTTAATTATAAAGCTTCAGAAAATCCAAATTTGATTAGTAAAAAACTAGAGTTTAATTTGCCGGTGAGATCTTATGCTATTGTATTATGGCTCTTTAACATCTTTGGGCAAAGCTAAGTATTGAAATTTGTTAAATTCTATGCTTAAATATTAAGTTATTTTAATAATTTAATATTTTAAAAATGCAAAAAAAAGAGATTAAAAAAATATTCAATTTAGAAGGATATATTTTAGATAAATTTGAAGAAAAAAATGATAAAATAATTTTACATTGTCATTTACAAAAGAATTCATTTAAATTAAAAAATGAGGTAAGTAAAAAAATTAATCAAAAAAGAAATAGAATAATTGCTCATTCTATGTTTGAAAATAAAAAAGTTTTTATAGCTATTACTCAAAGAAGATTTTATTTTTCTAAACATAAAAAGAAACTTTGGGAATCTTTACCTCAAGTTAAAAAAGGGCAACAAATGAGCACAGCTTTTAAAAAAACTCTGTCATAGAATTAAGAGAAACCACATATAGCGGACTAGCTAGATCTAGACAGATAAGCATTATGTCGGCTCTGAGAATGATTGATGAAATGGTAAATACTTCATTAATTTGGGATAAATCTATTCAAAGAATTGGAATGGATGGCAAAGGAGTTAGCAAAAGAAAACAAGTTTTTAACATTACTAATTTAATTGATAATGAGGTGATAGGTGTTCTACCAAATTTATCACAAAAAGAATTGCTGAAAGAATTATTAAAAATTGATTTAAAATTTAGATTAGCAGTTAAAGAAGTATGTATTGATATGGACTCTTTTTTTCCAGCTATTATTAAAGAATGTTTTCCTAATGCGGTTATTGTGATTGATCATTTTCATATAATTCAGTGGGCTGTCTTTTTATTAAAAGAACAAAAGAAAGTTTTTCAAGACATCAACAATGAATCTTATAAAATAAATAAATTACTGATGATACCTACACACAAATTAACAATTGAAGAATTTAATAAATTAGAAAAAGTTTTTGTTAAAGTTCCTAAGTTAAAACAAAGTTGGAAAATAATTCATCAACTCAGAAAAGTATATTGGAAAAATAACAGAAAAGAAGCTCAAAAACAATTAAAATATGTCATCAGTCTTTGTAAAACTTCAGAATCAAAATATATGAAAGATTTGGCTAATACATTAACAAGATGGTTTGATGAAATATTAAATTATTATTTATCTAAAACAACTAATGCTTATACTGAAGGAATTCATAATCATTTTGAAAGAATTAAAAGGAATCATTTTGGGATTAGAAATGTTGAACGTTTTTGTAAAAGATTATTATTTTGTATTCTTCCGATGACAATTTTCTTAAATTTAGTTGCCCAAAGATGTTAAAGAGCCTGTATTATTTGCAAAATTAGAAATTTTGAGAACTTTTTGGACAGCATATAAAAATGAAACTAGCGATGAATTAAAATTAAGAGATGCTTCTGAAAATTCAATGAGATTATTTTTTGATGAATTTTGTTTATGTGAAAATAATGATTGGATAAAAAACAATCCAAAGAGAAGAAATTTTAGTTCGAAAAATTTAGTAGATTTAAGAAATAATCTAGTTCATTTTTTTGGAACTTCAAAAAGTTTAGGGTTAGTTTCTCATTTTGATGAGAATATTAAAGAACTTCAAAAAAATAACAAAAGCAAAATTAAAAATATTTCAATTACAGATTTAAGAAAAATAAGCAAAGGAGCTTTTGTGTTAGTTCTTAAAAAATGGACGGATGCTTCATATAATAATCAAAATGAATTTAAAAGAAAAATAAATTTTGTTAAAGAAGTTGCTGAAAGAAAATCCCCCAAAGTTGTCTCTTATGATTTAATTAAAAAGATAAATGATGCTCAGTTAAATAAGTATAAAAAATTTAAAAAATAACTTCCAATCAACCCAATCCCAAAACAATCACAAAGCAGAATAAAAAACACTTTTAAAAAACTAAAAAATAACCAAATCTTACATTAATAATCAAAACAAAAATAAACAGCTTAAAAAACAAGCCAAAATATGCTAAAATAAAAGCAACAGTAAATTAATTAAAAATTAAGCAACCAAAACAATGAATATAAAATACTATTATAAGAACATAGACCCTTTAGAAAAGGAAGTAACTAAGTATATAGAAGACAAAATAAACTCAGTAGAAAAATTATTAGAAATATCAGAAGTAAAAGTAGAAGTTTCCAATAGAAAAGAAAACAATAAAGTTTTCATGAAAGTCTCTATTTTTTCCGAAAAAGATGTTGATTTTCAAGCAGAAAATCATGGTGTAACTTTCAATGAGTGCATAGATATTATTGAAGAAGAATTAAAAAAACAAATTAGAAGATTTAAAGAAAAGAATAGAGATTTAAAAGAAAGAGGAGGTAGGTCTATCAAAAAGAAAATGACTATTGATGAGGATGCCAGATTTTAATTTCTAAAATGATATTTTAATTTAAACAAAAACAACGTGAAAGCGTTGTTTTTTATTTTGTCGGTTTTAAAGTGCTATTGACAAAATGTTAACATACCTGTACCATAGGGGTAGGTATAAAATTAACTTTGAAAATATGGATGCACAACAAAAAAAAGTAGCAATTGCTTTAAAAAAAGCTAAAACTAGTTTAGAGAAAATAATTGAAAAAGTAGAGTTGGAGGAAGATGAAAAAGATTGTTTTAGTGTAGTGCAACAAAACTTGGC
Source organism: Candidatus Moraniibacteriota bacterium (assembly GCA_942490825.1). Lineage (GTDB taxonomy): Bacteria > Patescibacteriota > Minisyncoccia > Moranbacterales > JAGLWU01. Next base: position 56,992 of record CALNYG010000005.1, on the reverse strand, counting down.
CGTGATTGGATTATTAAAATCAGCTAATTTATCAATTTTAGGAGGTCATTTGAATAAGTGCATTGTAGGAAATAAAAATAAAGACAAAAAGTTTAAACAAGATATTTTGAAAGTAATTAAGACAGCTCAGGATAAATAGACATTTAGACATTTAGACATTTAGACATTTAGACATTTAGACATTTAGACATTTAGACATTTAGACAAATAGACAGCTAGATTTTTAGAGATGTTAATGTTTCGTTCTTAATTTTAATTCTTAAAATTAATTTAATAATTATATGAAAAAGAAGATTTTATTTATATTAATTTTATTTTTAGTATTATCTATTTTTTCGATTTTTGTTTTTAAAAAAGATAAAGATGATGATTCAGAAAATAAAACAGTTAAAAATGTAAAAACTCAAATAGTTGAGAATAATAAGATTGAAAAAGTATCTCAATTTTCATCCATAGTTTCCGGAGAAGAAGAAACCGCTATTCATTCTAAAATGTCGGGTTATGTTATTGATATCCGTAAAAAAGAAGGGGATAAAGTTTATAAAGGAGAAATTTTAGCAGTTTTAGACGGAAACGAAATTTTAACTCAAGTAAGTGCAGTTCAAGATAATGTTGACTCAATAAAATTAGTAGTTGATGAGGCGGATGATTACTATGATCAGGCAGTTGATGAGGCAAAGTCTGATTTGAAAAAAAATGAAAAAGAATATGATGTTTTGAAAAAGAGTGATGCTAGTAAGGATGAATTAGATATTGCAAAAAAAGGAGTAAAGCAAGCTGAAGAGGCAGTAAAAAGTGTAAAAAAAATGGGTGATTTACAAGTGCAGTCAACTGAGGCTAACTTAACTTCAGTGGAAAGTCAGTTGAAAATCGCTCAAAGTCAGGCAAATAATCGTTACATTAAAGCACCTTACTCAGGAATAATTACTTCAAAAAATGTAAGCATGGGAAGTTTAGCGTCTCCAAATCAATCAGTTTTTTCAATTGCAAAATCTGAAAAGAAAGAAATTAACATTTCAGTTTCTGAAGATTTAGTTGAATTTTTATCAGAGAGTCAAAAAGTTAAAATTTCTTCGGATGATGAACAGAAAAACTTTGAAGGCGAGATAATTTCTATTAGTCCGATGACTGATAAAGTCACTCGTAAATCTTTAGTCAAAATTGCAATTGAAGAAAGTGCAGATTTTAGATTGGGAAAATTTGTAAAAGTTTTTATCGAAACTGAGAGGAAAGAAAATGTTTTAACTATTCCGCAAGAATCTTTAGTAAAAGAATATTATGACAATTTTGTTTTTGTAGCAGATGAAAATAATATTGTGCAGAAGAAAAAAATAGAGATTGGTTTTATTGGCGATGATAAAATAGAAATTATTTCAGGAGTTTCTGAAGGTGAGAAAATAGTTGTCGAAGGTCAGTTTTATTTGAAGGATGAGGATGAGGTTATTGAGAATTAAAAATAATTAATTTTTTATTAATAAAAACATGAAAATTTTAGATAATATACAAAAAAATTTATTTTGGTGGATTTCTGCCTCAATAATTTTAGGTTTAGCACAGGTTAAAATTTGGGGAGGTTTAAATTTTACATCATTAATCTGTCTGTTAGCTGCTGTATTTATGGTTTATCCCTCATTAGTTCCCCTAGGTTTTAATAGACTTAAAGACTCAGTTAAAAGTTATAAAATTATATTACTTTCTGTTTTAATAAATTTTATTTTTTCTCCATTGTTAGCTATTGGTTTAGGCTATTTTTTTCTACAAGATCAACCAGCTTTGTGGACAGGTTTAATTTTATTATCAGTTTTGCCAGGAGGTGGAATGGTGACTACTTGGGCTTTAAAATCTAAAGCTGATATGCCAACAACTATTGGAATAATAATTTTTAATTTATTGTTAGCTATTTTAATTGTACCCTTTGTAATTTCTACAACAATGGCTAAGTTAGATTCTAATTTAGAAAATAACTTTGTAAGAAGTGCTAGTAGTGGAGAATCTTGTGTGGCTGAACAGATGACTCAAGGAGTGGCATCTTGTGGATTGGGAGGATCAATTAGTCCATTTAAAATAGCTTTGCCAGTATTTTTTATTGTAGTCATACCTTTAATTTTAGCTTTTTTTACCCAAAAAACAATTATTAAATTTAAAGGTCAAGAATATTTTAATAAAATAAAATCTAACTTTGGCAAATTTAGTAATTTAGGATTAATAATTGTTTTATTTTTACTAATGAGCTTAAATAATAACTTAGTAATTTTTGATCAGCCGATAATAATTATAAAATTAATCTTACCATTATTTATTTATTACGGATTAACATTAGGCTTAGTTATTTTTATTTATAAATTTTTCTTAAATTCGGATAAAGGAAAATCTTTTATTTGGGGAAGTTATTTGCGTTATATTACTTTAGCTTTAGGTTTAGGAATTTCTTTGATTTTTCAAGATGAACGTTTATCAATGATTACAATTCCAATCGCTTTGTCTTATTTTATTCAAATCCCAAGTTCTTTTTGGATCGCTAAGTATTTAGAAAAATAATTTAATTTAGAATGTTTTAATATCTATAAGGTTAAATTCCCCGACCTTTTTGGCAGAAAATACTATAAATCAATTTCGATTAAAGTACCTCGTTTTCGAGCAAAGTAAGAAAATGGCAAATCCAAGGCTTTCCTCAAGGATGTTTATTAATCTAAAATTTCTTAAAAGATAATTAACTTTTTATTAAAAACTAATTATAAAAATTTATGCAACAACAAATAAAAAATAACAAATTAGGTTTTGCTGGAAAGCTAGCTAAAATATTTGTTTATAATAAAGAGTTGAGCATAATCACAATTTTAGCTATTTTTGCCTGGGGAATTTTCTCTTTTGCAATTATGCCAAAACAATATAATCCAGAAATTGTAGCACCAGCTTTTAATATTATTACAGAATTTCCAGGAGCAAGTAGCGATGAAGTCTACGAATTAATTACTCGACCGATGGAAGATAAAGTTAAAGAATTGCCAAAAGTTGATAAAGTCATGTCTCAATCTCGAGATGGCGGAGCAAGTATCGTTACAGTTCAATATTACATTGGCGAAAATTTAGAGGATGCAAAAGTTGAATTAACGCAAAAAATGGAAGAAAATATTGATTTGAAACCATTAGGAGCTAATAATCCAATTATTAAAACTATCGATCCTGACAATGTGCCGATTGTTACCATAGGACTTTCATCCAATCAATTTTCACAAGATTCCTTGCGAGCTTTAGCTTTTGATTTAAAAGATAAACTAAAGTTAACAGAAGGAACTTCACAAATTGAAGTTAAGGGCGGACAGGCTCGAGAGTTACGAGTAAATTTAGATCAGAATAAGTTGAATGTTTATAATATTTCAACTTTAGAAATTTATCAAGCAATTTTAAATAGTAATGGAAATGTAAATGCAGGAAATATTAGTAGTGATGTAAATAATTTTCCAGTTAAAATTCAAGGCAATATTCGAAATGAAAATGATTTGAAAAAATTAGTTTTACGTGATTCTGGAAAAAGCATTTTGTATTTAGAAGACGTTGCAGAAATTTCATATTCAATTGGAGAAATAAATAATAAAGTTAATTTTTTTGAAAAAGATAAACAAAATGATTCTAGCGTTTATATCGCGATTTCTAAATTAAAAGGAGTAAATGCAACGGTTGTTTCCGATTCAATTTTACAAGAGGTAGAAAATTTAAAACAAAAAACTATTCCAAATAATGTTGAGATTAACATTTTGCGAAATGAAGGACAAGTAGCCTCAGAAGCAGTAATGGGATTAACTAAAAATCTTTTCACTTCCATTGCAATCGTATCTTTAATTCTATTTTTATTTCTGGGATGGCGAAGTGCATTAGTAGTTTCTATTTCTATTCCTCTAACTCTAGCAACAATTTTTGGTATTGGAAATTTAGCAGGACAAACAGTGAATCGGATTACACTTTTCGCTTTGATTTTATCACTGGGTCTTTTGGTAGACAGTGCAACGGTTGTTGTTGAAAATATTTTACGTTTACTAAAGTCAGGAAATGTTAAAGATAAAAAATTAATTTCAATTAGAGCAGTGGATGAAGTGGGAAATGGTTTAATTATGTCAACGATTACTACAGTTTTAGCTTTTGTACCAATGGCCTACATCACAGGAATGATGGGACCGTACATGGGACCGATTTCATTTTTTGTGCCGGTTGCTTTAATAGTTTCCATGTTTGTAGCGTTTACTTCAATTCCTTTTTTAATAAATCTTTTTATTAAAAAAGAAAGCGACGTTCATCAAAAGGAAAACTTTTTCATTACTAAAATGAATAAAGTTAAAAATAAATACAGTGAAATATTAAGTTCAATTTTAAATAAAAAAAAGTTACAAAATAAAATTTTAATTGTAGCTACTATTTTATTTTTCATTTCAGTTTTGTTGCCAGCCCTTAAAATAGTGAAATTTAGAATGTTGCCGATTGCGGACATGGAACAATTTTACGTTTATTTAGATTTACCAACAAATACTTCTTTTGAAAAAACCAATCAAGTAGCTGAAGAAATTGAAAAGTTAATTTTAGAAAATGAAAGTGAAGCAAAGAATATTCAAGGTTTTATTGGTGAGGCTCAAATCATTGATTTTAATGGATTATTCAAAGGAAGCGAAGGGCGAGTAGGCGAAAATCAAGCAACTTTAAAAATTAATTTGACTCATTCAGATGATCGTAAAATCAGTTCAGAAAAAATAGTTTTAAGATTACGAGAAAAAATGAATGATCAGTTGAAAAATTATCCTGATTTAAAAATGCAGATAATTCAAGATCCTCCAGGACCACCAGTTCTTTCAACTTTCTTGTTAAAAATTCAAGGAGAAAATCAACAAGTTTTAAATCAAATCACTCAGGACATTCAAGATAAAGTTTCAGAAATTAATCAAGTAGTTGATGTAGATTCTTCATTGGAAGAAAAAGGTTTAGAATTTGTTTATGAAATTGATCGAGAAAAAGCCAGTCTTTCAGGAGTTTCTGTTACCCAAATTAATCAAACTTTAAGAATTGCTTTAAGTGGAATGAAAGTTAGTTTGTATCATGAAAATAATCAGGAAAATTTACGCAAGACGGAAAGGGAATTTATTATTTTAGATTTTTCAAAAGAAAGTCATAATGAAAAAGTTGATTTAGAAAATATTTATATTCCAAATAATCAAGGAGAAAATATTCCGTTTAGTGAATTAGTCACAAAAATAAATCAAGAAACATCAGCTACAATTTTTTCTGATCAGCGGGAAAAAACCAATTATATTTTTGCAGAAATGGGAGATCGGAGTGTGACCTATGGTGTGATAGATATTTTTAAACCTCTGTTAAATTACACTTTACCAAATGGGAATGGAAAGGTAACCTCATGGTCTTTGTTTCAAATTAATTATCAGGATAAAAAAACTGGCGAAGAATTTTCCATTAAAATTGATGGTGAGTGGAAGTTAACTCTGGAAGTTTTTCGAGATTTAGGAATTGCAATGGCAGTGGCGATATTTTTGATTTATTTTGTTTTGGTGGCACAGTTTGAATCTTTAAAAATTCCGTTGCTAGTTATGGGAACAATTCCTTTAGCTTTGATTGGAGTTTTGCCTGGGTTCGCTTTACTAGGTTTTATCAAGGGAACTTATTTTAATGCAACCTCAATGATTGGTGTAATTGCTTTGGCAGGAATTGTGGTTAATAATGCGATTATTCTTTTGGAACATATTAATGATTTAAAAAAGAAAAATTATTCAATTAAAGATGCTTTGATTGAATCCGGAAGGACTCGTTTTATGCCAATTTTATTAACCTCGATGACAACAATTTTAGGTTCTTTAACAATCATTTCAGATCCTGTTTGGGAAGGATTAGCATGGTCAATTGCACTGGGCTTGTCGATATCGTCATTTTTGACTTTAGTTATTTTCCCAATTCTTTATTACATTTCAGAGAAAAATAATTGGGAAAAGTAATTAGCGGTAGAGGTTTAAGATTCATAATATTAAAAATTTATGTCTTTCCCGGACGTAACGAAATGAAGTGGAAGGGAGTCCAGGATAACTAAATTTTAAGTCTACAAAATAACTTTAGTTTATAATTTAACTTATAATTTTATGTTTCTGGATCCCCGCCTACGCGGGGATAACATACTAGGAATAATTTTTTAAACTTAAAAAATATGCAAAAAGAATTTAAAGATAAAAAACTTTATCGAATTAAAACTGATCATTGGTATATTGAAAGAATGGTTTATTTAGTGGGTGGATTTTTTATTTTTATTTCGGCTGTTTTAGCTTTGAAAGTTAATATTAAATTTATTTATTTTACGATTTTTGTGGGGGTGATGTTTATGAATTTTTCTTTGACTGGTTATTGTCCAATGGCGATTATTTTTGATAGAATAAAAGTAAAGAATAAATAGGTATCTAATGTTAAATTCTAAAAAATAAAATAATGAATAAAAAGAATAAATCATTTTATATACAAAAAGGAACTTTAAAACTAGCTTGGAGAAGTTTACATAAAAATAAGGCTCGATCCTTCTTAACATCTCTGGGTATTATTATTGGAGCAGCTACTATTGTTTTAGTAATTGAAATGGGTGCCGGAGCCAGTTCTAAAATTGAAGAACAATATTCTAATATGAGCGTAACTACTATTTTTGTAAATGCTCCTTCAACATCGGAAGGACAAAAATCGAAATTAAGTTCTGATGATATTGATAGTTTGCTTGAGAGTGAAAATATTTCACGAGCAGTTCCTCAGTTAACAGGTAAAGTACAAGTTAGTAATAATGATAATTTATTTCAGTCTGGGATTCTCGGAAGTTTTCCTGAAGTTAAAGAAATCGTTAGCCTAGAACTTGAATCAGGTAGATTTTTCAATCAAGAAGAAGAAGATGATCATTTGAAAGTCGCTGTTTTAGGAGCGACTGTTGTTGAGGAATTATATGGCACCAGAGATGCTGATGTTATTGGTGAATCAATTAGAATTGGTAAAAAACAATTTGAAATTATAGGTGTAGCAAAATACAAGGGAGGTTCTATAGGTCCAATATCAATTGATGAAAGTGTGATTATGCCATATTCATCTTCATATAGATATGCGTTGGGAAAAAGTGGAAAATTTAATTTAAATTTGGAAGCCACGAGCGTTAATGTGATTGATTTAGCTATGAATGATGCAGGGCAAATTTTACGTAAAGAACATGGTATTCGTCCGGGAGTTCCTGAAGATTTTCGTTTACGAGATATGGGTGCAAATGTTCAATCAGCTAAAGATAGTGCCAGAACGATGTCATTACTTTTAGGAAGTGTCGGATTTATTGTTCTTTTAGTGGGAGGAATTGGAATTATGAATGTAATGCATATTATCGTTAAAGAGAGAACTAAGGAAATTGGAATTCGTAAAGCTATTGGTGCTAAAAAACTTTATATTATGTTACAATTTTTATTAGAATCAGTTATTTTAAGTATTTTTGGTGCGGGAGTCGGATTATTTTTAGCCACAGGAATTTTTTATATATTGAAGATTTATGGTCTGGACATTATTTTTATTTGGTGGAGTTATTTACTCTCTATTTTTTTTACCGTTGCAATTGGAGTTTTTTTCGGATACTATCCATCAGTCCAAGCTTCTAAATTGAAACCAATTGATACGTTGAGATACGAATAGTTTGATAAAATATTTAAATTTATTTTTTATAAAATGAAATATTTTTTGAATTAAAACGTACTATGTAATATAATAGCATTAGGTGAAATGAGTTAGTTTAATTAAATAATTTTTTTAAATAAAAATATGAAAATATTAATGATGTTTTTTGTTTTAAGTAGTATCATCATTTTTTCTGGGTGTGGTGAAAAATCAGAATCAGATCAATTAACAGATCTTTTAAGTGAAGAGTCAGAAGTTGTTACACCAAGTCGTCCGGCAGATCTTAATGGAATAATTTCTTTAACAGATGGAAATAAGATAGTTATTAAAAATGAAATAGGACTAGATATTCTTTCTGAAGAAGAACAAGCTGAGAAAAAGGAAGAACGTCAGAATATGACTCAGGAAGAAAGACAAGCTCTAAAAACAGAAGAAAAAGAAAATATTCAGACAAAGGACATTTCTATGGAAATACCAGTAGGAACATTAATTATTAAAGGAACTGGCGATGGTTCAGGAAATGTGATGAAAGCTAGTTTTGAAGAATTGAAAAAAGGAGCTTATATTTCTGTTTGGAAAAGTGGAGATAATATTGAGACTATAAAAATTAAAGGAATTTAATTTAATAAAATTTTATAATTAAATTTTAAAAAATAAACAAGTATTAAAATAAAACATTTAAATCATTTTTAATAAAATAAATAATGAAAGCAATAATTAAAAAACATAAGAAAAAAATATTTTATACATTGGGAATATTAATTTTTATTATTGGAATTTATTTTATTTTTTTCAAAAAAGATACTTCTTCAGAGTTAGAATATGATACAGAAAAAGTTGTCAAAGGTGACATCCAAACAGCGATATCCGTTGACGGTAGTATTATTTTTGATACATGGAAAATGGAATTTCTTAATCCGGGAACTGTAAATAATATTTATGTAAAATTAGGTGATAAAGTAAATAAAAATAAGGTTTTAGCTAGTTCCGATTCTAGTTCTGAAGATAATAGGGTAGCACAATCAAGAGCTGATTTAGAATCAAGCGTATTAAATTCCGAAAGACTTTCAAAAGAAGGTGTTGATTATAAAATTAAAAAAGATACATATAAAGCGGCTAAAGAAAAAAAAGATAATGAAGATGACTTATATGATAAATATGTTGAATTATACGGAAAAGATTCTTCACAAGCTCTTTCTCAGAAAATTAAAAAAGATTCTGCTGAAGCTGACATAAAAAATTCTAAAAAACAACTTGAGCAAATTGAAGAAAGTTATCAAAATTCTAAATATCAACTTGAAAAAAGTCAATCCTCCTATGCTGCATCTCAAGAGGCATATGATAAATACGAAATAACTTCCCCAGTTGATAATGTTATAGTAGCTCAAATTAATGGAACAATTGGAAGTGTTGTTGGTGGAGATAAAGTATCCGGTGATTCATTTATTGTTTTAGTTGATCCGGAGAGTTTTTGGTTTGAGTCTTATGTTGAAGATATGGAGGCTTTACAAATAGAACCAGAAATGAAAACGTATATTGAATTAGACGCTTATCCTGAGCAAAAGTTTGAAGGACAAGTTATTTTTGTTTCTCCTGTGGCTGAGTTAGACGCTAATGATCTAGCTAGTTATAAAGTAATCATTTCTATTAATGAATCAGATAAAAAGTTTTTAAGTGACATGTCAGGAACTGCCGATTTAGTATCAGGAGAAGTTAAAGACGTTCTAGTTATTTCTAGCGAGGCAGTTCGCAGTAAAGACGGTAAAAAAATAGTAATTGTTAAAACTGAAAATGGACTGGAAAATAGGGAAGTAACAACTGGATTTACTAATTTAAAAAAAGTGGAAATAAAATCTGGATTAAAAGTCGGAGAAGAAGTAATTATTGTAAAATAATTTTTTATGGAAAATATCATTTCACTTAAGGAAGTACACAAAGGTTATCAACTGGGTAAAGTTTTTGTACCAATTATTAAAGGTGTAGATGTTGAAATCAAAAAAGGTGAGTTTATTGTTTTAATGGGTCCATCTGGATCAGGTAAAACAACTTTATTAAATGTTTTGGGTTGTTTAGATACTCCTGAAAAAGGTGATTATTTTTTAAATAATGACAATGTTGCAAAACTTAGTGAAGATGAATTAGCAATAGTTAGAAATAAATATTTAGGATTTGTGTTTCAAAGTTTTAATCTTATTCCTGATTTAACTGTTTTAGAAAATGTTTCTTTGCCCAGTTTTTATGCAGGAAATGAAGATATTTTTAAAGCTAAAGAAATTTTAAAAAAAATTGGATTGGGGGAAAGATTTGATCATCGTCCCAATGAACTTTCTGGCGGACAAAAGCAGAGAGTTGCAATTGCTCGAGCACTTATTAATGATCCAGAGATTATTTTAGCCGATGAGCCAACTGGAAATTTAGATAGTAAGTCGGGCAAGGAAGTCATGAGTATATTTAAAGAACTTAATGATTCTGGAAAGACAATTATTTTAGTTACTCATGATGATTACACAGCTAGCTTTGCTTCTCGTAGAATAAATTTAAAAGATGGTTTAATTGAATAGAATTTTTATAGCTAAAGTTATTATGTAAGGGTTGTTATTTTTAATAAAATTGGAATTAAAAGAAAATAGATTTTTTAGAAAAAGTAGATGATTTTTATTATCTGCTTTTTTTATTTAATAATATTTATTTTTATAATAATTAAAAAGTCTTTTGAATAAAAAATTCAAAAGACTTTTATGTAGCAAGAAAATTGTAAGTAAAACTTAATTCTTACTTGAATCACTTTCTTGATTATTATCACCTGAGCTTATAGTAGAGGTGGTTGGTTCCTTCTGAGTGAATGAAAAAAGTACTGCAATAATACCTGAAATAACTGTAACATAGAAACCAACTCCTAAATAAAAAATATTATTTTGAGAACCAATGAACCATAGAATTGGACCAACTACCATCAAGGTAGATAAAATCTTTTGAATTAAGAAATAGCTTTCCTCAATATTTTTTAAGTCAACATTAAACTTAGGTAATAGCCATAAAATAATAAATAATAATGCAGCTATACTAGAAAATAATGCTGGACCATACCAACCACCATTCCAATTTCCTTGAATCATTACTCCATTGACAACAATTGTAGAGTAAGATGAAACTATCCAGGGCATAAAACTAGCAAGAAACGTTACAAATGCACAAAATAAAATTCCTTTATTTATTTTTAATTCTTTCATAGATTTTATTTAACTGTTTTATTAAAAATTCCTGATTCAACATCTATTTCACAACTAGAAGCTGGACTGTTATAGATAACTTTTTTGTTAGTTATATCAACTTTACAACTAGATATTCCATCACTAGCTTCTAATATATTTGTTTGTTGACTATATTTACAAGAAACTTTTCCTGCAGTAGTTGGTCTACCATCATTACTGATGCTACATCCAGTTTTATTATATTTAAGCTCATAAGATGCAGCTCTTGTTCCAGTATTGTGTAATGTACATCCAGCATAGCCATCCTGAGCATAAGCTGTCCCTGTGTTAGCAATTTTACATGTTATTTCTGTATCTAAATCAACACCTGATGGCAAAGTATTTGAAGGAGCTGTCTTGACCTGAGTATTTTTTTCATTTTTTCCGCTAACAACTACTGAATTAGTAGAACCTCCAGTATTAACATTATTTGAAATACTTGCATTTTCAACTTTTACTGTTTGTTGTACTTTTGATGAATCTACAGTCATGTTTCCATCTGGAGTTTGAACATTTATTCCATTTGAATCCACAGTCATGCTTCCGTCTGGAGTTTCGATATGTATAGAATCTCCATTTACATTAACTGATTCTTTTTCTGGAGCTTTGCTAATTCCCATACATCCACTAAGAATGAATGAAAACACTAACGCTCCCGTTATTAAACTAATCTTTTTCATAACCTTATTTTTTTAATTATTAAAAATATTTATTAAAACACTTAATTAAACATATCACATCAAATAATTTATGCAACCTATAATTCTGAAGCTTTTTTAACTTCTTTATTTACCCAATCCCAGCTTAAATCAGCATCCCACTGATGATTCCAGTCGCTCTTTAAATTATTAATTAATTCGTTATTATCAGTATCAGATTTCCAAATTTCTTGTCCTTTCATTGTGCTGTTAACTTTAAAATAAGTTTGAATATAATTTTTAATTAAAGATTCTCTAATTATTTGGTACCTCAATGTTTTATATGCATCAGCAACACTTGCCTTGCATTCCACTGGAAGATCGTTCATCATATTTGTTCCCATATCTATCATATCCCATTGTTCCCAATGCAGGTCAGAAGCACAAGTATGTCCAATAAAATTTAAATCCAGACTTTTATCTAGCCACTCGCTCCACTGCTCTGATTCACAGGCATATTTCTGCCAATACTTTTCTCGCTCTTGAGCTAGGGCATCAAACATTTCTTGCATGCTGTTAGCCGAATAAAAAGTTCCACCACCACTCTGTGAAATATTTTTTAATTGATTTTTTACATCACCTTCTACATCAAAGGCTATAACATTAGTAATAATTCCATCAGAATTTTTTAATTCAGCTGCTTTGGCAACAGGATCTCCATCACAAGTTTCTTTACCATCGCTAATTAAAAGAATAGAATTATCATCGCCTTGTTGAGAATTTTTAATTAAAATGTCACTAGCTTTTTCTAAAGAGTCGGCAATGGGTGTCCAGCCGGTTGGATTAAATTGATTTATTTTATCTTTGGCTAACTGGCTGTCTAATTCTCCAAAGTAATAAATCTCATCAATACTACTGCAAGATAATTGTTTATGAGAGGCACTGTTGCTTCCTTTATGTCCATAAACTAGTATGCTTAATTTAACATCGCTTCCATTCATATCATCTAAAAACTTCCAGGCTGCTTCTTTAGCAATATCAATTTTACTTCTTCCACCGATCTGTCCCGCCATTGATCCTGAAGAATCTAGAATTATTACTAAATTTTTCTGAGTTTTAGGTTTTTGACTTTGACTATCATCACAAGAAATATTTTCTGTAAATACACCACATTTCTGGAAATCTCTTTGGGCTTTTTGGAATAGGTCATTATAAACTTGAGTACAATTAAAACCACTTGATTCGACCACTTGATCTTGACTATTAGTGTTTGTGCTTGTGTTGGATAAGTTTTTATTTCTAAGATTGTCTTGTTGTTCGATTAAATTTTTTGGTTGGGAAATGGTATTTTTCTTTTGCAAAGAAAATATTGTAGAAATTACAATGGATGATGTAATGATTACTATGCTCAATGCTATTATTAAAGTTTTCTTATCCATGAATTTATTTTTTATTTTATAATTATAATACTTAATATTATAGTATAGAAAATAATAAATTAGTAGTGTTAAAACTTTTTTCTATTCAAGAGTTTTTATTTTTGGTAGAATAAAAATATAATTAAATAAACTTTTTATTTATGGAATCTAAAAAATTGTACGAACAATTAGAAAGAGATTTTATCACTACTGAATTAAGTGATGATTGGTTTCAGCATATGAAATCAGTTGAAGAATTTATTTGTGATAATTTTCAAAAAAGATCAATGGGATTGGTTTGTGATTTTACAACTGAAATTGAAAAAGTTTATACTGCAGTTTTTCCATCTGATAAAGTCATGCAAAAAATATTAGATGATAATGTCGAAAATGCAATGCTTTTTGTTCATCATCCTGCAATTTGGGATATTACAATTCCGGATGTTTTTAAACAAATGAATAAAAGTCTATTGCAAAAATTTAAAGAGAAAAAAATTTCTATTTATAATTTACACGTGCCTTTGGATAATTTTAGCGAATATTCCACGAGTAATACTTTAGCAAAGGCTTTAAATGCTAAAGTTGAAAAACCTTTTGCACCTTATTTTGGAGCTTTGGCTGGGGCTTTAGGTAAAACAGATTGTGAGAGTGTTGAATGTTTAAAAAATAAATTTGAAAGTGCGGTTGGTCATGAAGTTAAATTATATCAACATGGTGAGAAAAATATTAAAGGTAAAATAATAGCATTTGCAGCTGGTGGTGGAAATGATATGGATGTTTTGAAAGAGATGCTTGAAAATGATGTGAAAACTTTAATTACAGGAGTAACGGTTAAAAATGATTTTTCAAAAGAGGTTCATGAATTTGCGGAGAGGAATGAAATTAATGTTTTGGGTGGGACACACTATTCTACAGAAAAGTTTGCTTGCATGGAAATGGTTAATTATTTTGAGAATTTAGGTTTGGTTTCTGAGTTTATTGGTGATGTTCCGATGATGGAAGATTTGTAAAATAATAAAAATTTATGTCTATTTATATTCATTACGTATTTTTTATACTCATTACGTCAAGTTTAATAAGTTTTTTGAATGTGTATTTATCAGGTTTTAAAAAGACAATCTTTTTTGCTGTTGGATTATTGATCTTTATAGGATCTATAATTTTAAAAGATTTTAGTTATGCTTTAGATTTGGTTATATTCTTACAACTATTAGTTTTTATATATGAATCTTTTAGGGGAGGTTTTTATAAGAAGGAAAAAAATAATTTTTATGACATGAAAAATAAAGATTTATTTTTACATATATTTTACATTCTTTTTTATAAACCGATATATTTTCTTTATGTAATAATGACTTTTCCAGAAAGACTTTCAGAAGATTCAAAGTTTTTTGGATTTGTTTTTGTTTATATAGCATTATTTATATTAATGACACTTGTAATTATTTCAAAACATTTCAGAAAAATAAATTTAAAAAATTAAAAACAAAATCATGAAAATAATATTCCACGGTGCAGCACGAGAAGTCGGAAAAAGCTGTATCGAAATCGAAAGCCAAGGACAAAGATACCTACTAGATTCAGGAGTAAAATTCATCCAAGGCGGAGTCCAATACCCAGAATTCCTAAACGACATCCCAGACATCGACGCAGTTTTCCTTTCCCACGCCCACATGGATCACTCAGGCGCATTACCATTTTTCGAACACAACAATTTAAAATGCCAAATATACACCACCGAACTAACTTGGAGCATAACCCAAAAACTTCTCAAAGACGCCTATCACATTGAAAAATTACGAAAAACTCATCCAGCTTACGAAGGTTCAGATCTCGGAAAAGTAAAACAAGACGTCCATTTAATCGAGTACAATAATTTACACACAACCAAAGACGGAAAAGTAAAATTCAAATTTTTCAATTCAGGACATATTCCAGGAGGAGCTTCAGTTTTACTCGAATTAGAAGGAAAGAAAATATTTTACACCGCAGATATTAACACCGAAAAAACCAATTTAATGGTTCCAGCATCCATTGGCAATTTAGGCGAAATCGACGTTCTAATCGCAGAAGCAACTTATGGCGATCGAGAACACCCAAATCGAAAAATTTCCGAACAGGGCTTATTACAATCCGTTCACGAAGCAATTAAATTAGGTGGTTCAGCGTTAGTTCCAGTTTTTGGCGTTGGACGATCACAAGAAATTTTAACAGTTTTAGCATCTTTGCCACAGAACATTAAAATTTATCTCGACGGAATGGCACGAACAATGACCGAAACAATTTTAAATTCCAGTGATTTATACGTAAAAAATAAAAGTGCTTTGAGGCGAATTTTCAACAGAGTTCATTTAGTTAAATTTAATGAGCGAGAGAAAATTGCCAAAGAAAAAGGTTGTGTGATCGTCACAACTTCAGGTATGATTCAAGGTGGTCCATCAGTTTCTTATGCTGGTCAATATATTAAAGAAAAAAATAACTACATCATTTTCACAGGTTATCAAACGAAGGGAACTCGAGGACGTTCTCTTTTCGAAGATCATCTTTTTTACAATCACGGAAAAGTCACCCAGGCAAAATGTCACATTCGTAAGTTCGATTTTTCAGCTCATTATGGACAAGGTGCAATTCACAATTTGATTAAAACTATTTCACACAAAAATTTAATTTTAAATCATGGTGATATTAATTCATTGGAATCGGTGTGTAGATATGCAAGAGAAAATACTAAATCGAATGTTCATGTTCCACAGATTGGAGAAGTTTTAGAGTTTTAATAAAAAAAGTGCTCGCCGCACGGGCTTTTTAAATTAAAGATTAAATATTTATGCCAGAAAACATAGAAAGTGTTATAAATTGGATATTGGGTAATATTATTTGGAGTATTTTAATTTTGATGATTTTTAGTGTAATTCCTAGTGTGATCAAGATTTTTCAAATATCTAAATTTCTACTGAAAGAAAATAGACCTACTATCAGCAATTATTTAGGAAAACATTTTGCAGATAGATTTATTGATATTTGGAAAAGCTCAAAAAATGGAATGCCTACTGGTGAAAAAGTAAATTATTTGAGAATATTTAATTTAAGACATTCCGTTAAATGTATAGATAAAGAAATTGAAGATAGAAAAATAGTTGTAATAAAAGAAGGGTATGTTTTTCCAATTAAAAATATTCGCAATACTGTTATTATAAAAATTTTGAAATTTTGGTTAATTAATATTATAGGTGAAAATAAAGAACTTTATAAAGATATTTAAATTTATGAAAAACATAAACGTAAAAGAATTACACGAAAAAATACAAAGTGGAGAAATTAAAACAGAATTTGTAATTGACGTGCGGACGAAAGCAGAAAATCAATCTGAAAAAATTGCAGGTACAATCAATATTCCATTGAATGAATTACAAAATAAAGATTTAGATTTTGATAAAAATGATTCACTTTATATTTATTGTGCAACAGGAAATCGTTCACAAATCGCTTGTCATCTTTTAAAAACTCAAGGTTTTGAAAATTGCTACAATGTTGATGGTGGAATTACAGAATGGAAAAGAGAGGGTTTTGAAATTGAGAAAGGAGAGAAAAAATCTGTTTTTGGATTTTTTGGTTAAAGATAAATTTAGCCGGAATGGGTGTGTCATAAACCACCCGTTTCGAAACGTTACGAAAGCAGTGGTCTACGACACACTACTTCCGGCGTATGAGAAAGTAGGGAATGGCTTAAAACCGTTCTCTACTTTATTTTTTAGCGACTAAATGGTAGAGTAGATGTAAGATTTAGTTTGATTTAAAGCGTTTTTTATGAAAATCACAAAAGAAAAAGTAATATATTTTTTGAGCTCAAGCTCATTACCGTTTATTTTATGTTGGTTTTTAATTTTCAAATATTTAAATTTGTCTATCGCTCGATTACCGATACTTTTCTTTATTGGAGGAATATTAGTTTTTATAAATTCTTATTACAGAAAAAATAAAAAATATAATTTTATTTACAATGCTTTCTTAGTAGTATTGCCACTAGCTATCAATTTTATTTTAAGTGTATATTTTAGTGATAAATCTTACATATCTGTTGTAGTAATGTTGTACATTTTTTTGTCTTTATTTAATATTATTATAATGTTAATAATTGATCCATTACGGAAAAAAATAAAATGGTAAAAAGATAATTTTATAAAAACATTATGCAAAAAGAAATAACCAATTTAATAAAACAATCAGCAAAAAAACCTTCAGGAAAAAGAAACTTGGAGTAATTTTCAAATTTCAAAAATAATTCTAGAACGACCAAAAAGCTTAGACCATGGAGACTGGACAACCAATTTATCTTTTCAATTAGCCAAAGAATTACGAAAATCACCAATACAAATTGCCGAAGAATTAGCCGAAGAATTAAATTCAAACCAGCAAACCAAAGAATTATTCTCAAAAGTTGAAGCAGTCGGAGGTTACGTTAATTTTAGTTTTACAAAAAAATACTTCGCAAATTTATTACAAAACATTCTAAAAAATGAAGAAACTTGGGGAAGTAATGATTCCTTAAAAAATAAAATGTTTTTAGCAGAACATACCGATCCAAATTTATTTAAAGAATTTCACATCGGGCATGTGATGACAAATACTATCGGCGAGTCACTTTTTAGAATTGCACAGTTTTCCGGAGCGGACGCAAAACAAGTTACTTTTCAAGGAGATGTTGGAATGCACGTATCAAAAACATTATGGGGAATAAAAAACATTACAGAAGAAATGCCGTCAGATGAAAGTTCTGTGTGGGACAAGCAAGCTTTTTTAGGAAAATGTTATGCTTTTGGAGAAAAGAATTTTTCGGAAAATGATGACATTAAAAAAGAAATTACGAAAATAAATAAGTTAGTTTATACTGGTGAAGACAAAGAACAAAATGAAATTTATGATTTAGGGAAAAAGTGGAGTTTAGAATATTTCGATGAA
Source organism: Candidatus Moraniibacteriota bacterium (assembly GCA_942490825.1). Classification (GTDB taxonomy): domain Bacteria; phylum Patescibacteriota; class Minisyncoccia; order Moranbacterales; genus JAGLWU01. The sequence continues at coordinate 39,052 of CALNYG010000005.1, read as the reverse complement.
ATTTATAAATTATTAGGTTCTGAGTTTGATCATTATTTTTTAGAAAGTTCTACTTTTGAAGAGGGAGAGGAATTAGTTAGAGAAAATATCGGAAAGGTTTTCGAAAAATCTCAAGGGGCAATTATTTTTCCCGGAAGTAAATATGGTTTACATGATCGAGTTTTTATTAATTCAGAAGGATTGCCAACTTACGAAGCGAAAGATATCGGATTATTTGCAAAAAAATGGGAAAAATATAATCCAGATATTTCATTGACTGTAACTAGTGATGAACAGAAACAATACTTTGAAGTGGTAAAAAAAGCAGCTGGATTTATAAATAAAGAATGGGAAGAAAAAACTGTTCACTTATCACACGGAACTTTAAGATTGGCGACAGGAAAAATGTCTTCTCGAACAGGAGATATTGTCAGAGCTAAAGATTGGGTTGAAAAAACAGCACAAGTTATCTCCGATAAAATGGGAGAAGAAATTACAGACGAAAAAGAAAAGTTAGAAGTAGCAAAAAAAGTAGCAATTGGAGCAATTAAATATTCAATTTTAAAAGTAACAGCAGGGAAAGACATTATTTACGATGAAGAAAAATCAATTAATTTTGAAGGAAATTCCGGACCGTATTTGCAATATACTTTTGTGAGATGTAGTTCAATTTTAAGAAAAAGTGAAATTGAAAGTTTTGATTTCGATGAGGAATCGAAAAATGGTAAGGTTTCTAAAATAGAAAAAATTCTGGCTACTTTTCCAGAAGTGGTTGAACAGTCTTTGCAAGAATATTCTTCTCATTATATCGCAGTTTTTTTGTATGAATTAGCTTCAGAGTTTAATTCATTCTATGCTAAAACAAGAATTCTTGATGAAGAAAATAATGATTATAAATATAATTTAGCTTTGACTAAAACAGTGGCTGTGACATTAAAAAATGGCTTGAATTTACTGGGAATTGAGACGGTTGAGAGAATGTAGCGGAGATAAATATAATATGTTATTCCCGGCTGGAGCGTAGCGAAAGGGAAGGGAATCCAGGAGAATTGAACTAATAGTTTGCAAATAAAATTTAACTTATAATATAACTTAAATTTTTACGTACCTAGATCCCCGCCTACGCGGGGATGACATGATTAGTATAAAATTTATCATTCTAATAATCTAAATATCTAATAATCTATTATTATGAAAATAGGAATTGATGCTCGGACAATTTTAAATCCACACAAAGATGATGCCATTGGATCTGGTCATTATACTTTGCAGTTAATTAAAAATATTTTAGATTTGGACAAAAAAAATGAATACGTTTTATTTTTTGATTCAAAAGTTCGTCAAAAAGATATTTTAAAATTTGAGCAAGAAAATGTTAAAATAGTTTCTTATCCTTTTTATAAATATAAAATTTATTTTCCTGGAATTTATAGAGAACTTATAATGAACATTACTTTATCTAAGGAAAAATTGGATTTATTGCATGTTACTTCATCGGATGTAAAAATTCCGAAAAGTTATCAAGGAAAAGTTTTGACAACCTTTCATGACCTAGGTGTTTATAAAGTGCCTGATTGTTATAAATCTATGGAGCGAGCGAGAGCTAAGTCACGAAAGCATTTCATGGCTAAAAAATCAGATCACGTTATTGCGGTTTCAAAAACTATTAAAAGAGATTTGAAAGAATTTTTTAAACTAAAAGAAGAAGAGATTTCTGTAATTTATGGTGGAGTTGATAAACGTTTTCTTCAGGAAATAAATGGTAATACTAAAAAAATTCCTCGAAAATTTGGAATTAATAAAAAGTATATTTTGTTTTTAGGAACTATTGATTCAGTTAAAAATGTGACAAAGTTTTTGTATGCTTTTTCTCTTTTTAAAGATGCTCGAATGAAAAAGATAGGTAAAGAAAAATGTGATTATCAATTACTCTTGGCTGGAAAATTAGGGAAGTTGACGCAGGATGCTAAGGAGATTGTTAAAGATATGGATTTAGGTAAAGATGTTAAATTTGCGGATTATGTGATTGGTGATGAATTGGTTCCTCTATTTAAACATGCTAAATTTTTTGTTTTGCCGTCGTTATATGAAGGTTTTGGAGCAACAATTTTAGAGGCGTTTGCTACGAAGACGCCAGCTATTTTAAGTGATATTCCTGCTGTTAGGGAGATTGCGGGCGATGGTGCGTTATTGGTTAATCCTGAAGATACGAGGAAGATTGCTAAGGCTATGGGTGAATTTGCGAGTGATATTGAATTGAGAGATGAGTTTGCTGAGAAGGGTTTTGAGAGAGCTAAGGATTTTAGTTGGCAGAAGACGGCGAAGGAGACTTTGGAGGTTTATGAGGGGATTGGTGGTTAGTTTATTTTAAAAATAAATCGTAATTTCTTATTATGTTATAATATAATAAGATTTTTTCGTTGTTAAAATATATATTTATGAAAACATTTCAAACAGAACAGGGTGTTAGAACTTTAGTTGATGAACAACTTAAAAATCTGGGGTGGGATCTTGTTAATGGAAAAAAATGTAATGTTTTTCAAGAGACTACAAGAACAGTTGAAGAAAGAAAAAAATTAAAAGGTAAAAGACCCGACTACGTTTTATATTCAAGTGATTGTGATATAAAAGAACCAATTGCAATTATTGAAACTAAAAAACCAGGAGAAAATCTTGATGAAGCAATAATTCAAGGTTGTGAATATGCTAATATTTTAGGGGTTAATATTGTTTTTGCTACTGATGGAATTTATTATAAAACTTTACATACTAAAATAAATAAACCATTAATTTTAAATGGTGATGAAGTTGATGAACTTATCAGGGAATTTGAGATATTAAAATTTATTGAAAATAATGAGGTAAATACGATTTCAGAAGAAGTTATTTATGATAGAAAACAACTTATAAGAATTTTTGAAGATTCAAATGATTTACTAAGAGATGAGGGCTTTAGAGCAGGAATCGAAAGATTTGGAGAATTTTCAAATATTCTTTTCTTAAAATTGATAGGTGAAATTGAAGATTTGAAGGAAAAAAACGGAGAAAAAACAATTTTAGATAAACATCTAAGGTGGAGTAATTGGAAAGAAAAGATGGGAAAGGATTTATTGTCTCACATAAATAAAATTGTCTTACCAGAAATTGGTGATTTATATGAAGATAAAGATATTTTTACTGAATTAACAATACAAAATCCAGAAACTCTTACAAAAATAATTGAAAAGTTAGATCCTTTAAATCTTATTAATATTGATTCTGATATTAAAGGAGATTCTTTTGAATATTTTTTAAAGCAATCAACAGCAACAAAAAATGATCTTGGTGAATATTTTACACCTCGTCATATTGTTAAATTGATGGTAAAGCTTTTAAATCCTCAAATTGGAGAAACTATTTATGATCCTTTTTGTGGAACAGGAGGAACTCTTATTGAGACTTTTAAATATGTTTCTCGTGGCATGGCTCGCACAAAAAGAAACTGGAAACAATTAAAAGAAAATACTTTATTTGGGAATGAAATTACAACCACAGCAAGAATTACTAAAATGAATATGATTCTTATTGGGGATGGACATAGTGGAATACAACAAAAAAATAGTTTAAAAAATCCAGTTGAAGGAGGTGCTGAGGATAATGGATATGATATTGTAATTACAAACATGCCTTATTCTCAAAAAACAGAATATGGATCATATTATGATTTACCTAGTACGAATGGAGATAGCATTTGTATTCAACATTGTATAAAAGCAATTGATAAAACAAGTGAAAATGGAAGGATGGCTTTAGTTGTACCTGAGGGTTTTTTGTTTCGCAAAGATTTACAAAAAACAAGAGAGTATTTGCTTGATAGATGCACTCTGCAGAGCGTAATTTCTTTGCCTCAAGGCGTTTTTCTTCCATATACAGGTGTAAAGACTAATATTTTATATTGTACTAATGTTAAGCAGAAAAAGACACAAGAATATTTTTGGTATTTTGATGTTAAAAATGACGGATTTAGTTTGGATAGCCATAGAACAAAAATAGAAGGAAAAAATGATTTACAAAAATTTTTAGAATATAGAAATCCAGAAAAACAAGATTCAGATGATCTTTTAAAATTAGGGTTTTCTAAAATTTATATGGAGGAAGTGAAAAAAAATAATTTAGTTCTTGTCGGGAGTCGTTATAAAAAAATGTTTGATTATGGAAGTGTAGTATGGAAGCTAACAAAAATATCTGATATTGCAAAAGTTGGAGCAGGAAATTCAGCTCCACAGAATCAAGATTTTTTTAAAAATGGTAAATATCCATTTTTTAGAACTTCAGATGTTGCGGTTTCACATATAACAACAAGTCTAACAAAGTCAAGAGATAAGCTAAATGAAAAAGGAGTAGAAAAACTAAGGTTGATTACTAAAAATACTATTTTAATTCCAAAGAGTGGTGCTTCTACTTTTTTAAATCACAGATCAATTTTGGGCGTGGATGGGTATGTATCCAGTCACCTTGCAACAATTGAAGCAAATGAAGAAAAAATATTAACAAAGTTTTTATTTTATATTTTGTGTAATGTGGATTCTAAAAAATTAACAATTAATCAAAATTATCCATCTTTGAAATTATCGGATATTGAAAATTTTAAATTCCCCCTTCCACCAATTAAAGTACAAAAAGAAATTGTAAAAGAATTAGATAATTATAGTAAAATTATTGAGGGAGCAAGACAGATAATTAAAAATTATAAACCAAATATTGAAATTAATAATAAATGGGAGAAAATCAAATTGGGTAAGATTTGTAAATACGAAGGCGGAACCCAACCTCCAAAATCTACTTTTAAAAATTCACACAGAGAAGATTATATAAGATTATTACAAATTAGAGATTATAAATCTGACAATAGAGCGGTTTATATTCCAATGAAAGAAAGACATAAGACATGTAATGAAACAGATATAATGATTGGAAGATATGGACCACCTGTTTTTCAAATATTAAAAGGTAAAAAGGGTGCTTATAATGTAGCTTTAATAAAAACAATTCCTAATGAAAAAAAATTATTAAAAGGTTGGTTATATTATTTTTTAATTTCAGATTCTGTTCAAAAACATATCATTTCTTTATCTGAGAGAGCAAGACAATCAGGCGTGAGTCCAAGAGATTTAGATGAGTTAGAAATTGCTTTGCCTAGTATCAAAAAACAAAAGGAGATCATTGAAAGTATAAGAAATGAAGAAATATTATTGTATCAAAATAATAATATAATAGATATTTTTGAAAAAAAGATTCAAAGTAAATTAGATTTTATTTGGGGTAAATAAAAAGATTAATAAAAACACTCTTCCAGTTAAGAAGAGTGTTTTTTCTTTGTGCCTCGGGAGAGACTCGAACTCTCACGCCATATAAATAGCAAAGGATTTTAAGTCCTTCGTGTCTACCAATTCCACCACCGAGGCATATTTTATTTATATCATTCCAAACTTAATTTTAACTAAACCAAGAGATTCCAATTTTTAGGATTTTCTGAAAGTTTTGAGATTTCTCCGTTCCGCTACTCTCCAGTCGAAATGACAAATAATTTTCAAATTAAATCCTGAGGTCCGAGGCGGATTTGAACCGCCGTACAAGGTTTTGCAGACCTCTGCCTAACCACTCGGCCATCGGACCATTTCTGAAATAATAAATAAATTTTCAAATAACCTTACAAGTATAAGATTACCAAAATAAAAAGAAAGCGTCAATATGGCTAAACAGGTAGATTATTAGACAATTAGATGATTAGATTTTTCGAGATTATTTAGACATGTCATTCCGGAAATTTTTTAGGTTTTTTGCAGAAAAATTTAAAAAATTATCCGGAATCTAAGAAACTTTAAGATTAGCGATAAGCTTTCAATTTAACTTTAATCTGAGATCCTGAATCAAGGTGAATTGCGTAGCAAGAGAAGATCCCCTGGGGGATAAATTATTTTTCCATTTCATTACAAAATAATTTTTAAGGATGACATGACTTAGGGTTTTGTGATTCTCTGTAGGGGATTCTTCACTTCATAAATTTATCTGCGATAAATTTAATACGTTCAGAATGACAGGTAAGTTTTGGAATTTCGAAAAATGTTAAATGGTAAAAAGCCCGTGCGGCGAGCACTCGAATTCTTCTTCAAACAAAATTAAACAATCTCCCAATTACCATTCTCTGAAATAATTATTCTACCTGGCATTTCAAATCCGCTAGCTAATTTATGACCGCCTCCACCTAAAGTTTGAGCAATTTTAGAAACATTTATATTAGCATGTTTTTCGGTGCGTAAACTTCCTTTGATAGTATCGGGTGTAATTTGAGAAATAATCACAGCCACTTTAATTCCAGGAATAGTTGTTAATATGTTAGCGATGTCACTGGTGCTTTCAGGTGCCACTCCCTGAGAATTAATATCTTCTTGAGTAATGGCAGTGACCGCTAATCCACTTTCAGTAAAAAACTTAGTTTTTTCAATGGCCTTGCCCCAAAATTTTAAAGTGTCAATTTTTTTGTTAGCAAAAGTGTGATCAATAATTTTTGCGATCGGTGCCCCAGCGTTAACTAATTCCGAAGAGATTGCTAGTACATGAGCGGAAGTATTTGAATGCTGAAAAGCACCAGTATCTCCTACGATTCCAGTTAGTAGGGCAGTGGCGATATTTTTATTTATTTTTCCCCGAAGATAATTAAAGAAATCATAAAGTGCCTCGCAGGTAGCAGCGTAATTAGGATCAATTATTTTAATATCAGTTTCAAGATCGATATCAGGATGATGATCAATAGCAACAGTGATGCAATTTTTTGAAAGATCATTTGCTATTCTGTCCATGCCACGTCCAACACTATCACAACCAATCACAACATCAAATTTTTTTAAATCGATTTCTTCTGGATGATTAAATTTAACATTGCCAAGAAGCGGTTTTAAAAATTCTGGAAAATCGTCAAAGCAAGCTAAAGTTGATTCTTTTTCGTAATGACTTTTTAAAAATTCTGATAAAGCAACAGCACTTCCTGCAGTATCTGGATCAGGAAAAGTATGAGAAATAATTAATATGCTTTTAGCTTTTTTTAAGACGTAATCTAGTGAGTGAAACTCTTTGTAAAATTGATCAGTGGCTTGCATGGTATTTGGATTCTGATGAAGTTTATTAAATCTTTCTAGGAGTTTTTATTTTTTCAAAAAATTATCTTTTATTTTAATATATTTTTAAATATTTATTCACCTTCTTCAAAAAGAATTCTTTCTAAATTATCAAAAGTTTCTCCAGTCAAATCTTCGTGAAAGCTTATTTTTGGTAGAATTTTTAAATGTAATTTTTTGTGGAGAATTTTTTGTAAATGATTTCTTTCATGTTCTAATGTTTTGATTCCGTAATTATTTTCTTTATTCGGAAATACTTTAACGAATATGTTAGAATATCGTAGATCAGGAGTCGTGTCAACTCTAGAGATTGTGATAAATACTCCATTTTTAAAGTCAACATCTTTATTTATTAAAGCAGATAATTCATGAAATAGCAGTGAATTTACTTTTCTTATTCTTTCGGACATATGTTTTAGTTTAGTAACTAGTAATCAGTAACTGGTCACTAGTTTTGATTAGGTTTTAAATTATTTATGGTTCTACAAATTTTACTTGAAAACCTGCCTATTCGGCAGGCAGGTTGAAAATTAATTCTTGTGCTCCCACCAGGAGTCGAACCTGGATCTAATCCTTAGGAGGGACTTGTTCTATCCAATTGAACTATGGGAACTTCTCCTTATATTTAAGTTATACTAAATTAGACTTTTAGACAAGTAGAATGGCTAATAAATAATTATTAGGAAGAGGCGAATAATATTTTATTTTTAAAATTAGCTTTTAATATCTTTCATTTGTATTCTATATAAAAAATTATAGTTGTTTTTAGAATATTTTCTAGTTTAACTTTAACTTTTTTGTGTGGTATAATTTTTAACAGATGAATGATCTTTATTTATTCTATGAAACAAAATAAAAAAAATAAAACTAATTTATACATTTTTATTGTTGCAGTTATTTTGACTGTAGCGTCTTTAAGTTTTTTCTCTTTAGCAGACGATAATGGAGAAATGAAAAAGAGTGTGTTTGAAGATTTTGATGGTGATGGATTAAGTAATAGCGAAGAAGAATCTTTTGGAACAGATATAAACAATAGAGACTCAGACGGAGACGGTTATTCAGATGGTGTTGAAATAGAGAGTGGTTATGATCCATTAATTCCTGCACCAGGGGATCGGATTGTTGATAATGAAGAAAGTAAAATGGAAATTGATTCAGCAGCAATAGATGATAAAAATCTTACACAAAAACTATCAAAAGAATTAGTAGACTATATTGGTGATGCTCAAGAAGAGGGTGAAGAAGAAATTTCAACTGAAGATATTACAGATCTGGTTTCAAGTTCTGTAAATGAGTCTGTATCTTTTGAAAATATAGAAATTAATTTGTCAGAGATTAATGTTAAGGAGCAAGATTATACAAAATTATCTAAAGAGAAAAGAAAAGCTAAAGAAAAGGAAGATGCAATCGAATACTTTACGGCAATTTCATATGTTTTTATGACAAATTTTCCTGACGGTTTTTTTAATAAATCAGCAGAAGAATTCGGAGTAGAAGTTTTGGCAAATTCGAAGGTTTTTTCTTCTGATTTAAATAATACAAAATTTTTTGAAGATTTAGCAGATAACGCTATAAAAGCTGAGGAGGAAATGCAAGACGTAGAAGTTCCAGAAGAATTAGCGGAATTGCATTTTCAAGGACTATATATTTTACGTTATATAGAAAGCATTTACGCCGGTAAAGAATATAAAAATACAGATAGTGATGCAATGTCTATGATTGTAACTTTAACTAAGTTGCAGGGATTATTAGAATTATCTGATAATTTTTTAAATAATGTTAATACTGTTATGAATGAATATGAGATTGAGGGATCATTTCTAAACTTATAGCTCTATGAAGAAAAATATTTTATTTATTTTATTTTTATTCTTTGTGTTTAATATAAACACAAAGAATGTAGATGCTGGTGTATGGTCAAATGTGGCTAGTGATATTGCGATAGAGGTAAGTAGGGAAATTAGAATAGAGCTAAGAATTGCAATTAATGCAGCGGCAAAGATGGCGGCAATTAAACAAATACAGAACACCATTCAATCATCGTTAGCAAATGGAAGTAATTCGCCAAAATATATCACAAATTACAGAGATTTTTTAATTGAAGAACCTTATGTTCAGGCTCAAGTATCAACTGAAGGTTTTTTAACAACAACATTAAAAGGCCAAACTTCAGGAAACTATATTTCTGCAAATGTTGATGCAAGTGCTGAAGGTGTTAATCTTTCTTATCCTCAATATTTATCAAATATTGGTCAAGTTGTGATTGACGGTAATGTTCAAGCTGAGGTTGATATTATGGATATATGCGATCCATTAGAGGGTTTATTTAGTCAGGGTAACTGGGATTGTTTTGAGACGATGATGAATAACCCGCTCAATACCCCAGTAGGCTTAGCAATGGCTACTGAGAGGCATTTAGCAGAAACAACTGCTGAGCTCCAATTAACTGCACAAGGTGTAGCACAATCGTCTAACGGGGGGTTTTTACCTATAACAGATTCAGATGGTAATATAACTTTGCCAGCAGGAGTGGTTGCAGAACTGCAAATTAAAGGAGTGACTTTACCATTAGACGCAATTGCTAATAGTGACTCAGAGGCCTTTTCAACTTTAATTCAAGCATTCACAATGTCAGCAATATCTAATGTTGTTAATTATGGACTAGGGGAGGTAAATAAAAAATTTCAAAATAGTTCCAGTCAATTTTCTAGTGCATTTAGCGTGGAATATAATAATTCTTTAGAACTAAATGGTCCTGGTATTATGTTTGAAGGAAATTTGATGTATAATAATTAAAATACAAGATATAGGCAGAAAAAAGATAGATTTTTTTAAAGAATTCATTGAAACAGAAGAAAATACTTTAAAATAATTTATAAAATCCCTATTGTATTTTATAACTTTCAGCTTAAAAAAAGATAAAGATTTTTAAAAAATGAAGATATTTTAAAAAATAAAAAGGCTATAAAATTTAATATGAGACATAAAAATCTTTAGATATTGTTATATTAATTTATAAAAACTTGACAAGAATTTATAATCTGATATATTAGTAATATTGCTTTGAGAGAGATTCAATTTGACTTTCGTAGAAAAAGCAGTTAAACTAGGATAGTGGCTAAGTCCTTGTTTTTTTATTGCCTTAAAAATTGTGAGTAAATAATTATTTTAAATAATTTAAAATAATTATTTCCGCACAATTACGAACTTTAAAAATTTGTTAGTAAGTTATACAGAATTTATTCAAGATTTATTTCTGCGGAAAATATTTTCGAGTATAATTTACAAGATAGGTAATACCATTACTAAAAAACCTCTTATACTTTATTTTAAGAATAAGAGTAGTTGATTAGTTTTGGTATAATAATGCAATTTTCATTCATTTATCTAAAAATATAAAATAACGTAATTAGAAATTGAAATGCAATCAAGTTTTTCTTAATTGTCAATTCTTTTTTAATTCAAGTAGAAGAAAGAGGTTACGAAGAGCATATAGTGAATGCCTTGGCTGAGGCGAGCGATGAAGGGCGTAGTTGGGTGCGATAAGCTTCGGGGAGCTACCAAACAAGCTTTGATCCGGAGATTTCCGAATGGGGCAACCCTCTCATTTTTTAATGAGAACTTACAGTTGAATATATAGACTGTTTAGAGCAAACCCTGGGAATTGAAACATCTTAGTACCAGGAGGAAAATAAATCAATAGAGATTCCGTTAGTAGTGGCGAGCGAAAACGGATGATGTCTAAACCGTTTCTTTTTAAGAAACGGGGTTGCGAGGTAAGCGGACTCGATTAGATCGGGGCCAATTCATTTTTTCTTAGTGGAACACTCTGGAAAGTGTGACCATAGAGGGTAATAGTCCTGTACACGAAAAGAAAAAATAATAGGTGAGTTTATACTCAAGTAGGGCGGGACCGGTGAAATCCTGTCTGAATCTGGGAGCACTAACTTCCAAGACTAAATATTGTCTCAGACCGATAGTGAACTAGTACCGTGAGGGAAAGGTGAAAAGTATCCCGTAGAGGGAGGTGAAATAGAACTGAAACTATATGCTAACAAAGAGTTGGAGCTCGTATTTATATGAGTGACAGCGTGCTTTTTGCAGAACGACCCAGCGAGTTAGTTTTTTGTGGCATGCATAAGCTGTTTTGCAGCGGATGCATAGTGAAAGCGAGCCTTAACGGGCGAATTTGTCGCAAGAACTAGACCCGAAACCGGGCGAGCTACGCATGAGCAGGGTGAACACAATGTAAAAATTGTGGGAGGCCCGCACCCACTGATCGTGCAACATCAGGGGATGACTTGTGCGTAGAGGAGAAATTCCAATCGAGCTCGGCAATAGCTGGTTCTCTCCGAAATAGCTTTAGGGCTAGCGTTGTGTAATAGTCATGGGAGGTAGAGCACTGAATGAGTGTCCGCCGTAAGGTAGGACACCCAACCAAACTCCGAATGCCTGTGACCGTATCACAGCAGTTAGAATTACGGGGCTAAGCTCGTAGTTCAAAAGGGAAACAGCCCAGACCACAATCTAAGGTCCCAAAATTTATACTCAGTGGGAAAGGAAGTGAGATTTCTTAGACACCTAGGAGGTTGGCTTAGAAGCAGCCATCCTTTAAAGAAAGCGTAATAGCTCACTAGTTTAGAGATCTTGCGCCGAAAATGTAACGGGGCTTAAGTATAATACCGAAGATGTGGATTCATAAATTTATTTATGAGTGGTAGGAGAGCGTTCCCTATGCGTTGAAGTCAGATGGGCGACCACTGGTGGAGCGTAGGGAAGTGAGAATGCTGGGATGAGTAACCGCAATGCACGTGAGATCCGTGCACACCGAAAGTCTAAGGTTTCCTGGGCAATGTCAATCACCCCAGGGTTAGTCGGTCCTAAGGCGAGGCTGAAAAGCGTAGTCGATGGACAGCAGGTTAATATTCCTGCACTATGTATATATGCGATGGAGTGACATATTCTAGTAGCTACTGCGAGTAATTGGATTCACGTAGGTATATTGAGGATGTGTGGTAGGTAAATCCGCCATACAATAATCCAAGATATATCTGGACATTCTTTTTCGAAAGAATTAACAGTAGTGAGCAGGGTATCAGGAAAAGCTTCTAAGCTTAATATATACATAACCGTACCGCAAACCGACACAGGTAGACAGGGCGAGTAGCCCAAGGTGAATGAGTGAGACCTGGTTAAGGAACTCGGCAAAAAAGCTAGACGTAAGTTCGCAACATGTCTTCCCGATGTTTCTTCGGAAATGTTGGGCGCAGCTAAAGTGCCCATCCGACTGTTTACCAAAAACACAACTCTCTGCTAACCCGTAAGGGGATGTATAGGGGGTGACACCTGACCAGTGCTGGAACGTTAACGGAAGCGGTTCACGCCAATTCCCGAAGCGCCAGTGAACGTCGGCGATAACTATAATCGTCCTAAGGTAGCGAAATTCCTTGTCGGCTAAATACCGACCCGCATGAAAGGTGTAACGAGATGGGAACTGTCTCAACCAGGTGCTCGGTGAAATTGCAATAACGGTAAAGATGCCGTTTACCTACAGCTAGACGAAAAGACCCCGTGGAGCTTTACTATAGCTTGGCATTGAATTAGAGTTTTAGTTGCCGAGAATAGGTGGGAGACTTTGAAACTATCCTTCAGGGGATAGTGGAGTCACCAGTGGAATACCACCCTGCTGAAGTTTTGATTCTAACCTTGCACCGTTAGGTGTATTTAACAGATTATTTTTATAATCTGAGAAAAAGGTATGATATTTACAGGCGAATAGTAAGGTCCTTCGAAGTCAAAGAATACTTTTTAGTGTTTTTTGTACGGAGGAGTTTTTAGCGTGAAAAATAATTTTTTTAAAGCTATTTTTTGATGTTAAAAATAATTCACTTTACTTAATTATCAAATTATTTTGATAATTATCGTCTGATGATAAATAATAACGACTTTTTCTTTTGTTAAATATAGCTACCGGTGCAGGAACAGTGCCTGGTGGGTAGTTTGACTGGGGCGGTCGCCTCCTAAATTGTAACGGAGGCGCTTACAAAGGTTGGCTAGGTCCGGATGGAAATCGGGCTGATAGTACAAACGCACAAGCCAGCTTTACTGAGAGACATACACGTCGACCAGTTACGAAAGTATAAGTTAGTGAACCGACCGTGGCTTGTAGGAGCGCGGAAGATCATCGGATAAAAGTTACCCCGGGGATAACAGGCTAATTCCTTCCAAGAGTCCACATCGACGAAGGAGTTTGGCACCTCGATGTCGGCTCATCTCATCCTGGGGCTGGAGCAGGTCCCAAGGGTATGGCTGTTCGCCATTTAAAGAGGTACGCGAGCTGGGTTCAAACCGTCGTGAGACAGGTTGGTCTCTATCTGCTGTAGGCGTGTGTACTTGAGGGAAGTCTTTCCTAGTACGAGAGGACCGGAAAGAACAAACCTCTGGTGTATCGGCTGTTCCGCCAGGAGCATTGTCGAGTAGCTACGTTTGGAATGGATAACCGCTGAAAGCATATAAGCGGGAAGCCACTCCCAAGATAAGGTACAAATGTCCTGAAAGATGATCAGGTTGATAGGCTCTAGATGTAAGCGCTGTGAGGCGTTGAGTCGAGGAGTACTAATACATTAATAACTTTTTTCTTTTATTTGTCTTTTTAGAATTGACATTTTAGGAAAATTTGATGAAAATAGCATTATAACTATCTTGTAATTTTTTAAAACGCTTTATTTAATTTTGTGTTGGATGTAGAATGTCTAGTGTTTCTAGCAAAGATGTTACACCTGATCCCATACCGAACTCAGTAGTTAAGCTCTTTAGCGCCGATGGTAGCCTTTTTTGGTGAGAGTAGGTCAGTGCTAGACATTGTGTATCTAACTTTTAAATAAAGTGTTTTTTTCTTTTATTTAAGCGTGATTAATCACGCTTTTTTTTGGTTTTAAATTCGCTTTATTTCTCTAAAAATTGTAAAATAAAAACATCAGTTAATTTATAATTTCATGAACAGGAGGTCATTATCCCTTGTTTAATTTTTACAAAAAACTCATGCCAAATATATTCAAAAAAAGAATCATAAACAAAAAAACAAAAAATACAAAGATTAAAGGAATACTACTATATTTTTGTATCATCTTTTTCATTTTTAACACAAAAATAACTAACGCGGTGATTCCACCAGATTTTATATTTAGTATAGGTGCTCAGGTTGCTCAATTTTTTTCAATTATTGCAATGTTTTTTATTGCATTTTTTGGAGCGATGTATCAGTTTTTTAAACAGAAATTTTATTTATTGAAGTATCCAAAAATAACAATCTCTGTAATATTTGTTTTTATCATCATTATTTCTTTAATAATTTCATATCTTTATGCACATAATAAACAGAAAGGAGAATATGAAAAATGGCTTGAGGAGAGTAAAAAACATGAGATATTTATAGATAGTGAATCTGATGAAAATTTAGAAAAATTTAATGATGAAGAATTAGAGGCTTATCAATATGAGATATCATTGGACAAAAATGATAAATTAAATATTGGAGATAATGAAAATATAAATATTGACATATCTTCTGAGAAATTTGTTTCAAAAATTGAAAGTGATGACTTAGTATCAAATTTTATTAATAAGTATTATAAAAATATTGCTATACAAAATTTGCAAGAAGCTTATAGCATGTCTAAGCAAAGTGTTGATTTTAGCACTTTTCAAAATTGGTATGAAAGTGTAGATAAAATTACATTAAATAAATTAGTTCGAATAGACAATGAAAAATCATCTATTGAGTTAACTTTACATGAAGGTGATAAATTTACTCGATATGGTGTACTTATGACATTAAAAATTCAAAATGATGCTCCCGTTAAAATAGAAAAATCTGAAGTTAAAATTTTAACTGAAGGCTTGATTAAAGAGAAAAAAATTGATATGTCTTCTAGTGAAAAAGTGATTGATCAAGAATATTCTTTTTTTAATGTTAATAAAGAAAGAAATATAATGATTACCAATCAAGATTTTAAAAATATTACGAATGGTGGCAGAGACGATTATATAATTTTAGATGCTAGAGAAAATATTGAGTACGAAAATGGTCATTTTAATGATAGTGTTCATATTCGTTTTGCAGATTTGAAAGCGGGGAGGTGGATAGAAGTGCCAAAAGATAAATATGTTTATGTACTTTGTTGGTCAGGAATTAGAGGAAAAGAAGTGACGGAGTTTTTACGAACAAAAAAGATCGTTTCATTTTATCTAGAGAATGGTGCTAGCGGATGGGTTGATTTTGGTGGTAGCTGGAATGGTAATATTGATTTTGTAGAAAAGTATGATGATGAAAAATATAAAAAAGTTTTTACAACAAGTGAAATTAAACAGAAAGTAAATGAAGGTAAAATTTTAGTAGATAGTCGAGAGCCATTCAAATTTGAAAAAAGTCATATTGAAGGTAGTTTTAATATTCCAATTATGCACACACCTAGTATTGAAATAGAAAAGGCTTTTTCACAAATACCAGCTAACAGTGAAGTTGTTACTGTTTGTGATGGTTATGTAAATTGTTTTGATGCAAAGCTAGCCGCAATTGAACTAGAGAATCGAGGACATAAATTTTTAGGAAGATATAATAAACCTTGGGAATATGAAAAATAGAATTGTAAAAATAAAAGATATTGAAAATTGCAAAAATCTTTTAGGTAATAAAACTACTAGTTTAGCGAAACTTTCCAACAAAGGTTTTAATGTACCTGAATTTGTGGCATTGCCTAACAACATTTCTAAAAAATTATTTTCTAGTAAACCTTTTCGAGATGAAATTGTCAGTGAAATATCAGCTGAGCTTAAGTGCGATTTATATGCGGTACGATCGAGTGCTTTGGTCGAGGATTGTGAAAAGTGTTCAATGGCTGGCCAGTTTTTGACTAAGACAAATGTTTTAGCTGAAGATTTAGAAAAAAATATTTATGAAGTGCTAGAACAGGCATATTCTTTTTTGAACAAAGATCTAAGTCAATTTTCAATTATTGTTCAAAGATATATTTTGGCAGATGTATCAGGAGTTGCTTTTACTAGAAATCCTAAGGGTAATCGGGAAATGGTAATTGAACATGCTAATTGTGAAGGTGAAAAAATTGTTAGTGGACAAGTGACGCCTACAAAAAAATCTTTTTATTGGGACGAAAAAAATATTGAACTTCCAAAGTTTTTTACTGAAAATAATTTAATTGAATCTTTTAAAAAAATAGAAAATGAATATTTTTTTCCGCAAGACATCGAATGGTGCTTGAAAGATGATAAGCTTTATTTATTGCAATCTAGAACTATTACCACTATATCAAAAGATCAGTATGAACAAATTAAATTTTTAGATAACATTTTGTCTGAAGATGAAAAATATTTTTATGAAAAAACAGAAGTTTCAGAAATTGCTCCGAGACCGACTAATATTGTTCAGAATATTTTAAGTTTAATTTATGCAGATCAGGGACCAGTAGCGAAGGTGTATAAAAAGTATAATGTTAGTTACGAAAGTAAAAATTTTCTAAAAATTATCGGAAATGAATCGTTTGTTGATAAGGAGGAGGAAATTCAAGGTTTGTTGCCAGCATATTCGTTTTTGCAGAATAAAGATTTTTCATTGAAATGGTCTTATTGGTCAGAGTCTTTTGTTACGATTAAAAATTTATTTTCTTTAAATAAAATTTTGACTAAAAAATATGATGAATTATTTTTAAAGTTGAGAGAAAATTTTGAGTCGAAAGAAATCTTTGTTCAAGATATTGAAACTTGTTTGAAAACTTTTTTAAAAGAATATAAATTAATTTTTGAAATAAATTTGTTGGCAAGTGCTTCTATTAAAAAGGTTGAATTAATTTTAAAAAAAGAAAAAGTTAATTTTATTGATATTTTAAATTCATCTTCACAATTTGTTGATTTAAAGAATTATAAACTAGAGGCTTCTCAAACAGAATTGAAAGGTAATTCTTTGAATTTAGCTGACGAATCTGATTTTCTGAATAATATTAATTTCAGTAATGAGATTGATAAAAAAGTTTTGGATTGGTGGCGGGGTATTCCAGAATATAAACGTAAAGTTTTTTCTCCAAAAATAAAAGAGGCGATCGTTTTTAATCATTTGAGAGAGTTGGGCAGGTGGCTGACTGTGAAAAATATTACTGCTTTGCGAAATAATATTTTAAAATTTGCAAGGAAGAATAATTTTGAAAATGAAAAAAATAGTTATTTTGCGGAATTGGGTGAAATTTTAAGTGATGAGGTTACGGAATCTTTGTGTCTAGAAAGAAAGCAAAAATATGATAGTTTTAATAAATTTAATTTTCCGAGTAAGTTGACTAGTTCTGTTGTGGAGGAAAATTCTGTGGTACAAGGTGTGTCCAGCGGTGTTGCGGAAGGTATTTTGGTGGATGTTAAGGATGTTAAAAATGTTTTGAATAATAAAGTAATTGTTTATACTGAGATTTTATCTCCTGATTTGACTGAATATTTTGAACGAGTTGAGGGGATTATTTCGAGTAAAGGTGGGATGTTATCGCATTTGGCGATTATGGCGAGGGAGAAGAGTGTTCCAGTTGTGGTGGGTGTTTCTTTGAAAGAGTTTAAGTTGGGTGATCGGGTTAGGATTGATGGTAGTTCTGGGGAGATTGAGAAAATTGATTAAATTTGTAGAGACTAGTCACTTGCTAGTCTTTTTTGTTTTTTGCGAAATTGGATTTATTTTTTGAATGATTGTAGAATTGAATTGTGGGTTTTGAAGAGAAAATTGATGATTTGGTTTATGGGATTTATGGATTGAGTGCGGAGGAGATTGGGATTGTGGAGGCTATTTAGTGAAATTGAAGTTTTACGGAACAAGGGAGTATGCTTCCTTGTTCAGAAAGTGGGGAGGTAATTTTTTAATTTTAGAAATATGAGTAATAAAAATAAAATTTTTGATAAAGCCAAAGAATTTGAAAATGAAAAAAAGTTTTGGGAGGCATCTATTGAATATCAAGAAGTTTTAAAAAAGTTAAATGAAAATAAGGGTGGTAAAAAAGATAAGATTTTTTGTAAGAGTAAGATTAGAAAAATGAATGTTGATACAATGAAAGGATTTTCTGAACTTTCTTTTGATATTAAAATTCCAACGGATAAAATCTTAAAAGAAATAAATTTTATTTTAGAAATGGATGAAATTTCTAATGTTTTAGATGAGATAGGCAGAAATGAGTTTTTATTTTGTCCAAATTTTAAAAATGTTAAAGGAATTTGTAAAAATACTAGATCGGTAATTCGTGAACTAGCTAATTCATCAACTTATGATGATCAAGGAAATATTGTACAATCAGGAGATGATTATGATTTAAGTTGGTTTAATACAAATTATACTTTTAATCAAGATATTGTTCTAATTTTTTATCTATATCCAATTTTTGATAAGATGAAAAAAGATAATAAATTAAATGAAATATGTTTAGTTGATTATTTTGATTCAAAAGAAATTTTTACTGGGGAATTTTTAGAAATTTTAAAAATTGCTTTAAATAGATTTTTCAATGAAGATTTTGTTTCTTTTTTGCATATTTTAGTTCCAAAATTTGAAAAAGTTTTTTTAGACTTAAATCAAGGCCTAGGTTTAGATATAAATACTATTGCAACAGGAAATCAGAAGGGTAAAGGTAATAATATATGGATGCGAGACATAACTTTAAATGAAAGATTTTTTGATGATGACAGCGTTCGAAAAGTTTGGGGAGAAAATTTTTGTGAACAAATCAAATTTACATTTTTTTCTCAGCTAGGCGTTAAGTTGAGACATAAGATAGCCCATGGATATTCAACTATGAATGATTTAAATTTAAAGAATTCGATTTTAGTTCTATATCTTTTTATAGTTTTAGTAAATAAGGTCAAAAAAAATAACCCTCAACCAAAACAACCCCAAAACAACCCCAATCCAAACAAAAAATAAAAAAGCCCCGTCGCATAACATGCAATAGGGCAGTATAGGTTTATTTCACAGGCTTTTCCATAAAAATAAGTAAAAATGTATCGCACTGTCCTCAGTAAGCATGTGCATAGGAAGCTCAGTCAATTGATAAAATAGTTGACTCATTAATTTATCAAAGATTCTTTATCACGGTAACAGTATCAGGCTGATGAGTCATCATCGAGACCTCCTTGAAAAACGAGGATACTTATTTCTTTTACTCGCATTACCCTTCAATACCAGAAAAAATTCACGAGGCTTGATAGTCTTTGTTTTTTCTGGATTCTTGAGATTAGTTGCGAGTAACCAGGAACTACCTTTTATTTCACTCAGCTTATACTTTATACCTTTTATTCTTATTTCTCTGAACTTAAGCAAACACCTTCTTTTTCTAAAAGTGTTCGAGTCAATCAATAGAGTAGAGTAAAAATTATAATAAAGTTGTTTGAACTGACTACGCTTAATGATAAAAGCGGGGAATTCTCTTCTGGCGGACGTTAATATCAGTTGAAAAATATCTTCAGGATTTTCCTTTAGATGACACTTAACATTATTAGTCTTATCCAGAAATATAAAAGTTCTTCTAAGAAGTTCTTTTTTCATTCTGGATTCTTTTTTTGTCAGATTCACACCAAATCCTCCTATTGAATTTTAATATAAATGAACAATTCTAATCTAAATAAAAAATATCACCAAAACCCAAAAAAGTCAAGAAAAATCGGCTCTTTAACATCTTTGGGCAACTAAATTTAAGAAAATTGTCATCGGAAGAATACAAAATAATAATCTTTTACAAAAACGTTCAACATTCCTAATCCCAAAATGATTCCTTTTAATTCTTTCAAAATGATTATGAATTCCTTTAGTATAAGCATTAGTTGTTTTAGATAAATAATAATTTAATATTTCATCAAACCATCTTGTTAATGTATTAGCTAAATCTTTCATATATTTTGATTCTGAAGTTTTACAAAGACTGATGACATATTTTAATTGTTTTTGAGCTTCTTTTCTGTTATTTTTCCAATATACTTTTCTGAGTTGATGAATTATTTTCCAACTTTGTTTTAACTTAGGAACTTTAACAAAAACTTTTTCTAATTTATTAAATTCTTCAATTGTTAATTTGTGTGTAGGTATCATCAGTAATTTATTTATTTTATAAGATTCATTGTTGATGTCTTGAAAAACTTTCTTTTGTTCTTTTAATAAAAAGACAGCCCACTGAATTACATGAAAATGATCAATCACAATAACCGCATTAGGAAAACATTCTTTAATAATAGCTGGAAAAAAAGAGTCCATATCAATACATACTTCTTTAACTGCTAATCTAAATTTTAAATCAATTTTTAATAATTCTTTCAGCAATTCTTTTTGTGATAAATTTGGTAGAACACCTATCACCTCATTATCAATTAAATTAGTAATGTTAAAAACTTGTTTTCTTTTGCTAACTCCTTTGCCATCCATTCCAATTCTTTGAATAGATTTATCCCAAATTAATGAAGTATTTACCATTTCATCAATCATTCTCAGAGCCGACATAATGCTTATCTGTCTAGATCTAGCTAGTCCGCTATATGTGGTTTCTCTTAATTCTATGACAGAGTTTTTTTAAAAGCTGTGCTCATTTGTTGCCCTTTTTTAACTTGAGGTAAAGATTCCCAAAGTTTCTTTTTATGTTTAGAAAAATAAAATCTTCTTTGAGTAATAGCTATAAAAACTTTTTTATTTTCAAACATAGAATGAGCAATTATTCTATTTCTTTTTTGATTAATTTTTTTACTTACCTCATTTTTTAATTTAAATGAATTCTTTTGTAAATGACAATGTAAAATTATTTTATCATTTTTTTCTTCAAATTTATCTAAAATATATCCTTCTAAATTGAATATTTTTTTAATCTCTTTTTTTTGCATTTTTAAAATATTAAATTATTAAAATAACTTAATATTTAAGCATAGAATTTAACAAATTTCAATACTTAGCTTTGCCCAAAGATGTTAAAGAGCCTCGTTTTTTATTCTGTCTGATACTTGTTTTAGAACTAATTTTATTGAATTAATTGACCGTGAATGACTGTCTTTGATAAATTTAAATTATCAACAAACTGAAAAATAATCCTGTTTTATAAATAAATTATACGATTTTCAATTAATTTCCTCTCATTTTTAAATATTTATTCGTGATACAAATTGCATAAATATTAATAGACATCTTCGGAAACTTTAAATTATACCTTTTTAAATTAACCGCTACCCATTAAATAAATTAATTTCGCTTTCTAATATATTTAAAATCTAACATTAAAAATATTTAAATGAGTAATAGTTATTTGGAAATGGTATTATACCATCTGAACTGGAATATTTTTAAACGAGATTTTAAAATATGGAGTGGAGAAATCTTAAAAGCTTAAGATTATACTAGAACTTTGAGATTTTTTTGTTTTGTTATGTTCCAATCAAAATGACATAGGCATGACTTCCAAAGAGGTCTAATCATTTAAAATGATAATCAAGGAATATTTATTTAGAAAGGATATTATTTTCACCTTAGACAGTGATAATTTATTTAAAAGTGATTATTTTAAAGTTAATCGAAACTAAATTTCAAGTCTTAAAATACAGACTATAAAACTTCAATTATTCTCCCTTCTTCGGTTGAATAATGAATCTCAACTTTATATTTTTTTAAATCAATATCAGCCTCACAAAAATCAGCACCATTTTCCCAACGCATTTTCAATGTGGAATGAGAAGAATCTAACAAAGAAAATTTACCATTAAATGCTAGATGATTATTTCGAAACTTCATTAACTTTAATAATCTTTTAACAACTCCTTTTTCAAAAGCTTTTTCAATCATTTTTAAATCATAATCTCGTCTTAAAATATCTCTTCCAATTCCAGTTTTATTTAATTTTGCAACATCATTTACGCCCGCCAACAAACCATCATAATAAATTTGCGGAATGCCTGGAAGAAAAATTTGAATCGCTCGCGTTACAATATAAGAATCATCATTTTCATCTAAAGCAGAATAATATGTACAATTTATTTGATATGTATCGACATTTTTGGAATTAGAACCTGAAGCACGAAGAGCTTCATTTCCGCCATGTTTTAGAATATCACTTTTTAATTTATTCAGCTCTACCTCCGAAAGCAATTCTTCTAAATCAACAACGGGCAAGCCATCGTGTGTGTCAAAAACAACGATTGCATTATTCGGGCGAACTTCAATCCACTTTTTAATTAAGTCGGTTCTTTTATTATAAATAGCGTGAATTGCTAAAAGTGGAATTTGGAAGTCGTAAACATAATCAACATTTTCAGTTTCTGCTAGTTTAATTTGTTGTTTGTAATGTCCATGAATTTCTAATAACATTGAAATATCATTTTTATGTGCAATTTCACCTAACCAACTAATGAATCTATATGTTTCTGGAATCATAAAGCTACTCGTCCCTCTTTTCTTTACCGTATAACCTGCCGCATCAACTCGTAAAATTTTTGTTCCATTTTTTGCTAAAGTTTCAATATATTCAACTAAAAGTCTTTTGACATCTGGATTCATCACATCTAAATCTACTTGATCTTTTGTAAAAGAACACCACAAATGTTTAATATTGCCATCTGTAAAGACAAATGGTTTCAATGGACTCTTCGGTCGTGGTCGATAAAGTTTTTTAGCATCGAATCTATTTATACCTTCAATATGGAAAATTTTGTCCCAACGTCTCAGATTGTTTATAAAAGTTTCAATTTTTTTTAATAAAGGTGAGGTACTTTTTCTATGCGGTAAAAATCTCCGAGAAAATTTTTCACTCGTTACAAAAAATTCTGCATATTTTGACTTTGATCCTTTTTCTAAATAATCTTGAACATACTCAGATTTAGAAGAAACATGATTTACCATTAAATCACTCATTAGAGTATATTTAGATGAGATTTTTTTTACATCTTCCCAAGTTCCAAATTCTGGAGAAACCTCTTTATGCGTCAAAGGTGCAAAACCCCTATCTCCTGATGAAGGATAATAAGGTAATAAATGTACACCACCAATTGCATCTTTTAAATATTTACCTAAAACGTAATCTAAATCTTTTAAATTTTTACCCAAACTATCTGGATAAGTTATTAATTGTATTTTATTTTCTATTTTCATATTTTTAAAGTTATTCTTAAATTATATCATGCTAAAATAAAAAGTCCTCTAAATTATAAAGGACTTTGCAACATTCATCTAAATAAAAATCACAAAGCCTTCTTTTTAAACAAGAGCTTGTTAATCGAATTAATTTTGATTGTCTTTATTGTAAAATTCATAGTCTTAAATTTATACTATTCTAGTCTATTTTTATTGTAAAATTTCTTTGATATTACTTAATTCTGGAGTTCCTCCAGCGTTAGAACAAACTATTGCCGCAACTTTATTAGCAACTATATTTATTTTTTCTAAATCCCAATCATTAATTAAACCATAGGCAACCGTTGCTGTAAAAGAATCTCCTGCCCCAACTGCATCTGCAAAATTTTCCACTTTTAATGCTGATTGTTCACTCTTGTTTTCCCTGTCAAAAAGTACACTGCCTTTATTTCCCTTAGTTAAAATAATTAGATTAAGATCAAACTCTTTGTAAAATTTATTTAACAATTCGTCTTCATCTAACTCTTTCCATCCAAATAAGTCTACTACAATTTCAATCTCTTCGTCATTAATTTTTAGAACATCTGATAACTTTAAAAATTTTTCAATCAATTCTTTTGAATAGTAATGTTGTCTTAAATTAATATCAAATATCTTTATAGTATCATTAGAAAGTAATTTGAGAAATTTTTCAACTGTTTTACTGGTTTTATTAAACGAACGACTAGCTAAACTTCCAAAACAAACTACTCCTGTGTTTTTTGCCAATTCTTCGAATTCTTCTTTAAAGCCAATATTATCCCAAGCAACATTTTCTAAAATTTCATACTCTGGCTGACCATTACTTAAAGAGACTTGGACTGTTCCTGTTGGAAAATTTATTCTCTCTATAAATTTATCATCAAGATTCGCTTTTTTAACATTTTTAATTATTTCATTTCCTAATTTGTCTTCGCCAATGGCGCTGATGACTACTGGATCTAAACCTAATTGTTTGCAATGATAAGCGAAATTGAACGGCGCGCCACCTAAGTGTTTTTTATTTGGGAAAATGTCCCATAAGATTTCTCCGATTGCTACTATTTTTTTATTTGAATTCATGATTTTATTGTGTGGGAATTACCAGCTATAATTATACTCTTGCTTTTGCTGATGTCAATGTTATTTTGATGGGGTGTTTTTTATTTTTTGTTTGGATTGGGGTTGTTTTGGGGTTGAGTTTTTGGATTTTTCGGCTCTTTAACATCTTTGGGCAAAGCTAAGTATTGAAATTTGTTAAATTCTATGCTTAAATATTAAGTTATTTTAATAATTTAATATTTTAAAAATGCAAAAAAAAGAGATTAAAAAAATATTCAATTTAGAAGGATATATTTTAGATAAATTTGAAGAAAAAAATGATAAAATAATTTTACATTGTCATTTACAAAAGAATTCATTTAAATTAAAAAATGAGGTAAGTAAAAAAATTAATCAAAAAAGAAATAGAATAATTGCTCATTCTATGTTTGAAAATAAAAAAGTTTTTATAGCTATTACTCAAAGAAGATTTTATTTTTCTAAACATAAAAAGAAACTTTGGGAATCTTTACCTCAAGTTAAAAAAGGGCAACAAATGAGCACAGCTTTTAAAAAAACTCTGTCATAGAATTAAGAGAAACCACATATAGCGGACTAGCTAGATCTAGACAGATAAGCATTATGTCGGCTCTGAGAATGATTGATGAAATGGTAAATACTTCATTAATTTGGGATAAATCTATTCAAAGAATTGGAATGGATGGCAAAGGAGTTAGCAAAAGAAAACAAGTTTTTAACATTACTAATTTAATTGATAATGAGGTGATAGGTGTTCTACCAAATTTATCACAAAAAGAATTGCTGAAAGAATTATTAAAAATTGATTTAAAATTTAGATTAGCAGTTAAAGAAGTATGTATTGATATGGACTCTTTTTTTCCAGCTATTATTAAAGAATGTTTTCCTAATGCGGTTATTGTGATTGATCATTTTCATATAATTCAGTGGGCTGTCTTTTTATTAAAAGAACAAAAGAAAGTTTTTCAAGACATCAACAATGAATCTTATAAAATAAATAAATTACTGATGATACCTACACACAAATTAACAATTGAAGAATTTAATAAATTAGAAAAAGTTTTTGTTAAAGTTCCTAAGTTAAAACAAAGTTGGAAAATAATTCATCAACTCAGAAAAGTATATTGGAAAAGTAATAGAAAAGAAGCCCAAAAACAATTAAAATATGTCATCAGTCTTTGCAAAACTTCAGAATCAAAATATATGAAAGATTTGGCTAATACATTAACAAGATGGTTTGATGAAATATTAAATTATTATTTATCTAAAACAACTAATGCTTATACTGAAGGAATTCATAATCATTTTGAAAGAATTAAAAGGAATCATTTTGGGATTAGAAATGTTGAACGTTTTTGTAAAAGATTATTATTTTGTATTCTTCCGATGACAATTTTCTTAAATTTAGTTGCCCAAAGATGTTAAAGAGCCAAAAACGATTGACTTTCTTTAGCCTTTAAGCTATTATAAATAAATCGCAGGTGTTGCGGTTTTTTATTTATGTTTAATTTTTTAGACAAATTTTGATTTTTAAAATATAACTTTTTTAAAACTAGCAATATTTTTTAAAGAATTTATTTGTACAAAATCAAAATATATAGTCTAAAAGCCCGTGCGGCGAGCACAATATTAATCAAAGCTTTTAATTTAAAAAAATATGGAAATACGAAATATAGCGATCATCGCTCACGTTGATCATGGTAAGACAACTATTACAGATGCAATCATGCAACAAACTGGAGCAAAAGGTGCAGATGAAAGCATGGATAATGACGATATTGAGAAAGAACGTGGAATTACAATTTACGCAAAGAATACAGTTGTTTTTTATAAAGATACAAAAATTAACATCGTGGATACTCCAGGACATGCTGATTTCGGTTCAGAGGTGGAACGTGTTTTGCGTTCAATTGATAGTGTTATGTTGGTAGTTGATGCCCAAGAAGGTCCAATGCCACAGACTCGTTTTGTGTTGAAAAAATCTTTAGAAATTGGTCATAAACCTTTGGTTGTGATTAATAAAATTGATAAACCTGCTTCTAGATTGGGTGAAGTTGAGGAAGAAATTTATGAATTATTTTTAGATTTAGGTGCTAATGATGAACAGCTAGATTTTCCTATAATTTATTCAATCGGTAGAGATGGAATTGCCAAGAAAAAACCAGAAGATGATAGTGAAGACATGACGCCATTACTTGATCAGATTATTGATCATGTTGAACCTGCTAAAAGTGATACTGAAGCTCCTTTGAGATTACAGCCTTTTAGTTTAGCTTATGATGACTTTTTAGGACGTTTGGCTGTAGCTCGTATTTATGAAGGTACGCTTAAAATTGGAAATGTTATTGTTAAATCAGAAGGTAAAGAAGATAGAAATAAGAAAATTATTAAAATTTTTGTTTTTGAAGGTACAGCTCGAAAAGAAGTTGAACAGGCTGAAGCAGGTGATATTGTGTTGATTGCTGGTATTGATGATATTGACATTGGAGAAACTGTTTGTGCTGATGAGAATGCAGAATTATTGCCAAATATTACTGTTGATGAGCCGACAATTGCTTTGGAATTCTTAGTTAACGATTCACCGTTTGCTGGAAAAGAGGGAAAATTTGTTACTCGAGAACAAATTCGTGAGCGTTTAGAAAAAGAGTTAGAGGTTAACGTTGGTTTGAAAGTTGATTTCACAGGAGCTAATTTTACAGTTTATGGTCGTGGGGAGTTGCATGTTGCGGTTCTTTTAGAGAACATGCGTCGTGAAGGTTTTGAAATTCAAGTTTCTCAGCCACGAGTTATCATTAAAGAAGTTGACGGAAAGAAACAAGAGCCGTTTGAGGAAATGATTATTTCTGTGCCAGAAGAATTTTCAGGAGCGATTATTGAAAAGTTAGGAAAGCGTAAAGGTATTATGACTAATATGCAACATGAGAATGATGGTGTTAGAATGACTTTTGAAATTCCAACTCGAGGTGTTTTAGGTTATCGAAATGAATTCATTGTTGATACTAAGGGAATGGGAATTTTGTCTAGTCGATTTATTGAGTTCCGTCCGTATGCTGGTGATGTTGTGAGACGTGCAGCTGGTTCTATGATTTCTGGTGAGACTGGAAAAGCTTTAGGCTTTGCTTTGTATAATTTGCAAAACCGAGGTGCTTTGTACATTGGAGCGAGTACTCAGGTTTATGAAGGTCAGGTTATTGGTAATACTTCTAAAGGTGATGAAATGACGGTTAATCCTATTAAGGGTAAACAATTGACTAATATGCGATCTAGTGGAACTGATGAGGCTATTAATTTGACTCCTCCCATTACGATTAATATTGAGAAAGGTTTGGAAGTTATGACTGGTGATGAGTATTTGGAGGTTACTCCAGAGAGTGTTCGGTTAAGAAAGATGGGATTGAAAGAGAATGATCGTGTAAAGGCAAAGAGAAATAAATAGGTTCTTGGACAATTTTGAATTTAAAAAGTCGCTGGTTTTTCTAGCGACTTTTTGTTTTTATTAAAGAATAGTTTATAATAAAAGTATAATTAGTTAAAAAATGAAAAAATGAAAAAAATATTTTGGACAGGTTTAATTACAGGTATTGTGATGGGCATTGTGAATATGCTGTTAAATCAAGCATTGAGTGCGGTTTTTCCGGTTTTGAAAAACGCTTATATGGCAGATGTTTTCAGACCTTGGGATGATCCTATTATGATGTTATTCTTTTTGTATCCAATCATATTAGGCTTTGGCTTGGCTTGGATTTGGGATAAGGTAAAACAATTATTTACAGGAAGTATTTTGAAAAAGGGTATTAATTTTGGAACTATTTATTTTCTTGTTTTAGTTTTGCCTACATTTTTGATTAATTTTAGTAGTTTTAATTTGCCTTTTGTTATGATTTTGAGTTGGGGTATTATGGGAACAGTTAATGGATTTGTGGCTGGATTTATTTTAGCTAAATTGAATAAATAAAGTTTTTGAAAAATTTTGAAATTAAAAAAGCGGTTTAGTTACCGCTTTTTAAATTCATTAATTCTGAGTTTTCGTAAAATATTTTTCCTCGAATACTGTCTTTGTTTATTGGACCAAGGCTTCTAGAGTCAAGACTTTTATTTCTATTGTCTCCTAAGACAAAATACTCATTTTCTTTAAGCGTTAAATAAAATTTGCCTTTAGTTTCTATGTTTATAAAATCTTCATTTAAAATATTTTCATTTAAAAATACTTTTCCATCTTTTATTTCTATTTTATCATTTGGCAATCCTATTATTCTGGAAACTAAAAAATTATCTTTATTTTCATAGACTACAACATCATTTCTTTTAAAATCTTTATCAATTTTATTTATTATAAGATAGTCATTGTTTTTGTAAGTTGGCTCCATGCTAGCACCTCTTAAAACAAATGGTTCATACATGTTTAATCTAACAAAAAATACAACAATTATGAGCATTATAAATAATGCTAAATTAAATAAATTATAAAGAGCATATACTTTAAGTGATTTTTTCCAGTTTAAATCTAAATATCTTTTTAGTAGATAATAAAAAACAATAAATCCCAAGATTAAGGATATTATAAATAGAATTATTTCTGATTTTATAAATAAGCTGAAGGTTATATATAAAATAAATGAAAAAAATATGTAGATAAAAACAAATAAAACAGATTTTTTATACTTGAATTTTTCCAATTTTAAAATTTTCAATATAAAGTTCAGAAAAAGACCACCAGTTAATACGCTGAAAACAAAACCTATTGAAAAAATAATTATTAAAAAGTTCATATTTTTTGATTAAATTTAAATTAGTATTATTCAAGTTTATAAGATAATAGCTTTAATGTAAAGACTTATTTTTTATCTCAAAAACATCTTCAACCTCCCAGCCTCCTCCTCAAGAGCACCACTCTCCTCATACTCCCCATGATGCCGAGTCTCATCACCATAAGTATGCCTTTTCTGATCAAGATGAAAACTAATCTCCATATTCACACCATCAACCCTAACATACATATGAAAACGAGGATAACCACCCCGAGCCATCGGACGAACAAAGCTCATCTCACCATTATCCAATTTATGCTGAAAAGTATAACCAGCTCTGCGTAAAAGAGTAGTCGGATTAGATCGAACATTTTCAATTTTAAATTTCATATATTTTATTAATTAATTTTAAATTTTTTTTGTGCTCGCCGCACGGGCTTTTCACCATTTTTTGTTAATATCATTCTCGAAAATTTTTGTAAAAAATTTGTCGGTAATCCAGGAAAATTAAATTTAAAGTTTGTAAATAAATTTTAGTTTATAAAAAAGCTTAAAGTTCTACACACCTGGATCCCCGCCTTCGCGAGGATGACATACTTCCTATTTCACCCAATACTTTTTCTTTATCTCCTGTTTATCAACCTGTTGTTTTTCTTTAATATATTTCTTTGCAATACTTTTTAACTGATCAACATCTTCATTTCGTAAACTTTCAGCACGTTCAGAAAGATATTCTAACGTATTCTTTTCAGGATCATCAATAGTTTCAGCCAATAAAATTTCCAAAATGGCACCAATTTTAGGACCTGGTTTAAAATTCATTTCTTTGATCATTATGTCACCATTCAATTTTAGCATCTTAACACTAACAGGATCAGTTGAAACTTTCTCCACCAAATATTCAAAATGACGTAACTTGTAAGGTTTTGCTTTCGGTACACCAGAACCAAGACGATCTCCAATCCGTAAGTCAATCAAATCTCTCATATTTTCCAAGCCAACTTTTTTTATAATTCTTCGAACTGCTGCTTCAGTAACTTCTCCAACGCTATAGTAGAACATGTGATTTTTAACTAATAATGTTGTTTTCTCAATAATTGCATTTGAAAAGTGTAATCTTTTTAAAATCTTTTTTGTCATGTAAGCACTAATATGTTCATGATTATAAAAAGTAGCCGCTCCACTCTTTATTCTTTTCGCTTCAGGTTTTCCAATATCATGAAAGAGAGCAGCTAAACGAACGGATAAGTTTTCATTTGGACAACTTTCTAACGCTCTCAAATTATGTTCCCAAACTGTGTAAATGTGATGATGATTTTGCTTAACATTAATTCCAGTTTCTAATTCAGGAACAATATATTTCAATAATCCAGTTTCTTGAAGTAATTCAACTCCATGTTTTGGATGCTCACTGAGAATAATTTTTGAAAATTCATCCTTTATTCTTTCAATAGAAATAAGTTTAATTAAATCATTATTTTTTTGAATGGCTTGAAAAGTTTTTTCTTCAATTTCAAATCCTAATTCTGCAGCAAATCGGATAGCTCGCATCATTCGTAAAGCATCTTCATTAAATCTTTTATTGGCATTTCCAACAGCTTTAATTAATTTATTTTCAATATCTTTTTTTCCATCAAATAAATCAGTTAATTCAATTTCATCATTTTGCACAGATAACGCTAAAGCATTCATAGTAAAGTCACGACGAGAAAGATCTTCCTCCAAAGTCTCAGCAAATTCAATCTCATCAGGTCGACGACGGTCAGAATAAGTTGTTTCTATTCGATAAGTAGTTGCTTCAATCACATCGTGCTCACGATCCTCTTTACCAGTTTTTAAAAAAGGATCTACTTTTATCCCAACTGTTCCAAAATTGTTTTCATAGAAACTGTCAGGAAATATTTCTTGAATTTCTTCTGGCTTTGCGTTTGTAGTCATGTCCCAGTCTTTAGGTTCACGATCAGTCATTAGGTCACGTACACAGCCACCAACCACAAAAGCTTCAAAATTATTTTTTTGTAATTTACTTATTATTTCAGTAACTTCTTTAGGTATTTTAAATTTATTCATGTCTAGTTTGTTCATTGAGATTTTTTAACAAAATTATTTTTCTAATTATTCCTGAAAATGGCTTATTTAAGCCAAATATTTTCAATAAGTTTATTAAATTAATAATAGCGTGATTAAGCTAAGTTGACAAGAACTTAATTCAGTGATATACTATAAGGGTGATGAGTTAAAGATCGGGTGATCGTCCATGGGACGGTTCCGATTTTTTGTTTTTTAAGTAGACTTATCTAGGATCTGTTTTGGTTTTTTAAAAAAAGTTTTCGCTTTGTTTGCCGACGGGTAAGTAAGACGGGAATGACAAGTCAATTGAAATAGATTTGAAATATGTTGAATAAAAAGCTTATCTCTGAAAAAATTTGATTAATTAAATAGAAACAAAAACATATGTTAGAAGAAACAAAAGTTTGTCCTAAGTGTGGAGGTTGTTGTAATCCAGAAGATGACAATAAGCCATCAGAAGAAGGAGAAACTAAAGAAAAAAAATCTCAAACAATGGGTAGTAATGAAGAATTTCATTTTGCAATTCTATTGGCTTTAGTGCCAGCGATGGCTATGTCACTTTTCAATTTGATAGGCTTAATTTAATTGCTTAGTTAGATTGTGTATAAAAAACATAATAATGCCAATTATATTTACTTATTTAAATTTATATTATTTAAATTTAACAAAATAAAAAATAAAAAGATTTGGATAATAAAAATTTATTAGATAGAATAATTAAATAGAACGGTGTTAGATCGAAAGATCAAAAAAAGACAGTAGGTTATTTACTGTCTTTTTTATTTTGTAATTTTTTGTGAATTAAAATTTAAGATGATTATATGTTTGTCATGCTGGAAGATAGAATTTATTCAAGAGCGTAGTCCTGTACCGTATGGTGCAAGGCGTAGCAATTGATTTAAATTCGTCTATCAGGTATCTAGAAACCATTAGATAATAACCAAGCTTTAAATTTATTATTAATCTTAAAGTTTCCTAGATTCCGGATAAATTATTTTCTATCTATAAAACGCGATAAATCGACGCTTCTACAAAAGAAAATATATTTTCCGGAATGACATGCAAATCGAATAACAAAAAATTTTTAGAATTTCGAAAAAACTTGAATCCTAAAAAGCCCGTGCGGCGAGCACAATATTTTTTTATGTAAAAATTTTAAAACAAAATTAAAATCACTTCAAATAAATGAAGTGATTTTAAATATCTAAAAATTCTTACTGAATTCTTATTCTTGATGTTTGCTCACGTATTCTCCTCGTTCAGTATTTACAATAATTTTGTCTCCAGTTTCAACAAATAGGGGAGTCGTTATTTGTAATCCCGTTTCAGTTGTAACTAATTTATCACCGCCAGATTGAGTATCTCCTTTTAGCCCCGGAGGAGCTTCAGTTACTTCTAAAATTACTTTAACAGGTAATTCAACATTGATCGGGCTGTCATTGAAATTTAACATAGTAACTTCAAGTCCTTCAGTTAAATAGTCAGGAGTATCTCCAAGAGATTCTTTTTCGATAGTGAACTGATCAAAAGTTTCATTATCCATGAAAGCCAAGCCATTTTCTTCAGTATAAAGGAATTGAGCTTTTGATTTTGAAATATCAGCTTCCTCCACTTTATCAGAACCCTGGAAAGTCTTTTCTTGAACGGCACCATTTCTAAGATTTTTCAGCTTAGTTCTTAGCACTGCTCCTGCACGACCTGTTTTAGAATGTTCATGATAAACTACAGAATAAGGATCTCCATCAAGTACGATCTTTTTTCCTGTTTTTATATCACTAATTGAAAGCATATTTTTACTTTAAATTATTTAACGGTAAATGGTAATAATGCCATGTGTCTAGCTCTTTTAACATTTGTTGAGATTTGTCGTTGTGAATAAGCGTCGACATTGTGTCTTTTTGGTGCGTATATTTTCGCTTGAGAGTTGACAAACTTACGTAAAAACTCACTGTCTTTGTAGTCGATTTGATCGTAATTTTTATCTCCAACTCGGATTTTTCTTTTAGCCATTGTTGTTAGTAATCAGTAACTAGTAACTGCTAAACAGGGACTAGTATGATTTAAATTAATTATTTATAACTTTTACTTAAAAAGGAACGTTTTCGATTTTTACCTCATCTTGTTCTTCATCAAGGTTAATAGTCGGAATTTCTTCCTCTGCTACAGCATTGTTTTGAGGTGCTGGTTGATTAGCGTTTTGGTTTTTCTGAAAATTGTTTTGATTGCCTTGTGCTGATCCTCCGCCAGCTCCAGCTTTTGCACCAAATTCGAAATTTTCAAGAACTATTTCTGTTCGGTACATTTTTTTGTTAGTTTCTTTATCATCCCAACTTCGCGTTTCTAAACGACCTTCAACATAAATTTCTTGACCTTTTGTAAAATATTGTCCAATTACTTCACCTCTTTTTGCCCAAGCAACTACATTGTGAAATTCTGTTTTTTCATTCATTTGTCCGTCTTGGCCTTTCCATTTGTTTGAAGTAGCAACTGAAAAATTTGTTACAGTTTGTCCAGATGGAGTTGTTCGCACTTCTGGATCACGAGTTAAGCGTCCAATAATGATTGCTTTATTTACATTCATAGTTTTTTATTATTTTTTTACAACTCTTTAAATTTTGATTATATATTTAAAGCCTTTTCTAATTTACCATCAATTTTTTCACCTTTTTCTTTTAAAACAGTTTTATCTTCCTTTGCTTCTCCTTCGATTTTTTTAGCAAATTCTGAAAGTTGTGGTAAATCTTCTGATCTTACTAAAATATATCTTAAGATATTTTGTTGAAGATTCATTTGATTGGTGATCTCTTCGATAGAGCTTTTACCTTCTCCACCTTCTTCCTCAATTCCTTTTTTCTCATCTTTGCTTGGCAGTGTAAATCGTTGTACAAAATAAGTTCCTCGCCATTGGTGCTTGATTTTATAAGCTAGTTTTCTTTCGAATTCTAGACTTTCTTCAGTCCATTTTCCACCTTCTTTTTCTACTAATTCTTGAACAGCTTTTTTGATCTGTTCGATTTCTGAGTTGTTGTTTTCTCCAACTAGAAACATTAATTCATATTCCATATATGATTGTTTTTTTATTAATTAAAAAATCCATCAAAAGACCTGAGTCTCCATTATGATGGATACATTGCGTCCTATCCTAACTTTAAAATGGTAGGCGGGACACACAGGGTCTTTTTGGATTGTTGGGTTCAGTGTAGCTTTTTTTGGGGGATTAGTCAAGGTTGACAGGTTTTTGATTTTGTGATATGATTCAAGGGTCAATATACATCCTACCCGCAACAGTCAAATAGGATCGCTTGAATGTATTGATTAATGCATAGTAAATAGATCTTATTCATCTTCAAAAGAGTCTAGAATGCTTTTAATAAAGCAATTTCGACCCTTTTTAAGATAGAGAGCTTGTTAATTTTCCCATAAAATATGGAGAAATTATTAATAAACTCAATCCTACTTCAAAAATGAATGTAGGTTAGGTTAGATTTTATTTTAAATATTAATTTTATAAAAAAATGAAAGTATCAATTATTAAAATTATAAAGTCAGATTATGTGTCAATGATTTTTCTTTTAATACCAATAGTTATGGTTGTTCTTTATATCGACACAGAATATTTTGGTGTTTTAGGAAAGTTCCTTTCTCGAAGAAGACATGGTTCAGGATCTGAAGGTGATTCTTCTTTGTATATAATTTTAACAATTATTTCAGTAGTAGCGTTTATTCCAGCTTTGATTTTTAGAATTAAAAGTTTTGCGAATCATTTTATAAATGGTTTTGAAGTAAAAGGAATAATTACAGCTATTAATTTTAGAAGAGACAAGGGGCGAGTTGAGTATGAATATCAAGTTGATGGTGAAGTTTATAATTCAAGTAATAGCTTAATGAAAAATAAATTTACTAAGACTTTAAGTGAAGGACAAGAAATTAATTTAGTTGTGGCTAGAGATAATAAGAAAAAAGCTTTTATTAAAGAAATGTATATAGCTGAATAATTTATTTCAGTGCAATTTTAGAACAAAAAACCACTAACATTCAGTCAGTGGTTTTTTGTTTTACCTAAAATTTTACAAATAAACTTTAAAATTAAAAAGCCCGTGCGGCGAGCACAGATTTTTCTTAAAAAAACTAAAAATCCTATCTCTCCCGAACCCAATTACTACCTTCCGAAACACCCATATTTTCCTTATTAATCAAATCATTCAAAACATGATAACGCCTCTTCTTCTCATCCCAAGCAATATCATCAACCAAATTTTTACTCGCCTCAGTATTCGGACGAGGAGAATAACAAGCCGCAAAAACCTTCACAAAACCAACCTCTTTCGATAAATCAATAGTCGCCTGAAAATCCTCTTCAGTCTCACCAGGAAAACCAACAATAATATCAGTAGAAATTTTAATCTCAGGAATTGCTTTTTTAATTTTTTCTATTAACGCAATATAATCCTCTCGTGTATACCAACGATTCATCGCCTTAATAATTTTCGAGCTACCAGACTGAACAGGAAGATGAAGCAAACGATCAATATTTTCATACTTTGCCATCACATCAATTAATTCATCAGAAAAATCCCAAGGATTAGACGAAACAAAGGAAACAGAATCCAACTCTTTAATCTGAGCAACACTTTCCAATAAATGCGGAAACAAAGTCGGAATCCTTTCACGACCCAAATGCTGGACCATCACAGGCGAAACTTTTTTACCATCAGGCAGTTCAAAACTTTCCTTATCTTTACTATTTAAAACCAAATCAGCTCCGTAAGAATTAACATTTTGACCAAGAAGCGTAATTGAAGTATAACCTTCCTCAACTAATTTATTTACTTCACTCATGATTTCCTCAAACGGTCGAGAGATTTCTTTGCCCCTTGAAAAAGGAACAATACAAAAAGTACAAAAATTATTACAGCCATTAGAAATCACCACCCAAGCATGTTTTTTATTTTTTCTCTTTTGCGAATATTCAAAACCAACCTCTTCAATCGGTAAAAGCTGCACGTCAGGAATTCTTTTTTCTAATTTCCTTTTCATTCCGCCACTAGTATCACGAGCTGCCGCACCAACTATACACCCAGTTAAGATAATTTCCTGTTCATCAACGCTTTTCATTTTCCGCAAATTTCGAATGTAACCATAAACCCTTTCCTCCGCCATAGCACGAATCATACAAGTATTGATAACGATTATATCAGCACTCTCGCCATCTTCAACTTGACTATATCCACGAGATTCATAATAACTGACAATTCTTTCCGAATCAGCAACATTTTGTTGACAACCAAACGTTCTAATAAAAAACTTTTTCATAGTGTAAATTTAACGAATTTATCTATTTACATTAACACATCCCTGTAATTTTTCTAGTTTTTCTGTGCTCGCCGCACGGGCTATGATACATATCCGTAGGGGCGTATTGCAATACACCCCTACAACACAGAACTTTTCGTTCATCGCAAGGGCAGGCACAAGGCACTGCCCCTACAATATTCGCAAATCCCCAGATATGTCATTCCAGAAAATAATTTATCCAGAAGTTTCACTTTGAGTTTTAAGAAAAATTTAAAGCAATCTTATTCAGGTCGACATAATGTGGAGTATTAAATAGAATGTTGTGAATAATCTGTTTGACAAAAAATTAATCAATTCAAAATAAAAATAAAACAAAAATAAAATATTGCCACTTTATTTCTTTTATTATATAATAGACTTATATAAAAATAAAAATAAAAAAATATGAATATAGACAATAACAATGATGTTGATGTAGAAGATAAAACTGAAAAAATTCAGTCGTTGAGAGATATGATTAATAATGCAGAGCGGACTATCCACAGTGCTAAAGCGATGCTTTTGCAGGTTGAGGGAAAAAAGAAGGTTGGTAGAAAAAAGAAGATTGCTGAAGGTGAAGGAAATGTTGTGCATGGTACTTTTGATGGACAAATTATGATGGGGGCGGATGATAGACAGTATCCTGTTCCAGCTAATTATGCTTCTAAATCAAAATTAGTTGAAGGAGATTTACTTAAATTAACCATTGGTGATAATGGTGCATTTATGTATAAACAAATTGGCCCTGTTCCTCGATTGAACAAGATCGGTATTGTTACTCAGGATGAGGCTGGTAATTACATTATTGTAGCTGACAATAAAACTTATAAAGTGCTTTTAGCATCAATTACTTATTTTAATGCAGAGCCAGGTGATGAGGTGGCGATGGTTACTTCAGGAGAGGAGGACGCAAAATGGGCTTCTGTAGAAAGTGTTTTAAGAAAAGGTGTTGAGAATCCAAGTAGTTTTTCTGCTGAAACTAGCATTGAAACTAGTGTTGATACTAGTCCAGAAAGTGTTAGTGAAATTTTAGGAGAGAATGATTTAAGTTCAAAAGAGGAAAAAGCGGATTCGTTAGCGGACGAGTGGGTTCCAGATATTAGTGAAATTGAAAAGGAAATTAAAGAAGAAATGGCAGAGCCAGCGAGATCTCAAATTTAGTTTTTTTCTTGATTAGTTAAACTTTCTTAATTTAGGATCGGATATAAATTAAGTTATTTGATTTTAAATAAGAAAGTTTTATTGTATTAATAATATATTAAAAAACATGCTCACAAAAAAAGATTATTATTTAGTTTCTATTATTGGCTTTTGTTTTGCTTTATTTTCAGTGCCGATTATTAAAAATTTAGATTTAGAAATATTAAGAGGATTCACTTTAAATTTTAGAAATATTTCTTTACTGGTCATATTTTTTGTTATTTTTGCTAACTTTGCATTATATATTGCTTCAGTACTC
The DNA here is from genome assembly GCA_942490825.1 of Candidatus Moraniibacteriota bacterium. Lineage (GTDB taxonomy): Bacteria > Patescibacteriota > Minisyncoccia > Moranbacterales > JAGLWU01. The sequence goes on along the minus strand of CALNYG010000005.1, from coordinate 1,078 downwards.
GATGAAAAAGTAAAAATTGCTTTGCAGTTTGCTAAATTTGCGGCGGTTGGAGCGTTTAATACTTTTTTAGATGGGGGTGTTTTGAATTTGTTAATTATGATCACTGGGATCGCTGGTGGTTCAGCTTTCTCTGGATTTAAAGGTATTTCTTTTATAATTGCAGCAGTTAGTGCTTACTTTTGGAATAAATATTGGACATTTGATTCTAAACAGGATACTAATTCTGAAGAGATTGTTAGTTTTAGTATAGTAACAGGGATTGGTTTTGTTATAAATGTTTCACTAGCGTCTTTGATTGTTAATGTTTTTAGTGATACATTTAATGTTACTCCTGAACAGTTGGCTAATCTTGGAGCTGCTGCTGCAACAGTTATTTCATTGGTTTGGAATTTTATCGGCTATAAGATTTTTGTTTTTAAAAAATAGTTTTTAATTAGTGATCCTTTCAGATATGTCATCCTGAAAAATTATTTTGTTTTTTGTAGAAAAATTAAATAATTTGTTCAGGATCTTGGAATAACGTTATACTTTAAATTTTCTTAAATCTTAATGTATAGATTCCGGATAGATCAATTTGTATTCAACCTGCCTGTCGGCAGACAAGTCGCTACGCTTTTGAACAAATCATATCTTCCGGAATGACATGAGCGAAAGATGAAAAAAGCCCGTGTGGCGAGCCTGCCTGTTCGGCAGACAGGCACAATTTAATTTTCTTCTTTTTATATAAAATATGGCTAGTAAAAAATATGGTTTAGGACGAGGACTTTCTTCACTTATCCCACAAAAAAATAAAGACGAAGATGAGACTATAGTTAAAAATCCAAATGATAATTTAGGATTTACTTCAAAACACATAACTCAAGATGACAAAATTGAAAAGATAGTTGAAAAAAGCAATAACCCAGAGCAAGGCATAAAAGAAATTCCCATTGGTAATATTTCAGCTAATGAACAACAACCTCGTTTTTATTTTAACGATGAGAAAATTGAAGAATTATCTGAATCAATTAGGCAACATGGAATTATTCAGCCTTTGACGGTAATTAAGAAGGGGGAAGTCGTTATGGAATTGATAGCA
>CALNYG010000004.1:0-182390 GCA_942490825.1 Candidatus Moraniibacteriota bacterium | reverse complement strand
TTAATTTTAGCAATTAGAATTGATAATTAAGAAATTGATCTTGAAGGCATTCTAATTTGTTTTGTTAAAAAATATCAAGAATACCATATAATTTTGGAGTCAATAGGATTTCAACTAACTTACAAATCTTTGAAGATTAAATTATAAAAATAATTTATTAGAAGTAGGATTGACTATAAATTAACCTCATATATTTTTTTATACAAACTTTAAAAAACAGATTAAATCTATCTGATTATAGAATGAGAAATATAAATAATATTCTCACTAAATTTAGTGACTGTTAAACATTAGAATAAAATTAATGGCATATAAAATATCTAAAGAGGACGGTAAAAAGTTTCTGTTGCATAAACAATTTCTTTTATCACCAAAAAGTCTAAAAGGTATAAATGGAATTGAACAAGTTTTTAATAGTTTGAGAGCTATACAATATGATCCTCAAAATATCTGTGCAAGAAGTATGGATTTGGTTTTACATGCAAGAGTTTCAGAAATTCATCCTTTAGATTATTACAAATGGCTTTATGAAGAACGAAATGGAATTGATTTTTATGACAAAGAGTTGTGCGTAATTCCTATTGAGGATTTGAATGTTTGCCGAGGGATATATTTACTTTCAAGAAGAAAAAAATTAAGTGAATTCAAGAAGAAAAATAAAGATGCGTTGGATAAGGTGCTGGCTCATATTGCAAAATATGGTGCAACTTGTTCAAAGGATTTTAAAGCTAAATCCGATAAAGAAGCTTTGAATGTATTGTGGAAAATGGGGGAATTAACTATTTGCCATCGGAAAAATAGTATAAAATATTTTGATATATTTAATAAAGTTTATGGAAAAGAATTTATATTTAACCATGACAATCCAATTACTCTTACTCAGGTCTCTAGGCGTATAAAAAGTGTGGGAATGTTACCTAAATCAGGAACAGGAAGTGGCTGGCTTGGTATTGGGTCCGGAAAAGAAATTCAATCTTGCATAGGCAAATTGATTGCATCTGAAAATATTACTGAAATTATTGTGGATAGAATCAAGTCATCATTCGTCATAAATTCTCATGATCTTGTCGTACTGAAAAATATAAATAAGAGAAAAAATTTGGAACTTGTTTCTTTTCTTTCACCTTTAGATAATATTATGTGGGACAGAAAGCTGATTCACGATTTATTTGATTTTGATTATAAGTGGGAAGCATATGTTCCTAAGGATCAGAGAAAATATGGTCATTATGTCCTTCCGATTTTGTATGGGCTAGACTTTGTTGGCAGATTTGAACCTATTTTCAATCGCAAGGATAATATTCTTGAAATTAAAGGCTTCTGGCTTGAAAATAATTGTACATGGAATAAAAAACTTGATACGACATTCTATTCTAGTTTAGATGAACTTAGACATTTTGTTGGTGCAACATCAATTACTTGGTTATGTAAAAAGCCTTCATTAAAAAAATAACTTCATGATTGTAGTGTTGTAGGCATCATTTTAACAAACCTCACAAGTCATGTTATTCCAGAAAATAATTTTGTAGCAGAACGGAAAAATTATTTTCCAGAATCTCTTTAAGTGTCAGGAAAGCTTGTTGAGATTCCGGATAGATTAATTTTTATTCAATCGCTACGCTCTTGAAAAAATTATAACTTCCGGAATGACATGAAATTATAAAAAGTGTAAGCTTACAATGCGATATCTATTGTGGAGTTTATAATAAAGTAATTAAACTTTTAAATTTAGTAAACGAAATATAAATTATAAAAATCTTAAGTTTAAAAACTCGTGCGGCGAGCCTGCCTATCGGCAGACAGGCACAAAAATTAGTTTAGAAATAAGTTGAAAAAACGCTCAAAATTTTACAACAGCCTTACATTATGCTATAATACAAGGGAAATTAAATATAAATACGAAACTTTATGGAAGATCAAAATAATGATAAGTCAACTATAATTAGCACTGTATCTGAAGTAGTTGGATCGATGCTAAAAGTTATGCAGGCGGGAATTATAGAGAGAATAGAAAAAACTGCAAGTAATATTGTTCGAGATATAGTTAGTGTTATTACAATTGCTTTTTTAGGACTGATTGGATTCACTTTTCTTCTTGTTGGTGTAGCGATTTGGTTAGGCAGCTTTACAGGATTTGGTTTAGGGTTTGGTTTGATGGTTGTGGGAGGTTCAATTTTTTTGCTTATGTTATTAATAACTTTGATTAGAAAAATTAAATAAAATTTAATTAGATAATAAATAAAAATATGAAAAAATGTGATTGTAAGGAAAGTGTTAAATGTTGTACTTCTGAAGCTAAAGATAAAGCTGAAGAAATGAAAGATAAGGCTGTTGAAAAAATGGGTGAAATGAAAGAAAAAGTTGGAGAGAAGGTTGAAGCGGTAAAGGAAGTGGTAGAAGAAAAAGTTGAAGTAGCTAAAGAAAAAGCTAAAGAGGTTCATGAAGATACACGAGAATATGTTAAGGAAAATCCTGAGAAGTCTGTTGGTATTGCGGCTGGAATTGGTGTAGTTTTAGGTGCTATTGTTGCATTTTTGTTTCGACGTAAGAAATAATTAATGTGAGAATTTTTTATTGATTCTTAAAGACCTTTGCCTCTTGGCGGAGGTTTTTTCTTTTTGTAAAAATGAATTCATCATGCTAAGATATTTAAATAAACATTAATATTATTTATATGAGAAAAATGAAGAATGTTCAGACGGCATTTTTAGTAGCGGCTATTTATGAGACCTTTTTTGCAATACCTTTCTTAGGTTGGATGGTCTACGTTGGTTCTTGGGGTAATTTTATTGTGGTTAGTTTAGTTATTCATATTTTGACACTTGTTTTGGCTAATCAAGAAAAGAGAAATATAACTGGTAGTATGGCAGGTATTTTAGCGACTGCTTTTGCGATCATTCCTTTTATAGGGTGGGCATTGCATGTTATTGCAGCCGTTTTGAATTATTTGCAAGCACTTGAAAGTTCTGTGGTAAATTCTAATTTAAAAAACAATAATCAGATTAAAAATGATTCTAAATGCGATACAAACAAGGGAAGCGAAAAAATAAAAGATGCAGAGATTGAGGAAGATAAATAAATCAATTTTAATTTAAAAAAAATGGCAAATAAAGATATTGAAATAGAAATTAAATTACCTTTGAATAATAAGGATGAAGTTACGAACTTTTTGAATAAAAATGCTGAAATAAAAACTGTAGACTTACGTCAAAAAGATACTTATTATACTCCAGCTCACAAAGATTTTATTGACGCAGATCATCCATATCAATATTTAAGAGTTCGTGAATCTGAGAAAGGTGATTTTTTTACTTATAAACATTGTCATCCGGAAAATTCAAATAAGGTTGAATATTTTGATGAATTTGAAACGAAAGTGGATAGCTCAGAGTCTTTGTTTAAAATATTGAATATTCTTGAATTTAAGGAAATATTAATTGTTGATAAAGTTAGAAGTACTTGGCAGTTTGATGATGTGGAAATTGCAATTGATGAGGTAAAAGATTACGGTGTTTTTATTGAACTAGAACTTACATCTCACTCTGATAATCCTAAAGAAGCTAAAAAATATTTATTTTCTGTTTTGGAAAAATTTAACGCTGAAGTTGGTGAGGAAGATCAGGACGGGTATGTTTTTGGGATTTTGAAAAAGCAGGGTTATGATTTTAATAAATAATTAAACTTTTAAAATTATAATATGTCTAAAGAAAGATTAAAAATTATTCCGGGAATTTATCTTGTTTTAATAAAAGATAATAAAATTCTCTTACTTAGAAGATATAATACTGGATACGAAGATGGTAATTATAGTTTAGTAGGTGGACATGTTGATGATGGTGAAGCTTATAAGGATGCGATGATTAGAGAAGCTAAAGAGGAAGCTGATATAGAAATAAATTCAGCAGATTTAAATGCTGTGCATGTATTGCATAGGCAACAAAGTGGTAATAGAATCGATGTATTTTTTATGGCAAATGATTGGACTGGTGAGCCTAGAGTTGCAGAATCTGAAAAATGTGATGATGTTAGTTGGTTTGATATGGATAATTTACCTGATAATACAATTCCTTTTATAAAACAAGCTCTTAAAAATATAAAGAAAGAAGTTTTTTATAGTGATTTTGGATTTTAAGTTTTGAACTTATAAAAATAATTAAATTTAAAAAATATGAAAAAAGAAAGACATAAAATAATTCCAGCGTCATATCTGATTTTATTAAAAGATAAGAAAGTATTAATGTCGAGACGTTATAATAAAAAGTATTGTAATGGCAAATATTCATTACCTTCTGGACACGTTAAAGTCGGAGAAAGTTTTACTCGATGTGTAATTAGGGAAGCAAAGGAAGAGATAGGAGTTGATTTAGAATCAAAAAATTTAAAAGTAGCTCATGTGATACATGGAGATTTTGGGATCACTCAGAATAATGAAAGAGTCAGTGCATTTTTTGTGAGTGAAAAATGGGATGGTGAGATTAAAAACATGGAACCAGAGAAATGTGATGATTTATCATGGTTTGACTTGAATAGTTTACCAGAAAATATTGCTCCAGAGGTTCTTCAGGTTCTTGAAAATATTAAGAATGATAATTTTTACAGTGAATTTGGTTGGAATTAATTTTAACTTATGAAAATAATATCGTGGAATATAAATGGAATAAAATCTTGGAAAGAAAAAGGTGATTGCTTTGAATTTTTAGAAAAACATGATCCAGATATTTTTTGTGTTCAGGAAATAAAAACTTCGCATGAAAAGTTGCCAGAAGTTTTGAAAGATTTTCCTTTTCATTTTTATCATTTTGCAGAGAAAAACGGTTATTCTGGGACGGCAATTTTTTCAAAACAAAAACCGATTTCACATACTTTTGGACTTGAAAATATTGATCAAGAAGGAAGAGTGATAACTTTGGAGTTTGCAGACTTCTTTCTGGTAAACGTTTATACACCTAATTCTAAAAATGATTTATCAAGATTGGATTATAGAAGAGATGTCTGGGATGTTAATTTTTTGCAACATTTGAAAAAATTATCTGCGAGTAAAAACGTTATTGTTTGCGGAGATTTGAATGTTTTAGGGTCTGATTTAGATTTACAACATCACGAACATTTTCTTGAAGATTTTAATTTTAGAAAAAAAGTTGTTAATGAAAGGATTGGATTTAAAAATATTTTAGATTCGGGTTTTGTGGATACTTACAGAAATTTATATCCTGAAGGAAAAGAATATTCATGGCTTGAAAATCCTAAATTGAGATTGTGTCATGCTAATGTTAGATTGGATTATTTTTTAGTTTCTGAAAACTTTATGAAAAAGATTAATGATTCAAAAATTGAGAATTGTGCTGGGTCGGATCACTTACCGATTGTTTTGGAGATTGAAAATGAATTTGTGAGACAGGAATGTGATTTGGTAGAAAAGATATTTTTTCCAGAGGCTCAACAGCCGTCTTTGTTTTAGCGTGAGTTCCAGTATTTAGTAGTTTATTCTTTATTTAAAAATGCTATACTGAAAATATATAAATAATATTTTTAAATTTAATTATGCAAAAATTCAAACCATTTTCAGATGATATCGTATTTTTTGACTCAGAATTTACCTGTTCAGGAGTATTAAAAGGTGACTTAATGTCAATCGGTATGGTGTCGTTAGACGGAAAAAAAGAACTCTATTTAGAGTTGAAATATGATGACAGATGTATTAGTGATTGGACTCAGGAAAACGTTGAACCTTATTTAAAAGGAAATCCAATTTCTCGTGAAGAAGCAAAAAAGCAAATTAGAGAATTTTGTGGAAAAAGTAAACCTTTTTTAGTAGCAACAGTTAATCAGTACGACATGGCTTTTTGGCATGACTTATTTGATGAAGAAGAAGAACCAATTCACAGAATTCCGATTGATTTTGCGTCGATACTTTTCGGACTCGGATTAAATCCAGCGCGTGAGATCGGTGATGAAAAGAAAACTTTTTTCGCACAGTTTGGTGTAGATTTAGATAATTATCAATTGCACAATTCTTTGGATGATGTTAAGTTGATGAGAGAATTATATGTTAAATTAGCAGAAAGGAATTAATTGAAAGCTAAGTAAATAAATTATGAGTATTATAAAAACAACTCAAGAAATTAAAATAATGCGAGAAAATGGGCGGATTTTGGCTGGGATCGTTTTGGATTTAGAAAAAAAAGTTAAAGCTGGTGTCAGTGGTAAAGAATTAGATGATTTTGCGGAAGAACAAATTCGTGCCAATGGTGCAGTGCCATCTTTTAAAAATTACGGTGCAGAGTCTGGCGATCCTTTTCCATACACAATTTGTTTTTCTATTAATGAAGAAATAGTGCATGGTTTTCCAACTGAGGAAAAAATTATTCAAAATGGTGATTTAGTCAAGATTGATATTGGTTTAAAAAAAGATGGTTTTCATGCTGATATGGCAAGAACTTTTTGTGTTGGTGAAGTTGATCAGGAATGTAAAGATATTACAGAACATGTTAGAAAATCTTTATTAGCTGGACTAAAAAATATTAAAGAAGGTGCAAGAATGTCAGATTATTCTAAAGGAGTTCAGGAATATGCAGAGAGTAATGGTTATTCTGTAGTGAGGGATTTGGTGGGACATGGGATTGGTCATGAACTGCATGAGGATCCGCAGATTCCTAATTATATTGAAAAACGTTTTTATGATTTTGAACTTAAAGCGGGTATGACTTTTGCTTTGGAGCCGATGATTAATGTGGGTACTTTTGTGGTGAGGATAGCGAGTGATGGTTGGACTTATGTTACGGAGGATGGTGAATTAAGTGCTCATTGGGAGAATACGATTGTTGTTACAGAGAATGGATATGAGGTTTTGACACAGGCTTAAATTTTAGTGTGAAATTTTTATGAAAAAACTTTTAAATTCAGAATGGTTGTTGGTTATTGTAGGTGCATTTTTCATGATTATCGGTGTGTGGTCAATTTATGCTGGTTATGAATCTAGTCCAGTAGATAGACTTAAAGAATTTTCTGGGTTAGCGGATTTGTTTAGGTATGGATATTTATTTTTTATTATATTGATATTTTCCCTTCTTCTTTTATGGAGGAGTAAAGTTGCAACTGTTTTAATTATAATTTTGGCATTGATACACTTGCCATTTGGTTGGCAAAGAATGTTAGACGGTTGTTATGCTGAAGTTGAATATGAAAAAGGTCCTAAGGGTATAATATTTTTTTCTAACAAAAAAGATATCTGTGTTAGTTTTCAAGAAGAAGATAGATATAGGATTTTTCGTGAATATAAAAAGAAAAACTTAAAAATAGATGCGGGAAGTTTTGAGAGAATTGAATATAGTGATAATATGTATCGTGATAAAAATTGTACTTTGTATGAATATAATTCTGATAAAAATGAGTTGAAATGCGTGGGCAATACAAATTGTTTTTATAAAGTTGATGATAATGATGAATTAACTTGTATTAATAATGAAATAGATAAAAGTCAAGAATATCTTTGGAGAAAATAATTTTATGTATCTAGGAATAGACTGGGGTGAAAAAAAAATAGGCTTAGCAATTGCAGATGAAGAAATGCGGATGGCTTTTGCTAATCAAGTTATTTTAAATGATAAAAACATTTGGGAAAATTTATCAAGTATTATTGATGAATATTCCATTGAGAAAATTGTGATCGGACTTTCGACAAATGATGTTCAGACTGATAATGAAAAAAAGATTAGACTTTTTGCAGATGAATTAAAAAGTAAATTTAATGTTGAAGTTTTTTTTACGGAAGAAATGTTCTCCACTCGAGAGGCCCAGACTAATTTAAGAGCTCAAGATGTTAAAAAACTTGATTCAAAAGATGATGCCGAGGCAGCAAGAATTTTGTTACAGAGCTATTTGGATAATTAGTGATCATAAAACTCTCAAATATGTCATGCCGGAAGACAGAATTTATTCAAGAGCGTAGCGATTGATTTAAACCTGCCTGTTCGGCAGACAGGTTCGTCTATCCGGTATTTAGAAATTACAAGAGAAAAATAAAAAATTAAAGTTTATTTATAATCTTAAAGTTTTCTAGATTCCGGATAAATTATTTTCTATTTCATCGCTACGCTCTGAAGGAGAAAATATATTTTCCGGAATGATATGTCTAGTAGTTAGTAGATTAAAATGAATACTTATAAAAAATACATTTAATAAAATAAAACTTCCCACATTCTCTAAAATCTAGTAAAATAAAGATAATAACTAAAAAATAAATTAAAAAACATTATGCAAGATACAAAACCGATGTATTCTGTAATCATTCCAACTTACAATGAAGCTAGCAAGCCAGAGGACATGGAACACAATTTAAATTCAATCGTTAATTACTTTAATAAATTAGAACAATCTTTCGAAATCATTATAGTTTTGGATGGTCCCACTGATGGAACGCCAGATTTAGTTCGAGAAAAAACTAAAAATTTAGAAAACATTAGAATTATTGATCGAAAGAAAAATAGAGGAAAAGGATATTCTGTGCGTGAAGGAATGCTAGTTGCTGAAGGTAAAATTCGAATGTTTACAGATATGGATGGAGCAACTCCGATTGAGATGTTCGATCGTTTTTTACCTAAATTTAATGAAGGAGCTGAGATTGTTATTGCGTCAAGAGATTTAAAAGAAGCTGACGTGAAGGTTCATCAACCAAAATGGAAAGAAGCATTTGGTGATATGGGAAATTTATTGATTCAGGCGGTGACTGGTTTATGGGGAGTTAAAGATACACAGTGTGGCTTTAAGGCTTTGACTGAAGATGCTGTTGAAGACATTTTTCCTCGAATGGTTATAGATACTTGGGGAACTGATTTTGAAATTTTAATGATTGGAAAAAAGTTGGGTTATAAAATTGCAGAGGTTCCTGTTGATTGGATTGATAAAGGTGAAAGTTTAGTTGGGTTAAGTGGATATTTTCAGACTTTGAGGGATTTGTTTACAGTGAAAAAGAATATGGTTTTTGGGGTTTATAAATTGGATAAGAATATTGAGGAGATTGAGAAATAGATTTATGAAAAAAGAAGAATTAAATTTTTGTAAGGTTTGTGGATTATATCATAAATTATTTCCTTGGGGCGAAGATGGTAAGATGCCTTCTTATGATATTTGTGAGTGTTGTGGCGTTGAATTTGGATATGAGGATTATCAAGTGAGTAGTACTAAAAAATTTAGACAAAAATGGCTGAATTCAGGAGCAAAATGGTTTCATTCCAAAGAAAAGCCAGATAATTGGAATTTAGAAGAACAGTTAAAAAATATTCCTGAAGAATATTTATAAAAACAAAAAATAAAAACAAAAAAATGAAAGAAATAAAATTAAAACATAAGAAAATAGATTCAGGACAATCTGAGCTCAGATATAATATTCTCAGAAATGAATGGGTGATAATCGCTAAAAATAGAAAAAAGCGACCAGATCAATTTAAATCAGAAGAGGAAAAAGTTGAGTATGATAAGGAAACAGATGTTTTTTACGATCCTGAAAAAAGCGGACAAGAAAAAGATACTTTAATTTATTCTGATGATGACGGAGAATGGACAACCCGAGTTTTTCCAAATAAATTTCCAGTTGTTAAGAATGATGAAAAATTGAAAGATATTTCGGAAAATTTTTACCCGGCTTTGACTGCTGTTGGAAATCATGAAATAGTTGTTACTCGAGATGGAAAAAAAACTTTTGCACTATTGGATATTTATGAATTAGCAGAAGTGATTGATGCTTATCGTGAGCGTTATATTTCTTTGATGAGAAAGAAGGACATTAAAAGCATTACAATTTTTCATAATCATGGAAGAAAGGCGGGAGCTTCTGTAATTCATCCGCATTCTCAAATTATCGCACTGCCAGTTACTACGCCAGCGGTTATGAAAGAAATTGAAGCAAGTGAGAGGTTTTATAAAAGCAATAAGCGAAATTTGTTTGAATTAATTGTGGAACATGAATTGAAAAAGGGTGAGCGAGTAGTTTATGAGAATGAGAATTTTATAGCATATTGTCCATTTGCTTCTGATCGTGCTTTTCAAATTAGAATTTTACCAAAAAAGTCTCAGCCGTACTTTGAGAGAATTAATGAAGAGATGGAATTATCTTTAGCGGAAATTTTATCGGTCTCTTTGCGATCGTTGTATAATGGTTTGGAGGATCCAGATTTTAATTATTACATACATACGGCTCCGTGTGATGGTAATGCATATCAGCATTATAGTTATCATATTGATATTTTTCCGAGGACTCATCTTTATGCTGGGTTTGAGTTTGCGACGGATATTGAGGTTGTGCCAATTTCTCCAGAAGATGCAGCAAAGTTTTTGAGGGATAGTTTGTAGGGTTTTGTTTAAGATTTATGAAAGAATTATTTAAAAAATATAAAATTTAAAAATATGTCTAAAGAGAGATTAAAAATAACTCCAGGAATTTATCTTGTCTTAGTTAAAGATAATAAAATTCTTTTATTGCGAAGATACAATACTGGTTATGAAGATGGAAATTATAGTTTGGTCGGCGGTCATGTTGATGATGGTGAGGCGTACAAAGATGCAATGATTAGGGAAGCTAAAGAAGAGGTTGATATTGATTTATGTTCAGATAGTCTTGATGCAGTACATGTTTTACATAGACAACAAAATGGTAATAGAATCGATGTATTTTTTATGGCAAAAAAATGGAAAGGCGAACCGAAAGTTGCAGAGTCTAATAAGTGTGATGATGTTAGTTGGTTTGATTTGGATGACTTGCCAGAAAATACAATTCCTTTTATTAAACAGGCTCTTGAAAATATACGTAAAGATAGCTTTTATAGTGATTTTGGATTTTAATTTTTTAAATAAATAAATGAAAGAAATAATTATAGAATCAGTTTCAAATTTGTCGCATGAGTGGGCAACATTCCTACTCGCAATGATACCAATTACAGAAATAAGAGCTTCAATTCCTGTAGCAATCATAGGATATGAAATGAATCCATTTGCAGCCTTTATCTACTCAATTTTAGGTAATGTTTTAGTGGGGATTTTAACGTTTGTTTTTGTAGATAATATATTCGATTTTTTCCTAAAGAAAATTGAATGGTTAAATAAAATTTGGAAAAAATATATTCACCGAATTCAAACAAAAAATATTGATAAATTTGAAAAGTGGGGAGCTTTCGCTTTGATAGCTTTTGTGGCAATTCCGTTGCCATTTACAGGGATTGTAACTGGAGCAGTGGCGGCTAGTATTTTCGATATTCCTTTCAAAAAGGCGATTCCACTTTTAGCAATTGGCTCAGTTATTTCAGGAATTATACTGGTTTTATTGTCTATATTTGCATCATCATTATTTTCTAATCTTTTTATATGAACAAATTAATTGTCGGGAATTTGAAAATGAACTTAGAAACCAAATCACAACGTGATGAATATTGCCTGCAGTCTTATGAGTTTTTTAAAAAATTAAGTAAAGAAAGTAAAAATAAAATCGTTTTTTGTCCACCGATTGCACATTTAGATCATTTTGTTAATGTAATTGGAAAACTTCCAGTTGAATTTGGTGCACAAGATTGTTTTTGGGAATTACATGGTAGTTATACGGGTAATATTTCACCAAAAACAGTTTCTTCATTGGGTGGAAAGTATGTAATTTTAGGTCATAGCGAAAGACGTGAATACAATTCAGAGAATAATGACATTGTGATGAAAAAAACTTTAATGGCTTTGAGAACTGGATTGATTCCGATTGTTTGCGTTGGTTATGTTGCAGATGGTGAAGATGAAATGGAAAACATTAAAAATCAAGTAAATTTAATTGCGGAAAATTTAGATTCAGAGGAATTTAGTAAAGTTGTTTTTGCGTATGAACCAGTCTGGGCGATTGGTAGTGGGAAAATACCAAAGATAGAGGAAATTCATACAGTGGTTATTTTTATTCGGAATGTGATTTCTAGAATTTATAGTCAAGAACTTTCTAGTCAAACCAGAATTCTTTATGGTGGTAGTGTTAATTCAGAAAATGTTACGGATATTTGTCATAATGCGTATGTGCAAGGAGTTTTGATTGGTGGTGCTAGTTTGAATCCTGAGACTTTTGCAAGATTGGTTCAGATGTTGAATTAAGTTTTTAAAATAATAATTATGATTGATTTAAAGAAAATACAAGAACAAATTTACCAAAATAAGATCGAAAAAGGTTTTGATGTAAAGAATATCGCTAGAGAATTTTGTTTAACGAGCGAAGAATTATCTGAAGCATATAGATCTTATGATAAAAAACTGCCAGATTTAGGAGAAGAATTGGCCGATGTTGCTATATATTTATTGGGAATCGCAGAAATTCTGGATGTGGATTTAGAAAAAGAAATTTTAAATAAAATTGAAAAAAATAAGGATAGAGTTTATAAAAAGGTTGATGGTGTAATGACTAGAATTGATTAATTTAAGTTTTGAAAATATTTTTAAAGTAATAATAATGGAATTAATTTTTTAATAATAGAATTTATTATGAAGAAGAAAAAAAGTGGTGCAAAGAAAAATGCTGCACCTCAAGGTTTTAAAAATCCTGCTCCTAAAGGAAATAAAGTTAGTGCATCACGAGTTAATAAATTTACTGCAAGAAGAGCTGGAAATAGATAGATTTAAAAAAGGCACGATCACCGTGCCTTTTAAGTATTTAGTTCCCATGTTAAAATAAAATTATTAAATAAAAGTCTTTTAAATTTGGTTGATTTTTTGGTGTAATCAATTATTTCAAAATAGTTTAACAAAAATAAATATGAATTTTAACGAATTAGATTTTAGGTCTGATAAGAAAAAAGAGAAGAGCGATCTTAAAGCTTCTGTAGCTGATGAAGATAATGTTAAAAGTGATAAGAAAAAAGAAAAGAATAAATCTTCAAAGAAAAAAGATAAAAAATTTAATAAAAAAATTAAGAGTAGTCCGTTACTTAATTTAAAGAGTAGTGGAGGAAAACATATTAGGCAAAAATCTAGCATGGCAACTGATCTAGATGCAGCTGGTTATTTTCCGCCACAAAGAGATTTTCAGGCTTACTTTTACGATATTATAATGTCAGTTTTACTTTTGATTAGTGCGAGTAGTTTTTTCTTTCTTTTTCGTCAGACTGTCAATGGCGATCTTGAGGGAATTCAGTCTTGGTTATTGCCAATTTTAAGCATTTCCTTTTTTATAGTTCTTCTTTTGATTTATTCAATTACTGTACATATTAAAGAGATGCTTTTAGGGACTATTTTTGCTTCTTTTGCAATTAGTTTATTTTTTGCATTACAGATTTGGCATGGTTTAGTTATTATTTTGAGTTTTTTGATAACTTATTGGACAGTTCATCAAATGCGTAAAGCACTTTTAGACAGCGCAAAGATTAATGTAGGAAATTTGGTACGTTTGGGAATTAGTGGAATTATTTTTTCTGTTATTTTTGTAATGTGTAGTCAATATTATTGGATGGTACATGATCGTGGTGTTTTGGATTTGATGCCTAGATTTGATAAAGTTAGCATTTCAGGGAATATTTTAGGAAAATTTGTTAAGACAAAAAATGCGGAAGGTGAAGGATCTAGTAAAATTACAGTGGATGAATTTTTGTTGATGAGTGTTAAGGGCGAGGGAGATCAAAATTTAATTGAGAACGAGCAGTTGATAAATGTAGTTGATGAAAATGAATCTCAAGAGGATAAAAGTATGTTTGGTGGTTTTTTGAGTAATATTGGAATCGACAAAGATAAAGTTGTAGAAAGTGTTGGTAGTAAGGTTGAGGATGTTAAAATGGCAGGTAGTGAAAAAGTTGATGAAATTGTAGTGGAGACGATGAGAAAAAATTTATCTAAGCAGTTAGGGCGAGAATTAAGTGGTGAAGAATATATTGCGGATGTTTTTGATGACATGATGTATGAGAAGATAGCAGGTTGGTTTAGTAAAAATAAAAATGGTGATACAGAGGAAGAAGGAAGGGTTTCTTATTTAGCGTTGTTTTTGACTATTTTGCTTTTTGTATCTGCTTTGACTTTAAAAGCAATTTTGCGACCATTTATAGTTTTGCTAGTAGTTGGATTATTTTGGATCTTGCGAAAGATTAATTTTATAAAAGTGACGAAGGTTAAACGTGAAACGGAAATGATTATTTCACAGAGTTCGGTTTAATTTTGATTGGTATTTTATAATACTGAGAGTAGTAGAATATAGGATTTTTTAAATAGTCTTTTAAATTAAAATTAGCACTCAAGTCAAGTGATTGCTAATTTTTTTATTTTATGATAAATTGGTATTAAACTTTAAGAGTTAAAATTAACGGTTTTATGATTTTCTTTGGGGGATTCTTCACTCCTTTATTTTTTAAATAAAAAATAAATGCGTTCAGAATGACAGAAAACTTTTAGAAAAAATAAAATCTAAAAAGCCCGTGCGGCGAGCACTTTATATTTTTTAAACTTTAAAATAAACAAAATGGCAGAAGATTATTATAAAATTTTAGGAGTTGATAAAGGCGCTTCTGAAGATGAAATTAAGAAAGCTTATCGAAAATTGGCTCATAAGTATCACCCGGATAAAAAGGGTGGTGATGAAGCTAAATTTAAAGAAATTAATTCGGCTTACCAGGTTTTGTCAGACAAGCAGAAGAAGTCTCAGTATGATCAGTTTGGACAAACTTTCAATGGTGCTGGCGGTGGTCAACAAAGTGGTGGTTTTGATCCTAATCAATTTAGAGGTCAAGATGGTGGTTTTGAATTTAATTTTGGTGGTGGCGAGGGATTTGGTGATATTTTTTCGGATATTTTTGGTGGTGGACGTGGCGGAGGACAATCTCGAGGACGAGATATTCAAGTTGAAATGGAGATTACTTTTGCAGAGATGATTTCAGGTGTTCAAAAAGAAATTAAATTATATAAATCGATTAGTTGTAAAAAATGTGGTGGTAATGGTGGTGAACCTGGAAGTAAAGAAGAGACCTGTAAGACTTGCAAGGGAAGTGGAAAAATTCAGAAAATGATGCGAACTATGTTGGGGAATTTTGCACAGAATGTTGTTTGTAATGATTGTAAAGGTAAAGGTAGAAGTTTTGATAAAAAATGTAGTCAGTGTGGCGGTGATGGTCGGCATAAAGAAGAAATTATTGAAAAAGTGGAAGTTCCAGCTGGGATTAATGCTGGTCAAACATTGGCGATGAGCGGTAAGGGTGAAGCTGGTGAGAATGGTGCTCCTGCAGGCGATTTGTTGGTGACTATTTCTGTTGTTCGGGATGATCGTTTTGAACGGAATGGTGATGATATTAGTAGTACAGTTCATGTGAGTTTTGCTCAGGCGGCTTTGGGAGATAAGATTGATGTGGAAACTGTTGAGGGCTCTGTAAAAATGAAAGTTCCAGCTGGGACTCAATCGGGTGAAACTTATCGTATTCGTTCTAAAGGTGTGCCGAAGTTGCGTGGTTTTGGGCGAGGTGATCATTTGGTTAAAGTGATTGTTGATGTTCCGACTAAGCTTTCTGGAAAAGAGAAAAGATTGATTGAGGAGTTGAGGAAGTTGGAGGGTTAATTTTTTAATTAGCTTAAATAAGAAAAACATATATGGATGTTATTGTTTTCTTGATTGTAGATCTTAAGGCTCTTTGGTTTGTGGCTGTTTTTATAATTATTTTTTATTTTAAAAAGACTAATAAAATCTTAGAGCTTGAAAGAAATAAAGAGGTTTTATATAAAGAGCGGTGTGCAGGTCTATTTAATTCCGCAGTTATACCCCCATTCATGGCTAGATTATCTATATATGATGATTTTATAGTGATTAGATATTTTCAAAAAGAGATTATTTTAAATTATGAAGATATAGAATATGTTGCTATTGAAAGATATGTCGATTTTAATAAATATATTCGAATCAAGCATAGTAAAAATAAAATTCCAGATATTAGAATTTATTCTTTTAATAAAGAGAAAATATTAGAAATACTTAAGTCTAAAATTAATAAAAATAAACAGAATTTTTAAATTAGATCTATTTTCTTAATTTGCTTTTTTTCTGTAAATATATTAATATAACTCTATGAATATTTCACGTGAATATGACCGAATAATACCACAAAAATGTCCTGTATGTGGATCAAAACAGGATAGTTTGAGTTGTGAGCCAGTTGGTAAAGATAAGGATCGTACAGCTATTTATGTATCGTGTGAAAAATGTTTAGCATCTATAGTATTTTTTATTACTCAAAATGAAATGGGTATTATAACTATGGGTGTTTTAGCTGATGTCAATGCTCGAGAAGCTAAAAATTTCTTTGGAGCTATGTCTATATCGGATGATGATGTTATCGAGGTTCATGAATATTTAAATAATTTTAGCGGATGTACTAGTGATGTCTGCAAGAAAAGTAATTAATTATAATTTAAAATACTATGGGTAAAAAAATAGCTCTTAAAGTGGAGAAGCGTGAGGAAATGGGACGAAAAATGCGTTCAGTAGTTGAAGATAGAATTCCAGCAGTTGTTTATGGTACTGGAATGAAATCAATTGTTCTTTGGGTAGAAAAGGCTGAATTTATACGAGCATTTAGTGAATCAGGTAAAAACACAGTTATTGAATTAAAAATTAACAAAGATGAGGCATTAAATGTTTTAGTGCATGAATATCAAGTTGATAAAATTAATAATGATGTAATCCACATTGACTTTATACAGGTTAGAATGGATGAATTTACTGAAGCTGAAGTTCCATTGGTATTTGTTGGGGAGTCTGCTGCAGTTAAAAGTTTAGGTGGTACTCTAGTTAAATCTTTCGATTTTGTTAATGTTAGAGCTTTACCAGCTGATTTACCAAGTGAAATTGAGATTGACTTGAGTAAGATAGTTACTTTTGAGGATCATATCACCACTAATGATATTAAACTTAAAGGTGAAGTGGAGTTAGTTTTAGATGAAAAAAGTATTATTGCTTCAGTAATGCCACCTCGAACAAATGCTGAAATGGAAGCTCTTGATGAAGAGGTTAACGCAGATGTTTCTAAAGTTGAAGGTGCTGCTGAGGATGTTGTTGAAGAAAATAGTGAGGAAGGAAAAAAAGAAGAAAAATAATTTTTTTTGGAACTTAAAACTTAAAAGTCGTCGAATAAAGACGACTTTTTTGTATTTCGGATGTATGGTATTATGAGTTTAGTTGAATGATTTTTAAATAACTATTGTTGTGGTATGAATAAGCTTTCAATTATGAAACTTGAAAAAGCTGTAAGATTGATTTCGGAATATCTTCCAGTTTCTGATAAAGACAGTAGAAAATCTATTCTATTTCATGATATTAGAGTGGGCGTTTATTTACATGAAAATAGATATTCTGAAGATATTGTTTTAGCAGGATTACTGCATGATGCAATTGAATGGTCAGATATAACGGTAGAAATATTAAAAGAAGAGTTTGGAGGAGATGTTGCTAAATTAGTTTTGGCAAGTACTAAGAATAAATCAATAGAAAAAAGTAAAAGAAATGAAGAGCTTATTAAAAGGTGTGTAAAGGATGGACAAGATGCTCTAATAGTTAAAGCTGCTGATACAATAGATAGTTTTAAGTGGTATTATGCTCAAAATAATAAAGAGCAATTAACAAATCATTGTTTAAATATTTTAAATTTAATTTTTAAATATAAGCCAAAAGATTTTAATGATAAAATTTTTGAGGAGTTAAGAGAATGGAAAGTAAAATTTAGATAATAGACCAGTTTTTAAAAGAATGAAAAAAACAAATAAAAAAACAAAATATACTTTACTTTTTACGCTAATATTTTTAATTAGTTTTATTAGTATAAATCATTTTGTATTGGCGGATGATAATGAGGAAAAAGAAGAGATGACAGAAGAGGAAAAAGAAGAATTAAAAGAGGTTGAGAAAAAAATTGAAAAAGAAAAAGAAAAAATTGAAGAGAAGAAAGAGGAAATTGAAGGAGAACTTGAAAAAGTTGAAGCGCAAAAGAGTAATTTACAACAAAATTTAAATGTAGTGCAACAGTCTTTAGTTTCAGCACAACAATCGATAAAAGAAACTGAAGGCGAGATTGAAAGTAGAGAGCAAGAAATTGAACGTCATAATAAAGAATTAGAATTACTTAATCAAAAAAAAGAACTTTATCAAAGGGCATTAGCTTCAACTTTAAGAAGATTGAATTATCAACAGAATGAAGCAACTTTTATTTCAATATTTAATTCTGAAAATGAAAGTAAATTCCTTGGTTTAGCGGATGATTATGATGTTTTAAAGGATGATGTTTTGGATTTAGTTAATGAAATAAATAACACAAAAGAAATTACACAGAATAAAAAAAGGGAAGTTCAAGGTGTTGTGGAAGAAAAGAAGGACTTACATTTACTTCAACAGAAACAGGAACAAACTTTAGCTTCTGAAAAAAATCAAACTCAAAGTGAAATATCTTCTAAACAAGCTACAATTTCTGAGTTAAATACTAAATTGGCAGAAGTTGAATCAGATTTATCTAGTTTATTAGGAGAATCAGTTGAGGCAGGCGATATTGGAGAGGCAGCTGAATTTGCTAGTAAAAAAACAGGTGTTCGAAAAAGTTTCATTTTAGGAATGTTAGTTAAAGAAACAAATTTAGGACGCTATACAGGAGGTTGTACATATAAAAAAAGTAGAATGGGAGACACGAATAGTAAAATATTCAAACGTATATGTAAAGATTTAGGATATGATTACAAAAAAAAGAAAGTTTCTTGTCCGTTAAGTTATGGTATTGGTGGTGCTATGGGAGTGGCTCAATTTATGCCTACAACATGGGTACATTATGAGTCAAGAATTGAAAAGTATACGGGACATTCTCCAGCTGATCCGTGGAGTTTGACTGATGGCGTTATGGCTATGGCTGAGTATTTAAAAGACTCCGGAGCTTCTAGTAAGAGCGGAGAATTTGATGCAGCTCGTCGATATTATTGTGGATCTAATATTTCCAGAAGTGTTTGCGTAAATTATGCAAATGATGTGATGTATTGGGCAAAAAACTATAAGGATAGACTATAGAACATACGATTTGTTTTTATAAAAGGTCAGGAGCTTCTCTTGACTTTTTATTTTTTTTATGGTATGTTGAAGTGTATTTTAAGATATTTAAAAATAGTTTTTAACTAAAATAATATAATATATGGAACACTCAGAATTTTTATATGGAGCAATCGCAATTTTTTCTAGCCTTACTTTTGCTACAATTGTTCACGCTATATGTAAAAAAATAAAAGTAGCTTTTTCAGTAGGACTTTTACTTGGTGGATTAATGCTAGCTTTATTGGTTGATTATTTTGATATTAGTATTTTTGAGCATTTTCAATTTTCTCCGGAAGTTGTTTTTTATATTTTCTTGCCAACCTTAATTTTTGAGTCGGCTTATAATTTAAATTTTCGTCAGTTAAAAGGAGTTTTAGGTGAGGTCGCTTTAATGGCAACATTTGGCTTGTTTTTGTCTACTAGTATTGTTGCGGGGTTGATGTATTATTTCACGGGAATTAATTGGGGTGTAGCTTTTTTGTTTGGAGCTCTTATTTCAGCTACGGATCCAGTGGCAGTCTTGGCTATCTTTAAGGAATTAAGGACTCCTAAGAAATTATCTACTATGATAGATGGAGAAAGCTTATTAAATGACGGAACTGGTTTAATAGTTTTCAATTTTGTTATAAAAGTAGTCATTGGTGGAACGGTTGCTTTGAGTTCTCAATTATTTATTAATGAAGGTGGAAATTTTATTATTTCTTTAATGAAAGGTTTAGGAATAGGTTTAGTATTAGGTTGGGTTTTTACTTATGCTATTGCTAAGTCTGAATCAAAGGGCGTGCAACTTACTTTAAGCTTGATATTGGCTCATGCCACTTTTATCTTTGCTGAAGGTATTTTGGGAGTTTCAGGGATATTAGCTACAATGTCAGCTGGGTTGGTTGTTGGTAATTTTGGTATGCGAAAATTATCATCTGAAACGAGAAATCTTTTTACTGAAACTTGGGAGTTTATGGGATTTGTGGCAAACTCTTTGATTTTCCTATTGTTAGGAATGAAGTTTGTTCAAGTTGATTTTATTTCTCATTGGAGATTAGTTTTAATTTCAGCATTTGTGGTTATTTTAATTGCTAGACCTATTTCTGTTTTTGTTTCATTTTTAATTTCAAATTTATTTAGAAGTAAATGTGAAAAAATTTCTTTTAAATATCAAACTGTTGTTTTTTGGGGAGGTCTTCGTGGAGCAATTGCTGCAACAGCAGTTCTTTTGATACCAGAGGATTTTCAGTATTTTTCAGAATTATTAGCGATGACAGCGGGAACTATTTTAGCTACATTTATTTTTAATGCAATGACTATTCCATTGTTGTTGAAGAAGCTTAAATTTATCGATTTTACTGCCTCAGAAAAGATTCAAAAATTTGAAGCTGAAATATTAATAGATGAGGAGGTTAAGGAGTATTTACACCAAATTCGTGAACAAGATTATATTTCAGAGGATATTTTTAAAGATTTAGAGAGGGGATATTCTACAGCGGAAGATGAGGCTATTGTTAATTTGCAAAAAATACAGAATAAATTAAATAATAAGTCTAGTCGAGAAATAGAAAAGATTTTGACTTATTACACTTTAGAAATAGAGAAAAAATGTTATCAAAATTTATTGGAACAGGATGAAATTTCAGAAAATAGATTTTGTACTTTAAATGAAAGTATTCTTCGTCAGATGGATCGTTTGGATCGTAATGAATTACCAGAAGAAAGGAAGTCTCCGATAAAATACGCTCCAGAAATACCACAACAAATTTCTTGGATCAATAAAATTCCTATAGGAATTATTCGTGATATTGTTAAATTTTTGTTTAAGAAAAATCAAAAGAGTAAAATTGTAGAACGTTTACAACATTATAGAGCTCGTCGAATTGCAGGATTTAAAGTTATTAGTGATTTAGAAAAGTTAGCAGAGCACCATGCTATTTTTGGAGAGGAGGGTATTTTGGATAAAATTATTGAAAGGTATCAAGAATGGCATGATAATGCTCAAAAAAAAGTAGAGAAATTAGAAGAGCAATTTCCTGAAGTGGTTATTCCTGAAAGAATTAGAACTGCACAACGATCTTGTTTAAGTAAGGAGTATGAGTGTCAAAAAAGTTTTTATAAAAAAGGCTTGATTTCAGAAAAGGTTTTTCGTGATCTAGAGAAAAATGTTTGTGATAAAAAATTGAAGATGGGGAAATGTAAGAGAAAATAATCTTTTAATATTTTTCGCAAAAGAGATTTTCATAATTTACCTTATTATTTTTTAAAAATCTTTAAATTAAAAATAAATCTTTTAAATTAAAATATATATGATTGATTTTTGAATAAAAAACTGCCTTAAATTAAGGCAGTTTTTTTATTCGAGAGTATTTAAACTAAATGTTTTATCTTCCGATCCCCTTATAAACAATACTATTTTTTTCTATATCTTTTTTATCCAAAGCATTTTTACCATCGATAATAACTTTAATTTTATTTGCTTTTAGTGTTTTTCCATTTAAATCGTTAAATTCTTTATGATTAGTCACAAGAATAATAGCATCAGATTTTTTTAGCAAAGTCGCCAAAGTTTTCACTGAAGATTTTTCTTTAATGTGTGGATCAAAAGAATGAATTCTCGCACCATGTTTTTCTAAAGATTTTACAATAGCATAATAAGGAGACTCTCGATCATCATCTACATTTGGTTTATAGGCAATTCCAAGAATTCCAATATTTGTTCCATTTAATGGTAATTTTACTTGGTTAAGGCTGTCTTGTAAAAGTTCTACAGTGTATTCTGGCATTGAATTATTAATTGCTCGAGAAGTACGCAAAAATTTATGATCAAAGCCTGCTCGTTTAGCTCTCTCGATTAAATAATAAGGATCAACTGGGATGCAATGTCCACCAATTCCACAAGATGGATAATGAGGCATGAAAGCAAAAGGTTTGGTACTTGCTCCATCAATGACATCTTTAATGTCAATATTTAGTGCATCGAAAGATTTTGCTAATTCATTTACAAAGGCAATGTTTACATCACGAAAAGAATTTTCAATAACTTTGCAAGCTTCAGCTTCGCGAATATGTTTCATCGGTCGAATTTCGCCATCAATTATATCTTCATAAAAGTCAACGGCTTTTTTTAATCCTTTTTTTGTGAAAGCTCCTACTACACGAGGTATGTTAGTTACATTCCATTTTGGATCTCCGGGATTAATTCTTTCGGGACAGTGAGCAATGAAAACATCAGAACCGACTTTATGTTTAAAACTTTCAAATATTGGACGAACGATTTCCTCAGAAACTCCAGGATTCACAGTTGATTCTAAAACTACTAAAGCTCCTTTTTTTAAATTTTGAGCAACCATTTCACAAGATTTTCGAACAGGTTCTAAATTTGGATTGTAATATTTATCAACGGGAGTTGGTACACAAATTAAAATAATGTCTGCTTTTTTTATTTCCTTTGCATCATCGGTAGCTTTAATTGAATATTTAGGTAAATTTTCATAAAGATATTCATCCTCAATTGGTGATTGTTTTTTATTAATTAATTCAATCTTTTTTTTATCTAATTCTAAACCAATTACATTATATCCTTTTTCTTTTGCACGAACTGCTAGGGGAAGACCAACGTACCCTAAGCCAACAACGCAAACTGTTTCTTTTTGCTTTAAGTTATTTTTTTTCATATTATTTTTTAAATTATTAATTTAAGATTGTAAAATCATGAACAATTTAATTATAAGGTTTTTTGAGAAATGGGCAAGTGGATTTTAGTTAAAATTAAGTTATTTTAAGAAAAATTTAAGCAAAAGTTAAATTTAATTCCATTTGGTTACTTTTAGATTTTAGTGCATTAACTTATAAAATTTATAAAAATCCTGACTGTAAGTAGAGAACTATTACGTTATATAATTTTAAAGTAGTTCAGTGAAAAATCACAAAGACAGCGTTTATTTTATGTTCTTATTGCAGAAGAGCTTTATTTGATATTTTTTGAATTAGTAGCTAAAAAAATAAAGGCTAAAATGAGTCAATTGAAAGGCTTAAAAATTGCGGTGATTGGATGTATTATGAATGGTCCTGGCAAAATGGTTGGATCTGATTATGGTTATGCTGGAGACTTTTCAAGAAAGGTTAGTCTTTATTATTGAAGTGAATTGGTCAAAAGGAATGTTCCTGAAGAAGAGATAATTGATGAATTGATTAAGCTTATTAAAGAAAGTGGGAATTGGGTTGATGTAAATAAATTATTGGAAAGTTAAGTTTTGAGAGATATAGTGTTGCTACATTTTTATATTAAAAAAACCGCGATAAAAATTTTGTAAATTTAAATATTTAGTTATCTACAAATCTACATCAATTCATGTTATTATTTAGAAGGTGAGTTTTATCTTTATTTTTTAACTAAACATTTATGGAACAAATTATTTTAATAATATTTTATCTAGTAACATTATTTTTTAGTATTATTTTGCATGAAATTGCACATGGAGTTATGGCAATGTGGTTAGGTGATCACACAGCTAGATTAGCAGGACGATTAACTTTAGATCCAATAAAACATATTGATCCATTTGGTTCAATAATTTTACCAATATTAATGTTTTATATGTCAGGTGGAGCATTTGCATTCGGATGGGCAAAACCAGTGCCGTACAATCCGTATGAGTTGCGAGGTGGAAAATGGGGTGAGGTTTTAGTAGCATTTGCAGGTCCATTTACAAATTTTTCCATAGCTTTGATTGCATCAATTTTAGGAATGTTAACTCCTCTATCTATTGCGATAAAGTGGGATATTATTTCACAATTAAGTAATTGGAGTGAACTATCAATTTTAGTGGCAGGTGCACCAATGAGTATTTTATTTTCAATATGTGTGATGTTGATTTTTTGGAATGTAATTTTAGCAGTTTTTAATTTAATCCCAGTTCCGCCATTAGATGGTTCAAAATTACTTTTTTATTTTGTTGATATTGATTCAAAAACAAGGATAACATTAGAGCGATGGGGGATCTTTTTTATTGTATTCATTTTATCGATTCCAATTTTTTCCAATTTTTTCTCAAGGGTTCTTGGATTTTTCTGGACATTATTTTTTACAATGGCGACTATGTTTTAAATTTATTTTTTGAAGTCTGCGTGACAAATATATTTTATTTTTTAAAGCGTTTGCAGGGAGTTTAATTTTAGTATATAATTTTAAGTAGAAAGATTGATATTCATGCAGCGTTGATAAGGTCGTAAACGCCGTTATCAATTTTCCAAAATAATAAAGAATTTATATTTTAAAAATATGGAACAAGAACAAGATGCAAAGTTTATCGAAGAGGTAGTAAAAATGCTAGTGGATAATCCTGACGATGTGAAAGTTGATCGTACAGTTGATGAAATGGGTGTTTTGATAACTCTTGGTGTAAACGCAGCTGATATGGGAATGGTTATTGGTCGTGAGGGAAGCACAGCTAAGGCTTTGCGAACATTACTACGTGTAGTAGGTGCTCGAAACAACGCTCGTGTTAACTTGAAGATTGATGAACCAGAGGGATCTGAAAGACCAGCTCGTCGAGAAAATAGAGATGGTGAGAAGAAAACTCTTAGTGAAGTAGTTGATGATATTCAAATCTAGTATTTGATATTTTTCAAAGATAAAAAGCCGACCTTTTGGTCGGCTTTTTTGATTTTAGTATTTTCAGTTTTTTAAAAATATTGTTTTGTGATTCTCTGTGGGGGATTCCTATCTGCCGATAGGCAGACTTCACTACTATATTTTTTCTGAAAAAAATAAATCCGTTCAGAATGACAGAAAATTTTTAGAATCTGAACAAGGGGTCATGACCCCTTGTTCAGAAAAGCCCGTGCGGCGAGCACTTTATTTACTTTGAATTGAGAAAATAAATTATGCTTTCTTGATATATTCTTCCCAGTCAGATTTAAACTTTTCATTTGTCTCTAATAATTCGTTGAAAGTCCCAGAGTCAACAATTTTACCATCTTGAAACATTATGATTCGATCAAAATATTTTAATAAATTAATTTTGTGAATAGAAGCAATGACAGTTTTATTTTTAAAATGTCTAAAAATATTTTTGTAAATTTTTACTTCTGTTTCTGGATCGACTGATGATGTGGATTCATCCAAGAGAATTATATTTTTTTCTTGAGCAAATATTAAAGCACGAGCTAAGGCGAGTCTTTGTTTTTGTCCGCCTGATAGATTGACACCTTTTTCATTTATTACAGAATCATATTTTTGGGGTAGTTTTTCTATGACGTCGCTGAATTCGGCTAATTTAGTCATTTTTTCAATTTCTTCTTGAGTGTATTCTAATCCGAATGTTATATTCTCACGGACGCTTGAAGAGAATAGTTCTGGTTCTTGGGGAACTAACATTGTTTTTAGATCTAAATCATCAAAATTTGTTTCTGATTTTTGATTGTTGTCGACTGATATTTTTGCTTGAGCGTTATCGTAAAGTCCATGGAGCACTTTGAGGAATGTTGTTTTTCCTGAGCCTGATTCTCCGATTAAGGCGATTCTTTCTCCTGAACTTATATTTATGTTTACATTATTTAAATGGATTTCTCCTTGAGTTTCTTGATAAGAAAAATTTAGATTGGTAATTTGAATTTCATTCCAATTTTCAATTGGTTTTTTGATAATTTGCTCATTTTTTTTAAAATTTTCTTCGATTGAGTCTGCATTTTGGATAGAGGCTTTTCTTTGGATTAATTCTTCATAAGTTCCACTAAAATTAAAAAATACATTTCTCATTTTATTTAAATACGCATTTAAAGCAGCAATTGTTCCAATTTCAACTGCTAAAGAATATTTGTAAATATTAAAAATGTAAAAAGTTAATGGTAAGATTACTATCAATAAATTGAATAAAATGTCTGCTGTAAACCACTTCCTTTCATTTAATACCACATTTTTTTTATATAAAATAAAAGGGTTATTTATTTTTTTAGAAATATTATTCAAAACACTTTTTTTTATATTCAAAATTATTACACTGGTTATATTGGAAATTGAATCAAATATTTTTGCTTCAATTTTATTTTCATATTTATTTAGTTTTTTATATTGAGGCACAAGTCGCTTATCAAATTGATATAATATAAAAAATGCAAAAATTGTGCTAAATAAACTGAATATTCCAATTCTTAAATCAAAATATGTTAAAGCAATAGTGACTCCAATTATTTGAACGATTATATACAAAACACGAAAAGTGGTACCTGAAAAATTAAAAAGTCCAGTTGTAGATTTATTTATTTTATCAATAGTATCTCCACTATCCATGTTACTATGCCAATTTAAATTAAAATCTAAAACTTTTTTTAATAAATATTCTTTATATTTTTTTCTTACAATAAATGAATTGGTTCTTTCTAAAATACGACCATTGCTTTGAAAAATCCAAAAAGCTAGACTTAACCAAATAAAGGATGTTGAAAGTAAAATTAAAAATTTTATATTTTCTGCATCGATTCCATTATTTTGAATTTCATTTAATAATTTTGCTAAAATTATTGGTTCTATTAATCCTACTAAATTTGAAAATAAAAATAAAACCATAAACAAAACAACCTTCTTGCGATTGCCTTCAGAAAATTTCCACATCTTTCTGAAAAGAAAAATAGTCGGCTCATTTTTAATTTTTTCAAACATAAATTTAAAAAGTTTTAAGCTGATTCAATTATTTCAGTATCGCATATTTTTAGAATAAAGTCAAAGATGAAAATGCCAAAGAATCCTTGTTTTAAGCTAAAAATAAAAGGTTTGCTAAAAATCAGTTGACAAAAAAGAGCTATTTTGTTATTATATAGTTTAATAGAATTCATTAATTTTAAAGTATGAGCAACCAAGAAAAACAAGAAAAGACTTTTTACACTGCAATAAGCGAAGTATTGAAAAATCTATCAGAAAGAACACAAGACATCGTCAAAAAGCGTTTTGGTATAGGATATAAAAAATCAATGACTTTACAAGGTATCGGTGATGATTATGAGGTAAGTAGAGAAAGAGTAAGACAAATTGTAAATTCTGGAATTAGAGAAGTTCGCAATCAAAAAAATCAAAAACTTTTTCAGTTAACTGAAAAGGAAATTTTAAATTATGTTAAAGATAAAAATGGAATTGTTGTAGGAGAATATTTGTTAAATGATTTGGCAGGTGATGACAATTATGAAAGAGGATCAATTCGATTTTTTGTAGAAATTACTGAACATTTAAATTCGGCTAATTTTAAAAAATATCCAGTGTTGGAAGATGTCATTATTTTTAAGGATTTTGATATTGATCAGTGGAATGAAACGCATATTATAGTGAAAAAAATATTTGAAAGTCATAAGGACACTTTTGATTACAATAGTTTATATGAAAAAGTTTCAGAAAAGAACAATGAAGTTTGTAAAGTTTCTTTACGAAATTATTTAGAAGCATCTAATGAAATTGATTATAATCCCTTTGGTAAGTGGGGAATGATTAAATGGGATGATATTAGTCCAAGAGGTGTGAGAGAAAAAGCAGTTATTGTTTTGAAAGAAAAAAAGCGACCGATGCACTTTTCTGAAATTACTGAAGCTATTAATGATGCAGGTTTGAACAAAGGCAACCGCAAGTCTCATGAACAAACCGTTCATAATGAGTTAATTAAGAATAAGAATTTTGTTTTGGTCGGTCGGGGTATCTATGCTCTGGAGTCTTGGGGCTATGCTGAGGGAACTGTTGAAGATGTGATTAAGAATATTTTGAAAAATTCTGCAGAGGCTTTGACAGCAAATGATATTGTGAAGAGCGTATTGAAGATTCGAGAGGTCAGTCCTTCAACTATTAAAACTAATTTAAATGCTGTAGCAAAGAAGAAAGATGGAAAATATTACTTAGTTTAAATTTTTATATAAATTTAGAATTTTAAAAAGGCATTTTCTGTTGTGGACTTGCCTTTTACTTTTTAAATACCAGCTTTTCAGCAACATTAATAAGAATAAAGAGTTGGTAGACTAGAAATTTTATAGAAAATTTTTTATAAATTAAATGATTTATATTTTTTTTCAATTTTAAAATTAAATCTGAACTTTTAAAATATTGTATTCAACTCAATAGAGAGATTAAAAAGTCAATCAACTTTTCCTTTATTTTTCGTTAAATTTATTGTATAATAACCACAGTTAAAAATAATACTCTAAATAATATTGTCCATTAAAAGATGATTAAATAGTGGCTCTACGGAGAGGAAAGTCTGGACACTTGTCTTTTTTTTACGAAGACAGCGAGGTAGCGGGTAACTCCCGTCTGGGGTGACCCATGAGGTGCGAGCAGAGACGGATTGGCGCGAAAGCTCTGATCTATCCTTCGGGATAAGCTTCTGTGGAAACATGGAAGGTGAAACGGCTAAATCCTTACTTAAGTGCAAGACCGTACCCCACACCCATAATTTATATTTAAATTGTGGGTGTGGGGTGAGTCGCGAGGATTTATATGGCAACATATAAACAAGGTAAATCACTATTCTCGACAGAATCCAGCTTATAGATTATCTTTTGATGGCCTGTGAAATTTAGAGGGGTATATATTTTTAGTATTTTAGAGATAGGAAAAATAATTTTGTTAAAGTTTTTTATGAAAAAGTCAGAACTTACTTTTAGTATTATTCAGGTTTTTGTTGATTTATCGATGGTTTTATTGGGTTCGGCTTTAGCTTATCAATTGAGGCATATTTCTCAAGTCCAGAGTTTAATTCAAAAGGAAGGACTTTACAATTTTTCTTTTGAGCAATTCATGTATATTGTATACATGATTGCACCTTTATTTTTGGTGGTCTATGCTTTTGAAGGCTTGTATAATATTAGATCTACTCGTAAATTTTTTAAAGAGGGTTATTTAGTTTTTAAAGCGACAACTGTAGTTCTGGTTTTAGTAATGGTAGGATTCTTTTTACAACGAGAGTGGTTTTCTTCTCGTTTTATTATTGTGATGGCTTGGATGTTGATAATTTCTTTTGTGATGTGTGGGCGTTTATTTTTGCAAATAATTCAGCGAAAACTTTTAGTTTTGAAAGGTATTGGCTATCATCGAGTTTTGGTTATTGGATTAGGTAATAAAGTAAAAAATGTTCGTGAAACTATTATCAGTAAGCCACAATTGGGATATCGAGTTGTTGGTTTTATGGATCATGTAGATATTCGAGAGATTAAAGAATCTAAGAAAAAATTCGGAATTGACGAGATTATTGTACATGAGTCTTCAGTACCAGATGATTTACTTTTGAAACTTTATGATTACTGTCAGATCAATAATATTACCTATAAGTTTATTCCATCTTTACGGCAAGCAACACAATTTAATGTGAATATTTTCAATGGCGAACCTATTATTGAAATTAATCATACACCGTTAGATGGTTGGGGTAAAATTGCAAAAAGAATTTTTGATGTTATTGGATCAACTGCTTTGATTATTCTTACGAGTCCAATAATGTTAATAGTTGTTATCATTATTAAATTGGAGGATCCAGAAGGTCCGATTATTTTTAAAAATGCTCGAGTGGGTGCAAATGGAGAAGAGATTTTTGTTTATAAATTTCGTTATTTTAAGTGGAAGTGGTGCACAACCAAGAGAAATCCTAATTATGAAAATGCTATTAAATATGAACAAGAATTGATCAAAAACAGTTCTCAAAGAGTGGGTCCGATTTATAAGATTGTTAATGATCCACGTCGAACTCGGATTGGTAAAATTTTAGAAAAGTTTTCAATTGATGAATTTCCACAGTTTTTTAATGTTTTAAAAGGTGATATGAGTTTAGTGGGGCCACGACCACATCAGGAAAGGGAGGTGAATAAATATCGTGAATATCATCGTCGTCTTTTGACGGTTACTCCTGGAATTACTGGTATGGCGCAGATTTCGGGGAGAAGTGATTTGGATTTTGAGGATGAATATCGGTTGGATGTTTATTATATTGAAAACTGGTCTTTGTATTTGGATGTTATAATTATATTGAAGACGCCGATTTCGTTGTTGAGGAATCGGATGAATAATTAGAATTGATTGATGGTTTGTAATTCGCTTTACATTATGTCATTCCGGAAGACATAATTTGTTCAAGAGCGATAGCGATTGAATACAAATTAGTTTATCCGGAATCTACACTTTAAGATATAAAAAATTTTAGGTATAGATTCCGGATAAATTATTTTCTAATTTCTCACTTCGTTCGAAAAGAAAATATATTTTCCGGAATGACATGTCTTGGTAGCTTGTGTAAATTAAAATAATTTAAATAATAATTAATAAAAAAAATATGAAATTGATCATAAAAATGTTTGCGGTTGCTGGAGTTTTTTTACTCTTGAGTTCAATTGATGGTGTAGGTGTTAGTGTGGATAGTTTTTTTCCAACGGCGGTAATTGCAGCGATTTTATTGGGAATTTTAAGTTTGATCATTAAACCTGTTATTTCGTTTTTTTCTTTTCCAATTACTATTTTAACTTTAGGTTTGTTTACTTTTGTAATTAATGCTTTGATTTTTTGGATGTTAGGATTCTTAGATGGAGTTACAATAGATGGATTTATAGCTGCTCTTTTGGGATCACTTTTTGTTAGTGCGACAGTTTGGTTGGTAGATTTCTTTTTGGAATAATGAGAATTAGATCGCTAGATTTTTAGAGGCGTAGATTTTTAGACTTTAATTTTGAAAATATACTTGGTTTTGGATGTAATTTTGAAAAAGAATTAGAAAAGTGGATATCTAAAATTATTAAAAAAGAAAATATTTTGGATAGTATAAAGGTAATTAATTTTGGAATATTTGAAAGCGTTGCTAATTCTAAAAAATATTATTCATTGTATATAATTGGTTCAAGGGAATATGATATTGATAATGCTGATTGGGCTTGCAATGAAGACTTTGTGCCAAGCGATAAATATTTATTAATTAAAGATAAATTAATTTCAGAATTAAGTTGGCGAGAATTTTCTGACTTAACTATTAAAACTTTGAATAAAGTTTTGAATAATAATGAATTAATAGAATTTTTTTATAAATTTGAATATATTTTTACAGGATTTGATGATGGTGAATTGGTTGAGATTAAAATTAAAAAATCTTAGAAGTTTTTAAATGAAAATAGCTTTAGTTCATGATTATTTAGTGCAACACGGTGGGGCAGAACGAGTCCTACAGTGTTTTTGCGAAATTTTTCCTAACGCACCAATTTATACTCTAATTTACAGCAAAGAGGCAATGGGTGATTCGTTTGCTGATAGGAGAGTTTACACTTCCAGTTTGCAAAAATTACCTTTTTCGAAAAATTGGCATCGAACACTTCCACCATTGATGCCAGCGGCGATTGAAGAATTTGATTTTTCGATGTACGATGTTGTTTTGTCGGATTCATCTAGCTATGCAAAAGGAATTATTACAGGTCCAGACACTCTGCATATTTGCTACACACATACTCCAATGCGTTACGCCTGGGATGATTGCCAAGAATACACAGATGATTTTTATTATCCAAAATTTATAAAAATGTTTATCCCTTTTGTTATGAATTATATTAGACTTTGGGATGGCGTGACTAGTGATAGAGTTGATCGTTATATTGCCAATTCTAAATTTGTAGCTCGAAGGATTAATAAATATTATAAAAATAAAGTTCCAGTAATAAATCCTTCAGTAGATGTAAAGAGGTTTAATAAGTATGAAAAAACGAAAGATTATTTTTTGATGGTAGGAAGATTGATGAAATATAAACGACATGATATAGTTGTGGACGCTTTTAATGAATTAGGATTGCCTTTGAAAATTTTAGGTAAGGGCCCAGAGTTAGAAAAACTAAAAAAGAAAGCTGGTAAGAATATTGAATTTTTAGGGAGACTTTCTGATGAAGAAGTGACTAAATATTATGCGGAATGTAAAGCTTTTATTTTTCCGCAGGAGGAGGATTTTGGGATTGTGGCGATTGAGGCTTTGGCGGCGGGACGTCCGATCATTGCTTATCGTGGAGGGGATATTGTTGAGCATATTGAAGATGGCAAGGAGGGTATATTTTTTGACGAGCAAAGCTCTGAAAGTCTAATTAGTGCGATTAAGAAATTTGATAATTTCCAGTTTGATAGTCAACATAATCGAGAAATTGCGTTGAAATTTGACAGGGAGATTTTTAAAGGTAAGATTAAAGAATATGTAGAGAGGGAAGTTGAGGAATTTAAGAGGAGGGCACAGAATTAGAAATTTTTTAGTTTAATGTATCATAGCCTGTGCGGCGAGCACTTTATTTATTGAAACTATATTTTTTTAGTTTGAGAAAATTTTAAGTGTAGATTCCGGATAAATTATTTTCTATCTATAAAACGCGATAAATCGACGTTTCTACAAAAGAAAATATATTTTCCGGAATGACATGTTTGGGAGCGTATGCGAATTTTTATGGGTTTGTTAGTAAAAAAATTAAAACACTAAAAGTCTAATAATCTAAATATCTATTTTTATGGAACTAAGAGAATTTTTACAAATATTTATAGAATATAAAAAAACATTTTTTGGAATTATTGTGTTTTTTGTATTGTGTGGGGCGACTTATTTTTTTATACAACCTGAAACTTACAATGCCTCGCTTACTTTGAATATTTCTCGGGGAAGTGAATCTAATTTGGATGAATATAATTATGGCGATTTTTATCGTTTACAGGCAGATGAGCGTTTTGCGGATACTGTTGTTCGATGGTTAGGTTCTCCAAGAGTGGTGAAAAATATTTTAGAGAATTATTTTGGGCAAAATTCAGCTTTTACTTTTGATGATAAACAATTGAGTAGTTTTTTTAGTGTAAAAAGGATGTCTTCTCAGGTTGTGGACGTGACTTTTTCTATTTCAGACGAGAAAGATGCTAAGATTATTTCTGATGATTTAAAGAAAAATATCAATGGTGAAGCGGAAAAGTTGAATGAAAAGCAAAAACAGGATGGCTGGTTTGTGGTTATTGGTGATGAGCCAGTGGTTACCTTGAAAGAAAAGAGCTTGTTGTTTTTATTGGCATTGACTGGTATGATGGGGTTATTCGTTAGTTTTGTGGTGGTGATGTTTCGACATTATTGGAATGAAGAGAAATAGATTTTTAGACAGGCAGATTTGTAGATTGTTAGATTTTTCAAAAACAAAAATAAAACTTTTAAAATAAAAATAATTTTGAAAAGCTTTGAATGAGTTTGTTTTTTAATTTGTTTAAGATAATTTTATGAAAAAAAATATTTTATTTAGTTTTGTTTCGGCATTTATATTTCCTTTTGTTTTTCTTGGTTTTGAAATAATGACAGTGAGTTTCATGGCTAATTTGTGGGTTGATTATTTGAATTTAAATTTCTACGTTTTAATTTTTTTGTTAATTTTCTTAAATCACTTTATTTTAACGGTTTTGCAAAAAAGACTAAATATAAATAAAAAATACTATTGGGTTATTTTTGTTTTTTCAATAACGACAATGTTTATAATGCTAGTAGTTAGTTCTTTAATTAATAACTTTGATAGGTTTAATATTTATTATATTGATAAGTTTACATTTGGCTGGTCATATTTGATTGGATTACCAACTTTTTTAGGTTTTTTATTTTTAAATACTATTCCTAAAAAAATATGTTTAAAATTATATCTGATATCAATTTTTTACTTATTTTTTATGAATTATTTTGTATTTCAATTTTTTACTTACTTAATTGACTTAATGGATTAATCTTAAAAAATGAAAATAGGAATTGATGCGAGATTATTCGCACAGGGTAAAAATACAGGAGTTGAAGAATTTGCAAAGTGTTTTTTAGAAACGCTTTTTCAGCGATCTTCAGAGTATGAATTTATATTATTTTTTAATAGTTGGCGAAAAGTTCCAGTTGATTTTTCGTGGGCGACAAAATATGAAAATGTAAAAGTCAAACAATATAATATTCCAAATAAACTTTTAAACTTCTCATTGTGGTTTTTGCGTTATCCAAAATTAGATAAACTTTGTGGCGGAGTAGATATTTTTTATATGCCAAATATTAATTTTTATGCAGTTAGCCGAAAAACAAAACTATTTGTAACAATGCATGATTTATCATTTGAACATTACAAAGAAGTTTTTTCTTTACGAAGAAGAATTTGGCATTTTGTAGTTAATCCACGATTATTATGCAAAAGAGCTGATAAGATTTTTGCAGTTTCTGAGTTTACAAAAAAGGATATCAAAGAAACTTATCATATTGATTCAAAAAAGATGAAATTAACTTTGAGTGGCAAAACAAGTGTTCAAGGAAAATTAGGAAGAAATAATGTTAAATTACTTGAAGTCAAAGAAAAGTATAAATTACCGTTTAATTTTATTTTATATTTTGGAACAATTGAGCCGAGAAAAAACATTGTTAGTTTAATTAAATCTTTTGATTTGTTGAAAAAACATAACCCAGAAAAAAAACATTCTTTAGTGATTGCTGGTGCAAGTGGCTGGAAGGCAAAAAAAATTTATAAAGCTATTGAAAATTCTGAATTTAAAGATCAAATCATTATTTTAAATGATATTCCGCAGGATGAGAAAGAGGCTTTGATTACACTTTCATCGATATTTGTTTATCCATCATTCTTCGAAGGTTTTGGTTTTCCAGCTTTGGAGGCGATTGCCTGTGATGTGCCAACGATTGTTTCACATGCTTCGTCATTGCCTGAAGTCGTAGGTAGACATTCAATCATGATTGATTGTTTTCGGTCGGAGGAGATTTATTTGGCTTTGCGAGAAATTTTAGATAATAATCGGATGCGATATCTTTTGATGAATAATAAAACAAGACATTTACAGAAGTTTGATTGGAATAATACAGTAGATATTTTTTTGAATTCGATAAATAGTAAGTAATTTTTTTAAATAGCTAATGGTGGGACAGATTTTATACCATTATTAATAAACCTATCAACACTTTAAACAAATTACTTATTCACTTTTTTCTTTTATAGAAATAAAGTTTAATTTTAACGGTGTTGGACGGTTAGTTAGTTTTGGTATTATTTGAGTAGATTTTGAATTTTAAAAATGTTAGAATGAGATTGTAAAATCGAAAAAATTTTTTATATGAAATGTAAAAATTGTGAAAGAGGTGATTATAAATTTAGAAGAGGGTATTGTACTAAATGTTATTCGTTGATATTAAGAATTGATAAAATTAGCCAAGGTAAGGATAGTTTTTTTATTCTTGATAGCTTAGCTCCTGAAGAGATAAATAAAATTAATTGTGAAAAAATTAGACAATTAAAAAAAAGATTAGAAGATTTGAGAGATTCTTACGTTATTAGAAAAAAAGTGACTGCTCATAAATTGGAAAATCAGATAAATTCAACATTAAAAGATTTGGGCAAAAAGGGGATAGGAAAATTTAATGATCAGTTAGAATTTGGATTAAAAGAAAAATTAAGCAAAGAATTCGTGTATCAATTATTTGCTTTGATTAAGATATCAAATAGATTTAGCTTTAATATAAATAAATTTTGGGATATTCTTTGTGAAAAGAAGATAAATTAAAAATTAAAATGTTCAAAAAATATAATCCAAAAAGAACTCGGAACATATTCAATCCGAAAAGCGAAAAACCATTTAAGCTTTCTCGATCAAAAATTGAGAACTTTTTAAAATGTCCAAAATGCTTTTATTTAGACAGGCGATTAGGAATTGCACAGCCACCCAGTTTTCCATTTAATCTAAATTTAGCAGTTGATACTTTATTGAAAAAAGAATTTGATATTCATCGGGCAGAAAACGAAAGTCATCCTTTGATGGAAAATTATGGTTTAGAAAGTATTGTGCCGTTTCAGTGTGGTAAAATAGATGAGTGGAGAGAAAATTTCAAAGGAATAACATTTCATCATGAGCCGACAAATTTAATTATTTCTGGTGCAGTAGATGATGTGTGGATCAATCAAAAAACAGAAGAATTAATTGTGGTTGATTACAAAGCTACATCAAAAGACGGACAAGTTGATATTCATTCACCTTGGCAGATTGTGTATAAGAGACAGATGGAAATTTATCAGTGGTTGTTGAGAAAAAATGATTTTCGAGTTGATGATGTTGGTTATTTCGTTTATTGTAATGGTAGGACTGATTTACGGGCGTTTGATAGTAAATTAGAGTTTGATGTTGATTTGATTCCGTATAAGGGAAATGATGAATGGATTGAAAAAACTTTAGTTGATATTAAAGATTGCTTGATGAGTGATGAAATTCCTGAGGGCGATGATGATTGTGATTTTTGTAAGTATCGAGAGGTGACTGAAGGTTTATAAAATGTAATTTTAATGAATTTATTGAGGCGTTGACTTATTAAGATTTAGAAACGTTTCGTAATCAGTGGTCTTCGACACACTAATTCCAGCGAAAATTTTTGTAAATTTGTCACTAATGTTATCTTGAAAAATTTTGAAAAAATTTATTTAGGATATCAGAAGAAAATTATACTTTAAATTTTTTCTTAAGCTTAAAGTGTAGACACTGAATAGATTAATTTGTAACCCCGTATATTTTTAATGTCGAGGACAAATTATATCTTCCAGCATGACATGTGCGATAAGTGGCGAAAAGCCCGTGCGGCGAGCACAAGAATAATCTTAATTTAAATATATTTTTAAGTTTTTAAAATTAATTAAAATGAATATGCAAAAGTTAGTTCAAAATTTTAAAGAGAAGGTGCAAGATATGACAAAGAAAAGAATTTTTGTGTATGTTATTTTGTTGGTTTTAATTATTTTTTCTGCAGTAGTTTTATCAAAAAAACCAAGTCATGACCGAGACTGGGAGTTAGGACAAGAAAAATTACCAAAGATAGAAATTGATGATAATTTAATTACAGTGAAAAATTTGCGAGATTTCGATTGGCAAAAAGAGGGGACTGAAGTAAATTATATTGAAAAAACTTTTGATTTAAATAAGCTAGATGGTGTTGATGTGGTTATTTCACATTTTTCTGATTTTGAAGGGATGGCACATATTTTTTTAACTTTTCGATTTGAAGACAATGAAAACATAGCAATTTCAGTGGAAACTCGAAGAGAAGATTTTGAAGAATTCGAGCCAATTAAGGGTTTGTTTAGAAAATTTGAAATTATTTATGTGGTGGCGACGGAGGAAGATTTAATTGGCGTTAGAACAAATGTTCGAGAAGATGGCAGGGGTGAGCGGGTCTACTTATATCCAACTATTGCTACACCAGAGAAATCCCAAGAACTTTTTAAATTGTTGGCAGAAGATATTAATAATGTTTATGATAATCCAACTTTTTATAATACATTATTTAATAGTTGTATTAATACGATTACTCGAAGAGTTGAAGAAATCTCTATTTTAGAATTTCCTATTACTTACAAAACGATTTTGCCAGGTTTTTTTGATGAAGTTCTTTATGAAATTGGCGTTTTTCCTAAAAATAATTTAACTTTTGAAGAGTTTAAAAAGAAAAATGTAATTGATAATAGTCAGGTGGATAATCATAGTGATAATTTTGGAGAGCAGATTAGAAGTCATTTTAATGACTTAAAAGAGAATAATTAAAATCTTGATTTTTAAATCTTAAGTTTAAAGTAATAAAAAATGGACCTTATTAATAAAAAAAGTAAAAAGTCTTTTGATGGAGCGAAATCAAATTTCTCTGCATCAAATTTTTCTTCTCAACCAAGGAAGCAAGTAGATTTTTCTAAAAACATTAGTGGTTATTCATTAAATAATAGACCAGTTAGCGACTCATTTAAACAATCAAAAAAAGTAGCTCCAAAAAATAATATAGGAATTAATTTAGGAGATATTAAAAATAAAAAAAGATTATCAGAACAAAAAAGATACTTGTCTCAAGAAAAAATTATTAATAAAAATGAGAATAATAATTTAAATGTAGATGGAAAAAAAATTGCTATTTTAGATAAACTACTGATGGTGAGTATTTCTATGCTATTTATTGGTTTGCCGTTATTTTTTCTTAATTTAACTTATCAGGGAATAAATTTTGAAAAGCAATATTATTTTTATTTATGGACCTTTGCTGGACTAGTGATTTGGGGTATTAGGAGTATAATTGCAGGTTCACTAACTCTTCGTAGAACTCCTTTGGATTTCGTATTATTGGCTTTTTTGATTATATATGGCTTATCAGCTTTGTTTTCGGTGGATCGTTATCATAGTTTTTTTGGGTTTTTCTCTAATTCTGTACATGGATTTGTGAGTGTTTTAATTATGATTTTAGCGTATTATTTAATAATTTTGAATGTTAATTATTCGCGTGCTAAAATTTTATTATTCTCAACTGTTGTCATAGGTTCGACTATTTCTGTGTGGTTTACATTATGTATGTTAAAGATAATTCCATCTAATGTTTTAGAAATCATTCCATTAAATCTAATAGGAGATTCTTTCGCTAGCTTGACTGTTTATTTTGGCGTTTTGGTAATCATGCTGCTAACAACGTTAGCTATCGTTGATGAATCTAATGAAATTTCTGAATTTAAACCTGTTACAAATGTTTTTATTTTTTTGATTTTAGTGGTTACTATTTTTAATATCTCAATTCTTTTTGAATATGTAAGGTGGATTCCTATATTGATATCAATTAGTATTTTTTTGGTTTTTATATTAGCAAGAGTTATACATGTTTCTCAAAAGATTATATATATTTCAGTTGGAACTTTTTTGGTTTTAATTGCTTTGTTTATATTTGGAGAATCTATTTTTAAAAGTGAAATTTTATCTGTTGAAATTCCGCCAATTAATTATAATGATTCTTGGAAAATAGCTGAACAGACTATAAAAAACAAGCCTATACTAGGTAGTGGCCCAAGTACTTTTGGTTATAATTTTTCTTTATTTTTAAATAAGCCAATGGATGTAAGGATTTATTCAGGAAGGGGAATAATTTTTGAAAGTTTGACTACAACTGGGATCTTAGGATTCACTGGTTTGATAGCAGTTATTTTGACTTATATTGGATCATTTGTTCATATGTTGAATAAATACGGTAATAAAAGTAAGATGATGTCACTGGGTCTTTTTGTTTCAGTTATTATTTTAATATTTTCAGGATCAGTTTGGAATTTAGATGGAGGGTTGATTTTATTGGGTAGTTTACTTGGGGCTTTATCAATTAGAGTTGTACAAGGTGAATCAAATTCAGATGGTACGTCTAAAACTTTCTCTCTGAAAACTTCTCCACAACATGCTTTAATGCATTCATTTTTATTTTTAGTTGTAGTTATAAGTATAATTTTTGGCGCAGTTACTTTTAGTAAGATGTTTATGGATGATTTATACGCTGGTAATGCTGTCAGGGCGGAGAGTCGAAATGAATTTGCAGAAGGTTTAAAATATTTAATGAAAACTAATGACCTTAGACATAAGGAGGGTCGTTATTACACTATTGGAGCTCAGTACAGTTTGCTTCTAGCTAATAAAAGTATAGCGGAAGATGATACACAAGTGTATGACCATGTTAATAATGCAGTTGGGCAGGCTATTCGTGGGGCAGAAATGATGCCAAACGATGTTTTTGCAAATGAAGTGGCAGGATTTGTTTATGAAAGTGGATGGAAATATATTCCTGATGGAGCATTAGATAACGCTAGAAAATTTTATAAAAAAGCATCAGAACTAGAGCCAGAGAATCCATCTTTTTATATTTCATTAGGAAGGATTGATTTGATTGAATTGCAGACGATTAGTGCAATAGATGAAGTAAGCGTTAATCGTAAAAAAGAGTTAGCAAAAAATGCTCAAAGTTTTTTTAGAACGGCAGAAAGTAAGTTTATTTTAAGTGATAGAAGTGCATCTGTTTATTATTATTTAGCTACAGCTGATGAATTCTTAGGTGATATTGATAGTGCAATCAAAAATATGGAAAAGTCGATTGAAGCGAGCAAGAAAGATTTGAGTATAAAAGATCAACTTGGTCGTGACAAAGCAATGAATCAACAAATTAATTATGGTTTTAATTTAGCTAGATTGCTTCAGATTCGTGGTGCAGACGAAAACAATGTGAATGCGAAAGTTGACAATGAGAGAGCAGAGAATTTGTTTAAGCAAATTTTAGGAGTGGATGGTGCAGAAATTAGTGTATTAATAAGTTTAGGTCATCTTTATGAAATGACAGATCGTTTTGATGAGGCGATTGAACAGTATAAAAAGGTTTTAGAAACTTTACCAAAAGATAGTCAAGCTAGGGAAAGTGTTCAGAAATTGATTGATGAGATTAGCCTTAAAAAAAGTAATTTTTCTTCTACAAACGAGAATGAGTAAATCATTTTTTAATTGTGATGTTGTAGCATGAAGACGTAGCACCACTATGTCTTTAAAAAATGGTGTGATTTTAATAATAATTTCAAGAAAAAACAAAGCTTTAAAAAGCCCATGCGGCGAGCACATAAAAAATTAAGTTCTTTACAAAAATTTAAAAAATGGTATTATAAATAATTGATAACTATTCATAAAAAACTCTCTATGTCAAAAAAGAAAACAGCCTCGAAATCAAGTAAGTCAAAAACAGACTTTAGTAACATTTCAGTTTACGGAGCAAAAGAAAACAATCTTAAAGATATTTCAGTAAAATTTCCAAGAAACAAAATGACAGTGGTAACTGGACTGTCAGGAAGTGGAAAAAGCTCATTGGTTTTTGACGTAGTTTATGCAGAAAGTAATCGGCGATTTATGGAGAGTTTGTCATCTTACGCTAGAACTTTAATTGGAGTAGCAACTAAGCCAGATGTTGAGAAGATAGAAAATCTTTCACCAGCAATTGCCATTGATCAAAAGAGTGTTGGTCGGTCAATACGTTCTACAGTAGGAACAATGACTGAGATTTATGATTATCTTCGAATACTTTTTTCTACAGTGGGAATTCCACATTGTCCTAAGACAGGGAAGTCTTTAGATAGAAAAACTGCTTCTGATATAGTAGATGAAATTTTACAGTTTGATAAAGATGAACGGGTTATGATTTTGGCGCCATTTGTCACAGAAGAAAAAAAGAACAGTAATGTATTAAATTTAGTTGCAAAGAAAGGATTTGCAAGAGTTCGTTACAATGACAAAATTGTTACAGTTAATGATATTCAGTCAGTTGTTGATGATGAGGTGGATGCAAAGATTGAAATTGTGATTGATGAATTTACTTTTTCTGGAGATGAAGAAGATCGAGAATATATTTTCGATTCGATAGATACAGCTATGAAAATAGGTTTAGGCGCTTGTATTATTCTTTATAAGAAGGAGGAGAAATTGTATTCAAATGAGTTTTTTTCTCCAGAGTCAGGCTTTCATCTGTCAGAACTAAATTCACGAAATTTTTCTTTTAATCATCCAGAGGGAGCTTGTCCTGTCTGTGATGGAATTGGAAAGCAAAATAAGTTTGATGCTGATCTACTTATTCCAAATAAAAAATTATCAATTTTAGAAGGTGCTATTCATTGTTGGGCAAACTTTAATCATAAGAGTAATTTTAATCAAGATAAAATAGCACTTTTAAGATCTTTGGGCAGAAAATATAAATTTTCAGTCAATCAACCAGTTAGTAAATTTACCAAGAAACAATTAGATATTATTTTTCAGGGTTCAGAAGATATGATGACAGTAAAAGGAGAGAAAGTAAAATTCGATGGTGTTATTAAAGATTTAGAGGATAAGTATGATAACACTAAATCTGATCATATGCGAATAGATTTGGAAAGATATATGGATAAACATATTTGTACTGAATGTGATGGTAGAAAATTAAGAAAAGAATACCTTTCAGTATTAATTGATGGTAAATCAATTGATGACTATGTTCAAATGTCTTTAGGTGATTTTAAAAATGAAATAGTCAAATTGAATACTTTGAAGTGGGAAAATGGCTCAAAGAAAAGTGTTGTTAGTCAATTAGTTAGTGAAATGTCTTCACGTACGAACATTCTTTGTAATGTTGGTTTAGAATATTTATCTTTATCACGAACGAGTAACACTTTGAGCGGTGGTGAAGCTCAGCGAATTCGTCTATCAGTTCAAATTAAATCTGATTTGACGGGAGTGATTTATGTTTTAGATGAACCAACAATTGGTTTGCATAGTCGAGATACTTTCAAACTTATTGAAACGATGAAAAACTTGCAGGAGTCAGGAAATACTTTATTAGTTGTTGAGCATGATGCAGATGTGATTAAATCAGCAGATCATATTATTGATATGGGTGAGGGAGCAGGTGAATTAGGCGGTGAGTTAATTTTTGATGGTGATTTTAAAAAACTTGAAAAATCAAATAGTTTGACTAGTCAATATATTAGTGGAAAAAAGAAGGTTCATAATAA
This sequence comes from Candidatus Moraniibacteriota bacterium, assembly GCA_942490825.1. Taxonomy (GTDB): domain Bacteria; phylum Patescibacteriota; class Minisyncoccia; order Moranbacterales; genus JAGLWU01. The sequence continues at coordinate 140,035 of CALNYG010000004.1, read as the reverse complement.
AATAAAGTATCGTCATGGCAATGGTAAATTTATTTCTGTGAATGATGCAGAGGAGAATAATTTAAAAAACGTGTCAATTGATTTCCCATTGGAATCTTTTAATGTTGTGGCAGGAGTTTCTGGCAGCGGTAAATCAACTTTAGTAAATAATATTTTAGCTCGAGCTTTAAGTAAGCATTTTTATAATGCAAAGGCAAATCCTGGTTTACATAAATCAATTGAAGGTTTGGCAAATATTAAAAAAGTAATTAATATTACTCAGTCTCCAATCGGTAAAACTCCTCGTTCAAATGCAGCAACTTATACTGGAATTTTTACACATATTCGAGAGTTATTTGCGGAAGTTGGGCAAGCTGAGGAGCGAGGATATACAGCACGTCATTTTAGTTTTAATATGAAAGGTGGACGTTGCGAGGTGTGTCATGGTGATGGTGTAACAAAGGTTGAGATGCATTTGTTGCCAGATGTGTATGTTGAATGTGAGGCTTGTAATGGTAGTCGGTACAGTAATAAAATTTTAGAAATTGAGCATTGTGGTCAAAATATTGCGGATGTGTTAGGTATGAGTGTGGGTTATGCGTTGGAATTTTTTAGGAACGAGCCTTTGATTGCGGACAAGTTGCAAATTATGAAGGATGTTGGTTTAGATTATTTAAAGTTAGGACAGAGTGCGACAAATCTTTCTGGTGGTGAAGCGCAAAGAATTAAGTTAGCGACTGAATTGGCAAGAAAGTCGATTGGAAATACTTTATATATTTTAGATGAGCCAACAGTTGGCTTGCATTTTGAGGATATTAGAAAATTGTTACATGTTTTAGAACGATTGGTTGATAAGGGAAATACGATTATTGTTGTGGAGCATAATTTGGATGTGGTTAAACAGGCGGACTGGGTGGTTGAGCTTGGGCCAGATGGTGGTGATGCTGGTGGTGAGATTATTTTTGTGGGAAGACCTGATAAGTTAAAGAAGTGTAAGAAAAGTTTGACGGGGAAATATTTGTAGGGGTAAAGTTTTGAATTAGGAATTTAAAATCTTGAATAAATAAAATTTCAAAATATTTTATTATGGCATTAGAAGCAACGCACATGAGATTTGCACTTGATTTAAAAGAAAGATATCAAGTGAAGGATTTAGAAAAATATATTGTTGGTGCTATTTATCCAGATAGTAGATATATTTCTGGTATTGATAGAAATTTAACTCATAATGAGAAATTTTTAAACTCTGAATTTGCGAAAGATGATTTTCATAAAGGTTGGCATTGCCATTTATTGGTAGATGATAAGCAGAATTTTATTATTGGTAAGTTTTTTGCAGACTTAGTTCCAAGTTTTGTAAATGAAGGTAAATTTACGTATAAAGAATATCCTATTTTTACAGCTATAAAAATTATTCAAGATATAGATGATATACAAAAATTTGATTTGAGTCAATGCGTTGAATTTATTAAAAACTATACTTTTAATCCAAATGATGAAATTTTTGATTACAATAAGAAATATAATCAAATAATAGTTGATTTGTATAAAGATGAAAAATCTATTGTTATTGAAGATTGTATACAGACATGCAGGGATTTAGGTATAAGTAAAAAGAGCCGAACAGAAATTAGAGAAAATATCAAAGTTTTTTTGAATAATAAAGAAACTATGCAAAAAGTAAATAAAATTTATGACGAAACATTAAAGGAGATTAACTTATATTTAAATAATAATTAGTTACAATTTACGGATTACTTAATTTTAAATGACCAACCAACTACAAAAAAACATAATAGCAACAATAACCTATTTCGATGTCAATGATTACCCATTGACCGCTTTTGAAATTTGGAAACATTTAATTAAAGCCAGCTCATCTGTGAATATTGAAGACGAAAAAAGTAGTTGGACATTAACTGAAGTGATGTTTGCCTTAGAAGGTTCTACAGTTAAGAAATATGCCAGTGAGAAAAATGGATTTTATTTTTTACAGGGCAGGGAGGATCTTATTAGTAAAAGAAAAAAAAGAGAAACGATTAGTGTCGATAAAATTAAAAAGCTAAGGAAAAAAACTTTTATTTTAAAATTTGTTCCGTTTGTGCGGATGATTTGCTTAACAGGGGGATTGTCTCAGAAGAATGGGAATAATGAAAGTGACTTAGATGTTTTAATAGTTTTGAAAAATAAACATATTTGGACAGGCCGTTTTTTTATGACGGCAGTTACGCAAATTTTGGGTTGGCGACGGTATGGTAAAAAGCAGAAAAATCGAATTTGTTTGAATTATTATATTACAGATAAATCTTTAAAAGTTCCGACGCAGGATTTATTTTCAGCTCAAGAATATAGTTTCATTTTGCCAATTTTTGATTGCGGAAAAGTTTTTGCTGATTTTCAAAAAGCTAATTCGATATGGATGAGGGAATATAAACCGAATTATGATTTTTATAATTTTGATAGTGAATTGACTATTCATGATTCTAAATTTAGTAAATTGTTTAGAGTGTTTTTTGAAAAAAATTTTAATTTTGAATTAATTGAAAATAAAATGAGGGATTTTCAAAAGAAAAAGATTCTAAATAATCCTAAGACTAAAAAAATGGGAGCTTTAATTATTGCAAATGATAATCATTTGGTTTTTTTGCCAGAACCGCATGGTCCAAAAGTTTTTTCTGAATACAAAAGGCGATTTGAAGCTTTGGAAATGGAATAGTTTTTAAAAATAAAAGTGGTGCTTTATCAGATATTGATAAAGCACCACGGTTTAGTACTTTTTTGAGATTGTCCATCTCTCCCCTGTGCTGTATCTAGCAGGGGAAAGGGATATGATCCCATTTCTTTGTTTTGCGGTAATATTAGACATTAAATTACTAGGCTCAGTTATAGTAAAACGGGTGCTGTATTTGGAACACTGGTAATTTATTTCGGAGTAGGGAAAGATTATTAAAAAATCTTTATTTTCTTGAAAGGGATAAAAAAATATTTTTATTCTAGTATCATCATGTAATATAATTTCAGATATATAGCAAGATATTTTTTTACCTCTTCTTTCTATTGTAACATCTATATCAATTAATTTTTCGAGATGTAACAATAGTTGATCAGCTTGAATTAAGTTTATTAACTTAAATATTTTATTCATTTATTCCCCCTAACTTTTATTTGAAAGTACTAGTAGATTAACTTAAATTTAAATTAATCCATATTGACGCAAAAGTCAAATTCAAAAACCTAAATCCATTTTTGCGGAGTCGCTCATCATTGATGGCGTCCATGGTGGATCAAAAGTAATTTCAACTTTAACATCTTCAATATTTTTTTCTTTAATCAAAATATTTTTTATATCATCACAAATTACATCAGCCAACGGACAGCCAATTGTTGTTAAGGTGATTGTGATTTGTGCAATTTTATTTTCGTCAATTTCTGCACCGTAAACTAAACCCATGTCAGTTATGGGTATGTGTAGCTCAGGGTCGATAACTTGGTCTAGTAGTTTGAAAAGTTTTTTGTCTTTTTTCATAGCAATTTTAATTTTTATAATTTAGTGACTTTTTGTTTAAAATACTTAAAGTAATAAAAATATTATTTTTCAACTTTATTTTCTAAAGTTTTTCTTAAAACTTCCAAAGACAGTAAAGCACATTTTAATCTGGTTGGACTTAATTTTAAACCTAGTATTTCAACAATATCATTTCCAGTTAAATTTTTTACAAAATCGATATTTTTATTTTTTACTTCTTCACTTAACATTGAAGCAGCTGCTTGAGAGATGGCACAGCCTTCTCCGGAAAAACTTAATTCTTTAATTTTATCGTCTTCAATTTTTAAGTCGAAGCATAAACTGTCTCCGCAACTTGAATTTTGCCCGCAGTGTTTGTGGGTTAGCTTTTCAATTTTTTCTTGATTTGATGGGTTATGATAATGCTCTAAAATTTGTTCTTGATAGATGTTCATATTTTTTTAATTATAAAAAATTTAAAATATTTTCAATATACCTATAAACTGTAAAATATAAACTGTTTATTGGTTTTATATTCATTAGGTTAATTGAATTTACTAATATAGCAAACATTATTAATTCTGAAATTATTCCTATTTTTAAGAATTCATTTTTTTTGAATTTTTTCATTATATATAACAATATAAGTATGAAGATTGGCATTAATAGGAACAAGGGTAGATAATTATTTTGAGGAACTAATATTTGTGTTACAGGAACTACAAATAATGCAGCTATAAACATGTTTATAGTGAAAAAAAATCCAATGATAAATCCAATTGAGAATTCTTTTACTTTATTTATTTTATTCATAATATTTTATTTTAATTATTTTTTAACCTAAAATTTCTTCGACTCTTTTTAATCCTTCAATAAACTTATCAATATCATTTTTATCATTGTATAAATAAAAACTTACTCTGGCAGAAGCTGGGATATTTAAAAATTCTCGGTGTAGGGGCATGGCACAGTGCATTCCAACTCGAATACAAACGTTTTTTTCTTGATCTAAAATAGCGGCGATGTCATGAGGGTGATATTTTCCGAAAGTAAAACTGATTGATCCGGATCTTTCATTTAAATTTTTAGGTCCGAAAATTTTTGCGTCATCACCAAATTCTTTTTCTAATCTTTCGAAAGTATATTTAACTAATTCTTGTTCGTGTTTTTGAATTACATCAAAGCCAATATTTTTCAAATAATTTACAGCTTCTTTTAAGGCGATTACTCCAGCAATATTAGGTGTGCCAGCTTCGAGGCGGTGGGGCAGTTCAGCGAAAGTGCTTTCTTGGCAAGTTACTTCGTTAATCATTTCGCCACCAGTAAAAAGAGGTTTTAATTTTTCTAACTTCTCAATTTTTCCATAAAGTACGCCGACTCCAGTTGGTCCTAACATTTTGTGAGAACTAAAAGATAAGAAATCGCAATCAATTTTTTTAACATCAATTTCCATGTGGGGTACGGCTTGAGCAGCATCAACGACGGTGATGATTTCTGGATTTATTTTTTTTACTTCCTGAATAATTTTTTCAACAGGATTAATTGTACCTAAAACATTTGAAACATAAGTTAAGGAAAAAATTTTTGTGTTTTTATCAATTTTGTTTTTTAAGTCTTCTAGATCTAATCTGCCTTGCTCATCGATTTTGGCGATTCTAAATTCAGCCTTTTTGTTTTTTGCAAGTTGTTGCCAGGGAATAAAATTAGCGTGATGTTCCATAGCAGTGGTTACGATATTATCTTTTTTTTCAACTAGATCCACTAGTCCATACGTGATTAAATTTAAACCCATAGTTGCTCCTGAAGTGAAAACAACTTCATTTTCTTTGGCATTGATAAATTCCGCGATTTTTTCACGGGTTGCTTCGTATTCTTCAGTAGCTTTTTCGCTTATTTTATAAATTCCGCGTCCGATGTTGGCGTTATATTTTGTGTAATATTCATTGATTTTATTAATCACTGAGTCGGGGGTTAATGAAGTATTAGTCGAATCAAGATAAATTAAAGTAGGATCATTTCTTAAAATTGTAAAGTCTTTTTTGTAGTTATTCATTGAGTTTTTTTGTTAAAATTAAGGACTTTTTGATGCTTTTATGGTAGCAGAAAGAGGGGATGTTTACAACTGAAATTTTGAAATTATTTTTATAAAATTAAAAAACCGCCCTTTTAAAGATTTCCTCCTTGGGCGGTTTATTGTTTCTTTATTGATCTTTTTCAAGATCAAACCAGACATCTTTTCCACACAACTTACAGTCAGCATGAGCAAAAAGTTGATCATCAGTTATTTTCAATTCTGAACCCTCTGCCCTTAATATGCTGTTGCATTTATTGCAAGTTCCAACCCAAAATTCTTCTTTTGGAACCTTGCCTTTTTTGATAAACTCCATTCTTTTTCCTCCAATTTTCAATTAAATTAGACAGGACGAACATAAATATACAATCACGATTAATAATCATGATTGTATATTTTACATCATAATCATCATTTTGTAAAATCTTAAAAGTTTTAATTTAAAAAGCCCGTGCGGCGAGCACTTTATTTCTTTTGAAAATTTGAATAAAGTTAAATTTTGCGGTAGGATAGAAGAATAAAATAACGTTTTAAAACCTAACATTTATCGTAAAAATATGGAAAAATATACGCACAAAAATATAGAAAAAAAGTGGCAGGAAAAGTGGCGAGAAGAAGATTTGAATAAAGTTGAGGAGAATTCTGAGAAAAAGAATTATTATGTTTTGGATATGTTTCCGTATCCGTCTGGGGATGGTTTGCACATGGGACACACCGAATCTTACACGGCTTCAGATATTATTTATCGATTCAAAAAAATGCAGGGATATAATGTGTTGCATCCACAAGGATTTGATTCTTTCGGTTTGCCTGCGGAAAATTATGCGATTAAGACAGGCGTTCATCCAAAGGAGACAACCAAAGTTAATACTGATAATTATTTGGAACAGATGCGAATGCTTGGTTTGGGGCATGATTTGGATCATTTGGTTTATACTTCGGATCCTTCTTATTATAAATGGACGCAATTTTTGTTTGGGAAATTTTTTGAGAATGATTTAGTTGTTCAGAAAACGGATATGATTAATTGGTGTTCGAGTTGTAATACTGGAATTGCGAATGAACAGGTTGAAGGTGGAAAATGTGAGCGTTGTAAAACTGAAATTGAACAGAGGGATGTTCCAGGTTGGTTTTTTAAGATTACGGATTTTGCGGATGAGTTAATTGATGATTTGGATAAAGTTGATTGGCCTGAACATACGAAAAAGAATCAAAAGGCTTGGATCGGAAAGTCAGAGGGTGCTAAAATTAAATTTAAAGTAGAAGCGTCGATTGATCGCGTTTCAAATGATAGTAATTTGGAGATTGAGGTTTTTACGACTCGTCCGGATACGCTTTTTGGTGTGACTTATATGGTTTTGGCTCCAGAACATGAATTAATTTCCAATTTACAATTTTCAATTTCCAATTATGATGAGGTTGAGAAATATCAAGAAGAAACTAGAAAAAAATCTGAGCTTGATCGAATGGAAAGCAAAGAAAAAACTGGTGTTGAATTGAAAGGTATTAAAGCGATTAATCCTGCGAATGGTGAGGCAATTCCTGTTTTTATTGCGGATTATGTTTTGGCGGGTTATGGGACTGGGGCAATTATGGCGGTACCTGCACATGATGAAAGGGATTTTGAGTTTGCGAAGAAGTTTGATTTAGAAGTTAAGCAGGTTGTTGCACCAATTTTTACTAGAGATACTGGAGATGATGCCTTTCGTGATAATGAAGAAATTGTTGAGAGAAATGCTATAACAGCTATAGTTAAGCATTGGTCTGAAGAAAAATATCTTATTTTAAAGTGGAAGAAAGTTGATTGGTCTACATTTATTACTGGCGGAATAGAAAAAGGACAAACAGCAGAAGAAGCAGCTAGAATGGAAGTTCTAGAAGAGACTGGCTATAAAAATTTAAAGCTAATTAAAGAATTAAGTAAACTTGACGCGAAGTTTTTTCACGTTCCAAAAAATGTGAATAGGCTAGCTCATTTTAGAACTTTTTATTTCGAATTAGAAAATGATGAATGTATTGATATTATTGAGGAGGAAAAAAGAAAGCATGATATAGTTTGGGTGAATAAGGACGAAATCAAAAATAATTTAACAGCACCAGGTCTTTTATTTGTGTGGGATGAGCTTGTTAATAACATTATATTTTCAGACAAAGGAATTTTAGTTAATTCAGAAAAATTCGACGGAATGAGTTCAGACGAAGCAAAAACTAAAATCACAGAATTTGTTGGTGGAGAAATGACTTCAACTTATCGATTACGAGATTGGTCTGTTTCACGACAGAGATATTGGGGTTGTCCGATTCCGATTGTTTATTCACCAGAGGGCGAGGCGAAATTTGTTGGTGAAGAAAATTTACCATGGACTTTGCCAGAAGATGTAGATTTTGTGCCGACTGGTGAAGCACCGTTGAAAAACTCAAAAGAATTGCATGAGCGAGTGGAAAAACTCTTCGGAAAAGGTTGGACTCCAGAAGTTGATACGATGGATACTTTTGTGGATTCAGCTTGGTATTTTTTACGTTATCCAGATACAGAAAACGAAAACGAATTTTGTTCAGCGGAAAAATTGAAACAATGGTTTCCGATAGATATTTATATTGGCGGAGCGGAACATACTTACATGCATCTTTTATATGCAAGATTTTTTGTGAAAGCGATGAAAAAAATTGGCTTGATTGATTTTGATGAACCATTTGTGAAGTTACGACATCAAGGAATGGTTTTAGATAAAGAGGGTGTGAAAATGTCAAAGTCAAAGGGAAATGTGATTAATCCAAATGAAATGGTGAAAAGATTTGGAGCGGATGCGGTTCGAAGTTATATGATGTTTGCGGCACCACTTGAGGATGATGTTGTTTGGAATGAAGATAATATTGTTGGAGTTTATAGATTTCTAGAAAAAGTTTGGAAAGTTTGTACAGAGAAAGAATTGATTAATTGTGAAGCGGGGAAGTGTGATGATGTTACGAAAGAAATTAAATCAGCTTTGCATAAAACTATTAAAAAAGTTACGGAAGATGTTGAGAAGCTTAGTTTTAACACAGCGATCTCTCAAATGATGATTTTTGTGAATGAGGCGTTAAAACATGAAAAATTGCCGAAAGCTGCTTTGGAAAACTTTTTGATTTTACTTGCACCGTTTGCTCCGCATATGACTGAAGAAATTTGGCAAGAAGTTTTAAAAAATGAAAAATCAATATTTTTGGCGGAATGGCCAGAATTTAATCCTGAAATGATTAAAGATGATGTAATTGAATTAATCGTTCAGGTGAATGGTAAACTTCGCGATAAAATTAAAGTGGAAGCGGAAATTTCTGAAGAAGATGTAAAGATAAAAGCTTTGGAAAGTGAAAAGGTTAAAAATCATATTGAAGGTAAAGAAATTCGAAAAGTTATTTTTGTGAAAGGAAGATTATTGAATATTGTTGTTTAGGGGTTTAGTTATTTTAAAACTCAATCTTTGGGTTTTTGAAGATTGAGTTTTGATTTAAATTTTTTTATGAGAAAAACAGAATTTGTAAATGGAGAATTCTATCATATATATAATCGAGGTGTTGATAAAAGGGACGTTTTTATGGATGAAGATGATTACAAAAGATTTATCTTGAATATGAATTTGTTGAATGATGAAAACAATGGATTGATGCAACTTTATAGAGATTATCAACGTGAAAAGGTTCGACCTTCGGATCCCCGAAGGTCGAACCTTGGAGTGTTTGAAAATAATTTCAAAGAACAACTTAAGAGTAGGAATAAACTTGTTGAATTTGTTGCATATTGTTTAAATCCAAATCATTATCATTTTATTTTGAAACAAAACGCAGATAAGGGTGTAGAAAGATTTATGCAGAAATTAGGAACTTCTTACACGATGTATTTTAACAAAAAACACAAACGTTCAGGCTCACTTTTTCAAGGAAAATTCAAGTCAATTCACATTGATTCAAATGAATATCTTTTGTATCTATCTGCTTATGTAAATCAAAATCATTTCATTCATGGAGGCAAAAATAAAAATTGGAAATATTCTAGTCTTTTAGATTATCTTGGAAAAAGAAATGGAATGTTGTGTGATAAAGATGTTATTTTAGAGCAGTTTGATTATGATCTAAAAGATTATAAAGATTTTATTGAAAAAATGCCTTGTATTTGAAGGAAAAGAAAGATTTGGAAAAATTTGTTTTGGAATAAAAATATACAAACCCTTTTCAAAAGCTTTAAAATAAGGCATAATAAGAATATTGACCGTTTATTTTATATAGAAACTATGGGAAAAATAATTACATTTTTAAAAAACATTTACAAAAGATTGAGTGGAAAGTTTTTTGGAAATCTTTCAAAGGATATTGGAATAGATTTGGGGACAGCAAATACTTTAGTTTATTTAAGTGGAAGTGGAATTATTATCAATGAACCATCAGTTGTAGCGATTAATACCAAAACAGATCAAATTTTAGCAATTGGAACGGAGGCGAGAAAGATGGTTGGAAAAACGCCTGCTCATATTGTAGCGAGTCGACCTTTGGTTGATGGTGTTATCAGCGATTTCGAGGTGACTGAGAAAATGCTTAAATATTTTATTGATAAAGTTAAGAAAAAGTCTTCTTCTGTTTTTGTGCGACCGAGAGTTTTGATTGGTATTCCTTCGGGAGTTACAGAGGTGGAAAAGCGAGCGGTAATTGATGCAGCTATGAATGCTGGTGCTAGAGAAGCATATTTGATTGATGAGCCGATGGCGGCTTCGATTGGGGCACGTTTGCCTGTTACTGACGCTGGTGGAAATATGATTGTGGATATTGGTGGGGGGACGAGTGAGATTGCTGTTATTTCTTTGGGTGGTATTGTAGTGGCACGTTCTTTGCGTACGGCTGGTGATGAGATGAATGAGGACATTGTAAGATATATGCGTGATGAGTTCAATTTATTGGTTGGTGAGAGGACAGCTGAGGAAATTAAGATTTCGATTGGGAATGCCTTTCCGCAGGAGAAGGAATTATTTATGGATGTTCGTGGTCGTGACTTGGTTACTGGATTGCCGAAGAAAGTTAAGATTACTGATGTTGATATTCGAGAAGCGATGTCTCGTTCGATTCGGGTTATTATTAATTCTATTAAGACTATTATTGAGGAGACTCCGCCGGAGCTTTTGGCTGATATTATGCAGCGGGGGATTATTTTGGCTGGTGGTGGTGGTTTGGTTCGTGATTTGAGTAAATTGATTGCGAGTGAGACTGAGATTCCTGTGGTGATGATGGATGATCCTTTGACGGCGGTTGCTCGGGGGACGGGGATTGTTTTGGAGGATTTGGAGAACTTACAGGAGGTTCTTGTGGAGAATGAGGCTAATATTCCTTTGAAGTAGGATTTCAAGAGTTGGTTTTGCGACCAGCTCTTTTTATATTGTAAATCTATGATATTTTAAAATAATTAAGTTATACAATCTTTTATGTCAAATAATGAATTTAGTTTTTTTGTTGATAAAATAGTTTTTAATGATGGTAATGAAATAATACTTGAAGAGAATAGTACTGTAGTTTTTGTTGGTCCTAATAATTCAGGTAAAAGTGTTGTTTTAAAAAATATCAGAGAAAAAATTATAAATAATCCGAGCACAGAAAATGCAGGAATAGTAGTTAAAAATATTAATATTTCCAAAAGAGGAAACGATGACAATTTTATTAATTTTTTAAAATCATTTTCAGAAGAAAAATACGGAGCAGATTCTTTTAAGACATATGAAGGTTATCAGTTTAGTTTACATGAAAATAATATAAGAAGTTACTATAACGGTTATGCGGAAGGAATAAGAGAGCTAAGTAATATTTTTATTTCTTTTATTGATACTCAAAATCGTCTTGGTATGGTTGGTCCAACTAATAGTATTGGTTTTAAAGAACAACCGCAACATCCGATACACTTTTTATATAAAGATGAGAATTTGCAAGATGAAATTAATGATTATTTTAAAAAATCTTTTGGTGAGTGTCTTATTTTAAATTATAGAGCTGGAAATCAGATACCGTTACATGTTGGAGAAAAAATTGAATATACTAAAGAAAATGATAGAATTTCAAATGAATATAATGAAAAATTGGATAAATTGCCTTTTTTACATGAACAAGGAGACGGTATGAAAAGTTTTGTAGGAATTTTACTTAATATGATAATTTCTTATAAATCTGTATTTTTAATAGATGAGCCAGAAGCTTTTTTACATCCACCTCAAGCAAAATTACTAGGTAAAATGCTTTCTCAAAGTTTAACAAAGGATAAACAAGTTTTTATTTCAACTCACAGTGAGGATTTTTTAAAGGGTTTGTTAGATGAGAAGGATTCTAATGTTAAAATAATTAGAATTAATAGAGAAGGAAATGTAAATAATATTTGTGAATTAGATAATGAAGGTGTTAAAGATGTATGGGAAGATCCTATTTTAAAGTATTCAAATATTTTAAGTGGTTTATTTCATAAAAAAGTAATCGTTTGTGAAAGTGATTCTGATTGTAAGTTTTATTCAGCGATATTAGATTCTATTTGTGAGGAGAGGGATGATTATACTACAGATCTATTATTTGTTCATTGTGGAGGTAAAGATAGGGTAAGTACGGTAGTTAATGCTTTAAAAAAGATAGGAGTGCCAGTTTCAGTGATCGTTGATTTTGATGTTTTGAATAATCAAAATCCATTAAAGGGGATTGTTGAGTCATTGGAGATAGAATGGTCTAGTGTTGAAAGTAATTGGAAGTTGATTAAAAATAGTATAGATTCAAAGTCAGTAGATAATTTAAGAAAAGATTGTTTAGAAAAAAATATTAAAGATTATATTGATGGAATATCAAATGATATAATTTCTGTTAAAGACGCCAAAGAGATAAGAAAAATCATTAAGGTAAAATCACCATGGCAAATTGCTAAAGATGACGGCAAGTGCTCTGTTCCGTCAGGTGATCCAACTAGTAAATTTAATGAGTTACAAGAAATATTTGAAAAAAGTGGATTATTTATTGTTGAACTTGGTGAATTAGAACGTTTTGTAAAAAGTATCGGTAATCATGGTCCAAAGTGGGTAAATGAAGTTTTAGAAACAAAAGATTTGGCTAGTGATTCAGAATTAGAAGATGCTAGAAAATTTATTGAAAAGATAGTTTTTAGTGAATAGGATTTTTTAAAAAGTGATTAAAGTTTACTTGTACTTATAAACACTCCCAATTCTCTTCTGATCCCCAAACCCAGTCAAAACCTCATAAGCAATAGAATCAACCAACTTCGCCAAATCATCAGCCCAAACACCCTTATCACCACTCTCACCGATCAAAATAACCTCATCACCAACTTTAACCTTCTCGCCAATCAAAACAGAAGTTTGATCCATACTTATCCTTCCTGAAACTTTCGCAGAAGAATTATTCACAATAAATCGAAATTTATTACTCCCAGCCCTCATTAAACCATCACCATAACCAATCGGAATAATTCCAACATTTTCTTCATTTTTCGTTTTATAAGTTCTGCCATAACCAATAGAATAATTTGGCGGAAATTTTTTAATTAAAGATATTTTAGTTTTCAATTCCAAAACAGGCTTCACATCGATAGTTAAATTATCAGAATAACCATAAGTCAAAATTCCCGGACGAATCATATCAAAGATAGCTTTTTTATTCGACAGGGTAGCACCAGAATTTGCAGTGTGAAAAATAATTTTCTTGTCGTCAAAAATATTTTCAACTATTTCTTTAACTTTTATAAATTTATCAATTTGCGATTCAGTAAATTCAACACTTGTTTTTTCACTTTCATCCGCAACAGCAAAATGTGTGTAAACGCCAATCAAATCAATATTTTTATTTTCTCTAATTTTTTGTAAATCTTCACTCTTTAAATTTTTTGCTAAAATTCCTTCACGACCCATTCCTGTGTCGATCATTAAGTGAATTTTTATTTTTTTATCACTATTTTTTAAATAAATAGAAACTTTTTCTATAAAATTAAAATCAGAAACAGAAATTTCGATATCGTTTTCAATGATAAAATCAATACTTTCTTCATTAAAAATAGGTTGACTCAAAACTAAAATATTTGTCTCAATTTCATTTTTTCGTAACAGCCGAGCCTCTTCCAAATGAGCAGTTCCAAAATAATCGACTAAATTTTTTTCTTCTAAAAATTTTGCAACAGGAATTATTCCGTGACCATAAGCATTGGCTTTTACGGGAATTAGAATTTTCTTGTTATTTTTTAGAAAAGCTTTTTTTATTTTATGAATATTATTTTCTAATCTATCCAAGTGAATTGTTTTGTCAGCGATGGGGAATTTTACTTTTTGTTTTTCGGTATTGTTTATTTCTTGGATTAGTTTTTGGATTTTGGAATTTTGCATACTGTCTAAATTAAGAGATTAGACTTTTTAAAAAAAACCTACTTATGTCATTTCGACTGGAGCGTAGCGGAATGGAGAAATCTCAAAACTCTAAGTTGAAACTAAAGCTTTGAGATTTCTCCACTGTATATTTTAAAACTACGTTTAAAAATATTCCGGTAGAAATGACATTAATTAAAGTCGATAGAGATGTCTGATAAGTTTTGAAAAGCCGTCCGCAGGACTTTTTATAATTCTCAAAAGAGAAAGATGAAGTAGGGTTATTTACTGCTCATTTTAATTTTAATATCTTCTTCTTCCAAAGCTCGAACAATTTCATCCATCCCACCATTTAAGATATTTTCAATATTACTCCAATTTTGTTTAATTCTGTGATCAGTAATTCGATCTTGGGGAAAGTTGTAAGTTCTAATTTTTTCACTCCGATCTCCAGTTCCAATTTGACCTTTTCTTTGATCACCTAACTCTTTATCGTGCTTTTCTTGTTCTGACTGTAAAATTCTAGATCGCAAAACCTTCATAGCTTGAGCTTTATTTTTATGTTGTGATTTTTCATCCTGACAAGAAACAACGGTATTTGTTGGTACGTGAGTTATACGGATAGCAGATTTTGTAGTATTAACTGACTGACCGCCTGGTCCAGATGAGCAGAAAGTATCAATTCTTAAATCACTTGGTTCGATTTTAATGTCTACTTCTGCAGCTTCAGGAAGAACGGCTACGGTTGCGGTGGAAGTGTGAACACGTCCCATTTTTTCAGTTTCAGGGATGCGTTGTACTCGATGAACTCCAGATTCATATTTCATTTTTTTGTAAATAGAGGCATTGTTATTGGAAGAATTTATTTCAAAGACAACTTCTTTCATTCCTCCGATACCATTCTGACTTGAGTTTAGAATCGAAGTTTTCCAACCTTTATTTTCTGCATAGCGTGAATACATTCTAAATAGGTTTCCTGCAAAAAGGGCCGATTCGTCGCCTCCAGCTCCAGCTCTAATTTCTATAATGACATTTTTATTATCACTGGGATCTTTTGGAAGAAGTAAAATTTCCACTTCTTTTTCGATTTTCGGAATTTTTTCGGAAAGTGTAGTGTTCTCTTCTATTGCCATTTGTTTCAGTTCTTCATCAGTTTCTGAATTAATGATTTCAGCATTACCTTTCATTTCACTTTTCAACTTTTCTAATTCATCGATTTTTTCAACAACTTCACTCAGTTCAGATTGTTTACGTCCAAGTTCGGCTACTTTTTTTGGATCAGAGACTATCTCTGGATTATTTAGATCAGTGGTTACTTCGGCGTATTTTTCTTTGACTTTGTTGATTAATTCTTGCATAAATTTTTTTATTAGAGATTTATTTAAAGTTCTGGAAAGGCTTAACGAGATTGGCATGTCGTCACTTTGTTTCTCTTTGTAATGACAGGTGATTTAATAATAACATAAAATAAAAAACACTGTTCTTGAAAAATTACAGTGTTTTTTAAATTCTAAGTTGGAATTGCTAGGCTTTAGCAGTTTCTTTTTTAGCTTGTTTTTCAGCTTTTACTTTTTGCTTCTCTTCTTTATCTTGGACTTTTTTACGATCTTTTTGAGTTTCAGATACTTTTGCTCTAAGTTTTTTGAATTTCTCTACTCGTCCAGCTGAATCAACAATTTTCTGTTTTCCAGTGTAAAATGGATGACACTGTGAACAAGTCTCAACTTCTAGATCTTTTACTGCTCCTGTAACTAATTTTGCTCCACAAGAACAAGAAAGTGTTGCTTTGGAGTTATATTTAGGGTGAATGTCTTTTTTCATATTTTTTCTTAAAAAAATAAATATTATAAATTTATAGTAATGGATTTTCTGAAAGCAGTGCTATCAAAATACTCGAAAACTAAATAAGGACTTCTTTCCTGTAAGTCTTTAAGTAGATTATCATAGTTTTTGGGAGTTGACAAGCCATTGACAAAAAAATAGAATAATGGTATTATTAGCGGTTAGATAAAATATTTTTAAATTAATTGTAAATATTAAAAAATGAGTATGAAAAAAATCCTAGCCACAACAATACTATCAGTATTCAGTGTTGCGATAATATTTTTAGCAACTACATATAATGCAGAAGCTGTAGAACACTATCCAGTTTCTTGTACATTATCAAAGGAAAAAGCAAGCGATGTTTTAGTCGTGTTTGATAATGCTGCAAAAGGATATGGTTTAATATCAACAGAACAAACTAGCACTTGGTCTGATGTATTGTATCAAAATGTAAATATTCCAAAAGGAAAATATTCAGTAACTCTTCAATCATTTGACGGGTATTCAGGGAGAAGTTCAGCTAATCAATCAAATGAACAATTTTGGGTACTTTTAGCAGCTAATAATAAAACTGTAGCAGTAACTAATCCATCAAAAGATATACCAGACGGAAAAGAACAAGCTTATTGGACAGGTGGTGTTGGAAATATCGATGTGGGAAAAGCTGTGGATATGATTTCATTGCGACATGTTAAACCTTATCCAAATTCAAATCCAAACAGTCATATACCAGTTTGTATGCTTTTAAAAGACATAACACCACCACCTGTAACTCCACCTGTAACTCCACCAACTTCACCGACTCCAGTAAATGGACAATGTAATAGTCAATACAATGGACAAATATTAACAGAAATTCCAGCAACTGGAAGTTTATGTACAGTGGGAACAGAATCAGTTATATCAGGAACAGGAGAACAAGCGAGTCCATGGACATGGAATTGTAGCGGAGCTGATGGAGGAAGTACACCAACTTGTACTGCAACTAAAGAAATACAACAGATCAATGATCCTTCAATTAAAATCATTAAAGACGATAATGACAACAATGATGATACTCAAACAGTAGAAGAAGGCGAAACAGCAACTTTCTCAATTACAGTAACTAATAATGGAAACACAGACCTTTCAAATGTAAAAGTAACTGATGTTTTATCACCAAGTTGTGATAAAACAATCGGAGACTTAACGGTTGGAGAAGAAAGCACTTATACTTGTACAATAGAAAACGTAACAGATTCATTCACGAATATTGCGGTAGTTAATGGTGAGGATAATGATGCTACGAGTGTTACTGACGATGATGATAGTGATGTTGTGGTAGGAGATGAACCAGAGAAAAGTGTTAGTGTTGATATAAATAAAGAAGCTAAGGAAGGTGGAGATAGTCAAAGTATTGACGAAGGTAGTGATGCTCACTTTAAAATTACAGTTAATAATAATGGAGAATCTCGATTAAATACGGTTTCTGTAAGTGATAATCAGGTTTCAGCTTGTTCTGTTAGTAAAAGTAAGGTTTCTGATTTGATTAAAGATAAATATGGTTCAAATCATATTTATTTAGATCCAAATGAATCTTTTAGCTATACTTGTACGGATAAGAATGTAACTAATTCTTATATTAACACTGCAACTGCAACAGGTGAGAGTGATAATGGTTCAGATATTGATTCAGATACTTCTAATGTTTCAGTCAAAGGAAAAAAAGAGGTAAAGAAAGAAGAAAAAAAAGAGGTGGAGGAAGAGGATAAAAAGAAAAAGAAGAAAAAAGAAAAATGTGAAGCGTCTATTGGTGATTTCGTGTGGAATGATAAGGATGGAGATGGTGTTCAAGATTCTGGAGAAGAGGGAATCAGTAATGTTAAGTTAAAATTATATAATGGTGATGATGTTGAAAAAACATGGACAAATAGCAATGGGGATTACAAGTTTGATGATTTGTGTGAGGGAGGATATAAAATTGTAGTAGCCGCAGAAACTTTACCAGATGGATGTTATCAGACATATGATCGTGATGGTAAATTAGATCATTCAACAAAAAAAGATTTAGATGATGATCAACATTATAAAAAAGCAGATTTTGGTTATCGTTGTCCAACAAATATTCCTGTTGTAAGTACTTCACCAACAACGGGTCCTGGAATTGCAATTACGGGAATGGCAACCATAATTGCTTCTGGGGCAGCTTGGTTTAATCAGAAGAGGTTAGGAGGATTTAAATTTAAACGTCGAGAAAAGAAAAAGACGATTATAGATTTGTAAATTCTTATAGCTAACTTTTAAAAGACTTTTGCATTTTTGTGAAAGTCTTTTATTTTTTATTATGAAATTTAATTTCAAAAAGTTAAGTTAAAAGAACTTGATTTCAAGGCTGACTTTTTACGTTAGGGATTATTTAGTTCTTTTGAAAAACAGGCATAGGTGAGTTACCCACATAACACAATATGTTGTGGTATTGACTTTAAACATTATACAAATTAATATTAAAGAATATTAATAAATCTTTCTTTAAAGCTTACGTTTTATTTAACTGAAATTTAGTCTTTACTTTATTGACGAATATAGTAAGTAGCTAAAAGTTAT
Source organism: Candidatus Moraniibacteriota bacterium (assembly GCA_942490825.1). Classification (GTDB taxonomy): domain Bacteria; phylum Patescibacteriota; class Minisyncoccia; order Moranbacterales; genus JAGLWU01. The sequence goes on along the minus strand of CALNYG010000004.1, from coordinate 121,713 downwards.
TTGGAAAACTTGATAATAAATTAATTTTAAATTAATGTTAAATTTTTTGAGATCTTTTCATTTTTTATTTTATAATCTGATTAAAAATTTTTTCAATTAATATAATACGTTCAAAAGTTTTTAAAGAAAATTAAATAGTTAACATAAAAATTATGACAAAAGAAATAATGGAAGACGAAATGTATTTTTCAGATTTTTCAATAAATGAACTGCCTGTGATTGGTAGAAAAGTTCCAGAGTGTGAATTTGAAGTTTATCATGCTAATAAAATTAAAAAAACTAAACTTTCAAATTTTAGGAGGAATAATAAATGGACAATTTTGTTTTTCTATCCAGCGGATTTTACGTTTATTTGTCCAACTGAGTTAGAAGATATGGCAAATGCTTATGCTAAATTAAAGAGTCTAGGTGTAGAAGTAGTTAGTGTTTCTACAGATACAGCTTTTTGTCACAAGGCTTGGCATGACAGTTCTCCGGCAGTTGGAAAGATAAAATTCCCGATGGCGGCTGATCCGACTGGGAAGTTATCTCAAATGTTTGGTGTTTACATTGATGATGAGGGATTGTCTTTACGAGGGACTTTTATTATCGATCCAAAAGGTATTTTGAAGGCTTATGAAGTGAATGATAATAGTATTGGACGAAATGTTGATGAATTGATTAGAAAAATTCAAGCGGCTCAGTTTGTTGATAAGAATAAAGGTCAGGTTTGTCCAGCGAGTTGGACCCCAGGAAAAAAGACTTTGAAGCCAGGCGTTGATTTAATTGGGAAATTATAAGCTATTTTTTTGTGAATGAGTTTAAAAGGGGTTGGGCTTTTTTGACTTACCTCTTTTTTTGACTCTGAAAAATTATTTACAAATAAAATTTGAAAAATTTGATTAATTAGAGGTCAACATTTCATCTACATTATTGTTACGTTAAGTTGATTTCAGTCTAAAAAATTAAACAAAAAATTATGTCTAAAAATAAAATTAAAGAAAAAAATATTAAAGTTATTAAATTTGATAATTCTCAAAAAACTTTTGACGTGGAAAAAATCAGAAAAGTTTTTGAGCGGGGTGTTAAAGGTTATAAAAAAGAATGTAAATTTGATGCATTCCTCCAAGCTTTTGAAAAAAATGTTGTTGATGAAATTAAAACATCAAACATCAATCAGTTAATGGTCAAAGCTTGTATCGATTTAGTTACAGTAACTAATATTGCCTGGCAACACGTCGCAGCACGAATTTTCGTGAGTAATCTTTACAAACAAGCCTCACGAAATCGAGGATTGTCAGTTGAAAAACTTTACACTCCAGAATCTTATTTGTCGCTCTTTGAGGAATACATGGAAAACAATTTGTATTATCAAGACTTTTACAAATATTATTCAAAGGAAGATATTTTAGAAGCTGGTCGACACATTGATACGAAACGTGATCAGGATTATGAATATACAACCGTTTTATCTTTAGCAAAACGTTATCTTTTAAATCCGAATAAAGTTGTAAAAGAATTACCACAACAAATGTACATGTCAGTTGCATTATTTTTAGCAATTCCAGAAAAGAAAGAAAATCGTTTAAAATTTGCTTTGCAGATTTATGATAATTGTTCACAACAAAAAATTTCTTTGCCGACGCCAACTCTGTTAAACGCACGAACAACATATCATCAATTATCAAGTTGTTTCAAATTAAATATTGATGATGATTTGCGAGCGATTTATCATGGTATTGAAAATATGGCACAGATCTCAAAGTTTGGCGGGGGAATGGGAGTTTACCTTGGAAATATTCGCTCTCGAGAGGCGGAAATTCGTGGTGAAAAAGGTGTTTCTGGTGGTGTGATTCCTTGGATAAAAGTCATTAATGATACCGCAACAGCAGTAAATCAGCAAGGAACTCGTTTAGGCGTTATTTCAACAACCTTGGATGTTTGGCATTATGATATTTACGATTTTCTTGATTTGCAAACAGAGTCTGGAGATATTCGATCTAAAGCTTATGATATTTTTCCAGCAATTTCTATTCCAGATTTGTTTATGGAAAGGGTAGAGCAGGATGCGGAATGGACAATTTTTGATCCACATGAAATTGAATTAGTTCATGGTAAAAAATTACAAGATAATTTTGATAAGGATTTTGTTAAGCTTTATAAAGTTCTAGAAAAAGATGATCGGCTGAAAGTTAAGCGAACTGTGAAAGCGAAGGATTTATTTAAAAAGTTTATGAAGGTGGCGGTTGAAACGGGAATGCCTTATGTATTTTTTCGCGATACGGTCAATAGAGAAAACGCTAATCGACATGCGGGAAATATTTATTCAACTCAGGCTTGCACAGAAATTTGCCAAAATTCAAATCCATCAAAATTTATTGAAGAAAAAATTGAGGATGGAAAAATTGTTTTGCGATATAAACCAGGTGATTTTGTTGTGTGTAATTTAGCATCAATAAATGTGGCAAAAGTTCACGATGATAAAACTATAGCTGAAGTTATTCCTGTTGTGGAGCGTATTGTTGATAATGTGATTACTTTAACATCTTATCCTGTTAAAGAAGCAGAATATACAGCAGAGCGTTATCGCAGTATGGGAATCGGTTATCTTGGTTTGGCAGAGCATTTGGCAGTGAATAAAATTAAATATGACAGTAAAGAAGCGAGAGAATATGTGAATAATTTATTTGAACGATATTCCTATCACACTTATCGAGTGTCGGTTGACTTAGCAAAAGAGCGAGGGACTTACAAAGTTTACAAGGGTAGTGATTATGATAAAGGTTTGATTTTAAACCGAGATCATAAATGGTATGAAGAAAACACTGATCATGGTGAGAAGTGGAAACAGCTTTTTACTGATATGAAAAAATATGGTGTGCGTTTTTCTTATCATACAGCTCCAGCTCCGAACACTTCAACAGCGGGGGTAGTTGGGACAACTGCAGCTATGTTACCGATTTATAAGAGATATTTTGTAGAGACTAATCTTTCTGCGCCAACAGTTCGTGTGGCACCGAAATTGAATCGGGAAAATTACTTTTTTTACAAAGAATATATGGACATGGATATGGACGATGTGATCGATATGATGAGCGTGATTTATAAGTGGATTGATCAATCGGTGAGTTTTGAATGGATGATTGATCCGGTAAAAACGAGTCCGTTACAGCTATATAATTATTATTTTAATGCTTGGCGAAAGGGAATTAAGACAATTTATTATGTGAGGAGTTTGTCAGGTGAAGTTGAGAAAACTGGTAATGTTTGTGAAGGATGTTCAGGATAGCAGAAGAGTTGCATTACAATGATTGGTATTACTGTTTGTAAAATTTTAAATTTACGAATTTTTAATTTTCAAATAGTTCACAACCTGTCATTCTGAACGTAGCGGAGTGAATAATATCAGTAAGTTTTTCTGATAATTTAGTAATTTAAAAGTCGGGTATTATCTTTAGTAGATTCTTCATTATATTAAATTTTTTAACAAAAATTTTACTTCGTTCAAAATAATAAGAAAATTATATTTTTTAGGAAAATCTTCAATATCATTTTGATTGGAGCAGTATAAAATTAATAAATCTTAAAGTTTTAGAAAAATACAAAGTTTTGAGATTTCTCCGTTCCGCTATGTCCTAGTCGAAATGACATTTGAAAAAATAATATTAAAAAATAAAATAACTTTATAAACTTAATACTTTATAAATTTTTAACTATAATTCTATGAAAAAAAATAAAATATTTAATCCGCAGGGGAATGATGATTTGTCTAAAAGAACAATCATTAAAGGAGATATGACTGGTCTCTTTCAATTAAATGAGTCAAAATATCAATGGGCAAAATCATTATATATAGTAATGGTGGGAAATTTTTGGATTCCTGAAAAAGTAGTTGGACTAAAAGATGATGCAAGAATGTTTAAATCTCATCTTTCAGAAGAAGAACAGCGAGCTTATAAAGGAATTCTGTCTTTTTTAATTTTTCTGGATTCAATCCAAACGGTTAATTTACCTAATTTGTCTAATTACATAACTTCTCCTGAAGTGAATTTACTGCTTTCAATTCAAACTTATCAAGAAGCAATTCATTCACAATCTTATGCAACAATTTTAGAAACAATTGTGGATAGCGATGAACGAGAAGAAATTTATTATTTTTGGAAAGAGGATGAAATTTTACTTGAACGGAATGAGTATATTGGACAAATTTATCAGAATTTTATTGATGAACCAAATGATGAAAATTTTTTCAAAGGTGTTGTGGCGAACTTTCTTTTGGAGTCGATTTATTTTTACAATGGATTTGCATTTTTTGATACATTAGTTGATCAAGGAAAAATGCAGGCGACTGGTAAAATGATTTCATATATTCGTCGAGACGAATTAACACATGTTACAATGTTTTCAAATATTATTCGCGAGATTGAAAAAGAATTTCCAGTTATGTTTGATGAAGAAGTGATTAAAGAAATGACAGATATTGCTGTGAAGCAAGAAATTAAGTGGAGTAAACACATTTTAGGCAATAAGATTCCTGGAATTAATGGAGAGACAACGATTGATTATACGAAATGGCTGGCAAATCAGCGTTTGAATATGTTAGGTATTAAACCTTTGTATCCTGAAGCAGTGGAAAACCCTTACAAACACTTAGATCGTGTGCAAGATGCAAGAGGGGATAAAAGTAATTTTCTTGAGGCTACTGTTGTTAATTATACGCAGTCGAGCAGTATGAATGGAAATTGGGATTTTTAGATAGCATGTTATAATAAACTTAACAAATAAAATTATAATATATTTAAAAAAATGGTATTGCTACCAAACTATAGATAATGTAAAATGAATAGGTAATTAAATACCTAAAAACAAAAAAATGAAAATTAAATGCCCTCATTGCAATAATAAGAATTATGTTAAAAATGGTAAAGTAAATAAAAAACAAAGATATCTATGTAAAGAATGTAGCTATAACTTTTCTAGATTTACAAAAAGAGGAAAACCTAAAGAAATTAAGAAAAAAAAGCAATTGAAATGTATTTAGAGGGACTAGGATTTAGATCAATAGGAAGAATACTGAAAGTTAGTAACGTTAGTATATTAAGATGGGTAAAAAAAGCAACTAAAAAATTAAGGAATATTTTAAAAAGTAAAAAAGAAGTAAAATATTGGAAAATAGAAAAAATGGAATTAGATGAAATGTGGCATTTTGTGTTAAAAAAAAGAAAAAAGCCTGGATTTGGCTTGCAGTTGATAGATCTAGTAAAATAATAATTGATTTCGTGATAGGGACAAGAGGTGAAAAAACTGGAAGAAAATTATGGGACAAAATCAAAAAAATTGATTGCGATAAATACTGTTCAGATCATTGGGATGTTTATAAAAAATTTTTACCAAAAGATAAGCACATTCAAACAAAAGCAGAGACTTTTACAGTTGAAGGAATGAATAATCAATTAAGACATTATATAGCAAGATTTCATAGGAAAACTCATTGTTATTCTAAAAGTATTGAAATGGTTGAATATACAATCTTGCTATTCATGCACAGAGAAATTGCTATTTCTATATTTGAGTAGCAATACCAAAAAAATATAAAAATCAGTTCTTATTTTAAAATAAAAATGCTATGAATCAGGCATCTTCACAAAGCCAATCAAGCAGAAATGCTCAAAAACTTTTCTCTCAAAAAACTCCGGAACCCAAAAAATCCAAATTTTTCAAAATAACATTAACTATTGCAGTTATTGTAGTTTTAATTTTGCTTTATAAAACTTTCGCCAGCACAGGCGTGGGAACAGCTAGTAATATATCTTTAAATTTTGATACCAACACAATTAAACAACAAGACGGAAAAATAGAATGTATTGAAGATGATAGAATTTTACAATGGCATGGAGGATTAAAAATGTGGGAATGTAAAAAGCCAACAAGTGCAGTTTTTGGAGAACTAGATAAAAACAACGTAAAAGTAAATAGTTCGGGAAGTTTGGAATGTAAAGAAGATAACAAAACTCTAATTTGGGATGATGATCAATGGGCTTGTGGAGATGCGGGGAAGAGCATAACAACAGAAAATGGATTAGAAATAGATAGTAATGACAAACTTTCAATAGAATCACCAACTTGCAGTTCAATAGAAAAATTAATCTGGAATGGTAATGAATTTATTTGTGAAGAAGATATTGATGATGATGAACAAACTTTAAGTTTTAATAATGATACATTATCTATTTCGAATGGTAATGATGTAGACTTATCAGATTTAAAACAAGATTTAGATTTTAATGAAAGTAATGGCGAACTTTCAATTTCGAATGGAAATACTGTAGATTTAGATGATTTAAAACAAGAGCTATCTTACAATTTAATTAATAATGAACTTTCAATTTCAGATGGAAACACTATAAATTTAGATGATTTAGATGATTCAACTACAATAAGCACACATACTTCAGATACAGCTAATCCTCATTCAACTAATTTTCTAAATTTAACAGATACGATTAATTCATATACAGAAGGTTCACTTTTGTTTACTTCAAGTTCAGGGGTTACTGAGGATAATGGTAATTTGTTTTGGGATGATGGTGAAAATAGGTTGGGAATAGGGCAATCAACTCCAAATGCTCGAATTCATGTTAAAGGCTCTACTTCTGATGACACAGCTTATGCTTTAAAAGTTGATAATAGCTCTGATAGTAATTTATTTAGTATTCGAAATGACGGTTGGATTAGCGTTAATGGTGCTTCTCAAATTGATACAGAAAGTTTAACAGCATTAAATCATATTTATATTGATAATACCTACATTGGACGCCCGTCATCAGCCACTATCCTTATCGGAGATTCTAGTGCAATAGGCTCAACTGGTTACGGAGGTGTGATAATTGGTGGATTAGGTGCTGGTAGATATATAGGTTCTAACCCTCATGCAACTATTATTGGTGCTCAGGCAGCTCAAAATGCCAGTGCTGCAGATGTAACAGCTATTGGTTATAGTGCTGGAAGATATTCAGATGCTGCAAATTCTACTTTTTTGGGCACAATTGCTGGGAGAAATACTAATGCAGGCGGATCTTTAAGTAATACTTCTGACTCTTTATATTTAGGTGCATATACAACTGGTGAATCTTCAATTGTAACAAATGAAATTGTTATTGGGTATGATGCTGAAGGTAATGGTGATAATACAGCTACTTTAGGAAATAACTCAATAACAGAAACACACCTAAAAGGAGTTGTTGTCCAAGGAACTTCTTCTTCCGCTCCAACTGGAATCGAAGGCGGTATTTATTACAATTCAACCGATAACCATTTTTACGGATATAACGGAACTTCTTGGGTTCAGTTGGATAATTAAATATATATTTAAAAGCAGGGTTAACATTTATTTTCAACAAAATAAATTAATTTTATTTTTTTCCAATAAATTTTAAAGCTAATCGAACTCGTTCACTAGTGTCAGTGATATCTTTTGGAACTTCACCAAGCGCATCTCGAGATTCAGAAATGGAATAACCCATTGATTTTAAAGCGTTAATTACGTCAACATCAGAATTACCAGGATCAGTTTCAATGTCTATACTATCTACTTTTCCGGATAGTTCAATTACAACTTTTTCAGCTGTCTTCTTTCCAACTCCAGAAACTTGAGTTAGTATAGAAATATCTCTATTAACAATAGCAGTCTTAATTGATTTGATGTCAGCAATTGATAATAACTTCAAAGCAGCTTTCGGTCCAATTCCAGAAACAGAAATTAATAATTCAAACATTTGTTGATCTTTTTCAGTTAAAAAACCATAGAGTGAAATTTCTTGTTCACGAACATGAGTGTAAATATATAGTGAAATTTCTTGCTCGATATTAATTTTTTCAAAAATATAATCATTCACGTTAATTTTGTAACCAACATTATTTACGTTAATAATTATACTATTATTTTTTTTCATTATAACTTTACCTTTTAAAAAGCCAATCATATTTTAAATTTAAATTGATAATGATTTAATTCTACACTGGTTTTTAGGAGTTGCCAAAGATGTCAGCTCTTTTTATTATATCTGACATTTTATTTTTGTGTTAAGATATATGTAATACTTTAAATTATGCATAAAGAAAATTTTATAACTTGGTATTACTCGAATGGCTTAAAAGCTCTTTTTAGAACATTTGCTAATTTGTTACATTTTTTACCTAGATTTTTTTCAATAAGTTTATTAATTCAAACTTTATTTTATCCGTGGCGAGGAAAGGTTGTTTTGGAGGGTAAAAAATCTTTTGCTGTAAGTTGTCTTAAAACTAGTGGTAGATTTTTTTTAAGAATATTTGGATTTTTTGTTAGATCTGCCACTTTATTTCTGGGATTATTATCTTGGATTATTGTATTTGTGTTAGGCATATTGATTATCTTTTTTTATTTTGCTTTTCCAGGCATTTTGTTGGTGATGATTGCTTTTTTATTTTCCAATCTTTTTTATGTAGGTTTAATAATTTTATTTTTTCAAATAATTTTTTTGATTATTTCGATTAATAGATTTAAAAAATTTGATCATGTTGACTATCAAAAGGTAAATATAGTTGAGTTGAATAAATTAGATTGGTTTTATAGAATCTATAATAGGTTGGGAGTTAGAAAAAACTCAGTGCCTAAAAGGGTATTGGGAAATTATCAAGAATTTTTAAAGTTTATAGATGGTTTAGGCGTTACACTGGACGAATGTGAAAAAACTATCTTTTGGGAAATTGACAGACAATTAGAAAGAGAAGAAAAAAAGAAATTTTTCTCAAAAAATAGATTAATGAAAATTAGACCAATAGGTTTGAATTGGGCCTTTGGTAAAACTTTTAAAATAAACAATTTCTCTAAAGAACTGACAAAGACTGATGATAGTTCTTATTCAAGATATCCTTTTGTTGGTTATCAGGAAGAAATGGATGTATTGGAAAATGTTTTAATTAGGAAAAATAAAAATAATGTTATTATTTCGGGTGAATCTGGTTCTGGACGTAGAATGTTAACGCATGAATTTGCTCGTAGAATTAGAGAGGGTGAGTATGACTCTAGTAATTTTATAAAAAGTAGAATAATAACATTTTATTTAAATGAGGCTGTGATCAAGGCAGAAAATAAAGGTTTTGATGTAGAAAATTTTTTAGAACAAATTTTTTATGAGACAGCTTGTGCGGGAAATATTATTTTGGTTATTAGAAAATTTGAGATGTATTTTGATAATCCAGATTACAATTTTTCTTTGACGAAATTAATTAATAAATACGCATCACTTCCTTTTTTTAGAATTATAATAGTTACAGATGATTTATTTTTAGAAAAAAATATCAATTTAACAAATGAATTATCGGACTATTTTGAATTGCTTAATGTTGGTACGATGAATGAGGACGAGACTTTACAAGTTTTATTTAATTATTTTTATGGCGATAAGCATACACCTTTTACTTTTCAAGCTTTACGACAGATTATTATTAATTCAGGCAAATATATGGTGAACACACCATTACCATTGAGAGCTATTAATTTAGCTAAAGAGGTTTTGGATTTTTGGGAGAAGGATGGATCGAGGGGTTTTGTCACTGCTGAGATGGTAGATAAATTTACTAAAAAGAAAATTAATATATCGTATCAAAACTTTAAAGAGCATAGAATGTTTGTAGAAGATGTGATGAGAGGTTAAGATATTTTTATGTTAAAATAAAATAGATTTAAAAATAAAATTAAAATAAAATGCATAAAAAAACTTTTTTTACTTGGTATTATTCTAATGGTTTAAAAAATCTTTTTCAGGCACTTATGAATTTGCTTGAATTTATTCCACACTTTTTTTCAATGAAAACTTTGTTGAAGACGCTTTTCTATTCTTGGCATAAAGATGTTTCATTAAAAAATTGGCAAGGATTTAGTTTTTCTCGAACTGCGCAACGCTTGATTTGGAATCTTTTTTCAAGATTTGTTGGGATGATTGTGAGATTAATTGTTTTAGCTGTTGGAGTGGTTTTTTTTGTTATAATTTTTATTTTTAGTTTGTTAATCATTTTTGTTTATTTTACTTTTACAGGCATCTTTATTGTAGCGACGGTTTTCTGTTTCTCTAATTTGATTTATATTGGATTAAGTATTTTATTTTTTCAATTAGTATTTTTAATTATAATTTATAGTAAATTTAAGACTTTCAATCATATTCGATATCGTCGAATGAATATTGCACAACTCAATAAGCTAAAATGGTTTTATCGAATATATGAGCGGCTAGGTGTGCAAAGAGATGAAGTTCCAAAGAATGTTTTGGGCAACTTTAATGAATTTAAAAAGTTCTTAATAGAACTAGATGTAACAGTGGAGGAGTGTGAAAAAATTATCGCTTGGGAAATTGATAGACAATTAGAACGTGAAGACAAGAAAAGAACTTTCTTAAAAAAAGAATTGATGAAAATTAGACCGATCGGTTTATATTGGCAGTTTGGTTTCACTAGTCAATTAAATAAATTAGCTCATGATTTTTCAAAATTTGATAATAGCCCTTATTCTAAATTTCCTTTTGTTGGATATAAGGAAGAAATCAGTATTTTAGAAACTGTTTTAAGTCGAATGCAAGAGAATAACGTGGTTATTACAGGTGTACCAGGATCAGGTCGTCATATGTTAATGCATGAATTTGCACGTCGAATTCGCAATGGTGAATATGATGGATCCAATTTTATGAATAGTCGAGTTCTTAAATGTGATTTTAGTGAAGCAATTTCTCAGGCTAGAGATTTAGGTATCGATCCAGAAAATTTTGTACATAATCTCTTTCATGAAGCGGCTTATGCTGGTAATGTGATTTTGATTATTGATAATATTGATAAGTATTTGGAAAGGGGAAAAGATAATTTTTCATTTGCTAGTTTTATTAATAAATACGCGCCACTGCCAACTGTTAGAATTATTGGTGTAACAACTGAATATTCTTTTGGTGAAAAAATTGAAGTGAATAAATCTTTAATGAGAAATTTTGAAGTAATTCATGTTGATGAGATGAATGAAGATGAAACAATAAAAGTTTTATTTAATTATTTTTATGGCGATAAACACACTCCTTTTACCTTTCAAGCCTTACGACAGATTATTATTAATTCAGAGCGTTATACAAATGATTCACCACTTCCTTTACGAGCTATTAATTTAGCTAATGAAGTTTTAAGTTTTTGGAAGAAAAGTGGTTCGCAAAGATTTATTACAGCTGAAACAGTTAATATTTTTACCAGTCAAAAAACAGGAGTGCCAGTTGGAAGAGTATCTAATGAGGAGCGGGAGAAATTACTTTCGCTTGAAGATTATTTTCGTCAACGCGTTATTGGTCAAGAGATGGCGGTTAATGCCGTGGTTTCAGCAGTGAGAAGAATGAGAAGTGGGGTGGGTAATCCGAAAAAGCCAGCGGGAAGTTTTTTATTTTTAGGTCCGACTGGTGTCGGTAAAACTGAGACAGCTAAAGTATTAGCTGATCAGTATTTTGGAGATGAAAATAAGATGATCAGAATGGATATGAGCGAATTTCAAGGCGAAGATGCTTTAGATAGATTAATAGGGTCTAAAGAGAATAATCAACAGGGAAGTTTGATTAAGGCAGCTAAAGAACACCCATATACTTTACTGCTACTTGATGAAATTGAAAAAGCTAATTCAAAAGTCTTAGACATCTTCTTGCAAATTTTAGATGAGGGTTTTGTACATGATGCTTTTGGTAGGCGAGTTAATTTTAATACTATGATTATTATTGCCACATCTAACTCCGGTGCTTTGCATATTAAGAGGTTAGTTGATCAGGGCGTTAATCTAAATAACGCTAAGAAAGAGATTATTGATAACATTGTTGAACAGAATGATTTCCGTCCAGAATTTATTGGACGTTTTGATGAGGTAGTAATTTTCCATCCTTTGACAGAAAAAGAACTTCCTCAAATTGTTGAAATTATGTTAAATAAATTTACTGAACAATTTAAAAAAGAAAAACATATAGAAATTTCTTTTGATAAGGCTGTTGTTAAAAAAATTATTAATTGTGGTTTTGATCAGGATTTTGGAGCGAGATCATTGATTCATTATATTCAAAAAAATATTTCTGACTCTTTAGCTAAAAAGATTATTGCAGGTAATATTCATCGAGGGGATCGTATTTATTTTATGAAAGAGGATATGGGTTAATGAAAGTTTATTTTTTTAAAATAAACTTTAGGTTTTGAAAACAAAAAAGCAACATCTTTCGATGTTGCTTTTTAAATTTTCAGAAAACTAAAAGACTAGTCTCTTCGAGGTCGTTCCTCAAGTGGACGAGCTTCGTTAACAGTCAAGTTTCTACCACCGAAATCTTTTTCATTGTACATTTCGATTGCAGCTTGAGCTTCGTCTTCAGAAGACATCTCAACAAAACCAAAACCTTTTGAACGTCCAGTAGCTCTATCCATGATGATAATAGCTGACTCAACTGTTCCTGCTTTAGAAAAAGCATCTGTAAGATCTTCTTCTGTTGTAGTATAAGGTAATCCACCTACGTATAATTTTTGTGCCATACATTTATTTAAACTAATTACTTGTGCAGTAATAAGGCGACCTTCTCTAATAACTTAATTTCACACTTAGCGTTTAAACAATGCATAAAACACGTTAAATACTTACTTGAGAAACATTTGATACCCTGAGAACACTTATTCTTACTTTTTTAATACTACACCAAATTTAAATTAAAGTCAATAGCTAAATTATTTTTTGTTGGTCGTGTTTTATTTCAACTAATTTTAGATATATATAATTTTAATATGTTTAAGTTTTAAATGGGGGTGGTATAAAGTTTTTGCATATGTTAAAATATATATAATGAAAAATTATCAAATTTAAATAATATATCAACGTCTTATGAAAAAATCAATCAGGATATTTTTAGTTGTTTTGGGACTTTTTTGTATCGGAGGTCTCGGCTCTTTGTTTGTTAACTACATAGTATATTCGAAGCTAGTTACAAATCCTGTTTTTTCAGACAATGAAACTATTAAAGCTTTATCAAGTAAAGTGGTTGTTACAGAACACACAAAAGAGACAATCATAAAAGATAATGAATCTATTTCAACGATCTCTGCTCAAGAGTCTGCGGGAGTGGTTTATGTTGAAGAAAATTTACCAGTTTCTTCTGATAAGTTATTAAATACAAATAAGGGGAATGGGATTGTAATAAGCAGTGATGGAATTATTGCTATTCATGAAAGTATTTTCAAAAATAAAAGTGTAGAGGGATATAAAATAAGTTTTTTTGATGGTTCAGTTCATGAGGCTAAACAAGTTTATAAAGATGACTTTAGTGGAATCATTTTTTTACGTGTTGAAGGAAAAGATGACTTAACTGTTGTATCATTTGCTAATTCTTCGGATGCAATTTCTGGAAGAAAATTGATCAGTATTTATAGAGAAGAAATGTCAGAGCAAGCCTTTTTCACTTTAGGAATTCTTTCTGGACGTGATTATTCTTCTCAATATAAACAACCAAGTTGCGATTATTTAGAAGGTGCATTTCGAGTTGATTTTAATGGAGAGGCTTTAGAATATGGATTAGGCGGTCCAATGATAGATTTTAATGGTGAGATGGTTGGGATGCTCGCAAAAAATTATAAGGACGAGTATTTTTTGATTGCTTCCAATGATGTTAAAGATTCTTTTGAAAGATTTTTAGAAAAAGGTGATCAGAAAATAGAAAGTGAAGAGATGAATATTGAGGGTATTGAAAATGTCAAAGAGGAAAATAATGAAAGAATTAAATTAGGATTTTCTTGTAAATCTTTATTTAAAAATAAGAGTGATACTGGCACTGGAGTTCAAGTAAATTATTTTATTGATGATACTGAAGTCAAAAATACATTGAAAAATTTGGCGAAGGAAATGGGTGTTAAGGATAAAGATATAATTATTCAAGTTGATGAATATAAAGTTGATGTTAAAAATCCATTATCTAAAGTTTTATTAAATTATAAAAAAGGTGATGTGGCTAAATTGAAGTTATTACGAAACGGGGAAGAAATCGAACTTGATGTAAATTTCTAAACTATCTTTAAAGAGGACGCTTTTATTGCTGAATTTGTTGAAAGGTTGTATTATATAAGTATAAATATAAAATAAATTTTAAAAACAAAAATATGCGAGATTCAAGGTTTTTAGTTATTTTAATTATTGTGTCAATATTTGCAATAATTGCTTCGATATTCTTTTTTGTTCGAAATAAAAATCAAGAACCAGAAAATATTGATGATGTTGTACTTGAAGATGATAGGCAGGCGGGGGTAATAGCTGAAAAGGAGGTTACACCTTATGTTGCACCAAGCACATCAAAAGAGGTTGCTACTACTGTTGCTACTGAAGATATTTCAGATGCTAAAAGTGATGAGTCTACATCAATTAATGTTGAACGAGAAACTAAGGAAGAAGAAAAGGAAGTTGTTGTTACTCCTGATGTCCCTAAATCTCCTGAAGCTCCAACATTAACAAGCATACCTTCTAAAACTGATAAAGATGAGGAAAAGGTTGAAGTTAATGGTGAATCGGGCGCTGAAATTTTTGTTAATGAATGGAGTGTTGGTAAGATAGATGAAAACGGTAAAAAGGAGATTGTTTTAAATACGGCTGGGGGTGACGGAGATAAGTCATTTTCTATTTTATTGAGTAATGATATGGGTAAGAGTGGTGTGTTAAAAGTTGTAATTAAAAAAGAGACGTCTACAACAACTTCTACCTCTTCAAGTTCTTCCTCAAACTCTTCTTCAAGTAATTCTTCAACTTCTAGCAGTAGAGGTGAATGGTCTCATATGTATACTAATGAGGAATACTTTGACATTGATGATTATAAAGATGATGATATTACAAAACTTAAGTTAAGAGATGTGTGTAGTGAAAATAAGAATGTTGTAAGTTATTGTAAAAAAACTTCTAAGTTAGATGATGATTTTGATGAGGATGAATTAGGTGAGGATAAATGTACTTCTTCATGCAGAATTGGTCAAACTTGTTTACTATGGAATAATAAGGAGAAGAGCTCAGGATCTTTGAAAAGTTGGGTTGCTCTTTATAGATGTGAATAATATTTTGATAGTGGTGAGATATTAATAAAAAAGACTTTCTAAAGAAAGTCTTTTTTTGATTATTGAATAATATTTTTTTGAGAAGTCTAACTAAAGTTTAATAATTTTTTATTTAAAAAATTAAAAGCCCGTGCGGCGAGCACTTTATTTTTTTAAAAGTAAAATTAGAATAATGTTTTTAAGTTAAATTGATAGGATCAATGTCTATAATCCATTTGTGATCTAGTTTTTTTAGCTCACTTTTTAATTCTTTAGGGAGATCATTTTTTTTGCATTTGATAATAATTTGTTCACGATATTGAGTTCGGATTTTATTTAAAAGAGGGGTGTGTGGGGGAGTGATAATTATATTTTTGTTTTCTTTAGTAGTCTCTTTTATTTTTTTGTATAAACTTTGAGTTATATTTTTATTTTCTTCTTGATTTGAAGATCGATATATAAGTTTAATCAATCGTGCAAAAGGAGGATAGGAAAGTGCTTTTCTATTCTCTAATTCATCGGTGTATATTTCTTTTACATCTGATTTTTTAACAGCTTCGAAGATTGGATTGAATTCGTTAAATGTTTGAATTAGTATTTCGCCATTATTTTTCGCGACTTTATTATAAAGATTTAGTAGAAAATTTACAGATTTTTCCTGAGCGTCGTATTCAGGCAGACTAGTTAAATTATCCATATCAAGAATTGAGGTGAGTTTTAGATTCGGACTATTCCAACCTTCCATTATCATTTGAGTTCCGATTAAAATATCAATTTTTCCTTGAGAAAAACGAGTATGAATTTTTTTTATTTCGCTAAATTTTTTAGCAATTGATTGATCTACTCGTGCGATTCTAGCTTTGGGAAAAGTTTTTTGTAAAATATATTCAATTTTTTCTGTGCCAATTCCAATATTTTTAAATTTTGTTGATGAACAATTTTTACATTTTGGAGATTTCTCAGTTGAATAATTACAGTGTAAACAATGAAAAGCTTTATCTTTCTTTGCAACCAAAGCTCTTTGACATTGTGGACATTTTAAAGGTAACTTGCATTTTAAACAAATTGAAAAAGATGACAATCCTTGTCGATTTATAAATAGTAGGGACTGTTGTTTTTTATTTAAAACGTTGCGTAATTTAAATTCGAGATCTTGAGATATGGGAGAATAACGTTTATTCCAACGTTCTTTTTTCATGTCGATGATATGTATTTTTATCGGAGATCTACTTTTATTTTTTAAAGTTAAAAAAGTTAAACCATCTGTATTTTTAATTGAGTGATGATAATCAGAAGTTCGAGGAAAGGTAGAAATATTTAAATTGGGACAATTGAATAATTCGCTTAATTTATAAACTAGAGTGCGAGCGTTATATCGAGGATTCATATCCCATTGCTTGTAAGAAATGTCAGTGTGATTATCAGTGATTATTAAAGATAAATTTTTAAATGGTGCAAAAACAGCTGTTCGTGTTCCAATAATTATTTTAGCTTGACCACTTCTAATTTTTTCCCAATTTTCAAAGAATTTTCCTTTGGTTATTTTACTGTGAAGTAAGGCTACATTTTCTTTTGGAAAGTGATTGAGTAAGTCTTGTTCTATTTTTAGCGTTTGGGAAACTTCGGGAAATAGATATAAGATTTGTTCATCTTCTTTTTTATTTGCAAAATCATTAATTAAATTTAAAACAAAATTTTCTTTGTCAGAATTTGGTTCAACTTGTAGAACAAATGATTTAGAAGTGTTTTGTGAATCGATAATTTTATCGATATTTTCTTGATTTGATAGATTGGTTTTTTGTATTTTTGTGAATAATTGTTCAGATTCTATTTCTTTTTTTCTGGATTTGGCTTGAGTAGGTATAAAGTGTTTTAAAACAATTCCCAGAGGGCATAGATAATATTCTGAAATAAATTGTGCTAGTCGCAATTGTTCTTCGGTTAAAAATTTTTCATTTAAAATTTTGCTAATTTTTTTTAATCTCATTCCGCCAGCTCTTTGAAAATCTGTTTTACTTTCTAATACTATTCCTTTTATTTTTCTACGACCAAAAGGTGCTTCACACAATGATCCTGTTGGTATCGGACTTTCTGAAAGGTAATAAAAAAATGGATCTCTGGTTAGAGAGATTCTGGTTAGTGGTATTAGTGAAATTAGGTATTTTTGGGGTTCTTGTTGCATGGATTTATTGTAGCAGATTTATTTATTTATTGATATATTTTTTGTGCTCGCCGCACGGGCTTTCAAGACTATAGAACTTCAATTCTCGCAAAATAAAAAATCCCCAGACATGTGTCATTCCGGAAAATATATTTTCCTTTGTAGAAACGTCGATTTATCGCGTTTCAAAACTAGAAAATAATTTATCTGGAATCTTGTACTCTGAGTTTTCTTCAATCTTAAGGTGCAGATTCCGGATAGACTAATTTGTATTCAATCGCTACGCTCTTGAACAAATTATGTCTTCCGGAATGACATAATAGGAGAGTTTTTTAAAAATATTTTTTTTAAGGTGGCGACTTAATTAATTTTTATGTTATCATAAAAGTGCTAAGTAATTTTAATTATAAATTTATGAAAAGTTTTTCTGTGGCGATTTTGGGATTTATTTGTGTTGTTTATTTGATTAATCCTACAGCGGGTTTATTTGAATTTTTGCCGGATAATTTACCTTTTGTGGGGAATTTGGATGAGGCGGGAGCAACTGCTCTTTTGATTTCGTCTTTGGGTTATTTTGGGATTGATGTGAAGGGGTTTTTGGGGAAGAGAAAGGCTGATGAAAAGAAAAGTGAGGATGTGAAGTGATTTATAAAATAATATGCAGGAACCAGTTTTACAACTGGTTTTAAACGTTTTTGTTTCGGTTTGGTGTTGTGTTTAATTTTTTTTGCAAGACTTATTCAAAAACGTGTGGATCGGGTTATAAAACCCGATCCTGCAAAGTGGTTTGAGGTAGAATTTAATAAAGAAGTTTTTTGAAATTTTTTTGAGAATTAAAAAAGGCGTTCCAACAATATAGTTCTGCTGGAATGCCTTTTTTGCCACAATGTGACGAGTTGTTAATCAATCATCTAGGCTAGGAGTTAGTGTGGAACTACTTGGTGTGACACTCACAGCCGTTCCCCTGATGGTTGGTTTTATCCGTATGACAGAAGTTTCAGATTCTCCATCTCCATACGCATAATTGACTGTAACCACTCCAGTATTACCCTGCGCAGTATTTAAGACATCGCTGATAGTAGATGCAAGATCTTCATTGGGCACCTCGATCCTTTCATCTGCGAGTGCAGGGGGACCCTTCAACAAAGTGTGTCCATCGCCCATTTAACCTTTCTTAATTTTATTAAAATATTTAAAATTAGAAACAGGATATTTCATATAATTTTTTTCTTCAAACTCCTTAATAACCATAAATACATAGTCCAATAATCTTTCGGGAGATTCAAATGATAATTTATTCTTTGTAGTTTTTCTAATTTGCCTATTCAAATTTTCAATTGAATTAGTTGTATAAATCATTCTTCTTACTCGAGGATTGAATTTAATATATGTAAAATAATATTCAATTTCTGTAAAATGATTTTTAAAATTTGGATATTTTGTTTTCCATTTTTCTAAAAAATTATTTACTTTTTTCAAGGCTTTTTCAATTGTATCATTTTCTTCAAAATTATTAAATATTTCTTTTAAATCTTCTCCTATTTCTTTTTTATCTTTCGGTCTTGTTTTGTTTAAAATATTTCTTTGTTTATGAACTACGCACTTTTGAAATTCTCCTTGGGGATATATTTCTAAAAATACATTTTCTAAATTTTTTAATCCATCAGCTACAAATAAATCTATTTGTTGAACACCTCTTTCTTCTCTTAAATCTTGCAATAATTCTTTCCAAAATTCTGCTGATTCGGTTGGATTTTGACTTAAACAAAGCAATTCTCGTCTATTATCTTCTCTTACTCCAAAAGCAATAAATACACCTTCCTTAGCGTATTCATCACCTCTTCGCACAGTAATGAAAATTACATCTCCATAAACAACTTTGTAATGTTTTTCTAATTTGGAATTTTGCCAAGCTATTCTAAATTTATTAAATACTTTTGCTAAATTAGATATCTTAGCAGGAGACATGTTTTCTTCAAAAATTTCATTTAAAAATTCATTAATGTCATTGGAAGTCATTCCTTTTTTATATAAAGATAAAGCTATTTCATCTACTTTTTCTCTGTTAATTTTTAAAAGTTCTAGTGTTGCTGGAGAGAATAATCCTGTTCTAGTTCTTGGAATATGAACAAGTAATGAGTTTTTTGATAATGAATTCATAGCTCTTCCGTATGATCCATTTCCTTTATCTTTTTTAGTTTTATTAATATCTTCTAAATACTCATCTCTTTCTATTAGCATTAAGGTTTCTATTGTTTTTCCTATGAATTTATCCATGGATAAATCATCTAGATTTTCTCTTAAGTTTTTTGGTATTGCTACCAAACTATAGATAATGTAAAATGAATAGGTAATTAAATACCTAAAAACAAAAAAATGAAAATTAAATGCCCTCATTGCAATAATAAGAATTATGTTAAAAATGGTAAAGTAAATAAAAAACAAAGATATCTATGTAAAGAATGTAGCTATAACTTTTCTAGATTTACAAAAAGAGGAAAACCTAAAGAAATTAAGAAAAAAGCAATTGAAATGTATTTAGAGGGACTAGGATTTAGATCAATAGGAAGAATACTGAAAGTTAGTAACGTTAGTATATTAAGATGGGTAAAAAAGCAACTAAAAAATTAAGGAATATTTTAAAAAGTAAAAAAGAAGTAAAATATTGGAAAATAGAAAAAATGGAATTAGATGAAATGTGGCATTTTTGTGTTAAAAAAGAAAAAAGCACTGGATTTGGCTTGCAGTTGATAGATCTAGTAAAATAATAATTGATTTCGTGATAGGGACAAGAGGTGAAAAAACTGGAAGAAAATTATGGGACAAAATCAAAAAATTGATTGCGATAAATACTGTTCAGATCATTGGGATGTTTATAAAAAATTTTTACCAAAAGATAAGCACATTCAAACAAAAGCAGAGACTTTTACAGTTGAAGAAATGAATAATCAATTAAGACATTATATAGCAAGATTTCATAGGAAAACTCATTGTTATTCTAAAAGTATTGAAATGGTTGAATATACAATCTTGCTATTCATGCACAGAGAAATTGCTATTTCTATATTTGAGTAGCAATACCAGTTTTTTATGTTTTTTTCTAATAATTCTTCGGTTCTATTTTTCTTGTCTGACATGATTTTATTATTAAATTTATTAATTTAATTTTACTATCAGACACAATTTTGTGAAGGGTCTCAGTGCAGGTTTGATGAAGATAACTAGAAGAGTGGTAAAAATAATGGTTTTATTTTTTACAGACACTTTTTCTCCTTTTTTGATAAAATTGATTTACGGGAAATGTTTTACCCAAAGAACAACAAGAACAACAAACTTTCACAATGCAATCGCAAGAATTAAACTAACTTCTCAACGACTGATTCATAAGTATACACCATAAACAAAACTATGTCAACCCCAAAAAGCCCGTGCGGCGAGCACTTTTTTTCTATGGTAAAATAAAAAAAGAAATCAAATTTTAAAAAAACAAATTATGAATGAATTTCAAGAAAAATATGACATGCTAAATCCTGCACAAAAAGAAGCAGTCGATACCATCGAAGGTCCAGTAGTTGTAGTAGCAGGTCCCGGAACAGGAAAAACCCAAATTCTAACTTTACGCATTGCCAACATCCTAAAAAAAGCCGAACCAGAAATCGAGCCAGAAAACATTTTAGCTTTAACTTTTACCAATGCCGGAGTTCACGCCATGAAAAAAAGACTTGCCGAATTTATCGGAAGTGAATTAGCTTATCGAGTAAATATCTTTACATTCCACAGTTTTGCCGAGGAACAAATTAAAAATTATCCCGATTATTTTCCAGATTTAGCCTATTCCTCAGTGGCGACTGATGTTGAATGCTTACAAATTATCGAAGAAATTTTAAGAGAAAATGATTTTTCACATTTAAAAACTTTTGCTAGTGAATCGCATTACGTTCGGGGAATTCGTGGAGCAATCGATGAATTAAAGCGAGAAGGAATAAATCCAGAAATTTTCATTAAAAAAATAGACGAGCAGAAAAAAAATATTATTGCCGATGAAGATTCTTATTATAAACGAGCGACGAAAAAATTTAAAAAAGGAGACCTGAAGCCACAAGTTTTAAAACCGATTGAGAAAAATTTGGAATTGCAAGTTGTTTATGCAGAATATCAGGAAAAAATGAAAGAGGGAAAATTATATGATTATTCTGATATGATTTTATCTGTGGTGGAAGCTATGGAAAATAATGATGAACTTTTATCAATTTTGCAGGAACAATATCAATATATTTTAGTGGATGAACACCAAGACACGAATGAGGGGCAGAATCGAATTATTTCGGCTTTGATTGATTTAATTGATACGCCAAATCTTTTTACAGTGGGAGACGACAAGCAGGCAATCTATCGTTTTCAAGGGGCAAATGTTGAAAATTTTCTTCATTTTAAAAATAAGTTTGCAAATGTTAAAATAATTAACTTGATTGATAATTATCGGAGTACGCAAGCTATTTTGGATATTTCCCAGAGCTTAATTGAAAAAAGTGAAAATGGTGATGATCATAAAAAATTGACGGCTTTTTTTGATTTAAAAAATACAGAAAATCGAGTGCGAGAATTGCCGACGTATAAAGATGAATTAATTTTTATTGCTCAAGATATTTTGAAAAAAATTGAGAAGGGAACTGAACCTTCTGATATTGCGGTGATGTATCGTGAGCATAATAATTTACCATTTGTTCAAGAAGTTTTTGAAAAAATGCAAATACCTTTTATTGTTGCTTCAAAATTGAATGTTTTGGAAGATAAAGAAATTAAAAAACTTTTATTATTAATTAGAGCGATTTATAATCCGCGAAATTCGGAAGTGTTAGGAAAAGTTATCTTTTTTGATTTTTTGAATTTAAATAGTAGCGATGCAATTTTACTTTTAGATTTATTTAATCATTCTTCGAGAAAGACTGTATTGTTTGATTTAATTTCTAACAAAGAATTATTGAAAAAAAAGAATTTTAAAGATTTGGAAAGTTTGATCAATTTTTCAAATTTCTTATTAAAACAAAAAGAAAAAAGTGAGAATATTTCTTTTATGGAATTTTTTGAAAATTCAGTAAGAGAAAGTAACTTTTTAAAACATATTCTAGATAAAAAAGACCATGTTTTTTTGATAGCTAAATTGGAAAGAATTTTTGGTGAAGTTAAGTCTCAAGTTGGAAATGATAATGATTATTCCTTGGAAGACTTTATTGATTATTTAGATTTGAGTGCTACTTATAATTTATCTTTGGAAACTACAGTTCCGTTGGAAGTAAGTGGTGTTAATTTAATGTCAGCACATAGTTCAAAAGGTTTAGAATTTGATGATGTTTATATTACAAACGCAGTTCATGGATTATGGGGCGGAAAACGGAAACGTTCTTCTTTTCAATTGCCAGTTAATTCGGTGCAGGGAGATGTTGAGGATGAACGACGACTTTTTTATGTGGCATTAACTCGAGCAAAGAAAAATATTACAATTACTTATTCTGGGTTTGATTTGAACGGTCGGGAGAAATCTCCTTCGCTTTTTATTTCTGAATTGGATGAAAATATAATTGACAATCAATCTATTAAATTAAAACCCGAAGAAGAAAAGGTTGATGTTAGTTTTGTGCAGAGAATTAGTAATGTAAAATCTTTCAAAAAAATTGATTATATTCGTGAAAAGTTTTTAAATACGCCATTGTCAGTTAGTGCTTTAAATAATTACTTTGATTCATCTTTACTTTATTTTTTTAGAAAAATAGTTTGTTTGCCAAGTGTTCAGAGGAAACCGCTTATTTATGGAAATGTTGTTCATGGTTCTTTGGAACAATATTTTTCTCAATCAGCTAAGAAAAAAGAATTTTTATCAAAGGAAGATTTGATTAATATTTTTCATGAGTCAGTGGAAGCGGCTTACATTCCCAAGGAAGATTATGATTCAATTTTGACGCAAGGTGAAAAAAACTTAATTGATTATTATGATAATTATTCTCAGGATTTTGTTTTGAATGTAGAAACTGAAAAGTCCATTAAAGAGATCCCTTTTAAATTGGATTCCGGAGAGGAAATTTTTTTAACGGGTAATATTGATAAAATTGAATTTGAAGAAAATGATGGCGTTCGAGTTATTGATTATAAGACGGGAAAGTCGTGGAGTGAAAAAAGTAAAAGCGAGAAAGAGTCGTTAAAGCGTCAGGTTGTTTTTTATAAATTGTTATTGGATAGTTATCAGGATGGTAAATATAAAATGAATTGTGGTGTTTTGGATTTTGTGGAGCGAAGTAAAAAGAGTGGGGAGTATGAGCAGGAAATTATTGAGGTTACGCAGGATGATGTGGATATTTTGAAGGGTGAAATTAATTTATTTGCGAAGGATATTCTTTCTGGGGATTTTTTAGAAAGGGATATTAAAGTTGATCAGCGGACGAAGGAATATGTAGAGTTGTTGAGGATTTTGCAGAGCTAAGATTATTGTTTAATTTTTTTATGAGAAAAACGCAATTCGCAAACTATGAATTTTATCATATTTATAATCGAGGCGTTGATAAAAAGAACGTTTTTATGGATGAGGATGATTATAAGAGATTTATCTTGAATATGAATTTGTTGAATGATGAAAGCAATGGATTGATGCAACTTTATAGAGATTATCAACGTGAAAAGGTTCGACCTTCGGATCCCCGAAGGTCGAACCTTGGAGTGTTTGAAAATAATTTCAAAGAACAACTTAAGAATAGGAATAAACTTGTTGAATTTGTTGCATATTGTTTAAATCCAAATCATTATCATTTTATTTTGAAACAAAACGCAGATAAGGGTGTAGAAAGATTTATGCAGAAATTAGGAACTTCTTACACGATGTATTTTAACAAAAAACACAAACGTTCAGGCTCACTTTTTCAAGGAAAATTCAAGTCAATTCACATTGATTCAAATGAATATCTTTTGTATCTATCTGCTTATGTAAATCAAAATCATTTCATTCATGGAAATAAAAATGAAGATTGGAAATATTCTAGTCTTTTAGATTATCTTGGAAAAAGAAATGGAATGTTATGTGATAAAGATGTTATTTTAGAGCAGTTTGATTATGATCTAAAGGATTATAAAGATTTTATTGAAAAAAATGCCTTGTATTTGAAGGAGAAGAAAGAATTGGAGAAATTTATTTTGGAATAGGATTTTATTTTGGGTAAATTTGGAAATAATTTTTTTAAAATTATGTATCATAGCCCGTGCGCCGAGCCTGCCTATCGGCAGACAGGCACTTTTTGTATTTTGAAAATTTGGAAGTTTGCGATTATCTTTGAAAGATTTTTCACTGCACATTGCCTCATTTAGAGTAATTCACAAACTTTAAACTTTTTTTGACAAAAATGTTGGAAAATGTTACGTTTAAGAATCAATTTTAAATATAATTTTCTTTATGACAAAAGCAAAAAGAGCAGGTGGAAAAAAGACTAATAAACGTTCAAAACGACGATCCACAAAACAACAATTGGGCACTTTGGATTTATTTTTAGTTATGATCTTGGTAATGTTTGTCGGTGGGTCAGTCATAACTTCTGCAAAAATTTCATTAGAAGTAATTCCTCCTTTTACTTTGACTTTTTTTATATTTTTAATAACTTATATAATAACTGCCTCAATTGCTATTGGTAAAAAAAGTCGAGTTGGATCAAGAGATTTCAACGATAATTTTTTTCCCGCTTTTTTTATTGTAGCTAATTTATTTACTTTATTTCTTGCTTTAAAATATACAAGTGCTGTGATGGTGGCGGTGATTTGTGCGGCAGTTCCTTTAATTTTAATTTCATATCTTAAAATTTTTAATAATCGTAGATTAGTTTGTGATCAGAAAATGGGATTATTGCTTGGTGGTATAGGATTGTGTTTGGTGGTGCTTCAACCGATTATTCAGTCGCGTATAGGTATCGGTTTTGATTTTACTTTAAATGCTATCAAAGGAAATCTATTAGCTTTAATTTCAGCGTCTTTTTCTGCATTCTATATTTTAAATCGACAGAAACATACAAAAAAAAGTGTAAATCCAGTTTCAATAGTTTTTTATGCTTCATTGATGGCGATGCTGATTTCAGTTGTTCCGATGTTATTTGTTGAGTTTCAGGATCTTGATTTTGTTTCAAAAATTAAGTTTGAACATGCGGGCATGGTAATGTGGTTGAGTATTGTGGGTGTCTTCTTATTTAATTTAATGTACCAATTTTTTATTAGGGACAAGTTTATTCTTTCTATTTATTATTACCTATTGCCGATTTGTGGGGTAGTTATAGCTAGTATTGTTTTAGGTGGTGTGTTGCCTTGGTTGGTGATTGTTGGTGCAGTTATGATGATAATTGGCGGAAAGATGACTGCAGAGAAGATTAAACGTAAATCAAGAGGAGAGGATGAAAATAAAAAAACTAAAACTGTAAGTGCAAAACGCAAAAGTGATAAGTTAAGTGTAAAAACTACAGGAGTTGAGGGCGGAATTAATAAGTTGGGCGTCTTTTTACTGTTGGTTATTGCTGGTGCAACAGCAGGTTCAATTCCAACTGCGGGTAAAATTGCTATGCAAACAGGACTTTCTCCATTGGCTTTATTATTCTTTAGATATGTGATTGCTTTTGCTTTTATGTTGCCGATAATAGTGAAACGAAATGAATTAAGTTGGAAAGATCTTAAAAATAATTTTTTACCATCTTTCTTGGCAGTAATGAATCCAATAGTTTTATTTTACGCTTTAGGATATACAACAGCTTCAGTGGCAATTTTAATTTATGCAGCAGGTCCGTTATTCATGGCTTTGTATAATAAATTTTTCATTAAAAATAAATTGACTCAAAATCAATTGATCGGATTGGGCGTTGGTTTTGTGGGCGTGGCTTTAATTTTATTCCAGCCGATTGCTAAGGGCGGAGTAGGAACTGTTATTGGTAATTCAATGGTTATAGTTTCAACTCTATTTTTTGTTTCATATACAATTTTCGCTGGAAAGCAACAGGCTAAAAAGTTAGCTTCTCCATATTCTTTAGTTTTTTATTCTTCAATTGTGGCGATGGTAATTTCATTTGTTCCAATGCTTCGGGGAGTTGAAAGAGTGAATCTTGGTTTTGCACAAATTGGAGCGATTATTTGGTTAGGTTTGATAAGTACGGTGGTTTTCTTTGTTCTCTTTCAGTTTATTGTAAAACGAGAAGGAATTTTAGTGGCTTCTGTTTATGCTTATTTGCAAGCGACTTTAGGTATGATTATTGGACTTGTTGTTTTAAATGAAAAGGTAACTATTTTAATTATTATTGGTGCAGTTTTGACTTTTATTGGTGCTAAGATTGTTACTAAAAAAGTTGAGAAGAAAAAGATTGAGAAAAAGAGAAAACCGAGGAAAAAGGCTAGAAAAACTGCGAAGAAAAAAACTGCTAAAAAATCAGTTAAATCTTCTGATGAGAGTAAAAAACGAAAAAATGAAAGTAAAAAAACTACAAAGAAAGAAGTTGGAAAAGTTGAAGATAAGAAGATTGAGCTTGTTGCGAAAGATAAAAAGAGTGAGGATTTGAATGAGGGGGATGTGATTAAGGTTAGAGTGATTGGTGGTAAGAAATAGTTTTTGGAAATTTGTTTTAAAGTTTTGAATCCAATCTGAGAGATCAGGTTGGATTTTTGTTTTGGATTATTATGTGTCACTTACCAATGATAATGTCATACCAGGTTACCAATAGAAATGTCATACCTATTAAAATTATGTTAGTTTTACATGTTAACATTTAAAAAACATGAAAAACTATGCAAGATACAATAATCATGACAAATAAGGAATCTCAAAGGTATGAAATCATAAATAATTTAATAAACAATAAGATAAACGGAACACAAGCATCTAGACAATTAAATTTATCAGTCAGACAAACTAAAAGGTTAAAAGCTAAAGTAAACAGAAAAGGAATACAAGGAATAATTCATAAAAGCAGGGGGAAAGAAAGTAATAGAAAATTAGATGAAAAATTAAAAAAGAAAATCATAAAAACAATCAAAGAAAACTATTCAGATTTTTCATCACAATTAACTTATGAAAAATTAAATGAAGTTCATGAAATTAAAATAAGTTACACTTCGACGAGAAGAATTAGAATAAACGAAGGTTTAAGTACAGTCAAAAAAGAAAACAAAATAAAAAATACTTCTCACAAAGAGAAAGAAAAGAACATTATGGAGAATTAGTTCAATTCGATGGTTCATATCATGATTGGCTTGAAAATGAAGAAGAGCAATGCCTGTTACTTGCAGTAGACGATGCTACTAGCGAGATAACTCCAGAACTTGATAAAAATGAAGGTATACAAGCAGTATTTAATTTTTGGAAAGAATACGTACAAGAAAAAGGAAGACCATTAGCTATTTATCTAGATAAATTCAGTACTTACAAAGTAAATCACAAAAATGCAACGGACAATCAAGAATTCAAGACACAATTTCAAAGAGCTATGAAAGAATTAGATATACAAGTAATTTTTGCTAATACGCCTCAAGCCAAGGGAAGAGTAGAAAGAATGAACGAAACTTTACAAGACAGAATGATCAAAGAAATGCGACTAGCTAAAATAAAATAGTATCGAACAAGCCGATGAATTTATTAAAGAAAAATTTACTCCAGAATTTAATAAAAAATTCAATGTTCCCGCAAAGAAAAAAGGAGACCTACACAGAAAACTAACTAAGCAAGAAAAAGATAAATTAAATAATATTTTCTCAATTAAAAGCACTAGAAAAATAAGGAATGATTTTGTAGTTCAATATAAAAATAGATATTTTCAATTAAATGAAATACAACCAACTACAGTTTACAAAAAGGATGAAGTAATTATAGAAGAACATTTAGATGATTCAATTCATATTTCTAAAAAAGATAAATATTTAAGTTTTAAAGAATTACCACATAAACCCAAAAAAGAAAATGAACTAAAATTACCAGCTATCACTAAAAGAAAATCAGATTACACTCCACCAGCAGATCATCCTTGGAGAAGCTACCAATTTAAAAAAGAAAAATTAAAAGCTCAAAAATTAATTAAATTCTAAAGGTATGACATTTCTAAAGAAAACAAAGGTATGACATTTCTATTGGTAGTTGACATTTTGGATTATTATGTTTACTAAGTATAATTTTTATGATACGCTTAAATGAGTTTAAAAATTAAAAAAAATATTATGAAAAAAATATTAATTTTATTTGTACTTGCAGTTATTTTGACGGGATGTGGACAAAAATCTGAAGAAATTGTTTTAAATGAACAAGAATTAAAGCAATTAATAAAAGAAGGAATTGAAGAAAATAAAAATGGAGGAGAAGTTGTTATCGAAAATGAAGAAGCAACAACTAAAGAGGAAAATAAAAATACTGTCGTTAAAGATCAGGTAGAGGATAAGTCTTTAAATAATAATTTTAATAAAGAAAACGACTTAGCTATTTATAAAAACGAAAAATATAACTATAGTTTTAAGTATCCTAAAGATTGGTATATTTATGAAGATATAGGCAAATTTAGTGAATATGGGGGTGAGATAGTTAATGAAAATGCAGTTGTTTTAAGTAAAAAAAAGCTAAATTCCGATGAGGTGGGAATCTTAATAGGATATGGCTTTATGGGAGGAGATATTCTTATTGATGTTACTAAAACTGAGAAAATTGGTTCTAATGATTTTCCATATGCAGATGATTTTAGAAAAGATTTTGGGGTGGGGGATTATGAAATTGGAGGTATTAAAGGTAAAATAATCCCAGTTTTAGAAAATACAGAATATCCTAGGTGGGATGTGACTAGAATTTATGCTAGAAAAAATGGTTATGATTATGAAATTATTGTTCAGCAGTTGGATGATAAAGGAAATATAGATCTAGAGTTAATGAAAGTTATAAATAGTTTTGAATTTATTGAAGATAAGCAGGTGGTTGATAAAAATAAATTATCATCTCTTTGCAGTATTCAGCAAGATCCTGAAGATAATTGCGACGGAGTATATCTTGGTGCAGAATTTAATAAAAAAACAAATAAATGTGAATCAATTTCGTGGGGGTGTGATGATCCCCCTTTTGAAAGCGTTGATGAATGTAAAAAAGTTTGTGAAAAACAACCGTAAATTATCCTGCGTCATAAATCATATAACAAAGTATATGAGGTTCAGAGTTACAAGGTTTGATTATACTATAAATATTAAGCAATTAGATGATAAGAGAAATATTGATCCTGAATTAATGAAAGTTATAGACAGTATAGTTATAGAAAAATAATTCAATTCAATTCAATTTTTAAAAACCTCTTTTTTATTGTGATTGAGGTTTTTTTATTGCCAAAGCAGAATACATTTGATACTATTAAAAATGAAATAAACTCAATTTTTTAAAAGAAATGAATAAAATAACTTATCAAAAAAATAACAAAAAACCCTTACTTATTTACGGCAATAATTTATCTTCGGGTATCTTTGGTTTGTTGTGGACTTGAAGATTTGAGAAAATTTAAAGTTTAAGATTCCAGATAAATTAATTTGTATTCAATCACTTCGTTCTTGAACAAATTATATTTTCTGGAATGACATAAATAGAGATCAACTTAAAAATTAGAAAATTCAATTAAAATTTGAAATTTAAAATTATTTCACAAATCTTAAATATTATTAATAAATCTTTAAAACTATGTTAGATATAAAATTTATACGAGAAAATGCTGAGGCGATTCAGGAAGCTGCAGAAAATAAAAATATTAAAGTTGATATTCAAGAACTTTTAAAAATCGATAAAGAGCGTGTTGCAATAATGCAGGAATTGGAAGAGTTGCAAGCGGCGAAAAATGAGTTGAATCAAAAAATGAAAACAGCTCAGAATAATGAAGAACGACAAGTGATTATCGCAGAAGGAAAAGAAATTAAAGCTAAATTTGAGGCGAAAGAGCCAGCTTTGAAAGAGATTAAAGAAAAGTTTGAGGAATTGATGGTAAAAGTGCCAACAGTTACTGCGTCAGATGTTCCTGTGGGAAAAAATGAAAACGATAATCGAGTGGTTTACGAAAAAGGTGAAAAACGGGAATTTGATTTTACGCCAAAAACTCACATTGAGATTGGAAAAGATTTAGATTTGATTGATTTTGAACGTGGTGTTAAGGTTGCCGGTTTTCGTGGATACTATTTGAAAAATGACGGAGCGGCTTTGACGATGGCAATTATGATGTACGGTATGCAAAAAATGATTTCAAAAGGTTTTTCTCCGATGATTCCACCAACTTTAATTAAAGAATTTCCTTTGTTTGGAAGCGGATATTTTAAAGGTACGGAATTTACAGAAGAAGATGAAATTTATCGAGTGGCTAATGATGAGGTTGAGGCTGATGGTAAAGCTAAAAAGGAGAATAAATTTTTGGTTGGAACGGCTGAGCCTTCACTTTTGGCATATTATTCTGGTGAAACTTTAGATGAGAGTCAGTTGCCGATGAAGATGTGTGGTTACAGTCAATGTTATCGAAGTGAGATTGGTAGTTATGGAAAAGATACTGTTGGAATGTATCGAGTGCATGAGTTTATGAAAATTGAGCAGGTTGTTTTAGCTCCAGCGGACGTTGAGGCGACGGAGAAGTTGCAGGAAGAAATGATTGGTGTTTCTGAGGAGATGCATATGGACTTAGGGATTCCTTATCGTAAATTAGAAATTTGTACGGGTGATATGAGTGCGGGGAAATATCGAATGTTTGATTCTGAAGCATGGTTGCCTGGATTGGATCGTTGGGGTGAGACGGGGAGTGCGAGTAATTTTCTTGATTGGCAGTCTCGTCGGTTGAATGTTAAATATAAAGATAAGGATGGTAAGAAAAAGTATGTTTATATGTTGAATAATACTGCGTTGCCGTCACCAAGGATTTTTATTGCGATTCTGGAGAACTTTCAGCAGGAGGATGGTAGTGTGGTTGTGCCGGAGGTTTTGCGACCGTTTATGCCGAATAATAAGAGTGTGATTGAGAAAATTAAATAGATTTTTATTGAAAACCTCTGACTTTTTGTTGGAGGTTTTGTTTTTTTAAATATAAAAGTATGAGACGCCATATTGCCAAAATAAAAATAGAAAATAAGCCAATGTTTAGCGGCTCTTTAACATCTTTGGGCAACTAAATTTAAGAAAATTGTCATCGGAAGAATACAAAATAATAATCTTTTACAAAAACGTTCAACATTCCTAATCCCAAAATGATTCCTTTTAATTCTTTCAAAATGATTATGAATTCCTTCAGTATAAGCATTAGTTGTTTTAGATAAATAATAATTTAATATTTCATCAAACCATCTTGTTAATGTATTAGCCAAATCTTTCATATATTTTGATTCTGAAGTTTTACAAAGACTGATGACATATTTTAATTGTTTTTGAGCTTCTTTTCTGTTATTTTTCCAATATACTTTTCTGAGTTGATGAATTATTTTCCAACTTTGTTTTAACTTAGGAACTTTAACAAAAACTTTTTCTAATTTATTAAATTCTTCAATTGTTAATTTGTGTGTAGGTATCATCAGTAATTGATTTATTTTATAAGATTCATTGTTGATATCTTGGAAAACTTTTTGTTCTTTTAATAAAAAGACAGCCCACTGAATTACATGAAAATGATCAATCACAATAACCGCATTAGGAAAACATTCTTTAATAATAGCTGGAAAAAAAGAGTCCATATCAATACATACTTCTTTAACTGCTAATCTAAATTTTAAATCAATTTTTAATAATTCTTTCAGCAATTCTTTTTGTGATAAATTTGGTAGAACACCTATCACCTCATTATCAATTAAATTAGTAATGTTAAAAACTTGTTTTCTTTTGCTAACTCCTTTGCCATCCATTCCAATTCTTTGAATAGATTTATCCCAAATTAATGAAGTATTTACCATTTCATCAATCATTCTCAGAGCCGACATAATGCTTATCTGTCTAGATCTAGCTAGTCCGCTATATGTGGTTTCTCTTAATTCTATGACAGAGTTTTTTTAAAAGCTGTGCTCATTTGTTGCCCTTTTTTAACTTGAGGTAAAGATTCCCAAAGTTTCTTTTTATGTTTAGAAAAATAAAATCTTCTTTGAGTAATAGCTATAAAAACTTTTTTATTTTCAAACATAGAATGAGCAATTATTCTATTTCTTTTTTGATTAATTTTTTTACTTACCTCATTTTTTAATTTAAATGAATTCTTTTGTAAATGACAATGTAAAATTATTTTATCATTTTTTTCTTCAAATTTATCTAAAATATATCCTTCTAAATTGAATATTTTTTTAATCTCTTTTTTTTGCATTTTTAAAATATTAAATTATTAAAATAACTTAATATTTAAGCATAGAATTTAACAAATTTCAATACTTAGCTTTGCCCAAAGATGTTAAAGAGCCTGTTTAGTTTGATTTGTATGAATGAAAAGGATTACATTTTAGGCATGCCTAAATTAACTGATTTAGAAAAGAATGCTCAATGTAATACACATTGTACTCTTCATACTGAAAATAATAGAGTTACTTGGAAAGTGACAGATATAAATGATTCAAATAGAAATTTTGAACATTATTTAAATGAGGCTGAGAAAAATGAGCATTTTGATGTTACGAAATATGAAGATGGAAAATTAAAAGATATCGATATGTATAAGAATAAACATTTTTTATTTAAAAATAATTCTAGGAATATTGAGAGTGTTATTCATTTTGAGTTGACTGATTTTTATAATAAAGATAGGCGTATTTTTGATCTATTTTCTATTTCGGGTAAGTCTTGTAAAAAATATAGAGAAGTTATAAATGTTGAAATTCCTAAAAAGGTTAATGATATAGCTTTTGATTTTTATGTTTGTAAAAATTTAGAAAATGATTATATTTTAAAGAAACGTAGAAAAAAAGAATCTACTTATGAAAAAATATTTATTATTGAGGATAAATTAAATAATGATATTTATCAATTTATTTTAGCGGTTAATAATGGAAATATTTTTTTAAATAAAAATAAAGAAGAGGAGTTAACATGAGAAATTATAACTCAGCCGGAAGTAGTGTGTCGAAGACCACTGCTTCCGAAACGTTTCGAAATAGGTGGTCTGGCTACACACCTATTCCGGAAATAATTACAACCCAAAAACTCATCATCGAAAATTAATTAGATTACAAAATTACAATTATTTTACTTTGTCATTCCCGGCTGGAGCGTGGCGGAGAAGAAGAGAATCTAGGAAAATAAAAGAAAGTTGAAAATTCAAAGCTTATTATTTATCTTAAAATTTCCTAGATTCCGGAAAATAATTTCTCCACTACGTTACAAAATTATTTTCCGGAATGACATGCCTGGGAGTTTTAAAAAAGTTAAAAATAAATTATTTGTAGAATAAAATTTCTTTACGTTTAAAAAGCCCGTGCGGCGAGCACTTTTTTCTTTTTAAAACTCAAACTCCAAAAACTCATTCGAATCAGAAAAATTATCTAAAAATTTACAAAAATCTTTTGTGGAAATTTTCAAAGTTGCCGTATTCCGCAAGGGATGAAAATGAACAAACTCACTTTTAAAAATCTCTTTATCAACAATCACAGGAATATCTTTAGCACTTTCATTAACGATAGAAAAAGGTGTAACCGATCCAGGCTGTAAACCTAAATATTTATCTAGTCTTTCAGCAGAAGCGAATCCCATTTTCCGATGCTCGTCTAAAAATTCCGCTAATTTCGGAATATCCAATTGATTTTCAGCTAATATAGTAACTAAATAATGTTTTTTGCCTCGTCTGTTTTGGAGAAAAATATTTTTACAATTCACGCCTAGATTATTTTCTTGATAAAAATCGCCAGACTTTTCGCAAGTATCAAAAGCAGGATGCTCAATTTTTTCAAATTCTATTTTTAATTCTTTTAAAATATCATAAAGTTTTTGTTCAGAATTCATGGCTTTTATTTTAAATTAATTAATGCAATTCTTAAAAAGACTATATTATGTCATTTCGACTGGAGCCTACCTGTCGGCAGACAGGCGTAGCGGAACGGATAAATCTCAAAGTTTAAAAAAATTACAAAGTTTTAAGATTTTTGTCTGTCGTGTTTCGGCGGATAGGTCTTGATTTCACTATTGCTACGCTCGAGATGATAAAATTAGAGGTCTTTTAAGGTATCTGATATTTTTATTATAATACCATAACCTTTAAAAGGAAAATATATTTTTAAGAATGACGCGTGCTTTAGTTGCAAAAAGCCCGTGCGGCGAGCACTTGTATTTTTTAAAAAATGATTTAAATATTAAAATTTGCTATAATAATTAAGAAATGAGATTTTATTGTATTTTTTGAAATTATTTATGAACATAGTAGAAATAATTGGAATTGTGGGAATGACGTTGATTTTAGTGTTTTTCTTTCTAAATAATGCTGGAAAAATAAGTCAAAAAAGTTTTTATTACGATCTAGGTAATTTATTAGGAGCTGGATTATTGAGTTTTTATGCTTTTTATATTAACAGTATTCCTTTTTTAATTTTAAATTTAACATGGTCGTTTATTGCTCTTCGTGATATAATTCAGGGCATTAAAGTAAAAAAATAAGCTATATTCGATTTACGAAAATAGTTTTTTACTGAAATTTATTAAGTATTTAAGTAATAATTGAAATTTTTAATTTTATGGATGTAAAAGAAAAATTATCAGAATTTAAAAAAGTAGTAGACAAAGAATTAGAAATTTATTTAGATAAAGTTATTGCGGAAACTGAAAATATTGATAAATTTTCTTCTTTGGTTTTACATGATTGTAAAGAAAATATTTTAGCAGGCGGTAAGCGAGTGCGACCAGCAATGATGTTTTATGGTTATTTAGCGGCGGGAGGTAAAAATCGGGAGGAAATTATTAAAACTTCAGTGAGTATTGAATTAGTTCATTCTTTTCTTTTGGCGCACGATGATATTATTGATAAGGATGACATTCGTCATGGTAATGATACGATTCATGCAAAATATCGAAAATACAGTGAGCAGTATTTTATTTCTAAAGACAATGCTCATTTTGGTGTTTCGACTGGAATCGTTTTGGGAGATTTACTTTATTCTTTGGGAATGAAGGCTCTTTTTAATTCTGATTTTGAACCAGAAAATTTGATTAAAGCTTTGAGTAAATTGCAAAATGTTGTTGGGAGAACTCTTGTGGGGGAAACTCAAGATGTGGTTATGGAATATAGAGGAAAGGCAACCGAAGAGGAAATTTTATCGATGTATGAAAATAAGACGGCTCGGTATACTTTTGAAGGCCCTCTGCATTTGGGGGCGATTTTGGCGGGAGCGGATGATGATTTTTGTGCTCAGCTGAGTGAATTTTCGATTCCATTGGGGATTGCTTTTCAGATTCAGGATGATATTATTGGTGTTTTTGGTGATAGTAAAAAAACGGGTAAACCGGTTGGTTCTGATGTGAGTGAGGGTAAGATCACAATCTTGACTTTAGAGGCATATAAGCAGGCTAATAAGGATCAAAGGGAAATTCTTGATAATGCTTTGGGTAAGGAGGGTTTGATGGAAGATGAATTGGAGGATTTTAGAAAGGTTTTGGTGGATACGGGAGCATTGGAATATGCTAATAGTATGTCTTTTGATTTATTGCAGGAGGCAAAAATGACGATTGAGAAAGTTGAATTATTGGATGAACCGAGGGATTTTTTGTTGGGTTTGGTGGATTATTTGGATAAGCGGGAGGTTTAAGATTAAAAATTTTTTAAAAAACAATTTATAAAATTATGGCTAAAATTTATAATTTTCATATTTATCAAACGAAAGCTGAGCCAGTCAATTTTGAAGATGAACTTGAATTTGAAAATTTTGATATAAAAATAGTTAACGGAAAAACTAGTGAATTAGAAGAGGGCATTTTTAAAGATAATAATAATGTTGCTATAATAAATGAAATCGATCCGCCAGGAGATAAAGGGGGAGGGGGTGATATTTGTGATTTAATGCAGCATTTAGAATCATTTTTTTACATAGGAATGACTGTAATTTTTACTGCAACTTCGAGTGGCTTTTTTGGAGAATTAGGAAAAGATCTTTACAGAAAGTCATTAAGTGTTCTTTTTGATAAAGAAATGCCTACAAAATTAATTATAGAAAGAAAGCATAGGCAAAGTTTGGAGATTATTATTCCACCTAAGACAGACATGAGTAATTTAAAAAATGTCGAAGATTATTTAAATAATGTTGGAAATAAATGTGGAAAAGTTATTTATGACCCAAAATCTAAAAATTTTGTTTATATGGAAGAATATAATTATATAGAAAATGAAGATGAAATTTTAGGTTAAATTTAAGAATCATGAGAAATCAATAATAATATTTTATGAACAAAGAAAACCAAATCCCAACTCACGTAGCCATCATCCCAGACGGAAACCGACGTTGGGCAAAAGAAAAAGACTTAGACCCATGGATAGGACATGAAGAAGGAGCAGAAAGAATCGAAGACATCGTAAAAAAATCACGAGATTTAGGAATAAAATGCCTATCAATTTGGGGATCATCAGTAGAAAATTTAACCAAACGACCACTCAGAGAAAAAAAAGAACTCCTCGCAGTTTATGATAGATATTTCAAAAGACTTTTCGAAAGTGATGAAATAGAAAAAAACGAAGTCTGTGTGCGAGTAATTGGTCGTTGGGAAGAACAATTGCCAGAAGGAATTAAAAGCGTTATTAAAAAAGGAATTGAAAAAACGAAAAACAATAAAAAACATTTGCTTACTTTTTTTATTGCATATAGTGGTGATGATGAAATAGTGCAAACAGTTCAAAAAATGGTAGAAAAATTTCAAGACGCCAAAGACATAACTAAAGAAGTTATCAAAAAAAATTTAATGACTAAAGATTTGCCTGCAGTTGATTACATGATTCGCACAGGTGGTGAGCCACATTTAAGCACAGGTTTTATGATGTGGGATACAGCCAATGTTCAACTTTATTTTTCAGAAGGATTATTTCCAGATTTTACAGCAGAAAAATTTTCTGAATCGATTGATGAATATAGTAGAAGAGTAAGAAGATTAGGCGCTTAGTTTATTATTTTTTGATAGTAGAGATGGGGTATTGTTACGTCTCTACGATTTAGTGAATAATTAAAATAAAAAATTATTTTGGAATAATATGAAAAATTATAAATTTACTATTGGTGTTGTAATCGGTGTTTTAGTAATCGGTTTTTTAATTTATATTTTTACAGGAGGTCAGAAAGTTAAAATACATAGTAACTATTTTGAAAATGAAAGAGGGATTTATTATAATGAAAAAAATAGTATTTTTTACAAAAGATTATGGGGAATTGATAAAGATTCTTTCAAGACTTTGAATACTGTTTACAGTAAAGATGAAAATAATGTTTATTTTAAAAATAAAAAGATGAGAGGGCTAGAGATGAGTAGTTATAAAGTTTTAGGAAATTATATCAAGGATTCTGAAGATGTTTATTATGGTTACAATAAGATGAGAGGTGTTGATGCAAAGTCTTTTAAAACATTGGGATCTGGATATGTAAGGGATAATGAAAATATTTTTTATTTAGATGAAAAATTAAAAAATGTTGATTATAAATCTTTTATGGCGATGGAAGGTGGTTATGCTAGAGACTTGAATAATATTTTTTATCATGAGAATATCATTGAGAATGTTGACATTGATTCTTTTCGTTTAATTAATCCTGTTTTCTCTAAAGATAAGAATAATTGTTATGAAGAAGGTAAAAAAGTTGGAATGAATAAATGTGATAATTTAAATTCTTGATAAATTAGTAATAATGCTAAAAAAATTTTTAAATTTTGATTTTATCTATTTTGCTGGAGTATTATTACTTTTGGCGGTGGGGTTATTGCTTTATATAGTATATCTCCAGATTCTAGTAATTTTTGGCGACAATTTACCTTTGCAGGAATAGGTGTTGGGTTGTTTGTAATTTTAGGAGTAACTGATTATAGTATTTTTAGAACGTACAGCACACCACTTTATTTTTTTAGTATTGCAATTCTAGTTTTAATTTTAGTTACACCATTAGGTGTGACTGTTCGAGGAACAGCTGGTTGGTTAAATTTAGGATTCACACTTATTCAGCCAGTTGAATTTGTAAAGATCGTTGTTATTATTTTTTTAGCACATTTTATTGAAGATAAAAGAATTTTTTTAGGAGAATTAACTACGATCATTGCTTCTTTTATTATTGTTAGTATTGTTACTTTTTTAATTTTACAACAACCAGATTTTGGATCTGCCTTAGTAGTTTATGGAATTTGGTTTGGAATGATTTTTGTGTCAGGAATTAGCAAAAAATATTTAATTACTTTTTTAATTTTTGGAGTTCTAGCTTCAGTTTCAATTTGGCCACTTTTAGATACTTTTCAGCAAAATAGAATTAAAACTTTTCTTAATTCTGAATTAGATCCACAGGGGAGTGGTTATAATGTGCAGCAATCAATTGTTGCTATTGGAAATGGGGGCTTAAGTGGTCAGGGAATTGGTTATGGCTCTCAATCTCAACTTAATTTTCTTCCAGAGAAGCATACTGATTTTATTTTTGCTACGATTGTCGAAGCAACAGGTTTTATTGGGGCAGTATTTGTTTTGGGTTTATTCGGAATGATTTTTTTTAGATTTCGTTGCATAGCACGGTGTTCACGTGACTCTTTTGGGTACTTTGTTATTTCTGGTGTAATGATAATGTTTTTTATCCATATTTTGGTAAATATTGGCATGAATATGGGCGTTATGCCAGTTACAGGAATTCCGTTACCATTTGTTAGTTTTGGTGGGAGTTCTTTGATTAGTGTTTTGATTGTAGCGGGAATTGTGATGAATATTTATGTGAAAAGAGAATTGACTTTGGGAAAGCTTATTGTGGATTATGATTAGAGGTTAAAAACTATTAATTTGTAAATAGTAACTAAAAAATTTAATATCTCATTAGATTTTAAGGATTTTATTTTAATTTTCACTAGGTTAAGGGTATATTAAAATTGTAATTTTGGAGAGATGGTTGTTAGAATTGTTACTGATTATTAAATTTGATTTGACAATATTGAAAATATTATATATTCTTAAGGTATATTATAGCCCATAAAGGGCTTTTTAAAATCGGAAAAAATATGCAAAAAATTACTCAATTTTTAAAGGAAGCCTATGCTGAGCTAAATAAGGTTTCTTGGCCAACTAAGGAACAAGCTATGCACTATACAGTATTAGTGATTGCTATTAGTTTGATTGTGGCGGTTGTTTTAGGGTTGTTAGATAATACATTTAGTAGTCTTCTTAAGAATTTTATTTTAAATAAGTAAATATATGGCAAAGCAAACTCAACATCATGGTAAAGCTTGGTATGTTTTACATACATACTCTGGATATGAAGATAATGTAGCTCGAAATTTACGTCAACGTATAGATTCTATGAATATGGAAGAATTTATTTTTGATGTGATTGTGCCAACAGAGAAAAAAATTAAAATTAAGAATGGAAAAAGAGTTACGGTTGAAGAAAAGATTTATCCTGGCTATATTTTAGTACAGATGATAGTAACAGATGCTTCTTGGTATGTGGTGCGAAATACTCCAAATGTGACTGGATTTATTGGTTTAGGAACAACTCCAACTCCTGTTAATCCTGATGAGATTTTTACTTTAAAAAAACAGATGGGTCAAGAAGAACCAAAATATAAGATTGATGTTCAAAAAGGTGAGAGAGTTAAAATTATCGATGGTCCGTTTAAAGAAATGGATGGTGAAGTTCAAGAAATTGATGAAGGTCGTGGTAAGGTAAAAGTTTTGGTTATGGTATTTGGACGAGAAACTCCAATTGAGTTAGATTTTGTTCAGATTAAGAAAATATAATATTATTGAAGTTAATTATAATCTAAATATATGAGTGAAAAAAAAGTAAGTGCAATTATTAAGTTACAAATTCCAGCTGGAAAAGCTAATCCAGCTCCTCCTGTTGGTCCTGCTTTAGGTCAACACGGTGTTAATATCCAGGATTTTTGTACTCAGTTTAATGAAAAGACAAAGGATAAAATGGGAGATGTTGTGCCTGTAGAAATTTCAGTGCATGAGGACAGAAGTTTTAGTTTTATAATGAAAACTCCTCCTGCTGCTGAATTATTGAAAAAAGCTGCTGGTGTTAAAAAAGGTGCTGGAAATCCTTTAGCGGATAAGATTGGTAAAGTTACTAAAGATCAGATTCGTGAGATTGCTGAAATTAAGATGTCTGATTTGAATGCTGCTAATTTAGAGTCTGCTGAGAAGATTGTTGAAGGTACTGCAAGATCAATGGGGATTACGGTTGAGTAAGGTAAATGATTATGAACATCGATAATTTAAAAAATAATTTTTCTTATTTTAAGTTTAGCTATCAATCTTTATTTAAGATTTTGATAGTTATTTTAGTAGGAATTGTTTTTTTGGTTAGGAATTTCGATGATTTTATCATATTGGGTTTTCTTTGTTTTTTGTTTATATCGCTTCTTCCATTTATGACTATGAAGATATTTACAGATAAAAATTATTTGTGTATAGTTTTTGGTGGAATTTTAAAAAAGAATATTAAATTTGATTCTATAAAGTCTGTTAGGATTTTGAATAAAGAAGAAAATTATGGGATTTATCGCTTTTACGCTAGATCATTGTGGGGTATTAAAATAGCTTTATTTCCATTCCGTTTAATTTTTGACATTTCTGATGGCTCTGGTGATTATTTAGAAATTATTATGATAAATGGAAGAGTGTATTTGATAGGTATTAGTAGTTTGTATGACAGTAAAAAAAATGCTGAAAAATTAAAAGAAATTATTTTAAATAGAGTTAAGTTAATTAATTTGAAAAAATAATTTTTTGAAGAGATACGGATAAATTTGAAAGAAGTTTTGATTGTGAGAATAACAATATTTAAATAATTAATTAATGTGGGAGAAAAGTAATTTTTTGAAATTATTTCGCTTGAACCACGTAAAAAAATATTATGAAAAAAGGAAAAAGATATGATGTCGCTGCAGAAGCGGTAGACAAAGAAAAAGTTTATTCATCAAAGGAAGCTTTTGTTTTAGTGAGAGATAATGCAAAGGCAAAGTTTGATGAATCTATTGAGGTTCATATTCGATTAAACGTGGATCCAAAAAAAGGAGATCAACAAATTCGTGGGACAGTTACTTTACCACAAGGAACTGGAAAAGAAGTTAAAGTTGGTGTAATTACAGAAAGCAAACAAGACGAGGCTAAAAAGGCTGGGGCAGATTTAGTTGGTGGACAAGAATTGATTGATAAAATTAAAACAGGGAAATTGCCTGAAGTAGACGTTTTAGTGGCTACTCCAGATATTATGCCTAAATTAGCTCAAGCAGCTAGAGTTCTAGGGCCACGAGGGATGATGCCTAGCCCAAAGACTGATACAGTTACTGTTGATGTAGAAAAAGCAGTTGGAGAGCTTAAAAAGGGTAAGGAGAGCTTTAAAAATGATAATACTGCTAACGTTCATCAAATTATTGGAAAAGCTAGTTTTGACGCAGAAAAACTTGAAGAGAATTACAATGCTTTTATTGAGGCTGTTAATAAATGTAAAACAGATGCTCATAAAGGTAAATTGATTACTAATGTTTCAGTTTGTTCAACTATGGGTCCATCAGTTAAGATTGAGGCTTAATAGATTACTTTTATAAAATTTATTACACTATAACAAGGGGTCATGGCCCCTTGTTGGCGTGAATAGAAATAATTTTATTTTTAAATTATAAAAATGAATAAAAAAATTGTTATTGGTTTAGTGGGAGAAACTGGTAGCGGAAAGGATACTGTGGCTCATTATCTTAAAAGAAAATATGGTACTCATGATCTTCGATTTAGTTTGCCAATGAAGAGAGCCTTGAAGTTTTTCTTTGAAAATCCTAAAAAGTCTGATCAAAATTGGTTTTATCAAGTTCTTAAAGAGCGTTTTGGTGAAGATATTTTACATTTAGGAATTAGAAGATTTATTGATCAGCATGATGAAGGTGTGATGTGTATTAATGGATTAAGAATGCCTAGTGATTATGAATTTGTTAGATCTTTTGAGCATAGTTATGTAATTTATATTACAGCTGATCAGAAGTTGCGTTGGCAGAGGGCATATAATCGAGGAGAAAAAGCAGATGATCAACAAAGTTTTGAAGATTTTCAAAACTTTGAGTCAACTGCTGAAACTGAAAGAGCGGTTCCTGAAATTGGTTCTAAAGCTGACTTTGCTATTAAGAATGAAACAACTATGGATCATCTTTTGACTGAGGTTGATAAAGCAATGGAAGAAATTTTGAAAGATTAAATTTGGAAAATAAAAAAGCTATCTACAAAAAGATAGCTTTTTAAAATTCCAGCTCAAAAAATTCTAAAGCTTGAAGTTTGAAATTTTTAGTTGCTGGGACTTCTCGAGTGTTACTTGAGAAGTCCAACAGTTTTCAAGGTTGCGTAGTAAGTAATTCTTGTTCGTACTCGCTTTTTGCTTGATGTCCGATGTACTTGGTAATTCCAAACTTTATATCAATTTGGTTTTTGCTGACTTTTGGGTCTGCGATTTTTCCTTTGAGCATATCTCGATATATGCCATCTATAATCACTTTTTTTGCCCAAATGCCCTCTTTCATTGTTGGTTTAAAGTTTTTAAAACCAAGTTCGATGTTTCCAGCACTATAAGGCTGGTTATTCACTAAAATTTCATAAGGTATATAAAACCAGTGAAATTTTTCATTGTTCGCTTCCATTTTTTTGCTCCTTGATTGAATTTGCGGACATTGATTTAATTATTTTTCAAATTAAATGCTTGAAAACTACATTTTTCTTAATTTTTTTAAGAAACTAATCACAATCAGATTTCTAACTATGACTCTATATCCTACATCATCATCATCTTGTCAAGCCTTTTCAAAAACAAAAAAATAAAGCATAATAAGAGTGGTATATAATTAATTCCTAGTTTAAATTTATGGCATTATCAGATAAAGACATTCAAAAAGAAATTCGAAACAAAAACATTATTGTAAAACCATTCAGCAAAAAAGCACTGCAACCGGCAAGTGTTGATTTGCGTTTGGATAAAGAATTTATGATTTTTGATAAAAACGCACATCATATTATTGATGTTAAAAAACCTGCTAAAGATTTGATGAAAAAAATTATTATCAAAAATAATGGATCGTTTATTTTACATCCTGGAGATTTTGCTTTAGCTTTAGTTCACGAAGAAACTGGGGTTTCAGAAAAAATGGTTGGACGACTGGAGGGCAAAAGTTCATTAGGTCGATTAGGTTTAATTATTCATACGACAGCAGGATATCTCGATCCTGGAAATTCTTTGAAAATG
Source organism: Candidatus Moraniibacteriota bacterium (assembly GCA_942490825.1). GTDB lineage: Bacteria > Patescibacteriota > Minisyncoccia > Moranbacterales > JAGLWU01. Next base: position 78,080 of record CALNYG010000004.1, on the reverse strand, counting down.
ACTTTAGAATTATTTAACGCAGGAGCATTGCCGATTAAACTTTATTACAAAATGCCAATTGCACAGATGGCTTTTGAATATTTATCTTCACCTTGTGAGCGATCTTATGGTGACAAAAAGTTAAATAGCAAGTATTATGGAGACAAGGGAGTACAAGAATCTTTAATGCATAAAAATTTTTAATTTTATATTATATGAAAAATAAAATAATTGCTTTGTTGGGAATGCCGGGAAGTGGTAAAACAGCGGTTATAGATTATTTAATAGAAGAACATAATTGGCCAAAGGTTTATTTTGGTGAAGTTACTTTTGATGAAATTAAAAAGAGAGGTTTGGAAGTAAATCCAAAAAATGAGCAGGAAGTTCGTGAAGATTTACGGGTGAGATTTGGTAAAGATCATTACGCAAAGGAAGTTGTTAAAAAATTAAATAAACTTAAAGAAAATAACGAGTTTATCTTGGTGGAGAGTTTGTATATGTGGACTGAGTATTTAATTCTGCGGGAGGCTTTTGGAGAGGATTTGCATACGATTGCTATTTATGTTTCACCTGATGAAAGAATTAGGAGAATTGGAGAAAGGAAAGATCGTCCTTTGACTAAAGAGGAATTGGAAATTAGAGATAGACGGCAGATAGAGAATTTAGAACAAGGTGGTCCGATTGCTATTGCAGATCACACAATTATTAATCACGGAACGATTAAAAAATTGTATGAAAATGTTGATAGAGTAGTAGAAAAAATTATTGATTAATAATACTTAATTTTTTAGAAACTATAAAGAAAAACGTAATTTATTACGTTTTTTTGTTTTTTAACTTTTAAGATATTATGGTAAAATGTAAAAATAAAGGGGATTTTAATTTATTAAAATTTACATAAATGAGCATTTTAGAAAAACACTCTGTTGAAAAATTATCTCAAGGGGGTTTTGTTTTGGTTTTAAACAATGAAGCGAAGATTGATTCACAGGCGGAGGCGATGTTACAGGCATTACATTCACGTTCAACAGGAGGAATAAAGCATCATTTAGAAGTTTTAAAAAAAAGAGGAGCAAAAAATTTCATGGAGCAATTTTACGTGGGTTATGGACATAAGTCGATTGGAGATTGCGGAAGTGTGACAGTTTTTGTTGAAGGTGTTTCTATGTTGGCGGCGAAGGCAATTCAGGATTGGCGTCTTTATTCTGGACAGGAAGCATCAACTCGATATATTGATTTTTCTAAGCAAAAGTTTTCAAATCCTTTGGAAAATAAGGAAGGAGAAGAGATTTTAGAAAACTGGCGGAAATTTTATTTAGAAGCTCAAGAGCCTGTAAAAGAACATTTGAAAAAACAGTTTTCTTGCGGTGAAAATGAAAACGAAAAAATTTACGAAAAGGCGATTGCGGCTCGAGCTTTTGATATTACTCGATCTTTTTTGCCAGCAGGAGCTACGACTAATTTAGCTTGGCGAATGAATTTGCGTCAGTTTGCTGATGAAATGATGCTTTTACGACATCATCCATTAGAAGAAGTTAAAGAAATTGCTGAAAAAACTGAAAAGGCTTTAGAAAAAGCTCTTCCGGAATCTTTTGGTCATGAGCGTTTTCCAAATACTGAAAATTATAATAAAAAGTGGATGCAAGAAAGTTATTATTATGAAAATGATAAAGCGAAAGATTTTGAGCTTTTATATGATAATGTTGAAAGAAATATTTTGAAAGATTATGAAGAATTTTTGAAGACTCGACCATTTAAAACTGAATTGCCTCAAACAATTGGTGAATGTGGTGTTGTTGGTTATGAATTTCTTTTAGACTTTGGTTCATATCGTGATTTACAACGTCATCGAGCGGTAATTCAGAGAATGCCTTTGCTAACTTTTGATCACGGATTTCATGAATGGTATTTAGATGAATTGCCAGAAGATGTTAGAAAAAAAGCGGAAAAATTAATTGCAAGTCAGGAAGATAAAATTAAAAATTTGGATATTTCTAAGGAAGTTAAACAATATTATATTGCGATGGGTTATAGAGTTCCATGTCGAGTTGTTGGTGATTTGAAGGCTTTGGTTTATTTGGCGGAGTTGCGATCGACTCGTTTTGTTCATCCGACTTTAGTTGAACAGGCGTTAAAGATGATTGATAGTTTGAAAGAACTTTTTGAAAAAGATGGATTGGTTATTCATCAGGATGATGAGCCAAATCAATTTGATGTTAAAAGAGGTGAACATGATATTGTTGAGAAAAAATAATTTTGAATATAAATTTTTAGAAATAACAAGATGAAAATTAGACCATTTGAAATTAAAGATAAAAATGTTTTGAATAAACTTTTTCAGGATCTTGCAGGTAGAAAAATTTTGATTAATTCTAATGCAATAATAGATGACGAAAGATGTCATTGTCATGTTTTGGAAAATGACAAAGGTGAGATTATTGGTTCTGCAACTCTGGCATTTTATCAGGGTCCAGTTAAAGGGTTAACAGGGGTTGTTGAGGATGTTATTATTGATGAAAATTATCGAGGACAGGGCTTGGGCAGAATGATTATGAATAAACTTATTGAAGTTGCTGAGGAAAATAATTTACGGCAAATTACATTGACTAGTAATTCATCACGAACATCTGCTAGAAAATTGTATCAAAGTTTGGGTTTTGAGATTTGTGATACGGGATTTTTTAAAAAGGTTTTGTAAAGTGTGTAATTTGTAAATTTGTATCAAATATGAAAAAAGGAAAATTTATTGTTTTCGAAGGAACTGATGGTTGTGGGAAGAAAACTCAGACAGATTTGTTAATTAAAAAAATAAAAAGTGAAGGAAAAAAAGTAAAGACAATTGATTTTCCACAGTATGAAAATAATTTTTTTGGAAAGTTTATTGGTGAATGTTTATCTGGTGAATATGGAGATTTTGCAAAATTGGATCCAAAGATTGCGTCGGTTTTATATGCGGTGGATAGATTCGAGTCGAGTGAGCAGATTAAAAAATGGTTAGAAAAAGGATATATTGTGATCGGTGATCGTTATGCCAATTCTAATCAAATTCATCAAGGTGGTAAAATTTTGGATGCGAAAAAAAGGCGAGAGTTTTTGAAATGGTTGGATAAGCTGGAGTTTGAGGTTTTTAAGATTCCTCGACCTGATGTGATTATTTTTTTGAATGTGCCTTTAAGTTTTTCATTAAAACTTTTAGAAAAGAAAAGTGCAAAGGAGAAGAAAAAATATTTGAATGGCAAGAAAGATGCTCATGAGAGTGATTTGAAGCATTTACAGAATGCTAAAAGGAGTGCTTTGAATTTAGTTAAGGAAAGTGGTAATTGGATTGATGTTAAGTGTGTGATTGGGGATGAGTTGTTATCGAAAGGGCAAATTAGTGAATTGGTTTGGGAAGAAGTAAGGGAAAGTATAAGGTAATTAAATTTAAATAAATATTAATTTATAAAATTATGAATTTTAACGAATACCAAAAAAAAGCAATAACATTTGATGTTTTTGAAGAAAATGATTTGAAAACAATAAATGTCTCTGATAGTGCATTTATGACGAAATTACTTGGTTTAGTTGGTGAATCAGGAGAGGTTGCAGAAAAATTTAAAAAAATTTTAAGAGATAAAGACGGAATATTGTCTGATGATGATAAAAAAGAAGTGACCAAAGAATTAGGGGATGTTTTATGGTATTTGAGTGTAATAGCTCGTTATTTAGATGTTTCATTAGATGATGTTGCAGCTATTAATATAGAAAAACTTTCCAGTCGAAAAGATCGGAGTGTTTTAAATGGAAAAGGTGATAATCGATAATTGTCAATGTTGATTCAAAAGGTGGAATGTCCTACAATAGAGGAAGTGGATGAATTAGATGAAACAGAGCGGGGAAAGGGAGGTTTTGGGAGTACGGGATTGAAGTAAATAAATTTTTAAATTAAAAATAATTATTACAAAAGTATGGGTGAAAATATTACCACTAAACAATTGGAAAATATTTTGGAAAAATTTAATGATAAAAATCAAGTTATTTTAGAAGAATTGAGGGGTGATATTCAAGTAGTGGCTGAGGGTGTTTCTATTGTTCAAAAAGATTTAAACGAATTTAAAGAAGAAACTAGGGAAAATTTTGAAGGTTTGAGAAATAATTTAGATAATTTTAAACAAAAAACATCGGATAATTTTAAGGTAATATTTGATTATCAAAGTAATTTTTCTGATAGTTTTGATGATGAAATGATTTTAATTAAAAAAGAACTTGATGAAATAAAAAAGGAGTTGGAAAAAAGACCAACTGGAGAAGCTTTTGGTGTTTTAGAAAAGAGGATTTTTAATTTAGAAAATAGGTTTAATAAAATTGAAAAGATGAAAGTTTAAACTTACATTTATGATTAAAAATAAATTAAAAAGAGCAATGAAATTGTTAAAATGTTAATCTTAAAAGTAAAATGTTCTACAGTAGAAAAAATAAATGGATTAGATAAAATGAATCAAGGGGTTGGAGTTTTTGGGAATAGTGGCTGAAATGGTTAATTTATAATAGATAAAATAAATACAAATTTTATTAAAGACTTTATATATTTTTATTAATTCAAAATGATAGTGAAAAAAATTGTATGCATATAAATTATAAAAGCCCGTGCGGCGAGCACAATTTATTTTTAAAACTTTAAATAAAAAAATATGTCAAAATATACACCAGTAATCGGAATGGAAATTCACGTAGAACTCAAAACAAAATCAAAAATGTTTTGCGGTTGTGCGAATGGAATGGGAGAAGAAAAAACACCTAATAAAAATATTTGCCCAGTTTGTACAGCACAACCTGGAGCTTTGCCGGTGCCAAATCGAACAGCAATTGAATTTGTGCAGAAAGCTGGATTAGCTTTGAATTGTGATTTGGCTCGAAAAAGTAAATTTGATCGAAAAAATTATTTTTATCCAGATTTGCCAAAAGGTTATCAAATTTCTCAGTTTGATATGCCACTTTGTGAAAATGGAAAAATTTTAATTGGCGAAAGAGAAATCGGAATTACTCGAATTCACATGGAAGAAGACACTGGAAAATCAACTCACCCTAAAGGAACTAAATATTCTTTAGTGGATTTAAATCGATCAGGATTGCCTTTAATGGAATTAGTTACAGAGCCAGATATTGAAAATGGCAAGGAGGCTCGATTATTTTGTCAGAAAATTCAGCAAGTTTTTCGTTACTTAAAAATTGCTGATGCAAATATGGAAAAAGGACAAATGCGTTGCGAAGTGAACATTTCACTTTATAAAGATGGCGAGGAAAAACTAAGCGGTCAAAAAGTCGAGATTAAAAACTTGAATTCTTTTAAAGTTGTTGAAAAAGCAGTTGATTATGAAATTATTCGTCAAACAAAAGCTTTGGATAATGGAGAGAAGATTGCACAGGAAACGCGTGGTTGGGATGATAATAAAAATAAAACGGTTTCGCAAAGAAAGAAAGAGGATGCAAATGATTATCGTTATTTTCCGGAACCAGATATTCCTCCAATGCAATTTAACGATGAATACATTGAAGGTTTACGAAGAACTTTGCCAGAATTACCACAGCAAAAGTGGAACCGTTTTGAAGAGGAATATAAAATTAACGATGAAAATCTTGATGTAATTACAGCAGATAGAGAAACGGCAGATTTTTTTGAAAATGTGGTGAGTGAAATTTTGAGTAAAAAGAATTCAGGTGAATTGAAATCTAATGTTGAAAAAGCAATTAAACTTTCAGCAAACTATTTAGTAAGTGAATTGCAAAAGTTACTTTTTAAAGAAAAGAAAAATATTTCAGAGATGAAAATTTCAGCAGAGAATTTTGCGGAGTTAATTGGTTTTGTGGCGGATGGTGTTATTAATTCATCAGCAGCTCAAACTGTTTTGAATGAAATGTTTTTTGGTGATGATGACGATCCTTCGCATATTATTGATGCTAAAAACTTGGCACAGGTTTCTGATACAGGTGAATTGGAGGTTAGTGTTGATAAAATTATTGCTGAAAATGAAAAATCTGTTGAGGATTATAAGGCTGGCAAGGAAAATGCGATTAAGTTTTTGATGGGGCAGGTTATGAAAGAGTCTCAGGGAAAGGCTAATCCGCAGATGGTGATGGAGATTTTAAAGGGGAAATTGGGATAGTCGGTTCATGCCCGTAAAAAAATAAAAATAATTAAAAAAGAATTATGAAAGAAGAAAAAATAAAAAAAATAGTGGAAATATCTAATATTGTGGATAATGATAGGATTGTTTTTTCAAATATATTGAATTCATTTACAGAAGAACTTTTGATTTTTTTGTATGATTTGATAAATAAGGATAATAATTATGCTAAGTTTCTCTTGGATAATTATTATGCGAAAAAAGAGATAATTGCTAGTGGGGATGAAGAGAAGATGGAAGAACTTTTAGATAAAGAAAGGAGATTTATTGAAAAAATTGCAGAAAAAATAAAAAAATAAAATTTTATAACTATGGAAACGGAAAAACAATTTTTACCATCAAATGAAGTAGGGTGTAAAAAAAAAGAAGAGATGGCTGCTGAAATATTAAAAAAAGAAGCTCAATTTTTAAGTGAGTTTGGACAAAATAAGATATTAAGAACTCTAGTAGCAATTTTTTCAGGAGCTTCTTTATTTGTAAAGGCAGATTTGCTTAATTTTGGAGATGGAGATGCTCATGCTAAGAGGGAGTCAGGTGCTATATGCCCTTTGATAAAACCAATAGAAAAAAATACAAACGGAGCACTAAAACAAAGACAAGAGCTTATTGAAGAAATTGATAATGGTGATTATTTTGGCAAACAAAATGAAGATGATGCAATAGAAAATAAAAAATTACTTAATGAAAAATTTCCATTAGAGGAAAACAATCCATTTTTAGTAGTGTTGTTAGAAACTGCAACTGGAGAGGATCATGATGGAAATATTACAAGTGGAGACTTGGTTCAAATGCGTTCAAATTATGCTATTGGAAAAGAAGATGCCTTTGCTAAGTTTAAGTATTTTCATAATATAAAGGAAAATGGTAATAAACAATACATTGATCCAGAGAGTATTGATAATAATGCAAATAAAATTAAGGAAAAAATTAATGATATATTAGAAGAGGAAATTGGAAGAGGTAAATTATTAGATAAAGATTTAGTAAATCGTATCAGGGAGGCATTTACCGTGCCTGTCTTAAAAGTAATTGAAAGTGGATTAGAAAATTATTTTGGCGAACTTAAAGTTAAGGATGCATTAGATAAGACTATAAGAGCTGAATCAAATAAATTTGAGGAAGGTTTACAAAGATTGTTAAATAATAATAAAAGAGGTGAAGTGAAAGTGAATGATTTTGTTGATGAATTTAATGAGCTATTAAATGAATTGACAGAAAAATTAAATGGAAAGGCTGGGTTAACTTTAGATTTTAGTAGTTGTCATATCCAAGTAGAATCGATCACTAGTCATGATGGTAATTTTCAAGAAGAAACAACAGTGGAGAAAATTCCATTAGAAGAACTATTAGAAGAACAACAAAAACTAGAACAACAGCCAGAAGGGCAACAGGAAGTTCAAAAAGGTTCAATTCAAGAGCAAGAGCAATTAGATAATCCTGAACAAGCACAAAGACTAAAAGATATGATAGTGAAGGAATATCATGAAGCTACTAGTATTTTCATAAATGCTTGTGATTTATATAATGAGGAAATGGGCTTTTCAGCAGATTCAAAAGAAAAATTAAATATTGATGATTTTAGAATAGGAATCATTATAAGAGGAAGGGTTAACGGTGGAAGTAAAGAAAGAATGAATCTTAAATATAAGAGTCCGAAAAATACAATAGATGCGATTGAAGTTAGAAATTATGACCTAGCATCAATAAAAGAAGAAAATATTCATTTTTCATTTACGCCTAATAAGGGCGTTGTAATTAATGAAGTGGCAATGGCTAAAGCTAGACAAGAGGCTAAGGAAGAATAATATTGATATATTTGAATTATAAAAATTTAACATGGTAAAATCAGAAAATAAAAAACAAAAGCATATTTTTATAGACACGAATATTCTTCTTGATATTTACGATTTAAATCAAAAAGGCTTAGATAAAATGAGAAAAGTAGTTGAGGGAATTATTAATGAAGAATTGAAGTTTTATATATCTAAACAGGTTCATAATGAATTTAAAGAAAATCGGAAAAATAAATTTAAGAATGTTTTTGATAAGCTGGAAAAGTTAAAAGGAAAAGATGAATTCGAAAATATTTTTAATGAAAATGCCGTTTTAAAAAATTATCCTGAATATGTCAAACTTTCGAAAACGAGATCAGATTTAATTCAAAAAGCTCAAGATGATATTGAGAGCAATAATTTGATAGCTGATTCGGTGATTAGAAGTATATTTAACGAGGCAGGTATTATTGAATCTTATATTTATCTAGAAAAAGCCATGAGCAGAATTCAGGCAGGAAATCCTCCTGGGGAAATTGGAAAGCATGGTGATGCTATTAATTGGGAATTGTTGTTGGATGAAGTGCCTGAAGGTGAAGACCTTTTTTTGGTTACTAAGAGTGATAATTTTTTAAGTGAAGGATCGGGTATGGAAATTGATTCTTCATTGAAATCTGAATGGCAGAAGGAGAAAAATTCAAATGTTTATTTATGCAATTCTTTGGGATGGTTTTTTAGTTAGAATATAAAATAGTAAAACGCAGTGCTGGCTGCGTTTTTGTGTGTTATAATATTTTTTTATAATATTTATCAATCACAGTTGTCATTCCCGGCTGGAGCGTAGCGTAAGGGAAGGGAATCTAGGAAAATTAAATTAAAAGTTTTGTAATTAATTTTTGTTTACGTTAAATCTTAAAGTTTTATTTTCCTGGATCCCCGCCTACGCGGGGATAACATAAATATAATATAATTTTTTTATGGATTTTGTTTTGATTATTAATGGAATAGAGAAGGTGGATATTTCTGAAACTTTGATTTATCAGTTTTTTAATAATGCAACAGTTTCAGTTTTGATTGGATCTTTTTTTTCAATATTTTTTTCAATTTTAATTTTTGCTATTGGTATATTTTTTGCGATTAGACAATATATAAAACAGAAAGAGATTGATCGATTGCATGTAAAGCAAGATGAAGTTAGAAAGATGCTAATTTCTTTAGATTCTAAAATAAGAGTGATTTTTATAGAGTGCAAAAAAGTAATTAATATTTCAAATAACCCTAATAAAAATCTTACTAAGACAGATAAAAAACAATTTACAAATAAAGTTGATAATCTTAATTTTGAGGCGACTATAATTTTTGCGGATATTTGGTCTTTTATTTATTTTGATTTTGCAGATGAAGAAAAAATAAGTTGTCTACTTGATTACTTAGATAAAAGCATGATTGATTGGGCTGATTGTGAAGGTAGTGATGATTTATTGGAATTTGAAAAGATTTTAGGAAATAATTATAGAGAAATTAGAGGGATAATTAGAAAATTAATTCATGAAATAGAAATTATTGAAAAACCAAAAAATAAAAAATGAACTACCTAAAAAAACACAAAAAAATAATAATCACATTTCTAATTTGGATTATTGCAATAAATACATTTGCCCTAATATCATTAAACCGATTAAATCTAAAAGCCGACACAGCCTATTCTTGGATACCGCAAAATTACTATCAAGAACAAGGATTAAGCTTTAATGTAATTCACGCACAGTGGGATTCATTTTGGATTTTAGATATAGTTCAAAAAGGATATTATTTACGAGAAGCAGAAGGTATCGCAAACATAGTATTTTTTCCAGTCTATCCATTTTTAATTAAAGTAGGAACTTTTATAATTAACGATGATATTTTTGTTGGCTGGTTAATAAGTATTTTCAGTTTACTTTTAGCTTTAATTTTTCTAAAAAAACTAATCAAAGAATTTTTTCCAGAAGTAGATTATTTAGAAACAATTATTTTTTTACTAATATTTCCAACAGCTTACTTTTTAAACTCAGTTTATACCGAATCTCTTTTTTTGTTTCTTTCTGTAGCGACAATTTATTATGCTAAAAAAGATAAAAAATATTTCGTAGTACTTTTAGGGTTTTTAGCGGCACTAACTCGAGTAACTGGAGTTTTACTTTTTATTCCAGTTGTTTGGTATTTGCTAGAAAAAAATAATTTTAATTTTAAAAAAATAATTACTTGGAAAAATATTTACGTTTTTGCAATTCCTTTAGGATTATTTTCTTTTTTTATTTTTCATTATTTAAAGTTTGATAATTTTTTATTATTTTTCGATGTGGAAAGTGCGTGGGGAAGAGCTTTTGAAATCAATGGTGATCATTTTATTGCGAATAATCCGACGGCTAAAGTTAATTTAATTTTAGATTTTGCTTTTGCGATTTTTGCTTTTATTATGACTTTTTTGACTTGGAAAAAATTAGATCGAGGTTTGGCGTTATACATGTTGGCGACGATTGGCGTGGCGATTGGGACGGGAACTTTGATGAGTATTGGTCGTTATATTTTGGTACTTTTTCCAATTTATATGATTGCGGCTTCAGTGAAAAATATTTATATAAAATTTGCGTGGTTGCTTTGTTCGTGCATGTTGTTTACATTGTATACAATTCTTTTTGTGAATCATTATTGGGCGGGATAGAACCTATTGAAAATTTGTGATTTTATGGGGAGTTTTTTATGCTAAACTTTTAATGATAAAAAATTGTAATGATTTTTCACTAAAAAATCAAAAAGCCCGTGCGGCGAGCACAGGTTTTTAGTACACAAATTTTAAAAGTTTAAAACTATTTTTTTAGAAAATCACTAACTAATTTTTCAGCTTCTTTTGCGGAAGTTACGTGATGAATTTTTGTGCTAGATTTTTCCCAACGGCGAATCCAAGTCATTTGTCGTTTGGCATATTTTTTTAAATCTCGAATGGTGTTTTCTCGCATTTCGTTAAAATCAATTTGACCGCGGACGTAGCGAGTGCACCATTTATATTCTAAGCCGAAGCTTTCTAATCTAACCCAAGGCACTTTCATTTCAAAATGAAGTTTTTTTATTTCTTCAAAAATTCCTTCGTCAAACCATTTGTCCATGCGTTTTTCTATTTTTTGGTGTAAAAATTCTTTTGGATGAGTGACGGAAATAATTAGATTATTTTCATTTTGTTTATTTCCATTTTTTTTAATTTTGGGAACTTTACCTAATTCTGTGGCGATTTCAATGGCACGAACTATACGGACTAAATTATTGATTTCATTTTTTTTAATAATATCTTCAGCCCTTTCTGGGTCTAAATTTTTTAAAATATTAAAAATTTCTTCTTTGGATTTTTTTGATAATTCTTGACGGAGTTTTTCGTTGGGTAATACTTTGGGGAATTGTTGTTCTTCGACTAAAGCTTGAGCCCAAAACATTGTGCCACCGCAAATTATTGGTAAGTTGTTTCGTTGCCAAATTTCTTTTCGTATTTTTTTTGATTTCTTTACGAATTTTTCGACGTTGTAAATTGTGTTGGGATGGACGATGTCGATCATGTAGTGGGGGATTTTTTCGCAGATGTAAACCTTTTTCAAGGTTCGACCTTCGGGTATCCGAAGGTCGAATCTTTGGTTAGTGTTTTTTACAATTTTAAAATCGCCATTTTTTGCATAGTAAATGGTTTCTAATTTTCCTGGTTCTTTGCCCGACCCGATATTTAATTCACGATAAATCTGACGTGAGTCTGAGCTGATGACTTCGCCTTTATTTTTTTTGGCTAAAGCTATGGCGATGTTGGATTTTCCTGAGGCTGTTGGTCCGATTATGGTTATTTGTTTGTTTGGAGATTTGGGGGTTGACATAGTTTTGATTGTGTGATATATTTATATATCAAAGTTTGATAATTTGATAAATCGTTTATTTAGCTTTGATACCGTACTCGACGGAATCGAGAAATTTTATATCCGAGGAGGATATTATGTGTTCTGTAAGATCATTTGGTTTTTTGGTGATATTTTCATTGCTCTCATATTCATCAGTCTTTGCAATAACAGATAAGACTATAATCGCTCATCAGAGCGATGGATGTAATGAAATAATACCATCACATAATAAAGGAAAATATATCTGCAATCATAAGTCTAAGTACAGTACTATAAGTGCTTGGACGGAAGAAGGAGATATTAGTTTTTATGAAGAAGGAGTAGAATATGCAGTTAGGGCAAAGTTTAGAAAATTTTTGTCTAGAATAAAGCCTGATTGTGTGAAGCTGACTACTAAAAAATTATTAAGAACAAAGATATCTTATATTGGGGGAAGTAAAGACGATGGTAAGATTGTTACTTTTTGGAATGATGAGCTAGATGCTCCAAAGTGGATCGCATATAATGACCCAGAAGATCCAGAGGAGACTCTACTTATAGTGCCAAAAGACTGATTGTCTTTGGAGGGAGGGGCATGTAGATCAACAAATCTACATGCCTTTATTCATTTTAAACCTATTTCCTCTCCAAAATCTCTTCTAAAATATTCATAACAAAATCATCAAACTTAACAACTTCCTGTTTATTTTCCTTGTTATCCCTAGCACGAACAGCCACAGTTTTATCATTCATCTCCTTTTCACCAACAACCAAAATATAAGGAACTTTCATTTTTTCCGATTCACGAATTCTTTTACCTAAGCTCTCATCTCGAGTATCAGCTTCCACACGAATATTTTTTTCAAAAAGTTTTACGCGAACTTCTTCAGCATAATCATTAAACTTTTCAGAAACAGGAACAATCACAACTTGCTTTGGAGCTAACCAAGTGGGGAAGGCACCAGCAAAATGTTCAATTATAATTCCCATGAAACGATCAACTGACCCAAACAATGCTCGGTGAATCATGTAAGGTTGTTCTTTCTCACCTTCATTATTCACAAAAGTCATATCAAATCTTTCAGGAAGATTAAAATCAAATTGAATTGTTGAAAGTTGCCACTGACGACCAAGGGAGTCCTTAACTTTAAAATCCATCTTTGGTCCGTAGAAAGCAGCTTCACCAATCTCTTTTTTATAATCAATTTTTTTATCTTCTAAAATTTTAATAATAGTACTTTCAGCAACATTCCATTTTTCATCATTTCCTAAATATTTTTCTTTTTTAGGATCACGGAAAGAAGCATAAATTTCAATTTCAAAACCAAAAGTATCTCGTAAAACATAGGAAGCGAAATCGATCATCTTTTTCATTTCCTCTTCCAATTGATCTTTAGTGCAAACGATATGAGCGTCATCTTGAGTAAATCCACGCACGCGAGTAAGTCCGCTCAATTCACCTTTTTGCTCAAATCGATAAACAGTTCCAAATTCATAATATTTAATCGGCAAATCTCGGTAAGAAAATTGATCATCATTAAAAATAGCAACATGAAAAGGACAATTCATCGGTTTCAAAAGATAAGTCTCATTTTCATTTGGTTTTCGACTGTCTTGATAATCTTCAAGAGTTTGACCTAATTCTAACGGAGGATACATTGATTCATTGTAAAATCCCCAGTGACCAGAAGTTTCCCAAAGACTTTTTCGTCCAATATGTGGAGTAATAACAGGAACATAGCCACGCTTCAATTGTTCATCTTCAAACCATCTTTTCAAAAGATTAAATACCATTGCACCATTTGGTTTGTAAAGTGGTAAGCCAAGTCCAACATTCGGATCGATTGTAAACAATTTTAATTCTTTTCCGAGTTTCCGATGATCACGTTTTTTAGCCTCTTCCTGTTGAAATAAATATTGTTTCAATTGCTTTTTATCATTGAAAACAACACCATAAATTCTTTGAAGTTGCTCACGTTTTTCATCTCCTTTCCAATAAGCTCCAGAAAATTTAGTCAGTTTAAAAGCTTGTTTATTAATTTCTCCAGTTGAATCTAAATGTGGTCCGGCACAAAGATCAACATAATTTCCAGATTTATAAATAGAAACTTCAGTTTCACCATTTTCAGCCAAATCTTTAATTAATTCCACTTTATATTTTTGACCTAATTTTTCATATTTCTCAATTGCATCTTCAATTGAAATAGAAGATTTTTCAAAAGGATTATTTGCTTTAATAATTTCTCGCATTTTTTCTTCAAGAATTTCTAAATCTTCAGGAATTAGATTTCGAGGTAACTCAAAATCATGATAAAATCCATCTTCAGTTGCTGGTCCAACGGCAATTTTTGCCTCTGGAAACATTTCTAAAACTGCATTTGCAAGTACGTGTGCAGTTGAATGTCGCTTTATCATTTGTTTATCAATTTTTTCTTGTTCTTTTTTTTCTGACATATTTTTTATATATTAATTATTATTCTTTTTAAATTATAAATAAAAAAGTGCTCGCCGCACGGGCTTTTCATTACTTCTCGTACATGTCATTCCCGTACGTAGCGTAGCGAAGTGGAAGGGAATCCAGGAAAATTAAACTTAAAGTTTGCAAATGAACTTTTGTTTATATTAAAACTTAAAGTATTACTTTCCTGGATCCCCGCCTTCGCGGGGATGACATGAATTAGTATTTTGTTCAAAAAACAAAAAACGCCTAAATAATTTCATAAATAATGCTAAGACCCTAGAATAGGGCGGTTCCACTTAGCTTCCCGAAATTATTTGGGCGCTCTTTTGAGTTTATTTCGTTAACTCTGTTCACGCAAGCTCAATGGGTAGTAAACCATTTCAACGCTTGACAAATTGTTCAACATTTTAATTTTACACTTTTTATATTTTTTGTCAAAATTATTTTAAATAAAAATATGTAGAAAAAAAGTATACGGAACGGGTTATAAAACCTGTTCTGGTAATTATTTACGCAGGAACCAGTTTTATAACTGGTTCCATAATGTTTTTGTAAAGTTCATGTGCAATTTTTGATTTTTTCGCAAAACTTTTTCAGAAATGTTTTGGGTGGGGTTATGAAACACGACCCTGTGTTGTGTTGAAATTAAATTTTCACCAATTCATAGCCATCTTTGACATCTTTAATTTCAAAACCTAAATCTTTAATTTCATCACGGAGCTGATCAGATTTTTCAAAATTTTTTTCATCACGAGCTTGTTTGCGTTGCTCTGCTAAATTTAAGACTTCTTGTGAAATTCCAATCGATCTTTTGATTGTAAGTTTTGAATTAACGTAGGTTGTTTTAGATTTAATTTTAATTCCTAAAACATTTAAAACTTTTTCAAAAAATGATTTTATTTCGTTTAAATTAATATTTTCATTTTTATCTAAAACAGAATTTACATTTTTCACAAAATCAAAAATGATACTCAAAGCTTGCGGAGTGTTTAAATCATCACTCATTGCATCCTCAAATTCTTTCTGAAATTCTTTCACGTCAACTTTACTTTCATTATTTTCTATTTCATTTTCTAAATTATTTATTCGAGTAAAAAAGTTCTCTAAAGTCTTAATATTCTTTTGAGCTTGCGTTAAACTTTCCCAAGAAAAATTCATTTGAGAACGATAATGAGACGACAAAATCAACATTCGCAAATCCATTGCAGAAAAACCATTTTCTTTAATATCTTCAAATTTATAAAAATTACCTTTTGACTTTGACATTTTTTCGCCGTCAACTAAAAGGTAGCGAGTGTGCATCCAATAATTTACCCATTTATGTCCAGTGTGACATTCCGTCTGAGCAATTTCCGCTTCGTGATGAGGAAAAATATTATCTTCACCGCCAGTATGAAAATCAATTTGCTCGCCTAAATATTCTGTACTCATTGCTGAACATTCAATGTGCCATCCAGGATAACCGATTGACCATGGACTTTTCCACTGCATCAAATGATTTTCAGGTGCTTTCAACCATAACGCAAAATCCCATTGATTTTTTTTGTCAGGATGTGGATCGTCAAAACGAGAATTTTCTTTTAAATTTTCTAAAGTGTTTCCGGAAAGTTTTCCATATTCTGGAAATTTTTCAATATCGAAAAATACGTTTCCGTTTGCTTCGTAAGCAAAACCTTTCTCGATTAAATTTTCAATTATTTTTATCATCTGCGGAATGTGAGCTGTTGCACGGGGAAAATAATTAGCTGGCAAAATATTCATTTCTTCCTCGGTCTCTTTAAAATAATTTTCGTAAAATCTAGCGATTTCTTCGGGAGACTTCTTTTCTTTTAAAGATTTTTTTACTAACTTATCTTCGCCACTGTCACCTTGTGCGAGATCGTCCTCAGTTAAATGTCCAACATCAGTGATATTTTTGATATGTTTAACTTCGTATCCTAAATAAAGTAAATATCGTCGTAAAACATCTGGAGTAGTGTAAGAACGAATATTTCCAATATGAATATAATCGTAAACGGTTGGTCCACAAGTGTAAATTCCAACTTTTCCAGCATTGATTGATTTGAATCCTTCTTTTTGATTTGTGAGTGTGTTGTAGATTTTTAATTCTGACATATTTTTTATATATTAATTATTCAATTTAAAACTTTTAAAAATAAAAAGTGCTCGCCGCACGGGCTTTTCATTACTTCTCGTACATGTCATTCCCGTACGTAGCGTAGCGAAGTGGAAGGGAATCCAGGAAAATTAAACTTAAAGTTTGCAAATGAACTTTTGTTTGTATTAAAACTTAAAGTATTGCTTTCCTGGATCCCCGCCTTCGCGGGGATGACATGAATTAGTATTTTGTTCAAAAAAACAAAAAAACGCCTAAATAATTTCATAAATAATGCTAAGACCCTAGAATAGGGCGGTTCCACTTAGCTTCCCGAAATTATTTGGGCGCTCTTTTGAGTTTGTATCGTTAACTCTGTTCACGCAAGCTCGATGGGTGCAAACCATTTCGTCGCTTGACTAATTGTATTTATAATTATATTGTTACACAGTAGTTTTTTTTCGTCAATCTTTAAAAATTAAAAAATTTTTAGGAGTTTTAAAAATGGCTAACAATAGAAAGCAGTTAAAATCTTTAATTTCTCAATTAAATTTAGTTGTATACAAATTGGAAGTTCAAGAAAAAAACAAAAAGCAAGTCACGAGGATGACCATAAGGCTAGAAGAAAAAATTCGTAAATTAAGAAAGAGAATAGATTTAGTAAAAGAAGTTAAGGGAAAATCTGGAAATCCAGGGAAGAGTATGAATATTTTTTATAAGAAAGATTGTTAAATACGATCACAGGAAAACGATCCTGCTGGTCGTTTTCTTTTTTTAAAATCAAATTCTTATTCCCACTTTGAAAATTTAAAAAACATGAGAGTTATAAAAGAAATACAAATCATAATAAAAATGTGAATTAAAAAACCATGAGAATTGTGAGCAAAAGGAATTTCAACATTTATACCTAAAATATTTATATAAAGCGTAACAGGAATTATGGTTGCAGAAAAAATCGTAATAATACGCATTTTAGAATTAATTTTATAAGACAAAAGAGAATTATTAGTTTCCTCTAATGAATTAATAGTTTCTTTCGCACTTTCTAGCATATTCCAAAGGCGAATATTAGTACTGATTAAATCTTTAAAATAAGGTTTGAGATCTTCAGAAACTAAATCTTTACCTTGATAAATAATTGATTCGACAATAGTTCGTTGAGGCATTAAAGTTCGACGAAAATTCAAAACATCCCTTTTAATTACACTGATCTCACGTACCATCTTTTTTTCATTACCACTAAAAATACCTTCTTGAGTATCGTCAATATTTTTAGTCACGTGATCTAATCGAGGAAAACAAGATTCAGTTAGTAAGTTAAAAATTTCATAAAGTAAATGTGCAGGTGAGTCTGCCATGTAAATTCTTCTTTTGCCAACGCTTTTTTGTAAAGCGTCAAAAAAATTAGTAAGTTGAAAAATTTGTTTTTGATGTCCAGTTATTAAGTGAGTTTTTGTCAAAAGAATGTCAATTTCGCCCGCATAAGTTGTTCGTTTTTTCTTGTCGAAAAGGGGAATATGAATCGTAAGAAAAAGACAATTGCTGTATCGAGTGGCACGAGCACGATATGTTGGCGTAGTAAATTCTTCAATCGCTAGCGGATGAACTTCAAAATTTTCTTGTAGGAATCGAATATCTTCGGAAGTCGGTTTTTCGATGTCGACCCAAGTTATATCATTGTGAGTAATAGTGTTCATTTTCGTTTTTTCATTTTTGTGTTTATAATTAAATTATAACAGATAATTTTCAATTTACGAATTTTTGATTTATTTATATTTTGCATATTTGAGATATCCGTTTTATAATCAAGATATAAAAGTTGAATTAAAGAATATCATTAAAAGAATAAGTTTATGCGAAAAAAAATAGAGGAGATCAAAAGCCAACTGTTGGGTGGACTTAAAAAAGTAAAAACCCTAGAAGAAGTAGAAAATTTACGAGTAAACTATCTCGGCAAAAAAAGTGCTTTCAATGAAATTCTAAAAGGATTAAAAGATTTATCACCAGAAGAAAAAAAAGAAATCGGTCCGTTGGCAAATCAAACTAAACAAGAAATTCAGCAAATTTTAGAAAAAAAGAAAGGCGAGATTGAAGAAGCTTTTGATGCAAAAGAAGAATGGATTGATGTAACTACTCCGGGAAAAAAAATTAAACAAGGACATTTAAATCCACTTTCAATTGTGCAACGAGATATTGAAGACATTTTCACAACAATGGGATTTGAGATTGCCGATGGTCCAGATGTGGAAACTGAATTTTATAATTTTGATGCACTTAATATGCCAGATGATCATCCTGGACGAGATATGCAAGACACTTTTTGGATTTCAAAAGATGAAAGTCGCGAGAAGGGGACTGGTACAGTTTTACGGACTCAAACTTCATCTGTAGAAATACGCTATATGCAAGAGCATAAGCCACCATTTAGAATTATTGTGCCAGGGAGAGTTTTTCGAAGTGAGGCGACTGATGCTTCACATGAACATACTTTTCACCAGTTTGAGGCTTTAGTGGTTGGTGATGATGTGAGTGTGGCAAATTTTCTTTCTGTAGCAGGTAATTTTTTTGAAAAATTTTTTGGAAAAAAAATTGAAGTACGTTTGCGACCGAGTTATTTTCCGTTTACAGAACCTAGTTTTGAATTTGATATTTCTTGTACAAATTGTGATGGTGATGGATGTAGTACTTGTTCGCAAACTGGCTGGATTGAAGTTGGTGGTGCAGGAATGACTAACCAAAATGTTTTTGAAGCAGCGGGTTATGAAAGAAATAAGTATCAAGGATTTGCTTGGGGATTTGGTTTGGAGCGATTGGCTATGATGAAATATAAGATTGATGATATTCGTTTGTTTCACAGTGGTGATGTTCGGTTTGCAGAACAGTTTTAGTTTATATTGATATAAATTTAATTTAAAAAAAGCTAATCTTAGGATTAGCTTTTTTTAAATCATTTTTTGCAATTATGTATATCTATCTTTTAAATTTGCGACGAAGAGAAAGTATTAAAAGAGCCCAAACTATCGTTGATGATAGTACTTGCATATAGTGAAAGAATACTGTCCAACCATTCATTCCATCTGTTCCTCTTTCTAACTCTTCAGGAAAACTAATAAGTGGAATGGAAGAAGTAAAAGAATAATGAATTGGTTTGAGCCAGTTTGATTTTGTAAATTCTAGGAGAGTGTTATTTTGTGCAGACTGTTTTAACAATTGAAATTCTTGAACGGGATTAATTTTGTATTCAGATATATGAAAAATAATTGTGAATGAAAAAATTATTCCAATTAACCATATTAAAGCCCAAGTAGGATTAGAATTGTAATTTGAGATCCATTTGTAAAACCAGAGAAAAAATCTTTTTCCATAACTATGTAATGTTATTCTCCAAAAAGAGATATCTTTGACTTCTGCAGCAAAGCTTTTTCTACGCATGCTCATTTCTCCAATATAAAAGTCATCAGCTGTTTGATAATCTTTTTTGTCATCAAAATTTTTCTTAAATTGACGATTCAAGTTCTCAACTTGTTGGTATTTTTGTTTGTCAGTTTGCCTAAATATTTCTTTAAATTTTCTTTTTTCCTTTGTGTAAAAAATCCAGAAGAATCTTTTCCAGGTATTACGGTTGTCTCTTATATTAAATTCATCCCACAAAACATTTCTAGGTTTTGATTTTTTGAATTCTATAACTTCTTTTATTTTGCCTTTTTCATCTAATTTATTTTTAAAACAATAATTGAAGTTACTCCACTCACATTCATCAAATCGAGCTTTTTCTAAATTCGAATCTAAGAATGAAACTCGTGATAAGTCTGTTTTTCTAAATAAGACAGTTTCAGGAAAAATTATGTTATGAAAATCAGCTGAGATTATTTCATTTTTGTTTTTGCTAAATCCATTAAATTTAACATTTTTAAAAAATGTTTGATGATCTGGTGAAAATGTTACGCTTCTAAAATAAATTTTCCAGAAAAAATTTGTGTTCCAAAATTTTGTTTTTCCTAAAAAAATAGTTCGTCTAAAATAAGCAGTTTTTAAAAAAGTGGTATTTTCAAAATTAGCATTATTTGAAAATTCAGTATTCCAAAAATAAACATCTTTTTTAAATAATGCATTTAAAAAGCTCACTTCTTTATGAAAAGTTGAATGATCAAATTTTGTTTCATTTGAAAATGTTGAATTTGAAAGGTTAATCTCTTTATTAAATCTAGTGTTCCAAACTTTTAGCTCTTCAATAAAATGAGATCCCTCAAAATCTACCTCTTCTAAAAAATTAGCTTTACTTAATGTGATTTCTTTTAAAAAAGTTGTGTAGGGTATATATACATTTCCCATGAATTTTGCTTCCCAAAAATCTACTTTTTTTGAAAAGATCATTTGTTCATTTGCCTTCCAAAAATTAAAATCTTTTAATGTTTCATAAAATTCAAGATTACTAACTTTTTTAAATTTAAAGTCGTTCGGAATTAAATTATTTGTTGATTCTAAATTAGGAACATATAAAAAACTATTAAATTCTGGAAATATATAAAAAGAAAAATCGTGGGTAGTATACGCTTCGTTTTTACTTTCATCTTCTATTTTATTTCTGATCTCTTTCCAAAATTTTTTCACTAAAGTTTTATTCCATTTTTTCTTATTATCTTTTAATATATACCATCCACTCTCATCATTTTTTTCACAATGAAAAATGCAGTTGTCTTCATAAATAGCTTCTTTGTGACAATTTTTATGTAAACATTTCGTCATATTTTCAAATATTATAATAAACTTTTATAATTCAATAATAACTTTTTTTGTTTGATTTCGTCAATTTTTTTATTTTGAACCTGAGTTTAAGATTGATTGCAATATTTATATATTTGAAAAATTAAATGTCTAGTTAAAAAATTATATAAATAAATTTTTGTTTGTAATTTTTTATGAAAAATAAAATGATATATAATTTATTTTAATTATTTTAGTGATAAATGCTAATATTAACTGTGGATAATTTAAGTGTTGTGATTATTTTTTGAACGTAATAATGTATTTTTTGATGGTGCTTTGGTTGTATGGTATAATGAAAAAATGATAAAACAAAAAAATATAAAAAATAAAAATTTCAAAAAAGGATTTACACTTGTGGAATTATTAATAGTAATTGCAATTATTGGAATTATGACTGCGGTTCTTCTTGTGAGTATGTCAAAGGGAGGTGTTAATAATACTTTAAAAGTAGCAGGACGTCAGTTATCAGGAGCACTTAGAGAATCTCAAAACTATGCATTAACAGGAAAACAAAAAGAAGAAGGTAGTTATCCCTGTGCTTTTAAATTTTCTGTTGAACCTTTGGCAGATGGGGTTTATTATAATATAAAATATGCTTCACGATCAATAAATGAACAGTGTGGTCAAGATGAAGGAGGTTATATTTTTGAAGATTTTGTGGGTCCAGTTAAATTTGTTGGGGTGGAGTCTGTAAGTGTCAAAGAAATTATTTTTACTGTGCCACATGCCACATATACACCTATTGATCAAGATGCAGAAGAACAAACAGAATTTATTATAGAAAAAAAGGGTAAAAAATATAAAGTTGTAATTTATGCATCAGGCAGAATTGAAGAGCTTGGTTTTGTGGATGAAATTGAGTAGTTATCTAAATGCTGATAATAGGAAAACATAAATTTTCTATTATAACTATAAAAAATGAAAATAAAAAAACAAAAAAATAATAGATTAGTAAAAACAATGAAAGGCTTTTCACTTGGAGAAGTTATGCTGGCATTGTTTGTTTTGGCATTTGGAATTACGGCTTCAATTGCTTTAATGGCAGGAAGTATGCAAGACACAATGAGAAGCCGAGATTTATTAGTTGCATCTATGCTTTCTCAGGAGGGAACGGAATTGATTCGGAATATTCGTGATAACAATGTAACAGAAAAAAGTTCAGAAGGTGTTTTTGGGGAAGCTTTTAATGGTTTTCCAACAGTAGAAAAAAAATATTGTACAGTAGAATATAACTTTGATGCAGATTTGCCTAGAAATGATTTTGATTTTTTGGATGGTTTGGATTGTTCAACATCTTCCTATGATTTATATTTCAAAAAGATTGATGGTGAATCATTTTATTCTCATGAAAATTCAGGAGAGGGTACTAAGTTTAAAAGAAGAATTATTATTAGTAACGAGGGTGAAGGTAAAAAAGGCGTTGTGAGTATGGTTGTTTGGAATGACAAAGAATTTCCCGAGAGTCAAGATAAATGTAAAATTGGTCAAAATTGTACATATTCAGAGACTATATTAACTGCTTGGATAAATATTGAATAAAAGATTATGAAATTTTTAGCAAAAAAACAAAAAGGTTTTACTCTGATTGAATTGATGGTCTCGATTTTTATTTTTTTAATTATCGTTGCGCTTGTTATTGAAATTTTTGGGAAACAAGTGGTAGTTTCTCGACATGCTCGAATTTTACAGAGAAATATTGATGATGCAGAATTTGCGATGAATTATTTAGCTAAAACATTGAGAACAAGTACTTTGCCAACAAGTCCAGAAGGAGAAGATGGAAGCGCTAATCAAAATTTAGGAACAGCTTATGTTCAAACCTTGTATGCTTATGACTACTCACAGGGAAAATGTTTTAAATTTGCTTTTGAGGATGATAGTTTGATAGTTTATTCTGTGGAGGGAAATGTCGTTCAAGAAAAGTATGATTCTGGTGGAGCAACTGAGAAGGTTGAGATTAATAGAGGCAATTTATTTGTATGTGCTTATGATAATAATTATACAGGTGATGGAATGAAATTAACTTCGGGAAAAGTGACTGGTAGTTTCTACATGACACCAACTAGGGAAGATGCTGATGAAGTTGAAGGTGAGCCAGAAGTTTATCATGAATCAATGGGAAAAGTTACTGTTACTTTAGAAATTGATAATCGGTTTACTGAAGCAGTTGAACAAGGTGGGGAAGATGGAAATGGAGGCGCACAAAATATGGTTGTAATTCAAACGTCGGTATCTTTAAGAGATTATCCAAGTGATATTACTTTTTAAGTTTATAAAAATAATAAAAAATAAAAATAATAAATAATTAAATTTATGAAAAAGAAACAAAAAGGTTCAATTTTAGCGTTTGCAGTAATAATAATGTCTTTTCTGATGGTTATTGCAATAGGTTTAGTCGCATCTTCTATTTTAATTAGAAAAGGCGCGGATATAAGTAGTAATTCAACGAGTGCTTTTCAAAATACGGACAAGGGTATGGAATTGTTTTTGTATGAGTTGTATGAAAATACCAAGCCTTTTAATACTTTAAATGATTTAGCTAAGTCAATCGATAAAAATTTAGATGGAGAATATAATTGTTACAATAATGATGGTGTGGCTGTTATAGGAGGTGACAATTCTGAATTTAAAATTATTTCATATAAGGAAGTAGATCCCACTGATCCTAATAATGAGGGCAAGGATTTAGGTATAGCAGATAGTTGCGGAATAGAGATAGCTAGAATTAAGAAAGTAAAAGTTACTGGTAATTTTGGAACAGCAACTCGTTCTATTGAAGTTAATCTAAGTGATTCTTTAAAACGTGGTTTAAAAGGAAGATGGACTTTTGAGGAGAATTCAGAAAGTGTTCGTTTATATGGAAAAGGGGCAGTGGGTGCTCCAATGGCAAAGGATAGATCTAAAAATGATTATATTTTAACTTTATGTCCAATTGATGAGGATGCTGATTTGCCTGATACAGCACACAATGATTTATGTCCACTAATGGCAATAGCTGACGTAGGTGTGGAAGAAGGTTTTTTCATGAATCATAACCCTAAATATAATACTACAAAAGAAGGTGATCCTGATGAAAATCGTAATTGTGGGAGTACTACTACTATTTCTTGTGGTGCATATGTTCCAGGAATATTTGATATAGGTTCAGTGGGAGCAAGTAAGGATGGTTCAAGCATTAAAAATCCTATAAATTATGATGTGGAGCCAGATGATGCAGAATATTACAGTCAGGAGGATAATGTTGGTAGAATTGGGACAGAAGCTTTGGAATTTAATGGATATAGTCATTATTTAGCTCCTAACTTTGATGAAAATGCTAGATCTGATGACTGGGAGCCAGGATCGCGTAATAGTCCAAATGCTAATTATGTTGGTGAAGGGTATAGAGAAAATTTAAGTTTAGATGGCAGTGAAGGAATGTCGATTTCACTTTGGTTTAATAATAATTCTGAAACCGGAGGAGAAGATGGAGATGGAACTGGAAAACAGATTTTAGTTTCAAAGACAGAAGCTGAAGATGATAATAATGGTTATGAATTGTATCTTGAAGATGAAAATATAGTTTTTAGAGTTAATGGACAGGATGTAAAACTTGATAATGTAGCATCTGGTCAATGGCATCATGTAGTTGCTCGTTATGATCAAAATCCAGATTCAAAAAGTGGTATAATTATTGACGGTGGAGGACCTGGTAATGAAAAATTTGGCTTAACAACTGCTGGAACAGTAAATGATGATTCAAAAATACCATTATTTATGGGAGGATTTTATGAGGGTAATAATGATAAAGAATTTGATATTGAAAAATTTGAAGGTGGATTTGGTGGAATGATGGATCATGTTGAAATTTTTGATCGATATTTGATTAATTTTGAAGCTCAAAAAATGTGTAATATGGCAGCAGGTGAAGGATGGCAAGCTGATAGTCAAAATATTGATGATTTATGTAAAGGTGTTGAATGGTAATCTAGGTAAATTTAAAAAGCTCTTTACTTTAAGTAAAGAGCTTTTTTATTTTGGTGAGTGTTGTATAATTAGAATTAGAGTTGAAATTTTAAATTAAAAAAGCCCGTGCGGCGAGCACAAAAGGTATTTTAAGTTTTAAAATTCAGTTAAAGCTATAAATTAAAAATCCATAAAGATATGAATAAGCAAGAAATTAAAAAAAGAATAGAAAAGTTAACTAAAGAAATTGATCGGTTACGATATGCGTATCACGTCAAAGATGATCCGAGTGTTGATGATATTGTATATTCTTCGTTAATGGATGAACTTTCTAAATTAGAATCAGAATATCCAGAATTGAAAAGTAAAAATAGTCCGACACAAAGAGTTGGCGGAAAACCGTTGGAAAAATTTAGAAAGATTGAACATAAAGTTAGACAATGGTCGTTTGGTGATCTCTTTGATTTTACAGAATTAAAAAAATGGGAAGAAAAGATCAAGCAAATGATTGAAAAATACCCAGAACTTTCTGAAGAAAAATTAGATTATTGTTGTGAGATTAAAATTGATGGTTTGAAATTAATTTTGACTTATGAAAATGGTGAACTAATTTCAGCGGCGACTCGAGGTGATGGAAAAATTGGTGAAGACGTAACTCACAATGTAAAAACTATTCAAAGTGTGCCATTGCAACTTGATGAAAAAATCGATTTAGTTGTGGTGGGAGAAGTTTGGTTACCAGAAAGTAGATTAATTAAAATTAATGCAGAAAGAAAAAAGAATGACGAAGATCCTTTTGCTAATTCACGAAATGCAGCAGCAGGTTCAATTCGTCAACTCAATCCAAAAGTTGTGGCTAATCGAGGTTTGAGTACTTTTATTTATGATATAGATGATATTCAAATTAATGATTCTAAAATTAAAATTCCAGAAAATCAAACAGAGGAGTTAAAACTTTTAGAAAAATTAGGATTTAAAACAAATTTAGATTATAAATTATGCAATAATATTCAAGAGATTGAAGACTATTATCGAAGTTGGATTGATCAAAAAGATAAACAGGAATATGGAATTGATGGCTTGGTGATTAAAATTAATAGTCAAAAAATTCAAGATAAACTTGGTTATACGGGGAAAAGTCCACGTTGGGGAATTGCTTATAAATTTCCAGCGGAACGAACGACGACAGTTGTTGAGGATATTTCGGTTCAAGTTGGACGAACGGGAGTACTTACTCCAGTGGCTCATCTGCGACCAGTCCAAGTGGCAGGTTCAGTCGTGTCTCGGGCGACTTTACACAATGAAGATGAAATTAAACGTTTGGGTTTAAAAATTGGAGATACGGTTGTTATTCAAAAAGCTGGGGATATTATTCCTGAGATTATTGAGGTTTTAACTAATCTGCGAGAGGGGAAAGAAAAAAGTTTTGATATGATGAGGGCTTGTGAAGAGATTTGCGGTGGTGAGGTTGTTAAAGAAAAAATTGGTGTGAAATCTAGTGAAGAAAGTGCAGCTTATTATTGTAAAGATAAAAATAGTTTTGCGATTCAGAAAGAAAAAATTATTCATTTTGTTTCGAAAAAAGGTTTGAATATTGACGGACTTGGTGAAAAAATTGTTGAACAGTTGATGAATGAAGGTTTAGTTTCTGACGTGGCGGATATTTTTGATTTGACTTTGGGCGATTTGTTACCTTTGGAAAGATTTGCTGATAAGTCGGCAGAAAATTTAATTGAATCAATTGATGGGAATAAAAATGTTCAATTTGATAAATTTTTATTTGCGCTAGGTATTCGTTATATTGGCGAAGAAACAACGATTTTAGTTAAGAATAATTTAGTGAAAATTTTTGATAAGGAAATTAAAGCTTTAAAAGATGTGATTGATAATTTTAAAAAAACTAAAGTTGAGGTTTGGATGGGAATTAATGGTATTGGTGATAAAGCGGCGGAGAGTTTGGTGAATTGGTTTTCTGATGAGCACAATATTCGCTTGCTTGAAAAAATGATTGAACGGGGATTAAGTGTTGAAATTGAGGTTGAAAGTGATTCGGTTAATTCTGAATTTTTGGGTAAGTCTTTTGTTTTGACAGGTTCTTTGCAATCGATGACTAGAGATGACGCGAAGGAAAAAATCAGAAAGATTGGTGGAAAGATTTCTTCGAGTGTGAGTAAGAATACTGATTTTGTTATCGCTGGTGAAAAGGCTGGGAGTAAGAAGACTAAAGCAGAAAAATTGGGCGTTAGGATTTCAAGTGAGGAAGAATTTGAGAAAATGGTTTAATGTTGTATAATTAAATATATTATTACAAATAAAAATTTCAGATAATGAAAAATACAAAAATACAAAAAGCTGTAAATTTTTTAATAATTTTTATTGCGTTAATTTATTTATTCTCAGTTCAAAATGTTCAAGCTGCAGATGAAACAACTCCAGAAACATTAATTACAAACGAATTTATAGGAGGTGGTACTGCTCAAGGATGGAATGGAGATGATGATGAATGGAACTATACCTTACCATTCTCTTTTGATTTTTACGGAGTAGATTATACAGATATTAAAATTGGTTCTAATGGAGTTATTTGTTTAGATAATACTGAATATTGTGATTGGTACCCTGATCCAGATTTTACAGATACTTATGGAGGTCCAACAATTGCACCTTTAGGAATTGATCTAAAAACGGATGAAAATCCTAGTAATGATATTTATATTACAGAAAATACTGATAATGTTGTAATTCGATGGGATGCTGTAGAATATGGATTAACTGATCAAATTAATTTTGAAGTAGTTCTTTATGATAATGGGGATATTAAATTTAATTATGGAGATTTTGATGCGGATCCAGATGTCTCTTATGGGGCTGTTGTGGGAATTTCTAAAGGAGATGGAGTTACTTATACAAACTCTGCTTATAATGGGGGAGTCAGTTTTAATCAAACACAAACTTCTAATTGGGGAATTACTGCATTAGAAATAACTTCTTTTCTTCCAAAGGCTGATTCTTTTGGTGTAGATATCGATGCTGATCTTCAAGCTACATTTGATAGAAATATTTATGCAGATACTGGAGACATATCAGTTTTTAAAATGAGTGATGATTCTATTGTTGAAACTTTTGATGTGGGCTCAAGTAATATTACAGGTTGGGGAACAGATACTTTAAATATTGATTTATCTTCTGATTTAGATTATTACACTGAATATTATGTAAATATTGATGCAACTGCTATAAAAGATGTTGATGACAATAATTATGAAGGAATCAGTTATAATTCAACTTGGAATTTTACAACTGAGGGATTAAATGAGGTTACCGAAGATATTCCAAGTTGTGAATGCTATGTTGTAGGATCAGCTGAATCAAGTCAGCCTGAAAATACTACATTACAATTTTCAGATGATGAAGGAAGTACGTGGACATACACTCCTATCAGCGATGAAGATGGAAAAGATTGTAATATTACACAGATTAGGTTGGTTTATGATGGAGACGATAGTTCTACAGGAGAGGATTTAGAAGCTGAGTTTGTTGGAGATAATACTAATACAACAGAAGTTGTTAGTGAGGGCGATGGTAAAATTATTTTAGCTACGGATCAAATTGGGACTTATACTTCTGGGAGTACCGATTATGATACTGCTTTTGGAGTTGCTACGGATAATTCTGGTAATGTTTATTATTCAGGGGAAATCAGAAATACTACCGATTTAGATCCTACGGATGGTGTGGATAATTATACTCCGAGTGGAACTCGAGCCTTGTATTTAAGTAGGATGAATGCAAACGGAACTTATGGGTGGAGTCGCATTATTGATACACTTCAATATGCTACTTATAATGGAAATATAATAGATACAGATTCTGCTGGAAATATTTATATGACGAGTCATTTTATAGGCACTGTTGACTTTGATGTTGCAGGTTCTGGAGATGTAAAAAGTTCAAGTGGAGCGAGTGATATTTTTATAACAAAGTATGATTCTGATGGAACTTATCAGTGGACGAAAACAATTGGCGGTAGTGGCCTTTCAGAAATGCCTCAAGATATAATTGTTAATGATGTTGGGGACATGTTTATTACAGGATATTTTTATGGAACAGTTGATTTTGATGATACAGCTGGTGTCGATAATCATACTGCTAATTCTGGAGGTTCTAGTATATTTGTGTCTAAATATAATTCTGATGGAACTTATGGATGGACTCGTACTGCAACTGGAACAGCAGCTACTCTAAATGAGGGAATAGGGGTTGGTATTGATTCATCTGATAATGTTTACTTAACAGGATATTTTAGTAGCACAATAGATTTAGATGGAACTGCTGGTGTAGATAACTATACAGCAACTGGAAGTGGAAATATTTTTATAACAAAATATAATTTAGACGGTACTTATGGATGGAGTCGGGCATTTGGCTCTTCTGAATTAAATTATGATCAAGGGCGTAGTATTACTGTGAATGATTCCGGAGAAGTTTTTGCTTCGGGTGTCTTTCATGGTACAGTAGATTTTGATGGAACAGCTGGTGTTGATAATATTTCTGCTATCAGTAATAATGATTTATATTTAACAAAATATAATACAGATGGTTCTTATGAATGGACTGTTAAAGGAGATGAACTATCAAGTGGATGGTGGGGAACGGCTCTTGAATGGTATGATGATGGGGTTATTATGGTGGAGGAAAATACAGGTACGATAACTAGATATGATGGTCTGGGGAATGTCGTTTGGAGTAGGAGTGCGTCTTCAAATATTCAAGGAAGAAATATTGCTATTCAAGGTACGGATGTCTATACAGTAGGTAGTTTTAATTGGACTGTTAACTTTAATTCAACTGGCGGAACGGAAAATCATGGATCAAATGGAGATGCTGATATTTATTTAACTAAACATAGTGTAAACGGGGACTACGGTTTTTTTATTGATAGGTATCGTTTTTCAGGATTATATCAAACTCAAATAGAATCTACAGGAGATCTAAAACAATGGGATCAATTTACAACTACAGAAGAATTGGCAGCAGATACAGACATTAAATATGAAATTTTAGATGAGACTTGTACAACAACTTTGATTTCACAGACAAGCGATTCAACTATAGATATTTCAGGCATAAATATATCAAATACTTCACTCTGTTTGGAAATAACATTCGAAACAACTGATGATCAGGTAACTTCAAAATTAGATGATTGGCAAGTTGAATATCTTATAGAAACTACAAATACAACCAATTTAGTTGATTATGATACATTAACAGATGCTGAATGTAATTTGAACCCTGCAGAGATTCCAGATTGCGAATGCTATGTTTTAGGATCTGCTGAAGCGAGTCAGCCAAGTAATACAGAATTAAATTTTTCAGATGATGATGAAATTACATGGACTTACACTCCTGTGGATAATGGAGATGGAGTGGATTGCAATGTTACAAATATTAGGTTAACTCCTTTGGACATAACTGAAAACACAGGGGAGGATTTAGAGATAGAACTTATAGGAAATAATAGCGGTACTGAGATAATCAGTGAAGATAATGGTAAAGTATCTTTAATTAATGGTGCTCAGGTTGGCACATATACTTTTGGTGGACTTTCTTATACTGTTGGGTCTGGGGAATCAGAAAGTACTATAGATGGAGATTCTGAAGGTAGAGCTGTTGCAGTGGATTCGTCTGGAAATATTTATACTACAGGATACTTTAGATCAACTACTAATTTTGATGATACAGGCGGAACTGATGAACATACAGCAGATGGTTTAGAAGATTTAAATACATTCATCACTAAATATAATGAAAATGGAACCTATGGTTGGACAAGAACCTTTGCTGTAACATCTGAGGGCAATAAGGGGATAGCAACGGATTCTGCAGGAGATGTTTATGTTACAGGTGATTTTTTTGGAACTACTAATTTTGATGATACTGGAGGTACTGATAATCATACATCAAATGGAAGTGGTGATGTATATATAACAAAATACAATTCTGATGGGTCATACGGTTGGACTAGAACTTTTGGAGATTTTGATGGTGATATTGGTCAGGATATTACAGTAGATTCTTCCGGAGGGGTTTATGTAACAGGTCGTTTTCGAGGAACTGCTAACTTTGATGATACAGGTGGATCAGATAATCAGACTGCAGAGGGATTAACTGAAACCTTTATAACAAAATACAATTCTGATGGGTCATATGGTTGGACTAGAACTTTTGGGGGAACCAGTTTTGAAGAAGGGGTAGAAATTGATGTTGATTCTTCAGGAGATGCATATGTTGTGGGATATTTTAGAGAAACAGTAAATTTTGATGATACTGGAGGTACCGATAATCATACATCAAATGGAATTTGGGATATTTTTATAACAAAATACAATTCTGATGGATCATATGGTTGGACTAGAACTTTTGGAGGAACTAGCTTTGACTGGTCAGGGGGAATTGTCGTGGATTCTTCAGATGATATTTATATTACAGGAGCTTTTTACGATACGGTTGACTTTGATGATACTGGAGGTACAGATAATTATACATCAAATGGTGACGGAGATGTTTTTATAACTAAATATGGATCAGATGGTTCTTACTATTGGACTAGAGCTTTGGGAGGGAACAGTGAAGATGGGGGAAATGATATAAGTGTTGATGGATCGGGCGATGTTTATGTGACAGGATTATTTCAAAATACTGTTAATTTTGATAGTACTGGAGGCGCTGATGAACATATTTCAAATGGTGGCGAAGATATCTTCATAGTAAAATATAACTCAGATGGGTCATATGGTTGGAGTGAAGCTTTTGGTAGTTCTAATCCTGAGCGTAGTTTGGGGATTGCGACTGATTCTATAGAAAATATTTATATAACAGGTGCGTTTGAGGGTGCGGTTGATTTTGATCCTACAGCTGAGGAGGAGGAACATATTTCAAATGGATCTTCCGATGTTTTTTTAGCTAAATATAAAGATAATGGGGATTACGGTTTCTTCATTGATGGATATATTTCTTCTGGGATTTATCAAACTCAAATAGATTCTGTAGGAGAACTAAAACAATGGGGTCAATTTACAGCTACGGAAGAATTAGTAGCGGATACAGATATTAAATATGAAATTTTAGATCAAACTTGTACAACAACTTTGATTTCACAGACAAGTGTTGCTACATTTGATTTATCAGGTATA
Source organism: Candidatus Moraniibacteriota bacterium (assembly GCA_942490825.1). Taxonomy (GTDB): domain Bacteria; phylum Patescibacteriota; class Minisyncoccia; order Moranbacterales; genus JAGLWU01. The sequence continues at coordinate 45,808 of CALNYG010000004.1, read as the reverse complement.
GATTTATCAAATACTGCTTTGTGTTTAGAAATAACATTGGAAACATCAGACGGATTAGCGACTTCAAAATTAGATGCTTGGCAATCTGAATATATTATAGAGAACACAAGTACAATTGATTCTGTAGATTATGATACTCAGTCAGATCCGAGTTGTAATCCTAGTACCTCCAACCCGTCTATTTCAATAGATAAAAATGATAATGATAACGGTGATGATACTCAGACGATTGATCAAGGAGATGAAGCGGAATTTTTAATTACTGTCGAAAATGATGGTAATGTAATTTGGGAAACAATTAATGTGACTGATCCAGATGATTCAGATTGTTCTCGTGATTCTGATTCAATTAAACAACTCATATCAGAAGTTTACGGACATGAATATTTAGATCCAGAAGAGTCTTTTAGTTATACGTGTATTGGAGAAAAAACTAATGATTCTTACATATCTGGTATTAATGTAACAGCTAGCAATAGTTTAGGTGATAATGTTAGTGGTGATGATCAAACTACTGTTTTAGTTGAGAATTCTGTTTGCGGAAATGATATAATTGAGGATGATGAAGAATGTGACGATGGAAACACTACAAACGGAGATGGTTGTAGTTCAATTTGCGTTATTGAAACAATAATAAATCCTTCAGTCTGTGGAAACGGAAATTTAGAAGAATCTGAAGAATGTGACGATGGAAACACTACAAACGGAGATGGTTGTAGTTCAATTTGCGTTATTGAAACAATAATAAATCCTTCAGTCTGTGGAAACGGAAATTTAGAAGAATCTGAAGAATGTGACGATGGAAACACTACAAACGGAGATGGTTGTAATTCAGTTTGTGCTATTGAGACGGTAGATTCATCAATTTGCGGAAATGATATAATTGAGGATGATGAAGAGTGTGATGATGGAAACACTACAAACGGAGATGGTTGTAGTTCAATTTGCGTTATCGAAACAATAATAAATCCTTCAGTTTGCGGAAATGATATAATTGAGGATGATGAAGAGTGTGATGATGGAAATACAGATGACGATGATGGCTGTAGCTCAAAATGTGAAGATGAACAATTTAAACAACCAAAAAATATCAATGCTCAATTTTTCTGGGGAACATTTAATGGTTCTGGAGCATACGGTATTGATGATAAATATAATTTCATTTTTACTAAGGGAGGTCAATCTTTGGCTGAGTCAGAGAGCTTCTTATCACGCAGCTTTTATGATGATGCATACATTTTAGTTACTTGGGAGGATAGAGCTAAAGATGAGTTTGCTTATGTAATTGAACGTTCAACTAATGGTGGAGAGTTTGAAAAATTGGATAATTTGGATAAAAATGTAGAGTCATATATAGATAGAGATATAAATCCAGAAAGTATCTATAGTTATCGAGTTTACACTAAATACAGTGGAGAAAAAGGAGAGAAGTCAAAAAAAGTTACGGTTAATATAGGACCTTTTCGGGTAGCTCCAGAAACAATAGAAGAACCATCAATTGAAGTAAAAGTCGAAAGGGAGGATGAAGAAATAGAAGAAGAGCCAATTTTAAAACCTTCAATAACCGAACCAGTTAAAGAACAGTTAGAAAAAGAAGAAGAAAAAGAGCCAATTGATTATCAAAAAATAGTTAAAAATACAGTAATTACAGCAGGAGCAGCTTCAGGGATATATGCGCTTATTTTATCTTCACTTTTAGCATTTCCAATTAATCCATTAACAACAAGTATAACTTCAGCTATTGTAAGATTTTTAGCAATTCCTTTTGGAAGAAAAAAGAAAAAATATTATCAAGGGACAGCTTTTGATGCAGTAACTAAGCAGTCAGTACCAAATTTACCAATTCAAATAGTAGATACTAAAACAGGATTAGTTAAAAATACAGTCATTACAAATGAAGAAGGTAGATATGGATTTCTTCCAAGAAAAGGGGAATATAAAATAGAAATTAACAATCCAAATTATAAACTAAGCAATCAACAAATTAGAGATGAATTGTATGGAGAGATTTATCAGGGACAGAAAATAGTTATTAATAATGAAAAAGAAGATATAGTAATTAGTCCAAGTCTATCCTTAATTCCACCAAATAATTTTAATTGGAAAGAATTTGCTAAGAGAAAAATTGAAAATGAATATAGTAAATTTAGTATAATCATGAATAGATTAAGCCAAATAATATTTATTGCAGGTTTTATTTGGTCAGCTGTTTCTGTAATTCTATCTCCAAGTGTTGTATGGAATTGGATAATATTAGTTTTTTATGTATTCCTTGCATTCTATCAATTGGTTGGCAGAAAAGAACAGCAGAAATTTGGGGAAGTTTGCAAATTATCAGATAATAAACCAATTCCTTTTTCAAGACTCAATCTTAAACAGGATGATAAAATTAAGAAATTTGCAGTTTCTGATACACTAGGGAGATACTTATTACTTTCTCCAGAAGGAATGTATAATCTAGAAACAAAAGGAGTCTTTTTAGAGGGACAGCCCTATGCTAAAGAAAAGAGGGTTAGATCTGTAAATGGAGTTGTTAATGACAAGATTAAAATCTAGAATATTGAATTAAAAAAACTACCTGAGAGGGTAGTTTTTGATTTTTAAGGGATGTTTTGTTATAATGAGTTTATAATTTTATTAAAATATATTTCAGAATATGGAAAATAATTTTGTAAATAAGGAAAATCAACAAGAAAAAATTGAAGAACAGGGGGCTCAGAAAAATCAAGAAAGGCAAGTTCTATATGGAGGATTTTGGGCTCGCTTGGCAGCTTATTTTATTGATAGACTTGTCATAAGCATAGGAATTTTTATTTTAATAATTCCAATGATTTTTTTGTCAGAATTTTATTCCTCAACTTATTCATTAGAGGGTGAAAATTTTGATTCTATACTAGGGTTATTACTTATGATAATTATGTTTTTGGGTAGTTTTGGATATTTTATTTATATGACATATAAATATCAATCAACCTTAGGTAAGATGGCGGTTGGTATCAAAGTCTTAAATGATGCTGGAAAAAAACCTAGTTTGAATGAAATTATGATGAGAGAAGTGCTTGGAAAAATAGTTTCATATTTTACTTTTAAAATAGGATATTTGATTGCAGCTTTTACGGATAAAAAACAAGCTCTGCATGATATGATTGGTAAAACTATAGTTGTCGCAAAAGATCAAAATAAAGGAATAAATAAGGTTGTGGTTATTGCAGTCAATTCTTGTTTTTTAGGTCTTGGTGTTTTAGGGATTGTATTGTATTTATTTTTAATAATTGCTTTGATAGCCAATGAACAAGGGTTTTAATATAATTTATTAATTTTAATTTTATGCAATTAACAAAAGAAGAAGTTCGGGCAGTTGCTGAACTAGCACGAATAGAATTAGCTGATGAGGAAATAATCGATCGACAAAAAGATATGTCGAATGTTTTGGGTTATTTTGAAAAGTTGTCAGAATTAGATACTAATAATGTTGAGGAAATTGGACATATTACAGGTATGAATGATGTTTATCGGAGTGATAGAGTTGAAAGTGCAACTGATGAGGAACATGCGGGAATGATGGATAATTTGAAGGATGAGCAAGATGGTTATATTAAGGTTCAGAGTGTTTTGTAGAGTTTTGAATTTAAATTTTTTAAAGACGGGGCTTTGAGATCTTTTTAGGAGATTCTTCACTACGTAATTTTTTACAAAAAATTACTTCGTTCAGAATGACAGGAGATTTTAAAGTTTTTTAGATAAATTATGATAAAAGAATTACATAAAAAATTAGTTGATAAGGAGATAACAGCCGTAGAACTGGCGAAGAAGCATTTTGATATTATCGAAGCACAGGATTCTGATATCCAGGCGTTTCTTACGGTGACTGAAAAAGAGGCTTTGGTTGAGGCACAAAAAGTTGATGATAAAATTGCTAAAGGTGAAAAAATAGATTTACTAGCAGGAATTCCAGGGGCTTTTAAAGATAATATTTGCGTTCAGGGAACCAGAACAACTGCGGCGTCAAAAATGTTAGATAATTACATTGCACCTTATGATGCGACTGTAGCTAAAAAAATTAAGGAGGTTAATGGCGTTATTTTAGGTAAAGCTAATCTTGATGAGTTTGCTTGTGGGTCTAGTACAGAAAATAGTGCTTATCAAGTTACTAAAAATCCTTATGATTTAGAAAGGGTTGCTGGAGGCTCAAGTGGTGGTAGTGTGGCAGCGGTGGCTAGTGGTGAGGCTGTTTGGGCTTTAGGATCAGATACTGGTGGTTCAATTCGACAACCAGCTAGTTTTTGTGGTGTAGTTGGTTTGAAGCCAACTTATGGGCGAGTTTCTCGATATGGAGTTATTGCGATGGGTTCCAGTTTAGATCAGGTTGGTCCAATTGCGAATACGGTTGAAGATACAGCGATTGTTTTTTCACGAATCGCAGGACAGGATAAAAATGATGCGACCACTGCGAAAAGTGGTGATCGAGTTTATGAAGATTATTTAGTCGGAGATATTAAAGGGGCTAAAATTGGCGTCCCAGAAGAATTTTTAGCAGAAGGAATTGATCCGAAAGTTAAGGCGGTTTTTTTGAAAGCGGTTGAAAAATATAAAGAGTTAGGTGCGGAGATTGTTAATATTCATTTGCCTCATTCTGAATATGCTTTAGCGACTTATTATGTTGTGATGCAGTCTGAACTAAGCTCAAACTTGGCACGATTTGATGGTATTCGTTTTGGTGGCGATAAAAATGATCAGGAAATTAAATCTGTTTTGGATCAATATACAAAAACTCGGGGTAAATGTTTTGGAACTGAAATTAAACGTCGAGTGATGTTGGGAACTTATACTTTAAGTGCGGGTTATTATGATGCTTATTATAAGAAAGCTCAAAAAGTTCGACAGTTGATTAAAGATGATTATAAAAAAGCTTTTGAAAAGGTTGATTATATTTTTACGCCGACTACTCCAGAAGTTGCTTTTAAAATTGGTGATAAGGCGAATGATCCTTTGAAGATGTACTTGTCTGATATTTATACTGTGCCGATTAATATGGCGGGTGTGCCAGCGATTTCTTTTCCGATTGGGATGGTTGAGGATGATGGTGTTGAGTTGCCTGTTGGTGGTCAGATGATTGGTAAATGGTTCGATGAAGAGGGTATTTTGAATGCGAGTTATACTTTTGAGCAGGCTGCTAATTAGTTATTAGTAATTTATAGATTTATGAAAATTATAAAAGAGAAAATAAGAAAAAATAGTTTATTTTTTGAGCTTGATTTAGGGACTTTATAAATTTAGAGTTTTGTGATTCTCCGTGGGGGATTCCTGTCTGTCGACAGGCAGGCTTCACTTCATAAATTTATCTGCGATAAATTTATTACATTCAGAATGACAGAAAATTTTTAGAATTTATAAAAATATTGAATGGTGAAAAGCCCGTGCGGCGAGCACAGTTATTTATTAGAAAAATAAAAAAGTTTTTTTGAGAGATCTTAAAAATAACAGATCCACTACGGTGGAAAATAGTGTGGTAAAATAAAGATAAACAAAAAATAAAATGGATTTTTTTACAACAGTTACAACAATTGGAGAAACAATCAATATGTGGTATCAGACATTTACTGACAGCACATTCTTTTTTATTGTGAAAATAATTTTAATTTTTTATATAACAATTTTATTAGTTAATATAATTTTGTTAGTATATTTAAGTGATGTGAAAAAGCGTTTACGTCAACAACTTACCGGAACAAATATTCCAATATCTAAAAAGAAAAAACAGAAAGAATGGGATTTAGTTAAAAATAGATTAAAAACAGGAAAAGCTAATGAATATAAATTAGCTATATTAGAAGCGGATCACTTGGTTGAAAAAGCTTTAGAAGATTCTGGGTATAATGGCGATAATTTTACTGAAAGAATATCTCAAATTCCACAACATTTTTCTGCACATTTAGAATCAGTAACTAAAGCACATCAATTGCGAAATGAAATTATCAGAAATGAAAGCGTGGAGATTACAAAAGAACAGGTAGAAGATGCTGTCAACATATTTGAAAAATTTTTAAAGACTTTAGATGTCTTATAATTTTTTTGACAGAATATAATTAATCTGGTTTAATTAAGAGTAAATTTATTTAGTTTTATCTAAAATAAAAATTTATTAACTTATTAAAAAGTTTTATGAGCGAAGAAAAAAAAGACGAATTTATCGAAAATGAAGATAATTTAAAAGAAGATTCTAATGTTAAAGATACTTCTAGTAAAAAAGAATTAGTTATTGATGAAAAAGATGAGGAAATGATTAAAGAGGAAGTTAAAAAAGTTAAAGAAAAAAGAAAGACTAATCATTTGAAAAGTTTTAAAAAAGATAAAGCTAGTGAAAAAAATATAAAAAATCATCCAATAAATAAATTTTTAGTTTTATTGCTTTTTGTTGTGATAGCGGCTGTAGTTGTTGCAGGTTATATGGCACTTAGTTATTTCAATGTTTTTAAGGGTGATAAAATTTCAAGGACAATGTTTGAAGGGACAGAAGTTGTTGAATTAGATGGTCAAACTTGGATATTACAGGATGAGGTTAAAGTTACAGCAGAAGTGTTTACCTCAGCAGACTGTGAAGAATGTAATGTGGAAGGTTTGATTTCTCTTTTAAAGAAAGAAATGCCAACAATTGAAATTACAGAAAAGAGTGTCGAGGACGGTGCAACGGAAATAAATTATGTTCCAGCTGTATTTTTTGATGAGAATATTACTAAAACAGATTTTTATAATCGAGCAAAAGATTTGTTTACTGAGGAGAATGGTAAATATGTTTTGCATACTGCTCAACTTGGTTTTCCTGTTAAGTCGTTAGGTGAATTGACTGATGACATAGGGTTTACAGTGGGAGATGAAGATGCTGGAGTTTCTGTGATTGCTGTTACAGATTTTGGTTGTGAAAAATGTGTAGTTGCTAATCCTGTTTTAGATAAATTAGAAGTTGAATATAGAAATGAGGCAAAGTTCACTTATAAGGTTTATACTGATACTGAAGATGAAAGAATGATGAGTGTTTCAATGGCGGCTTTCTGTGCTGATGAACAAGGTGAATTTGATGCTTATGCAGACAATCTTTTTGCGAGACAATCTGCGTGGATGGCTGTTGAGGGAGATTTAACAACTGTTTTGGAAAATTATGCAACTAATTTAAAACTTGATAAAGCTAAATTTAGTGAATGTTTGACTAGTAAAAAATATGAAGACGATTTAGTGGAAATGAATAAAGAAATTATGGATTTTGGATTCACTAGTGTTCCTGTTTATTTTATTGACGGTGAAAGAATTGATGGTGTGCCAACTTATGAGGAGATGAGTACAATGCTTAAAAAATAAATTAACGGAACTAATTAAGTTTGTTGAGATTATTATAATTTCTGAAACTAAAAAAGCCATCTTGATTGATGGCTTTTTGAATTTTTATGAAAAGATTGTGTTATAATAAAAAAGTTAATTTAGCAGAAAAAAGCCATTCTAGCTCAGTTGGTAGAGCGACGCACTCGTAACGCGTAGGTCATCAGTTCAATTCTGATGAATGGCTCAGCCTAGGTAAAAGTTTATAAAGTCATAAAGTAAAAAGTTAATTTTAACATTAAAAGTTCGGTGTTTTTCTGTTTGAAATTCTTCACTTATTTATTTTTTGTCAAAAAAATAAATTTATTCAGAATTACAGAAAAATTTAATGACTATAATATTTTCAATTATGCGAGAAATTATTGAGCAAACAGAAGAATTAAAAAATAAAATCCTGCAGTTGTGGGACTCTCTTTGATGTTGAAAATAAAAAAAATAAAATTAAAGAACTAGAGGCTTACAGTATTGAACCTAACTTTTGGGATGATCATAAGACTGCTTCTAAAATAATGCAAGAATTAGAGGATTTAAAAAGTGAAGTTGAAAAAATAGATAATTTAAAATCAGGTGTAAATGATATTATTGGTTTGACAGAGATTATAGATAAGGAAGATAAAAATGATTGGGAAGTAATTTCTGGGCAATTAGAGGATTTACAAAAAGAAACTGATGAATTAGAATTTTATACTTTGTTTTCTGGTGAATATGATTCATCTGATGTAATTGTTTCGATTTATGCTGGAGCGGGCGGAGACGACGCACAGGACTGGGCAGACATGCTTTTGAGGATGTATTTACGTTGGGCAGAACAAAATAATTTTAAAGTCAATATTGTCGATAAAACAGTTGGTGCGGAAGCGGGGATTAAAAATGTTACTATTGAAATTTCTGGACGATGGGCATGTGGTAATTTACGATCAGAAGCAGGTGTTCATCGACTAGTGCGTTTATCACCTTTTAATTCTGATAATTTACGACAAACATCTTTTGCTCGAGTGGAAGTTTTACCAGTAGTTGAAGAGAGCCTTGAAGAGCAATTTAAAATAGAGGATTTTAGAATAGATACGTATCGTTCTTCAGGAGCGGGAGGGCAGAGTGTTAACACAACAGATAGTGCTGTACGCATTACACATATTCCAACAGGGCTAGTGGCACAATGTCAGAATGAAAGATCACAATTGCAAAATAAAGATAAAGCTATGATAATTTTGAAAGCTAAATTGCATCAAAAATTATTGGAAGAGAGAGAAAGGGAAAAGTTAGAGTTAAGAGGTGAAGTGCAAAGCGCTGAGTGGGGAAGTCAGATTCGTAGTTATGTTTTGCATCCATACAAAATGATTAAAGATCACAGAACAAAATTTGAGACGGCTAATATTGATAAGGTTCTGGATGGGGGGTTGGAAAATTTTATTGAGTCTTATTTGAAATGGAAGTTGTCTAAGGTCAAATAATATTTTAGTTGAGAAAGCTAATTTTAAAGGGGTTTCTTAGTACTATCCTTGTCAAAAAGGAAAAATAATGATATTATAGCTTCAATGTGATGTTAGTCGATTTTATCGATGGCGGAACATAAAATTTTGGTTTTTTAATCACAAACTTAATTAAAATATATGGCTGTACCAAAACAACGACAAAATTCATCAAGGACACGTAGACGACGTAAACACAACATTAAAAAGATTAAGGTAGTGCAAACTCAGGAATGTAAATCTTGTGGTTCTCATAAATTATCTCATAAGATATGTGATACTTGTGGTACTTATCGCGGTGTTCAATACAAAGAGGTCGTTAAAAAAGTTGAGGCTTAGCCTTATAAACTATAAACTTTTTAACATACTTTTTCTTTATTTAGGAATAAAGTGTGTTAAGGTTATCTAAAAAATATGGCAAATAGACATCTCCAACGTTCGATTGCAATGCAGTCTCTTTTTGAGTGGGATTTTAATGGTCAACAAGGTGAAAATATTAAAGAAATTATTGATAATAATTGTAGTGAATTTGCTCCGGGAGCTGGTGATTCAGAATTTTCTAGAACTCTAGTAAATGGTGTTATTGAAAATATTAAAAAAATAGATCCTTTAATTGCAAAATGTGCTCCTGATTGGCCAATTGATCAGATTGCTACAGTAGATAGAAACATTTTGCGTTTGGGTGTTTTTGAATTGCTTTTTGGTGATCATGGGGAAACTCCTCCAAAAGTTGCAATCAATGAGGCTATTGAGTTGGCTAAATCTTATGGTGGTCCAAATAGTGCTAAATTTATAAATGGTGTTTTGGGTACTATTTATAGAGAAATGGGTGAACCAATGAAAGATGATAGTTCTGAAAAAGCTAAAGTGAGGAAAGTGAATAAAGAGGGTTCAAAGTAAATTTTATGGAAAGTGGATTCAAAAATAAAATCTGGTATTTTTTGCCGATGATTTTAGTTTTGATTTATGCAAGACCAGTTGAGGCGATAATGTGGGAATATGACAATAGTTGGTGTTACTTACCTTTGCTGGTTATGATGTTTTTGCCAATGATATTTTTATTAGCTCTGATTGTTTTGAGTGTTTTAATATTAGATGTTGTTTTTATTTCAAAAAAGAAAACTTTACTAAAAGTGATTTCTGTATCTGTAAGTTCTTTGTTTATAGTTGTTTGTATGATTATTTTTTTTGGTCAAAATTTTATTATTGAGTATATTCAATCTTCAGGTGCTGATGAATATATTTATAATTTTGGAAATGATTTTTGTTATGATCATGATGGCAAAGGGGGATATTAAATAAATTAATTTAAAAAGAATTTTCAATACTTAGTTTTCTTTTTTTGGAGAACTGAATATTGCTGATTCTAAATTTAAAATATGTTTGAAAAAGAAGAGTTTGAAAAAGTGTGTCAATTTAAAATTAAAAATGTTGACCTTTATATAGAGGCAATGACTCATCGTTCTTATTTGAATGAAAATAAGAGTCATCCACATCCGCATAATGAGCGATTAGAATTTCTTGGAGACGCGGTTTTAGAGTTAGTAGTTACGGAGCATCTTTTTAGAAATTTTGATAATCCAGAAGGAGAAATGACAGCTTGGCGAGCGGCGTTAGTGAATGGTGAAATGCTTGCTCAGGTAGCTCGTGAAATTGGTGTTGAACCGTTTTTGATGATGAGTAAAGGTGAGGCAAAAGATACTGGACGAGCACGTAGTTATCTTTTAGCTAATTCTATTGAGTCAATTATTGGAGCAATTTATCAAGATCATGGATATGATGAAGCAAAGAATTTTATTGTTCGTTTTATTATTGTTCATTTAGATGAGATTTTAGAAAAAAAGCTTTATTTGGATCCTAAGAGTTATTTTCAGGAGAAAGCACAGGAATATGAGAGTATTACTCCGCGTTATGATGTTTTGGGTGAAACTGGACCTGATCATGATAAGATTTACACGGTTGGTGTTTTCTTGAATAAAGAAAAAGTGGCTGAGGGTCAAGGTGTAAGTAAACAAGATGCTCAACGAGAAGCAGCTCAAGCTGGACTAGAGGTTAAGGATTGGTTGTAATTATTTTTAAATTTTTATAATGAATAGACATGAATGTCCCTCTGCTAAATGGATAGCTGAACAAGTAAAGAGAGAATCAAATGGTGAAGGTGGTCATTTGTTTTGTGATTACACTAACAATGCTTATTATTATATTGCAGAATTCTTTGTTGACCCTAAACCATATAAAAAACCAGATAAATTTTGTATTCAAAGTTTTACTAAAAGGAATGGAAGCAGCTTAAAGGTTTTTGAAGATAGTGATGAAGATCAGGCTAGAATTGATAAGTTAGATAATTTAGCTCAGGAAGTTAATAATGTATTAGAAGATAATTCAATTGACTTTTGTAAAAAAGGAGTTTACTTTTTTGAAAAAGCGATAGAAGCGTCAAAAGTGTGTGATAGTGATGAATCACTTAAAAAATATACGGATATGTATGTAGAATTCAAAGAAAAAAATGAGTTAGCCTAGTGCTAGCTCTTTTTTATTGATCGAAGGTTTTGTTTGTTGTAGGATTGAAGTGTGTAGGGGTATATTGTTATATGATCCTATTACAATGGGAATTTTAGCGCAAACAGGGATTCGATCCCTGTGTATACAGGACTCGAAGCCCTGTTTGCTAAGGTTTAAATATGATCTTTCGAATAAATTTAACAAAAATATTTTATGCCAAATAAAAAAGAGTATGAAAAGGAAGGTGATAATAAACGTAAAATTAAGAATTTTCTTGATCAGCTATTCAGTATTCTGAAATGGATGATGACTGGTTTTTTAATTGCTTTAATTTTGTTTTCAATTTTTAATTTTGATAATAAACTTAAATCATCAAATAGGAAAAATCTCCCTACATTTCAATATGAAGTTTTAAATTACAAAAACAAACTTTTTGATAAGGTTATTGTAAATGTTAAAACGAGAGATAGATTTGGTAATATTCAAAGTGAGAGAAAAGTTTATTATAAGACTAAAAACTTTTCAGATAACTTTATTAATTTTCAAAAATCTTTTAGCGAGTTACTAAAAGATAATATTTTTATTAAAAATATTCTTTTTATTTGCTTATTTGTGGTTTTGTGGGTGCTTGGTAGAGGATACTTTAAAAATTTAATTTATGATTTTAATAGATTTACTGGGTTAGAAAAATTTGTTTCAATGATTGCTTCTTTCTTAGTTTTTTATCAAATATTGGGATTTGATTTGGTAATTGAACAGAGCTATTTTTTTGGTTCGTTTCCATTTAAATTTATCAATCTGTTTTTGATAACAGATTGGTTGAGAATGACTTTAACTTTGACTTTTTATTTAATACTTTTCATTTGTATTAGTAGAATTATTGCTAAGATTTTAGAGATGGATATTTCTAGCGAGAAAGAAAATAATTCAATTTCAATAGCAGATGAGCCATTAGAAACAATTGAAGATTTAAAAGACATTGACGAAAAGTTGTTTAAAAATTTGATAGATAAAGTTATAAATTTTTCTGAAGATATTAAAAATAATATTTCTTCTGAAATTAAAAATCAAGCGATGGTTTATTGTTTAGATTCTAGCTGGGGTGCGGGGAAAACTAGTTTTATAAATATGGTGAAACATGAAGCTTTTGAAAAAGAATTAGAAGAATCTAAAAGTAGTGCAATTAAAGATTATCTCAATATCAAAAGACCAAATGATATAATTTGGATTGATTATAATCCTTGGCATTTTGATAATGATACGGAATTGATTCGGGATTTTTTTAATACGCTTGAAACGGAAATAAATAAACTTTACGGAAATAATTTTGGTGGAACTTTTCGGAAATATAGTGAATTGGTGACGCCTGTTTTGGAAAATTCAGGAAAGTCTAGTTTGAAAATGATTGCAAAGCCTTTGGGTAGAATTTTTAGGGAAAAGACTTTGAATGAGTTGAAAGAGGAGATTGAGAAACGGTTGGGGGGCATTAATGAAAAGGTGGTGATTGTTTTGGATGATATTGATCGGTTGGAGCCTGAGCAAGTGATGTTGGTGATGCGGTTGGTGAAGATTATTTCTGATTTTCCGAATATTATTTTTATTTTGCCGATGGATTATGGTAATGTTTCGGCGGTTATTGAGGAAGAATATTGTAAGGAATATAAGAATTATCTGCAGAAGATTGTTAATTTTAAGATTGGGTTGCCAGCGTATAGTTATGAACAACTGGAGGGGATTTTTGAGTATCAGTTTAGGAATATTGAAATTGATGAAAGTAAAATTAAAGAAATTTTTGAGAGATATGTTTTAAATTCTTATCAAAAACAAATTAAGGAACTTATTAAGGATGATAAGTTTAAAGAATTTGATGGTAACTCTGAAAATGTAATTTTTTCAAGAGAATATGTATTTTTTAATAAATTTGTGTCTAGACTTTTTTATGAATATGATTTGGCAAATTTAATTAAACATTCTAATTATGATAAGGGATATAATTATTATGATGAAAAAGTAGAAATTTATGATGAAATAAAAAATGAAATTAAAAATATTTTGAACTATGAAATTAAGTTGAGAGAAGTTGGTAATTTATTTCCAATTTATAAGAACTTTTATAAAGTAGTTTTGAAAATTATAATATTATTAACCAATAATATTTATACTAATTATAAATATGGAGATGATAAGCTTAGATTATTTCCTATAAAAGATGAAGCTTTAAATAATGGGAATTGTAGTGAAGATATTAAAGAGAAAGAAAAATTTATTGAAATATTTACGAAAAAAAATGATAACGATACTTTTATAAAAGAATTGAGAATTTTTATTAAGGAATGTTTAGAGAGAGATTATAATTTTGAAGAAGGTGTTAATGAGGTTATGAATGAAATAATAAACAGGTTTAATTTTAAGCATTTAGCAATAAAAACAAATAATGAAGATCAATGTGTTTATGAGGAAATAAAGTCAATCATAATCCAAACTCTTCTAACCCCGCGGGACGTAAAACATTTCGCAAACAAATTAATCGAAAACCAAAACGATTTAGATTGGTTAAAAAACCCAGAAAAATTAAACCAAAAAATCCAAGAAACAATCGACAGTCAGGTTTTTCCTTCATTGTAAATTGTATCGTTTGCCGTAGGGGCGTATTGCCATACGCCCCTACAATATCACCATAAAAAAATAATTAATTTTAAATAATGCCGAATTCAAATTACAATCCAAAAATCCATCACAGAAAATCAATCAGATTACAAAATTACGATTATTCACAAAACGGATATTATTTCATAACAATCTGCACAAAAGATAAAAAATGTTTGTTTGGTAAAATAGAAAATGAAAAAATGATTTTAAATGAATTAGGAAAGATTGCATATAAAGAATTACAAAAAACAGAAGAAATACGAAAAAATGTAAAATTAGATAAATTCGTGATAATGCCAAATCACATTCATGCAATTATAGTGATCGATAAACCCGTAGGGGCGTATGGCAATACGCCCCTACAATGTAAAACAAAATTTAAATCACCATCAAATAATTTAGGTGCGATCGTTCGCGGTTATAAATCAGCAGTTACAAAGCAAATTAACGAATACAGAAAAACACCTAAATTACCAGTTTGGCAACGCAATTATTATGAACACATAATTCGTAATGAAAAATCTTTAAATCAAATTCAGGAATATATTATTTGTAATCCAATCACTTGGAAAAAAGATAGTTTGTTTGTAGTATAAATTTTCTTTCGGTTAAAAAGCCCGTGCGGCGAGCACAATTTAAATTTAATTTGTGAAGACGGTTTAAATAGGATATACTGGATGAATAAGTAAAAATCATTTAAAACCTATGTTTTCGAAGGAATTATTAGAATTCATTGATAAAGTTGATTTAAAATTGAGTGAGAAATATACTTCTGATTTTGACAAAGACAAAATAGTTTTGCTTCAAATGATGAAAGTTAATGAGGAAATTGGTGAGCTTTGTGATGAGATTTTGGCTTTGAATGGATGTCAGCGGGAAGAAAAATTAGTTAAGCATAATAAGGAGACTTTGGAAGGTGAGGCTGTGGATGTGTTGTTTGCGTTTTTAGTGTTAATGAAAAAAATGGATGTTAATATTGATTCGGCGGTTAGTAAAAAAATGATTGAAATTAAAAAAAGATTTGAAATTAAATAATTATAGCAAATAGGGCCTCAAACCCTGTTTGTGCAGGGGTCGAATCCCTGTTTGTGTTTTTATAAAAATTAAACTTAAAAAATTATGAGTAACGAAAAACAAGTACGAGTACGATTTGCACCGTCGCCAACAGGAGAATTACATATTGGAGGTTTACGAACAGCTTTAACAGATCACTTATTTGCGAAAAAAAGTGGAGGAAAGTTTATTTTGCGAATTGAAGATACTGATCAAAGTCGATTAGTTGAAGGTGCGGTGGAGCGAATTGTTGAATCGCTAGATTGGGCGGGAATTGAAATTGATGAAGGTTTAAAAATGGAAGATGGAAAATTGGTTGAAGTTGGTGAATTTGGTCCTTACACTCAATCAAAGCGTTTAGATATTTACAAAGAACATCTTCAGAAGTTGATTGATGAAGAAAAAGCGTATTATTGTTTTTGTTCTTCAGAGAGATTGACTGAACTGAGAGAGACTCAACAGGCAGAAAAACAAGCGCCAAAATATGATCGGCATTGTTTAGATTTGTCGCAAGAGGAAATTAACAAAAAAATTGAAAATGGTGAAAAATATGTTGTGCGTTTTAAAGTTCCAGAAGGAAAAGCAATTTACACAGATTTAGTTTATGGAAAAATTGAAGTTAAAAATGATACTTTGGGAGATTTGATTTTGATGAAGTCTGA
Organism: Candidatus Moraniibacteriota bacterium; assembly: GCA_942490825.1. Lineage (GTDB taxonomy): Bacteria > Patescibacteriota > Minisyncoccia > Moranbacterales > JAGLWU01. Next base: position 30,102 of record CALNYG010000004.1, on the reverse strand, counting down.
TGGTTTTCCGACTTATCATTTGGCGATGGCGGTAGACGATCATTTGATGGAAATTTCTCATGTTTTTCGTGGAGTGGAATGGTTGGCGAGTGCGCCAGTTCATATTTTGCTTTATGAAGCATTTGGTTGGGATGCTCCAGCTATTTGTCATATGCCAAGTATTTTAAATAAAGATAAAAAGAAACTTTCAAAACGTGAGGGAAGTGTGAGTGTTTCTGATTTTGAAGAACAGGGTTATCCGAAAGAAGCGATTATTAATTTCATTGCACTCTTGGGTTGGAATCCGAAGACAAAGCAGGAAATTTTTTCAATGGAAGAATTGATTGAGCAGTTTGAAAGTGCTGATGATGTTGAAAAAAAGAGAGGTTTTAGGAAAATGAATAAGGCTGGTGGAGTTTTTGATTTGGATCGTTTGGCGTGGATTAGTCGAGAACATATTAAACAAATGGATGTTGATGTTTTTTATGAACAAGCGATGCCGTTTTTAAGTGAAAATGATTTTTATAAAAATTCTAGTTTATTAGCTAATCTTTCTGACGAGCAGAAAAAGGAACATGTTAAAAGAATTTTGACTGTTGAGAAAACGAGAATGGATAATTTTAAGGAAGCGGGAAAAAATAATTTATTTTTCTTTGATGAAATTGGCGATGTTGAAAATGATTTGATGCGATGGAAAAAGAGCAGCGATGAAAAGACTAAAGAATCTTTGGAAAAGGCTTATGAAGTTTTAAATAATATTTCTGAGAAAAGTTGGACTAGGGAAAAATTGGAAGAAGTGCTTTTGAAAGCTGCTGGTGAGAAGCGTGGTGATTTGCTTTTTCCTTTGCGTGGTGTTTTGACTGGTGCGAAGAAATCTCCGAGTCCTTTTGAGTGTGCTTGGGTTTTGGGGAAAGATGAGAGTTTGAAGAGGATTAAGAGAGGGATTGAGAGTTTATAAATTATTGAGTATATTTTTATGTATAAAATATTTGATTTTAAATTTTTTTTAATAATATTTTTATTGTTAGTTTTATTTCCAAAACACTTAGTTTTTGCGTTGGGCGCTATGGATATACATTGTGGGTACACTAATTGTCGTTTTTCTCATCCAATAGGTATTGATAATGATGTTAGTTTTGATTAACAAATGAAGGAAGAGACTGTAGATAAAGTGGTAACATTTTGCACTCCATCTGTCTATAATGCGGAGAGATGTGATAAATATTGTAAAAAATTGAGAAATAAATATGACGGAGATCATGCTTTGTGTGTTAATCCTGGAGTTAAAAAGACTGTAGTAAATCCATCAAAAAATAATTCAGTTAAGAAAGAAGAAAAAAAGGTAATAGTAGTTCCTAAGATTGTAAAAGAAGTGGTTAATAATGATGACGGTACAAAAACTGAAATTGAAAGTAAAAAAGTTAATGGTGATGATGTAAAAATTAAAATTACTTTTGATGATAAAAAAACTAAGTTATTTCAAGAAATAATTACTAATAAAATTGCACAGGAGGGTAATTCGAAAATCAAAACTGAAATTTCAGAAAAAATAGAATTTGATAATGACGGGAATCAGTCTAATGTTTTAAATTTTGAAAAAAAGTTTAAAGATGATGTTCTGAAGTCTATCATGAAAAAAGAAGAAAATAAAATGACAACTATTTTCTTTAGTGACGATGGATCAATTGTTGAGGAAAAAATTGAGGCTAAAAAAGAGGGTGAGGAGGAATTTAAAATAATTTCACACAAAGCTTTAAACCAAGGTTTGAATAGCTATAGTTTGAATGGTGACGAAAATATCGGAGTTTCTTATTTTGTAGAAAATTCAAAGAATGGAAAAGTTATTTATAATGCTCTAGACGGGTCTTTAGTTGTTTATAAAGATGATGTTACTTATTCTGAATCTGATAATATAATTAATTATGGCGAGGAATCTTTTAGGGTTTTTATGAAAGACGGAAAAATTATAATATCTTCAAATAAAGATAATTCTTTTGAAATATATTCAGATGTAAATCTTATGGTTGATAAAAATAGCGGAGAAATTTTTGCTAATAGTATTGAAGATAAAAATAAAATCAATATTTTTGGATCTGAAATAAATGATATTATTAAAACAAAAGATTTATTATCTAATGTTGATAGTATTAATTTGGCAAATGATAACGGATTAGTTTATAAAATTCATGGTTCAAAGAATAAAAAAATGTTAGGTATTTTTGAAAAAGAAATTAATAAAACCGTAACTTTATCTAGTGTTGGAGAATTGAAATCTATTGAAGTTTCTGAAAATGATAAAATTAAAGATTATTTAAGTTGGTAACTTAATTTAAAAAATAATTTTATGGGAAAAATAATAGCAATTGGTGGTGGAGAAATTGGAAGACCACATGAGGATGGAGGTTTCTATCCAATTGAAACTAAGTCAATAGATCGAGAAATAATTAAGCAAACAGGAAAGAAAAATCCAAAGTTACTTTTTATTGGAACTGCTAGTCATGATTCCGAGGGTTATTTTGATGTTGTAGATAAATATTTTTCAAAATTAGGTTGCAAAGTTGATAAACTTTGTTTAATTGCAGTAAAATTTTCTAAAAAGAAAATTGAGAAAAAAATAATGTCTAACGATATTGTTTATGTGGGTGGTGGAAATACTTTAAAATTAATGACTGTTTGGAGAAAAATGGGTGTTGATAAAATTTTAAAAAAAGCTTATAAAAAAGGAATTGTGCTTTCTGGAGTAAGTGCTGGTTCAATTTGTTGGTTTGGTTATGGTAATTCTGATTCAAGAAAATTTACTAGTGAAAGTGATAAGTTACTTAAAGTTACAGGATTAGGTTTAATTAATGCTTTACATTGTCCTCATTATGATGTAGAAAAAAATCGTCAAAAAGATTTAAAAAGGATGATGAAAAACACTTTTAAGATTGTTGCTATTGCCTTGGAAAATTGCACAGCTCTTGAGATTATTGATGACCAGTATAGAATTTTGAAAAGCAAGCCTGACGCAAAGGCTTATAAAATTTATTGGAAAAATAATAAATATTATAAAGAAGAGATTATTTCTAAGAAAGAATTTGGTGATTTAAATATGTTATTGGAAAAATAATTTTTTGATTCAAATTTTTAAACTAAAGAGTAAAATGAGAGATTATAATTCTATAAAAAATGATTAAATTTATAAAAAACATATTTAGAAAAAAAGAGGAGGAAAAAGACGATTTTGCTGATTTTTTCTTGCGTGCAAGTTCAAAAGAAAAGAAAAAAGTCTTTAAACGCGTTATTCGTAAAGCAAGTCAAGACCAAAAGAAATATATAGAAAGATATGAACAGATGCAGGCGGAAAACAAATAAAAATATAAACTTAAAAAACAGAGCTTTACAGTTCTGTTTTTGTTTTAAAGAAAAAATGTTAATATGAACATATGCAGAGTCGTTTAAACTTATAATAAATAAATCATGAATCGAAGAGAGCAGTTTGATTTTTCTCCAACTCCAGAAAAAAAGAAAATACAGTCGAAGAAGAAAAAAAATAAATTTTTTACTACAATTGAACAAAATTTTCAAGATACAGAATCTTTAGAAGAATTACATAAACTAAGGGAATATTCACCTGTTCATTTCAATCATTCGCAGGAAGTAGTTTTACTTGCAAATAGAGTGGGAATCATGTTAGGCTTGGATGATTGTGATCTAAATTTGTTAACAGAATCAGCGTTATTTCATGATATTGGAAAAAATAAAATAGACAGGAGCATCTTACATAAAGAAGGAAAGCTTACGGATGAAGAGTTTGAAGAAATGAAGAAACATGTTAAATATGGAAGAGAGATTATTGAAAGAGATTTTTTAGTGGATATTGCTCCTGTAATGGCCAGACATCATGAATTCAAGAAAAACAAAGAAAATAATTATCCTCGTAGTCACTTAGCATTTAAGTTAGATAAAAGCGGTAAAGATTTAGGTAAAATAAAAAATAGACTCGGAGGAGAGGGTACAAGCGTGGAAGAAAAAAAATTATACGAAAGATTCAAAAAATTAGCACGAATAATAGCAGTTATTGATGTTGTGCAATCTATAGCTGACACAAATCGTCATTATAATAAACGTTTACTTAGTAAGGATGAAGTTATCGAATTAGCTAAAAAAGAATTGGATTTAGAGGGGTATGAAGATATTCTTACTGAAACTATTTTGGCAATGCAAGAATCAGGTAAATATTTTAAGGATGAATCAGATAATATAAATAGAAGAGATTATCATTTACGGTATAAAAATGAAAATTATTTTACATAGAAATAATTAAATAATGATTTCATATGAAAATAGGTTATCCCTGTATCAACAATCAAATAAATTGTACAACAAACACAACATTTCGATTAGCAAATTATTCCGAAGAGAATTTAATCAAAAAAGTTTCAAATAACTTAAATTGTTTACAAGAAATTTTAAAGTTCAATGTAAAAAATGAACTGATGTTTTTTCGATTGAGTTCAGCAATTATTCCGTTTGCTAGCTATCCGATTTGTAAATTCAATTGGCAAAATCATTTCAAAGATCAGTTTCAAGAAATTGGTAATTTTATCAAAAAAAATGAAATACGAATTTCAATGCATCCAGATCAATTCACTTTAATTAATGCTCAGAAAAAAGATATTGTTGAAAGAAGTATTGCAGAGCTGAAATATCATTGTGAGTTTTTAAATTTACTAGAGTTAGATGAATCAATGAAAGTTCAAATTCATGTTGGAGGTGTTTATGGAGAGAAAAAAGAGGCAATGCAAAGGTTTGTTTTAAATTATAAAAAACTTCCAGAGTTTATTAGACAAAGATTGGCAGTTGAAAATGATGATAAATCTTATTCTTTGCGAGACTGTTTGGAAATTTCTAATCAAGTAGACATTCCGATTATATTTGATTCACTTCATCACGAGTGTTTGAATAATGGCGAAAGTTTTTTTGAGGCAGTTAAATTGGCTAGTCAAACTTGGCAGAAAAAAGAAGGAGTTTTGATGACTGATTACAGCTCTCAGGCACCGAATGAAAGAAAAGGTAAACATATTGAAAATATTAATTTAGCTATTTTTAAAAAATATATTCAAGAAACAAAAGACTTAGATTTCGATATTATGTTGGAAATTAAGAATAAAGAGAAAAGTGCTTTGCAGGCTTTAAAGATTGTAAAACAAATTAGGAAAAATTAATTTTTCTTATTTTTATAAATTTCTGTTATTATATATAATATGAATAAATTACAAGAAAATTGGCTTAGGGCATCAGAAGATTTGGAAATTGAAGTGGTGCCGGATTTTATATTAGAAATTAGAAGCTCTAAGCGTTTTGTTGCAATCAAGACTGAACTATTTGTAGAATCTTTTGGAATGTCCAAAGGAATGTTGGTAGTGACTGATTATGAGATAATTGCACCTCATGTTTGTGATTTGATTGAATTAGGGTATGGATTTTCTATATTAAATGAAAATGAAGATACTTATAGTGAAGAGTCTTTTGTAAAAGTTTTGAAAGAATGGGGTTGGGCAGGGGATAAAAGTTTGATTCCAAAGTGGTTAAATTAATGTAATATTTTAAATTTATGAAAATTAAAATTCTAATCAAAGAAAAAAACGTGACTTTATCGTTTTTAAATGACGAAAATATTGTGAGTGAAAAAAAATGGACGGATGAAAATAACTTATTAGAAAAGTTTTTTCCTGCTCTAGATAAAATTTTAGAAGAGAATGATTTAAAGGTTAATGAATTAGAAAATTTCATTTTAGAAACGGATGTGCCAAAAGGATATACTACAGAAAGAATTGCTCGAACAATTGTACAAACTTTTAATTTTGCTTTGGAATAATTTAAATTGTGACTTGTTTCTACATTTTGTTTGTCGTGTTATAATGAGTTTACGATATTTAACTTAAAATAAATGAAAAATAAATTTTTTAAAATATTATTACTTTTTGCTTTTGCTTTTGCTATTTCAACAGATTACTGTTTAGCACAACAAGAAAAGTGTATTATCAAAGAGGCAGACAAAGGTAAATATCATTTACTAGAATCGATACCTGGAGTTGGTGAAGGTTGTACAGTTGTTGAATTTCCTGATTACATATCAAAGTTGTATAAATTTTCTTTTGTTGCTATTGCACTTTCAGCTTTGCTAATGATAACTATCGGAGGTTTTTATTGGTTGATGTCGGCAGGAAACCAATCTGTTGCAGGTACTGCTAAAAAGTTAATAACTGATGCCTTGATAGGTTTAGGTGTGGCACTTGTAAGTTGGTTGATTTTAAATACAATTAATCCAGATATTCTTAAGGGAGAGTTGGATACCAGCGTTATGAAGGTTGAGAATATTGATAATGAAAGTAAAAAGGAAAATAAAAAAGAGGAAGAGGAAGAAGATGATAATAGATATTATGATGAAGAAGAGAATGTTAGTAAAACAGAATTATGTGGTAGCGGAGTTTGCGAGTGTGCAGGTGGAGCAACACCTAAAGAAACTTCATCTCAATGTGAAACTATAAAGAAATATGGCGGAAGTTGGAGTTGCATGAAAGATTCTGAACGCACAGCATGTGCCCAAAAATTATAATTTATAGGATATGATATTTTTTTGATCTTTGCTTAGTCGCAGAGATTTTTTTATTTTGTAATTTTTATTTTTAAATTTGAATGATTTGTTTCGAAAATGATAAATAATATTCTTAAGCTGTGGATAACTAAAGTGTTTGCATATACTTTGAAAGTGGTGTAAAATTACTAGTAATGAGTGAAAAGTGGTGAAAAGTGGTGAATTTGAAGATTGATTGTATGGCTGAGGAAATAATTTTTTCAAAATGTTTCGAGAATGTTTATTGGAGAATACAAACATAACATTGATTTAAAAAAACGATTAGCGTTACCTTCAAAGTTTAGAACAGGTTTAGGTAAATCAATTGTTATTACAAGAGGATTAGATAATTGTTTGTTTGTATATCCGATGAAGACTTGGAAAGAATTAGCGGAAAAGTTAGGAACAATGCCTATTGGTGAATCAAGCACTCGTTCATTTGTTCGATTGATGCTATCAGGCGCAGTTGATGTTAAAAGTGACGCACAGGGAAGAATTGTAGTTCCAGATTATTTAAAAGAGTATGCAAATTTAGATAAAAACGTTGTTGTGGCAGGAATATTTAACCGTTTAGAAATTTGGGATGAGAAAGACTGGAATGATTATAAACAGAAGGCTGAAAAAAATACTGAAGAGATTGCAGAGAATTTGGGTAAATTGGGAGTATATTAAGCAAATTTATAGATATTGATAAAGTAGATTTTTAGAATATTGATTATGAAAGAAACTGTCCATGTTCCAGTGATGATGAATGAAGCAATTGAAGCATTAAATTTAGAATCAGGGATGGTTGTGGTAGATGCGACGTTGGGTGGAGGTGGTTATGCTAGAAAAATTTATCAGCAAATTATGCCAGGTGGAAAGTTGATAGTTTTTGATAGAGATGAAGAGGCAATAGAAAGATTTAAAAATAGTTATTCAGATATTGCAGAAAATATTATTTGTGCTCATTCAAATTATAGTGAATTAAGGAAAGTGCTTGAAGAAAATGAAATTGAGTCAGTTGATGCAATTGTAGCGGATTTAGGGTTATCATCAGATCAGCTGGAAGATTCGAGTCGAGGCTTTGCTTTTCAAAATGAAAGTTTGTTAGATATGCGAATGAATCGGGATGAGAGTTATGCAGCAAAGGATTTTGTGATGATGCTGAAGATAATTTTTGAAGAATGTTATTTATAAATATGGAGATGAGAGAAATTCTAGAAAGATAGCTCAGGCAATTATTAAAAATAGACAGTCCAGACAATTATTATGGGAGGGGGGGGGGGGGGGGGGGGGGGGGGGGGGCCCAACTAAGATATCAGAATTGTTGGTTGAGCTCTACAGAAGAACTGGAAAAGTGGGATTCATCCTGGCGACGAAAACTTTTCAGACAATCCGTTTATTTATTATTAAAGAATATGAAAATTTCGAAGTTTTTAGTATTGAGGGAATTCATAGTCGGCACATAAAGGTGGCAGAATTGCGATTGTATCTTTTCATTCAGGAGAGGACAGAATCGTTAAGAATAGATTTAGGACAAACGCAAGGGGATGTGTTTGTCCTGAGAGTATTCCAGTATGCAGATGTGATCATCAGGCTTCAGTAAAAGTAATTACTAAAAAGCCATTGAAACCATCTGAAGAAGAAGTTAGAAATAATCCGCGAGCAAGGAGTGCATGTCTTCGAATAGCGGAAAAAATTTAGACTTTTAATTTAAGTCTTGAGAATGTTGTTTAAAATATTTTGATTTAAGTTTTTATCTACGAGGGAAGGATGAAAGCTTAATAAAATTTTGTAAAACTATCTTTTTTTAATCTTTAATTTACTAAGGTAAATTGTACAGTTTAATTTTAGTCTTAGTTTTTCAAAACTTACTAGATTGATTTATTCACAACATTTAAAACAAAAATAAAATGCAAGACGTAAATAGGGGTACGTTTTTGTCGAGTCTAGCATGGCTAAAAAAATTGTTACGCATCGACGCCAATCATATTGTGTGTTCAATCGTGTAGCGAAAAAACAAAAATATAAGCAACTTTCTACAGCTCAAGGTTTTGGGTCAGGTAGTATTTTCATTGTGCTTTGTTTTTGTATGATGGGAGTGTTTTATTTATTTACGGTTAATTCAGTTACTACTCAAGGTAATACTATTTATGAACTTGAGCGTAAAATAGATAAATTATCTGAGGAGAATGAAGAATTAGTTCTTAAAGAAGCAGAACTAGTTTCATTTGATAAGATTGAGAAAATTATTGAAAATGATATGAAAGTTGTTTCAGACCCTGTTTATATTGACGAGGAAACTGTAGTGATGAAGCTGATGGAATAATAAGGATTGAATTTTATAATTTGAATAAAATATGAGTAGACTGAGCCGATTTTGGATGTGCTGCTTTAGAAATATTAGGGGGGAGAGTTTTAGACTGCTTCTGTTATCTAATTATTAGCTCTGGTACAAAATTTACCAATTGCTAAATTTACTGAATTCACTAATTCAAAATGAAAAGTAAAAAGAACTACGAACAAAAAACGAGAAGGGCTTTTTTAGTTTTTTTTTTAAATCTAGAGAATTAATCTTGTTTCTCGTGTTGTTTACGTTTTAATTTTTATTGTTATGTGTTAGAATTCTATTTCTTGCAAATTGTCAGATTTGAAAAATGCTGATCAGCGGATGGCTAATAAGCAACATCACAAAATAGACAGAGGTATTACCAGAACGTGGAGATATTTTTTTGAAAAATAAAAAAGAGTTGTATCCGTTGGCAATTAATATAGAGTACTTTACAGCTTACATTTCACCAAAAGATATTTCTGAAGATGAAACTTATCAAGTTGTGGATCAATTAGCAGAAAGTTTAAATCTTGATAAAGAAGAAATTAGACAGAAGATAGATAAGAGAAATTTAGGTGATCAATACGAAGTTATTAAACGTCACATTCCTGATGAAAAAAAGAAAAGTCTTGAAGAAAAAAAAATTACCATAGGTTTAAGTTCTGAGCTTGATGAAAGAACTAAACTGACAGGTTTATCCAGGTGAAAAGTTAGCTACATCAGAATCGTAGGATTTATTGATTCAGATGGGAACTGTATAAAGGTAAAATATGAAATCGAGGCATACTTTGAAAATGAATCAAGTGGAAAAGCCAGGGAAGAGTTAAACAAAAACAAGATCTCTAGAGGAGGTTGGTTATACTCTCAGGATCTGTGCAAATGTTACAGAATGGTAATTGAGTGGTGTTGATATTGTTTTAGCTGTTGAGTGTGCAGTTCAGTATGTAATTGAAAAATTTTTAAAAGTTACAGTTGAGGAATATGAAGCAGAAACTTGTAGTTCAATTTCTGTTATGGATCCAAATACAGGAAAAATACTGGCAATTGCTAATTATCCAACTTTTAATCCAAATAAATATTCTGAGGTTCAAGATATGTCAGTTTATACTAATCCAGTTATTACAAATGCGTATGAATCCGGTTCAGTTTTTAAAGCTATCACAATGGCAGTTGGTTTAGATGATGAAAAAGTTAATCCAGATACAACTTATACAGACGAAGGCTTTGTAAAAACTGATGATTGGACACTTAAAAATGCTAATGAAAAAGTTTATGGATTACAAACAATGACTCAGGTTCTAGAGTTATCTATTAATACAGGTGTGATTTACGTGGAAAAATTAGTTGGCAATAAAAAATTTAGAGAATCTTTGCAACGTTTTGGTTTTGATAATAAAACGAATATTGAACTTCCATCAGAAGTACGAGGAAATTTTGCTAACTTGAAAAATTTAAAATCAGAAGTTGAATTTTATACAGCAGCTTATGGTCAAGGAATCACTGTAACACAACTTCAGCTTTTAGTGGCTTATGGTGCTTTGGCAAATGGTGGTAATCTTGTAAAACCGCAGATCATAGAGAAGAAAATTTTTTCAGATAAAACTGAGGAGTTGATTGAGCCAAAAATTATTCATAGAGTGATAAGTGAAGAATCGTCTCAGGAGATCAGTCAGATGTTGAGAAGTGTAGTTGCTAATGGTCATGGTAAAAATGCAGATGTGCCAGGATATTTAGTTGGTGGAAAAACAGGAACAGCTGAAGTTGCTAGTAAAAAAATGTATGATCAGGCTCAAGAAAATAATGAGGGGATAGAAAATGATGAAAATAAAGATAAGTCAAAAGCTTATGTTGGAGATAAAACAATTACAACTTTTGCTGGATATGCTCCAATTAATGATCCTAAATTTGTGGTTGTAGTAAAAATTGATAATCCGAAAAGTAGTATTTGGGCAACGAGTACTGCAGCTCCGACTTTCAGTAAAGTAATGACTTATTTATTGGATTATTATGATATTGAGCCGACTGAAGAAATTGTTGTTGAAGAAAAAAATACACTTATTGAACTTACTGAGGATTAAAATGCTTTATTTTTTAAAATTTAATTGCTTAATTTTTTTAAGTTTTAAAGTGTAGATATTAGATAAATAAATTTGTCTGCTGACATGAATTTATTTAACTGAATCAATTCGTCTATCTTCTTTATTTCATCTATGGATATTAGATAATTTATTTAATAAATTATTTTTTTTGACATGACGTGAATAGAGATTTTAATAAAATTACATATTAATTTTATTAAATAAAACCTCGACTTTTTTTTGATTTTCTTGTAAAGTTAAGTAGTAATATTTAATGTCAGAATCATGGAAAATACAAATAAGAAGAACGATAATTCACGGTTGAGCGAGTACGAAGAACGTAAAGAAAAATTAAAAAAACTTGAAGATTTGAGTATAAAACCTTATCCAGCTAAATCAGAGCGTTCACATTTAGTGAAGGCTATTTTGGATGATTTTGATAATTTTGAAAAAGATAAAACGGAAATAACTTTATGCGGTCGTTTGCGATCAAAACGAGTTCATGGGAATTTGTCTTTTGTGGATTTAGAAGATGAAAGTGGAAGAATTCAAGTGGCGATTTCAAAAAAAGAAATTGGTGAAAATTATAAACCTTTTGCGAAATTAATTGATAATAGCGATTTTGTTCAGTTTACAGGAACTGTTTTTACAACGGAAGCGGGACAACAAACTTTAATGACTTCTGAATGGAAACTTTTGACTAAAGCTTTGCGAGGTGTGCCGACTGAACATTTTGGATTGAAAGATGAGGATGAACGTTATCGAAAACGTTATCTTGATTTGCTTTTAAATCCAGAGAAACGAGAAATGTTTAAGCGTCGAGCAAAATTTTGGCAAGCGATTCGTCAGTTTATGACAGATAAAGATTTTTTTGAAGTGGAAACTCCAACAGTAGAAACAACGACTGGTGGAGCAGAAGCACGACCATTTGAGACTTATCACAACGATTTTAACTTGCCAGTTTACATGCGGATTTGTGTTGGTGAACTTTGGCAGAAACGTTTGATGGCGGCTGGTTTTGAAAAAACTTTTGAAATTGGAAAGGTTTATCGAAATGAGGGATCATCACCTGATCATTTGCAGGAGTTTACTAATATGGAATTTTACTGGGCGTACGCTAACTATAAAGATGGAATGAAAATGGCTCAAAAACTTTATCAATCAATTGCTCAGAAAGTTTACGGAAGTACTAAATTTAAAACCGAGATTATAAATTTGACTTGGCAGATGTTTGGCTAAAAATTGATTATGCTGAAAAATTATTAAAAAAAAAACTGGTGTAGATATGTTAAAAGATGACGACGAAAAAATAAGAATTGGCAAAAGACTAGAAGGGGTGAATGTTAAATACGAGGGTGAAAATAAAGAGACGATTGATGGATTCTCTTTGGAAATATTGCCGTAAGAGTATTGCTGGTCCAGTGTTTTTGATCAATTTTCCTGAGATGGTTTCTCCTTTGGCAAAAGCTAATGAAATGCTCCATGAATTAACAGAGAGATTTCAGCCCATTTGTGCTGGCTCAGAGGTTGGGAATGGTTATAGTGAGTTAAATGACCCGATTGATCAGAGAAAACGTTTTGAGGAACAGAAAAAACTTTTGGATGCGGGTGATGATGAGGCTATGATGCCTGATTGGGAATTTGTGGAGATGTTGGAATATGGTATGCCACCGACTTGTGGTTTAGGGATGGGTGAACGTCTTTTTGCTTTTTTTGAAAATCAGACTTTGCGTGAGGCGACTTTATTTCCTTTGATGAAACCGAAAGATGCTAGCGAAGGTGAGACGGGAAAATCTAAACAGACAAAAGTTGCAGTAGCTTTGGTTAATAAAGGATTAAAATTGGAGTCTTGGCAAGAAATGAATACTATCGCACATCTTAATGCAGCATTTGCAGCCCGTAAGGGAAAAGAATTATTTTTACAGGATGAAATTATAACTAAGGATCAGGAAAAAATTAAGTTAAATATTCAGCACGCTATTATGATTAAAGAAGCTGAATCAAATAATGATATTTTAGAATTAGTTAAATCTGCAAAAGAGCTGAATTTGGATGTTTCAGAATTTACGAGGGAAATGATTGAGACAACTGATGACAAAAAAGTTATTGAAAAAACTGCTCAAAAGGATATAAATGAAGTAGATTATTTAGGGGTTTTAATTTTTGGAAAAAAATCTACCGTTGATAAATTGACTGATAAATTTAATCTTTTTCAGGGAACTAGTGGATCAGGCGATGGTGAGATTTCGAGTGAGGGTGAAGATTTAGGAATTGATTTGGAAAAAGCAAATGAGTTGGTGAATAAATATATTATTGATCCTGTTACAAAATTGCATTCTCAAGAATCGGCGGCGATTATGCGAGGATTGGCGAAACATTTTGGTGAGGATGATGAAACTGTTGAAAAATGGGGAATTATTGGATTGCTTCATGATTTGGATTGGGATGAGACAAAGGAGAAAACTGAGGAACATTCTTTGCGAACGGCTAAATATTTACAAGAGGCTGGAGCGAGTGATTTTTTGATTGAAACTATTAAATCTCATAATTATGGTTATGAGCCTTGTGAGGAATTGAAAGATAAAAAGCGAGCGACTAAAATTCAATTTTCTTTGGCGGCGGCTGAGACTTTGACTGGGTTGATTGTGGCGTCATCATTGATTTTGCCGACTAAGACGGTAAAAGATGTTAAATTGAAATCTTTGAAGAAGAAGTTTAAGACTGCTAAATTTGCGGAGAGGTGTGATCGTGAAATTATTTTGGAATGTGAAAATACTGGGATTGATATTGATGATTTTTTGGAGATTGGTTTGGTTTCACTGCAAGATGTTGCGGAGGAGTTGGAAATATGAACAAGGGGTCATGACTTCTTGTGTTCAGTGGAAAAATATTTTTATCAATTTAAATCAGAAAAAAACATGACAAAGACATCTTCGAATAAAAATTGGTATTGCTACTCAAATATAGAAATAGCAATTTCTCTGTGCATGAATAGCAAGATTGTATTTTCAACCATTTCAATACTTTTAGAATAACAATGAGTTTTCCTATGAAATCTTGCTATATAATGTCTTAATTGATTATTCATTCCTTCAACTGTAAAAGTCTCTGCTTTTGTTTGAATGTGCTTATCTTTTGGTAAAATTTTTTATAAACATCCCAATGATCTGAACAGTATTTATCGCAATCAATTTTTTTGATTTTGTCCCATAATTTTCTTCCAGTTTTTTCACCTCTTGTCCCTATCACGAAATCAATTATTATTTTACTAGATCTATCAACTGCAAGCCAAATCTAGTGCTTTTTCTTTTTTTAACACAAAATGCCACATTTCATCTAATTCCATTTTTTCTATTTTCCAATATTTTACTTCTTTTTTACTTTTTAAAATATTCCTTAATTTTTTAGTTGCTTTTTTTACCCATCTTAATATACTAACGTTACTAACTTTCAGTATTCTTCCTATTGATCTAAATCCTAGTCCCTCTAAATACATTTCAATTGCTTTTTTCTTAATTTCTTTAGGTTTTCCTCTTTTTGTAAATCTAGAAAAGTTATAGCTACATTCTTTACATAGATATCTTTGTTTTTTATTTACTTTACCATTTTTAACATAATTCTTATTATTGCAATGAGGGCATTTAATTTTCATTTTTTTGTTTTTAGGTATTTAATTACCTATTCATTTTACATTATCTATAGTTTGGTAGCAATACCTAAAAATTTACATAAGGCGAATAAGGCTAAAAAAGATGAGTTTTATACGCAATTGTCTGATATTGAAAGGGAATTGGGGCATTATAAAGAAAGCTTGAAGGGAAAGATTGTTTTTTGTAATTGCGATGATCCTGAAGAGAGTAATTTTTGGCATTATTTTGCGGAGAACTTTGAGTTTCTTGGGTTGAAAAAGTTGGTGTCTACGCATTTTGAAAAGGATAAGCCTTCGTATAAACTGGAGATTATTTTGGATATTAATCATGATGGAAAGATTAATAAATTGGATACGGTTAAGACTGCGTTGAAACAGAATGGTGATTTTCGGAGTGATGAATGTGTGGAGATTTTGAGGGAGGCGGATGTGGTGGTAACGAATCCGCCGTTTTCGTTGTTTCGGGAATATGTTGCTCAGTTGATTGAGTTTGATAAAAAATTTGTGATTTTAGGAAATTTGAATGCTATAACTTATAAAGAAACTTTTAAACTTATAAAAGAAGATAAGCTATGGTTTGGTCATAGTATTCACAGTGGAGATAGAGAATTTAGAGTTCCTGAAGATTATCCTTTGAATGCGGCTGGGAGCAGAGTTGATGAAGAGGGAAATAAATATATTCGGGTTAAGGGAATTCGTTGGTACACAAATTTAGATTATAAAGAAAGATATGAAGATTTAATTCTTTATAAAACATATAAAGGAAATGAAAAAGATTATATAAAATATGAAAATTTTGATGCGATAAATGTTAATATAACAAAAGATATTCCAGTGGATTATAAGGGTGCGATGGGTGTGCCGATTACTTTTTTAGATAAATATAATCCTGAACAATTTGAAATAATTGGCTTGGGTATTTCTAATTCAGGAAAGAAAGTTGGAGTTAAGCCATATACAAAAGAACATAAAAAATATAGAAAAGAAATTCAAAAAAGAGGTGCAGTTGATGGGGATCTTTATATGATGATAGATGGGGAGGTTAAAGTTCCATATGCTATGATTTTAATTAGAAATAAGAAGGTTTGATTTTAATATTAAAAATATGAGTGAAGAAAATACAATTTTAAAATTTCTTTATGATAATAGAAATATAGAAGAAAGAGGTGGCTGGATTTCTAGTAAAAAAATATCAAAAGTAACTAAATTAGATGAAAAGTTAATCAAAGAAAAAATTAAAGATCTTGTTTTGATAGACAAATATATTGAGGTTCCAGGTGGGGCAGACTTATATAATTTTGAATCTCGTTGGCTTGCTCGCATAACTGGTGATGGAACAAGGTTTGTAAAAAATAATTATAAAAATGATAAGGAATTAGAAAAAAATATGAAAATTGATATAAAAAATGAAAATAATAATTATTTAACTCAAAATATAAATTTAGATATAAAAAATATTTTAGAAAATAAATTGAATGGAGAGCAAAGAAAAGAACTAGAAGAAATTTACAAAACAGAAGATCCAGAAGAAAAGAAATCTAAAACTTTAGAGTTTATTAAAAACCATGGAGTAGTGGCAGTTGAACTTTTAGCAACAGTTTGGAAAACATTAAATTCTTAAAAACTTTCACTAAAAACCAAAATAATTTATAATAAAATTGTTATTTGAAATAAAAAAAGTCCCTGCCGTTGAAATATTGGCAGGGACGCTGAACGAGGGGATCATTTGACCTCCTTTGTAGAAAACTTGGCTTGAAGCATGGCTTTTTTAGTTGCTGTGCAATAATGGGCATGAGCTCGATTAAGCTGATCTTTGTTTTCAGCAACTAAAAACAAATTGACTAACCCTTTCTTAGCCATTACAGCGGCAACTTCATTTATTGCTTGTATAAGAGATTTCATTTGTTATTCCCCTTAAAAAACTTTTTGACTCAAAATTAAGCCGTAACACAACTCGAGTTTTCCCAACTCGATAAATAATTATATCCCATAAATTATATTTTGTCAATAGCAGTATTTCGCAAAAAAACAAAAAATGATTTATAATGAAATAGTTATTTAAAATAAAAAAAGCCCACACTTCCGAAAAGTTCTCGGAAGCGGGGCAGAGGTTGACATTGCATTAAAAAAATTTCATAAGACAGAGGTAATGCTTTCAGCATCCGCATATTTTGCGAACGATTGAGAACCTATAATTTGTAAACTGTCTTCATCAACTGCTACGGGAGTAGCTCGTAAATGGTCTGGGTCTCTAAGGATCTCATGAAATGTGCACAGCACACCATTCACCATTTTTCCTTTTCCGATCAGTTCAAGTCTATAATCTTCGGTTGATTTACGCATGTTGTTCTCCTGAATTTGTGGTTATTTATTAGCCGTTAATACGAGAGGGTAGGTCCCAACTCGATAAATAATTCTATCAGAAAAAACAAACACTGTCAACCCCCATTTTCTCAAAAATCATAAAATATAGTAAAATTTAACAATAACCAAGTAACCAACAAACCATGAAAATCGAACTAAAAGAAATCCCCATCAAAGAAGTCATAAACAATTACATCAATAACAACGAAGAAGGCGTCATCGGCTACAGCGGAAAACTAAACATCCGACCAAAATACCAAAGAGAATTCGTTTACAAAGACGCCCAAAGAGATTCCGTAATCGAAACCGTCAGAAAAAACTTTCCACTCAACGTCATGTATTGGGTAAAAAACGAAGACGAAACCTATGAAGTTTTAGACGGACAACAAAGAACCGTAAGCGTTTGCGAATACGTCGCAGGAAACTTTTCACTAAATTATCAATATTTTCACAACCTCGAAGATTCTGAAAAAGAAGCTATTCTTGATTACAAATTGATGGTCTATTTCTGCGAGGGAAATGACAAAGAAAAATTAGATTGGTTTAAAACCATAAATATAGCCGGAGAAAAATTGACCGATCAAGAATTGAGAAACGCAATTTACACAGGAACTTGGTTAACCGACGCCAAAAGACATTTCAGCAAATCAGGTTGTCCCGCCTACGGATTAGCAAGTGATTATTTAAAAGGTTCAGCAATACGACAAGATTATTTAGAAACTGCAATCAGATGGATTAGCGATGACAATATTGAACAATACATGGCAGAAAACCAACACAAACCAAATGCCAATGAATTATGGTTATATTTTCAAAGTGTCATAAATTGGATTAAAGTAACTTTTCCAAAATATCGTAAAGAAATGAAAGGCGTTGACTTTGGTTTTTTATATAACGAGTTGAAAGATAAAGAATTTGATTCAGAAAAATTAGAAGAAGAAATAACAAAATTAATGCAAGATGAAGACGTGACAAAAAAGTCGGGAATTTATAGTTACGTTTTGACGAAAAATGAAAAGTTTTTAAATATTCGTGCCTTTACAGATAAACAAAAGCGGGAGACTTATGAAAAGCAAAAAGGCATTTGTGTAAAATGTGAAGAACATTTTGAGTTAAATGAAATGGAAGCGGATCATATTAAACCTTGGCATGAAGGCGGTAAGTCAACTTCAGAAAATTGCCAGATGTTATGTAAAATGTGTAATCGAGTTAAGTCAGGGAAGTAGAATATTTTTAAAAATATAATTTTAAAGGATTTAGTTTTACAATTAGATCCTTATTTTAATTTTGTTTATCATAGCCCGTGCGGCGAGCCTGCCTGTTCGGCAGACAGGCACAATTTATTTTTTAAATGATTATTTGAGAATAAAAATAAATAATGTTATTCTAGGAAAAATTTGATTTGTAGAATGTGTGGCGAAATAATTAAATTTAGTATATAATAAGTCTAGTAATTAATTATAATTTTTTTATGAAAAAATATTTAATTTTTCCTATTGTGGCTGGTGCATTAATTTTTTCTGGATGTACTAAAACAAATGACATAGAGGATGAAATTGTAAAAGATGATAATTCTAGTGTCGCACAATTGGAGGAAAATAACGAAGTAAATTTTGTTGAAGAGACAGCAACTGAGTGGAAAACTTATGAAGATGTTAAGTTAGGATTTAGCATTGATTATCCAGAAAATTGGATTATTCATAGACCAAAAAGTTTATTGAATGATGCGTATTGGTTTAGTGATTCTTTAGTGGACAATTCTTTGAAAAGAATCGTAAGTATTAGTACTGGTCCTGAAGTTGAAAATGATTCATATAATATAATTGCTTATGTGAAAAATAAAGATGTCATAAAGCAAAAGGAAGCGATCATAGCTTCTATTGGAAATAAGTTTAGTAACGATATTAGAACAGAAGAAAGAAAAAGTATTATTTTTAATAATAAAGAATCAATAATTTTTACAGTGAGTGTATCAGGTTCTGAAGTTGAAGATTGGACCTCTGAAAATATAATTTTAGAAGGTGATAATTATATTTATTTGATTCCTGTATTAGAAAATGATAATGATGGTTATCTTAATGAAGAAATGAGTGCTTTAAAAAATATTCATAAAACTTTCAAGCTTTTGCCAGTGGCAACGAGCTTTAGTTCAGAAGATGTAGCCTATGTTTTTTATAACAATTATTTAGGTGCTGTTATTTCTGGTGGTGAATATTTCACAAAAGAAGATAAAGATTATTTAGTTGAAAATAGTCCTTTGTTAACCCAGACTTTTTTAAGTGATTATATGAATGATTCATCTTCTGATACTGATCCAATTATATGTAATAGTGTCTATCCAAAGAATTTAAATTATCTTAGTATAGAATCAAATATGGAAGTGGATAATTATAAAATATTTTCTGTAAAAATTTCTGAGGAGAGTAATCCTTTCTATGTAACTATGGTTAAAGGAGTTAATGGATGGATGATTAATAAAGTTAATTGTTTGTCTTATTAAATTTATACTATTTTAAATCTAAACCGCTTCAGAAATGAAGCGGTTTTTTGTTGTTTAATTTAATAAAATAATCATATAAAATAGTGATGTATATGTTAATAAGGAGATAAAATATTGATAGATAATTATATTTATAATATATATAAAATTAATTTAATTATTAAATAATTCTTGAATAGTCATAATTATTTAAGAAATATAATCTATAAAATAGAGATTATCAGGGATATAATAATGGGTGGCTTTTATTGATTTTAAATGAGACCCTTCACAAAATTGGAGACCCTTCACAAAATTGTGTCTGATAGTAAAATTAAATTAATAAATTTAATAATAAAATCATGTCAGACAAGAAAAATAGAACCGAAGAATTATTAGAAAAAAACATAAAAAACTTAAGAGAAAATCTAGATGATTTATCCATGGATAAATTCATAGGAAAAACAATAGAAACCTTAATGCTAATAGAAAGAGATGAGTATTTAGAAGATATTAATAAAACTAAAAAAGATAAAGGAAATGGATCATACGGAAGAGCTATGAATTCATTATCAAAAAACTCATTACTTGTTCATATTCCAAGAACTAGAACAGGATTATTCTCTCCAGCAACACTAGAACTTTTAAAAAATTAACAGAGAAAAAGTAGATGAAATAGCTTTATCTTTATATAAAAAAGGAATGACTTCCAATGACATTAATGAATTTTTAAATGAAATTTTTGAAGAAAACATGTCCTCATAAGATATCTAATTTAGCAAAAGTATTTAATAAATTTAGAATAGCTTGGCAAAATTCCAAATTAGAAAAACATTACAAAGTTGTTTATGGAGATGTAATTTTCATTACTGTGCGAAGAGGTGATGAATACGCTAAGGAAGGTGTATTTATTGCTTTTGGAGTAAGAGAAGATAATAGACGAGAATTGCTTTGTTTAAGTCAAAATCCAACCGAATCAGCAGAATTTTGGAAAGAATTATTGCAAGATTTAAGAGAAGAAAGAGGTGTTCAACAAATAGATTTATTTGTAGCTGATGGATTAAAAAATTTAGAAAATGTATTTTTAGAAATATATCCCCAAGGAGAATTTCAAAAGTGCGTAGTTCATAAACAAAGAAATATTTTAAACAAAACAAGACCGAAAGATAAAAAAGAAATAGGAGAAGATTTAAAAGAAATATTTAATAATTTTGAAGAAAATGATACAATTGAAAAAGCCTTGAAAAAAGTAAATAATTTTTTAGAAAAATGGAAAACAAAATATCCAAATTTTAAAAATCATTTTACAGAAATTGAATATTATTTTACATATATTAAATTCAATCCTCGAGTAAGAAGAATGATTTATACAACTAATTCAATTGAAAATTTGAATAGGCAAATTAGAAAAACTACAAAGAATAAATTATCATTTGAATCTCCCGAAAGATTATTGGACTATGTATTTATGGTTATTAAGGAGTTTGAAGAAAAAAATTATATGAAATATCCTGTTTCTAATTTTAAATATTTTAATAAAATTAAGAAAGGTTAAATGGGCGATGGACACACTTTGTTGAAGGGTCCCCAAAATTGTGTCTGATAGTAAAATTAAATTAATAAATTTAATAATAAAATCATGTCAGACAAGAAAAATAGAACCGAAGAATTATTAGAAAAAAACACAAAAAACTTAAGAGAAAATCTAGATGATTTATCCATGGATAAATTCGTAGGAAAAACAATAGAAACCTTAATGCTAATAGAAAGAGATGAGTATTTAGAAGATATTAATAAAACTAAAAAAGATAAAGGAAATGGATCCTATGGAAGAGCTATGAATTCATTATCAAAAAACTCATTACTTGTTCATATTCCAAGAACTAGAACAGGATTATTCTCTCCAGCAACACTAGAACTTTTAAAAATTAACAGAGAAAAAGTAGATGAAATAGCTTTATCTTTATATAAAAAGGAATGACTTCCAATGACATTAATGAATTTTTAAATGAAATTTTGAAGAAAACATGTCTCCTGCTAAGATATCTAATTTAGCAAAAGTATTTAATAAATTTAGAATAGCTTGGCAAAATTCAAATTAGAAAAACATTACAAAGTTGTTTATGGAGATGTAATTTTCATTACTGTGCGAAGAGGTGATGAATACGCTAAGGAAGGTGTATTTATTGCTTTTGGAGTAAGAGAAGATAATAGACGAGAATTGCTTTGTTTAAGTCAAAATCCAACCGAATCAGCAGAATTTTGGAAAGAATTATTGCAAGATTTAAGAGAAGAAAGAGGTGTTCAACAAATAGATTTATTTGTAGCTGATGGA
This sequence comes from Candidatus Moraniibacteriota bacterium, assembly GCA_942490825.1. Taxonomy (GTDB): domain Bacteria; phylum Patescibacteriota; class Minisyncoccia; order Moranbacterales; genus JAGLWU01. The sequence continues at coordinate 8,285 of CALNYG010000004.1, read as the reverse complement.
TTAAAAAATTTAGAAAATGTATTTTTAGAAATATATCCCCAAGGAGAATTTCAAAAAGTGCGTAGTTCATAAACAAAGAAATATTTTAAACAAAACAAGACTGAAAGATAAAAAAGAAATAGGAGAAGATTTAAAAGAAATATTTAATAATTTTGAAGAAAATGATACAATTGAAAAAGCCTTGAAAAAAGTAAATAATTTTTTTAGAAAAATGGAAAACAAAATATCCAAATTTTAAAAATCATTTTACAGAAATTGAATATTATTTTACGTATATATTAAATTCAATCCTCGAGTAAGAAGAATGATTTATACAACTAATTCAATTGAAAATTTGAATAGGCAAATTAGAAAAACTACAAAAAAAGAATAAATTATCGTTTGAATCTCCCGAAAGATTATTGGACGTTGTATTTATGGTTATTAAGGAGTTTGAAGAAAAAAATTATATGAAATATCCTGTTTCTAATTTTAAATATTTTAATAAAATTAAGAAAGGTTAAATGGGCGATGGACACACTTTGTTGAAGGGTCCCTTTAAAATTCGCAAATTTAAAATCAAGAACCGTATTGCGAGCTGTCACTTACCAATGATAATGTCATACCAGGTTACCAATAGAAATGTCATACCTATTAAAATTATGTTAGTTTTACATGTTAACATTTAAAAAACATGAAAAACTATGCAAGATACAATAATCATGACAAATAAGGAATCTCAAAGGTATGAAATCATAAATAATTTAATAAACAGTGAGATAAACGGAACACAAGCTTATCTAGACAATTAAATTTATCAGTCAGACAAACTAAAAAGGTTAAAGCTAAAGTAAACGAAAAGGAATACAAGGAATAATTCATAAAAGCAGGGGAAAGAAAGTAATAGAAAATTAGATGAAAAATTAAAAAGAAAATCATAAAAACAATCAAAAGAAAACTATTCAGATTTTTCATCACAATTAACTTATGAAAAATTAAATGAAGTTCATGAAATTAAAATAAGTTACACTTCGACGAGAAGAATTAGAATAAACGAAAGTTTAAGTACAGTCAAAAAAAAAAACAAAATAAAAAATACTTCTCACAAGAAGAAAAGAACATTATGGAGAATTAGTTCAATTCGATGGTTCATATCATGATTGGCTTGAAAATGAAGAAGAGCAATGCCTGTTACTTGCAGTAGACGATGCTACAAGCGAGATAACTCCAGAACTTGATAAAAATGAAGGTATACAAGCAGTATATAATTTTTGTAAAGAATAAGTACAAGATAAATGAAGAAAATTATCTATTTATCTAGATAAATTCAGTACTTACAAAGTAAATCACAAAAATGCAACGGACAATCAAGAATTCAAGACACAATTTCAAAGAGCGATGAAAGAATTAGATATACAAGTAATTATTGCTAATACGCCTCAAGCCAAGGGAAGAGTAGAAAGAATGAACGAAACTTTACAAGACAGAATGATCAAAGAAATGCGACTAGCTAAAATAAATAGTATCGAACAAGCCGATGAATTTATTAAAGAAAAATTTACTCCAAATTTAATAAAAAATTCAATGTTCCCGCAAAGAAAAAAGGAGACCTACACAGAAAACTAACTAAGCAAGAAAAAGATAAATTAAATAATATTTTCTCAATTAAAAGCACTAGAAAAATAAGGAATGATTTTGTAGTTCAATATAAAAATAGATATTTTCAATTAAATGAAATACAACAACTACAGTTTACAAAAGGATGAAGTAATTATAGAAGAACATTTAGATGATTCAATTCATATTTCTAAAAAAGATAAATATTTAAGTTTTAAAGAATTACCACATAAACCCAAAAAAGAAAATGAACTAAAATTACCAGCTATCACTAAAAGAAAATCAGATTACACTCCACCAGCAGATCATCCTTGGAGAAGCTACCAATTTAAAAAAGAAAAATTAAAAGCTCAAAAATTAATTAAATTCTAAAGGTATGACATTTCTAAAGAAAACAAAGGTATGACATTTCTATTGGTAGTTGACAAACCGTATTGCGAGCGTTGCCCTTTTCTATTTTTTAGGGTATAATTATCTCTATTGTGAAGTTTTTTTCAAAAAATGCTATTTTGAAAAGACTTGACAAAAACAAAAAAGTTTGGTATTATGAAATGTTCTAGTTAAGACTGCCTGTAACAGTTATTTATGGTACTTACTAATATCTAGTAAAAAATAAGTATAGGATGCATAAATCTTAGAAAGAGCTTAAAATGTTTTAAATAAAGCAATTCTGGCCCTTTTTGAGATAGTTAATTTATTGTTTTTTTCTTTAAAATAAGGAAAAAGTTAAATAAATTAGTGTTATAAATCAAAAAGAAATGTGCAAAAAGTATCAGAATTTTACATTTTAATTAAACTTAAAAAAAATATTATGAAAGTTCGTAGAAATTTAGAGCATAAGGGGTCTAAGATAAACAATGTTGTAAATAAAGTTGGTCTAATAGCTTTGTTCAGTGCGGTTATTGTAATAACTGCCGCCCTATTGTTAAATATGAGTCAAGTTAATGCTTTTTTTGCTAGTCAAAGCCAATTTGTTATTCTAGGATGTTATTTTCTAGTTGATATTACAGCAATTACGTTTTTGTGTTACGGAATTTTTTATAAGCGTTATTTTGATAGAGATGCGGTAACAGCTAATATGTTGTTTAATCTATTCATATTTATAGTCATTGTAGTGTTATTTACTTTGAATGTTGGTGGAATAGATATGGGATTTGGATTTGGATTATTTGCAGTACTTTCGTTAGTTGATTTGCGTAGTGAAACTTTTAGAAAAACTGATGTTACTTACTTTTTTGGAAGTCTTTCAATTGCGTTGATTAATGCTTTAGCTTTGCCAAATTTTTCATTGATTTTCTTGTTGAATGTGCTTATCATTTTAGGTACATGGATAATTGATAATCCGAGATTACTTGCTGGATTTGCGAGTATGAGAACAACATTAGATCATATTCCTGAAGGTATTATTGATGATATTGAAGGAACTGCAAAGGTTCTAAGTGAAAAGTTTGGTGTTTCAGTTATTTCTTATAGTGTGAAAGAAATTAATTTCGTGAACGATACAGTTAAGGTGCGTATTATTTACAAAGACCCATTTTAAAGTAAATATATGAATACAAGTATTTTTAAACAAAATTTTTCAACTGTTTCACTTAGTGATTTGAAAGAAAAAGCAAATATGCTTTCTCGTTCAGAAAATAAGTATTTGTTAAAAAATGAGTTTTCAGAATCTTTAATTAATAAATTAAGCAAAGATTTTGATGTTCTTGAAATAGATGGTAAACAAGTTTTTGGTTACGAGACAATTTATTTTGATGATAATTCCGTTTGTTATGAAGAGCATCGTAAGGGTAAACGACAACGTTTTAAGTTACGAACTCGACGTTATTTAGATGCTGACAATCTTTGTTTTTTTGAGATGAAGTTGAAAGGAAAACGGGGTAGTACAAATAAATTTCGTTATCAGTGTAAAGAGTCTGAACATGGTTTTTTTACTGAAAAGTCTGAAGAGATGGTTAAAAAAAATTATCGTGAACAATACAATAAGGAATTTAATTTTTCTGTTAAACCTCAAATTGCTATGCGTTATAAACGGATTACTCTTGTAGCAAAGGGGGGTGGCGAGCGTATTACAATTGATTTTAATTTGAGGTTTATGTCTAGTGAGGGAAAGAAAGCTAGTGCTCCAAAGGATTTTATTATTATTGAAACTAAGACTGGAAAAGGTAATGGTCTAGCGGATAAAATTTTTCGTTCTGAATCGATTAGGAAAGTACGGAGATGTTCTAAATTTTGTGTAGGAATGATTATTTTAGGGATGACGGATAAAATTAATAAATTTATTCCTTTGATGACGCGTTATTTTGATGCGGATTCTAAATTGAATATGACTTGTTAGTCTTGGTGATTTTTTAAACGATCTAGTTTTTTTGACTAGATCGTTTTACTTTTTTACTTTTTAAAGTTAGAATTAAGTTAAGTTAAATTAAATTTGATTATTTTTAGAAAGAATTGTTTATGATAATAGATGACGTAAAAATTAAAGTGAAGGCGGGAAAGGGCGGAAACGGAATGGTTGCTTTTTCAAAAACAAAGATGACTTTAGGTCCAACAGGTGGCGATGGTGGAAAAGGTGGTAATGTAATTTTAGAAGGAGTGGCAGATTTAGGTGCATTAAAACAATTCCGAACTAGAAAAAGTGTGAAAGCACTGAATGGACTTGATGGAATGCAAAATACCAAAACAGGAGCTCACGGTAATGATGTTATAGTGCCAGTACCAGTTGGAACAGTGGCTCATGATTTAACTCGAGGAAAAGATCATGACATTATTGAAATCGGACAAAAAATAGTTGTTGCTGAGGGAGGTAATGGCGGTTTTGGTAATTTTCACTTTCGTTCAAGTCGAAATACAACTCCAAAAAGAGATAATCCCGGAAAAGAAGGAAAACAATTAGATTTGCGACTAGAATTAAAAATGATCGCGGATATTGGTTTTGTTGGATATCCAAATGTTGGAAAATCTAGTTTGTTAAATGAATTAACAAATGCTTCAAGTCGAGTGGCGAATTATAAGTTTACAACTTTAGATCCACATTTAGGTGTTTATTATGAATTAATTTTGGCGGATATTCCTGGGCTGATTGAAGGAGCAGCTGAGGGGAAAGGATTGGGTCATAAATTTTTGAAGCATGTTGAGCGTACTCGACTTCTATTTCATTTTATTGCGGCGGATAGTGAAGATCCAGTTGATGATTATAAAAAAATTCGTGAAGAATTAGGTAAATTTAATCCAGAGCTTTTGGAAAAATCTGAATATATTATTGTGAGTAAGTCTGATGAGAGGTCTTCTGAAGAGGTTAAAAAAATTATAAAGAAATTAAAAAAGGAAAATAAAAATGTTTTTTCTTTGTCTCTTTTAGATAGCGAGAGTGTGGAGAATATTAAGAGGCTATTGAATGAAATTAAGGATAAAAAGGTTGCTGGTAATGCAGAAACCTTAGAATAAAATTACTATTGCATAAAGTTAGGGTAATGAATTTAGACTTTGAAACTCAAAAAATTTCTGAAGGAAGGTGGAGTAATGGCTCATCTTGGGAATTTGATTTGTCAGAAAATATGCCAGATATAAAATTAATATCGGCAGTTTTTTCTGTGCCTGTATATAATAAAAATAATATCGCCTTAACTAAAACTCATCGTGGTTGGGAATTGCCTGGTGGACATATTGATAAGGGAGAAAAAATTGAAAACGCTTTGATTAGAGAGACTAGAGAATAAATAGGGGTTGATTTAATTGATTTTGAATTTTTTGGTTTTAGAAAAATTACTTGTGAAAAACTTATGCCTAATAGAGAGGGCGGATATTATCCTTTGGTGGGGTACATTCCTCATTATTTAGGAAAAATAAATGATGAGCCGAAAAAGATTCCTGATGGAGAAGAAGTTTTGGGAGCAAAATTATTTTCTGTTAAAGATTTAGTAGATAAGAAATTTGGTGGTAAAGATGTGATTGATTTTTTAGTTAGCGAAGGAATTATTTAAAAAATAAATTTTTAGAATTTAGTTTTTTTAAATTTAAATTTTTGTGATATTCTGTGGGGGATTCCTGTCTGCCGACAGGCAGGCTTCACTTTTTAATTTTGTCTGAAGACAAAATTATTTTGTTCAGAATGACAGGCAGATTTATTGAAGATGATGGTAAACTTTTAGAGTTTAAAAAAATGTTAAATGGTGAAAAGCCCGTGCGGCGAGCTTGCCTGTTCGACAGACAGGCACAAAATTGTTATAAATTAAAATAAAAATATGAATAAAAAGATTATTGTTGGGATAATTAGTGTTGTACTTGTGGCATTTGGTTTTAGTGCTAGTGACAGAGATATTATAAATAATTTGATAAATTTAATTGATGTAGATTCAGCTAATTCAAGCGATGTTAATGATGATGGATTGTATGATGTGGTTAAAGTTGTGGATGGTGATACTCTTTCAGTTGAAATCGATGGAAAGGTTGAAAAATTGCGTTTAATTGGAATTGATACGCCTGAAACAGTTGATCCGAGAAAGCCAGTACAATGTTTTGGAAAAGAAGCTTCTAAGAAAGCAAAAGAATTATTAAGTGGGCAAAAAGTGCGTTTGGAGGCGGATTCTACGCAGGAAGAAAGAGATAGATATGATCGTTTGTTGCGTTATGTAATTTTGGAGGATGGAACAAATTTTAATGAAATGATGATTCGCGAGGGTTACGCACATGAATATACTTATAAAGTTCCTTATAAATATTCAGTTGATTTTAAAGCTGCTGAAAAAGATGCAAGATCGAATCAGAGAGGTTTATGGGCAGAAAATACTTGTGATGGAGATACTACGCAGAGTGCTGAGTAGTTTGGTAAATTTTTAAAGTTTGGTTATGTTAAAAAAAGAACAAAAATTAAAAGAGCTTAATGAGCAAATGCTTTCTTGTAAAAAATGTAATCTGCGAAAAACTTGTAATCAGGTGGTTCCAGGTGTGGGAAGTGGAAAAGCAGAAATAATGTTTATTGGCGAAGGTCCAGGTAAAAATGAAGATGAACAAGGGCGTCCTTTTGTTGGTGCGGCTGGAAAGTTTTTAGATGAGATGTTGGCGACTATTAAATTGGAACGTGAAGATGTTTATATTGCTAATGTTGTTAAATGTCGTCCGCCAAAAAATAGAGATCCACTGAAAAAAGAGGTAAAAATTTGTTGGTATTGGCTGGAAGAGCAAATTAAAACTATTAAGCCAAAGCTAATTGTGACTTTGGGTCGGCACTCGATGGAGAGGTTTTTGTCTGATTGTAAGATTTCTGAAGTTCATGGACAGACTTTTTGTAAAGAAATTCCAAATTTAGGTACGCAAAATTTTTATGTTTTGTATCATCCAGCTGCTGCTTTATATAATGGTGGTATGCGGGAGACTTTAATTAATGATTTTAAGGGGATTTTGAAGGTTTTGGATAAGATTGATAAGGTTAAATAACTTATTCTTTAAAATATATTTATGTCAGATGAAAGAGTGGTCATTGTTAATAAAGATGATGAGATTATTGGAAGTTCGTTCAGAGACGCTTATAAAGAGAATGAATTTAGGAGAACTTCTGGTCTGGTTATTTATAATTCTAGAAATGAAATTTTATTAGCTAAAAGATCAATGCAAAAAATAAGATATCCTGGTAAGTGGGATCTTTCGGTGAGAGGCGGTAATGAATTAAGTGACAAAAATTATAGAGAGGCTATAATTAGGGAAAGTTTAGAAGAATTAGATTTAAATTTATTAGATTTTGAATTGAGAAAGACTATAAAAGTCAGGAGTAAAAATTACTTTACACAGTGGTTTGTAGTTGAAATTAACAAAGGTTTAGATTTTTTCAAAATAAACAAAGAGGAGGTTGATGAATTAGGTGGGTTAATATTAATAATTTTGAGAATGAGTTGGATAAATTCCCACCTAAATTTACAAATACTATTAAAATGCACTACGAAGCAATAAAAAGATTTATTTAATATTTTATGAAACACAGAAAAATAATTTATAGTTTATTGGCTTTTGGAATTTTTAGTCTTTTAGTTTGCGTATCAATACTTTTTTATATTTCAAATTCAACTTTGACTAAAGTAACTTTTCTTGATGTCGGACAAGGTGATGCGATATTAATTTCACAAGGCAATAATCAAATTTTGATTGATGGTGGTCCAGACGGAACTGTTTTATTAGAGGAACTCGGTAAAGTTATTCCATTTTGGGATCGGCAGATTGAACTAGTCATTGCAACTCATCCAGATAAAGATCACATTGACGGATTGGTAGATGTTTTGAAAACTTACAAAGTTTCTCATTTTTGGCAGGGAAAAAATGTTCATAATACAGATGTTTTTCAGGCATTACAAAGAGAGCTACAAAATAGTTCTGAAACAGAGGTTCGGAATATTTTTGCAGGAACAAAAGCGAAATTTCCGAAAGGCGGGGAATTTAAAATAATTTATCCTTTTGTTGATAAAATTGTTGAGGGTAGCGACAAAGATGTTAATTTATCGAGTATTGTTTCTACTTTTGAGATTGGTGATGAAATTTTTTATTTTGGCGGTGATTTATCTTCAGAAAAAGAAGATGAATTAACAGGTTTAGAAAATGTTACAGTTTTAAAAGCGGGTCATCATGGCTCTAACAAATCTAGTAGCACTTTTTTTTAAATGAGCTATCTCAACTGATGTTATTTTTTCTGGAAAAGATAA
>CALNYG010000003.1:0-149049 GCA_942490825.1 Candidatus Moraniibacteriota bacterium | reverse complement strand
AAAAAGCAGTTAGTAAAATTAAGCGATCGCAAGCCAATTAAACTCTCTCAAATTTATTTTTTGTTACAATAATGGACTAAAAAATGCACTATCTAACCTTAAAAGAACTCCCCTCCTCCCGATGGAAAAGAGGGATGCATTGGACAGTTGAAAGTGATAAAGTAGAACAATCCACTGATGATCCATTCCCTAGCATTAGTATTGTTACCCTTCTTATAATCAAGGGGATTATTTAGGAGAAACCATTCGCTCAGTTTTATTACAAGGTTATCCTAATTTAGAATATATTATTATTGATGGAGGCAGCACAGACCAATCTGTTGAAATTATAAAAAAATATGAACCTTGGATCTCCTATTGGGTAAGCGAAAAAGATGAGGAACAGAGTAATGCTATTAATAAAGGATTGCAAAAACGACGGGGTGATATTATTGCTTGGTTAAATCAGATGATTATTATTTCCCTAATGTATTTAAGGAAGTTTGTCAACAAATTAATCCTAAAAAAAATCAATTTGTTGTCGCAGGAGAAGCCTATCTTTATCAGGAAAACAAACCTGATCAAGGAAGTAAACAAGTCTTGATTTGTCAGAATCGTACCTGTCTCCGTCAAGGTTCAAAGCAGGTAAAAGCAGCATTTCAAAACTATCCTTTAGAGGGTGTAGAAATTATTAGCTCAGGATGTTTAGGAGAATGCGGCAATGGAGTGATGGTTTTAATTTTACCAGACAAAATATGGTATTGGCATATTCAACCCTATGATGTTGAGCTTATTGTTAACCAACATTTAAAAGATAACATCCCTGTTAAAGAATTTTTAGATCCTAAGTTTCATCCGCAGGAGAAAGCTGACCAATAATCTCTAACACTTCTCTATGATTCCAGCCGTTACTTGCAGCAATACCATAATTATTTAACATCTTAATTCCAACGGAAAAATCCAAGGGTTTACCCGTTAAATCTGTCACCTTCCCCCCTGCTTCTTCTACTAAAATAATTCCTGCTGCATGATCCCAAATATTCTCTTTCCATGTGATAAAATGGGGTAAAGGAATGCGTAAATAAATATCAGCTTCCCCCCTAGCAATGGCCGCATATTTTGCCAAAGAATCCATTTTTTGAACAGGGTTAATGATTCCCATTTTTTGATCGAATACTTCTTGTTGGTAATGATCACTGTGTCGAGTTTCCACACTTTCAATGCGAGTTAATTGACTGAAAGGTTTAGGAGAATTAACCTTAATTTTGCGAGATTCTTGGGTATTCAGGTTAATCATTTCTGTTCCTTGATTTTCCACCGCTACAAAAAGAACTCCTTTCTCTCCCTCTGGTTTTCGGAAATCCCACGGTAAGGCCGGACAGCCTAATACCCCTACTTTAACCCGTCCCTTTTCCACTAACGCTAAAGCGATCGCATATTGATCTCCTCGTATAAACCCTTTTGTACCATCAATCGGGTCTAATGTCCAATAACGATCTGCAATATTGCTATTTCCTCGATTAATCCAATCAATAACCTTATTTTCTGTTGCTTCTGGTAATAAGGATTGAACCTGTTGAGTCACTTGGCGTAAGGTTTGGGGATCTTGTTGTAATAAACCAGCATCTTCTTCAGCAATAATGGGATCATCGGGGAAATATTGGGCTAAACCTTGGCAAATAACTGCTTGTGCGCTGAAGTCGGCCATAGTGACAGGACTTTCATCAGGTTTTTCTATTGCTGAAGCCTTCTGTTCCTGACGGATCTTATCACAGAGTTGGGATGCAAGACGGGTAGTGGCGATCGCAATTTCTCGTTCTTTAGCGTAGGTCATTGTCAAAGCAGATGGGTTAACATTATTACTTATAAAAGCATAAGATAGGAGTGCAAAAACTGCTACCCATCAAGACTTTATCAAGCGTTATAAAGAAATGCTATTATTTAGATAAGGAGAAAACCATCACGAAAAAGCATCAAACCAAACTCATCCACATTGGAGAATACATGGCTGAAGTTGAAGCCGAACTGATCGATACTTCTGAAGGATGGTCGCCCTATTTATCAATAGAAGATGCTCAAAAATTAGATGATGTTTGTGAAGCCCTTTGTCAAGGCAATTTGAAAACAGCAACAAACTTAGCACAGATTTATACAGTCATTCCTATTGCTGTTTAATCAAATCTCATTTTCAAAATTAAGAGGTTAACCTCAATGTTTGAATCAGATTCAATTTTAGAAAACCGCTACCAACTCAAGCAACGTCTGGGTAAAACAGCCAAAGGCCGTCAAACGTGGTTAGCAATGGATTTAGAAACTGAAGAACAAGTTACGGTTAAATTATTGGCGTTTAGTCCTGATATGCAATGGGAAGAATTAAAATTGTTTGAACGGGAAGCGCAGGTTTTAGAATCTTTATCCCATCCCCGTATTCCTCGCTATCGTGATTATTTTAATATTGATAAAACAGAAGGAAAAGGAATTCCTTGGTTTGGGTTAGTACAAGATTATATTAAAGGTAACTCTTTACAAGATTTATTAGATAAAACGAATTTGTTTACAGAAAATCAGGTGCGTCAAATTGCCATTGATATTCTAGAGATTTTAGTCTATTTACATAGTCTAAGTCCACCTGTTTTACACCGAGATATTAAGCCCAGTAACTTAATTTTAGGAGAAGATAAAAAAATTTATTTAGTGGATTTTGGTGCAGTACAAGCCCAAGCAGCCGTCACTGGTGTAACGTTTACCATTGTGGGAACAAGTGGTTATGCACCTTTAGAACAATTTTGGGGAAAGGCAGTTTTTGCCTCTGATTTATACGCATTAGGCGCAACGTTAATTCATTTATTAACAGGGGTTGTTCCTTCAGAATTACCTCACAAAGATTATCGAATTCAGTTTGCTGATAGAGTGGAGATCAGTTCCCAATTTGTACGATGGTTACAAAAAATGACTGATACTTTGGATAAGCGATTTCAAAGATCAAAAACAGCGTTAAAGGTACTAAAAACAAAGCAATCTGTTATCAACAATTCTCTGATTGAAAGGGAGTTAGAAACCTTAGACTTATCTCCTGATCAAACGATTAAGCGGCCATCTAATAGTAATATTATTCTCAAAAATACCCCCCAAGAATTATACTGTTTTATTCCTATAAGAGGATTGCATAACTTAGCGATTAAACATCTATTTTATAGTCTTACACAACAAGGGGGAATGGTAGCGGTTTCTATTTTCCTAATAGGGATTATTATCTTCCCTTTATCGTTTGTTTTAGTGATGATTGCGCCAATAATGCCAATGTTACTGATGTTCCTACTATTACCTATTAATTTTTTGCTGTCTATTTATTTGTTTTGCATTATTGTTAAGGGCATCATTGGTCATTTAGGCATGAGATATCTCTTAGAAATTAATCCTAAACATTTACTCATTCAAAATAATTTTTTAGGTGGACTATGGACAAAATCAAGGGTTATTCGACTAAATTCTATCATCTCTATTAAGGTGAAACCCATTAATAATATTGCTCAAGTTATTATTAAAACCTATCAGAAAGATTATGTCTTAGGCTATGGTTTAAGCCATGATGAAGCGAATTGGATTGCTCAAAATTTACAACAATGGTTAAGTGAACGTGAGTTTAACGAGGGCTAGATTCTAAATCCTTAACTATCCATTCTAATAATAAACTCCGACATTGCAAACAAGTCAGTTTTTCTAATAACTGATTAATCCCTTCAGATGTATCAGCATGCATGCTATGGAGGTTGGGGGCGTACCCAATATAGCGACCATGAGCCATATGGATCGATTATAGACCCATTAGATTTGGGCTCTGGAGGGTATGCTTATGCAGGAGGTGGAGCTGTAAATGTTGTAGCAGGATGAGATGTTGTTATAGATGGAGAAGTCTTGTCCTATTCTAGAGATACTTTGAGTTATAACGGTTCAGGAGGGAGTATATTATTTGAAGGAAATACTGTACAAGGTATTGGGACTTTAAAGGCTTCAGGGAGATGCTATAGTAATTCAGAGGTTATTCGACTGGAGGGACATGGATTGCAACAAATCTTATCGATGATACAAATTTGTTTTCTGGAATGATACAAACAGTTAATATGATCTGGGTAATTATTGTGCAGGAGCTGGAATATGTATTTTGAAAATAAAACGACTGGATGGAATAAATTGTTAATCGATAGGGATAATAGTTTAGAAACCAATGGATATACAACAACTCCCCAGCATACAGATTGATGTTGAGGAATTTCAAGAAATGACATATTCAGAGATAGAAATAAAAAATGCTGGTAAATATTATATTGATTCAGATGATACTTTAAATTTACCAATAAAAGCAATTAATATTTTAGGGGATGAAACTGGACAACTTATCAATGACGGTTTAGTAAATTTTGCAGAAAACACTTCAACTATTAATTCAGCTTTTAGCATTTATAATAATACAGGAACTTTACAGGAGCGACAAGTTTAACTTTGAATGACACTGATTTGTATCAAAATTTTAATGCTTCTTTGGGGGTATTAGAAGAGTGTACACAATTGGCAATGGAACGACAGCAGAATTACAAGAATATAATTTAACAACGCCTTTAGAATTAAATAGTATTACGATTATGGAGGACTTTTTAACTCATCCAGCAAATGTTGATACACAAGAACACGTTTTAAATTTATTAGTAAATGATCTAACAGTAAATAGCGGAGGAGAAATTAATGTAGAAGGAAAGGGGTATGCGATAGCCAATGGGACAAAAAATATGGGAACTGGAGAATCTGGAGGTGGCTATGGAGGAGTTGGTGGAGCAGGAACCATTGAGGGCTTCGGAGTTAGTTATGGTTCAGAGACGATTCCTGTTGATTTGGGATCAGGATCTGGAACTCTTGGTTTGGGAGGTGGTTTGGTAAAAGCTCAAATTAATAATGTTTTAACAATTGATGGAAATATATCTGCCGATGGAAGGAAAGGTGCTTATCATGGAGGTGGGGGTGCTGGTGGTACGGTTTTGTTTACTACTGATCAATTCCATGGAACAGGAATGATTACGGCTGACGGAGGTAGTGCTTTAACGACTTATAATGGATGCGAAGAATTTGATCCAAGTTGTACACCTTCTGGTTATACGTCTTACGGTGGAGGAGGTGGAGGTGGAAGAATTGCGGTTTATTATCAAGATTCAAATATAATCGGCGATCACTTTCTACTTCCAGAAAACGGATCAATTACTAAAAACGATAGTGATCCAATTACTATGACAAACAATGATCCTTTTGGAGGACGATCTGGAACGCGTACAGGAACATTTGACGGGGATTTGGGAACATTATACCCGGCCTTCCCAGATCATTACGAAATTACAGGAAATTCAACTCAAGTAGCAGGAACAAGTCAAGAACAAATGAACTTGGCGGATAATAATGGAAACCCTTTCTTTGTTACTGATGATAAAGATTTTGATTTTTCAGCTTCTACAGTTAATGCATCGCCAAACGGAACAGAACCAATTATAGATGATAAAAATGATAATCCAATTGTAATTGGAAATGCAACACCATTAAGTTTAGTTAATGGAACCGTTTTTACTGATATGACTCTTTGCAAAACAGAGACGGCAGAAATAGAAACAAACGATGGATTCTTTGATACCTTTGCAGATCAAAGTTACGATTTAGATGTAACTGTAACAGAATCAACCCCAGATGAAACTCAAACAACAATTGATACATTAGTGAATCCATTACCAGCTGGAAATAATGTTGATGTAGTGGTAACCCCAAAAGATGCCTCTGGAAATCAACAACAGCTACAGGTGCAACCGCAAATTTAAATACTGCAGGAGTAAATCCAGATAGAGGCTTTAGCTACTACTGAAGTAGGATGCGGTGAACAGGTTTGGTTACATATATTGCTAGTTATCTAGCTTCCAATATGGGAATAGATAAATCACAGGAACTATTAATACTAATACAATCACTGACGATGAGGATGGTACTAGCGATGGTGCATTATAATCAATAAATAACAGGAGCTGGAGCAGGTCATTTAGAAATTGAAATAAGTGGAGATAATGGAGCTATAACGCCAGTTTCTGTGGTTGCAGGATCTCTTCAAACAATTACTATTACTGCGAAAGACGATCTTGGAAATGCTGACTTAGGTATACTGGACTAAAAAATATTACGATCACTGGAGCTAATAATGCACCAGACGGAACAACAGCCAACTACTAGAGATAATGGAGGAGTGGATACTTCTATGACAGAAATTCCTTCAGTTGTGACAAGTTTAAATTTTCTTAACGGAGTAGCAACTTCTCAAATGTATCTCTACAAACAAGAAACAGCGGAAATTGAAGCAACTGATGGAACTATAGCACTCTTGGAAATCAAGATTATGATTTAGATGTTGATGTAACTAATTCAGGAATAGATTGTGCGGAGTCATTATTAGAAGTAAATAAATCTGCCGTTGAGCCAGGTGAAGAAGTAACTATTACAGTTATCACTAGAGATGAATTTCAAAATCCATTAACCACAGGAGGAGAAACAGTAACCGCTAGTATTAGTGGGGATAATCCAGTAGGTTCAATTAATTTAAACGATAATGGGTGATGGAACTTATTCTACAACAGATATTCCTTTTACTCATCATATCCCAACAGACTTAGGAAATGATCAAATTACAGCTATAGTTTCAGGAAATGCAGTTACATATGATAATGATGGAACAGACGATGGAATATTTAACTTTAAGCTGATAACAACCTTGTCTAGACATATAGAAATCACAGGGAGTAGCACACAAGTATAGGAACTAGTCAAATCATAACTTTGACAGTAAAAATTCAGTAGGTACAGTAGATAATACTTACGATGGAAATAAATCGACCACTTTTTCAGGAGCCTCTATCTCTAATCAAGGTGATAATCCAACAATCGATAACATTAACTTTAGAGATGCAATAACTCTAAATTTCGTAGATGGTGTAGTCACTGCAGATATGACTTTATTTACAGTGGAATTGGCTGAAATAGAAGCAACAGATGGAACTTTCAGTACTTTTGGAAGTCAAGATTATGATTTAGATGTTGATGTAATCGAATCAGAGGCATAACTAGGTGTTCTTAGTGCTAATCCAAATCCAGTTCAGGTAAATAATAAGGTAATATCACTCTTGATAATATAACTGATCAATATGGTAATTCTATTACATAGGTGGAGATAATCCAAGTTTAAATATTACAGGAGTTAATCTAACAAGTTTAATTAGTACAGATAATGGAGACGGAAATTACTAATCAGATTATACCCCAAATAAGACAGGAATAGATATCTTAGATGGAACATTAGGAGTTTGTAGTTTAAATGCTGTTAGCATTGAAATTATTTCTAAAGAAGTTCCAATTTGTGGAGATGCAGCTAAAGAATATCTTAACGAAATTATGATTTTGAAGGTGATTTTTGTCAGGTAGGAAATGTAGTCTAACTTCCAAGCAGAAGAAATAACTACTTGGAATTGTGAAAACGATAGCGATACTGTCAGTCGTAAATCTAGTAGACGTTGAAGGAGAACAGCCACCAGTGGTTGAAAGTCCAGTCTGTGGATCTGCAGCTAAGGAGTATTTTTACGAAGATGCTGATTTTGAAGGTGACTTCTGTCAGGCAGGAATAGTTGTTCTTGCGGGTAGTCCAACTTTTCCTAATGCAGAAGAATTAACTTCTGGTGGAAGAAAATGATAGCGATAACTGTCAGCTGTGATTCTAGTAGACATCAAGAGGATAGCCAGAGATGAGGAGAAAGAAGTAGATCTTTACAGAATAAAAAATGAAACATGTACATCATTAGATTTGAGAGTTGAATTAAAGAAATTTTCAGATAATGAGGAGTTTGATTTTAAGATTTATGTGAAAAATACAAATACAGAGAGGAAACTAAATTAAAACAAAAATTCAGTTGAAGTCTCAAACAATAACAAAATTACTTTACATATTGATAATCTTAGTGAAGATGCAAATTACGAATTTAAGGTTGCTGCTTCTGAAAAAGATGAATCAGACTCTGTAAAGTCAAACAAAAAGGATTATAAAACCTTGTATTGTAAAGATGTTTTAGATTTGGCTGTATGTGGAAACGCTGCTACAACTTATTCAAGCGAAGAAATTAATTTCACAGGTGAATTCTGTCAAAAAGGTGAGGTTGAGAATGAACCTATATTTCCTCAAAAAGATTCATCAGTTAATTGGAAATGTGTTAATAAATTAAGTTCAGTAAATTGTAATGCACAAAGAGAAGTAGATACAGCTGAAGAGTTGGTTTGTGGAAATTATAAAGCAGAAAAAAATGAGGAATGTGACGATGGAAACACAGAAAATGGAGACGGTTGTGATTCTCTTTGTAAAATAGAAGAAGAAGTCTTTACTGATGATCCAATTTGCGGAGAAGCTGCTAAAGTTTATATTCAGTCAGAAGATCAGTTTAGTGGAGACTTTTGTAAAGCGGGAGTAGTTGTTGATGAACCAGACTTTCCAATTTCAGGAAGTTCAGTATCTTGGAGTTGTGAAAAAGATGAAAAGGTAGTTAGTTGTAATTCTAGCAGAGAAGAATTAATTGAAAGGAAAGAAAATAATATAATAGAAGATAAAAAAGAAGAAAAAGAAGAAGAAAATAAAGAAAAAGAAGAAGATTATCAAGAAGAGGGAGTTGCGTATGCAAGGACAAATATTCCATTGTTACCATGGTTGTCAGTTGCAGGCGCTATTGTTGGTGGAATATTACTAATTCCATTTAGAATATCTCCATTGCTAGGATTTATAGAACTATTTGGCTTATTAACAAAACGAAATAAAGAAAGATTCTGGGGAACAGTTTTTGAAGAAGAAACTAAAATGCCAATTATGGCAGCAAAAGTAGTTTTAATGGATACTTTAGGTAGAGAATTAGAAACAGTTTATTCTGATAAATATGGAAGATATGGATTCTTAGCTGGTGCAGGTAAATATGTGATGGATATTTATAAACCAGATTCTGAGTTAAGGACAAATAATAGTAAAGATTCAATATATGGAAAACTTTATACTGGTAAACCTTTTGAAATAAAAGATGATGATGACATTATAATGATGAGCATTGCCATGAAGAATAATAAGATTGATTGGAAAGAATATGCCAACAAGAAAATTAAGAGCCATACTTCTAAATTTAGAATTTTTAAAGAATATTTCTTTACGTTCATTCATGTAGTTGGATTTATATATACAGCAATTGTTACTTTCTTATTCCCAAATCTATGGAATATTGTTATGCTTTCTCTTTATGTGATAATTTTTATCATTAAATTAATTATCAAGAAGAAGAAATTTGGAATTGTTTCGACTAATGATGATAAGCCTGTCCCATTTAGTATTGTTAATTTGTACAATAAATCTACAAAAAAGAAAGAAGCTTTTGCGATTACTGATGTAATTGGTAGATACTATTTATTAGCTGAAAATGGAAACTATGACATTGTAGTAAAAGGACAGCCAGTTAGTGGTAAAATCTTTGAAAAGAAGGGAAATGTGAGAGTAACAGGGAAACTACTCAGAAAGAATATTAGAGTTTAAGAGTGATATAAAAAAACTGACCTTTATTGAAGGTCAGTTTTTTGATTGGGTTGAATTTGAATGTGTTAACGAAGGACTGAAGATTTTTGATTTTTTTTAGTTTTTAAAAACTTTTAAATTTTTTATCATAAATTCTTGATTTTCAACTATTTGATCAATCTTCTTTTCCTGCAAAGATGTTTTCTGTTCGATTAAATTAATTTGATCACTTTTAATTTCAATAGGATTTTGAATTTCAACTGATTCTGTTACTTTGACAGAATTTGTTAGAAAGTATGAAAAAAAAATTGTAATTACGGAAATTGTAATTGCTACAATTGAAAAGTTTCTAGCTTCACGAGAATTTTTTCTCGCTTCTTCTAATTCGATATGTTCAAGGTATTTAAAGTAGCTATCTGATGAGATAATGCCTGCATAGTTTACTTCAAAACAACCTTCGTCATCATCAAAGTTTTGTGCAAAAATTGAATTGATTTTATTTTTTTTGAATTTTGTTAAAGGAGTAGTTATTTCATTATTTTTTATTTCATCTAATTCTTTTTTATTTATAAAATTTTTAGAACGAGCAATTTCATAAATTTCATCAATTTTTATTCTATTTTTTATATTATTTTTTCCATATTTCAAAATCGATATAAAAATATCTTCTTTGTTTTTATCTTTTATCTTTTTTAAAAGCTCATATTTTTTTGTTCATTATTATGTCATTCCCGGCTGGAGCGTAGCCCTGTACCGTATGGTACAGGGCGTAGCGAAAGGGAAGGGAATCTAGGCGGATAAAACTTAAAGTTTATAAATGAACCTTTGTTTGTAAAAAAATTTAAAGTTATATGTTCCTGGCTCCCCGCCTACGCGAGGATGACATACATCATATAGATTATTTGAAAATTATTTCTCAAAAACCAAATTATCCTCACCAACCAAATCAATCAAACCCTTTTTACATTCAGAATTAATTTTCACCGAATAATTAGTTTTCATTTTTCTGCTTTTATGTTCAAGAAAAACATTCGTATCACCACTTTCACAATCATCAAGAATCACTTTCAATTTATCAATAATTTCGTTCGTGCCATTTTCAGGTAATTTAATAATCAGATTTTTTTCTTTAGTTTCAGTGCTTATATTTTCTGGTTGTTTTTCATTAGAAACAGTTTCAAATTGTTTACTGCTATTATTGGTAGCATCGCTTTTTTCTTTTTTAATATTTTTGGACTGCTTATCATTTTCATCCGCAACTTTTTTATCTTCAGATTTAGTTGAATATTTATTTTGCGTAGCAACTAATCTTTTCGCATGATGAACTTCTTCAGATTCAATTTCTCTAGCACTGTCTGCTAAAAATTTAGTCTCACCATCTTTATCAGAAAGTTTACCACTAATTGTTAAGGCAGTTCCATCAATCCAAAGCTCTTTTGTTTCTTCAAGAAGTTTAGGAAAAACCAAACATTCAACAGCAGACTTGCCATCTTCAATAGTCGCAAAAGCCATAGTCTTACCACTTTTCAAAAGAATTGTAGAAAGTGCCACAACAATTCCACCAATTCGTAAATTTTTTCCAGCGTGTTCTTCTGTCAATTCACGTAAAGGCGTGCAAATACTGTCTAAATATTCCCGATATTCAGAAGCAGGGTGATCAGAAATATAAAGTCCAATCAATTTCTTTTCCCAGTCAAGATGTTCTTTTTTATCAGAGGTAAATTTTTTATCTAATTTAATAACAGCCTTAGAAAGTAGGGAGGAACCAAATAGTGAATCTTGTGAAGTGTTGCGACTATTATTTAATTCTTTTACAAAAATTAAAATAGAATCTATATTGGCTAAAACTTGATCACGATTTGCTAACTCATCTAAGCCACCAACCATTGCCAGAGCACCGATTGATCTTTTATTTAAATCTTTACTATTAATTCTTTCACAAAAACCAGAAAGATCTTTATATTTTCCATTACGTTTTCGTTCCGCCACAATTTCTTCAGCAACATTATGTCCAACATTTTTAATGGCATTTAAACCAAAGCGAATTCTCGGAGTTTTTTTCTCGGTATCATCTTCATCATAAATTACCGCAAAATTTTCAAAACTTTCATTAACATTTGGAGCGAGAACTTCAATTCCCATTTCTCGACATTCCGCCGCTTCAATGGCGATACGATCGGTATTTCCTTCATCGGCTGTCATTAATGCTGCCATAAATTCAGCAGGGTAGCGAGCTTTCAAATAAGCAGTTTGATAACCGATAAGAGCATAACAAGCTGCATGAGATCGGTTAAATCCATAACCAGCAAAAGGCTCGATAAAAGCATAAACTTTATTAGCAATTTCTTCGCTGATTCCATTTTTTACACAACCTTCAGCAAACTTTATTTTTTGCTCTTCCATTATTTTTATAACCTTTTTCCCCATAGCTTTACGAAGAATATCAGCTTCTCCAAGCGTAAAACCAGCTAAATCTTGAGCGATTCGCATTACCTGCTCTTGATAAATAGCAACTCCGTAAGTATTACCTAAAATAGCTTCTAGTTTTGGATGAAGATACGTAACTTTTTTTCCGTGTTTTCCCTCAATAAAATCAGGGATCCATTCCATAGGTCCCGGTCGATATAAAGCAACCATCGCGATGATATCTTCAAGCGTAGTCGGTCCAAGCATTTTCAAATAGCGTTTCATTCCACTGGATTCCAATTGAAAAACTCCAGTCGTTTGAGCTTTCTGCAAAAGTTCGTAAGTTTTTTTATCATCAAGCGGAATCTCTTCAATGTCAATATCAACGTTATGAATTTTTTTAATAAAGTCTAAAGTATTTTGAATGATGGTTAAGTTTTTTAGTCCCAAGAAGTCCATTTTTAATAGACCAATTTTTTCCACGGCACTAAATTTTGTGGAAGAGGCATATTGAGTTACAGTGGCTTCATCATCGCCGGAGACTCTCTGTAAAGCCGTATATTCAGAAACTGGTTTGTCAGTAATAACTACACCGCAGGCATGAACAGACGAATGACGAACTAAACCTTCAATTTTTCTAGCAGCATCAATTAAATCTCGAGCATCAGCATTTTCTTTGTGCAATCTTTGAAAGTCAGGAACTGAACTTAAAGTATCTTCAATGGTGGTAAACATTGGAATCAATTTTGCAACTTTATCGCAAAAATCATAAGCGTATCCCAAGGCTCGCCCTGCATCACGAATTGCCGCTCGAGCCGCCATAGTTCCAAAAGTAATAATTTGAGCTACGTGATCAGCTCCATAAGTTTTTCGTACATATTCAAGAACATCATCTCGACGATCGTCGGCAAAGTCCAAATCGACATCGGGCATTGAGATACGTTCTGGATTCAAGAAACGCTCAAAAAGTAAATCATATTCGATCGGATCCATATTAGTGATTCCAGTCAAAAAGGAAACAAAAGATCCCGCAGCACTTCCACGTCCTGGTCCAACGATTACACCATTGTCACGCGACCAGTTTACAAAGTCAGCTACAATAAGGAAATAAGAAGCGTAACCAGTTTTTTTAATAATATCTAACTCATAATTCATTCTTTTTAAATGAGTGTCATTAACTTTATCACCAAATTTTTCTTCTAATTTTACATTACATTTTTCCCGAAGAATATCGTCAGCAGTTTTTCCTTCTGGAATAGGGAAATAGGGAAGTTTTGTATGACCAATTTCCATTTCGAAATTACATTGATCAACAATTTTTTGAGTATTTTCGATAGCGTCAGGAACATTTTCAAAAATCTTTTCCATCTCCTTTGCTGAACGAAAAGACAAGTCAAATTTAGAAAAACTAGGTCGATCAGCATCATTAAATTTTCGGTTTATCTTGATACAAAGAAGAACGTCGTGAGTTTCTTTATCTTCTTTTTTAATGTAATGAACATCACCACAAGCCACCAAAGGAATTGCAGTTTCTTTATTCATTTCAATTAATCCTTTATTTATTTTTTCTTGTTCTTTAAAGTCAGCATGATCTTGAAGTTCTAAATAAAAATTTCCTTCGCCGAAAATTTCCTGATAAAGTTTTGCTTTTTCAGTTGCACCTTTTAAATCATCATTCATCACTTTCTCATTTACTTCTCCTGTGCTGTTTCCAGAAAGTGCGATTAATCCGTCAGAATGTTTTCGCAATAAATCGTAATCTACTCGGGGAACGCCAAAATAAAGTCCGTCGAGTTGGGCGGCTGTGACTATTTTTAATAGGTTTTTGTAACCGATTTCGTTTTTAACTAAAAGTACAAGTTGATTGGTTTTTTTTGCGCTGGGAGAGTTGCTTTCGTTTTTCATTCCATTGGGAGCAACTTGGATTTCTGAGCCTATGATTGGTTTTATTCCGCGTTCTTTGGCTTGGACGGAGAAGTCGACTGCTCCGTAAATTGCGTTTTCGTCGGTGAGAGCAATGGCTTTCATGCCTTCTTTTTCGGCGGAATCGAGAAGTGTGTTGATTTTAGCTAATCCATTGAGGAGGCTGTAATCTGAGTGGACATGGAGATGGGTGAATTTCATAGTTATAGAATTTGGAATTATGAATTTAGAATGAGTGTTCAGAACAAGTATTTAGAACAAACAGGAATTCGAGTCCTGTATGTACAGGAGTCGAAGCTTTGTTTGTGGCATCGCAAGGATTTAGTTTTTTTATTTTATAGATTTTAGTATAACATAAATTATAATTTTTTTCTTTTAGTTTTTTTGTGCCTGTCTGCCGCACAGGCAGGCTCGTCGCACAGGCTTTTTGGGTTTTTATTATATTTTTTAATTTTATTTTTTGCAGGTTTACATTAAGGTTTAACCTCGGGTCGACCCGAGGTTAAACGTTTTTGCGAGAAGATTTTTTTTCTGGGAAGTAAATAATGAGAAAATTTTAGAACTTACAGTTTTGTATTTTTAAGAAATTGAGGTAGAATTTAACTAGAAGTTTACAATGATGTACTTTTAATTTATAAACAGAGCTTTGAGGCTCTGTATGCACAGGGATCGAAGCCTTGTTTATATTAAAACAAAATTATGAAAATCAAGTCAGACAAAACAATCAAAATATTATTGCTAGAATTTATTCTTAAATTTATGGCGAAGACTATTTTGTGGCGTCATAATCCTTGTGTGATAGGAATTACAGGATCCATTGGAAAGACGACCACTCGGGAAGCAATTTATCATTTAGTAAAAACTCAGTATCAAACACGAACAGCGAAGAAAAATCATAATAATGAAATTGGTGTTCCGTTAACAATTATTGGTGCTGAAAGTGGAGCGAGTTCAATTTCTGATTTTTTTCAGATTTTTAAAACTTGGCTAAAGGTTTTTTTGGGAATGACTAATTATCCTGAAATGTTAGTTTTAGAATTAGCGATTGATCGACCGAACGATATGGATTATTTACTTTCTATTGTTAAGATTAATATTGCGGTTGTGAATCATATTACGAATGTTCATCGTGAATTTTTTGAGAATATTGATCAGATTGGAAAAGAGAAGGGAAAGATTGTTGAGAATTTGAAATCTGGTCCGTGTGGTAGTTTTACAATTTTGAATGAGGATGATTCTCGGGTAAAAAAAATGGCGAGCAGTACTAATGGTGGAGTGATGACTTATGGCTATAAAGAGACGGCGGATTTTTATGCTTCGGATATCTCTCATATTTTTGAGAATGATAAATTTCAGGGTATTTCTTTTAAACTTAATTATGATGGTAAAACTATTCCGATTAGATTGAATCATGTTTTAGCGGAATATCACGTTTACGCAATTCTGGCAGCAATTGCAGTGGCAAATGTTTTAAAAATGAATATTATTGAATTGGCTGATCAGATTAGTTCTTTTCATCCACCAGTAGGAAGGATGAATTTGATTGAGGGGATTAATTCTAGTATGGTGATTGATGATACTTATAATGCTTCTCCAAAAGCGGTGGAAGCGGCGATTGAGACTTTTGCTAATGTTCCGAGTGGGCGGAAGATTGCGGTTTTGGGAGATATGTTGGAGTTGGGTGATGATGAGGTCAGGGATCATAAAAAGATTATTAAACAATTGGCAGAGAAAAATATTGAGGTGGTATTTTTGGTGGGAAGACGAATGCGGGAAGCAGGAAAGTTTTTGGTTGAAAAGGAAAATGTTATGGTTAGATTTTTTGATAATCCGATGAGTGCGGCAAACGATTTAGCGGGTGTTGTTGAGGCTGGTGATTTGGTGTTAGTTAAGGGTTCACAGGGAATGAGGATGGAAAAGGTTGTGGAGGGGATTATGAAGGGTAGTGAGGAGACTGAGGAGTTACTTTGTAGGCAGGATGAGACGTGGAAAAATAAGTCTTATCGAATGCCATAATTTTCTTTTATGATTTTTTGAATTTTTGTTAATTTTATGGTAAGATTGTATTATTGTTAAAATTTAATTTTTTTAAAGTTGAAGATTGAGAAGTATTTTTTATTTCTTTTGTCTTTACCAAAAATAA
The DNA here is from genome assembly GCA_942490825.1 of Candidatus Moraniibacteriota bacterium. Taxonomy (GTDB): domain Bacteria; phylum Patescibacteriota; class Minisyncoccia; order Moranbacterales; genus JAGLWU01. The sequence continues at coordinate 132,991 of CALNYG010000003.1, read as the reverse complement.
ATGAAAGGAATAATTCTTTCAGGAGGAAGTGGAACACGGTTAAGTCCATTAACCAAGATGACTTCAAAACAACTTCTGCCAATCTACAATCGACCAATGATTTATTACCCACTTAACACTTTGTTAAAAGCGGGAATCAAAGATATATTGATAATTATTGCTCCAGATCATGCAGGCAACTATTTAAATCTACTCGGATCAGGGAGAGAATTTGGAGCTCGTTTTACCTATGAAATTCAAGATGAGCCTCGAGGTTTAGCGGAGGCTTTTATTATTGCTGAAAGTTTTTTAGATGATGAAAATGTAGCCATGATTTTAGGTGATAATATTTTCGAAGATGATTTTACAGAAGATATTAAAAGTTTCAAAAAAGGAGGTAGAATTTTTGCAAAAAAAGTTACTGACCCTGAAAGATTTGGTGTTGTTGAATTTGATGAAAATAATCAAGTGATTTCAATTGAAGAAAAACCAAAAAATCCGAAAAGTAATTATGCTATTCCTGGAATGTACATTTTTGACAATCAAGTTTCAGAAATTGCAAAAAATGTTAAACCAAGTGAAAGAGGAGAATTAGAAATTACGGAAATTCACAATGCTTATTTAAAAATGAATGAATTAGATGTCAGAACTTTTGATGGTGATTGGGTTGATGCTGGGACTTTTGATTCATTATTAAAAGCTCAAAGTATTGCTAAGGATAAATTACAGAGTGGGTTGATTATTTAAAAATATAAAATTAAATTAAATGTTTCCATTTTTGAAAAAATACGAAAATAATAAAGAGCTTATTTGGTTTTTAGCGAAAACTGATTTTAAGTTACGTTATCACAGTTCAGTATTAGGCTATGTTTGGGCGCTTCTTAAGCCACTTTCTATATTTGCAATTTTAAATTTTGTTTTTTCCTCAATTTTTGCTCGAGGAGGTGGAGATCCATTCTATTCACTACAGTTGATTACAGGGATAATGATGTTTACTTTTTTTAATGAAGGGACATCTTCAGGAATGAAATCTTTATTAGCAAAGTCACAATTAATTACAAAAACCTATGTGCCTAGATGGGCGATAATTTTAGCTTCTACAATACATTCCGTTCTAATCTATTGTATGAGTTTGATTGTTGTTGCAATATTTTTCTTATGGAAGGGATGGATACCTAGTTTTGGTGCTATCATGATTTTTATCTTTTTTTCTTTCTTGACTTATGTAATTATAGTAGCCTTTTCTTTTTTAACAGCTTCTCTTTACGTTAAATTTAGAGATCTTTCCATGATTTGGGATGTTATTACTAGGATGCTTTTTTACGCAACTCCAATTATTTATCCTTTAACAATAATGCCAGAAAATGTGCAGCAGTTAATATTAGCTAATCCTATGGCATTTATTATTCATTTTACGAAGGAGTCTTTGATAAATGATCACTTTCCTGATCTATGGCAGGTGAATACTTTTGTAGGATTGATTATTATTGGGTTTGTTTTTAGTTTTTTTGTATACAAAAAAACATCAGGGGGTATAGCAGAAAATATTTAATTTTAATGATAGAATTTTAAAAATCGTTATGAATAAAGAGAATGCAATAGAAGTGAGGAATGTTTCAAAAACATTTAAAATTCCTCATGAAAAAATAGACAGTATGCGAAGCGCTTTTGTTAATATTTTTTCTAAAAGAAATTACGAAAAGTTTAATGCTTTAGATGATGTTTCTTTTGAAGTTAAGAAAGGTGAAACCTTTGGCATTATCGGAAGAAATGGTTCTGGTAAGTCTACTTTATTAAAAATATTAGCAGGCGTTTATGAGGCAGATAAAGGCGAAATTGAAATAGACGGTATGATGTCGCCTTTTTTAGAATTAGGGATTGGTTTTAATAATGAGCTTTCTGGTAGGGATAATATTTTTATGAATGGGATCATTTTAGGATTGAGTCAAAAGGATATCGAGGAAAAATTTAATGATATCGTGGAATTTTCTGAGATTGGTAGATTTATTGATCAAAAGGTTAAAAATTATTCTTCAGGAATGAGAGGAAGATTAGGTTTTTCTGTAGCAATTCATGCTAATAGAGATATTTTGCTTATGGATGAAGTTATGGCCGTGGGAGATATTAGTTTTAAGAAAAAGTGTTTGGATGTTTTTGAAGATTTTAAAAAGCAGGGAAAAACTATTGTTTTAGTTAATCATAACCCTGATATTATTAAGCAGGATTGTGATAGGGCCATGGCTTTAGATCAAAGTAAAATTAAAGCAATTGGAAATTCTGATGAAGTTGTGAGGGAATATAGAAGAATAATAAATGCTTAATTGGTTGATTTGAATTTAAATAACTATAATTAGATTATGAAAAAAAAGAAAGCTTTTATAACTGGAATTACTGGTCAAGATGGTGCTTATCTAACTGAACTACTCTTAGAAAAAAATTATGAAGTTCATGGAATGATACGACGATCTAGCTCCTTTAATACTGGAAGGATCGATCATTTATATCAAGATCCTCATGTTAATGATGTGAAATTATTTTTACATTATGGAGATCTTTCGGATAGTTCAAGTATTTCTCGAATTATTGAAAAAATTAAACCTGATGAAATATATAATCTAGCTGCCCAAAGTCACGTTGGAGTTAGTTTTGATAATCCTGAATATACCGCTGATGTAACTGGGGTTGGAACATTAAGATTATTAGATGCTATAAAAGACTCTAAAATTAAAACTAAATTTTATCAAGCTTCCACGAGTGAATTATATGGACTAATCCAAGAGCCTGTTCAAAAAGAAACTACGCCATTCTACCCTCGTTCTCCTTATGCCTGTGCTAAATTATATTCATACTGGATTACCGTGAATTATCGCGAGAGTTATGGAATTTATGCGTGCAATGGAATTTTATTTAATCATGAATCACCACGTCGAGGAGAAACTTTCGTAACCAGAAAAATAACTATTGCATTATCTCGCATATTAGCTGGTAAACAAGATTGCTTATATCTTGGTAATTTAGATTCTAAAAGAGATTGGGGTTATGCAAAAGATTATGTTGAAGGTATGTGGTTAATGTTACAACAAGACAAACCTGATGATTTTGTTTTGGCTACCGGAGAAACTCATTCTGTTAGAGAATTTATAGAAGAATCTTGTAAAATAGCGGGTATTGAATTGCAATGGAAGGGTAAAAAGGAAAAAGAAGTTGGAATAGACAAAAAAACTAAAAAAATTATTATTAAAATAGATCCTCGTTATTATCGTCCGGCTGAAGTAGAATTACTTTTAGGTGATCCTGGCAAAGCTAAACGAAAATTAAAATGGCAGCCAAAAACTAAATTTAAAGAGTTGGTTAAAATTATGATGGAATTTGATTTAAAAAAAGAGGGCGTTGATTTAAAGTCAAAAAAATAAAATTATGAATAAGGATTCAAAAATTTATGTAGCTGGACACAATGGATTAGTTGGCAGTGCAATTTTACGAGATCTAGAAAAAAAAGGTTTTAGAAATATTATTTATAAAAGTCATTCAGAATTAGATCTGACAAATCAAAATCAAGTTTTTGATTTTTTTCAAAAAGAAAAGCCTGAGTTTGTATTTGTGAGTGCTGGAAAAGTAGGTGGTATCTGGGCAAATATGAATGCACCCGCTGACTTTTATTATATTAATTCAATGATTGCAAATAATGTTATACATGCAGCATACACACATAAAGTTACTAAACTTTTATATTTAGGAAGTTCATGCATTTATCCAGCAAATGCTACACAGCCAATCAAAGAAGATTCTTTATTAAGCGGATTATTGGAACCAACGAATGAAGCATATGGATTAGCTAAAATTTCCGGTTTGAAGATGTGCGATTATTATCGGAAACAATATGGATGTGATTTTATTTCTGCAATGCCGACCAGCCTATACGGACCCAATGATAATTTTGATTATGAAAAATCGCATCTGCTACCGGCATTATTGAGAAAATTCCATGACGGAAAAGTAAATAACTCTTCCGAAGTGATTGTTTGGGGAACTGGAAAGCCTTATCGTGAGTTAATGTATGTTGATGATCTTGCTGACGCATTATTATTTTTAATGGAAAACTATAGTGATTTTAAACATGTAAATGTAGGTACAGGCGTTGATAACACGATAAATGAAATCACAAATATTATTCAAAATGTAGTTGGATTCAATGGAAAAATTCAACATGATTTGTCTAAACCAGATGGAATGTATAGAAAATTGCTTGATGTTTCAAAACTTCATAATATTGGATGGAAACATAAAATTGAATTAAAAGAGGGAGTTGAGAAAACTTATAAATGGTTTTTAGAAAATTATAAGGAATGATAATAAATTCTTAAGTTTATTACTTGACAATAAATAAAGTAGTTTTTTTATTTTAATTTCTCTATAAATTCCCAATTAGGTTTGTGATGGAAAATATTTATTTAAGATTGTTTTGAGTGAAAAATAGCTATTATTTAAATGGTAGATAATGAAATGAATGAACTTTATAAATAATTGTGTTCTTTCATTATTTCACTTAATTCAGCTTCTATTGTTTTAATTTGTTTTCCCGTTAAATCTTTTTTATAACTGTCAATCTCCCCTTTTCTAAAAGCACCTTTAATTTTAACTTTTACCTTATTGGTATTTTCTATTACAGATTTATCAATTTCAGATTTATTAACTTTGGTTTTTAAGAAATCAAAAATTCTTAAAATTTCTTTAGAAGTATCATTTTTTAAATCTTCATAATACAGGATGTGAAGATTTTTGTTTTTTAAATGAGGCTTAATGCCATTATAAGATTTTTTGTATTTTAGTATTGCATCATCAATGTCTTTGGCAAATTCGTAAAAATGTGAATATAACATTGAGGATATTACAGCTCTAGGATCACGCTGAATGTATATTATTTTTGCATGTGGGAACAACTTTAGTATTTTTCCTGTGCGTGTTATGTGAGTAGGGGTTTTTTCTATAATAATCTTATTAGGGTTATCTTTTATTTTTTTGTTTATTACTGAAAGAGTTTTTTCTTCAGGGTATAAAATAAAAGCTCCTGATTCAATATAAGGGCTATTAGGTTCAAAATCTCCTCTGACAATTGCTTTAACTTTTTCAAAAGACGTCATAAGACTCCAAAGCCATGTTGTGCCACTTCTGGGAGCACCTATTATAAAAACCAACTTTTGTTTTTTTTTGAAAAAAATTGATAAAAATGATTTCATATTTATTTTTTTATGTTTTTAAAAATGTATATTTATGGTATCATATATTTATTAAAAACCAAATTTTTTATAAAGATTATGAAAATATTAATAACCAACTTTTATTTATGTCAGTACACAGGCTCAGAGCTTTTTACAAAAGGTTTAGCTTTAGAATTACAAAAGAGAGGACATGAAGTATTCATTTATTCTCCTGTTTTAGGTGTAATAGCTGATGAAATTAGAAAAAAAGGCATAACAGTTACTAATAATATTATAGGATTGAAAAAAATAGATTTTGATGTTATACATGCACAACATAATACAACTGCTGTAATTGCAAGATCGGTTTTTTCTGATGTGCCTATGATTTTTATGTCTCATGGAGTTATTCCTAAATTAGAGCAGCCGCCTTCAATTGATTTAGGAATACAGAATTACTTGAGTGTTAGCGAGGAAGTTAGAAATAATTTTATTCAAAATCATAATATAAGTGATGATAGGATTAAATTAGTCAGAAATTTTGTTGATGCTGAAAAGTTTTATGCTTTTAATAAGGTAGATAAAAAGCCAAAAAATCTTTTAGTTTTAAGCAATCACTATATTCCAAAAGTGAAAGAGGTTGTGGAGAAAGCTTGTATAGAATTAGATATAAATGTTTTACATGTTGGACTTCCTAATAATTCAGTTAAAAATGTTGAGAAGTGGATAAATAAGGCAGACATAGTTGTAACGATAGGAAGAGGCGTTCTAGAGTCTATGGCATGTGAGAGGAATGTCATTGTTTTTGATATGCATGGAGGAGATGGAATGATCAATGAAGATAATTTCTTTAATTTTAGAAAGAATAGTTTATCGGGTAGGTTTTCTGGTAAAGAATATTCAGTTGAAGATTTTAAGAAAGAAATTCTAAAATATAACCCTGACTCAGGAAAGAGATTGAGGGAGCTTGTTGTAAAAGAAAATGGTGTTGACAATGTTGTAAGTAAATTGGAGAATGTATATAAAGAAGCAAAAAATAAAAAATTTAACTCTAAAATTAAAAAATTAGAATTATTTAATGAGATTAATTTTTTAGAAGGTAGTTATGACTTTTTATTTAAAACACGTGAGGGGTTAGAATTGATTATTAGTGAAAAAGATAATGAGATAGAAAAACAATTAACTTTAAATAAAAATAAAAATAAAAAAATTAAAAAGCAAGAGTCTATTATTCAACAAAAAGAACAGGATATTAACTTAATAAAGCAATCAAAATTTTGGATAATTAGAAATATCTATATACACTATAAAGATAGTATAAAACAAGGATCAAGACATCCGAGTTTGCTGTATTTATTTTTAAATAAGAGATTAAAAAAAATAAAAAATAAATTATTTTAATATGTTTTTTTTATTAATAAAAATATGAAAAAAGTAATAATAGCAATACCAATATATAATGAGAAAATGAGTGGATTTGAAGAATCTTCTTTTGTTCAATGTTGTAAAATTTTAAATAAATATTCATTTTCTTTAATTTGTCCAAATAGTTTAACTTTAGAAAGATATAAAGTTATTTTGAAGAAACATAATGTAAACTATACAATAGAAAAATTTGATGATTCTTTTTTTGAAAGCGTAAAGAGCTATAATAGGTTGATGATGAGTAAAAATTTTTATGATAGATTCAAAAGTTACGAGTTTATGCTTATTTATCAATTAGATGCTTATGTTTTTAGAGATAAATTAGAGTATTGGTGTGAAAAGGACTTTGATTATATTGGGGCTCCATGGTTTAAAAATTTTAGTTCTAGTGATGAAAAGTCTGAGCTAATGGAGGTTGGAGGAAATGGAGGATTTTCTTTGAGAAAAATAAGTAGTTTCATAGAGGTCTTAGATTGTGATGAGGATAATAGGGACATTATTGATAATTTTATTGCAAAAGGTTCAAATGAAGATGGATTTTTTGCTTTTGAAGCAAAAAAAATTAAAGAGAATTTTAAAGTGGCTCCAGTTAATAATGCAATAAATTTTTCTTTTGAATGTCAACCAAAGAGATTGTATGAAATGAGAAATAAAAAGTTGCCTTTTGGTTGTCATGCCTGGGAAAGATACGATTTTGATTTCTGGGAGGAATTTATTAATTTGGAAAAAGTTAATTTTCAAAAGGAAAATAAATTTAATTTAAAAAAAATATCAAGTTATAAAATTTTAATAGAAAAACAAGAAGGTAGGGTTAAATTAAAAGATAATCAATTGAATGAGTTTAAATGTAAGCTAACTCAAAAAAATAAAGAACTTCAGCAAAAAGATCAAAAAATAGCACAAAAAAATCAAGAACTTCAGCAAAAAGATCAAAAAATAGCACAAAAAAATCAAGAACTTCAGCAAAAAGATCAAAAAATAGCACAAAAAAATCAAGAACTTCAGCAAAAATATGCTATAATAACTCAGAAAGGAAAAGAGATTAATGCTATAATAACTCAGAAAGGAAAAGAGATTAATGCTATAATAACTCAGAAAGAAAAAGAGAAATATGCTATAATAACTCAGAAAGAAAAAGAGAAAGATGCTATGATAACTCAGAAAGAAAAAGAGAAAGATGCTATAATAAATTCAAAATCATTCAGAATAGGAACGCTAGTCTTTCGTTCAACTAAAAAACCATATAAACTATTAACATTTCCAATAAATTTTTTAAGGATTTTATTGGGTAAATAATTATGAAAAAAAATAATAAAAAAATGAATGTTTTGATATTTACAAGTTATGTGTATGGTGGGGCAGGGTGTGCTACAGCAGGTATGCATGATTCACTTTTGATAAATGGTATTAACTCAAAGCTTGTAACAAGAGAGACAGCTAGCAATAGAATGTATGAGGGAAAAAATTATATTTTTCTTAATCCTGATATAGGATTAAATTACGATGAAATACAGTTAGAAAAAAATAAAAAAGAGGATAATACTATCTTTAGTTTAAATGAGCCTAAATTGAACAGAAAAACATTAGATAAGCTTGTAAAAGATGTAGATGTTATAGTTTTACAATGGGTTGCTCGATTTCTTACAGCTGAAGATATTGGTTATTTAACAAACTTGGGAATTCCCGTTGTTATGATTATTCGAGATATGAATTTATTAGCGGGTGGCTGTCATTATTTTCATGGTTGTAAAAATTGGTTAAAAAATTGTGAAAGTTGTCCACAGTTACTAAATGATAAAGCAGGTAATTTTCCAAAAAAAGTTTTTGATATAAAAAAAGAATACTGGAATACAGACAATATTACAATCTTTTTATTAAGTGAACATACTAAAAAAATAGTTGAAAAATCTCCAATTTTATCTAAATGCTCAATTAAAGTTATTGGCAATTCTATTGACTTGGATATATTTAAACCTAGTAAAGATGGTAGTTTTAAAAAAAATCTTAACTTAAGATGTGATATTCCAACGGTATTTCACCTTCCTTCTCATGGAAGTAATGTTAAAGGCTTTAATGAATTTTTGGATTCTCTAAATATTATTAAGAAGAAACATCCAGATTTTAAATTACAGTTGCTGGTTGCTGGTTCTGGATCGAGTAGAATGATCAAAATTGGTTGTCCATATCCAATTATAAATGTTGGTGTTATTAATGATAAAAAAGAGTTAGCGAAATTGTATTCACAATCTAATATAACAGTTATACCTTCTTTAGCAGAAACTTTTTCAAATACTGCTGCAGAATCAGTTGCTTGTGGTACACCTATTGTCGGTTTTGACACTGGTGCTATTAAGGAAATTGTAGGAGATGATTTGAGAGGCAGATGTGTGGAATTAGGAAATGTTAATGATTTTGCAGACGCTGTCTATGAAGTTTTGAATAGTAATATTAGTGGTAAAGACTGTGTAGAATATGCAAAACAAAATTTTTCAAGAAAAAGGCAAGGTAAGAAATACGCTGATTTACTTAAAGAGTTGGTTGAAAGTAATGAAAAATTAGATATTTCATTGCTTAAGAATAAAGTTCCTTTTATTGATGAAAATTGTTTTCCAAATTTACTCAACTTTTTGTCACAATCCTCGAATGTTCAAAAATCTCCTTGTGTTAAGAACCCTCAACGAAAAGAAATTGTGGAATTAAAAAAGACATTACAACCATTAAATGTTCAAAAAGATCCTTGTACTAAGAACTCTCAACGAAAAGAAATTGTGGAATTAAAAAAGACATTACAACCATCAAATGTTCAAAAAGCTCTTTGTGCTAAGAACTTTCAACGACAAGAAATTGTGGAATTAAAAAAGACATTACAAAAAAAAGTTAGTATAATAGAGAATCAAGACTTTATTATTTTTGATCTTCAAAATTCAAAATCGTTCAGATTAGGAGAATTAGTCTTTCGTTCAATTAAAAAACCATATAAACTATTAACATTTCCAATTAATTTTTTAAGGATTTTGATAAATAAATAATAAAATTTTGGTATTGCTACCAAACTATAGATAATGTAAAATGAATAGGTAATTAAATACCTAAAAACAAAAAAATGAAAATTAAATGCCCTCATTGCAATAATAAGAATTATGTTAAAAATGGTAAAGTAAATAAAAAACAAAGATATCTATGTAAAGAATGTAGCTATAACTTTTCTAGATTTACAAAAAGAGGAAAACCTAAAGAAATTAAGAAAAAAGCAATTGAAATGTATTTAGAGGGACTAGGATTTAGATCAATAGGAAGAATACTGAAAGTTAGTAACGTTAGTATATTAAGATGGGTAAAAAAAGCAACTAAAAAATTAAGGAATATTTTAAAAAGTAAAAAAGAAGTAAAATATTGGAAAATAGAAAAAATGGAATTAGATGAAATGTGGCATTTTGTGTTAAAAAAAAGAAAAAAGCCTGGATTTGGCTTGCAGTTGATAGATCTAGTAAAATAATAATTGATTTCGTGATAGGGACAAGAGGTGAAAAAACTGGAAGAAAATTATGGGACAAAATCAAAAAAATTGATTGCGATAAATACTGTTCAGATCATTGGGATGTTTATAAAAAATTTTTACCAAAAGATAAGCACATTCAAACAAAAGCAGAGACTTTTACAGTTGAAGGAATGAATAATCAATTAAGACATTATATAGCAAGATTTCATAGGAAAACTCATTGTTATTCTAAAAGTATTGAAATGGTTGAAAATACAATCTTGCTATTCATGCACAGAGAAATTGCTATTTCTATATTTGAGTAGCAATACCAAAATTTTATGATTAAAAATAAAAAAGGTCTCGTAATTTGGTTTACAGGATTGCCTTGTAGCGGTAAAACAACTTTATCAAAAGAAATTGAAAAGTATTTTCAAGATAAAAATTTATCAATGCAACGATTAGATGGAGATGTCGTGCGTGAGACTATTAGTAAAGATTTAGGTTTTAGTAAAGAAGATCGGAATAAAAATATTGAAAGAATGTCATATATCGCACAGATGCTATCTAATAATGGCGTAAATACAGTTTCTGCTTTTGTATCTCCTTACAGATCAATGAGAAATTTTACCAGAGAATTATGTGAAAATTTTATAGAAATTTATGTTGAATGTGATGTAAAAGAGTGTACCAGAAGGGATGTTAAAGGTATGTATGCTAAGGCTAATAAAGGAGAAATAAAAGATTTTACAGGCGTCCAAGATCCATTTGAAGCTCCTGATAATCCAGAACTTACTATTAATACAGAAAAAGAAACAGTTGAAGATAGTGTTAAAAAAGTGATTAATTATTTAGAAATAAAGCTTGATGAATTACATAAATAACATAAACGTAGAAGAAATAAAAAATATAGCTAAGACTGCAGGAGAGAAAATTTTAGAGTTTTATAATCAGAAGTATGATGTTTCATATAAGGATGGAAATGAAAGTACTCCATTAACTGAGGCAGATTTAGCATCTGAAAAAATTATAAATGCTAATCTTAAAAAATTTAACATTCCAATATTATCAGAAGAAGCGGCAGATGATCTAAAAAGATTAGATTCAGAATATGTTTTTATAGTTGATCCACTTGACGGCACTAGTGATTTTATTAAGAGAACAGGTGAGTTTTCAGTGATGATAGGACTTGCAAAAGAAGGCAAACCGATTATGGGAGTTGCTTACGAGCCGTTAAAAAAAATATTTTATATAGCTGAAAAAGACAAAGGATGTTTTATTGAAAAAGATGGAAAAGTAGCTCGTGTACAAGTTAATAACAATGATGATTTTAGCGAATGGAAAATTCTTGTTAGTAGAAATCATTTACGCGAAGAAGAACTGATTATTTTTGAAAAATTTAATTTCAAAGAAAAAATAGCAATGGGATCAGTGCCAATTAAGATAGGGAAAATTGTTAGTGGTGAGGCTGAGATCTATATAAATTCAAGTGATAAAACAGGGGAATGGGATACTTGTGTTGGGCAAATTATGATAGAAGAGGCAGGTGGTAAAATTACTGATATGCATGGAGAAAAAATAGTGTATAATAAGAAAGTACCAAAAAACTTAAATGGATTTGTGATTACTAACGGACAGAGGCATGAGGAAATTATTACTGAGTTAGCAAAAATTAAGAAAGGTGAGTGAATTTTTTTAGTATAGTTTAAATTTTTTAAGTTTTTATAAATGAAAAAAGTTAGAGTTTCAAAAGAAATAATTCAAGAAGGTAAAAATATAGTAGATAAGTTATATGATCCACTGAAGGGATTTTTTGGTAAAAAAGATTTAGATAGCTCTCTCAAAAATATGAGGATTGCTAGTGGAGAAGTGTGGAGTATGCCGGTACTTTTAGATATAGATGAAGAGACTTTTTCAAAAGTCAATAATGAAAGAGATTTTTTAATAACTGATGGAAAAGAATCATTAGTGATAAAGGATATTGAAGTTTATGAATATGATAAGAATTTTTTAGCTGAGAAATTATTTGGAACAAATGATGCTGATCATCCAGGTGTGGCTAAAGTTTTAAAAATGGGCAAATATTTTGTCGGAGGAGAGTTATTAGCTGAACAAGAAACTATCAAGGGACATGATTTACGTTTAACTGCACAAGAGTCAAAAGAAATTTTCAAAAAAAATGGATGGAGTAATGTTGTAGCATTTCAAACAAGAAATCCTCCTCATAGATCTCATGAACATCTTCAGAAAATGGCGTTAAAGCAAGTGGATGGAATATTGATAAATCCAGTTATAGGAGAAAAAAAGAAGGGAGATTTTAAGGATAAATATATTATTGGAGCTTATAAGGAGTTGATTAAAAATTATTATCCTGAGAAAAAGGCTATTTTGGGTACCTTACACACATTTATGCGATATGCTGGTCCAAAAGAGGCAGTTTTTCATGCGTTAGTGCGACGAAACATGGGTTGTACTCATATGATCATTGGAAGAGATCATGCTGGTGTAGGAGACTATTATGGCACTTATGATGCTCAGCAAATTTTTGACAATTTTACAGAAGACGAATTAGGTATTACAATATTAAAGTATGATAATGTCACTTTTTGTAAGAGCTGTGGAGGCATGGTTGAAGAAAATTCTTGTGAGCACAGCAAAGAAGAAAAAATGCATTTATCCGGAACAAAGTTAAGAGAAAAAATTAATAAAGGAGAGCGGGTGTCAAAAGAATTTATAAGAAATAAGGTTTTAGACTATTTACTTAAAAATAAAGATGATTTATTTTTGTAAATTTTAAATTTTAAAATAACTTTTAAAATTTAGCAAAAAGACAATTCTATTTTTTATGTAATTTAATAATAATTAATTTATAATAACTTATAATATTATGAACGGATTAAATATTGATGATTTATCGTATCGATTTAAGAATTTATTTTTACGTAATTCTAAACCGAGAAAAATTTTATTTGAGCATGTTCCAAAGTGTGGTGGAACAACTGTAGTTAACTATTTAAAATCACAGTATTCAAATGATAAAATATTTAATGTAAATGAATTAAGCTTACGTGAAAGTATTGATTATTTCAAATCTTTACCAAAGAAGGAGCGTTATTCCTACGATCTTATTTATGGCCATGGGGCTCATAAACTTAAGGATTATGTTCATCCAAAGACTATAAAATTTACAATTTTAAGAAACCCTATCGATAGGATAATTTCTCACTATTATTATGTTTTACGAACTCCAAAACATTATTTGTACAATAAAGTAATTACAAAGGAAATGTCTCTTATGGATTATGTCAGTTCAAATATAAGTGATGAGCTTCAAAATAGCTGTGTACAGCGTTTTTCAGGCATGACCCTTAGAGAGATAGAAAAAGATCCTGATAAATCTATTGAAGAGGCTTATAATGTTCTTAAGAACGAATATTCAGTTGTGGGAATTCTTGAAAATTTTAATCAGACTATGGAATTGGTGGCTAAAAAAGCGTTTTTTAATAAAAAATTTGAAGTTGAAGAATTAAACAAAACAACTGATCGTCCAAAAAAGAAAGAGATTGATGAGCTTACGTTAAAGACTATTAAGAAAATTAATAGCTTGGATATTAAGCTTTATGATTTGGTTAAAAATGATCTAGTATAGACTAGGCATTTAAGCTTTCAATGAGGATAGCTATATGTTATTAAAAGACTCTGGAAGTAATCTATTAATAAAGAATTTTAAAGTGTTTTAGGTTTTCATTTAATATTTTAAAAATTAATTTATCTGAGTTATGAATAATAAGCAACCTTTAGTTACAATAGTAACAGTAGTTTTTAATTTGATAAAATCAGGAAGGAAAGAATTTTTTGAACAAAACTTAAAATCCGTTCACGATCAAACTTATGGAAATATTGAACATATTATAGTTGATGGTGCATCAAATGATGGAACTTTAGATCTAATCAAAGAATATGCAGACAAGGGATGGATAAGATATATTTCTGAAAAGGATGCTGGTATTTATGACGCAATGAATAAAGGAATTAGAGAGGCAAAAGGGAAATATTTAGCATTGTTAAATAGTGATGATTTTTATCATAATAAACAAGCAGTTGAAAAGTCAGTTGAAGCATTAGAAAAAAATAATGCTGATTTTTCTTATGCAGATGCAATTAAGCAAACCGAAGAAGGGGAATTTATTTGGATATTTAAAGGAAATTTAGAAATTTTTCTATATGAGATGCCATTTGCTCATTTAACAATGTTTACCAAAACATCAATTTTACGAGAAAATAAATGTTTTAATGAAAAATATGGGCTTCCTGCTGATTATGAATTAATAATCAGATTAATTTTAAAGGACTATAAAAGTGTGTATGTGGATAGTGAGATAGCAACTTATCGAACAGGAGGAGAGACCACACAATTTATAGATGATTATTCAGAAGATATTAAAAATATTTATTATGATAATTATAAATATTTTTATAATTTTAGAGATAAACAGCATGCGATGGATATTAAGTATAAAAGGGAGTTACCTTTTGATTTTGCAGAAAAATTTAAACAATACACTAAAGATAAGTATAAAAATTTAAATGTAGAAAAAGTTTTAGCAAAATTATCTTTATTAAAAAAACAAAAGACTGACAAATTCACAGCAGATTATTCAAATATATTTCATATAAAACTTCATAAAAAAGAAAAGTTAATTTCAAAAGAAAAATATAAAAATGATATTAAAAATATTTTTCACTATAACCAAAAAGCAATTAATCCAAAAGTATCTGTAATTATAGTTGCTTATAATGAGGGAAATGATCTTATTAGAAACATCAAAAGTTTTCAAAGTCAAACAGTTAAAGATTTTGAATTGATTGTGGTAGATAATGGTTTAGATAATCAAACAAAAGAAAGGCTAAAAGAATATCCTCTTACTTACATTAATTTGAAAAATAATGTTGGTCCATCTGCTGGACGTAATATAGGAGCACTTTATGCAGAGACGCAACTACTCGCTTTTATTGATGCGGATGGTTATGTAAATGAATATTATATTGAAGCTGCAATCGATATTTTTGAAAAAGATAAATCAAAAATTGCTGTTCGAGGAAAGGTTTTGACAATAAAACAGAGTGCAGAAATGCCTCCTTTTGGATATGATTGTGGAAATGAAGTATTTTCTGTTATTCCTTCATTTGAAGGTGTTACTGTTATACGTAAAAAGGATTATATTAAAGTTGGAGGACAAGAGGATGTTCTCTATGGACATGAAGGATTAGTTTTGTTTTATCGCATGATTGAGTTTTATAATTATGATGTAAAGTCTTTTTATTATGAGCCTCGATTAGTTTTGTATCATGATAACAAGAAATCTGATAATATTGATGAAAGTAAAGTAAAAAGGCATGGCTTATTGCTAAAGTCCATACATGATGCATATCCAGGGTTTGCTAAATGTATGTATAAATATATAAGCTGTAGAATTAGTCATAAGATTAAAGATGACACGATTAATAATAACCAAATTGTAAAAGTAGTTAAAAAGGATGCTGGGACAAAAAACAAAAAGAGCCTACTTTTAGAATTACAAAACTCAAAGTCATTCAAATTAGGAGATTTATTTTTTCGATCAATTAAAAAGCCATATAAATTAATAACTTTTCCAATAAATTTGTTGATAATATTAATTAAATAATAATTTGTATATTGAATATAAATTGATGTCTAATCACGAAGAACAATATAATAGCAAGCAACCTTTAGTTACAATAGTAACAGTAGTTTTTAATTTGATAAAATCAGGAAGGAAAGAATTTTTTGAACAAAACTTAAAATCCGTTCACGATCAAACTTATGGAAATATTGAACATATTATAGTTGATGGTGCATCAAATGATGGAACTTTAGATCTAATCAAAGAATATGCAGACAAGGGATGGATAAGATATATTTCTGAAAAGGATGCTGGTATTTATGACGCAATGAATAAAGGAATTAGAGAGGCAAAAGGGAAATATTTAGCATTGTTAAATAGTGATGATTTTTATCATAATAAACAAGCAGTTGAAAAGTCAGTTGAAGCATTAGAAAAAAATAATGCTGATTTTTCTTATGCAGATGCAATTAAGCAAACCGAAGAAGGGGAATTTATTTGGATATTTAAAGGAAATTTAGAAATTTTTCTATAGAGATACCATTTGTTCATTTAAGCAATGTTTAAACGTCAAAAACATCAATTTTTCTTTAGAGAAAATACAATGTTTTGATGAAAGTATGGACTTCCCAGCTGATTATGGGTTAATAATCAGATTAATTTTAAAGGACTATAAAAGTGTTTATGTAAATGATCAAATTGCAACTTATCGAACAGGAGGTGCAACAACACAGTTTATTAATGATTATTCAAATGATATAAAAAATATTTATTATGATAATTATTCAACTTTTTATAATTTTGAAAATGAAAATCAAGCAATAAATATAAAATATAAAAAAGAAATTCCTCTTGATTTTTCAAAAAAGTTTCAAAATTATGCTTTAGATAAATATAAAAATTTAAATGTAGAAAAAGTTTTAGCAAAGTTATCTTTATTAAAAAAACAAAAGACTGACAAATTTACAGGAGATTATTCAGACGTATCTCATATAAAACTTCATAAAAAAGAAAAGTTAATTTCAAAAGAAAAATATAAAAATGATATTAAAAATATTTTTCACTATAACCAAAAAGCAATTAATCCAAAAGTATCTGTAATTATTGTTGCTTATAATGAATGCGATGATTTAATAAGAAATATAGATCATTTTCAGAATCAAACAGTTAATGATTTTGAATTGATTATAGTTGATAATGGTTTAAGTGATCAAACTAAAAAAAGACTAAAAGAATATCCTCTTACTCATATTGATTTGAAAAATAATGTTGGTCCGTCTGCTGGACGTAATATAGGAGCACTTCATGCAGAAGCACCACTACTTGCATTTATCGATGCAGATGGTTATGTAAATGAATATTATATTGAAGCTGCAATCGATATTTTTGAAAAAGATAAATCAAAAATTGCTGTTCGAGGAAAGGTTTTGACAATAAAACAGAGTGCAGAAATGCCTCCAATGTGGTATGATTTAGGAAATGAATCATTTTCTATTTTACCTATAACAGAAGGAAATACTGTTATGCGTAAAGGAGATTATATTAAAGTTGGCGGACAAGAAGATCCTCTTTATGGACATGAAGGAATTATTTTATTTTATCGTATGATAAAATTTTATGGTTACAACATTGAGTCATTTTATTATGATCCACGATTAGTTCTTTATCATGATATTGGTAAAAAAGAAGATCTTAACAAAAAATTAAATGACAGATATAAAAAATTAGAAGAAATTTTATTTAGTTTTTATCCAGATTTAAAAGATTATTTTTATAAATATTTGAGGTTGAGAACTGTTCGCAAAGTAAAGGACGAAGTTATTAATCGTAAAGACAGACAGATTGAAAATAGAGATAGAAATTTAAAAAATAGAGACAATTGGTTAAAAGATAAAGATAAGGAGATTAAAAATAGAGACAATTGGTTAAAAGATAAAGATAAGGAGATTAAAAATAGAGATAAGGGGATTAAAGCCATTAAAAATTCAAAATCTTTTAAGTTGGGCAGTTTATTTTTTCGATCAGTTAAGAAGCCCTATAAATTAATTACTTTTCCAGTTAATTTTTTTATAATATTTTTATTTGGAAATAAAAATATTAAAATAAATTCTATATTTGATATTCCTAGGTTGATTATAAAAGCAATTATTAAAGTAAAAAAGTCAGTTTTTCCTAATTCAATATTAAAAAATAGATTTTTCAATAAAATGAAATATTTAAAACTTTGGAAAATTAGAGAAATGATTAGATATTATAAAAATGAAATTAAAAAAGGAATAAAAAATCCTTACTTATTTTTTTTATTTTTCAAAAAAATATCTTCAAAAATCAGGAATATTTTTAAAAGAAATATTCGTTTTTATTATGAAAAAAATCCTAATATTGATGGATTTTATTTAAAGAAAAATGATGCTGCTTATAACGAAAATCTAAAAAATAGAAAAAAAGTTGTTGTAGTAGCATGGTCAGTAAGTCATAATCCTGTTGCTAGAGCCTTCTTGTTTTATGATGTTTTGAAAAAAGATTTTAACGTAGAAATGATGGGCGTCCTCTTTCCTTTTTATGGTAAATCATTATGGCAACCCCTGACTTATTTAAGAGATTTTTGTTTGTATATTATTGATGGAGCAACTTTCCCATTACTTTATCAAAGAATAATAAAATCAATAAAAGATAAAGATGCTGACTATATTATTGTATGCAAACCTAAAATGACATCTTTATTGTTAGGATTTTTGTTACGCAGAAAAACTAATGCAAAAATAATATTAGATGTTGATGACGATGAGTTATCATTTGAAAGAAATAAAACAAGAATAGATTCTATTTCTGAAGCGGAAGAAATATTTAATGAAGAATCTAAAGAATTTGCTGTTGCACATAGTCAAACCTGGAATAGATATACAGAATCGCTAGCCTGTACATTTGAAAAAATTATAGTTTCAAACTATTCTTTACAAGAAAAATATGGTGGAACAATAATTCCCCATATAAGAGATGAACAATATTTTAATCCTAAACTTTATAATAGAGATAAAATTAGAAAAGCTTTAGGTTACAAAAAAGATGATAAAGTTATAATGTTTGTAGGCACACCGCATAAACATAAAGGAATCATTGAGGTGGCAGATGCTTTAAAGAAAATTGGTAATATAAATTATAAATTTTGTATCATAGGAAGCGTTATTCAGGAAGAGGTCAAAGAAGCTCTTAAAGGAAATAAATCTGTTAAGGTTTATGAAAATCAGGACTTTGATAAATTACCAGCATTTTTATCTGCTGCTGATTTAGTGTGTTTATTACAAGATATTAACTCAGAAATTTCAAAATCTCAAATACCATCAAAAATTTCAGATGCTCTTTCTATGGAAATTCCAATTTTAAGCACAAAAATAAAACCGCTAGAAAAGTTTATATCTTTAGGTTGTATTGAAGTTTTGGAAAATATATCAGAATTACCTAAAAAAATTGATCATATATTTAATAATTATAATCAATTTAAGGTTAGTGCTATTAAGAATCGAAAATATTTTATTGAGTATTTAAGTTATGAATATGCTAATAAAACTTTAAAAAGCATTTTTAAGAGTGAATGCGGCTTAGTTGATTCTAAAATGGACAAGGTTGACAGTTTTTTAAATTTTATGGAAGATAAATGCAAAAGTGATTCTAGTAGCGAAGGAATAGATGTGGTTTTTTTTTGGAAACAAAATGATTCTAATATTTATGGTCGTAGATCGGATATGATGGTGAAGTATTTATTAAAGAATAAAAAAGTTAGAAAGATTTTACATTTTGATAAACCAATAAGCGAGAGCCAATTAAATCAATTAAAAAAAGAAAGTAAATTTAAACATTCCCAAAATAGTTTTGTTTTTGAGAATACTACTAATAGAATTGCTAACTATTCAGATGAAAAAGATATTTCGAGGAGGGTCTATTTGTATGATAAATATTCTGCTGATGAGTATGTTGAATATATTAAAAATGAAATTAATAATGCTGGTATTAATATAGATAGGGCTTACTTTTGGTTTTGTCCATTGATTGATGATTCATCCTATATTGTAGGTAAATTAAAACCATATAAAGTTATATCAGATGTTATTGATTATGCAGGTTCATTTGATGAAAAAGATAATTCTGAAGTATATTATGCTAAATATGAAAAGATTTTAAAAAAAAGTAATATTATTTTTTGCAATAATAATAATATGTATGATTATTGTAAAAAAATAGTTACAGATTTAAATATTCCTATATATAAATTTGAAAATGGGTGTGAGAGTTTTAACAAAAAGGAGGTCGCAAGTTGGCAAATACCTAAAGATATGGAACTTATCAATAAACCTATTTTAGGATATACAGGAAATATGGATTCTTTACGGTTTAACTTTGATTTATTAAAAGAAGTTGCTATTAAATATCCAAATGTACAAATAGTGTTAATTGGATCTTTTCATAGAGCAAAAAATGACATTAAAAAGATTGAAAACATTAAAAACATTAAGGTTATTGGAGTTCGTACTTATGCTGAAGCAATTAAATATATAAAGTTTTTTGATTTATGCATTATTCCACACAAGTTCAATGAAATGACAAAAAATATGAATCCGTTAAAATTATATTTGTATGCATCTTTAAATAAAAAAATTCTTTCAACAAATTTAGAAGGTTTAGATATCGAATATGATAAATTATATGTGGCAAAAAATAATAATGAGTTTATAAATTTAATTCCAGAAGTTTTGAAAAAAGATTTAAGTAGAAAAAATAATAAATCATATTTATCTGAATATAGATGGGATAATATTGTTGATAATATTTTGGCTAAAATAATTAAATAGAAATTTTGTAAATATGGAAAAAATAAAAAAAATATGTGATATCTGTCTTTATAAAGGTAGCTTTGTAAAAAAAAGTAAAAATAGCATAAGTGACAGCATAAGAGAAGGTTTCTGCTGTCCTAAATGCGGATCTTCTTTGAGATATCAAGAACAATTTGCGAT
Organism: Candidatus Moraniibacteriota bacterium; assembly: GCA_942490825.1. GTDB lineage: Bacteria > Patescibacteriota > Minisyncoccia > Moranbacterales > JAGLWU01. The sequence continues at coordinate 112,257 of CALNYG010000003.1, read as the reverse complement.
GATAAAAAGTAATTTTGATTTGTGCTCAAAAAATGATATTAATGACTTTGTTAAGTTAGTTGTTAAAGAAAAATTATCTGTGTATGAACCTGGAATAATAGGTCCTTTTAGAAATTATTTCAATAATATTAGTACTTATAGTAACTCTTATTATTGGGAGGATATTGCTGCAGGAGATTATAAGGATGGCATCCAATGTCAAAACTTGGAGAATTTAACTTATGATGATTCAACATTTGATTTAATTATTACATCTGATATATTTGAGCATATAAGGGATTATAAAAAGGCGTTTAAAGAAATCCGACGTGTTTTGAAAAATGGTGGCATGCATATTTTTACCGTTCCTATTCGCCTAGGAGGGCTAACACTTAAGAGAGTTGATACAAGCGGTAACGATGATGTTTTTTTACAACCAAAACATTATCATGGTTCCCCAATTGATCTAAATGGCTCACTTGTTTATAATGATTTTGGCTTAGATATAGTTTATTTTTTAGATAATGAATTAGGTTTTGTAACTAAGTATAATGGAATTTCTAATAACATTACTTTTTGTTCTATTAAGAATGAACGTTAATTTTATTGGTTGTATACAATATGGATAAAATATCACAAATCAAAAAAGAGAAGGACTTTGACTTAGAAGTGCAAAAAAAGACTTTTTCGGTTATAATTCCTTGTTACAATTTAGGAAATTTTTTGATAAAAGCAATTAATTCAGTTTTTTTACAAACTTTAAAAAACGTTGAAATAATTGTTGTGGATGATAATTCTTCCGATGAAAAAACTAAAGAAATTTTAAATAAAATTAATAATAAAGTAAATTTAATTAGATTAAACAAAAATAGTGGCGTATCAGTGGCAAGAAATGAGGGTATAAAGTTAGCACAATCAAATCATATACTTTGTTTAGATGCCGATGACACAATAGAGCCAACATATTTAGAAAAAGCAAAAAATATTTTTGATGCGGATAAGGAAATAGGATTGGTGAGTTGTTACACACAATTTTTTGGAGGTAGCAGATTTTTATGGAAGCCAAAAGAAAATTTAGACATAAAAGATTTTTTAATTAATTCTTCTGTTCCAACAGCGACATGTTTTAGAAAAAATTTTCATGAAATAAGTGGGGGATATGACAGTAATTTAAGAGGTTATGAAGATTGGGATCATTGGATTAGTATTGTAAAACAGGGTTGTAAGGTAAAAGTTATTCCTGAAGTTTTATTCAATTATTATGTAAGATCAAATTCAAAAGTTGCAACCTCTAATAAAAATTGCAAGCAATTAGTATTTACAATAGTTAATAATCATAGAGAGTTGTTTGAAAAAAATGTTGATTTTGTTGTTGCTCAAAAACATTATGAGTTAATGATGTGTAATAGAAGTTTTTTTAGTAAAGCTAAATCAAAAGTTTTAAATTTATTTAAAAAATAGATTGAAAAGTTAAAAATATTAATAGTTTAAGATATAACCTTTTAGATTATCATAAAATTACTGTTTTAAAGTTAATTAGTTTTATTATATTATGAAAAAAAATAAGTTATCAGTAGTTATTCCATTTTATAATGGTGATGCTTTTGTCTTTGAAACTATTAAAAGTTTATATGAGCAAACAAGAAAAGTTGATGAAATCATTATTGTAAATGATGGATCAACTTCTAAAAAATCTATTGAAATTTTAAATAAAATAAATAAGGATTATGATAATATAAAAATATTAAATCAAAAAAATAAAGGAATTTCTGGAGCAATGACTGCTGGAGCAAAGAGAGCAAAAGGAAATATTATTTTTGGAGTTGATTGTGATGATGTTTTAAATGAGCAATATATCTATGAATATATGCAAATTTTTGAAAATAACGAAAATATTTCTGCTGTAACATGTGGCTATGGGTCATTTTTAAATGGGAAAAACTATACAAAAAAAAATAATATTAATTATGCTTATATTCCAGAGGGCTTAATTTTGCCTAAATTATTTTTTCAAAATTGTGCAGGAGGAGCCAATGCTGCCTTTCGTAAAAAAGATCTTAAAGAAATAGATTTTTGGAGTGAAAGATATAGTAGTTTTCAGGACTATGGCATCTGGCTTAAGTTTGTAGAGCATAATTTGAAGTTATATGTAATACCAGAAATTTTATATTATTATAGATTACATAATGAAAGTGATATGTTTACAAGCGGAGTTAAATTCGATTTAAAACATAATATTTTTTTATCTATACAAAAGATCAGGGAAAAAAGACCAGATATTTTTAATGAAAATTTATTTCTTAGAACATATAGTTTTTTTGAGAAAATAAATAACAAGAATAATAAAAATGATTTCAAGATTAAATTCATGAAATCGTCTATATTTTGGAAATTGATAGAGCAATATTTCGTATGGAAAGAAAAAATTAGATTTGTAATATTTTCTCCAAAAAAATTTTTAAAAAAATATTATATAATAAAAAGGAATTAGGTAATTTTAAAATTAATTTTTAAAGAATTTAATTTATTATAATCAAAAACAATTTGTATTAATAGATGCGTGCGTTTAAAAGCGTAGCAAAATAGAATCATCTTAAAAAAGAAATAAAATGATTCTATTATAATACAGAGAAGATTATAATAATTTAGTTGCTAAATATCATATGGTCTGTCCAAAATACTGAATAAAGTATTTCAGTAGATAATTGTATTAAAAAAGAATTGCATGTATCTCTGTATAATAAAAATTTCACTAAAGTTTTTAATATTCTAATCGTTCTAAATAATTAAAGGAAAATCTTCAAAATAAATAAAAAGAAGACAGATGAATTCTTTAAGAGATGATTACTTTACAATAGGTTTAAACAAAATATTTATAAAAATATAAATAAAATTAACACAAGTATAACAGAAAATTAAAATCAATGTTTCAGTTGGTAAAGTCTTTAAGATAAATACCACCAGCATTTGCTGGTGGTATTTATCTTATCTAATATCTTTTATCAATTTGCACATCTTTCAAATAATATTTAATTATTCTATCCCATTTCCAATTATGATCATAAGCTAAACTTAAGGCTCCATGAGCACTGATTCCAACCATGTGATTACCACTAGCTTCTAATTCAGAAGTGCTTTTATAACTAGAATTATCCCAATATTTTTTATCATTATAGTCACCATAAGGATCATTTACAGATTGACACCAAGGGTAGAGAGTTGATCCCCAACGTTCCTTAAAACTTCGAGTTCTTCCATCTGTCCAAGAAGAGTAGGGAATAATGGCTATATCATTTTTATACATTACAATACTACCTTTAGTCATTTCTGCTGCTTCACGTATTCTCGGATATCTAGTTTCCCATTCATAACCTTTATAGAGTTGATTTCCAGGCGTAGCATCAACCTTAAAGCCTTCAGTTGCATATTTAGTGGAATGAAGTATTTTCCATAGCCCATAGCTTCTATAAGCAGTTGTCATTACTTTATTATACTCCATTGGCCCAGTTCCAGTAATTTCTCCCATGCCCCAAACATATTGCTCAAGAGGAAGTTCATTAATTACCCAGATTTTTTTTGCTCCAGAATTGTTACTATACTTTAATTTAATTTTCCCTCTATATTTGGAATAAGTAATTTCAGGCCTGACAATTTCAAAAATAGCGTTCAAATTTGAACTGTCTGCAGGTTCAAATGTTATTTCTTCAGGCGTTATAATTTCAGGAATAGAATCGTAAATCTTCAAATTATGATTAGAATCATTTAAATATTTTACTTTAGTAGTGGTGTTAGCTGGAATTGTAGCGATTTTATTGCCATTTTTGTCCTTTATAATATAGTTTTGATCTGTTTTTAATCGAAAAGAATTATCTTCAAGTTCAGATTCAGTATATTCATATAAGCCTACAGTTATATTAGGCATATTATTAGGAACTTTAGAACTGACAGGAATAGTAACATTGGAACTATTTTTTTTATAATTAAAATCTAATTCTACAGAAGTATTTTTGTCATCAACACAAAAAGATGTTCCTTCAAATTGCCAATCATCTCTATTATAATTATCAATTAAATAACTTTTTTCACTATCTGAAGTAGAAAAATAATGAGCTGTTAAATTTTTAGAATAAAATCTATAAACAGGAGTTGCACCACTTTGACAAGCCGTTTTAGGATTTTTTGGATAAGCATAAAAAGCCACCCCTTCATATTTCCAAACATCATCACTATATTTATCAATAATTGCTCGTTTGCTACTTTCAGAAATTGTGTAGAAATGTTCAAGTCCGCTCTTAGAATAAAACCTATAAACTGGTAGCATTCCGGGTTCTTTAGTTTTATAAGCATAAAAAGCTACTCCATCATATTTCCAAACATCATCATTATATTTATCAATAATCGCTTGTTTGCTACTTTCAGAAATTGTGTAGAAATGAGAATTGTTCCTTTGTGAATAGAAGCGATATACCGGAAGCGTTTTATAATTAAAATCTAATTCTACAGAAGTATTTTTGTCATCAACACAAAAAGATGTTCCTTCAAATTGCCAATCATCTCTATTATAATTATCAATTAAATAACTTTTTTCACTATCTGAAGTAGAAAAATAATGAGCTGTTAAATTTTTAGAATAAAATCTATAAACAGGAGTTGCACCACTTTGACAAGCCGTTTTGGGATTTTTTGGATAAGCATAAAAAGCCACCCCTTCATATTTCCAAACATCATCACTATATTTATCAATAATTGCTCGTTTGCTACTTTCAGAAATTGTGTAGAAATGTTCAAGTCCGCTCTTAGAATAAAACCTATAAACTGGTAGCATTCCGGGTTCTTTAGTTTTATAAGCATAAAAAGCTACTCCATCATATTTCCAAACATCATCATTATATTTATCAATAATCGCTTGTTTGCTACCTTCAGAAATTGTGTAAAAATGAGAATTGTTCCTTTGTGAATAGAAGCGATATACTGGAAAAGAAGTCGCACTATCGATACTAAAATTGATCAAAAAATCATTGCTATTTTTATTATTATCACCATCTTTACATCGAATATAATAAGTATAACTATTTCCAGCATTCAAACCACTAACGTTAGTAGAATGAGATTTGCCACCAGTAGAACTAAAAGTATTTGTCATAGAGTCATAACTTTTTCCAGAACTTGTTGAATATTTACAGGTAGCATTTTTATTAGTGACTAAAGAAATATTTTTACTTATAGTTGTTGAAGCTAGTGCTCCTGATGGAGATGGACTCGAAAGGGTCGGTGGGGTTGTGTCACTATCGATACTAAAATTGATCAAAAAATCATTGCTATTTTTATTATTATCACCATCTTTACATCGAATATAATAAGTATAACTATTTCCAGCATTCAAACCACTAACGTTAGTAGAATGAGAGGTTCCTCCAGTAGTGCTAAAAGTATTAGACATTGAATCGTAACTCACTCCAGAACTTGTTGAATATTTACAAGTAGCATTTTCATTAGTGACTAAAGAAATATTTTTACTTGTGGTTGTTGAGGCTAGAACTCCTGATGGAGCTGGATTGGAACGGGTTGGAGGCGTTGTGTCGCTAATTGAATTATTTAAGTTTAATCTTTTCCCAGAGATAGTTTTTCCTGACAATGAAGAAATCGAATCTCCTGAATTAATTATTAAATCTTTAATTTCACTAACATTTTTTGTTGGAAATTGCTTTGTAGCTAATGCCGTAGCACCAACAACATAGGGTGTAGAAAAAGATGTACCTGACCCAGATCCATAAGTGGTATCACTAGAATAATGTGAACTATAAATATTAGACCCAGGAGCTCCTAAGTCAACAGAAACATTACCATAGTTTGAAAAAGTAGTTAAGCTATCATTTTTATCAGTTGCAGCTACACAAATGATATTAGAAGATGTGTAATCACAGGGAGTATAATCAACTCCAATAGCATCAACATCATCTCCAATAAAGTCGATTCCACCATTGCCAGCAGATGTAATAAAAATTCCTGGAAAAGCATCAATTGCATCTTTTTCAGACTGAACATAGCCTATACCGCCAAAGCTTGCATTGATAATATTGGCTCCATTATTTTTTGCAAAATTTATACCTTGAATTTCATCAAATGTACTTATTGAGCTACTTCCTACTTTTATCGCCATTATTTCAATATCATTATATCGACTCATCCCACTGATTCCTTTTGCATTTCCAGATTCTCCAGCAATAATTCCTGAAATAAAAGTTCCATGTCCATTATCATCTATTGGATCGTTATCTCCATTCTCAAAATCCCAACCGTGATTTGGGCATCCTCCAAAAATTGGATTATTATTTTCATCATTACATCCAGCAGATCCATCCCACATATTATTTGCTAAGTCTTCATGCGTATAACGTACTCCTGTATCTAAAACCGCAACAACAATTTTATTAGTATCATTTTCAGAGTCCCAAGCCTCAGAAGCATCAATATCTGCATCAGAAGTTCCTCCAGTTTGTCCAGTATTATTCAATCCCCATTGATCAATAAAATTACTGTCATTGGGTGTATAACTTATTTCTTTAATGTAATTAGGCTCCACATACTCAACATTTGGGTCATTTTCTAATTCGGATATTAACTCCTCTGTAGTTTTTGTAGCTGATTTTAAAAGTACTATATTTAATTCAGGAACTTCTTCTGATTCAAGATTTTTTTCTGCTTGAGAGGCTTCTGCTAAACGCTTACTTTCAGTATTAATTAATTGGATTACATTTTCTTTATACTTAACAATAACCTGGTTTTCTTTATATTTTTTTACCCCAATTGTTTCAGTGATCTTTTTTGAATGAGAAGACATTGAGTCTCCAGTTTCTTCATTTCCAAAGGCAAATAGGGGAATATAAATTAAAAATCCCATCAATAAAAATGCCGATATTTTTTTTGTTTTTTTCATGTTTTTTTAAATTATTTTTGTAAGAGTTTTTATATTAAAATTGACTATCAGCTATATCTTCAGTAATTCTATTTTTACATTGTTTATAGACATTGCCATCTTTTATTTTTTTACATTTTTCAAAATTTGTTTCGTCAATCGCTTGATCGCGCCAACAATAATCTTTTTTTATTCCGATAAATTCTTCACAAGCTTTTCCAACATCGTCTGCTTTACTGTTCTCATTTCCCTTAGTCTTTTCCATTGATATCAAACCACAAACTTGCTTACAATATTCTAATTTACTTATTTCTGTATAATTTTTACATTGGTTATCACAGTCGTTTCGAGAAATTTCTAATTGACTTTCTCGTTCGAAATTATTACTTTCAGATTTATCATCTGAATTATCTAATTCTGGGTTTTCTTTAGGCGAGGAAATTTCTGTATTTATAGGAGGTCGATTTTTTAATTTTTCTAATTCGGTCTGCTCATCTTTTTCTTCTGTTAAATTAATTTCATTTTTAATAAAATTTCTTTCATAAAATATTGATCCAACAAAATATAAAAAATATAAAGCAAGTATTAATATTATTAATTTAAAAAATATCTTAGATTTTGAATTTATTTTTGTCATTTATTTTGTAATTGAGTTTATTATTAACTGATGTTAGCTTTAGAATTAGTTATTTAATCAACTTTTTTTGCCAATTCCAAGCGTCTCGTAAAGAATCTTCTAAAGTTTTTTCATTTTTCCAACCAATAATCTTATTTATTTTATTTGTATCAGCCCAACATTGTGAAATATCACCTTGTCTTCTTTTTCCAACTTCATAATTCAGTTTCAAATTATTTACTTTTTCGAAAACTTTTATTAATTCCATGACGCTATTTCCTTGACCAGTTCCGACATTGAAAAAATCATAAAAAGGTGTTGTTTGTTTTTCTAAATATTCAAGGGTGGCAATATGAGCTTTGGCTAAATCAACAACGTGAATAAAATCACGAATACAAGTTCCATCAGCGGTTTCATAATCATCTCCAAAAATTGTTAGTTTTTCTCGAATGCCGGCAGCAGTTTGTGTAATATAAGGAATTAAGTTGTTGGGTACGCCGATTGGTAGTTCACCAATTAATCCAGATGGATGAGCACCAATTGGATTGAAATAACGTAGGGAAATGGCAGACATTTTAACTTTGCTGGTAATTGTATCTCGTAAAATATCTTCACACATTATTTTTGTATTTCCATAAGGACAAGTTGCTTCTTGGCGGGGAAAGTTCTCAGTGATTGGATTTTTTTCAGGATCGCCATAAACCGTTGCAGAAGAAGAAAAAACAATATTTTTTGTGTTATATTTTTTTGTAGTTTCCAGAATATTTATAAAAGAAAGAATATTATTTTTATAATATTCTAGGGGTTTATCGATTGATTCGCCAACTGCTTTAAAAGCGGCAAAGTGAATGATTCCGTCGATTTGACTTTCTTTTTTAAAAACTTTATTTAAAAAATCTAAGTCATTGCAGTCACCTTCGTAAACAATTGGTCGTTTTTTGCTAATTTTTTCTATTTGATCAATGATCCATTTTTCTGAATTTGAAAAGTTATCAATGATGATGGGCGTGTGTCCAGATTCGAAAAGCTCAACGACGGTGTGTGAGCCAATGAATCCAGCGCCTCCAGTTATTAATATTTTCATAGGTTTTGTTTAAATAGATTTATTTATGCAGTAAGATCAAGAGATTTAAAGTTTTATGATTCTCTACGGGGGATTCTTCACTTCTTTATTTTTTCTAGTAAAAAATAAATCCGTTCAGAATGACAGAAAACTTGTGGAGATTTAAAATTTTTGACCTAAAAAGCCCGTGCGGCTAGCACTTTTTTATTTTAAAAATCTGTATTAATTATAACATACTGTTTGATTTTGATGTACTTTTATTTTATAATAATAAAGTGTGATTTATAAACTAAAAAATTAAAAGGAAAATATGGAAAATAATTCAGAAAAAATCGACATTTCAATTGTAGTACCGCTTTATAATGAGGAGGGAAATGTTTTGAATTTGCACAAGAAAATTTTAGATGCTTGTAATTCTTTGAATCAGAGTTTTGAGATTATTTTTGTAGATGATGGTTCTAGTGATAAAACTGTTGAGGAATGTAAACAATGTTCACCTTTAGTTTTTATTCAGTTGCGAAAAAACTTTGGACAGACAGCGGCTTTTGATGCTGGATTTAAACAGGCTCGAGGAGAAAAAATTATTACGATGGACGGTGATTTACAAAATGATCCTGCAGATATTCCAAAAATTTTAGAAAAAATGGAAGAGGGATTTGATGTTGTGTCTGGTTGGCGATTTGATCGAAAAGATGATTTTAGTAAAAAGTTTTTTTCTCGAACTGCAGATAAGTTGCGAAAGATCTTATTAAAAGATTCTATTCATGATTCAGGTTGTAGTTTGAAAGTTTATTCTGCAGACGCTTTGAAGACAATTGATTTATTTGGAGAAATGCATCGATTTATTCCTGCTATTTTGGAGTCTGATGGTTATACGGTGGGGGAGGTTAAGGTTTCTCATTATGCGCGGACTGTGGGTGTGACAAAATATAATTGGAAGAGGAGCGTTAAGGGTTTTGTGGATATGGTGATGATTTGGTTTTGGCGAAAGTATGCGTCTCGTCCTTTGCATTTTTTTGGTGGTGGTGGAATTGTTTTGATTTCTTTTGGTTCTTTGATTTTGTTTTGGATGGCGATTGAAAAAATTGTTTATCAGGCATCTATTTCGGAAAGGATTTGGCCACTGATGGGAGTATTTTTTATTATGCTGGGAGTTCAGTTTTTTGTATTTGGATTTTTAATAGATATTACAATTAAGAATTATTATAAGTCTAGGGAGAGGATGAATTATTCTGTGAAGGTTGTTGAGAGATTTTAATTATAAAATTAATTTGGTTGAGATATTTACAGGAACTAGTTATAAAACTAGTTCCTAATGTTTTTGTGGCGGATTGAGATTTATTCTTGAGTTTATTTTAAAACTTTTTTGAAACGTGTGGAACGGGTTGTAAAACCCGTTCCTGCATTAAACTGGTAACTCTTCACACAGGTCATCCTGAAAAATTATTTTTATTTTATTTTATTTTTAAATTTTAAGATGATCTTTATTTAATCAATTAATTTAAAATTATCACAATATTTGAAAAAATAGTTTATTCAGGATCTAGGAGCGTACAATAAAGTATAAATTTTAAATTAAAGTTTAGTTATACTATGAGATCCTGAATAAATTTTTTTGAGGTTCATTTTAATTTATTAGTTGGTAATTCTATCAAGATATATTTTAAAGTATTAATTTATTTTTGCGAGAAAAATTTTTCAGGATGACACACAAGGAAAGTGAGATGTTACCGCGAGAGTGGTTGACAAGTATTTTTTTAAATGCTATGATATTGAATCAATGGTTAATAAAACTGTTGATTTATAGTTCTTTTAGTTATAGTCAGTTTTATTTCTTCTTTTGGTTTTATCTGCCGATTAAGTCTTTTATTAATATTAGAGGGTTTAATTGGCAGTATAAACTGGATAAATTTAAATGATTGAATTTATCTATTTTTTAAAACATAAAGGAGAAAATCATGAATGCTCACGACAAAGCAAATAAGAGGGCTCAAAAAGACCTTTCAGCGTTGATTCCGTTAACAACAATAACACCTACTGATAAGACAGAAAAAGATAAGGTCTCCACTAAAATTAAAAAGCGTAAAAAAGATGGAGATGAGTATTATCCAGGTAGCCTTCAAGAGGCTTACTACAAAAAACAAGGAGGCCGCCATTAAAGTACAAGGCCGTTGTAATTTGTGTAAGCGTTAAAAAATGCGATGTGAAAAATTTCACATCGCATTAAATCATTTTTTAAAAAACTAAATATTCACCTAAGATTTTTAATTCTTTAGTTTCTGATTTTATATTTTCTAAAAGATTTCGATTGTCACTAATCTTTCCTTCGAAGTTTAAATAGAAAATATAATCATGTCGTTTTTCACCAGTTGGTCGAGAAACGATTTTTGTTAAGTTAATTTCTTCTTTAGCAAAAAATTGCAAAACATTAAATAGGGAAGATGGTTTGTCATAATTGAATGTGAAGGCTAGGGCGGTTTCATGGTTTTTGTTTTGCACGTTTTGTTGTAGGGGCGTATTGCAATACACCCCTACGGTTTGAGTTGGACAACAAAACAAAAAAAGTTTGATTGTTTTTTGAACTTTCAATGTTTTTAGCTAAAATTTCTAAATCGTAAAATTCACCAGATTCTTTTGGACCGACGGCTAAAAAGTTTTCATTTTTTTCTTCAGCGACATAACGGATCGCTTCAGCAGTTGAAGTCATTTCTATTCGCTCAGCGTTAGGAAAATTTTCATCAAGATATTTTTTTGCTTGGGAAAGTGGTTGCGGATGAGAAAATATTTTAGTGATATTTTTATAATTTTCAGCACTTATTTTTTTAACTCCGCAAAGTGATAGGTGAATTGATTGCCAGTGTCCCGCTAAAATTTTGAAATCTTGACTGTAGATTGCATCCAGAACTTCCGTTACATCTCCCTGAATACTATTTTCTAAAGGAACGACAGCAAGATAGTGGAGGTTTTCTTTGAGTGTTTTTGTTATTTCTGAAAAGTTTTTTTTGAGACTTTTTGCGTAAGGTTTTTCTTTTTTAGAAATAATTTTTTGAAAGTGGGGGATTTGCAAATCGGAAAAGGTATGTTTTGGTCCGAGGGTTAGGATGGTTGGTTGAGTTTGTGTATTCATTATTTTATGATAGTTTAGTTTTTGGGGTTTGTAAAGGTTTTTAAAATAAAAAAAGCTCAGCTGTATAAAATAAAATACAGCTGAGCGACAAAATTATAGAGAAATATAGAAAAATATTTTTTTTAATTCTCTGTCATTTGGTCTAACCCTTTTTTCTTGCTTTCTTGCAAGCTTTCACACTAAAGTATGGAAACTTTTCCCCCAGTCTCTTCTTCATTTGACTACATGATTCAATTTTCGGTTTTGCTGAAGGCTGCGGTGCATGAAAATTGAAATTATTTTCACCATGAGTGGGGTATGGATAATAGTCTTTTGGAAATACAGGTTGTTGTGCAGCTGAGATTGCATTTCCAGATAATACTACAATGAGTAGTATTAAAACAACTAATAACTTTTTCATTTCCCTTTCTCCTTTTAAATTAGGAAATTGATATTTAGACTTTAACCAAACGTCAAAGTCTGTAAGGTACAATAGGAATTATCTCGAACGTTTCGAAATTCTCCCAACTAAATTCACTATTCAAAAATAATAAATTCAGTTGAAATAACTATTAAAACATTTTTTAATAACCTATCTTTTATCAACTTAAATAAAAGCCTAACACGCCATTTAAGACCCGTCAACCATTCTGGTGGGACAGTAACTTTTATTTATAAAAATCTAACTAAACCTACTATTTTTTTGAATAATAAATTTGGTTGGATTGGTAAGACTTTGTACGTTGCAAAAGTTTTACCAAATAAGTAGCAGTTCAAGCGCAATATATGCTACTATTAAAAATAACGGTAGTGCTATTAAACCGTCTAAAATTAATAATGAACTAACTAAAAGTGTTAAAATTCCTAATTTCATTAAGCTTTCCTTAAGTAGAATTCAAAATATAATACCAAAATTCCCAACCGAATTCACTATTTTTAAAAAATAATAAACTCAGTTGGGCGGGCGACCCTCTCTAAAAATCACCCATACCCGAAACAAACTTTTAAAACTTTTTCTTTGCTTCACTAAAGAAAAAGTTTTAGGATTAAATAATCAATAACAAATTATTAACCCAAATCAAGCTGGCCAAATAAATGATACACCTGCATTGGATAAACAATCTTAAACAATTCTAAAAAGTTTCAGATAATTTCTATAATTTTTAATGAAACAAAAATCGGTTTAAATTTTAAAAGAATGGTTGTAGATAATAACCATTCTTTTCTTTACACTATACTCATTTGAAAAAATAATGTTCAAAATTTCGTACAGTTAGAAAGTATTATATATTAAAATTTGAGAAAATGCAACCCTTCTTAGGGGAGGGTTGCAAAAAATAAGAAATCAATTATGTTTTTTAGGTTATTTTTAAATTATTAGTTTGGAAAAATGTGATAGACTTTTTTGGAAATTCATAAATATGTCATCTTGAGAGTAGCGATAACTAAGTTGAGAGATAAAATAAATGTTATAGGCAGAGAATATCTTTTGGAAGATCTTAAACTTTTTAATTTTATGTAAATTTCGAGATTTTTTCGTGTTGTTATGCTTAAATTGAAATTGTATAATGCAGATTTTTTAAGAATTTTAATGAGTGTTTGAGGTTAAATTTTCTTGATTAAAATTAGCTTGGGCTTGTTGGGAGAATTTTTATTTTTATGATATAATTATAGTATGTTAATTATATAGAATAACTTTTTTAAAAATAAAAATAATATGGGAAAAGAAACTTTTGAAACTTGGTCAAGTGAAGAAAAACAATCTTTTGATGATGAGTTTAGAAATAAAACAATTGATAGGAGAATGAATTATAATGAGGAGAATAGAAAAAAAAATATTCAAGATCCCGAAAATGATGCTATAGGTGGTTTTGATCATGATTTAAGTTCGTCAGAAAAAAACACAGCTCCTTCCGAAGAAATATTAAAAAATGATAATGAGAAAGAAGAAGATTTAACTCAAGAACAGGCTTATTCTGAAATGGGAAAAAGTGGGATTGTTCATAGAATAAAAGAAGAAATTAAGAGTTTGGATGATTCTAATGCTTGGGAAACACAGGAGTTAAGGGACAGAGTACATGAACTTTTTGATAAGATTGGGGCATCTAAATTTGATACAGACAAAGGGAAACAGGTGTATGATTATAAAGAACATTTAAAAATAGCTAGGGAAATTAAGGAATTATTGAAAGGTAGTGGAAATTTAGAAAGTGAAGAAAAAAAAGGTAATAATACTGATAATAAAGCTACTTCTAAAGAAAAAAAAGGTAGCCAGAAAGACTCAGGTGTTATCGAAAATTCAAAAGAAAAATTTTCATCTGTTGAAATTAAAGAAATTAATAAGGAACTTCATGTAGGTGAAGATGGATGGTGGGATCTTAAAGAAGCATCAATGAGGCTTAAAGTTATTAGATTTAATCAAAATGATGGGAGAGTTCATTTTGAAAAGATGCCTGATAATGTAATTGAAGAAATTCAAGTAGAAGAAATGACTGGCAAATTAGAACGTTGGAGAGAAGCAATAAAAAACCATGGTGGCGAGTTTGTGTCGACCAACAAAAACATTAAAGAAGAAGTCACAGGAAAAAAGCTTGAGGAGGGTGTTGATGAAGAACTTTTAGCCGATGGCTTAAAAGCAGTTGAAAAACCATTAGGTGAAGAAACTTTAGATTCTATAGAAGAACAAATAGCACAAATTAGAGGTGATAAATTGAAAGAATTTGAGAAAGAAGGTGGAGGTGATCCAAAAGTTATAGAAGAGCTAACTAAAAAACAAGAAGAATTAGAAGCTAAAAAAGAACAACTTCAAAATTCAGAACAGGTTGGAGGAATTGATTCAAACATGTCTTTTGAAAACATGAGCGATAATGAATTGCAGGAAGAATTTGTAAAACTTGTTAAAGAGAGGAATCAAATAATTTTAGAAGAAATTAATAATGAAAATGGAAGACTTCAAGAATTAGATGTACAGATATTAAAAATTTCAGATACTCTTAAAGATAGAAATTTAGAATATAGAACTGATAAAATAGAAAAAGAGCTAAAAGATAAGGAAGAAAATCAAGAACAAGAAGAAAATTCAGAAAATAAAGAGCTCAGCGAAGAAATTAAAAAAGAATTAGTTAGAGTTGAAGAACTTATAAATAATTTACCTAATTTATCTGATGAGGAAAAAGATACATATGGTAAAAAAATAAAAAAAATCGGGTATTGCTACCAAACTATAGATAATGTAAAATGAATAGGTAATTAAATACCTAAAAACAAAAAAATGAAAATTAAATGCCCTCATTGCAATAATAAGAATTATGTTAAAAATGGTAAAGTAAATAAAAAACAAAGATATCTATGTAAAGAATGTAGATATAACTTTTCTATATTTACAAAAAGAGGAAAACCTAAATAAATTAAGAAAAAAGCAATTGAAATGTATTTAGAGGGACTAGGATTTAGATCAATAGGAAGAATACTGAAAGTTAGTAACGTTAGTATATTAAGATGGGTAAAAAAAGCAACTAAAAAATTAAGGAATATTTTAAAAAGTAAAAAAGAAGTAAAATATTGGAAAATAGAAAAAATGGAATTAGATGAAATGTGGCATTTTGTGTTAAAAAAAAGAAAAAAGCCTGGATTTGGCTTGCAGTTGATAGATCTAGTAAAATAATAATTGATTTCGTGATAGGGACAAGAGGTGAAAAAACTGGAAGAAAATTATGGGACAAAATCAAAAAAATTGATTGCGATAAATACTGTTCAGATCATTGGGATGTTTATAAAAAATTTTTACCAAAAGATAAGCACATTCAAACAAAAGCAGAGACTTTTACAGTTGAAGGAATGAATAATCAATTAAGACATTATATAGCAAGATTTCATAGGAAAACTCATTGTTATTCTAAAAGTATTGAAATGGTTGAAAATACAATCTTGCTATTCATGCACAGAGAAATTGCTATTTCTATATTTGAGTAGCAATACCAAAAATCGGAGAGCTTAGAGATATTGATTTAGATAGGGTAAAAGAATTACTTGCTTTAATTGTAGAATCTGCTAAAAGAAAAGGATCTGAGAAGAATGAACAGTTAGGTGACCTAGAATCCAGAATTAGAATCGCAGGTAAAGAATATATGGTTCAGGAAGTTAGAGCAGGTAATGATGAAAATACTCAAAAAGCAAAGGAGGAATACTATGCTTTATTAGATGAGTATAGAATTTTTAAAACTGGAGAAAAATTAGAAAATCCAGAAAGAGCTGATGAAATTAGTAGAGAACAATTGAAATTCCTTAAACTTCAAGAAAGAGAACTTTATGAAGCGAGATTAGAAGCTAAATCCCAAAATTTGGGTATGGTTGAAAAAGTTGGTGAAAAAATGCATAAAGTAATTGAGTGGTATAAGGGTATTTCTGGACCAGCTAAGATAGCTACAAGTGTGGCAATGTTAGGGGTTGGTACAACAGTTGCTCTTGCAGGAGGTGGAGCTGTTGCTGTTGGAACAGTAGGTGTATGTACTTGGATTAGAAGATCATTGGGTGCAGGTGTAGCTGGCACAGGTGTGTTTAATTTATTTGAAGAAAAAGCTAAGGTGGCTCACGAAAAAAGCGTAGAAAAAGAACTTAAAGAATCTGATAGTGAAGAAAAATTAAAGGCAGCACTTGCTAAATACGATAATGAGACTATTGAAAAAGGTAAAAAATCACAAATAGCAGGAAGAATGAAAAGGTGGGGTTATGGAATAGCTGCTGGAGCAACTATTATGTTTGGGGGAAAATTATTCGGATGGGCTTTTAATAATTATGGAGATGAAGTTAGTGAAATGGCTGGAAAAGCTAAGGATTATGCTGGGGCAGGTTTAGATAAAGTTAAAGAAGTTGCTGGAGCAGGCGTAGATAAGTTTAATGATATATTTGAGGGTGGCGACGGTATTCCATCTGGTGGTGATGAATTAAGTGGAGTTGATGAATCTTTAGCGACAAGCTCTGGTGAAAATATAAATTATTCTGAAAAAAATGCTTGGCAATCAAATGCTGAGGCTGTTAAAGATAATGTTACTGAAGAATTGGCTAATAAAACAGGCTTAAATGAATCTTTAGAGCCAGTTATGGATAAAGTGGATGGTAATACTATAGATTCTAGTAGAGAAATAAATTTTCCTGAAGAACAAGATACTTTGCAAGTCAATGTCGAGGATGGTCATGCTGTGGATTCTGGAGAAGGTACTGTTAGCAAGGCAGAAATTGAAAATCCTTTTGGCATTGATGCGGGGAATATAATGGAAAATAGTCAAGGTAATTTGGAATCTGTTACTTCAGAAGGTATGGCTATGTCAACTCCTCTAATGGAAGGTGAGAGTATAGAAGGTCGTATTACTAATATGCTTGCACAAGATCCTGCACTTCAAGAAGTAACTGAAAATAATCCTAAATTTTCTGATATACTTAGTTCTCATGAAGAAGCTAGAAGTCATGTTATATGGAAAGAATTTGCAGTAGAAAATCCTCAATTTGATCCTCTTAAAGTTCCTGAAGGTGCAAGAATTAAGTTTGATATGAGTGGTTATCCAAATGATATTAAAATTCTAGGTATTGAAGGTCCTTCGGGAGAATCTTTATTAGGGGCTGAAAATAGTCCAGAGACCTCATCTTCAGTAGATATTGAGTCTCCTAATCAACAACTTCAAGACAACATACAAGAGCAGTCGTCAGAAATAGCTCCTCCTCAAGAAAATATTCAGGAGACGGTTTTAGGGAGTGATCCAGGGACTGTAGTTATTGAGAATGGTCCATATGAAGGACTTACTCAATACGAGGCTGATTGGTCAAAGGAAATTTGGGGTGAAGGCCATCCTAAATATTATGAGTCAGTAAAAAACACTGGCGTTGAAGATTATTTAAGTATATTGAATAGTGATTCTTCTGCGGACTTAAAGGGTGAATTACCTCTAATAAGTTATAGTGATAGTCAATTTGAACAAGGCGGAAGGATTAGATTAGCTGAGGCAGTTAAGCGTGCTCGTGATATAGCATCTAGAGATCCATTTGGTACAGATGTTAATGCTTTGAAGTTAAAAGACTTCATTCCTATGTATATGAAAAATAAATTTTAAATATAATTTTTAAAAATAAAATAAAAATATGAATACAAATAATCAATCACAAGTTAGCGTAAAAGATATACAACAACAAATTGCAAAAAAGTTTGGATTTGAAAATCTAGAAGAAAAAGATCAACAAGAGTTAATAGAAAAAATGTCAGAATCAGTAGTAAAAAGGGTAGTAGTAGATGCATATGAACTGCTAAATGATGAAGATAGGGATGCACTCGCAAATTTGATGGATGAAGTAGCTTCTCCAGAAAAAGTAGATCAGTTTTTGACTGAAAAATTAGATGATTATGGAGCTGTGATTAAAAATGCAGTAGATGATTTAGAAAAAACCATGAAGTAAGCATAAAATTATCTGATAACTAAAAAACCAGCATTAAGCTGGTTTTTTGATACTCTAAATGTATCTAAATTTAAATAGTTAATTCATCATGACTGATCCCTTTCAAATACCATTCACCATCAATATCAATAAAAACCAAACGTAAGCTTCTCCAGTCCATATCTTTTTCTTTAAGTTCAGGATCAAACCCAGAAAAATAATATTCAACTGTAATTGAATTATCAAAAAAACTTGAAGAATTATTTTTAATTTTTCCATTATTTGAATCTTCATTATAAGAAATTTTTTCAGCATTAGAAAAATCCTGATCATAAATAAATAATTTGTAATAATCCGCAAAAGTCATTTCAATTTGTCCTGTAGCAAGTCCATTATATTCACCCCAAATATATTTTTTAGAATCAGTTGAAATATTTTTAATTTTATCTTGCGAAAAAGATTTGTTTTTATTATTAAAATTAGCATAAGGTGAAAAAACAAGTTCATGTTCAGAATGTGTTAATTCTGCCAAAGCTTTAAAATCTTTATTTTTGATTGCAATAATAGATTCCTTCGCTTTAGATTCAATAATTTTTTTAGCCTCTTCAGAAGTAACTGAAGAATTGGCATTTACATTTTCTTCAGTTGCTATTTCATTTTCTGAAGCATTTTCTTGGTTAATTTTTTTATCAGTTGCATCATTTTTTGCTATATTTTCTTCATTATTATACTCAGATTCAGGAATTTCAATAGTTATTTGTCGAGAGTCTTTATTCTCCCAAAAAAAAGAAAAGATGACTATTCCTATAAAAGCTAAAATCAAAATAGATATTATAATTTTTTTTATTAAAACATCACTTGAATTAGGAGATTTTCTCATAACTTTGTTATTCTTTTTTCTATCGCGTCGCTTTATATCTTGCATATTCTTGTATAAATAAATTTTTACTAACTTTATTTTAACACAAATTTATAATTTTTAGTTAGCACTGTGCTTGACCGAGTGCTAATTTTTGATATAATTAGAATAGATTTCTTTAAAATATCTTGTAAGAAATCTATTAAACAAATAAGAATTTAAAAAATGAGTAAAAAAATTATACCCTTAGGTAAAAATGTTTTAATTAAACCTGTCAAAGTAGCTACTAAAACCGATTCTGGTATCTTCATTCCTGACACAGTTTCAGTTGAAAAAACCCAACAAGGTAAAGTTGAGGCAGTGGGTGATAGTGATAAAATTACGGTAAAAA
This sequence comes from Candidatus Moraniibacteriota bacterium, assembly GCA_942490825.1. Lineage (GTDB taxonomy): Bacteria > Patescibacteriota > Minisyncoccia > Moranbacterales > JAGLWU01. The sequence continues at coordinate 92,904 of CALNYG010000003.1, read as the reverse complement.
AAGGACAGGTTGTTATTTACAAGAAATATGAAGGTGAAGAAATTAAAATTAATGATAAAGAATATATTATTGTAAAAGCTGAAGAAATTATTGCTATTGTTGAATAGGGACTTATTATTTCAGAATTTAAAAACCGAGAGTCATTATGATGACCGCTCGGTTTTTTTGTTTTCAAAATTATAGATTTTTATTTTTCAAAATACTTTTCTTTTTTCGTTAAATACATCTGTTGTTCAGTTAATTTTCGACTACCTTTGATCATATCCGCAATCAGAGCAAAAACAAAAAATTGCAAACCAATCAAAAACAAAGTAATCGCAGCTAATAAATAATTAAAATATTTAGTAACTTTAAATTCTTGCAAATAAAACGAAATAAAAATTATTCCAAATATAGCCGAAAAAGAAATTAAAATCATTCCTGGAATACCAAAAAACTTCATTGGACGAACATCACGAACTGCTTTAATAATAATTTTAGCACTATTATTTACAAAACTGAAAACACTTTTTACAATGCGAGATTCACGTCCCTCAAAATAACGCACAGTTACAGGCACCCACTTTAATTTTAAATTTTTACCAATCGCATCAATAATTGTCTCTTGTGTATAAGTGAAACCAGAAACTTGATTCAAACGTAAAAGAGCTTCTTGATTATGAGCACGAAAACCGCAAGTTAGATCATGAGTTTTAACACCAAGAAAAGTTCCGACAAGTTTAGCACCAAGCTTATTAAAAAAACTTTTTATGAAAGGGATTCCATGGGCAGTCCCTTTATTAAAGCGATCACCAATAACCATGTCAACTTTATTATTTACAACAGGAGCCAAAACATCTTTAATCTGATTAACGTCAAATTGACCATCGGCATCTATATTAACCATAAAATCAGCACCATTTTTCAGAGCACTTTCGACAGCAGTATTAAAAACAACGCCTAGACGTCGATTCGTCAAGTGCGAAACAACAATGTCAGCACCAGCTTCACGAGCAATTTTAGCAGTATCATCTTTAGATCCATCATTTACAACTTGAATTAAAACCTCATTAATTCCTTCAAATTCACGTGGAATAGATTTGATTGTTTTTTTAATAACTTCACCTTCATTGTAAGCAGGAATATTTATGATTAATTTCATTTTCTTTAATTTATAATTAATTTCAATATATTAATTTTACACTTTTATTTAAATTTAATCAATTGAATTGTAGTTTATCACATTAGACTTTTAACATATTCATTTTCTGTCTTATTTTAAAAAATATTATAGGAGACCGTAGAAATAAAACGTAATTTTATTGCTATATAAAATGATTTAAAATTAAATATTTTTTAAATCTTTAGGCTCGATCTAATTAATATTAATACACTTTTAAATAAATTCTATTTTATAGTATGACATTTTTTAAAGATTTACAAATTTTTGTAGGTGTTAAAAATTTTGATTATTTGTAAAAAATAAGTTAAAATAAAAGTAGAGTTTAAAAATTAAAATTAATAAATAAAAAAGTTATGAAAATAAAAAAGTTAAATAAAAGAGTTATATTTTTAGCAGCAGTTTTGGTGTGGGCAGTTTTTTCAGTTTGGTATATCGCAAATGATCAGTGGCAAGATTTCAAGGTTCGTGAAATAGAAGAATCTTATGAAGCGGGAATACAGGCAGGAATAAATAAAGCAGTTAATACAGTTATTATAGAAGCGTCTAAATGTACCCAGGTCCCACTTTCTAATAGTGAGAAAGAAATTAATGTAGTATCAGTTGAATGTTTACAAAAAAACCCACCGCAACAACCGTCAACTCAGCCTTCAGTTCAAGCTCCGATTTCACAACCATCAGTTGAACAAGGTTTATAAAAATTTTATTGAAAATGTGACAACAAAAAACAGAGTCTCGAAACTCTGTTTTTTTGTTTGTAAATAAATTTTAGTTTAAAATACTAATAATTTAAAAATCTGATATTTTATTTTTAATACATAATCACCGCCACAGGTTTCATTTTTGCAACGATATGAGCAATTCCATTTTCTTCAACTCCGGTGATAACTTTTGAAACATCTTTGTAACGTGCAGAATCCTGATTGATAACAATTGAAGATTGAGCGTTGTAAAGTTTAACACCTTTGTTTTTCATTTTTTCAAAAAGTTCTTTTTTGCTCTCAATATCTTTTTCGTTTTTATTTATTCCTTTCCCAGTTCCATGCGGAGCGGAGAAAAATCCTGCCTCATTTTGATCAGTGCCAACTCCAATGTAAGCGTCAGTACTCATTGATGACGGAATAAAGAGTGGTTCGCCAGTTTCGCCGTAAACGGGATGATTAATTTGATCTGGACCAAAAGCACGGGAAGCATTTCCACGATGTACCCAAACGTCTTCATCAAAATGATTCTCTTGAGTTACTGAAATATGGGGCATGTCATAAATTAAATCCATCTCAGGATCACGATTGAACATACTTTTTATTGTTTTGCTTATATTATGAGTAATGGTTGCACGATTAGCAGTTCCAAAATTTGACGCAGCACCACGAGCAGTCATGTAAAGTTTAGCTTCTTCAGAATTGCCTTTAAATTTCAACAAGGAATCATCTCGCATGTGTTTTTTAATAGCTTTTTTGATTGCTTTGTAAACATCTTTTTTTCTAGATTGAAAAGTTAAGCTTCCTAAGGTTGTCATTACAGTTTGACTTAGGTGCTCACGTTTTTTTGCGGTGTAGGTGTACATTGTATATTGTCCAAGAATTCCAGAACCAGTGTGAATCATGAATAAATATTGTCCTTTTTTTAAACCAAATTTTTTTGCCATTTCAGGATTAACTAAATCGGTAACTTTCATTAAATCTAAATAATGATTTCCAGCTGCCCCTAAGACTCCTAGGCGATACTGTGCAAAGAAAAGATAAAGTTTTGGAATAGCATCAAAAATTTCTTGTTTGGAATATTCACGCTCTAAAAAGTTACCGTTTTTTTGCTGAGAGTTTTCTAATTCATTTTTTGTGCGAATGTCTAAATAATCAACAATAGCACTTGTTCCTCTACGGCAAATATCAACAACAGTTTTAAATGGAATTTTAGTTCCGACGAATGTTTTAGTTGGCACAACAGAAGTCAGTTCTTCAAAAAGTAGTTGAATTTCGCTCTCGGTGAAATTGTCTTCGGTCAAATTAGTTTTTACTAAGCGCATTCCGCAGTTTGGATCGGAATCGTTGACTTGGGGAAAAATGTAATCTTTGGAAACTACAACTGAACCAGAGGCGTTTTTTCGTCCAGGCTTTGAACAGATGTCAGGCATGGCTGCGTATCCAGAAACTTCGGGATTGGAAGCTACGTCTTCAACTTGTGCGAAAGTTTCTTCTTTTGGTAGTAATTCTTCTGACATGAAAAAAGTGGCTGGTACTTTCATTTTGTCAGTTTCAAATTTGAACTTATGTTCGGATTGTTTTTTGATTGAATTTTTATGATTTTTCATGATTTTTTAAATAAGTTTTTATGTTTTTATTATAACTAAAAATGATTGGTCTGTCGCTATTGACAATGCTTTTATTCTGTGCTAAGCTATGATTTAGTTTCTTAAAAAGAGCTTAAATTATTTCCCTAGCAGAAGCAATCCTAGCCCTTTTTAAGATAAAATATTTTATTGATTTTTGCTTATAAAATAAGTATTAAATTGATAGAATTTACTTGAAAAGGGTGGCTGAAACTCTTTCAAAAATATAAAAAATTATTGCAGGAGGCACATCATGACAATCAATCCTAAAAAATATTTTTTAAATGGTTGCGATGAAGACGGAAATCCTCATTGAGGCGATTGTCCATTGGGTTACCCAGGTGGGTGCCTCGGCTAGGATTATATAAGCGAACGTTTGCAGTATTGGCCCGACGTTCGCTTTAAAAATTTCAAGATAATTTTAAGATTATCTTTAGATTTTTGAAAAAACTTTTTATTTTTAGGTTTTTTTGATTACTTTCAGTTGTCATTCCGAAAGATATAATTTGTCCAAGAGCGATAGCGATTGGAAACAAATTAATCTATCCGGAATCTTAAATTTGAAGAGAATCATTTAACTTATAAATTTTCATACAAATCTTTCCATTCAGAATTTTCTTTTTCAATTAAATCAATTTTCCATTGTCTTTTCCATTTCTTTAATTCTTTTTCTCTTTCGATTGCACTTACAATATTACCGCCTTGCTCATAATAAACTAATTTATGAATGAAATATTTACTTGTATGACCATCAACAGCGTGATTTTTATGTTGCCAAACTCTATTTTTTAAATCACTTGTAACGCCTATGTATAATGCACCATTTTTCTTGCTGGCTAAAATGTATACGCAATAGATTTTATTCATTTGTGTTGTAGTTAGAGTTTGCTTAAATTTGAAATTTTAAGATTCCGGATATTTTTTAGAATTTTTTCAAAAATTATAAAAAATTCCGGAATGACATGAGGGAGAGTTATAGTGAACTTTAAAACAACTCTTCATAAATATTTTCATACTGCTCAGCAATATTTTTAATATCAAAAGTCTTATGTGCAAAATCAAAAGCATTTTCGCCTAACTCTTTTCTTTTATTTTCATCATTTTTCAAATCTAGAATTGCTCGTTTCAAATCTTCTTTATTATTCCTTTCAATTATAACATTAATTTTATCATTAGAAAATTCCTGCAAAATCGGCAAATCAGACGCAATCACAGGTTTTTTACAAGCATAAGGTTCAATCATCGCCAAAGGAACATCAAATTTTCCTCGCATATTATTAACAGGAAAAAGAATAATATCTGCTAAATTATAAAGTTTATTCACATCACCAAAAGTATCACTAAAAGCAACTTTATCTAAATGACCAGCTTTTTTTAATTTTTCAATAACTTCTTTTTTCTTTTCAGCATCTTTTTCATTTTTGATTCGACAAGCACATAAATATTTAATGTTGTGATTTTTTTCATCTTTCCAAAGATCTAAAAAAGTATCAATCACAAAATCAGTTGCATCGAGCCGAACGAACTCACCAGGAAAACTAACAATTGTATCTTGAGGTTTAAGATTCCATTTTTTCATTAATTCAACATCTTTTTCTTCAGGCTTAAATTTATTTAAATTAAATCCAGGATAAATTTGTCGAACGTTTTTTAATCCAAATGATTCTAATTTTTGTTTAGCATATTTTGAATAGGTGACAATCACATCTCCAAACATTAAATTTTTCAATTCTTCATCAGAATATAAATCTTCTCGCAAAGTGGCAACTGTTTGAATGGTTTTTACTTTTTTGTTTTTTATAAAATTTTTAATTACAAAACTGTTCAGCTTTGTTGGTGTAAACATAAAATGAATTACATCAAAGTTTTTGCGATTTTTGATTTGAAATAGTAGGGAACGAACTTTTTCTTTGAAATTAAAATCGTTTTTTGATTCTCGATGAATTTGGGCTTGATGAATGTTTTTGTTTAATTCTTCGTTGAATGTGTTAGTTAGAATTGTGATGTTTTTGTCAGTGATATTTTTTACTAAATCAAAAGCAAAGTTTTTACTGGCTTCGTCCCAAGGTGGGGAAAGCGGGCGAGTGACGAGGAGAATTTTTTTTGTATTTTTCATTATAATTTTAAAACTTTTTAAGTTATTTAATTTTAGCACTTTTTGGCTTAAATTCAAGGATTTTGTAAAATTGGAGTTGACCTCTGCTTCTTCTTCTGATAGAATACTTTATCAAGTTAGTTGTATAAAATTGACTTGAAATTGAATTTTTTGAAACTTCTTATTATTCTATCTACGGGAGACCATTCTATGTTTAATTCAGACAGTAGTATTGATACAAGTAAAAAACCTTGTGCAAAATGTCAAAAAAAGAATCGTGAGAATAGGAGCTGGAGACCTTCTTGTGAAAAAATACAATGTGGTTCCGGATATATAGATGGAAGTTGTCCATTTCCTGATGAACAATCAATGATAGTTTTGGAGAAAAAAGAAACTATCTAAAAAAAAGATGTGTAAACTAACACTCTAGTCCAGAACCTTTGCGGGTACTGGACTTTTTATTTTTTATCTTTTAAAAATACTTTTGCCTTTTTTCTCACCAGAAAGACTAACTTTAATTTCAGCAGATTTCATTTCATCTTTTTTAATATCTAATTCAACACTTTTAAATTCACCATTTTCAACAATGACATCTTCAGATTTCACAACCTCATTACTTAAAATGACTTCATAACTAAATTCAGTTTTTTTATCATAATTTTCAATCACAAAATCTAAAGACTTTTCATCATAAGGAGCTACAAAATAAACACTCCACCAACCTTGACTGTCTTCTCCGGTTTGTTGTCGATATTCCACAATTCCCAAAAACATAATACTAGAAAGCATTAATACAACAATTGCAATAATAATATTTTTTTGATTTTTCATATAGATTCCTTTTTTAAATTTTTTATAATTTTACATTTATTATGTCATTCCGGAAGATATAATTTGTTCACGAACAGAGTGAGTGATTACAAATTAATCTATCCGGAATCTCGATAAAACTTATATAAACTTAACGAGATTCCGGAAAGTAATTTTTTCGCCTTGCTACAAAATCATTTTCCAGAATAACATAGAGACTGAAAATTTTCTAAATATATTTTATGATGTTAAATCTTCATATAAATCTTTCCATTCAGGATTTTCTTTTTCAATCAAATCAATTTTCCACTGTCTTTTCCATTTTTTTAATTTCTTTTCTCTTTCAATTGCACTTATTGAATTTTCAGTTTGTTCAAAATAAACTAACTTATCAGCATTGTATTTATAAGTAAAACCTTTTACAACTTTATTTTTGTGTTCCCAAATTCTTTTTAGCAAATCGCTAGTGAAACCAGTGTATAAAACACCATCTTTACGACTTGCTAGAATATAAATAAAATATTGTTTGTCCATTGTTTTTCTATTGGATTTAGCTTAAACCAATCGAGATTCCGGATATTTTTTAAAATTTTCTAACAAAAACTTTAAAAAATTCCGGAACGACATGGAGGGATTGGAGATTGCTTTTTTGTTTTTTAATTGTTTTTAATTTTTTCTTAAATAAACACTTAACTCATCATTTTGATAAATCTTGCTAAAAGTATCAGAACCATTAAACTGTGAGGCATCGTGATCGGTATGAACCATGACAAAACGAACATTTAAACCATCAAAACATCTCTGAGCTTCAGGACTATTTGGTTTGGAAATCATATCTAAAGTGCAAGTCTCACGATAAGGATTATTTTCATATTTTCTGAAGAAAGCACGAGAAAGCGGGAAATTTGGATCTTTTGCAAAAAATATTTTAATGAAAGTATCACCTTTAATATAATTATGATCTTTAACCATTTGATCGTCACCTTTAATCATGCCACTAAGACGTTCAGAAGCTTTATAAGTTTGCACGGCTCTTTTGACTTCCGGAGATTCATTTAAGGCAGAGGAGTTGTCTCGCATTCCATTTGTTAGTAAAAATAAAAATATCAAAGTAAAAGTTGCCGAAACAAAAATTTTCGGTAAATAAGTTTTATCGGTTCGCCGTTGATGCAGAATATCAAAAATCCAAACAATTGCAAATCCAGCTAAAATAGTAATGGGAAAAATTACATAATTAGCAATTCGACTAGAAATAATATTAACTTTCAAATATTGCGGTGCTAAACTCATTGCAATCAAAGCTGTTGCCCAACCAATTGTAATTGCTCGTCCATATTGATTTGCGGGAGAAATTCGCTCAAAATATTCTCGAGTTTTTGGATGTTTAGCTAATAGTGCGATTAAAATAATTATAATTAATCCAATAACGCCTAAAGCAAAGCGAGCCTCGCCTGAGCTGTACATCAATTCATTTACAGGAATTCCGATTCGAGTTGCTTTTTCAGGTGTTCCTGTGGCTGAACTGATGGCGTCTTTGTTTAAATATGAAGGAACATAGAAAAAGAAAAACATACAGGCAAATATAATAACGAAAGCAAAAACATAATGTTTGATTGTATTTTTAAACCAATCAATTATAACTGCCTTAAATTCTTTTTGTAAAAGAGATAAAATAAAAATATTTCCTAAAATTGATAAAATTATCATTGAGGACATTTTTAAACTTTCAATTTTTAAAATGGGAATTTTTATTGAAAATTTTTCCAAAATAAAATTTAGAGTTACTTGTAATAAGAACAAAATAACCATGATTATTACTGAACGTAATTTGAAAAAGTCGCTAAAAGTTTTTTTGAAATCTACTTGAAATAGATAAATAATTATTGCACTAAATCCAAAGGCATAACCAAAAATAAAAGCACTTAAGTGATGAATATAAGCTAAACTTCCGCCGAGAAAAACTGTCATCATTAACATCGCAGGTCTTTTGTTGGCAAATGCTCGATAAATAAAATAAAAGATTGTTGGAATAAATAGGTCGCCTAAAATGTTTCCGATCGCTCCGCCACTTACGAATTTTGCTTGGGATGAGCTGATTGCGTAAAGTGGTCCTAAAAATAATAAGACAAAAATTGAAACCCAGCTTACGTATTTATATTTCTCAAATAATCTTTGCGTTAAAATAAAGATGGTTAAAATTGTGGCTAAATTTATAATCAAAAGAATTAAGGATGGAAAGGCAGAAACCACATTTTTTCCGCTAAGTAGGGAAATGGCAACAAAAATTAAATGTTCACCAACGATGAAGTCTGCAGTACGTACTGGCTGTTCGGATAGGGTGGGATTGTCACTTTCGTCATATTCTATTTCGATTTCTTGATAGACTGGGAGTTCTTGGGTGGTTTTTATTTTTTCTACCCAAAACATGTGATGGGCTAAATCGGTAGAAGTGGGGAATATGGCATCAACTAAATAAACGCTTTTTATAATTATAGTTAAAGCGATCAAAATTATAATTAATCGACTTTGGTTTTTTGAAAAATTGAAAAGTTTATTTTCGGTTTTGGTTGAATCTTTCTTTTTTTGGTAAAAAGTGAAAGCTAATAAAATGATGTTTATTGTTCCAAAGAGAATTGTGATTTTCGGTTTATTGATGGGCATTCCGAGTGTTCCGGAAATGATCATTGATAAAGTTGCTAGGGCGAAACTGACTGGAATTGCTAATATTATTTTTTCGATGGCGGAAAAGTGTTCTCGTTTGAACACTCCGCAAAGTAGTAAGTATCCTGGCAGGAAGAGTATAAAGATGGTTATTAAAATGAAATATGCTTGTGATATTATGAAATTTGACATGTTTATTTTTTAGGTTTTATGATTTTTATTATAACATGAAAAATCAGTGTTTTGTTTTTTAAAATAAAAAAACTAGCTGACTCTTGCGAGAATCAGCTAGGTTGTTATTAAATTAATAAAATCTTAAAGCGAGGAATTTTCTTTTGGACTCTTTTTTAATTTTTTGACAAATTTATCCATTGTTACCTAATTATCTTCTTTTGTAAGAAGGTCAAATTTAAAATCTATTTCTTAAAAATATCTAATATTATTATCTCGAGCGTAGCGATAGTAAAGTCGAGAGGTCTCGAAGTTTTGTGATTTTCTAAGGCTTTGAGATTTCTCTATTCCGCTACACTTCAGTCGAAATGATATGGAGTGGGTTTTTAAAGAAATCTGGTAAGTTATAAGTTTAAAATTAAAGTTTAGTTATACTATTATATTCTGAATAAATTTTTTTAAGTATCGCTTGTATTTTTTATTTTTTATTGAAAATATATTTTAAAAGATTAATTTATTTTTGTAAGAAAAATTTTTCAGGATGACATAAAAGAGAGGAAAGAAAGGTCACGAACATTAAGTTTTAAATTTAGTGATTGTAATTTTTTAAACTTTTAAACTTTTAATTTTAAAAGCCCGTGCGGCGAGCACTTTTATAAATTTAACTAAATTGCATTGAAAAAAAAACAGTTTTGCGGTAAACTAGCAGAGTAAAAATAAATAAATTAAATTTACAATTATGCAATATTTTGAAATAAATGGAGGGAAAAAACTATCAGGCGAAATTGAAGTAAATGGTTCAAAAAACGCAACTGTAGCAATTTTAGCAGCGGTTTTAATTAATAAAGGAACAACAACTTTACACAACGTTCCACAAATCGAAGAAGTAAATCGTTGGGTAGAAATTTTAGAAAGCATTGGAGTAAAAATTGAAAAGAAAAATAAAACTTTCAAAATCACTCCACCAAAAAAAATCGCAATTGAAAATATCGACATAAAAGCAGCGGAAAAAACTCGGAGTGCAATTATGATGATTAGTTCTTTGTCTGGAAATTTAAATAAATATTTCATTCCGCAAGCGGGAGGTTGTAAATTAGGAGCACGAACAGTGAAGCCTCATCTTTTTGCCTTGGAAAAATTTGGAATAAAAATTGATGTTAAAAAAGATGGTTTTGAAATTACGGCAGAAAATTTAAAAGCGGCGGAGAAAGTTGTACTTTATGAATCTGGTGACACAGTTACTGAAACAGCTTTGATGGCAGCTGCTCAATTGCCAGGAAAAACTATTATTAAAATGGCGACTTCAAATTATATGGTTCAAGACTTGTGTTTTTTCTTGCAAAAATTGGGTGTAAAAATTAAAGGAATTGGAAGTTCAACATTAGAAGTGGAGGGAATTGAAAATATTGATAAAAATATTACTTACAATATTTCTGAAGATCCGATTGAGGCGATGTTTTATATTTCTTTGGCAATTGTTACAAAAAGTATTTTTGAGATTAAACGATGTCCAATTGAGTTTTTAGAATTAGAACTTTTGAAATTAGAAAAGATGGGTCAAAAATATGAAATGAGTGAAGAATATTTTTCTAAAAATAGTAAGACAAAATTAGTAGATTTGAAAATGATCCCGTCTAAATTGGTGGCGTTAGAAGATAAGTTGCACGGTCTTCCATTTCCTGGTTTGAATATGGATAATCTCCCATTCTTCGTGCCGATTGTTTCAATGGCAAAAGGGCGGACTTTGATTCACGATTGGGTGTATGAAGTGCGGTCAATTTATTTTGCAGAGTTGAATCGTTTGGGTGCAAATGTTACTCTTTTGGATCCACATCGATGTTATGTTGAAGGTCCTGTTAAATTTTCTCCAGCGGAAATGATGTCTCCTCCTGCATTACGTCCTGCAGCAATTATTCTGGTGGCGATGTTGGGCGCGAAGGGGAAATCTATTTTACGTGATGTTTATTCTATTAATCGTGGTTATGAGAATTTGGAAGAGAGATTGCGGAGTTTGGGTGCGGATATTCGGTTGGTTAGTGATGAGAAGTGTTAGAAAGTTTAAATGCCGACAGAGCTTGGCTCGAGTCGGCATTGATCTAGAATTTTATTCAGGGGCGTCCTCAGAATCGTCTGGCATTTTTAAGAGCTTGCAAATCTCGGCTCTCAATGGATTTTGAGGCGATATATACTCTACATCTTTAAAGCCTTTGGTACCCCAATAAATAATTTCCCCTCGCTCGCAATTTCCAGCTCCAATTAATTGCTCATGTCTTATTGGAACGTCCAACTCTAAAGCATCATTGAGTAGATGCTTGTGTTGTCCCTTTGCTCTCCTACGAGCAAAATACCTGTCGAAAAAAGTAAAAATTTTTGGAGGTAAAATGAGTCTCTTTTCTTATTATACTCATAGACCGCATTATTACTTTCTACAAACAATATCTTAGTGATCTGCATTTTTCTGTCTCCTTTTTGACATTAGTTTAGAATAATTTTTATTCCATATATACAAAGTACAACATATTAGTTTACTAGAAAAAAATAAAAAAGTCAATTATTATCAATAATTAAATTGAAAAACAATATGAAAAATTTACAGTTTCCAATTGATTTCACTTTTAAAATCACAACATTTTCAAATGACTTTGTTGCAGAAGACGCAAGTGGAAACGTAGTAGCTTATGTTAAACAAAAAATGTTTAAGTTTAAGGAGGAAATAGAAGTATTTCAAGATGATTCTAAACAAAATTTAGGGTATAAAATAAATGCTGATCAATGGTTTGATTTCTCAGCAGCTTACAGTATCTCAAATGCGACAGACAACCCTGTTGGCAAAGTTGCTCGTAAAGGAATGGCTTCGATCTGGAAGGCAGAATATGACGTTATAGATCAGTTTGAGCAACCTCAGTTTAAAATTAAAGAAGAAAATGCCTGGATAAAAGTAGCGGATTATTTATTGAGCCAAGTTCCAATTCTCGGTATATTTACAGGATATTTATTTAATCCAGTTTATTTAGTTACAAATAATTCTGGTGAAGTTGTAGTTAAATTAAAAAAAGAATCTTCGCTTATAGGTCGTCGGTTTAAAGTAACTAAAGAAGGGAATATAGATAACGATGATGCAGAGAGGATAGTTTTGAGTTTGATGATGATGGTTTTATTGGAGAGAAGACGGGGGTAATATTTTGTTAAATATAATTTCGTGTTTTTTTGCAGGAACTGGTTTTATAACCAGTTCCACATGTTTTTCAAAACACAAACGTTACAGAATGGGTTGTAAAACCCATTATTGCATAAATTTAAGTTTTATTTAAATTCTTAAATTTTTCTAAAATACTAAAAATCCATCTCATGCAAATATCAACATTCGAACTCGAAAAACAAGCCAGTCAAAAATACGATTTCATAATCGGAATCGATGAGGTCGGACGCGGACCATTAGCAGGTCCAGTCGTTGCCGGAGCAGCAATTTTAAAAGATTTAAATTCCATTGATCTTGAAGATAAAAATTGGGATTTAGTTAGAGATTCAAAAAAATTAAGTGAAAAACAGCGAGAAAAAGTTTCTGATTTCATTATGGATAATTTTTTTGTAGGAATAGGAATTTGTGATCATGAGACTGTTGATCGGATGAATATTTTACAAGCCAGTTTTCTTGCAATGAAAAAAGCCTTCACAGATTTAAAAAAACAAATTAAAGATTTAGAACAAAACCAAAAAACAATTCTTTTACTGGACGGAAATCAATATATTCCAAATTTAACTATAGAACAAAAATGTATTCCGCAGGGAGATAAAAAAGTAAAATCAATTTCCGCTGCGTCAATCGTTGCAAAAATAGCAAGAGATGATATGATGATTAAGTTTGCAGAAAAATATCCAGAATACAGTTTTGAAAAACATAAAGGCTACGGCACAAAAATTCACATGGAATCTTTAGAAAAATGCGGACCATGTGAAATTCACCGAAAAAGTTTTAAGCCAGTGGCTAGATTTTTGTAAAATTAAAATGCAATACATTTAAAAAATTTAAAGTCAAAATAAAAAACCTAGGTTGTTACGCCTAGGTTTTTTTATTTCTAATAATCTCGATTTGGATTACCTGTGTTTACAACTTTTATAAAGTTTTCTGGACGATCTCCAATATTTAATTCCCATTCTGGATTGTCTAGGAATTTTTCTGAATAATAATTATTTTTTAGAAACCAATGATTTGGATTGCTAGTCATAGGTGAAGGACGATTAGTTATAGATCCTCTACGATTTATTACCATATAATCAACATCAATCTGATCAAGATAAATCTCATTAGTATCAATACATTTTCCAACAAAAAATTGACAAGTTCCAGATCGATCTGTCCAAACAACTAAATCTTCAGCATTCTCGCGGCTATTTAGGTACTGAGCTGCTTCGTAGATTCCATATCCCCAAGAATCAGTTACTAAATATTCTTTAGGCAATAGGAAATTTAGATAGTTAAAATAGAACGGTTTTATTTTTATTAAAGAAATAAAATGGGTAAGTATAATTATTAACATCAAACCATAAAAAACATTATTCTTGTTTAAATTAAACTTTTTATAAAAGCTACACTGTTTAATTTTTTGTGTAAACGTAATAAGTCCAATAGCACCTAATAAAGAAAAAATAGGATAAAGCATTATACTATAACGAATGTTTACAAAAACATCAGAAATTAAGCCTCCGATGAAAAAAACAAACGGCATTGATATTATAAAATACAAAATAGCAATTGTGCTAAGTCTATTTTTATTTTCAGAAGAATCTTTAAATTTATTAAATATCAATAAAATAGAAATTAAAAATATTGAAAATACTATTATTGGATGTACAGAGAAAACAAATGCTTGAGATTCAGCTAAAAGTCCTTTTAAATAAAATAATGGAGTAGGATCATTTTCAAATTGAGGAAAGTCTAATATTTTACTGTTTATGGAAGTTTCCTTTAAATCATTTAATTCAAATATGGATTCATTAGTCCAAGCATTGAATAAAGAAAAAGAAAATATAAGCAGAAGGGATGTTGCAATTATTTTTAAAGTTATTGCAAAAGTTTTATTAAATCTTTTAAATAATTTTATAAATAATGGAGGTAAAATAATGAAAAACAGTGTAAAAATAGAAAGAGACAATATAGCAAGGGGAATTATTTTGTAATCATTTTTAGGTGTAAATACTACATCTTTAAGATGAAGTATTTTTATAAATAGATCAGTAATTGGCCATAAAGGTGGAGAATAAAGTGTTCCATATAGGAAATGCTGAGGTTTATGAATAACAGCTGGCATGAAAAATGCAAAAGTAGTCCAAGAAATTAAAGATATCGGTATTAAACTTGTAATGTAATTTAGAGCAGAATTATTCGTAAAAATTAATAGAAAATTTTTAATATTATGCGAAAAAGTTTTATTAATTTTTTCAGTTTTTACTTGTATAATATTTATTAATTTGTCTAAATATTTTTTGACAACAGGAAAAATAGCCTCTTCTTCTTTATGCTTTTTAAAATATCCATTAAATATGAATATTATTGGAAAAAATATAAATAATAAATTGGAAGTGTATTTACTCAATAAAGAAAATCCTGTAAATAATCCAGTTAGAATAATAAATTTCTTTTCATTTGTTTTTAAAAGAGCAAAAAATGCAAAAAAGGCACCTGCTGAAAAACTCCAAAACAAAGCATCAGGATTTGCGATTTGACTCATTCCGATTAATATTGGATTTAGTCCAATTAGTAAAATTGAAATTGAAGCAATCTTGTATCCAAAAGCTCTCTTTAATAACCAAAAAAACAATGGCAACATTATTAGAGCATTAAAGAGAAGTATTGGAAGACGAAATCCAAAATTTATAGCTTCTGTTTGGTCTGTATGAAAAAGAGTGAATACAGTACGATTTTTAGCTGGATCAGACCTTTTTTTAGTAAGATAAGTATATTTTTTTTCCTTTTTAAAATCTTCATGTTCATAAGGATCTGGAATAAAAGGTAAACTCATTCCTGAAAGCATTGCCACAGTTATTCCAGGTTTGTCATTTATATGAGTTTTTTTAAAAGAATGTTTAGTGAAACCTTCTTTGATACCAGTGTAATATTGTTGAACTCGATCATATTTCCAAAAGTGTTCATCAACAGTTTCAAACTTAGCTAAATGATAAAGACCAAAGCTAATGAAAAAAACAACTGAAATTATCAGCGGAAGAGATTTTTTAATTTTATCAAACATATTTATTTATTTGTTATAGATTTAACTTTTTTACGACTATATTATTTTAACAAAAATTTTTGATTTATTCAAGCGCACTTTTAAACCTTTATTTATTTTTAATTTATGTTATAATTTTTTAAAGAAAGCTATTTTTTAGTTTGGGTAGTTATAAATCATAAATATATATTTTAGACATGTTTAAAAAAAATAAAAAATTAATTATCCTGATTTTTGTTATATTATTTTGTAGTTGTTTTTGTTGGATTTTTAAAGATAAACTTTTTGATAAACAAATAGAAATAGATTTAAGTTTTGTTGAATCTGTTGAAAATCTTGATTCTCCAACTTTTCCTCAGAATATTTGCAATGTTTCTGATTATGGTGCTGTAAAAATAGATAATAAAAATGAAAATCATAATGTAGAATCTTTTAAAAAAGCTATTGAGGATTGCTCATCTAAAGGCGGTGGGGTGGTAAAAGTTACAGCTGGTGAATGGGCACTTAATGGTCCAATTCACTTAAAAAGTAATATAAATTTGTTTTTAGAAGAAAATTCAATTTTAACTTTCTCTTCAAATCCAACCGATTATCTACCAGTTGTAAAA
This sequence comes from Candidatus Moraniibacteriota bacterium, assembly GCA_942490825.1. Lineage (GTDB taxonomy): Bacteria > Patescibacteriota > Minisyncoccia > Moranbacterales > JAGLWU01. The sequence goes on along the minus strand of CALNYG010000003.1, from coordinate 76,844 downwards.
GGTCGTTATGAGGGAACTGAAATAATGAATTTTTCTCCTATGGTATATATGCCTGATTGTATAAACGTGGCTATTACAGGAAAAGGAACAATTCAAAAAAATGGTGAACCAAATGGATGGTATGATTTCAAAAAAAAGAGAGATGCTGGAAGAAAAAGATTGTATAAAATGTCTGAAGATAATGTTAAAATTGAAGATAGAATTTTTGGAAATCCTGATGATTATTTAGCACCTTCATTTATTCAACCTTATAATTCAAAAAATGTTTTAATCGAAGGGATTACAGTTACTGATGGTCCTCCTATGTGGACAATACATCCTGTATATACAGAAAATTTAATTATACGTAATGTAAACATAAGAACAAGTGATTCAAATACTGATGGAATTGCAATAGATTCATCAACTAATGTTTTAATTGAAAATAATAGTATTGCCAGCGGAGATGATGCAATTGTGATAAAATCTGGAAAAGATCAAGACGGTTGGAGAGTAGGTAAGCCATCTCAAGATATTGTAATTAAAGACAATTTTATTGAAAAAGGTCATGGAGCAGTTACAATTGGTAGTGAAACATCAGGGGATATTAGAAATATTTTAGTTGAAAATTTAACAATTGAACAATCAGATAAGGGCTTGAGAATGAAGACTAGAATTGGGAGAGGAGGTATAATAGAAAATTTATTATTCAGAGATATTTTGATAAAAGATTCTGAAGAAGCTGTAAGAATTGACTTTCGTTATGCCAGTGGTAGTAAAAATATTGATAAAGGAAAAAAGGTGCCTGAAATGAAAAATGTTAAATTTAGTAATGTAAAAATTAATAATACAGGAAAAACGGTTATTAGATTTGTGGGATTAAAAACAAAAATCAGTAATGTTGTGTTTGAAAACTTTCAAGTAGATAATAATAAAGATAAATTCTCTGTACTATTAGAAGATGTCGATAATACTAATTTTGAAAATGTAAATATTCCTTTTTTTGAAATAGATAATTCATCAAAAATTAAAATTAGAAATGATAAGTGTGTTGAGGTTACTCAAGAAAATTCAGATGTAGATATTGAGTGTAATAACTAATTTATAATTATGCAAAAAGTTCTATTTTTTAATTACGAATATCCACCATTAGGAGGAGGTGCAGGAAATGCCACAAAACATTTACTTTTAGAATTCGCAAAACGAAACGATGTTATTGTGGATTTAATAACTTCTTCAATTACAGGTCAATACGAAAAAGAAAACTTAGGTGATAATGTTTCAATTTATAAAATACCAATTGGAAAAAACTCAGAAAATTTAAATTATCAGTCACAATGGGAATTGATAAAGTACACTTTTAAAGCTTATTTTTACGCTCGAAAGTTAATTAAAAAAAATGACTATGATTTAACTCACAGTTTTTTTGCAGTGCCATGTGGCTTTATTTCTTTGTTGTTAAAATGGCAATATAAAATTCCTTATATTGTTTCACCACGAGGAGCAGATGTTCCAGGATATAGTGAGCGATTTGAATCTATTTACAAAGCTTTGACTTCTTTAATTAAATTGATTTGGAAAAATTCAAGATTTGTAATTACAAACAGCAAAGGACTTACTGAATTAGCTAAAAATACTTCTCCGGAACAAAAATTTAATGTAATTTTTAATGGAGTGGATACAGACTTTTATCAACCAAGCATTCGAACTAAAGAAGATCGTGAAAAAGAATTGATCATTCTTTGTGCTTCTCGATTGTCAAAACGAAAGGGCATTAAATATGCAGTAAGTGGTTTTGCAAAGATTGCTGGAAGATATCCAAGAATGAAAATGGTAATTGCAGGTGGCGAGGGAAATGCGATGGAAGAATTAAAAAATCAAGTTGCTGATTTAGGTTTAAATGATAGGATTAAATTTTTTGGGCATTATACAAAAGAACAATCCCCTATAATTTATAATAGAGCGGATATTTTTGTGATGCCATCTTTAAATGAGGGGATGAGTAATAATTTACTGGAGGCTTTAGCTTCTGGAATGCCAGCTTTAATGACTCCAGTTGGTGGTGCAGAAGAATTAGTGGTAGATGGTGAAAATGGCTTTTTAATTGAAACGGAAAATTCAGATGTAATTGCAAATAAATTGGAATATTTGATTGAGAATCTAGATGAAGTTGATAAAATGGGTAAAGTAAGTAGGGAATTAGCGGAACAAATGAGCTGGGAAGTTGTAGCAGATGATTATATTAGTTTTTATGAAAGGGTTTAAAAAGTGCTCGCCGCACGGGCTTTTTAGGGTTTAAATTTTTGATTTTACAAAATTACACGAACCTTCAGATATGTCATTTTTTCAGGATGACATAATGGAAAGCTTTGTGTTTCTCTTTGGGGGATTCTTCACTACATAATTTTTATTTCATAAAAATTATTTCGTTCAGAATGACAGAAAAATTCTAAGTTTTTAAAATAAGATTTTTATGTTCACAAAAAAAAGATTATTATTTATAAGTAAATTTTTAGTTAGCGGAATACTGGTTTATTGGCTGGTATTTTCTATAAATTGGCAGGAAGTTGCTGGTCATCTTAAAAATGTTAAGTTTATTTATATTCTTTATTTTTTAATTTTTTACTGCACAGGAATTATTATTTCAGCTCGCAAATGGCAAGCTTTGGCAAGCTTCAAAAATTTTTCTTATAAATTAAGGTTTTATATTGAGACTTATCTTACAGGAACTTTCATTAATAATTTTTTGCCGTCTTTTGTTGGTGGAGATGCTTATCGTATTTATCAGTTAGGCAAAGAAGATAAAAATTTTAAAGTGAGTTCTGGTACAGTTGTGGTAGATAGACTCTCTGGTCTTTTGGGAATTATGATTTTGAGTATTTCTTTTGGTTTGCTTAATTTTGAGATTTTATTGCAAAATTTTATTTTACAATTTATTTTTTTGGGATTAGTTGGGGGATTTTTTGCTTTTTTAATTTTAATTTTTTTAGTAAGACAAAAGAAAGAATTTGTTAAAGAAAAATTAGGTTTTTTGCCTAAAAAAGTTTTTGAATATTTATTGGATTTTGCTAGTTTCAGAAAAAGACAAATGGTTTTTAGTTTTATGCTGTATTCTTTTTTGTTTGCTTTTGTGGGGGTTGCGTTGCCTAATTATATGCTTTTTTTATCTATGGGAATTGAGGTAAATATTTTGAATTATTTGAGTGTTATTTTTTTGATTAGTATTATTGCTTCAACTCCAATTAGTGTTGGCAATGTTGGGATCAAGGAATGGGCTTATATCACTTTGTTTGGGTTGTTTGGTATTGCGTCTAGTGGGGTAGTGACGGTTGTTTTGATTGGTCGTTTTTTGCAGATGTTGGTTAGTTTTTGTGGTTTACCTGTTTATTTGAGAAATAAAAAGTCGTAATTGAATTTTTGTTTTTTCTTTTAAAAGATCGCTTTGAATGGTGATTTTTTTGTGTCTGCAGTTGACTTTTTTATCTTTCTGCTGATGCTATCTGCAACACTGGCGGTTATCTGTGCCAATATACCGGGAATTCAGCACCTGTACGAAGATTTTTTTCATCTTCATCTTTTCGGTTGGATTCCTGGCATCAAGGCAATCGGTCTTGACCTGTCGTTCCATCATTTCATCAATGACGGACTGATGGCCGTCTTCTTTTTCCTTGTCGGGCTTGAGCTGAAGCGTGAGATTTTAGAGGGGGAACTCTCGGATCCACGTAATATTATGCTCCCTGTTGTTGGAGCCGTCGGCGGAATGCTACTGCCAGCTCTTATATACATAATCATGAATATAGGGGATGCACAGGCAATGCGCGGCTGGGCTGTTCCCACGGCTACTGATATCGCTTTTGCTCTGGGCGTACTGGCCCTGCTCGGGTCAAGGATTCCCAATTAATTAAAAATCTTCCTGACCTCACTGGCTATTTTTGACGATCTGGGCGCAGTCCTCATCATCGCTTTTTTCTATACCAGCAAGATAGCCTTTCTCCCGCTTGCTGTGGTCCTGGGTTGTGTCTTGATCCTGGCGGCAATGAACAAAGTGAACGTTATTCGAAAAACTCCGTATATCCTGGTGGGTATTGTTATGTGGTATGCCACCTTACAATCTGGTATTCATGCCACTATTTCCGGTGTGCTTCTTGCCATGTTCATCCCGCTTTTCAAGGATAACCCGGAAATTTCCCCACTCAAAAAACTTGAGCGTGCATTGCACCCTTGGATTGTCTACGCTATTCTGCCGATCTTTGCCTTTGCCAATTCCGGTATTAATTTGCACGGTATAGGGTTGGAACAGTTACTCCATCCTGTACCAGCGGGCATCGCTCTCGGACTCTTTTTCGGTAAGCAGTTCGGTGTGTTCGGGCTCAGCTTTTTGGCTGTGAAACTCAAAATCGCTCAACTTCCCGGCGATATTAATTTTAAAAATCTCTACGGAGTCTCCATACTCTGCGGCATAGGATTCACGATGAGTCTTTTCGTCGGCGGCTTAGCCTTTCATAAAAACGGCATGCATGTGGCCTTTGATGAGCGACTGGGAATCATTCTCGGTTCACTCATTTCAGGGGTTGTGGGATATATGGTTTTACACCTGACCATGAAAAAAGTAAAAAATTAATCTTTATTAAGGAGAGATTGAACAAAAAAGGCTCTAGCGTGAACACGTTTTAGAGCCTTTTAAATTTCCTAAAAAAAACAGCTCTTTAACATCTTTGGGCAAAGCTAAGTATTGAAATTTGTTAAATTCTATGCTTAAATATTAAGTTATTTTAATAATTTAATATTTTAAAAATGCAAAAAAAAGAGATTAAAAAAATATTCAATTTAGAAGGATATATTTTAGATAAATTTGAAGAAAAAAATGATAAAATAATTTTACATTGTCATTTACAAAAGAATTCATTTAAATTAAAAAATGAGGTAAGTAAAAAAATTAATCAAAAAAGAAATAGAATAATTGCTCATTCTATGTTTGAAAATAAAAAAGTTTTTATAGCTATTACTCAAAGAAGATTTTATTTTTCTAAACATAAAAAGAAACTTTGGGAATCTTTACCTCAAGTTAAAAAAGGGCAACAAATGAGCACAGCTTTTAAAAAAACTCTGTCATAGAATTAAGAGAAACCACATATAGCGGACTAGCTATATCTAGACAGATAAGCATTATGTCGGCTCTGAGAATGATTGATGAAATGGTAAATACTTCATTAATTTGGGATAAATCTATTCAAAGAATTGGAATGGATGGCAAAGGAGTTAGCAAAAGAAAACAAGTTTTTAACATTACTAATTTAATTGATAATGAGGTGATAGGTGTTCTACCAAATTTATCACAAAAAGAATTGCTGAAAGAATTATTAAAAATTGATTTAAAATTTAGATTAGCAGTTAAAGAAGTATGTATTGATATGGACTCTTTTTTTCCAGCTATTATTAAAGAATGTTTTCCTAATGCGGTTATTGTGATTGATCATTTTCATGTAATTCAGTGGGCTGTCTTTTTATTAAAAGAACAAAAAAAGTTTTCCAAGATATCAACAATGAATCTTATAAAATAAATCAATTACTGATGATACCTACACACAAATTAACAATTGAAGAATTTAATAAATTAGAAAAAGTTTTTGTTAAAGTTCCTAAGTTAAAACAAAGTTGGAAAATAATTCATCAACTCAGAAAAGTATATTGGAAAAGTAATAGAAAAGAAGCTCAAAAACAATTAAAATATGTCATCAGTCTTTGCAAAACTTCAGAATCAAAATATATGAAAGATTTGGCTAATACATTAACAAGATGGTTTGATGAAATATTAAATTATTATTTATCTAAAACAACTAATGCTTATACTGAAGGAATTCATAATCATTTTGAAAGAATTAAAAGGAATCATTTTGGGATTAGAAATGTTGAACGTTTTTGTAAAAGATTATTATTTTGTATTCTTCCGATGACAATTTTATTAAATTTAGTTGCCCAAAGATGTTAAAGAGCCAAAAAAATTTGACCCAAAACAATTATGGGTATATACTCAAAATATAAATAATAATTTATAAAAAATATGCCAAACTTAGATCAAACAGGACCATTTGGAAACAAACCAAAAGGAGAATGCAAAAGAGATACAAACACAATAGAATCAAAGAATAATTCTTGTAAAAGAAAACGTTGTTTTTATAATGATTATTCATTAGAAGCTTTAGAAAAAGAAGAAGAGAGATTGCAAAATAAATTAGAAAATTTACAAAAAATTAAACAATTCATGCAAAATGACTAGACCAAAACTTTGTCGAAATATAAGTCTTAGCCCAAATGTAACTTTTTATAAACCTCGATCAATTCCGTTACGTTCACTTGAGGTTATGGAAGTAACTTTAGAAGAATGGGAGTCATTACGCCTAAAACACGAAGAAAAACTAAACCAAACTGAAGCAGCCGAAAAAATGCACACATCCCAAAGCACATTTCAAAGAATCCTCACTTCAGCTCAAGAAAAAATAAGTTTAGCTATAGTTCAAGGAAAAGCCATTAAAATCAACACTTCAGACAAATAGATCTTAGTTTATTGTAAATAATCAAAAAATAGTTAAAATTAAATAATAAAATATTTAGTCTACAGATTACAACTTCTCATTTATCTATTTCTGGTTTGCATTATTTTACTTATAGGTTTAAAATGAACATTGAGAGAATAAAAATGTCTTTTAATTTAAAATTTTATCAAATAAAATAATAGTTTTATGAAGAAAAACCAAACAAATATGCCTCTTTTTTGGGGATCAGTAGTTTTACTATTAATTGTTTTAGTTGCCGTTGCTGTTAATTATATTGGAAATTTATCACGAATATCTCAAACAAATGCAATCGGGTTAGAATTAACGGATGGAAAGGAAGAATATATATGTAATGAAAGTCAAAAATTAATTGTAGAAATTATTGGATCAGAAAAGAATATAAAAAATAGAACTGCTAACGCTACTGTGATTGATGATTATAGTGGTCCAGCTGGTTCACCTAATATGAAACTTAAAGAAGTAGTGAATGGAGCAACGAAATACGTTTATAAAGAAAATTCTTTGGTTATAGATAAAGATGGAAAAGCGACGCTTTTTATTTTCAATAAAATGCTTGCTCAACCTAAAGACATAGCTGTTGTTGAAGATTGCATCAAAGTTAAAAATTCAAAAAAATAAAACTACAAGACTGTTTCTGTTAAAATTAAAAAATAATTTATATTTAAATAATTTTTCGGGTTTATGAAAAAGGAAAAACAAGAGAAAAAAGTTAAACTAGTCAACAAAATGACTAAAAAAATGTGGGTAACTTTACTAAGTTACAGTTTTACTCATTGGATTGCTGATATGTCGGCAGGTGCTGTTGTAATGGCTTCATTAATAAGGTATGGCTATAATCCGTGGGATTCCTTTGTTTTAATAGTTCTTTATAACTTTTTTTCATTTGGTTTACAAATGATGTTTGGTATTTTCATTGATAAATATCAAGTTCCACGTGAAGCAACTATATTTAGTTTTATTTTAATTGGTCTAGCATTTTTTGTTACTTACGATCCTGTTTTAGTAGTAATTTTAGCAGGAATTGGAGACGCTCTTTTCCATGTCGGTGGTGGAAGCATAAGCTTAAGTTTTACTCCAAGAAAATTATTACCAGCAGGTATATTTGTAGCTCCTGGAGCACTAGGTCTTTTTTCTGGAATTGTTATTGGAAAAGGAACAAGTATATCATTTTTTAATGATTATAGTTTTTATATAAGTTTTTCTCTTGGAACACAAATTTTTCTAATTATATCATTAATTGCTTCTGCTATAGCTGTATTTTTTTTGAAAACACCTAAAGTAAATTATGTTAGAGTAGATACTAGAAAAAAAATAAAGTTTTGGGATTTTATAAGTTGGACACTTTGGTTTTCAGTAGCTATTCGATCGTTACATGGATTAACGGCTGGTTTTGAGTGGCAAAAAGGTTTCTGGTTGCCATTGATTTTAGTTTTAGCAATTGCTTCTGGTAAGGCTTTAGGTGGACTTGTTGGTGATAAAATTGGTTGGACAAAAATAGCGGTTTTTTCATTACTTATTTCAGCTCCATTGATGGCTTTTGCAAAGGACTCTGCATTTCTAGCGATTTTAGGAATGGGTCTTTTTCAAATGACTATGCCAATTACTTTAGTTTGTCGATCTAATCTATTTGAAGGTAGACCAGCTACAGCTTTTGGGTTTGCTTGCTTAGCTTTAATAGCAGGAGCATTACCTATTTATTTAGGTTCAGAAACGCTTAAGCCAATTCTTCGTGAAGATATTAATATTTTTATAGTAATATTAATTTCAGTTTTTTCTGTATTTATTGGTTTAAGTTTATTAAAGCCATATTTCAAAAAAGAATTAAAAATGAATTTATAATTATTAATTTAAAAAAATGAAAAAATATTTAAACTTTTTATCAATTTTAACTTTATCACTCTTATTTTCAACTCAAGAAGCTTTTGCTGATATGCTACCTCCTGGCAATTTTGATAAAATTCCCAAGGATGAAAGAACTAAGTTTTTTGATATTATTGAGCCACAATATATTATCATTGGAATCACTGTGATCATTGGAATTATTGTTTCTTTCGCTTTAATTGCTAAATTAAGAGATAGTGAAGAGGAAAGTGAAAGTGAATAAATATGATTTTAATAAGTTCATTGTTAGCTACTTTTTTAACTATTCTTGTTGAAAGTTTTGTAACTTTTTGTTTGGGGCATAGAGAAAAAAAAGTTTTCTTTTGTGTGATTTTAGTTAATTTAATTACACATCCAGCTTTTTGTTTTTTTCTTTATACAAATTCTTTGATTGGATTATTTAATTCGAGTAATTATTTTTCAATTATTTTATTAGAACTGATTATAGTTTTGATTGAATTTGGTTTGTTATTTTTTACTTTTCGAGGTAATTGGCGGAAGTGGTTAATGTTGAGTTTTTTGATGAATTTAGGATCTTTTTTGTTAGGTTTTGTTATTTTTGAAAATTCTATCATTGCAAAATTATTTTAAAAAAAGTAAATTGGAAAATAATAGTCTTTATAAAAAATAGTTTTAAATTATTTACAGAGATAAATGTTAAAATATTTGACACTAAATAGTTCTGGGTATATATTTAAAATGAAATAAATAAAAATTAATTTGAAACACAAAAATGACTGAAGAAAAAAACATTAAAAATATTTTAATCAAAGAGGCAAATTACGGAGATTATAAAGAAATATATCTAACCATTCATCCAGAAAATAAGGATGTTGATTTTAGAAAACAATCAATAAATTGTTTAAGTCAACTAAGGAATTATTTTGATGAAAACAATTTAAGTGCTTTAAATATCTTAAGTATTGTATCTCTATTGCGAGTTGAGAATGATGATGAATATCAAGATCGATGTAATATTTTTGAAAGTGAAATAAATAAACTTTTCGAATTAAAAACTAAGCACATTGTTGGTTATACAGCTCAAGCGCCTTATCAATCACAAGTTGCATTAGAAATTACTTTGATAGTTATTCAAAATGAAAAAGTTGAATATACTCAAAAAGAACTTGCGATTGATTTTAATAAAAAAAAATATGTTGTTGGTTACGGAGTAATTGAAAGTGAAGATGTTAAAGAATTAAGCATTGAAGGACTAGGTGTTAATGAACATTTTAAAGATACTTTTTTTCAAGCTGATGGTGCTTATCATCTTTTGAATGCAGTTTTAAAAGCTGAAGGAATGACCATAAAAAATATTGTGTGTCAGCGAAATCATATTGATCATATAGTTGAGATAATGGAAGATGAAGATGGCAAAGTGTCACAAAGATATCAAATTTATAATGAAAAAAGAGGTGATAACTTTGGTCATAAAAGATGGTCAAATGGATATCCTGCGGCTACAGGAATTGGTACAGTCGCTGGTGGCGTAAATATTATTTCGATTCGAGCCAAAGCTTTAAAAACTGAAAATGAGAAAGTTAAAACTTATCCAGTAACCAATCCAAATCAGATTGATCCACATAAATATAGTAAAAAAGTTTTAGTAGGGGATAATGCGAAAACTGCGCCTCAATGGGAACGTGCAAGGGCGGTGGTTTTTGAGGACGGAGATGTTAGAATTTATATTTCTGGAACAGCTTCTGTAAGAGGGAAGAAGGATGGAGAAGCTGGCGAGGATGTTATTGGTATTGGTGATATTGTTATACAGACTAAAGTTACCTTAGAAAATGTTGGACTTTTGATTTCTAAGAAAAACTTAAATAATAATGGTGTTAAGGTTAATAAAGAAGTTGACTTGAATAATCTTATGCTGGTTAGAATTTATGTGAAATTTGAAGAAGATTTCGAAAAAGTTATTTCAGTTTGTGAAAAACATTTACCTGAAAATTTGCCGAGAACTTATGTTGTGGCGGATGTTTGTCGTCCTGATTGGTTGGTAGAAATAGAGGGAGTTGCTAAAACTGAAATGGATAGTTAGAATGTAGGATATTTTGCAGGAACTGGTTTTACAACCAGTTCCATATGTTTATCTTTTAGTTTATGGGAAAAATTAAGTGGTAAATATTTTTTTAAGAAAAACGTTATGAAGCCAATTGCAAAACTGGCTCCTGCAAGATAAATCTACTCAGAATGACAGGAAATTTAAAATTATATATCATAGCCCGTGCGGCGAGCCTACCTAATCGGCAGACAGGCACAGAAAAATTTGAAAGTTTTTATTATTGTGTTACAATTATTTTAATGTTTTAGTAATTAATTTATAAATAAAATTATATGGCAGAAGAAAAAAATTTAAAAAAAGAGCGTTGTTTTGTGATGCTTAAGCCTGATGCAGTACAAAGATCATTGATGGGTGAAATTATTTCAAGATTTGAACGAATAGGATTAAAAATTACGGCAATTAAATTTTTTGTGGCAGATGAGCAAAGAGTATGGGATCATTATGCAAAAGATGATGTTTGGTTTGCAGAAAAAGGACAAAATGTTGTTGATGCTCGTAAAAAAGCAGGATTGCCAATTGAAAAAGAAATTCCAGAATACGGGAAGGATATAATTCAACAAAATGTTGATTATGTAACTTCTGGTCCTGTTATGGCATTAGTTATTGAAGGAAATTCTGCTGTAGCGATTGTTAAAAAATTAGTTGGTGGGACTGAACCTGCAACTTCTGATGTTGGAACTATTCGGGGTGATTTTGTTGTTGATAGTTATGATTTAGCTGGAGCTGATGAGCGAGCTGTGCGTAATTTACTTCATTGTTCTGATATTCCTGAGGAGGCTGAACGTGAAATTAAACTTTGGATGAATGAAGATGATGTTATTAATTATCGTCTAGTTCAAGAACAAATTCTTTACGATGTAAATTTAGACGGGATTTTGGAATAGTTTTATTTAAGATCTACAATTTAAAAAACCACTGAGTAAAATCAGTGGTTTTTTATTTTGCAAAAAATTTAAAATACTTTTTGTGCTCGCCGCACGGGCTTTTTAAAATTAAAGTTTGTATGTCATTCCCGTCCGTAGCGTAGCGAAGGGGAAAGGAATCCAGGAGAATTAAACTTAAAATTTGTAGATGAACTTTTGTGTATAAGCTGACTTAAAGTTTTATGTACCTGGATTTCCGCCTACGCGGAAATGACATATATAGGAGATGAAATAAAAAATCATCTTAAAACACTTCCAACAAAATCACCATTACCATTTATAAAATCTATAGCTCGCATAACTTTTTTACCTTCACTTTGCAATTCAATAATTTCAATTACACCATTTTCAGTATTAACTAAAACTTTTTTATTTTCCTTGAAAGCCTCACCTGATTTTAAATTTTTAGAAAAAACTTCTTCTTTATAAATTTCAATAGTATTTAATTTAATTCTGACTTGCTTATTTTCAGCTTTATTCCAAAAAGTAAAAATACCAGGCCATGGCGTAAACGCACGAAATTGATTATAAATTTCTTGAGCGGATTTATTCCACTCAACTTTTCCATCTTCTCGTTTTAAAATTTTACAAAAAGTCGCCTCAGATTCACTTTGCTTTTCAACTTCAATTTTACCTTCGATCCAATCTGGCAAAATCTCAATTAACTTTTCAGCACCTAATGGAAAAATTCTAGCAGATAATTCTTCAGCAGTTTCATTTTCTTGAATTTCAATTTTTTCTTGAGCAATAATATCTCCGTCATCCATTCCGACATCCATTTTCATTATAGTCACTCCAGTTTCTGACAATCCTTCTAAGACGGCATTCTGAACAGGGGAGGCACCACGTAATTTTGGCAACAGAGAAACATGAGCGTTTAGACAATTATATTTTGGGATATTTAAAAGTTCTTCGGGAATTATTTTTCCATAGGATGTTACGACAATTAAATCTGGATTTAAATTTTTTATTTCTTGAACAAACTCATCGGTTATTTTTTCGGGTTGCAGTAAAAGGATATTATTTTCTGAAGCGATTTCTTTGATTGGATTAAAGGCGGTTTTTCTTTTTGATTTACTTCCAATTTTTTTGTCGGCTTTTGTTACAATTGCAACAACTTGATATTTTTCTTCAATTAATTTCGATAAAATAGGGGAGGCTAATTTACTAGTTCCCATAAAGATTGTTTTGATTTTTTGTAGATTTGATTGAGACATAGGCTTGACTTTATTAAAATAATGTGTTTGACTTAAAATTATGTTTTAAAATATTATAATTATTAACTTTGAAAAAGAGGGAGAGTTATGACCGTTGAATCTAATGCTAAATGTCCTCATGATGGCAAAAAATGCAAGCCTCCGACTCCATCTTTTTTGATGAGTTGCCGTATTTGTCACAGAGATGTTAAAAATAAAGAACGTCCTTCAAAGAAAGAAAGTGCAGAAGTAATTCTTTATAAGAAATAATAAAGAATAATGCCTTTAAGCGGAATTGAGATTATAAAATCTCTTCCGCTTTTTTATTTTTAAGCTTTACTATTAACACTCAAGTTTTCTCTCAAACGCTTTTGTTCTTCAAAACGATCAGACATCAAAATACCATCCAAATGATCAATCTCATGTTGAAAAGCAATCGCTAGTAAACCACTCTTTTTAATTTTCATTTTTCTTCCGAGCTCATTTATAAATTTAACTGTGACTGTATTATAACGAACAATCGGAAATTCTTTTCCTGGCAAACTTAAACAACCTTCAGGATAAATAGACATTTTTTTTGAATGACTAACAATTTCAGGATTAATTAAAGTTAATTTTTTGTCTTTAATTTTAATGGTGGCTAAACGCAAAGAAATACCAACTTGAGGGGCCGCTAATCCAACGCCTTTTTCTTCCTCCATACTTTCGAACATTTTCGGAATTAGTTTTTGCACTTCTAAATCAAGCGGATTTTTTATAAATTCAGCTTCTTTTCTTAAAACTGGATCTTCAGAAGGAACCAATTTTAAATCATTTTTTGCTTCATTTAAAGTAGAATACATCATACTTTTTACTTTATGATTTACCTTTTCATTATGCTTGAAATTTAGTGAATAGTCAACGGTTTTTTAGAGAAATAGGGTTGGGTTTTACAACCCGACCCAAGACGTTTTTGGAAAGATTTTGTGAAAAAAATTAAAGATAATGTTTAAACTTTGCAAAAACGTTATGGAACCAGTTATAAAACTGGCTCCTGCAAAAGTGAATAATAATATAATTTTAAAGCTATCTAATTTTCTGTGGGGGATTCTTCACTGCGTTAATTTTTTATAAAAAATTAACTTCGTTCAGAATGACAGGCAACTGTTTAGAATTTCAAAAAATTTTAAATGGTGAAAAGCCCGTGCGGCGAGCCTGCCTATCGGCAGACAGGCACTTTTATTTCTTTGAAAAGCCATAAAAGCAATTGAAGTCAAGTAGATTTTTAAATTTATCAGTGGTATACTTTAAAAAGTTGTAAATATTTTAAATATAATAAAATAATGGAAATTATAATTTTGATCATAATTGTTCTTTGGGTTATTCCAAATGTACAAAAATTTTTCAAAAAATCGAGAAGTGGTAACGTTATCAATGCTAATTCAAATCCAATTTCAAAATTTTTTGAAAATTTAATTTCGACAATTTTTAATTTTAATAAATCTAATAGTAAAACTATGCCCACAGCAAGTAAGTCGCCAGTAAAAACAATCTCTTTTGTGATCGGAGCAATAATTCTGTTTTTTGTAGCTCTGAATATTTTTGTAGTAATCCCAACCGGAGTTACAGGAGTACAATCAATTTTTGGAAAAGTACAAGATAAAGAGCTTTCATCAGGTTTGCATATTGTAAATCCTTTGGTTTCTATTGAAAAGATGAAGATTCAGACTGCAGAATATACAATGAGCATCACTCAGGGTGAAGGTCAAAAAGTTGGTGCAGATCAAATCTCTGCTTTGACTAATGAAGGTTTGCCGATAGATTTGGATATTACAGTTTTCTATCGATTGCAGGAAGACAAAGCGTCAGATGTTTATCGAGAATTAGGTGTAAATTATCAAGAGAAAATTATTCGTCCAGAAATTCGAAGTACTATTCGTGAGGTTGTGGCTAAATATAGTGCAAAAGAAATTTATAGTGAAAAGAGGGACGAGGTTGCTTTGGCAATCAAGGATCGTCTTATTGCAACTATCGAGCCACGAGGGATTATTGTGGAGGATGCACTTTTGAGGAATATTACTTTGCCAGCTAAATTGTCAGCGAGTATTCAGGAAAAATTGCAGGCTGAACAGGAATCGCAACGTTATGAATTTATTTTGCAAAAAGAGGAAAAAGAGGCTGATAGAAAAAGGGTTGAAGCGGCAGGACAGCGTGATTCTCAGAAAATTATCAATGAATCTCTAACACCAAACTATTTGGAATATCTTTACATTAAAGAGCTGAAAGATAGAGCAGGAACTATTTATGTTCCGGTTGGGAATAATGGTTTGCCACTTTTTAAGGGAATTTAATTATTAATCTAGGCGTAATTTTGAAGCGATATTAACTGGATTGAATTAATTCAATCAGCACTAATATTAAGATATAGGTATGAAACATTTTAAAGATATATTAAAAGAAATTGAACTCCATGACTCATCTTTAATTTCATTAAAATTAAATGGGAATGGTTCCATGGAATTAGAAATTGATTTTGATGAAGTTTGGAACAAGTCTATTTCAAAAGATATTAGAGGGTTACTTTTTAATTCAGTTTATGAAATTTCTGAATTCAAAATCGACAGATTAAACATATTAGGTGCAGTAGAAGTAACCGAAATAGAAAACTATAATAAAGAATTTATAACAAATGATATACAGTCTGAATTAAAAATGTTACTTATAAATTTTGAATTTGTTGCAGGTGGAAATCTTTTAATTGTTTGTTCCGACTCAGTTGAATATTTAAAATAAAAAAGTCTAATCTATAATTATATAATTTCAATTTAAAGTAAAAAAATGATAGATAATTACAAGTATTTAAAAGAAATAGTAGAGTCAGATGTATTTGAAAAAGGACAGGAAGTTGATTTAGTGATATATGAATTTACTGATTTAGGGATGAATGTAGCAATAAATGATGAGTATACAGGGTTGATTTTTAAAAATCAGATTTATGATGATTATGAGGAAGGTCAACAATTAAAAGGTTATATAAAACAAATTAGAGATGATGGAAAAGTAGATATTTCTTTACAGCCAAACAGGGGTAAATCTGTTTTTTCAACTTCTGACAAAATTCTTGAGCATCTTAGGGCATCTGATGGAAAGTCTGGTTTTAACGATAAAAGTGCTCCTGAAGATATAAAAAGAGAGTTTCAAGTGAGTAAAAAAGTGTTTAAGCAAGCGATCGGTAATTTATATAGGATGCGTAGAATAGTTATTACGAAGAATGGGATAGAACTTGTTAAATAAAATTTTAAGGTAGAATAATTAAACTAAAAATATAAAGTTAAAAAAATGAATTCATTGTTTCCAAAAAATAAAAGTTGGCAAAGTGATAAAAAAGATTTTACTTTTATAGATTTATTTGCGGGTTTGGGTGGCATAAGAATACCTTTTGAAGAATTAGGAGGGGAATGTGTTTTTACTTCTGAATTTGATAAATTTGCACAACAAACGTATTCAGAAAATTTTAATGAATTACCAAAAGGTGATATAACGAAAATTAGCGAAGAAGAAATACCTAGTTTTGATTTACTTTTAGCAGGATTTCCTTGTCAACCTTTTTCTAATGCAGGATTAAAGAAAGGATTTAGCGATACGAGAGGGACATTATTTTTTGATATAGCTAGAATAATAAAAAAACATAAGCCAAAGGTAATTTTTTTAGAAAATGTTAAAGGATTTAAAAGTCATAATAAAGGAAATACTTTTGAAGTTGTAAAGGATAATTTAGAAAAACTAGGATATAAAATTTTTTCTAAAGTTATTAATGCTAGAAATTTTGGCGTTCCTCAAAATAGAGAGCGTATTTATATAATTGGTTTTTTAGATAAAGATATTGATTTTGAATATCCAAAAGAAAGTGGAATTAAAACAAGACTTGGTGACATTTTAGAAAAAAAAGTAGATAATAAGTATACTTTGTCGGATAGACTATGGCAAGGACATCAAAGAAGAAAAAAAGAGCACAAAGAAAAAGGTAATGGCTTCGGTTATTCTATATTTAATGGAGATTCGGAGTATACAAGCACAATGAGTGCAAGATATTATAAAGATGGTTCAGAAATTTTAATTGAACAAAAAGGAAAAAATCCGAGAAAGATTACACCTCGAGAGGGTTTGAGATTACAGGGTTATCCTGAAGATTATCTTTTTCCAGTTAGTGATACACAAGCATACAGACAATGTGGCAACAGTGTGGCGGTTCCTGTTATTCGAGCTTTAGCAAAAAAAATTATTCCTAAAATTAAAGAATTAAAAAAATAATTATTAATATTATATGAAAATAAATAAACTACAAATAAAAGAAAATGTTTTTGATATAAATTTAGTTTTTTATAATTTTCTTAAAAAAATAACGCAAGCTAAGTTGACAGATAATCAAACGGGGGATATTTTATCTATATATTTTTCAAATAAAAATGTTAAGGCTAAAATTTTAAAAGAACTTTTTATTTCTTATATTGAGGAAAAAATCAAAAGAAAAGATATTTATTTAATTACAGATGTAATTGATGATATCAATGAAGAAACAATAGATATATTTATATTTTCTTTAAAATTAAACATGTTTAGAGATTTGTTATTGAGTGAAGCAAAAATTAAACAAGCGGTAAAGGCTCAGGAGTTAGAAGGATTAAATCAACTATCTCTAACCTATGATAAAAAGTCTATTCAAGTTGCGTATAGTAGAAGAGTTAGTGGAGCTTTACTTTCATTATTGTTTTTTGAAAAATTAGAAAAAAATCAAACTAATTTTATAGCAGAAAGTTCACAGATTTTTATTAAAAATTTAATTATTAATTATAATAAGCTTTCAAAAAAAGGCGTCGAGGCAAATCAAATTTTTATGCTGCTTTTTTCTGAAAGTGTAAATCAATCAATTACAAGTTCAGCAGGCTCAAGTTATGAGGATAGAATAAAGAATATTTTAATAACTATGGGAATTTCTAATGATAAAATTGAAAAAATACATGATAAAAATGATGACTCAACTGAATTTGATTTTTTCTTTGAATTGAAAGGTAGAACTTTTGGAATAGGAGCAAAAAGAACATTGCGGGAAAGATATAAGCAATTTATTAAAACAGCTCAGATGTCAAAAATAGATGTAATGATTGAAATTACCTTAGGAACTGATTTAAGGGAAAATATAGCTAACTCTATAAGAAAACATGATGTTTATTTATTTGTTGCTGATGAAGTTTATAATTCTAAAAATTTTTTACAAAATATAGATGGTGTTTTTCCAGCAAGTGAACTAAGTTTAGAATTACTTAAAAAGTTAAAATAATTTTTTATTTTTAAATAAAAACCTATGAAAAATCTAAAAAAGACAGACTCAAAAATTTATAAAGCAATCAAAAATGAAGAAAAGAGGCAAGAAGAAGGACTAGAAATGATTGCTTCAGAAAATTATGTATCAAAAGCAGTTTTAGAAACATTAGGAACAGTTTTCACAAATAAATATTCCGAAGGTTACCCTGGAAAAAGATATTATGGCGGGCAAGATTTTACCGATGTTGTTGAAAATTTAGCAATCGAGCGAGCGAAAAAACTTTTCAAAGCACAACATGTAAACGTACAGCCACATTCTGGAGCTCCTGCAAATATGATTGCCTACAGTGCAGTTTTAAAGCCAGGCGATAAAATTTTAGGAATGGATTTATCACATGGAGGACATTTAACCCATGGACATCCGGTTACACTTTCTGCACAAATTTATAATTTTATAGGCTACAAAACAGGTAAAAACGGAAAAATCGATTACGACGCTTTAGAAAAAATGGCGATCAAAGAAAAGCCCCAAATGATTTTAGCAGGTTTTTCAGCTTATACTAGAAATTTAAATTATAGAAGATTTCGACAAATCGCAAATAAAGTGAATGCAATTTTGATGATTGATATTGCCCACATTGCAGGCTTAATTGCAGGAAAGGCAATTTCAAATCCAGTGCCTTATTTTGATATTGTAACAACCACGACACATAAAACCCTTCGAGGTCCTCGGGGTGGAATGATTATGTGTAAAAAAGAACTTGCCAAAGCAATTGATAAAGCGACTTTTCCTGGATTTCAAGGTGGTCCGCACATGAATAATATTGCAGCTCGAGCGGTGGCTTTTGGGGAAGCTTTGAAGCCAAGTTTTCAAACTTACGCAAAGCAAGTTATCGCAAACGCTAAAGTTTTAGAAAAAGAATTAAAATTTTATGGATTTGATTTAATGTTTAAAGGGACAGATAATCATATGGTTTTAGTTGATGTTTTTGGTAGTAAAGGCGTTACTGGAAAAGAGGCGGAAGTGGCTTTAGATAAAATTGGAATTACTATCAATAAAAATGTTATCCCTGATGATCCAAGAAGTCCATTTGATCCGAGTGGAATTAGAATTGGTACACCAGCTTTGACGACACGAAAAATGAAAGAAAAAGAAGTTAAACAAATTGCAAAATGGATAAATGATGCAATTGAAAATCATGATAATGAAAAGGAATTGAAAAAAATTCATAAGGAAGTTAAAGCTTTGTGTGCAAAATTTCCTTTATATAAATAGGAAAGTTTGTTATAATACAAAACATAAATAATTTAAAATAAAAAAAATGGAAGAAAATACTCCGAGCAAAGTGGGAACTTTTTTGAGTTCTGCAATGCATAAGTTTATAAGTATAATAATGGTTTTAGTTATTATAGCTTTGGTGGGATTAGTTGCTTGGTTTTGGCATAATAATGAACTTTTAGAACAAAGGACTAATGATTTGCAAGATCAGATGAATAAGTTTGAGGAAATGAATGATCAGGCTAAGGTTAGGGATGTTGTGATTAAGGAAGGAGTAAGGAATGATGAAAATGTAAAAAACTCTATTCAAGAAGGCTCCCAAAATAGCAGTTCAAAGAATGATACTGTCATAGCTACTGAAAATAATAATAAAATGGAGAAGATTGTTTTACCAGAGGGAAGTTTTAAAAAAGTAAATTATGGTTATGAAGGTGATTTTTATATTAAAGGTTATGCTAAGATTGAAAATAGAAAAAATCGGGGCGGCGTAACACAAAAAGAAGTTCCATTTTTTGTAACTGATTATGGAAAAATAAATGATTTTAAAAAGAAATTTGGTTTTGATGAATTTTACAATAAAGAATACGGTTATTTACTGGGTTGTTTAGAAGAAAATAAGATTGTTTATAATAGTGCTCGAGAAGATGAATTTTATTCAAAAGAATTAACTAATAATGTTTTAGATTCTTCTATTGAAAATCAGATAATTTTACATGTTGAAACTTATGCATTAGAAACTGGTGGTGGAGCTCCTGATTGTTATTCTAAATTTGATAAAGTAGAGATTTACCAAAAATAGAATAATGTTAACTTTCTACCAAAACCTACCGCAAAAATTAGATCCTGTTTTATTTTCAGCAGGATCTTTTGCCGTTTACTGGTATTCAGTAATGTGGCTGATGGTTTTAGTAGTGACATATTTATTGCTAGTTTGGAGAATTAAGAAAAAAGAAACTAAATATACAATAAATTTTATTCAAGATGTGTTGCTCAATGGATTTATTGGAGCTTTGATTGGTGGACGATTAGGTTACATTTTATTCTACGATTTTGCTTATTTTGTCAGTCGACCTTTAGAAGTAATTTCACCTTATAACTTCACTTCAGGAGAGTGGACAGGTATTTACGGGATGAGTTATCACGGCGGAATAATCGGAGTTATTTTAGCTTTATTGTGGACAGTTCGCAGATACAAAAAAGATTTTTTTGAATTGGTGGATTTTATCGTTCCAGCTTTTCCGTTAGGCTTTCTTTTTGGCAGATTAGGAAATTTTTTCAACAGTGAATTAGTTGGACGAGCAACTGAAAAACCTTGGGGAATGTATTTCAATGAAGATAACTTTTTACGGCATCCGTCTCAATTATATGAAGCTTTTGGAGAGGGCTTGTTTATTTTTATAATTCTCTGGTCTTTGCGAAATAAAAAACTTCCGAAAGGAATATTGAGTGGTTTATATTTAATGTTATATCCAGCGGTTCGTTTTGTCATTGAATTTTTTAGACAGCCTGATGAACATTTAGGTTTTGTGTTTTTGAATTTAAGTATGGGACAGGTTTTGTCTTTAGGAATGTTTTTTGTGGGAGCAATATTAAGTTTTATTATTTTGAAGAAATCAAAATATTTTTCAAAGTAATTTTTTATTGCTATAATAAATCTAAGTTTAACAAACTTCTTAAAACTTCTAATTATCTTCTCGAGTGTAGTGATGGCAAAGTCGAGAAACCTCAAAACCCTGTTTTTTTCTGATACTTTGAGATTTCTCTGTTCCGCTACGCTCCAGTCGAAATGACACAGGGCAGGTTTTTTAAAAAGTCTAATAAATAAATTAAAAGTAAAAAAAATGGAAGAAAATACTCCGAGCAAAGTGGGAACTTTTTTGAGTTCTGCAATGCATAAGTTTATAAGTATAATAGTGGTTTTAGTTATCATTGGATTGGTATCTTTAGTTGCGTGGTTTTGGCATAATAATCAACTTTTAGAACAAAGGACTAATGATTTGCAAGATCAGATGAATAAGTTTGAGGAAATGAATGATCAGGCTAAAGTTAGGGATGTTGTGATTAAGGAAGAGGTTGAAGGAAAAGTTGCTGAAAATGTTGAAATAAAAAAAGATGAGGTGACAGTTAATAATACTACTCCAAGTGAGAATACTGAAGAATTAATTACTTATAAAAATGATGAATTAGGCATTTCTTTTGATTATCCTAAAAATTGGGGTGAGGTTAATAAGTCTAAATTTGATGGCTCTAATAAATCAGAATATTTTGTTTTTTCCAATTTGAAAAATGCATATTTAGGGGGATTGCATAATGATTATTGGGTAAATGGTCCCGAAAGAGGTGGCTCTTTGATTGATCCACAAGGATTTAAAATTAAATCATCTTATCCTAACAATTCAAAAAAAATAATTATTGATTTATCTAGCTCAAAAGATACTTATAAAGTATCTTCTTCAAATATGTGTGCCTATTCTACATCAAAAGAATGGTTTGATGGTAAAGTTTATTATGCTATTTGTAATTTAGAAAAAAATGAAAAATTGTCTGGATTAAATTTTGCTTTTGGTTCAAATAATGAATTACCAGAAATAAGTGAAAAAGATTTCATTAATTTGGTTGAATCTGTAAAAGTTTACTAATGTTAACTTTCTACCAAAACCTACCACAAAAATTAGATCCTGTTTTATTTTCAGCAGGATCTTTTGCCGTTTGCTAGTATTTAATAATGTAAATTAATAGTTTTTTAGTTGTGACTTATAATTTGACGAATTAGAAAAGAAATGTAGAACTCTTTTAAAAAAAGTCTCATCTTTTAAATTTACAAATAAAAAAACTTTTATAAAATTACGTTTCTAAAAAAACTCCTTTCTAAACGAAAAGAGTTTTTTAATTTTTAAAATTGTGTTGTGAAAATTACTCAAAAATATCTACATTCTTTCTTGCATTTTCAATTTGCTTATAAAGTTTCAAATAATCTTTTATTTTATCAGAATGTTTACCTCCAGAAAAAACTTCATGAAAACCAACTTCTTCAATAAGTTTAGTACTAACTTTATGCATTAGCTCAACAGGGTTCAGTCTATCTATCTGATCATCATCATCGCCAACAACAGAATCTATTTTATAAGGATCCACTAATACATACATTAACGCACCATTGTCCTTAAAATAAAATAAATCGAATAACATTCCATCAGTCTTATTTTCACCTAAAAAAGCTTTTCTAAGCAGAGAATTAATCCAATCCTCACTAAATTCCTTATTACCAAAAATACCTATTTCTTCAGAATCCATAAAGTTTAAAGGAACCCTTTCTTTAGTTCCTTTTCTAATCCAATCAGCAATGTCTATACTAGATTCTACATCTTCTCTTGTCTTAATTGAAACTTTTTGACTTTTTTGGCTTTTGCTAAAATTATCAATATCAATAGTCGGACGAGTGTTATAATCTTTTTTTAATTCATTTGAGTCCATATTTATTTTTTCTTTGTTTTGATTTTATGCTATACATTATAATACATTTTTAACCTAACAGCAATAGTCAAATATAACATTTTATTTTTTAGACTTTCTATAAATGTGCAAGTGTTCCTTCTCTTTCTCTAAACTTTCAATTGGAATTAGACAACTTAAACATTTTATATATCTTTGATTACATTTATTTTGTACAACTTAAATATATTTCTTATCATAATCTAAAGTTAAACTTTTCATTTCTGGAAATTAATTTTTAATGATTTTTTGTAGATGTTATCCATACTCCCTATTCTTTCTCTGTTATTTTAACAAAATGTCCCACTTTAAAAAGAAAAGTAGGTAATATTAGTGCAATTGAAAAAACTTCATTTAAATAGTATAATGAGATACAGATCATTATATTAAAAAAATAAACATGAAAAAATTAAATATTTACATAATTGGAATAGGTGGAGCGGGAACATCCGCATTAGCACAATTTTATAAATCAAGAGGCTATAATGTTAGCGGTTCAGATGATGGAGATGGTTTTTATGATACTCCATTACAAAAAGAAGGTATTAAAATTTTTAAAATTTTTGCTATAGAGAACATTCCAAAAGAAATTGATTTTGCGGTTTATTCAACTGCTTTCAATGATTCGAATTTGGAGATTGCTGAAATTAAAAAAAGAAATATAAAATTAGTATCTTATCCTGAAGCACTAGGAAAAGTAACAAAAGAATTTTATACAATTGCAGTATGCGGAACACATGGAAAAACAACTACTACTGGATTCACAGCACATGCTTTAATATCTTGTCAAAAAGATCCTACAGTCATTGTTGGTGCTCCTGTCATAGGATGGTCTCTAGGTGGATTTCATAAAGGAGGAGATGAATTTTTAATTATTGAAGCAGATGAATATCAAAATAAACTGGCACATTATCATCCAAATTATGCAATTTTAACCAGTATTGATTTTGATCATCCAGATTTTTTTAAAGATTTTGATGAATATAAAAAAGCTTTTATTGATTTTGTAAAACGAATTTCATCAGATGGATTTTTAGTGGCTTTTGGAGATGACCGTGATGTTATTGATATAGCACGAAAAGCAAACTGTAAGGTTATTACTTATGGAACAAAGCATAGTGTTGATGTTCATATTACAGAACGTAAACTAATTAAGGACAAACAAAAAATCAAGTTTACTTACGAAAATAAAGAATATGAAATCACAATAAATTTACTTGGCTTACATAACGCTTTAAATGCAGTGGCGAGCTGGGTGATGTCTTTTGTATTAACTGGATACACTGAACTAAGTAATCAAGGTGTAGCTAATTTTTTGGGCACAAAGCGAAGATTAGAAAAAATAGGTGATTTAAATGGAACTTTGCTTTATGATGATTATGCACACCATCCTGAAGAGATTAGAGCAACTTTAAATACCTTACGAGAAACTTTTCTAAATAAACGTATTGTAGCAGCTTTTCATCCTCATACTTTTTCACGAACAAAGGCTTTGCTGGAGGGATTTGCAAGAATGTTAGATATTGCTAGTGAGGTAATTATCTTAGATATTTATGGCAGTGCTCGAGAAGAACAAGGAGGTATTTCTTCTCAAGATTTAGTTGATGAAATTAATCAAGGTATTCAAAATAAAGCTCATAATTTAAAAGACATCGAAGAACTAGCTAAATTTATGAAAGAAAAATTAACCAAAGATGAGGTTTTTGTAACGTTAGGAGCTGGTGATATTTATAAAGTTTATGATTTGATTAAAGATGATATTACTGAGGAATAATTTTAATTATATTAAATTATTTTTTTATGCAGTACCTACCACTTTTTAAAGATTAAAATACTTATAAGGAAAAATTTATAAAGTAAAAAACATACTAATAAATTGTATTTTTGTTAAACATTCTTAAAGAAAGTACTAAGAAAATAATGTAGTGCAATGTATCAAAAAGTTTAGAAAAAATATTAAAAAATAAAATAAGACTTATGTTAAATATTCAAGAAAATATTTCATTAAAAAAATACAATACTTTTAACATCGGTGGGGAAGCACGATATTTTGTTACAGTAAAAAATGTTAATGAATTAAAAGAAGCTTTAAATTTTGCTAAAGAAAAAAACTTAAAATATTTTATTTTAGCAGGAGGAAGTAACGTTTTATTTACTGATCTAGGATTTGATGGTTTGGTAATAAAAATAGATATTAGAGAAATTGAATTTAATACTTTAGAAGTCACTGCAGGAGCTGGAACGATGCTTAGTCAACTAGTAAATTTAACTGTTGAACAAAACCTCACAGGAATGGAGAAACTATTTGGAATTCCCGGAACAGTCGGTGGGGCAGTCCGAGGAAACGCCGGAGCATTTGGAACAGAAATAATAAATGTAATCACTCAGGCAGAAGCTTTAAATATAGAAACAGGTGAGGTCAAAACTTTTTCAAAAGAAAAATGTGAACTTGAATATCGAAATAGCCTTTTCAAAAAAGACAAAAACTGGATAATTTTAAAAGCAACTTTCAAATTAGAAATTGGAAATAAAGAAGAGTCTAAAAAAATCATGAAAGAAATTATAGAAAAAAGAAACAGCTTGCAATTGCAGAACGTAAAAACAGCAGGTTCATTTTTTGCAAACCCAGTGGCTAGTAAACGAGTTCAACAAATATTCGAACAAGAAAAAAACACTAAGTGTATTAAGGGAAGAGTGCCGGCTGGTTGGTTATTAGATAAAGCAGGAATGCAAGGAAAGAAAATTGGTAATATTACTACAGGAGAAAATCAAGCTAATTATTTTATAAATTTAGGTGAAGGAAATTATGATCAGGTCTTGCAATTAGTTTCCATGGCAAAAATGCGAGTGAGAGACGAGTTCGATGTTCAATTGAAAGAAGAAGTTGAAATCGTGTATTAAGTAGAATAGTAAATTACAAAAATATTTGAAAAATTAGTAAAAACTTTTTCTAGATTGTGCGACGTGCTATTTTTTAATTAAATTATATTAAATAATAAATATAGAGCGTATGAAAAAATATTGTAATGACTATCCAAAACTTTCATGATAAATTTTAGATGAAAGAAACTAATAATAAATCTATGAATTTATTTTAAATTTAATTATTAAAGAATTAGGAGGACTTTCATAAGCATAACTAAGGGTAAATCTAAACAAGAAATTGTCGAAGAAAATATTGATATTTTAAATTTAATAATAGGTAACTTTATAAGCTTAGGAATTTCATTTGAATAATATGAAAAAATTATAATATAAATAGTAACTATAGAGAGTTTCTGAGTTTAAATAAATTCATTGATAAAAGCTATTGAAATTTATATATAAATGCATAGCTAAATAAAGTTTTTATTATTTTTTATATATATTTGTATAGCTTGGTTTAAAATATACACCATGTCGCACAATCTACATTTTAAGACATTGGGCTTATTTAAAATAGATTAAATAGTTTTTGTTAAGTTTTTTAGATAAATTATTATATCCATTAGTTAAGATTTATCTAAAGCTTTTAATGCTTCTGAAGCCATATATTTAAATCTTTTTTATTGAATATTTATTTGAATTTAATTCTTCTTTAGTAAACTATTTACATTCTGCAGAAACTTCTTTATTTTCTGACAGTTTCAGTTTATCTGTTCTTGCTTTAACAAAAAATACCATAGCTAAATGATCATGGGTTTCAGTTATTTTATGCCTATATATGGAACTGTGGTTGAATTAGAATTTATAATTTTCTGCGTCTAAAAAAGACATATTATTTTGGTATTGCTACTCAAATATAGAAATAGCAATTTCTCTGTGCATGAATAGCAAGATTGTATATTCAACCATTTCAATACTTTTAGAATAACAATGAGTTTTCCTATGAAATCTTGCTATATAATGTCTTAATTGATTATTCATTCCTTCAACTGTAAAAGTCTCTGCTTTTGTTTGAATGTGCTTATCTTTTGGTAAAAATTTTTTATAAACATCCCAATGATCTGAACAGTATTTATCGCAATCAATTTTTTTGATTTTGTCCCATAATTTTCTTCCAGTTTTTTCACCTCTTGTCCCTATCACGAAATCAATTATTATTTTACTAGATCTATCAACTGCAAGCCAAATCCAGGCTTTTTTCTTTTTTTTAACACAAAATGCCACATTTCATCTAATTCCATTTTTTCTATTTTCCAATATTTTACTTCTTTTTTACTTTTTAAAATATTCCTTAATTTTTTAGTTGCTTTTTTTACCCATCTTAATATACTAACGTTACTAACTTTCAGTATTCTTCCTATTGATCTAAATCCTAGTCCCTCTAAATACATTTCAATTGCTTTTTTCTTAATTTCTTTAGGTTTTCCTCTTTTTGTAAATCTAGAAAAGTTATAGCTACATTCTTTACATAGATATCTTTGTTTTTTATTTACTTTACCATTTTTAACATAATTCTTATTATTGCAATGAGGGCATTTAATTTTCATTTTTTTGTTTTTAGGTATTTAATTACCTATTCATTTTACATTATCTATAGTTTGGTAGCAATACCATTATTTTTTGTAAAAATTTCCATGTCATTTAAACCAATCTCTTCTAAAATTTCTCTTTTGATAGCTACATTAGGATCTTCATTTGGTTCGATATGGACCACTAACACTTAACCAAATGTCATATTTATCATGAATCCGTAAAAGAACTTTATTTTCAAAAACAATAAAAGCTTCAGCACAATAATCTAAATAATAATTTAAATGTGGCATAAAATTTTATTAGAAAAGTTAACGTCGCACAATCCTTAAGATCTATTTTAAATTTAGAATAAATAAAGCATACTTATTATCCTTTATTTATTTCTATTATTTTTCTAAATATTTTCTAATACTTATGTAACTACTAATCACCCCCAGGACACTCCCTAATACAATTATTATTAAAGCAATTTCAATAATATGTTTTGTATAAAAATCAGCAATTCTAATATCTGGCAACATTTTTTTAATAAAATGATCAGAACTATATACTGTAATAATTAAAGCAAAGATTGTAATAAGGGCACTAGTTAAGCCATACAGAAGACCTTCAAAAATTGTTGGTAACTTTACATATAAATTAGATGCACCAACTAATCGCATGATTTCAAACTCTTTACGATTCGCATACAAACTCATTCTAATAGTGTTAAGATTAAGTAAAACAGAAATGACTATTAATATAATCCCAAGTCCTAAGCTCGCATTTCTAATAAAAATAATATATTTATTAAACTCCCCCATTTGACCTCTATTTTTTTCAAAGTTTGTTTTGACTAATTCATCTTTATACTCTTTTTTTAAATATTCATCAATCTTATCATAGTTACGAAAATCCTTTGCAGTAATTACTAATGATGCATAGAAAGGATTATTGTCAGGATTTACATCTTTTGACATTTCCAAGGCACTCATGATACTTTTATTATCTTTATTTTTTTCAATAAATTGCTCCAGTGCTTTTTCCCGAGAAATATAATTTACAAATTTAACTTCTTCAATCTCTTCAATCCTTTGTTTTATAGACAAAATATCTTCTTCACTAGTATTAAAATCAAACTCAGCACTGATATTAATCCTATCTTCAATGCTCTTCATAACATTCAAAATGCCGAATCCACTAAAGAAAAAAACCCCCATTAAATATAGAGCTAAACTCATAACCATCACCGTAACAGCAGTTAGCCATTTATCTCTACGAAAATTTTGAGCGCCCTCATGAAAAGTGCGGAAAAGTTTAAGTGTTTTCATATTTTATATTTATCAAATTTGATTTGTATTATTTTTTCTATCATATCCACTTTGAACATCATCCCGAACGATACGACCATCATCAAGTACGATTACTCGTTTATGCAATCTATTTACAATTGATTGATCGTGTGTTGCTAGAATTACAGTTGTTCCAAGTTCATTAATTTTGATCAAAAGCCGTATAATCTCATCTGTTGCATGTGGGTCTAAATTTCCTGTTGGCTCATCAGCAATAAGAACTCGTGGTCTAGAAATTATGGCCCTCGCTAAAGCAACACGCTGTGCTTCCCCACCACTGATTTGATCTGGATACTTATTTGCTTGTTCATCCATACCAACTAATTCTATTATTTTTGGTACTTCCTCACGAATTTGTGCGTTTGACTTTACCTGCACTTCTAAAGCATAAGCTATGTTTTCAAAAACTGTTTTTTTAGGCAATAATTTAAAGTCTTGAAATACAGTCCCGAAGTTTCGGCGATAAAATGGTAAGAGTCTCTCGGGAATGCTGGCGATGTCTCGTCCTCCGAAATATACTGACCCATAAGTTGGTCGCTCACTGGCGTAGATCATTTTTAATAAGGTTGATTTTCCTGCTCCACTGGCACCAACTAAAGATACAAACTCTCCCTGTCCTATTTTGCAAGAGACTTCTGCTAGAGCTATAAATTCGTTTGGGTATATTTTTGTTAATTTATCTAATGCTATTAATGACATTTTATTTTTTTATTTTTAAGTATATTTATTATACCATAAAATTTAGAAAATTATACTACGTAAATCTTTATTATAAATATCTTCATCAAGACATTTAAATAACTTTTCACACACTTTTTTACAAGCATTATATTCATTTTCACTTATATGAATTTGCCTTTCTAATTTATAATCGCTGACATCAATGTTTGCTTTTTTTAAATTATTTATAAAATTTTCATCTACATTGCCTTCATTGTGAATTATTATATGACGAATTTGCCAATATTTGTGAAGTTCTACCGATATTTCGTCATCAATAAAATTCAATTCAAAATAACTTTTAAAGATTTGCTTTATTTGATTAACATTTTGAAAGTTTAATTTTTCAGTTGGATCTTTATCATCATGCAATTTAGATAAAAATATACTTTCAATTGTCTTAGTTTCTTCACTTAACATTTTTAAATCGTCAAAACAAAAATTAATCCTTTTTTTCATTGGATTATTTACTTTTTCTAAATTGAATAATACTAAGTTATTAAAAGCCTGCTTCAAAATAGACTCACTTGAACCTGCTAGTAAAACCAATCCTTGTTCATATAATTGAGAGCTTATTTCTTTTTGTTTCAGATCAACTTTAATAGAAATATTTTCAAACATTTTTAGGTTATTTTCAAATTTTTCTCTTTGATATTGAGTTAACTCTAATGTTTGTTTTAAATTATCTAATGAAGTTTTATAAATATCATTAAGTGTTCTATAGCTTTGAAATATTTTGTCAATGTCATTACTTACGTTATCAAATAGATTTTCAAAATATTGTTTTTTTCTGTAAATACATTTTGGCATATTTTTAAAATTAATTCACCACCCGAAAATCATCCTCGCCACCAAACACCAATTCCAATTTCTTAATCAAATTCAAACTAGAAACATCATTCGCCTGCAAAAACCCATTCGAAAAAGTATACAAAGCATCATCAATCCACAAACTCCGCAAAATAACATCACCATAACAACTACCCAAACACCAATTATCAACACTATTTTTAGAATGAGAAATCAAACCACGTAAACCAATATTTTTATCATCAATATTCAAAACAGCAGCACCAACAAAATGCTTCTCAACCGGCATATATCGCTCACTCACAAGATCACTATTCATCACAGGAATAGAAACACGCTCATTATTATAATCTCGTAAAGTAACAGGCAAAACTAACAAATTCTTTTCCTTATCAAAAAGAACAGCTTTATGATCTCGCAAAGCAATTGAATCGCTTCCCTTTCCGCCCAAAATATACTTCGCTTTTTCTTTAGGATTTGCCACGTCAGAAACATCAAATAATGAAATTTTCAAACCACTAGTCACAACACCACCAAAAGAGTTTTCCTTTGTATCTTTACCAATTCCAATCAAATGATTTTCGTCATAAGGATGGAGATAATTAGAAAATCCAGGAATTTTCAATTTACCCAAAACTTTTGGATTCTTTGGATTTTGTAAATCAATTACAAAAAGTGGATCAGTTTGACGAAAGGTCACCATATAAGCTCGATTGCCCATAAATCTAACAGAATAAATTTTCTCGCCCTCAGCTAATCCCTCAAGACGTCCAGAAATTTTTAAATCATTATCTAAAACATACAAATTATTGTAAGATTCTTGTTGATTTTTAATATCTTCTATGTTATAATTTCGCAACCAATACGTTCGATTTTGACTTCTTGTCGTTGCAATTCTAAAATTCTCACCATTTTCATCCATAGAAAATTGATTTAAAACTGTGCCAGGAACAGCCCCAAATCCTTTATATTCCAAGTTGCCATCATCAATTGCAATTTTATGAACTATTGTTTCTTCAATTTTATCAACAATTTGCGGATACAATTCTTGAACTTTATTTTTTAATTTATCATCCAATGTTTTTTCATCTTCTTCAGAAAGATTAATTCTTTCTACGATCATTTGGATTTTTCGCATTTTTTCACCTTTGCTTAAAAATAAAATATTCAGCATTTTTAATTTTATTTATTTTATTTTGTTCGCTAGCAGAAAGTTTATTCCAAACAATTTCTAATTTTAAATTAGTTAAAAAATCTTGTTGATTTAAATATTTTGTGTAAGTTAGATACAAATTATCCTGTGAAACGTATAAATTTTGATTATGTGGCATTAAATAAACCTCATGACTCAAACTATCATTGTTTTCCACACTAACATCTTGAACATTTATCGCCATAACATTAACCATCGTGTAACGACTGCTAATATCATCAATATAATAAACATCAGGACAGCCACCCGAACAACTTTGCTTTTCTTTTGAATAATTATAAATTTCTGTATTATTATCTAAAACTCGTGGAACTGGAAATGGATCACTATAGTTTACGCTTGAAGTATTAGTTAAAAAATAAACATGATCACCAATCATTCTCGAGTTTGAATAATTTCCTTCAAAATCATAATTTTTTAACTGTTTCGGATTCTGTCGATCGCTGATATCAAAAACTTTAAAAAATGTGTATTGGGAGTGTCTTTTAAAATTAGAATATTTTTCTTTTTTGCGAATCTCATTATTGCGTCCAAAAACAATTAATCGGTCATTATTTAAATAAATATCTTGTGGCTGATCTTCGAATTCTATTTTAGAAAGAATATTTAAATTTTTTGGATCTTTACTATCAACAATAAATAAATTTTTCTTTGAGACTGTGTAAATATAATTTCCATCTGTTTTTATAATATCTGCTTCGTCTACACCTTCAACTTGGATATTTGTTTCTGAATATTTTTTTTTATCTTCTGCTGTTGTTGGCATTTGTGTTGTTTCTATTTCAACGATATTTGATTTTCTTGCCATACCACCTTCTTCTAATACCATATCAATTTCATCGCTATCTATAGCATTTCCATACATTGGTTCACCAGCTACATTATTAGAATTGCTCTCTAGGAAATCTTTTAATTCGTTATAATCTGAAAACTTTTTGATTGAAGAATCTTTTTGTTCTGTCATTTCTGAAATTACATTATTTTTAGCTTTTTCTTTTTTGATTCCTAAATTTTCTTTTTTGAAGTTAAATAATAAAATCACAAGCATTGTTAAGATTAATACTAATACAATGATACTGCCAATAACTAGATTGTGCTTGGATTTTTTTATGGAATTGATATTATCTTCGAGTTCGCTTGATGATTTATTATGTTCCATATTTTTAGATTAATTTTTATTATATTCTATTTGTATTTTAGCATAAATTATTAATTTTGTTTTAACTATTTTTTAAAGTTATTTTATTTTTTTAAAATATTCAAAACAATTAATTTAACAATGAAAATTGTATTAGAAAATTAAAATTACCAAAAATCTTATAATTTATTTTATCATTTTAAAAAGGCGGTTTTGAATACAAAACTCGCCTTCTTTTTTTAGTTCTTTTTAAAATAAGAACTTTTCAATTTTTTAAAATAAACCATTCTACAGGAAAAGACTCTTCTGTAGAATAGTTTAAAAAAATTCTGCCATTTTCAGATCCAGAGAAAATATATGGACCTCCAGTAGCAATTAAATCTCTAAGTCTTTTGCAATTCACTGTAGAAACTGGAATTAATTCCGTGTTTTTTAGGAGTTGATTTAGTGATCTTAGAGTTAAAAGTGTAGAAATAAATTTTCTATTCACCCCTTTCAGTATAGTAGTTTTACAAAAATCGCAACAAATTTTATCACCAATATTGGTCAGTCCAATTTTATCAGTTATCTCCTTTCCGCAATTTGGACACGTCATTTCATCATTCATTATAGTCTCCTTTTAAAACTTTCATAAAAATATTACACAAAAAATAATCTACAATACCATTTTTTTTCCTTCTTCGTTTTCTAATATTTTCATCAAAGGCTTTAGAAAAAACCCTTCTAAAAAAATTATCTAAATTTGAAGAATATTTGATATTATAATTATATTTACTTTCAAGCATATTTGCGGATTCATTGCTCATATGAATAATGAACTGCTCCTCATAGGCATTTTTAAAAATAAAACGCACTATCTCCTCAAATTTACCATGACTATTTTTAATCCAGACAACTATGGAACCTTTTTCTAATTTTACTCGCAAGGCTTTTGTTTTTACCATCTCAAAGTCTCCTTGTTTTTTAAATGAACTATTAAAATCTGATAAACCTATTTTTACCAGAAGTTAAATAATAACTAAAAAAATAACTTCAGTCAACCCCTTAAAACCCCCAAAGTCTCCTCCGCACATTTTTCCCATGAAAAATTACCGACTCTTTTCAAGCCTTTTAAAATCATTTCATTTTGCAAATCACTATTATTCAAAACCTTCAAAATCTCATTTTCACAATCATCCAAACTATCCGTTTCGAAAAAACCAACCGCTTCCCCGCCAACTTCAGATAAACTTGAATTATTCGCACACACCGCAGGTACACCACTCGCCATCGCTTCCAAAACAGGAATTCCAAAACCTTCATACAAACTCGGCAAAACAAACAACTTCGCACTCCGCAATAAAATCCGCATCACAGCAAAAGGAATATTTTTCGTAAAAATAATATCATTTGAAAACTTACTAATCTCAGCCGCTTGATAAACATCTTGCCACATCCAACCATTTCCACCCGCCAAAACCAATTTCAACTCAGGATAATTTTTCTTAATTCTATCAAAAACTTTAATCAAAAATTTCAAATTCTTTCGTGGCTGAATTGCTCCGACATAAATCAAGTATTTATTTTCAATAACATTAAACTTTTTTAAAACTTTTTCAATTTCATCATCTGATAAATCTTTCTGCCAAAAACTCGCATCAAATCCATGATGAATCACTTGAATATTTTCTTCTTTAATTTTTGGGTAAAATTTCAAAAGATCATTTTTCGTCGCTTCAGAAATCGCAATAATTTTATCTGCATTCGGAAATGAATAATCTGCTAGAAGATTTAATTTTAACAAATCTTTTTTTGTAAAAGTTTCAGGAAAAAGTTTAAAAGCCAAATCATGAGCCGTAACAACAGTTTTCATATTTTTCCTCCGCACCATCGGCAAATCATGCAACGGCATCCAAAGCACATCGACATTATCCCGAAAAACTTGCATGGAAAATTTATTCTGCGTCCAAAAAGGTGCAGGATTTATTTTTTTTATTGTATAATTTTCAGCTTCAGGCGGTGCTAATTCTGAATTAAAATCGCCTTTATGATAAATTAAAAATTCATCTTCAGAATTTAATTTGTGAAAATGTTTAAGTAACTGCGAAATATAAACCCGCGTTCCATCGATTCTTTCCTGATCTAATTCGCTGGCATGTATTGCTATTTTCATTTTTAAAAACTTTATATTTAAAAAGTGCTCGCCGCACGGGCTTTTTGGGTTTAAAATTAAATTCTACATCTATACTTTCCTGAAAAAATTATTTTCTAAAAAACTTTTCAATTTATTTGCTAGAATCAAATTGTTTTTTACAATCTTCTAATTCTTCATATACTTCCCAATAAAATTCACAATTTCCAAATTCTTGATATATTTGAGTCAATAAATCATCATAAGTTCCTCTAATTATCTCTCCGTCAAGTTCAGCCTCGCGATATATTCGTGCGATTTTAAGATTTGATTTTATTTGTTCTATTTTATATTCATCCCCATCAAATCCTTCATTCATTCTTTCTTGTTCTTTTTGATATTCGATTAAATATTTTCGCGTTTCACTATTCAAGCCATATGTTTTAAGTATTTCAATTAATATTTGTTCAGGACTTTTAACTTGTTCAAAAGTTGGCATTTTTTCTATAGACATATCTTTTTTTATTATCTATTTAAAAATTCTTTTAACTCTATTCACAAAAGTTAAAAACATTTCCTTAAAACTCTTATCTCTTTTAAACTCAAAAACCTCATACGCATTTTTCAAATCAAACTGTCCCACTCTTGTCCGCTGAAGAAACGACAAATAACCACCTATCTGTAAACACTCCCCAACATCTCTTGCCAATGATCGAATGTAAGTCCCTTTTCCACAAACAACTTTGATTTTCAAAAAAGGATAACTATAATTTAAAGTTTCTATTTTTTTAATTTCAACAGTCCTCTCTTTCATTTTAACAACCTCACCTTTTCGCACTCTTTTATATGCCTCCTGTCCTTTAATTTTAATTGCACTGTAACTTGGCGGAATCTGTTTAATTTTTCCAATAAAATTTTGCAAGACCTTTTCAATCTCCAAATCAGTTGGTTTTTTTTCAACGTTGAAAACTTTCTTTTCGCCTTCTGCGTCATCTGTTGTACTAGTTTCACCTAATTTTATTTCTGCAATATATTCTTTTTCTGCTTCAACCACTTGATCAATTTGTTTAGTGTATTCTCTGTCTACAGCAATGACTAAAACACCCGTCGCTAACGGATCAAGTGTTCCTGCATGTCCAACTCTGATTTTACGATTGCCTGTTTTTTTTCGTGCCCAATATTTTACAAATTGAACAGCTCTCTGCGAGCTAATCCCAAGTGGTTTATTGACAGTAAAAAATCCTTTTGCTTTCATAAAATAAAGTTTGTCATTCTGAACCTGCCTTTGTCGGCAGACAGGCGTAAGAAAATTTTTGTAAAAAATTTTATGCAGTGAAGAATCCCCGTAATTTTTTCTGATACTTTAATTTTAAAGTTTCGTGCTTTTCCTTGGGGGATTCTTCACTACGCTACGCTTCGTTCAGAATGACAGGAAAAATAAAAAGTTTAAAATTTCTGTTGGGCCGGTAGGATTCGAACCTACGGTCGCGGGATCAGAACCCGATGCCTTACCACTTGGCTACAGCCCATTAATAACTCTTTCTATTATATATAATTCTCAATAAAAATCAATACTGATCTCAAGATATCTCACTTAATTTATGATTTTTAAAGTGCCTGTCTGCCGATAGGCAGGCTCGCCGCACGGGCTATGATACATAACCGTAAGGGACTTACCACTGACAAATCCCTACACAAAATTTTAAGTTCACATTTTTCAATTCAAAATTCAACAAAAGTTTTTTCAAAAATCTAAAGACAATCTTTTAAAATTATCTCGAAATTTTTGAAACGAACAATCAGATAACACTGCCAATTGTTCGTTTTTTTCTTCTAAGGTCCGTAATAATGAATTGCTCTTACTTCACCCCCTTGAAATGATTGAAGATCTTTATTAGAAATTCTGTTTTTTACTAAAGTTTGAATTCTACTATTTTTTCTTTTACCAACACCTTTCGGTAACAAAATCCGTCTCTTCTTATCTAAATCATCTAAAGAAAGGTTTCCAGGCATTGTATGAATCCTCTCATTTAATGCCCTGTCTAATTCTTTAGCAGTACGCGGAGAACGCACTGTGAAGATGGCTGTCTGCATGCCTACAGGCAGAGATGATTTTTTCTTTGCAACCGCCTTTTTTAAAACAGGCCAAGAAAAAATCCATTTTTCATCGTCCTGAAGAGTGGTAATTATTATAAAATTATCACCCTCCTTAACTACTCGAAATGGCTTTTTTAGTATTTTAAAAGCCCTTCTAGCCTTAACAGAAGAGTCCTCTCCATGCAGACTTCTTCTTACATCTTCTCCAGAATTTCTTTCTGCCAAACTTACTGACGGAAATAAAAATAAAAACAATCCTGCCACCAATAATAACTTTTTCAAAATATACCCTCCTTGAGGTTTTTGAAAATTAAAAGAACGAACAAACTCGGAACCATTTCCGAAAGCTAATCTTATCACATAATAATAACAATGTCAATAGCGACGAAACTCCCAAATTTCGCTATAATAGAAGCACATTAAATAAAAACTATGTCCACAAAAAACCCAACATTAAAAATAATCAGCATATCAGGACTCGATGGTTCAGGAAAAACCACCCAAGTAAACATGCTCAAAAAACATCTGGAAAAACAAGGCAAAAAAGTCCTTTACTTTCACGCCATCCAATTTTCAATTGCCAATAAAATTAACAATCTTTTCAAATCCAAAAATAAAAAATCAAAAGATTTAAAAAAAGACACAGACGAATCTGTGGCTCAAGCAAATTGGTTTCTGATCCAAATCAGAAAAATATTTCTGATCGTTGATGTTTTTCGCTTCAAAAAATTTATCAAGAAAATAAAAAAAAAAGGTTACACTCACCTTGTTACTGATCGCTACTTTTATGACTCAATTGTAAATATAGAATACTTAACCCAAAATCTTTTTTTTAAAAAAAATAAAAAGAATGAAGAAAATGAAATTACTTTAGCCAATACTCAAACTTGTCTAGTAATTCGAATTATCGAAAAAATAATTCCCCGTCCAAATAAGGCTTTTTATCTTTCTGTTTCACCTGATGAAATTATGACTCGTGATCGTGCACCAGAACAAGGCTTGAGTTATTTAAAAATAAAGAACGCAATTTTAAATCAGAAATTTTCCAAATGGAATTTAAAAAAAATATTAGGCGAAAATTCTAAAGATAAAGTTTTTGAAATACTTAAAGAGGATTTGAATTTAGTTTAGATAATGGATCTCTCCTTAATCTGTGTCATCTTGACCGGAATATTTTTAAACAAAGTTTTAAAATATGAAGTGGAAAGATCTCAAAACTCTATAATCTTCTGCAAACTTTGAGATTTCTCCATTCCGCTACGCTCCAGTCGAAATGGCATTGGTGTGTTTCCAAAGAAAAAGTTTTTGAAATACTTAAAGATAATTTAGCTTAAAAAAATTTTTAAAGTTTTCCTGTCATTCTGAACGTAGCGGAGCCCTGCACCGTATGGTTCAGGGGAGCGGAGCGAAGTGAAGAATCCCCCACAGAAAATCACAAAGCTAAAGTTTTTCCAAAAATCTAAAGACAATTTTAAAAAATTACCTACAAATTTTTGAAATGAGGGACAAGTAATCCAAGTCCCCCATTCATTCACCTTTTATTTTGCAGTACCACTACTTATCTTTGTAATGATAAGTCCCAGTTGTCGGGTTATAAATTTTCCTACCCTTTCTTTTATTCACATCCTTTCTTGCTTTTTTCAAAGACTTTGGAGCAGCTTTTAGCTCATAATCAATTTTATACCCAAATGCATCTGCCTTAATTGAACAGCCACTTAGAATAAAAAAACTTGAAACCAAGATCAAAGCCATAGTCAATTTATTTGCTTTCAAAACAAACCTCTAAAATTAAAATAATAAGAACAAGGTTGGGAACCTTTTTCCCCAACGCTTAATTTAATCACAAAAAAATAACAATGTCAATGGCGTAAAAACTCAAATTTCGCTATAATAAATAAAAGCCCGTGCGGCGAGCCTGCCTATCGGCAGACAGGCACTTTTTATTAAAATTAAAAATACTCAATGAAATTCAAAAAAACATTGACATTCTCATTCCTACTATTACTCACAGCAGAATTCATTTATAACGTTTCAGGTTACATCATCAAATCCAGTTTAGGACGACTTCTCAACGTAGAAGAATACGGACGTTACACTTTAGTCATCGGCTTTACTACAATGATAATTGTTTTAGTCGGACGCAGTATTCCCACTGCCATGGCAAAAAGAATTAGCGAAAATAAAGATAATTTCGTCATCGTTCAAGCAATAAAAAAAACCGCAGCCAAATTACAATTTTACATAATCACATTTTTAACCTTAGCTTTCTATTTTTCTGCCCCACTTATAGCTAAATTTTTTAATGATCCAACATTAATTCCACTTTTTCAATTCAGCTCCTTAATAATTCCCGCTTTTTCATTATCATCTTTTCACGTTTTATATTTCAACGGATTAAAAAGATTTCAAGCAATGACCGCTTTAAAAACTTCCCGTGGAATTTTTAGAATAATTTGGATCGTTGGTTTAACTTATTCTTTTCAATTGAACGGTGCATTTTGGGGAGCGATCTTAGCACCACTTTCCGTTTTTTGCGTTGCAATTTTAATCGAAATTTTTATTTACAAAGATTTTAAACTTTCTCAAAAAAACTTAAAAAAATCTTCAGAAATTAGCGAAGAAAAATATCCCTGGCAATCAATTATTTCTTATGCCAGAGTTTTTATACTTTTTACATTGTTCTATGAATTTTTTACTAGAACAGATATTTACTTAATTAAAATATTTTTAAAAGATGATTATTTTGTTGGAATTTATGATTCTGCGATGACAATTTCTTTAATTCCCTACTATTTAGTTTTTGCCTTAACTTTTATTCTCTTTCCTACAATCTCAAATTTAAAATCAAATGGCGATCACAAAAAAATAAAAAAATTAGTCACGAAAATTATTGCATTACTTTTTGCAACTTTAATTCCAATTTCTGTAATCTTAATATTTTTCTCTGATTTATTTATTAATTTACTTTATGGAAATAAATTTTATGATGCCGGAGGATTGATTCCTTTAATGATTGGCGGAACGATTTTCGGAACGATTTTTTTTGTACTTGCTTCAATCTGGAACGGTGCTGGTTATACAAAAACTCCTGCAGTTATAACATTTATTGCAATTATTTTAAGCGTTACTTTAAATTATATTTTTATTCCAGCTTACGGAATTACTGCAACGGCAATTATTTTTTCTACAACTTCAAGCTTTATGGGATCAAGTGCTTTAATTTTGACTTACTTCAAATTTTTAAGAAAATAAAAATATTGACAAAAATTTTTAATTAAATTATTCTAAATTTAAATTAAAGTAAACAAATAACATTCAAAATATCAAAAAAAGGTGCATAAATGGAAGTGTATACTGCAAGAATACAAGTAGGCAGAAGATTTTTTAAGGTATTTTATACTTTAACATTTGTAAAAATAGGAATTTTATTTTTGCCAAAAACAACCTTAAAAAAAGGGTATTGCTACTCAAATATAGAAATAGCAATTTCTCTGTGCATGAATAGCAAGATTGTATATTCAACCATTTCAATACTTTTAGAATAACAATGAGTTTTCCTATGAAATCTTGCTATACAATGTCTTAATTGATTATTCATTCCTTCAACTGTAAAAGTCTCTGCTTTTGTTTGAATGTGCTTATCTTTTGGTAAAAATTTTTTATAAACATCCCAATGATCTGAACAGTATTTATCGCAATCAATTTTTTTGATTTTGTCCCATAATTTTCTTCCAGTTTTTTCACCTCTCTGTCCCTATCACGAAATCAATTATTATTTTACTAGATCTATCAACTGCAAGCCAAATCCAGGCTTTTTTTTTTTTTAACACAAAATGCCACATTTCATCTAATTCCATTTTTTCTATTTTCCAATATTTTACTTCTTTTTTACTTTTTAAAATATTCCTTAATTTTTTATTTGCTTTTTTACCCATCTTAATATACTAACGTTACTAACTTTCAGTATTCTTCCTATTGATC
Source organism: Candidatus Moraniibacteriota bacterium (assembly GCA_942490825.1). Taxonomy (GTDB): domain Bacteria; phylum Patescibacteriota; class Minisyncoccia; order Moranbacterales; genus JAGLWU01. The sequence goes on along the minus strand of CALNYG010000003.1, from coordinate 36,295 downwards.
TAAATCCTAGTCCCTCTAAATACATTTCAATTGCTTTTTTCTTAATTTCTTTAGGTTTTCCTCTTTTTGTAAATCTAGAAAAGTTATAGCTACAGTCTTTACATAGATATCTTTGTTTTTTATTTACTTTACCATTTTTAACATAATTCTTATTATTGCAATGAGGGCATTTAATTTTCATTTTTTTGTTTTTAGGTATTTAATTACCTATTCATTTTACATTATCTATAGTTTGGTAGCAATACCAAAAAAAGTAGTGGAAATCAATCCTAATAAAAAAATTATTCCTAATATATTATTTGCAAGAATTGCTGAGAAGTTGCAAGTGACTGTCTTGCAAAAGTATCTCCCTGATAAATGAAGTTAGCTATAGCACAAGACGAATACCTATTAGGCATTCGTCTTGATTTATTTTTCAAGACTTCAAAACCCTCTTCAAAACTCCATAAGGTGATAAAATTTCCCTAAAAATAATCACAACCGCAAAAGCAAAAAACATTGCAAAATTAACACTCACAAAAGATAAAACTAAAAAAGAAAAACTTCCCAGAAAAGATGACAACACATAATTTGAACCATAACGTAAAGAATACGGCTCTTCTCCCATAATAGAATCACGCACGATTCCACCACCAAATCCCGTAATCATTCCCAAAAAAGTACATGAAATTATCATCATCAAACCAATTTCCTGATTTGCAAATAAATGATTTTGAACAATTGAAACTCCGATTATCACGAAAACTGCCAAACCGATAGAATCTATAAACCGAAAAAGTGAATATGTATTTTTTATCAAAGCTGGCACAAAAAATGTTACTAAACTGGCTAAGATTGCTATCAATAAATAATTTGAATCTTCTAAATAAAATAATGGCGTCCTTCCGATAATTAAATCTCGAAATGTTCCCCCGCCAACGGCAGTAATTGATCCTAAAAATATCACTCCGAAAATGTTTAGTTTTTTGACTTTGGCTTTGTACGCTCCAGTTACTGCAAATGCTAAAGTTCCCAGTAAATCTAAAATATATAAAAGCATAGTTTTTATTTTTAAGTTTTTTAAAAAAATTGCCTCGACGATTGTTCTCGCCGAGGCTTTTGAAAAGATTATTAAAGCCAATAGAAAATTATTAGTCTTGATTTGCTTTTCTATCACAGAGACAAAGCTCACAACTTCTCCGCCTCTCACCATGTCTATCAGTAAAAAAAATTATTTTTCCTCGCTGACAATCAGGGCACTTTAATGAATTTGAGTTTGGCTTATGTGCGTCTTTTGCTCCATCTTTTTTCCAAGGTCTTTGCTCTTCCTTTTGGACAGTCATAATTTTAACTCCTTATTTAAGTAAGTTTGTGTACTCTACCTAAATATTTTTTACACCCAAATTAATAAAATGTCAAGCTCCAAAAGTGCTCGCCGCACGGGCTATGATACATAAAATCAACAAAACTAAAAATCACAAGCAATCTCCACAAAACCCAAAAGGTTCGATCTTCGGGAATCCGAAGGTCGAACCTTGAAGCAACCTTAAAACTCACAATTATGTCTCTCTAAAAAATAGCATTATTTTTTAAACAAGAAGTTTTTTATTTTTGAATATAAACTTCTATCATTTATGTAATTTTCTTTTATAAAGATTTCTATATCATTAACTATTTTACTAAGTTCTTTCGAATACAATTTTTTATCTTTTTGGCTAAATAAAACATCTTTTTTCATTTCTTTAGCTATATCCTTTCTTAAACCATCTCCAAATAATATAAAATTATAATTATTCAAAAAAGACTCTATTTTACTATTTAAAATATTTAATAATTCGTTAAGATTTTTATCATTAAAAACAATTTTTGATTTAAATACTATTTCATCATATTTATCAGACTTAAATTTATAGATAGGTCTAATATCATCCATAAATTTATTTTCATCATCAATTTTATTATCAACATCTAAATACCATATGCGTCCTCCAACCTTATCTTTTATTTTTCTAACTATTAATAATAAATCAAAAGCCGTCTTATATTCGTCAGTTCCTCTTAATTGTTTTTTCCAAATATTTAAAGCACGGAATGCAACATACAAAAGCAAACCTTGCACAACCAAACCCAAAAACCCCAACCAATCAAAACCGCCCTTCTCAACATTATTAACCGTCTCAAAAATATAAAAACTATCCATCATAAATTTAAATTATCAAACAAAACTCCCAAAACCATGTCATTCCCGCGTAGGCGGGGATCCAGGAGTGTAAAACTTTAAGTTATATTATAAACTAGAATTGAGTCACAAACTTAAAATTTAATTTTCCTGGATTCCCTTCCACTCCGCTACGCTACGTCCGGGAATGACACACTTAAAAAAGTCTACAAAACTACACAATGTAAAAAGACACGATAAATCGTGTCCCTACAAAAAGCCTAATCAATCTCCCCAGCTTTCCCAATCTGATCCAATTTCACAGAAAGCACCTGAGAAATACCATCATTCCCCATCGTAACACCATACAGCACATCAGAGTGCCTCATAGTCTCCCTATTATGCGTAATAATAATAAATTGCGTCTTAGAACTCAATTCCGCAAAAATCTTCGCTAGACGGCGAGAATTAGCCTCATCCAACGCCGCCTCAACCTCATCAAGAATAATAAATGGCGGAGGATTAAAAGAAATAATCGCAAACAACATCGCAATCGAAGTCAACGACCGCTCACCACCAGAAAGCAAAGAAAGGTGCTTAACTTTTTTATTCGGCGGACTAGCAGCAATCTCAATCCCAATTTCCGTTTTCAGCGATTTCTTTCTTGGTTCACCATCATTTTCTTCAGGCTCTTCTAAATCATCATCATTCATCTCGTCATCAAACTTCTGTACCATCTTATCAACATTAATTTTGGAAAGCTTAGCATTTCCACCGTTAAAAAGAATTCTAAAATATTTAGTAAACTCCTCACTGATCTGTTTATAGGCACCAATGAAAGCACTGTGAATTTTCTTATCCATTTCTTTAACCACTTCTTTCAACTGATCGATCGCTTTATCTAAGTCTTTCGATTCCTCCGTTAAAGTATCAAAACGCTCTTGCATTTCCTTATACTCATCAATCACCATCGGATCAATTCCACCCACATGTTCGTATTCCGTTTTCAATTTATTAATTTTCAATTCCATCTCTTCCCGATTAAATTCCTGTTTTTCATCATACTCTAAATCTTCCAACTCAACACCTAATTCCTGTCGAATCTCGGAAACTAAGTCTTCCTCACGCACATCAATTTTAGCCAATTCAATTTTAATTTCGTTGAATTTATTTCGCACCACATCCAACTCTTGCTGTTTCGCTCGTACCTCTTTTTCTAATTCAAAAAATCTCATCCGAGCTTCCTTGTCCGCCGCCATCGCCTTAGCAATCTCAGAATTTATTTCATTAATTTTTTCCTTTACCTCGCCACAAACTTTTTCTTGTTCTATAACATCCTTTTCTAATTTAATAATTTTTTCTTCATACTGTTGTACTCTCTCTGCTCCCTCAGTATTTTCCACTTCAACTCGTCGCTTACGTGCATCACCTTGTAAAGTTCCAATGGAATGAGTGACACTTTTCATTCTTTCTGAAATCGCACTTATTTCAGAAACTTCTTCCACCGCATCCAAATCATTAATAATAGAATTCTGATCGCCCCGAATAACCTCCAATTTTTTCTGAACATAAGTCAAATCTACGGGGATAATTTTAACCTTTCGCTCCTGTGCAATTCTCTCTTTATAAATTTCAACATGACCTTCTGCCACCGCTGTCTTTTTTTCTAACTCACGCAAATTTTGGTAAAACTCTTTTTTCTTAGTTTCATGATTTTCCGCCTGACTAGCATTTTCCACTTTTTTTGATTCCGCCACAATCTGTTCATTTAAACCATCGATACCACGTTCGTGATTTTTCATATCGATTCCCACCTGTTGTTTTTGTTTTTCTAATTTAACTTGTTCTTGATTAAAAGATCGCCATAAAAATGCAAAAAACTTTCGTTGTGTATTTTTTAACTCTTCATAAACACCCTTACTTTTTTCCGCCTTCTTTGCTTGACGACGCAAAGAATTTAAATGAGGCTTCACTTCCTCAATTAATTCATTCACTCGTTTTAAGTTTTCCCGTGTTCGATCTAATTTTTTCAACGATCGATTCTTTTTAATTTGAAAATGTTTTACACCTGCCGCATCCTCAATCATTCCTCGTCGATCAATCGGAGTTGCATTCAAAATTGCATCCGTCATTCCCTGACCAACCACGCAATAACTTTCTTTCCCGATTCCTGCCTGAGCTAAAATATCTACGATATCCAAAAGACGAACTCGTGAATCATTAATTGAATATTCACTTTCTCCATTTCGGTATAATTTTCGTGTCACAATAACTTCATTGTATTCAACTGGAATTTTTTTATCCGTATTGTCAAAAGTTAAAGATACCTTTGCCATCGACATCTTTCCTTTTTTTTCTGAACCAGAAAAAATAACGTCTTCACTTTTTTTCCCTCGCAAATTTTTCATCGACTGCTCCCCCATCACCCAACGCACCGCATCAGAAACATTTGATTTTCCTGATCCATTTGGTCCAACGATTCCAGTAATTCCACAACTTGATTTATCTAAAGACTCTCCTACGCAATTTGGTAAAAATTCTAACGTAATTGGATTTGCAAATGACTTAAACCCGCTGATTTCAATTCTTTTTAGAAACATAAGTAAAAAATGATCTGATTTTTCAGATTTTAAAAAATAAAGTATTTATCCTACGTATTGTACAATATTTTTAGCTTTTGGTAAAAAAATTAAATTTTTGTCCTACAAACAATTAATCAGTCTCCTTTTTGAAAGTTATCAAAAACAAAGCTACCACCACGAAACCAACAATAACAATTAAAGTCATAGCTAGCCAAGAATATTTTGCAAAAAATCGACTCTCATCTTCATCACAAATATCACCAATCCCATCAACATCCTCATCTTTTTGATAACGATTTGGATCATTTGGACAATTATCATCCGCATTTAAAACGCCATCCCGATCAAAGTCATCACAAACATCCCCTCTCTCATTTTTATTAATGTCCTCTTGATCTTTATTTGCTATTTTTACACAATTATCTATTTCATCCGGAATACCATCGCTGTCAGAATCTGACTTTTTATAAATATAATTTAAATTGCTTTGAAAATTTTCAACCACTAAAATATCCTTATCACCCCGTAAATTTGGCATTTCTCCAGTTTCAGCTTTTACATAAAGATCAGCGTCGTAATAAATTTTATAAGATTTATTTGGCTGAGCTAAAAATCTAACAGACTTACTTGAATGCTGTAAGTTAGTCGGATTAAAACTTATTTCACGAATTCGCAATGGCTGTGAATATTCCAATTCAATTTTAAAACTCTCACCTGAAGTTTTTGGGAAATTAACTGTATTAGACTTCATGGAAGTTTTCGCCAAAATAATTTTATCAGCTTGGCTTTCGTTATCATAAACAGAAATCTGAATGGTTTTTGGTAAAGCTACATATCTATCAAAATTAAAAGTCAGTGAAGAAGTCTCAATCAATTGATTTGTAGATGAAACCTTTAGAGCAACATTGCTAATTTTACCGTCATTAGAAATAGCATATTCCTTATAAGTATCATTATTTTTATCAATCAATTGCTGAGCTTTTCCAGTTACTTCATCCAAAACATTCCATATTACTTTTTTAGTTTCATCGTTAGAAACAACTAAATTTGGTAAAAATAATTCATTTGAATTATCTACTACTGCCACGCTATTTAAAACTTCTTTTTCGAAAGAAATTGGAACTTCTACTACTGTTGGCACCTTAATATTTTGATTTTCAATGTTTATAACAGACTGAAAAGACTCCAAAATATTTTCTTTTCCCTCTTCATCAATACTTTCTTTTTTAGCTGGTGATATTGCACAAAACACCAACAAAATAAAAGGCATTATAAGTAAACTTTTTTTCATAAAATATTAAATTATTTTTTATCTTTTCGTCCGAAAAAAACTGTACTGACCAATAAAACTCCCACAACAAACAAAGTAATAATTCTTTCTACAATATCCATCTGCCAAAATTCAACTAAAAATACCCGCAAAATAACAATCACAAAAAATAAATCTCCCGCAACTCTCAAAGCAGTATTACTATTTTTCTTTCCAGTGACGTAAAAATAAACTCCAGCCAAAGTATAAATAATCAAAGAAGTCATTATTGCAAATTCACTATTTATATCAAGAGACATAAAAGATAAATGAGAAACAATCCAAATTAATGCAGTTGCATAAATCCCTCCAATCGCCAAAAATGTTCTTAAAACAAATCGTTGATTATAATCAATACTTTTGTTTTTTATAGCTGAAAAATACAACATGCTAATTCCCACTAGAAAAGCAGCTAAACAAATGTAGAATACTACAAATAAATTTTCAGCCACGTTAAAATTATCACCGTAATAACCATAATCACTTATATATTCAAATAAGTCTGCAATGTTCTCCAAAGACATTAATAATGGAATTCCGAAAATTAAAACGCTAGAAAAATTTATTTTAGGTAACCTTTCATTTGAAGCTAAAAATAGCCAAATAATAATTGCTAAAGTAAATTCTGTAATTAAAGCAATAGTTAAAGCAAAGCCTTCTAATTCAACAGCAGTTGCCGCTGCCAATAGGGTTAAGGAAACAACAGAATACATAGCCACTGGATGTTTTAAAGAAGACAGCTTATACAAAACAAAAGATCCGACAGCAAAAATAAATGCCCCCAGTAAAACAAAAATGCTTATGAGATCTTTATCTGCCACCATGTTCATCCACATTAAAAATAATAATCCAGTTCCTAGAGATACGAACATATCTGCAAAGGTCACTTTTTTAGATGATATTAATGCTGAGATATTTGCAAAATAAAAAACTGCTGAGAACATAAAAGAAAAAATTAAGTTTACAGTATTTCTCTCAAACCCTTCGATTGCACTAAAAACAAGGGAATACATAGCTACCACGAGAAGAGAGATAACTGTCAAAGCCCTCCATTTTGTTTTATAAACAATCCACAAAGTTCCTGAAGTTAAGACAAAAAGATAGAAAAATAAAGTGTTTATTTCTATATCGCTTATGACAAAAAATGGAATAATTGCACCTAGCAAATAAGTTACAACACCCAAAGAAAGGTTATTTTGTTTCATCGCCATAGCAGATAAAAATGCAACTACCAGCAAAGATACAATAAACACTAATTCCACTGGGAAAAGTTCATACATAACCACTCCCGAAATAATTGCAACAAGCACTGAAATTCCTCCAATAACCATTAAAACATTGCCTTGAATTTTCTGCTTAAATGAACGAAAAGCTCCAATAACCAATAATACAATTCCGAAAAGTAATCCTATAAAAACCCGCCCTTCTGGACTAATCCAATCATTCCGAAAAGCATAAGAAACAAACCAGCCGATTGCTGAAATAACTAAGAATGCTCCAATTTTCATTGGCCAATCTTTAACTAGCCAAGAGAAAAATTTAGTTATAGGATCTTCTTCATATTGCTTGATTTCAATATCTTCTTTTTTAACGTCAACATTTTTCTGTATATTTTGCTGAATTTCAGAATATTTTTCTTTTTTATCATAAATTTTCTGACTGTTCACCGGCTGAGAAATGAAATCATTTTTGACATCTGCGGGCTTAGTGAAATCTGGATTTTTTTCCATAGAAAAACTATTTTTCTTCAACTGCTCTTTGATTGTTTTTTCTAACCTACTCATCCTACTGTTCAAGTTAATAGCAATGACTATTGCTATGATAATTGCAAATATTTCAAACATATATTGTTTTGTTATTTAATAATTTTAAATGTTATTCTCTATTTTATCTATTTCAAAAATTTTATTGAACTATTTTTTTATATATTTTTTATTTTCATAATACTTTATTGAAATCACATTTATATTTTAGAAATTTATTTTATAACTTTTTTAAAGCTTTTCCCTCTTTATTCTAACAAGCTCTATCGGTTCTGTAAAATTTAAATTTTCCTCGTCAAAAACAAGTTCTTCATGTTTTACTCCCTGATCCATAAAATATTTAACAATTTCCTGAACACGATATTCTGGTGCACTCGCCCCTGAAGTTAAGCCTACATTTTTTTTATCTTTAAACCATTCTTTTTCAATTTCCTTCATTGCATCGATCAAATAAGCATCCACGTTATTTTCTCGAGCTAACTCCGCCAATCGATTTGAATTGGATGAAGTTTTAGACCCTACGACTAAAACAACATCAACACGTTTAACTAATTCTTTAACCGCATTCTGTCGATTAGTCGTTGCATAACAAATATCCTCCGCTGGCGGTTCCGTAACATTTTTATACTTTTCTTTAATGGCATCAATAATCTTTTTAGTCTTGTATATATTTAAAGTTGTCTGAGTTAAAATAGCAATCTTATCATTGAAATCATATTTTATATTTTCAATATCTTCAATACTATCAACTACTGGAATTTCCATTCCAATCTTTTTTGCTTCACCTAAAACACCAACAATTTCTTTTCCACCATCAATCGTAAAAAATTCTTTTGTAAATTTCTCCTTAGTTACACCTAAAATTTCTAATCCCTCTCCCACAGCTTTTAAAATATCTTTCTTAATTTTTTCAGCCATACCTAAAACTCCCAAGCCTTCCACGTGCCCATGATGACCAATGTAAATTACTTTAAAACCTTCTTTAATATATCGAACCATCTCAATATGAACCTTTGCCACCAAAGGACAAGTTGCGTCAATCACTTGAATATTTCTTTTTTTAGCTTCTTCAAAATGTGCTGGCGGAGATCCGTGTGCACTGAAAATTGCCACTGCTCCCTTGGGAATTTCAGAAACTTCCTCTACCGTAATCATTCCTTTTTTTTCTAAATCTGAAACAACTGTTTTATTATGTACAATTTCGTGTTTTACATAAACTGGTGCTCCAAAAATTTTTAAACAGTCTTCCACTACTTTAATAGACCGCGTTACCCCTGCACAAAAACCCCGAGGCTTAACTGTAATTAACTTTTCTATATTCATAAATTTAATTCAACAAACAATACTTTTATTATATTACACTTTTTACATAAAAAATTAGCCTAGCTCAAAAAATAAAGTTAAGCTAAAAAAATAATAAATATCCCTATGATAAATTAATAAAAAATAATTTTATTAAAAACTAATCTCCATACTTAAACATTGATCGATCATATGTACAATTAACATCAGAACAGCAAAAACGCCTCTCTTTTGGAGTGTCTCCATCCATAACATCAAAAGCGATCAACGAATTATCACACCTAATACAACCAGCAGACTTTTCTCCTTTTAGATTCTCTTTCGATGATATTCTAATAGTATCTTCATCTATATTTTTATATCCTCTTTCTTTAATAATTTTTATAGCTTTTTTTCTAGCTTGCTCCTTTTTAATTTGTTCAACTCCTTTTTGCTCTTTATTACCATCCGGTATTAGCTCAAATGCCATAAAATAAAACTTAATTAAATAATATTAATATTTTACCTTTAAATGTAAATTTTTACAAACAAAAAAATCAGTGTGATATAATAAAAATAACTTAAAATTTACAAAAAAAATGAAACAAATAGAAAAAAATTTATTAATCATTGCACTACTTGGAATAAGCTTTATTTTCATTTGGACTTTTTCTAATTATCGAAAAGCAAATAAAGTGCAAGTTAAAATTGAAAATAATAAAACGAATCAAAAAACTCCCGAAGAAGTTGCTCAGGAAGAAATTGATTTATTACCTTCAATTTCATCAATTGAATTAAAGAATTTAATTTTTACAAAAAATCCCCCTATTATACTCGACATAAGAAATGAAGAAGTCTTCAAAAAAGGTCATATAATCAATAGTATTCAAACGACAAGCATAGGTGACGATCGTAATTCTAAAGATGTAATTTTAGTTACCGAATATGGAACTGAATCAAACATACCTCCAATTTATAATTCACTAACTGAAAAATACAATACTGTAAAAATATTAATGGGTGGCTTCAATGCGTGGAAGAATGCAAATGGAATAATTATATCTTATGGTGATTCAAATTCATTTATTGATCAATCTAAAATAAAATTTATCGAACCTCGAGATGTCAATAAAAATTATACTGAATATCCTGAAAAAATATTGATCATAGATGTACGTCGAAAAGGTAATTTTACAGATAGTCATGTTCCTGGAGCAATTAATATTCCTATTTTAGAACTTGAAAAAAAACATCGTGATATTTCTTCACAAAAAAAAGTTTATGTTTATGGTGAGACAACTGAAAGCAGTTTTAGTGCGGGAGTTATATTATATGATTTAGGTTTTTTTAATATTGAAACTATAAATGGTGGTTTTGAAGCATGGAAAAAATATAATTATCCCCTAGAACCCAATTCAAATACGCAAGAAATTGACGAAAAACAAATCACAGAATAAATTCTTTACAACCTTTTAAAAATAAAACAGATACGTCATTTGACTATATAGTAGATCTTGATTGGAATGCCTTACTTTCGAGTGAAGTGAAATGAAATGAATAAATATAACACTACAGTAATTAGATTAAAGTTTAGAGCTTTCAACTGGACATTGGAAGCTAATAAAAAAACTGATTATTAATAATCAGTTTTTTTATTTATCAAGAAGCTTATTTATTCCTAATTATTTTTCACTACTTTCTTCTTCTAATGCTTATTTTTTCTTTAATTTAAAGTTTAAAACTTTTTTTGAAGTTGTTATAATCGCTGAATTTTTACTTTCATCAATAGTAAATGAAGCTACATTTTTAATATCATCATGAACAAATTCATCTGCCAACTTCCCTGAAAACCTATTGAACTTATAGATTGTTGCTTTTTCCTTGTTTATAGCCCATAAATATTTATCACTTTTAGCATAAATTAAATCTACAGGTTTATCATTTTCTAATTTGAAATCTTTCTTTTTACCACTAAATAATATTTTTACTTTATTAGCAGCCAAAAGATATATATTTTCATTAATAGAAATCTTATCAATATCATTTGTTTTATATTCTTCTTTCAACCAATCTTCACCATCATCAAAACCGCCCTCTTTTCTTGCATATCTTTTAATTCCGCTATCTGTAACAACATACAAATAAGTCATGTATGCATCAATAGCCTTAATTTTTTTAATATCAACTTTTAACGTTTGACTTTCAAACTTTTTAGAAATTGGACTAAAAGAAAAAAGTTTATTTTTATCTGTAAGCAGAAAAACTAAATTCAAATCATCCATGGTAGTAATGTATTTTATTGTGCCAGATTCATCAGGAAGAGAATATTTAATATTTTCATTATCCAAAACAACTACAGTATCTTTAGTAACTGCCAAATTGTATTTTTTCATCTTACCAACATAAATCAAAGCTGTGCCTTTATATAACTCCTCAGGATCATTTATATTCCCCTCAATTTTAGATTTAGATTCTTCTGCTTTAGTGGCTATAGCTGTTGTTGTGTCTGCATTTGGATTGTCATTTTGATTTACATTAGTTGCACTACTTTCATTATTTTGACTAGCTACAAGATTTTCAATTAATAAATGATTTTCAGTGACTTCATTATCTTGTTGTTTTTTATTAAAGAAAAACAAAGGAATAATCAAAATTAGAGCTACCACAGTTAAACCAATGATTTTACTTCTTCCACCTATATTTTTCCATGAATTTTTTAAAGTTTGAAAGAAACTAAAAGTTTTATTATCAGCCTCAGAAGAAGTAAATTTAGATTCAAGTTTAAGGCTCTTTTGATTTTTTTCCTTCTTATTAAAAACTTTTTTTATAGCACTAAAAGATTTTTTATTTAAATCTACAGCATACTTAAAAACTTTTGAAAAAACATCTACAATAAAATCAGTAATATTATCTATAAAATTTAAAATTTTAGAAATAATAGAATTATTAATATCCTCTGAAGCCAAGCTCCTCTTAAAGCTATCGTCCTCTTGCTTTTTATTCTGTTCTTTATTTTTTTCTAAATTAATTGAATCTATATTACTAGATCCTTTACTTTTATTATAATTTTTATCATCAGAATAATTAGAATTTATTTTTTCTTTCTTATGTTCATCAGTCTTCTTTTCAGTATCTCCAGTAACATTTATCTTAATTTTTTTATTTTTTTCTTCTACTTTAATTTCATCTATCCCTTCATTATCTTTTCTTGCGCCAATCTCTTCTTTCAATTTAGCAATTTCATAATCTTTATCAGCTGACGGAATAGCATCCTGTTCGATTTTATCAATTTTTTTAGAATCAATAATTTTTTGTACACTTTTCTTTCCTCGTCTAAATTTCTTTTTTGTACCTTCTTTTATATTTCGAGTAGTATCTTTAAAGAAGTCTTTAACAGATAGCCAAAGTTGATTAGTATTTTCAAGATTTTCATCGCCCTGAAGATAAATATGCCCCGTTCTTTCATCTACATAGTTCTTTTTATTTGAGATTTCATCTGAATTTTCATCAGCTACAATAACTTTTTCTTCTACTATATTTTCTTTATTGTTTTCAAAAACTTTAGCGCTAAATATATTATCTGGGATATTCATTTCCTCAAAACTCTCTTCACCCATTTCTTGCTTAACATCCCCGCTAAGAACAGTTTCAGGGTTATTTTTTACATCAATATCAACTATACTAGCAACAGCCATCTTACATTCATTGGTCAACACTGTATTTATAAACTGCACAAAACTATCTCTCTCTAAACGCAAAGCATTTCTCTGTAACTCATCAAAAGAAACCAGATCTAATAACTCAGGTGAAGTGATAATGATTTTATCATCTGCCATTAACTGACCATTTGAAATATCAACAAAAGTTTTTAAAGGGTGCTGTCTTGCCTCGCCTGACACCATACCCTCACTAATATTAATTATTGTCTCACCTCTCATTAACAATACAACAGCATCTCCTGTTACGCTAAAATGCATTTTTGTATCATCAATAGCACAAACAACGCCATCAATAGTTCCTAGCCAATCTACATTTCCTATATTAGCCACTTCTGCCAAAGCTCTATTTACTCGATGCAAAGCTGCTTCAAAACTTTCTGTCATTTCTCTTTTTGGAAAAGCAAAATATTCTTTTTTAATTTCAGCTGTCAAAAAATTAACTATGTTAGCAGAAGAAGATGAAAAATCACGTACAATAAAAAACCCGAATAGGGTTCCTAATTTCTTTTGTGTAAAGTTTATTCCTTTATGATTAAACTGTTCTACAAAAGCTCTTTTTTTAGAGTTTTGCACAACAAAAACATCAGACACTTTTACATCTAACAAAGCATTTTTATTTTCTTGTTTTGTTTGATTTTTCATTATTATATTAACTTATCTTTAAATTATACAAAATTTTATTAATCTTGACAAAGATACTCGAATATTTAAATTAATAAGCATATAAATTTTAAAAGTTAAAAATAAATTAGCTAATTATTGAAACTGAAAAAAATATTTAAATAATCTAAATTACTACAAAAAAGAAGCGAGGAAAGTCACTTCTTTTAAAAAATCATCTAAGAGTTTACTGAATTTCATCTGTAAGCATCTTCTCCGATCTATTATCAATTTCATTAACCACAAACCAATCGAATGAAATATCTTCTTTCAAAGCATCCACCACTGAAACTGAAAAGCCTTCCTCAGCCTTAATTTCAGTTGCTGCAATAACTTGCTTCATTGGAGTGTTTGGAGTAATAAATATTTTATCATTTTTTTCAATTGATATATTTTCTATAAACACTTCTGATTCGCCTGCAACAATCTTACCTGTGCCCAAAGATTGTGAAAAATCATTAGAAACGATAGCTAATTTTTCCGTCTCAACAACTTCAGCTGAAATCTCTCTTGCATTAACTAATCCATCTATATCTAAATTTCCATCTTCATCAACATAAACCAAAGTATCTGGATTTATAGCTAAGAAAAAATTCATTAAAGACTCATTCTCTGATTCTAGAGAATCTACTTTTGATTTAATATTTTTTAACAAGTCAGCTCGTTGGTTTGCATCTTTCTTTGTTTTTGCAACTGTTTTCAATAACTCTTCAGTTGTTTTATCATATTTATTAATCTCTGAATTAACAATCTCTAAATTATTATCAATTGATGACTGTAATTCCTGTAGAGTACTAACATTTTCATTTGTTTGAAGAGTTAGTTTTTTAATTTCATTTTCACCTTGATCTATAACTTCACCATTCTCAACTACATATCCACCTCCTAACATCTTATTAAGATCTTTGGTTAAAAGTTCCATTTCCACTTCTAATTCTTTTCCTGTTTTTGAGTTTTTTGAATTATACTGCCAGAGACCATTTTGATCGTGAGAAGAAATTTTTACTGAATTTCCTGAAGCATCTAAAGCATATAATTCTCCTCCGGTTGAATATATTCCAGAATGACCATTTGCAGAATTTGGCATTGAAGAATCTTCTAGCATTAGAGCTCCTGAGACCTCCAATTTATAATTTGGATTGTTTGTACCAATTCCAATATTTTGAACATCATTTGCAAAAATACCACTATCATCATTACTTAAATTAAACTCTAAATGATTTCCTGCTGACTTATTTGTAGCTTCATTGATATTAACGTTCTCTTCAGCGCGACTGTTAACAAAACTAAGCATAAAAATAACCAAGGATAATGAGGCTACCCAAGGCAACAAAGGTTTTCTATAAACCCTTTTATTTTTTTCTTGCCATAAAGACTGATCAAAAGAGTTTTGCATACTAAAAGAGTTTTGTATTTTATTTTCTATAGATTCTCTTCCCCTCCCTGTTGTTTGATTTTTATTTGAAACGTTACATTTTATTTTACACCCATCCATAAATTTATAACTTTTATTTTACAACTTTTTATTTTTTATTTTAAGTTCCTACATTCCTTTTTGAATTAGGACAGTAGCTACTAGTTAATAAGCCTTATTTTATAAGAAAAACTAATAACCTGCCTATCTCAAAAAGGGATAAAAATGCTTTATTTAAAGTATTCTAAGCTCTTATTAAGATATTATACTTGTAAAAGCCTTTTGGCGACAAGCTTTTGCTGGGTGTCCTAATTGACTGTTGCGGGTAGGAGTTTATTGATACTAAAATAATAACATATTTTTTAAAAAACCACAAAAAAATTTATCCTTCTTTAGCAATTAAAAACAACGCTCCAATATAATTAAAAATGAATTAATTAGAACAGGCTAGATTATAAAAAAATATAAAAATAAAGCATTTTATTAAGACTAAATTGAGAAAAAAATTGAGAAATTCCACTACCATTACAATATTTTTAAATAGACTGGCATTGTGTTATTTTGTTAAATATAACTAAAAAAACTTCCTCACTAAATCAGAAAATTAAAAACCAACAAAATTATACAATTTGTTGGTTTTTACTAAATTATTTGTAAGAATTAACAATATAAATCTTTCACATACTTCTTCAATTCTCCTCCAATATCATCTCTATCCATCGCATAAGCTAAAGTTGTTTTCAAATAATTCATTGGATCTCCTGTGGTCATCCACTCACCATCTTCAACTTTCTTTGCATAAAACTTTCCCCCATCTTTAATATAATTTTCAATTGCATCACTTACCCATAACTCATCTCCTTTACCTATCGCTGTATTTTTTAAAGCATCAATAATTTCTTGATTTAAAATATATCTACCAAAAACCGCTAATCGAGATTTAGCTTCCTCAGCTGAAGGCTTTTCAACTAATTCATCAATTTGCATTGTTCCCTCAACTAAATTTGCAATACCATATTTAGAAACTTCTTTTAAAGGAACTTCTTGAACACCCACCATTAAATTTTCATTTTTTTCATAATCCTCTACCATTTGCTTTGTAAAAGAACTTTTTGATCTAACTAAATCATCACCAAAACAAAATACAAAAGGCTCATCATCAACAAGACTAGCAGCAGACAAAATTGGAACACCATTTCCATACTGAGGCTTTTGTCGAACATAAACAAAATTTGCCATCTCCGCTAAATCTGACATAGCTTTTGATAGTTCTTCTTTTCCACTCTTTTTTAAATCGTATTCCAAAGCTCTTGAATGATCGAAATGATCTTCTAACGGCTTTTTATCCCAACGAGTTACAAAGATAATATCTTCAATTCCTGCTTCGACTAATTCTTCCACTACTAATTGAATGATTGGTTTATCAACGATTGGTAACATTTCTTTTGGTTGTGCTTTTGTTGCAGGCAATAATCGTGTTCCCGACCCTGCCACTGCCACAACCGCTTTTTTTATTTTTTTACTCATAATTTTTATTAACTAAATTATATTTATTCCGTTATTATTCACATTTTCCAGCACAGCATTTTTTAATTCCCTTAAACATTATTGCACTTATAACAAAAGCAGTAAGAAAAAACATTGCCCCAAAAAAACAAGGTGTCTTGAATGGATTTACTAGACCAACTGTACAACTTGTTGCACACTCTTTATCTTGAAGATAATTCACTAATTCCCAAATAAAATTTCCCCAAGCAAAAATTGTTCCCACTAACAAAACAAAAAACTGTGTTTTTATAAGTTTCTTCATTTTTTCTTTCATTGCATTTTCCATATTTTTTATATTTAACTAGTAACATCCTAATTTTAAATCAAATCTATTTTAAAGTCTACCCACAAAATAAAAAAGACGTGATAATTCACGCCTTTTCAAAACTAAAAAATATACAATTAATTTTCTAACTCGTACTCAACCAAAATTTCTTTCTTTACTAAATCTTCACCTGGGCCAAGAATAACTTTATCCTCACTTCGCACAGACATCAAATTATTATTAACAATTGGATCTTCATTTATTCGAATAACCTCTCCTAATTTTTTATTACTCTCTGTAGCCATTTTACTTGCTTTCACCTCAGCATTTGCCATTGCTTTTTCAATAAGTAATTCTTTAAATTCATCATCAATTTCTTTTTTGATAAAAACTGGACCGCTTGCAGTATTTACAATATTTGGTGCTAAACTCAAAAATTTATTTTTAATTTTCTCTGTATATTTATTTCCTTTAATTAAAATTTTAATTCTTGATTGGGCTCGCCAGTTGTTACTTAAACATACACCGTTTTCTGTTGTCTGGGCTTGATAATATTGTCCTTGACTAACGATACATTCGACTGTTACATCCGTCTTCACTTTACCAATTATAATTTCATCAAAGTTTTCTACTGATCCTTTAATCTCAATAACTTTATCATCAATTTTCTTTTTTGCGTCTTCTTCATTTAATCCGTATGCAACAAAATCTAAAGAAAACTGTGCGTCCTTGTAAATTTTTTCTTCAATTGCTCCAATAACTGAAACTGTTTTTTTTGGTGCACTTTCTTTTGCATCGATAAGTACTAAAGCTAAAAGAAAAACTAAAACAAAGCAACCAAAAATTAAAGCTAATGATTTTGTTTTATTTAAATATCTGATTATGTCTTCATTTTTGATAAAACTTTTCATAGTTTTTATTTTTTAAGATTATTGTATATTATGATTTTATTCTATTCCAAAATAGGGATAATATCAAGTATTGTCAATAATTTTAATTTTTTTAAAAAACTTATCATTATTTATTTTATTTTTTAGAGTTTCAAAAAATAAAAATCGTGAATATTTGTTGTTTTTGGGAATTTTTAACGGTTTTTTGTATTTAAATTGTTGATTTTTTGTTTTTTGTGGTTTTGATTTAATAAATTGTTAATGTTATTTTTTTGTGCTCGCTGCACAGGCTTTTTAGGTTTTGTGATAAAATTATTTTTTTTATTTTCTAACCCTTTCGTAAAAAGAAAAAATTCGTGCCAGTGAAATCACCAACACGAATCATTTAATCTAGCCAATTAAGAAACTTTTAGGTAGAACTAAATCTTTTTTTTGCACAATGAGGCTGATTTGGACAAACCCATACGCCATCTTTTTTTGAAGAACCAAAAGAACAACTTCTTTTGCCTTTCTTTTTTATAAGTACTGTATTACAGTGTGGACATTTTTTCTTTTGACTTAGGCATTATAAATTCTCCTTGTTTTTATTTAAAAACTTAAATTAATGCAAAACAAAAAAAGCCGACCTAAAAGATCAGCTAATATTATTTACGAAAGTTTAAATTTTTTTATAAACAAAAACAAGCTGATCTTTAGTTAGATCGCCACCACCAAAGTGATTTAGTTGTTTGTAATTTCAAATTCATAATTACATTATATTCAAATAAAAATACCTGTCAATAGCCTACTAACTAATATTATTCAACTTCTCTACAAAATCCAACAAAATTAGTTAAAATCTTTAAAGATTCAGACACATCTTCCCCTCTCATACCACCAATAATCTCCTCAATCTCATCTGGATCACAATACCCAAAGTTCTTGTAAATATTTAATCTAAATTCTAACCCACCAACATCTAAGTCAGGATGAAATTGACAAGCGTAAACATTATTTTTAACACGCATCAATTCAAATGGACAACCTTCTGATTCAGCCAAAACTGTCACGCCCTCTCCAGCATTTTGCCAAGCCTCTTTATGTGCCACGATAGCTCTAAATTTATCAGAAATTCCATTGGTAATTTTATCTTCTTTACCTTCTTCCGTTAAAATAACATCAACAACTGCTGGATCTTCTGAATATTTCTCTTTAGAAACTTTACCGTCACAAATTTTATTTACAAGACCAATAAAACAAATAGATAGAAATAATTTATCTTTTTCAATCACCTCCTTGATAATTTCAGAAAATTTCTCTTCAGACTTGATTTGACTTTCAGATTTTTCTTTAGCTGGCTTACTGGAATCATACGGACCTCCACAAGCAATCACACCATTATAATCATCTAAATTAATTTCTGACATCTCACCATGTTCAAGTCGAACTCGATGAACTTCATTCTCCTTTAAACCGCCAATCCCTAAAATTACATCTTCAAACTCATTATCTGAAGCTAAATCTTCTGATCTAAATTGTAAAACTAAAATTTTTTTATTCATAAAATACTATAATATTTGACTCACTTTTTAAAATTAATTTTCTACTTTTATACAATTCCAATATCTTTCAAACTCTTATAAATTAAACTAGAAATTTTATTTACCCCTGTCTTTGTCCGTAAATTTTTATTATTCAATTCAAAAACAATCAATTCAACATCATCCATTTCTTCTTGAACTTTATAAAAAACCGCTCCATCCGCATCTGCTAATTTATAAGGTTTATTTTCATCAATTTTTAAACCATTAGAATTTTTTCTTAAACTCTTTGTAATTTTTTTAGCTACAGAAGAATTCTCGTGCAAAACACCAATATCAGTTTTTCGCTTGTCTCCATTATAAACTGGAAAAAATGAATGGATCATAATCAAAAAACTCTTCTCATGATTCCCTCTTATTTTTTCAATTATTTTATATCCATCTTTAACATAAGGTTCAACATATTCTTTGTATCTTTTTTTTTCTTCACACGAAAATTCCTTTTTATTTTTATAAATATTTGCAGGAATTTTTATCAATTTTTCTTCTTCATCTTTTTCAACTAAAAGCTCTGTCTTCATTGGGCATGAATAAAAACTATCCTTGTCTTTATTGCTCGGATTTAATTTTCTATTACAATCTATGAATAATCTTGAAACATTTGAATAGAGATAACTAGATCCGATTTTTTCACTTAAATTTTTCATTACATCGTAAGATCCTTCGTCATTCCAGTCTTTTGAATTTTTTAAATCTTCCCTAGTCAAGCCTAAAAGCCCATACTCTTTAGGAATTCTTTTTGAAGCATGTTCACAAGTTACAAGTATATTCGATTTTTTTCTATATTTTGAATAATGACTTTTTGACATAATATTTTTTGAATAATAATGAATTTATAATAACACAAAAAATAAATTTATTTTATTTTGTATTTGCTTAGAATTTTTATTATTCGAAGTTGTTACAAAATAAAATTTTATTTGTGAGACAGAGACTACGCATGCGTGCGAGTCTCCGTCTCTGGTTTTCAGATAACCATAGGTTTAATGCCTACATTATTCAAAAAGGAACGTGCTAAATTATAATCCTTTTTGTAACGAACACGCCGCCAATCTGTCTCACTTTGATATATAATTTCTCCTTTCTTTGCTAACTTAACTATTTTTCTTAAAATTCCATCAAAATGATTCACAACATGAAACATAGTTAAAGGATTCATGGAGTCCAATGGACGAAATTCAAATCTACGATCTTTTTCAGGTCCATTGTATCCACTTGACCTAAGATCAGGCCAATTAGTTGAATAGTTAGCCTCACTTAACTTCTGAGGATAACTCTCAGAAGGAGCTGGAATCCATTTGCCATCTTTTTGAATAATGACATGAGGAGTGCTTATAATCACGGATTTCAAATCTTTGTAAAAATAATCCTTTCCTATATATCGGGCTAGATTTTTTTTATTCACAAAGTCTGCAAAGACTTCTGAAATTCTATCTCTCCCTTGTTGTTTATCTATCAGAGGATTAACTGACAATTCAACATCTCTCGCAATTGCAGGTGCCCAATTACTCAGTCCCTTAAAACATTCAAAAGCTAACGGGCTAAACATCCCTCCAAAAGCTTCCGCACAAATATTTATCTGCATTGAAGCAAAAGATGCCATCTGATCAATTAAATCAATACCATTTTTTCTAGCAATACTATAAAGCACCCTGTATCGCTCATTCTCTCTAATCCAACCCAAACTCGTATCCGGATTATTACCAAAAACAAACCTCCATTTACGAGCAATTGGATCCTTAGAAATAGCATCAAAAAGGCAAATCATTGCCTTCATAAAATCAACTGGATTGTTAAATTTTTTAAACGCAACTTCAAACATGTTACGCCCAAAATCAGTTCCAATAGCCCATAAAATCCGAGCAACTTTTTTATTCGCACGAAGTTGTGCAAAAACCCCCTGAGAAATTGGACTTGTCAAATCAATTGCTCGACCAGACTGGTCGACTATAAAACATTCAAGTTCCATCCCATAGAAAGCAAAGTAGCTTATATTTCTATACTGAGATAAATTTACTCTTTTCAGAGAATTCACTATATTTTTTGCTGTAATATTTGATTTCATAACTCGCCTCCCTCAGGCATCTATTTTTAAATAAAAAACAAACCTCCTTCCACATTCCCATTCACTTTCAAAAAAGAAACTAAACAAAAAAGTGGAAAGAAAAAACCCAAGGAGAACAAAAAAATCTGAAAACCAATTTTAAAAGAACAAAAAAACCGCCCTCTTTTTGAGACCAGCTTATGTTTATCGATAAAATATTTTAACTTTCTAACTATTATCAACAAAAACAAACCGGTCTATCTTAAAGACGAACAGCAGCATAAAAATAAAAGAAGTCCAAATTGTTTGTTTTTGTATATTCATTTCAAAAAAATAAATCAACTAACACTTAATATTATACACACATCAAAAATCCTGTCAACCCCACGCGAACAAAAAAAGACTGATCTCCCGCTTGAGACCAGCCTATTTTTACCCACAAAAGATTAAACAAATAATCCCTTACAAACATTCTTTCAAACTCAATTTTTCTCCAATCAACTAACTCCCTATAAATCCATACTACACCCAATCAATATAAAAGTCAAAAAACACTTATTATTTATAAAAAACTAAGCCTTTTCTAAAACCATCCTTTCCAATTTAATCAACCTCTTTTCCAAAGCATTAAATTCCTCCCGATCAACTTTCTCCGATAATTTATGTTTAATATCAGTGACATCTTCTTGCAAAACATCCACTTTATCTTCAACATTTTCCAATTTAATTTCAACATTACCCAATCTGCCTTTTACTTCCACCATTTCAGATTTTAAAGTTGAAACATCAGTTTTCAATTCTGAAACATCAGTTTTCAATTCTGAAACATCAGACTTCAAGGTCGAGACATCCTTTTCAATATTGTTCAAGTGTCTGTTAGTTATATCATTTTGATCAAAAGCAAGTTGAACCGTACTGGTCAAAGCTTCAATCATAGAACCAACTTGATCAATGTCATATTTTTTTTCATTTTCATTTTTCATAAGTTCAGATCTAAAATTTATTTTTCTACATTAATATTAACTTTATTCAAAACAAAAGTCAAAAAACAAAAAGAGTTAGTTAAAAAAACCAACTCTCATGTCTAAAAAATAAGATTGAACTACCTAAATCAAATAAGCCTTAATCATTAATCGTCTATTACTTGTGCCCAACGGCCAACAAGTCGTCAAAGTCAAAATCTGAGATTGAGTATTAGAAAAAATCCGCGGATCATCAGCCTCCACTTCCAACTTCTCACTCACCTCATATTCATAAGTCAAAGTCTTCCCATTTTTCTGCTTAACTTTCAAAGTAATTTTATCACCAACACTTAAACCATTCAATCCCTGAAAAATATAATTATAACTCCCAGTTGACCAAGAATAATTACTGCTATGTCCTGCAATATAAACATTACCCCGCTGACCAGGCATCGCTGTTTTCGGATAATGAACCACGCCACTCTCCAAATTATCCTGCAAAGCCTCCTCTGAGCTATCAACAGCTAGAATAACTGGAGCATTAACACCAATTTTATCAATTTCGATTTCTACAGTTGGACGAACTTCACCAGAAGCCACTGGATCGTAACCATTTTTAATTTCCGTAAAATCATCATAGCCATCACCATCAGTATCGGCTTTATTTGGATCAGTTCCATGCGTCTTTTCTAAATCATTATCCAAACCATCATTATCAAAATCATCTTGATTACGATCATCTTCATCCAATTTAACCGCTAAACTTTCCTCTGAATGTTTATTAGCAATTTGTTGCATATCCAATTTTCCATTTCCTGTTGGTGAATTCCCATTTACAACTTCCTCACCATCTTTATATCCATCACCATCAGTATCGTCACTGAACGGATTAGTTAAATACAAATATTCCTGCTCTAAAGTCAAGCCATCACTATCTGCATCTGCCTGTGCATCCTCCATTGAACTAACTGAGATTTCATAACGCTCCAGCCAATACGGCGAAATACCAAAATTCTGCTCAGTTAATTTTTCCATCAGCTGAGTTGTTGTGATGGTTGTTTTTTCTTCTTCCTTCATCAACGCCTGCACCCGAACCATTCCTCCTCCGAATATAAAATATATCACCGCAAAAACCACGATAAATACTATAATTGTTGGTAAATATTTTTTCATTTAATATTTTTAATGCTAAGTTAACCATCAACTATAACATTTTATTTTTATTTTGTCAATAGTTGGAAAATCTTTATCTTTAATTTAAGTTAAGTTAAAAGTTTTTTTTATTTTAAAAAGTGCCTGTCTGCCGATAGGCAGACTCGCCGCACGGGCTTTTTGGGTTAATAGTTTTTCTTAAAGTCTTCTGTCATTCTGAACGGATTTATTTTTTTGTTAAAAAAATAAAGAAGTGAAGCCTGCCTGTCGGCAGACAGGAATCCCCCACAGAAAATCACAAAAATTTTAAATTTAAGCATCAACAAAACTTTTCGCAGGAACTAGTTTTACAACTGGTTTCATGACGTTTCTGAATTATAGAAAAACTATATTTTAAATTTATTTATAAGTTAAAGATGAACGTGTGGAGCGGGTTACAAAACCCGCTCCTGCATTATTTCATTACAATAAATTAAAACAAAGCCACCTGATCGCTTTCTTCATCCAAAGCTTTATTCACCAAACTATCTGCAACTTTATTTTGCTCTCGTCGAATGTGTGTAAAAGAAATTTCACCATAATCGATCGACCAGTTCCAAACTTCAATAAAATATCTCTGCGTATTTTCTGCATTAATTTTATAAACATGATTTAATTTTTTCACGTCATTCTGAACATAGCAAACAATCAACTTTTCTGATAAACTTATAAAATACAGACATCACATCAACAAGTCATCCAAATCATGTCATTCTGGAAAATAATTTTGTAACAGAGTGAAAAAATTATTTATCTGGAATTTTGTTAAACATCAAAACTTTCAATCTTTTTTACAAAAATAAACATGAAAAAAATTATAAAAAAATTAAATCATAATATTAAAAATAAAAAACACATTACTAGAAAGCATGTTTGCAAAAAACTCCGCAAAAGATTGAAGATATTCTTTATTATTATTTTTATAATTTTAGGTATTTCTGCTCACAAAATTTTTCGAGGAGATGTGAGTTTTCCCTTGGCTATTTTTAGTTTATCGATTGGAACTGCCATTGGATTGATTGCTGGTAGGATGTTTAAGACGCTTTGGCATGAGGAGGAGCAACAGGTTGTTACGAAATTGGATAGAATGGGAACTGTTATTCTTGTGATTTATATTGGAATTGAGATTGGTAAAAAGTGGATTTTTGGGCATTGGTTAAATGGTAATGAGCTGAATGCTTTTGCTTTGATTTTTTTGGCTGGATTGTTGATTGGTAGATTGTTCGCGATGATCAAAGGTATTAGAAAAGTTTTGATCGAAGAAAAAAAGATCTGTGATAAATTTTTTTAAAATATAACAGATTCATATTTTTCCGTTATTCAAAAATATAAAGTGAAAAATTCTAAATTAAAATACAACGTTTGTTAAAATAATTAAAAATAAAATATACAAAAAAAAAATTTCTCTAATTTTCAACAACTTCATCATTTTCTTCTTCTAAATCCTCATCCATCATTTGATCACTTTCAACAATTCTTTCGCTTTTATTATATTTATAAAAAACCTTTTTATTTGTTCTGGCATCAACATATTCCAAATCATAACGAGTCAAATCATCGTGTTGAATATTAAAACCTTTTTCAAAAAAAAGCTCGGTTACCTTCAAAGAAATTTGCGGATCATCAACCGTATCAATTTGCAAATACCAACCTTCGCCTGTATTAAATTGAACCTCCTTTGCCCCACGTGCTGGAATAATATAAGGCTGTTTAATTTTAACATTTAAAACATAAGTTAGCTCTTCCCCTAAAAAAATAATATTATTTAACTTTTCCTCCAAAATAAATTCTTTGCCGATTTCAACAATATCATTTTTATTCTTATCAATGATTACCACTATTTTATTTTCTTTTAATTTTGCACTATCAAAATCTGCTTTTTCAACAATTCGTCCATCATTTTCTAAAATAAAACATTCCCCTTCCTGACTCTCAATACACACAATAGGAATTAAATCATGTTCAGTAACAGAAACGTCAATTTGATTTGGAAAAACTTTTTTCACTTCCACATTTTTTATTTTAGGAAAATTATCCAAAATAGTTTGTTGTAGCTTATTTTCTGAAACAAGAAAAAAATTACTTTTTGAGATTTGTAAAAAGTTTTTCGTCGTCATTTGTAACTCAACATTTTGAAGTATAGATTCTGAATTAACAACTTGATTACCATTAATATTTATCTCATCAACCTTTGCTAATTTAGAAAAAAATAAAACATAAATTGTTATTCCAAAAAATAAAATACAGATCAATTTAAAATAAAATCTATTCCAAGAAAATTCCTTTTGTTGACTTTTACGTTTTTTAGTACTTTTTTTCTTTATCTTTTTTTTAATTGATTTTATGTACATTTTCATTATTTATATAAACTATCTTAATGTCATTTCCGGCTGGAGCTTGCCTGTTCGGCAGATAGGTCCAGAATAATTAAAATTATAATTTTACGATTGCACTTCAGTTTGTAATTTAACCCAAAGTTTTTTAAACCTAAATCTCCACCATGTGGGGATGACATACACAAAAGCTATGTCACATCAAACACCTAAAAATAGATCCTCCAAAATCAATCGAACATTAATATTACTAGAATGAATCTCATGATAAACTTTCTCTGTCTTGTCAGCAAATTTTAACAAATTATATTTCTTCGTTTTGTGAGCAGCATTTCTGATTCTCCAAATCCAAACTTGCAAGAAAATATCTAAATCGCTTTTATTTTTTTTACTCAATAATTCCGCCAAATTAATTTTTTCATGTATGGATAATTTTGCCAAAGATCGTAATTGCTCAACCGAATATTTAACCCAATCATTAAATTCATGATCTTCAGTTATCTTTTGTAATAATTCTGGTCGCCCCATTGCATTATCGATTAATTCCTCGTCATCACTTAAAACTCGCAATTCTTCTTTTTCAAGTAAATTAAATGTAATTTTAAAACAACGGGAAACGATCGTGTCTAAAAGATTTGAAGTTTCAGAAGTTGTCAAAATTAAAAAAGAATTTTTAGGTGGTTCTTCTAAAGTTTTCAAAAGTGCATTTTGAGCCCCAACAGTCATTTTGTGTGCGTTTCGAATAATTATAACTTTCGCTTTTTTATCTACTGATAAATGAAAAACTCTCACTGCCTCGCGAATTTGTGAAACAGATATATTTTTATATTTTACAATTCCTTTTTTCTCTTCGGCTAGAGGCTCAATAATTGTAATATCGCTATTTACTCGCTGATTTATGTTTCGCCAATCGCAATCACTAGTTCCTTCAGATAAGGCGTTTGAAAATTGCTGGGCTATTTTATATTTTCCGATATATTCTGGACCAGCAAAAATAAAAGCATGGTGATTCATACTTTCTTTCTGTAGCATTTGGTCAATTAGTTGTTTTTGTTTATTGTGTCCGATTATCATGTTTTTATTATACCAGAAAATTTGGGTTTTTAGGGAAATTAAAAAAGATCCTGTTAAAAATAAAACAGGATCTAATTTTTGCGGTAGATCTTAGTAAAAAGTTAACATTTTAAATTATAATTCTGTTATTGATATCATTGAATCCAATATTTTTTTTGAAACTTCTAATTCTTGTTGATAATAATAATCTTTTTTATTTTTATCCATTAAAACTCTTTCATCATTATTAGAACATGATATTTGTGGTCCTTCAAGTTGAATATAATAATTTTTAAATTGTTTAATATAATTCATATTAATTGGTTTTTCATAAGAATCATCATTATTAGCTACTCCCTTAATTTTAGTTATCCTAACTAATTTTTTATCACAAGTACCACCCTCTATAGAGTTAAGTTCTTTTGTTGAAAAATTTACACTGTTTGCACTTATTACTTTATAAGTTAATTTATTTGCAAAATCTTTATCCATTAAAAATTTTATACCTAATTCTTTAACTTCAAAATAAACTTTATTATCAATTGTATTATTTTGAGTTGAAATATCATTTCGAGAATTTAAAGGTACGCTAGAATTATTATTTGTAGTTACTTCAATATTATCAAAACCTTCAACATCATCTTTAATAGTTTTCTTAACTACAACATCTTCAACCCTAACCTGATTATTCATTTCAGTAAAATTATCTTTTTGTTCTTGTAAAATTTCATTCTTTTGCTCTAAAAGTTGATTTTTATTCCAAAAGAAAACTATAATTCCAGCTAATCCTAAAATTAATAAAACCACTATTATACTTATAAACTTATGCATTGCAGAACTCAAAAAAGTTCCCACTTTACTCGGAGTATTTTCTTCCATTTTTTTATTTTTTTAAATATTTATTAAACTTAGATTTATTATAGCCATAAAAAATTACTTTGATAAATATCTTTATTTTTTAAAATTATAAATCACCAACGTCAAAAACTATTTCATCATCTTATCAATCCCCTCCACAATCTCTTTCGCAGAATTAGGATTATAAAACCCAGACGATTTTTCACTCATTTGTTTAGCTAATTCTTTATCCAAAATCAATTTCTTAATTTTTTCTAATAAAACATGTCTCGTCAAATTACCCTCCTCTAAAACAACCGCACCCCCCATTCTAGCGATCTCAAAACCATTCATATATTGATGATTATTCGCTGCACTCGCTAGTGGAATCAAAATAGATGGTTTTTTATTTGCCGCAATTTCAGTAATTGAATTAGCCCCACTCCTCGAAATAACCACATCTGCAAACGCATATGCATCCGCCATTTCATCCCTTTCTAAAAATGGAACCGCAACATAACGATGTCGATCAGTTCGAAAACCATATTCTCCTGCTAACTTTTTCACTCGATCATAATTTTTTGGACCTGTTACATGCAAAACTTGAGCAACATGAGTCAATTCACCTAAAATTTTAATAATAGAATTATTAATCAACCTTGCTCCTTGACTACCTCCCGTAACAAAAACAACTGGTTTAGACTCACTAAATCCCCATCGCTCTCTTGCTTTTTTTACATCACCTTGAGTTAATTCCTCTCGAATAGGATTTCCCGTTAATAAAGTTTTATAACTAAAAAAATACTTTCGACTTCGCTCATAAGAAATCGCTACGTATTTAGACAACCTTCCACAAAAACGATTTGCCCATCCTGGAATTGCATCTGAATCATGAGTCAAAACAGGAATTCGATAAATCCAAGCCGCTAAAACCACCGGAACTGAATCATGACCACCCTTTGAAAAAACCGCATCTGGCATATAAATCAATAAAATGATAAGCGATTGAATAATTCCCAATGGAATAAATAATAAATCCAAAATAGTTCGAAATGAAAAATAACGCCGAATCTTTCCCGAAAAAATAATGGTTGTTTTAATGTCCTCTTTTGTCATTGCTTCTTCAGCCTTTTGCCTCATTGGAGAGTTACTTCCCATATAGAGAAATTTTGTATTTGGATGTTGCTTTTTAAATTCTTTTGCCACAGCTACAAGCGGAAAAATATGTCCACCTGATCCGCCGCCAACTAAAACTATTCTTTTTGCCATATTTATTTTTAAATAAAAAATATTTAGCTAATTACTAAATTTATCAACTACTTAATATTATACATTAATTTAACTTTTTTCTAAACTCACATAAAACTCTACCCAAAAAATATTTCTAATTTTTCTCCAAAATAATTGATTGTCTCGAAATATTAAGTAAAATCCCAACTGCCGTTAAAACAAAAACGATTGACGTACCACCATAGCTAATGAATGGCAAAGTAATTCCTGTCAATGGAATAAGAGCAGAAATTCCAGCGATGTTCATAATTGCCTGCCCCATAATCCAAGTAACAATTCCACCTGCAATCAGCCGACCAAATAAGTCTGGCGCATTACGAGCAATCTTTATCCCTCTAGAAGCAAATAATAAAAAAGCTATTAAAACAGCAACTACACCCAAAAAACCAAGTTCTTCAGAAATAATCGCAAAAATAGAATCTCCGACTGGCTCAGGCAAATACAAAGCCTTTTGCTGACTACGCCCTAAACCAAGTCCCCAAATACCACCACTACCAATCGCAATTAAAGCTTGATAAATCTGATAACCTGCACCATCAAGATGTTTTTCTGGATTCAAAAAAGAAGTAAAACGAACTAATCGATATTCCGCAGTTGCTACTAAAATAATTAAAGAAGTTGCTCCCAAGCCAAAAATTGAAACGATATGTTGAATCTGTGCTCCTGCCAAATAGAACATGCTAATTGCAATCATCGCAAGCATTCCTGTTGTTCCCACATCTGGCTGAGCAATAATCAATGCACAGGCCGCTGCTAAAATAACCATAAATGGAAGAAATCCCTCGTTAAAATCTGCAACACTCTTTTGTCCTTTCGATGAACACCAAGCAGAAACATAAAGAATCAAAGTTAATTTCACCATTTCCGAAGGCTGAAAAGAGAATGGTCCCAATGATAGCCAACGACTAGCGCCATAAGATTCGATTGCTAGCCCGCTAATCAAAGTCAAAGATAACATTACAAGCGAACCGATAAAAATTAAAAAAGACCATTTGCGAAAAAAATGGTAATCAATACGACTAAATATAAACATTGAAATGAAACCTAAAACCGCTCCAAAAAGCTGTCTCTTAAAAAAGAAATCTGGATCTCCAAAATTAACATCTGCATAAATTACTCCTGCACTAGCAATCATTAAAAGACCAAAAATAACTATTGCACAAACAATCTGTAATAAAAATCTGTCCACCACACCTTCTACAGTGAAAATTTGACTAGATATTATTCTATGTTTATTTTTGGCTTTTTTCTTTCCAACTTTTCTAGCCGTTATCTTTCTTCTTCTTACCATTTTGTTTTTATTTTTGAAATAAAGAGATCAAACTGTCTTTCCATTATATATTTTATAAACATTTGAGTAAAGTACATAATTTTAAAAAATACAGTGCTCGCCGCACGGGCTATGATACATTTTCGCGTCATTCTGAATAGAGTAAGATTTTCGTTAGAAAATTTTACGAAGCGAAGAATCCCCCACAAAAAATCACAAAACTCTAAAACTAAAATATCAGAAAAATTTACTGAGATTCTTCACTCCGCTACGCTACATTCAGAATGACAACTTATACAAAAATTAAAAACCACTCTCTCAAGTGGTTTTTAATAATATTCTCAAAATTATTCATTCTCATTATGTCCAGCGACTTTAATAATTTGAACTGGACAAGCATCCGCGGCTTGTTTATTTTCTTCTAACTGATCTTCATCAACTTCAGCAACCATCATGTCACCTTTTTCAACTGCATCTTTTAAATCTGCCTTACCATCCTCATCACTCATTGACCAATTATTTGGAGCAAAAGCTGTGCATGCACCGCAACCGATACAATCATTTCGCTTTTGACTAACAGAAATTTTATTTGTTCCCATATTTTTAATATTATTATTTACTATCCTAATTATAAATCAAAAACTAAATTAAGGATAGAGTTGACTTTTAAGTAAATTATTTGTATTTTAAGTAAATCCAATAAAAACAATTAATTAAAGGAGGTGACTGACGATGAAGAGTTATTTTAATAAATATTTTTGTTGGCAGTTTTTTTTGGTTGTTTTATTATTTTTATGGTTATATTTTTACCCTTAAGATTTTTGAAAACTCAAAAGTCAAAGGGCTTAGCACATAGACTGTCTCTAGTTTATGTGCTAATTTTATTGCCTGGATATTCCATAAAGTGTATTATATAAATAATGAAAGTTTATTTATAAATAAAAAAATATGTCAAAAGAAAATTTTAAAATACTTTTTATTTCTCGAGCTTATCCTCCAGTCTTTGGCGGAATCGAAAATCAAAATTATGGTATTGCTAATTCTCTTGCTGAAATTTCCGATACAAAAATTATTGCAAATAAAAAAGGAAAGCGAGCTCTTCCCTATTTTATACCCTATATTTTTCTTTACCTTTTATTTAATTCTTACAAATATGACGCTGTACTTTTTGGCGATGGAGTTTTAGCACCACTTGGACGTTGGACAAAATGGCTTAATAAAAAAACAAAATTTGTCAGCATTGTTCACGGTCTCGATATTACTTATGCTTATAAAAAATCGTTGATGGGGAAAATTTACCGTGCTATAAATATTCCTGCTTTGAAAAAATTGGATAAACTTATTATGGTTGGAAATCACACAATCAAAGAAGCTCTAAAAATTGGAATTAAAGAAGAAAAATGTGCTTTTATACCTAATGGAATTTATCCTGATGAGTATTTTAAAAGTCATACTCGTGATGAATTGGCAAAATTAATTGATATGAATTTAACTGGAAAAAAAGTTATTTTCCGCATGGGACGTTTTGTTCCGCATAAAGGTGTTCATTGGTTTATTGAAAATGTAATGCCACGTCTTCCTGAAGATTATATTTTTGTGGCAATGGGTTTGGCGGTTTCTACTGCCACAGCTGGTGACGAAAGTTCTTATGACAAATCGAAAAAAGCGGTTGAAAAAAATAATTTACAAGATCGTGTTCGATTGCTCACCAATTTAACTGATGAAGAAAAAACTGTTTTATTTAATACGGTTGATTTGGTTGTTTCGCCAAATATTGATATTCATGGATCGATGGAAGGTTTTGGGATTAATGCGATTGAGACAGGTGTTTGTGAGCGTGTTGTTTTGTCAGCTGATTTTCAGGGTTTGAAAGATGCGATTATTGATGGTGAAAATGGTTTTATGGTTCCTCATGAAAATGCTGAGATTTGGGTTGAGAAAATTAAGGAATTATTAAATGATGATTTTGATCAAGTTAATTTTGGTAAAAAGACTCGAGAGTTCAATATTAAACATTTTAGTTGGGAGGTTATTGCAAAAAAGTATTTAGATGTTTTGAAAAGTTTGTAGAAATATAAAAATTTTACCATTTTTAAAAGGCAATCTCATCTTCATGAGAGTGTTTTTTTATGCTAACTAGAAAAATACTGGTTCAGTCAATACTCATAACTTCATCAGACTTAATTTCATACTCGTCAACATTCCAAAAATCTTTAAACATATGACGAACTTTTAAATGATCACAGTTAATCCTATCTTTTAGAATATTGTTGATCTTGACTGAACAATTTACAGTAACGAGTCCAGATCCAATTTCTCTTAATCTTTGTTGCATGTCTTCTGTCTTCATTTAAGGTCCCTTGCTTCTACATTTTTTTAAAAAAATAAAAACACTATAATTAAATTTATTGCATACACTTCTAAAGAACTGATTAATAATTATAGGTGGTGGTGATAGAGTCAAATCCTCTCTCTCAAATTATCTATCTTGAAAGCCCGTGTGGCGAGCACAAAAAACCTTTAATTAAAAAGTTTATCAACACTATATCAACTTCCAATTTATTAAAAACTCCGTTATAATGTACAAATCTATCAACTAATAATACATCCGAATGACTGCAAAAAAGCAAAAATCAGACCCACGAATGCCCCCCCACTCCGTCGAAGCCGAACAATCAATGTTGGGAGCCTTAATGCTCGACAAAGAAGCGATTGTTAAAATAGCCGATATAGTTGCACCGAAAGATTTTTACAAAGGTAAACATGGAAAAATTTACGAAGCAGCACTTTCACTTTATGAAAAAAGTGATCCGATCGACCTTCTCAGTCTTTCAAATACTTTAGAAGAAAAAAAACAAATCGATGACGTTGGTGGTGCAAGTTATTTAGCATCTCTAGTTGGAATGGTTCCGAGTGCGTCAAATATCACTTATTACGCAAAAATTGTACAGAAAAAAGCCGTTTTGCGAAGATTGATTCATGCTGCAGCCGAGATTAGCGAAATGGGTTATAACGAAGCTGAAGACGTAGAAAAAGTTCTTGATGAAGCTGAACAAACTCTTTTTGGAATTTCTCAAAACTCTTTAAAACAAGAATTTACACCAATTAATAAAATTTTAGGTTCTGCTTTTGATCGATTGGATGAATTGCATAAAAATAAAGGTGAGATGCGTGGTGTGCCAACTGGATTTACAGATTTGGATAATTTACTTTCTGGCTTACAAAAATCTGATTTGATTATTTTAGCAGCACGTCCTTCTGTTGGTAAAACTTCTCTTGCACTTGATATTGCTCGAAGTGTTGGTTCTAAAAGTAAAATTCCCGTTGGTATTTTCTCACTGGAGATGTCATCTGATCAGTTGGTTGATCGTATGATCGCCGCTGAATCAAATATTGATTTATGGAGATTGAGAACTGGAAATTTGAAAGATAGTGATTTTGAAAAAATTAATGACACTATGGGAAAGCTCTCTGAGGCTCCTATTTTTATTGATGATGCTTCCAGTGCAAATATTATGGAAATGCGAACTATGGCTCGCCGATTGCAGTCTGAGCACAATTTAGGTCTTATTGTTATTGATTATTTGCAGTTAATGGAGGGTCGCAGCACTGAAAACCGTACGCAGGAAATTTCAGAGATTTCTCGTGGTTTGAAAAATCTAGCGAAAGAATTAAATGTTCCAATTTTAGCTCTTTCTCAGCTTTCTCGTGCGGTTGAATCTCGACCTGATCAAAGACCAAAACTTTCTGATTTGCGTGAATCTGGTTCTATCGAGCAAGATGCTGATGTTGTTATGTTTATTTATCGTGAAGATCGTGTTAATCCTGATACTGAAAATAAAGGCATTGCGGAAATTATTGTGGCGAAACATAGAAATGGTCCGGTTGGTAGTAAACAGCTTTTCTGGCAGGCTGAATCTGCGTCTTATAAGAATTTGGAGATGGTGCATGAATAGTAATTTTAGTAAATAAAAAAATTTCTGTCCATTCTGAACATAATAAAAATTAAATAATAATAAACATGAAAAGAAACGCTATCTTAATTCATGGAACCTGCGATAAAGAAGAATATTATTCTAATAAATATCCAACTGCAAGTAATAGTCATTGGTTCCCATGGTTATCAAAACAACTAATAATATTAGATATTCCAACAGTTTCTGTAGAAATGCCAAATTCCTACATGCCAAATTATTCTACTTGGAAAAAAGAATTTGAAAGATTTGATATTACACCAGAAACAATTTTAATTGGTCATAGTTGTGGAGGAGGATTTTTAATTAAATGGCTTTCTCAAAACAAAGATATTAAAGTCAATAACGTTATTTTAGTTGCTCCATGGCTAGATCCTCATAAAAGTAAAGGTGTTAATAATGATTTTTTTGATTTTGAAATTGATGAAAATTTAAAGAAAAAAACTAAAAATTTATCTTTATTTGTAAGCAGTGACGATGAAGAAGATATTCAAATAAGCGTAAAAGAAATTTTAAATAAAGTAAAAAATATTAAAGTTAAAAAATTTAAAAAACATGGTCATTTCTGTATTGGTGATATGAAAACAGATAAATTTATAGAATTATTAAATGAGGCAATAAAATAAAGTTATTTACTAATTTAAAAATTCATTGAAAATTTGAAATTAAAAATTGAAAATTAACTTAGAATGTACCCAAAAGCATTTCAACAACTTATCAATCACTTTTCTTCTCTTCCAAGTATCGGTCCAAAAATGGCGGAGCGTTTAGTTTTATATCTTTTTAAACAAGATCCTGAAAAATTAGATGAATTTGCGAAATCTTTAAATGCAATTCATGAAGTTAAAACTTGCCAGCAATGTTTCAATATTTCACAAAATAATCTTTGTGATATTTGCCTTAATAAAAACCGTGACCAAACTAAACTTTGCGTCGTTGAAGAACCGCTAGACCTTATTCCAATTGAACGCTCGCAAGCTTACGATGGATTGTATCACGTTCTGGGTGGCACAGTGGATAAAAGTAATGATCATCTTTCTATCAATGATCTGATGAATCGTATTCAAAATAATGATATTCAAGAAATTATTATTGCGACTAATTTTACTACCGAAGGTGATTATACTGCGATGCACTTGAAAAGGACTCTGGATGAATTTGATGTTAATGTTTCGCGTTTGGCTCGTGGTTTGGCGACTGGTTCGGATATTGAATATGCAGATGATATGACTTTGCGATCTTCGTTAAAAAATCGTGAAGTGATGTAGTTTTTTTGTGCTCGCCGCACGGGCTATGATACACAATTTAAAAATATTTTACAAAACAAAAAACCACTGACTAAATGTTAGTGGTTTTTGGTTCTCAACTTTTTCACTAATCTTTTTGGGATTAGTAAGAAAGTGAGAGAAAGAATGAAATACATGACTTCATTCTCTCAACAAGCCTTATCTTAAGTGTCGCTTGCAGACACTGAATTGCCGATTAAAAGAAGAGAAATTTTCTTCCGCCTCTTAATTTTAGCAATTCATCTGCTATCTCTAGCAGATCCGAGCCTAAATAAAGCGAACTGAACTCAGCTTCATCTTTCTGTCCTTCAAGAGATGTTGTAATATATCCCAGAGCTTCTGGCGACTCCGCTAATCTTTTTGCAAAAAAATCAGCTACACCCGCAACGAACTTTTTCATCTTTTCGGTTGGGTACACATCATACGAGCCTTCTTGTCCCGAATCGTCTTCATAATATTCAACTCTCAAGCCAAGTCTCTTTTCAAGACCTCTGGAGACTCTTTTGAGACTCCTGTAGTGGATATTTGCAGAAAAAATTTTCAAATCATTGTTCAGTCTCCTTATGTTTTGTTCGTACATCTCAATTAAGCCTTGGTTGACTTCATTATCATAGCCTAATTTTACACGTCTGAGTTCTTCATTTTCTTTTTGAATTTCCTCTAAAATGCCTCTTTTTGTTAACATAACATTTCTCCGTAGAATATTGACTCTCTCAAGTCTCACTACTTTTTATTAATAAATTTTTACTCCGCAATTCAAAAAACTAAAAACATAATTTCCTGAATGCAGAATAAAAATACCAATAAATTAAAGAGAAAATAACAATATCTCAAAGAACAAACTACGATTACAAATCACATTAAATTTCTTATCGTATAAATATATTATAGCACATCTTATCAATCT
>CALNYG010000002.1:0-9229 GCA_942490825.1 Candidatus Moraniibacteriota bacterium | reverse complement strand
TTTGACAAGCTGAATTAAAGAAAAAGCAAGCAAAGACTTTAGATAATAATTTAGTGCCAAAAAAAACAAGGAAATCTAGGAGAGAGAGAAAGCTAAACAAATAAATGGTGCTTTAGGATTTGATATTAACTTATTGTCACCACCTCAGATTTTGTATAAATCTATGTTTTATGGTATTTCCATAGTGCATAAGGGTTTCAGAGGTTTTCGAGCGGTATCACCCGCATCAATTTTGGGTGGTAACTTGATAGGTTTGAAGCCCGCAATCCCTTACGACACCATACACTAAAGAAATACGTACCATAACAACATAAGATAACACATATCAGCATAAGCCCAACGCAAAAGCCCACTGATACGTGTCATTTACAACCGTTGTGAGACAAGCTAAAAAAAACGAAGTGAGAAACATTGACCAATTAATCAAAGAACTAATTCCACCAGCCGACTATCAACATCGGAATGGGTTTAGTAACGAGCATTTAGTCCTGAACTTAAGTGACGAAGAAAAACTTGAAGTTGAGCGTAGATTAATCGAAATGCTTGATGTTAAGGACGATGAATTAATCGGGGAAACACTGACGATTTTAAAGTCGACTGATTCTTTAGAGAATT
This sequence comes from Candidatus Moraniibacteriota bacterium, assembly GCA_942490825.1. GTDB lineage: Bacteria > Patescibacteriota > Minisyncoccia > Moranbacterales > JAGLWU01. Next base: position 8,614 of record CALNYG010000002.1, on the reverse strand, counting down.
TGAGCAAAAGATTGAATTCCGCAAAGAGACCGACTTCAAAGATTATTTGGGCAAGCTACATCAACGAGATTAAAGGTGGAGACCAAGAAATGAAAGAAATAGCCCTCAAAGAATTTGACAATGTAAAAGAGAAATATTCTCGAATAGACGATGATTCCACTATCTGACCAGATTTCCAAGATTCTATCGGCATTAAATAAAAAAAAAAAGAAAAAATTAAAAAGGCTACATAGGACCACTCGGACTATTTAACCGCATACAATGCAAGGACATCTTTGGGAATTGAAACCAAGGAGATTGTGAATAGAGAAAGAGCAAAAAAACAAAACTGATTGGTGGAAATTTTGGAAAAAATAAAGCCAAAAAAAACAATCGGAACTGAGATATGGGGCTGACTGCTTAAAAATGCAGTTATCATAGATAACTGGAAAAATGCTTCATCCGGTCTGGCGGACGAAAGATTCGAAATGAAAAAAAACGAATTATTAATAGACATTATGGGACATATGTAAATTTACGATGAGCGGAGAAAAATAGACATTATGCACGTTTTAAGCAAAACTTTTTTTGTTTAAGGCTTTGGGTAATGAGGGTGCAAAAGAAAAATACTTGCGGACGTTAAATATGTTCAATGGGCTTGAGAATTATTAGCACGTATTGACAAATCAAGTATTTCAGATAAAAATGTTAGCAGAACATTGGTTACAAAGTGTAAAATACCTGAAATTATTAGCAGTTCATATCGGTTTGTATGATATAAACAATAATAATTCTTTTCTAATTTCACATCGCATTAAATAAAGGAGTAATTTTACAGACAAGTATTTAAAAATACAATTTTATGATAATTAAAATTAGATTTTTTCATTTGCTAAAAAATTTAAAGGCAAAGCAAAAGCCAATGAAAGAAACGTACCATAACAGGATAAGATAACAGCATATCCGAATAAGCCCAACACAAAATCCCACTGGATACGTGGCATTTTACAAATGTTGTCAAATAACTAGCTGAATCTCAAGGCGAGAATCTAATAACACTTTTTGGAGAAGATACTATCTACAGAAGCTGATTTGATAATGACAGATTAATTGACAGTCAAAGAATATGCAGAATCAAAAACACTGATTGAAGACGACAAGAATCCAGTATTCGCTCGAATCATCTAAGAAGATGTCTAGAGAGACTTTCATGGGTATCTGAAAAGGCGAAAGAATTAGGGATAAGACTGATTCATTTTTCAGGAATGACTCATAGAGTAGAATGTCTATATTGTTTCTGTGGATTGCTACCGAACAAGGAGAAGGTTGTCGCAAAGAAAATATTAACACAGAACCAACTTGGCTAAATTATTGTTCGACAATGAGTTGTTCCATCTGAATTCACTTATTCCTGATGGTTTAAACATTAGAATTGTTATGGTTCTCGGACTTCAACAGCTGGTTTTTCTGACTTTCACTGGAAGCATTAACAATATTCATATTATGACTGGTAAACCTTGATGAGTGTATGCAAACCAATTGCAAGTTGGACATATTGAAGAGTACTCTAGGTGGGTATGAAGATTAAAAAAAATGAAAAACGAGGGCTAACAAAAAATATAGTGCATTTGGCAGATAGGGCTAAAAATGAAAATAATAGCAATAAATGAAACACAGTAATAAAATTGAAAGTTTGGAGCGTTGAAATGCCAAACGCACCATATTCAAAACCGTTAGTGGCAATTAAGATGAAGAAATTAGCAATCATATTAATATTTGTTCCATTCCTGTCGTTTTCACAAAAAAGGGAGGGATATTTGTCAATTGAGGTTGAAAGTTGGGGAATCATTGAGGGAATGTTATAGGGTAATTCGGCAGTTCTGCATAGAAAGAAACTTATAAAAGAATGATACTTAAATGGACCTTTTAAAGAATATTCTAAAAAAAAATGAATGGGAATGTATGGACTTACTGGATTTTTTTAAAAAAAAAGAGCGTGATAGTTTATGGACTGGATTGTACCCTAAAGAAGGTTCAATTAAAACATTAAAGAATTACAATGTAGGAATTAAACAAGGAGAATTTAAGGAATTTTATAAGAGTGGAAAGCTAAAATATGAAGCTGTTTTTAATTCCGACACGATAGTTGGTGAAGCTAAAAATTATTTTGAAAATGGAATAATTAAGGCAAAAGGCAACAGAAGAAATGGAGAATGGATTACTTATTATTTAAATGGAAAAATAGCGAGTATTGAGAATTTTAAAAATGGTGAATTGTACGGTGACGTAGTTATGTACAACGAAAAGGGGGGGACAAATTTTACCTGTTTTTATCAAACAAACTTCTCCTGACACAAATGTGATAAATAATTCAAATCTGAATGTGTATTTGATGTTCGAGCAGCCAAAAGAGAGCAAAGAGTTCTGAGGTTTGGAGAATATTTATTTAGCGGAGCAACTGTTTATTTAAATGAAAGTAATATAATTCTCAAATATGGTTATGAGTATGTAATTTTAAAAGAAAATGGTGTTGAGTTAAAAACTTCATCAACTTTGACTTGTAGCAACGAATTAACAACTTTAAAATTTGGAATTAATAGAGAAGTTAAAGAATTACCGAATGGTGAATGGGATATCAAATACATTGAAAAAGATGCAAACCACAAAACAAGTTTAGGAGAATTAGTTGTCCATGTAAAACAGCTTAAATGTGATGACACTGGGACAAATCCAGTAACTCTTAAACGACTGGAAGGGAACTTAGAAATCTTGAATATTGACAATTTGCAATTTTTCGAATATGACATAAATAATGACGGAAAAAATGAACTGTACATTCTTTCATATGCAAGCTGTCAAGGTTATTTGAAAATATACAAAATAGAAGAATAAAAGCCACTAACAAAAGCTATACCCAATAAGGGTTTTAGTGGTAAATTGAAAGTAAATGCAAGTAATGAAAATTAGTAATAAATTGAAACGGAAGTGCTTTGAAATCCCTTACTGGGCATAGCCAAACCGTTACCACCAAATTGAACAATATGGATGAAATAATAAAAGAAGAGCCGACAGAAAAATTCGAAATATGGGATAATTCTAAAAGAGCCAAAACCGTAATGACTATTTTTTGGATTTTAACAGGATTGACAGTTATTGGAATTGTTTCGGGATATTTTGAATTAGAGATTTTAAAAAACGCCCAACAAGGAGAGTTTATTAGTGATGAAGAAGCGAACGCAAGTGATACTAGACAAATGATAATCGGAATACTTCAAACAGGATTATATATAGCTTCGATTGTAGTCTTTTTGAATTGGTTTAGAAGAGCATATGGAAATTTACATAGAATAGGAATTGCACTTACCTAAAACATAAAGAATCTATGGCTGTTTGGTCTTGGTTCATTCCAATTATCGTTCTTTTCAGACCAGTACAAATTATGAACGAGATATGGACTGAAACTCAAGAAAAGATTAAAAAATATGATTCTAATTATATTCTTAAAAGTGGGGGATTAATAATAGGATTATGGTGGACCTTATTTATTATTTCAAATTTCATAGGGAGATATGTTTTGAAAACAGCTTTTAAAAAAGATGAAACTATTGAACAATTGATTGAAGGTTCTCAAGCAATATTGATATCAGACATTATGCAGATTCCCGAAGCTTTGTTGGTTATTCTAATTGTATTTCAACTTTCAAAAATGGAACTAAAATTGGCAGAGGAAGTAAGAAAAAATCTGGTGGTAACATTGTGTATAAGTAATAGCGGTTTAAGTGATAAAACAAAAGATAAAAAATATAACAAAGGTCAGTGCAAAACTGAAAAGTTAGTGAGGTTTAAATCCGCTACTACTCATACACGAGACCGTTGTAAGCCATGCCCAAAAACATCCCACATATATGAAACAGATATTATTAATAGCGATAATTTTAATCGGTGGATTCACAAATGGATTTGCTTGTCGGTGTTCTTATCAAAATTTGAAAAATGAGATTGACTCTGCAGATTTGATTTTTCAGGGATTCCGATTGATAAAAAACAAGTTGACTCAAAAATGATTTATCAATTTTCCGTTGATAAAACATGGAAAGGTGATAAATTGGACACGATTGAGATTAAAACAGGACTTGGTGGACAAGATTGCGGAATGATTTTCGAAATTGGAAGGGTCTTATGTTGTGTTTGCGAAAAACGGAGAAACATCACATTGCCGAAAAAACGCTCTAATTGACTCTACGCATATTGACTTGAAATTAGATTATAAATTTACGAACGAATTTGTTGACGCATTTAAGAATCAGGAAAAGAAATTAAATTCTCAAGAGAGCGACTATTTAAACCGACATTTTAATAGTGAATTTAAAAATTACGATTTTAAAGATAAATCAATAATTTTCACACATTCAACATTAGTGATTTCAAAAAGCGATTGGATTGAGACAAATTGGGAGTATGATAATCCTTCTATTGAACTGGTTGAATTGTCAAAAGAAGAAAAGGAAGAAACTGGATATGATGCTATTTTAGTAACGTGGTCGAAGTTTCTATTGACAGACAAAATGAAAAAAAGAGTATTGAAACGATTAAAATAAAGCACGGGCTTACAACACGCAATATACGTAAGCTGGGCGATGTAGCTAATTTGAGCCTTTGCACATTTACTCAAAATCACAACGGTTTGATAGGAAAATGCTTCGAAATCCCAGCCTCCGCATATTGCCACCGTTAGTGGGCAAGTTAATGAAGCGACATAGAGAAACGATGAAAACCTAACAACAAAATGATAATAAATAAGTGGGTTTAATCCACATAATTTAATGAGGGAACCGAAAAGCTTTACGAGTAGGATAATTAATTAAATTTTTAAAATCAATGTCAGAAGAAGTAAAAACTAATGAGCAAAAAGGTCAGGACAGACAGATAATTAACTTAATCAGCACGAAAAAAAAAACAATGGAGTGCTGGGACAGCTGTGTTTTGTTTAGCTTTAATAGCCTTATTCCTTGGTTGGTTACCAGTACTTGGTAGGATAGTATGGGTTTTAGGACTTATATTATCTTTTGTAGGTGTTCTTAAAAAACCAAAGGGAATGGCAATTGCTGGATTAGTGATTTCACTATATTTGAATAATATATTATTGCTTGAATATGTTTCGATTCACTTTAATGTAATGCAGTAGCTTTATAATAAATTAATTCTGACTTTCTATTCCATTGCAAGATACTTTAGCAGGAAAGTTTAATAAGACTTGAATTATTGAAGAAAACACAGCAACCATAACAAGGGATCATAAAGCATTGCCGAGTGAGGTGTATATTTGAAAGTGTGGTACCTCGCTTTAACTTTTTTTCGGTTTGAAAAGTTTGTACTCCGAATTTCGCAACGCTTCATAGCCCGAGACCGTTACAAGCTATTAAAGAAATGAAGAAGTTAACAATAATAATATTAGTCGGAATGTTTTTATTCTCTTGTACTCAACATGAGAATGAAATAAACAAGGTGAAATATATTGGTGATTTTTCAAATTATAAGGGAATTGATACAACCAAAACTATTGTAATTGAACAATATCAAATTGACTTAGACTTTGACAATAAACTTGACACAATCATTTTGGAAAATGTAAAGGACTTGATTGGTGATCCACAAATATTTACGATAGTTAAAATTAAGCTCTCATCTGGACAAAATTTTGTTATTAATGATGTCGCTGGTTACACACAGGATATTAAGACAAAAAAGAATTTTCCAAATAGAATTAATTCTGATAAGTTTTATATTCCAGAGTTTAATAATACTGAAAACTATATGATAATTTGGGACTATCAATATCCAAGTTGTGATGCTTATATTTCCGTTTTCAAGATAGCGAAAGGTGATGTGAATCGTGTTTATTATGAAAGCTTTTATATTTCCGAAATTGATGACTTTAATAAAGACGGAAAAATAGATTTTAAAGGAAAAACTGAATGTGATGAAAATTTAAAAGAATCAATAATAACAGTTGAATAAATAACAGCTTGTAACAAAAAATATAGTGCATTTGGCAGATAGTGCTAAAAATGAAGATGATAGCAATAAAGAAACATAGTAGTAAATTGAAAATTTGGAGCGTTGAAATGCCAAACGCACCATATTCAAAACGTTAGGGCACATATAATGATGAGAACAAATTGTTACATATTAGTTTCACTTTTTAATTGAATAGTTGTTCAACACCTAATAAAAAAATAGAATAATGAAATAATAACAGATGATACTCTGAATAAAGAAAATGAAATCACTTTTCAATCGTCTGAAGAACAAAAGAGTTCCGAATTGAAAAATTCGTTTATCAAGATTCAATTATTAAAGCTTCTCAAGGAAGCAATTGATCAGTTCGAAATCTTGTCCGACACCATTGATATCAGCGTATAAAAACAAAAAATCTTTAAGATTCAAAGCACGAAAATGTTTTTCATCTTCAAGGCGATAGCATTACGAAATATTACTACATTATATTTAAGCACCAAATACAAAAAAAATATCAGAGTTAAATTTAGCAACGAAGTGACATTATTCCAGTAAAGGAGCTTTAGACAATAAAATATAGCACTCAATGAACTGCTTGTTTCAATGAATGATTCAATACCTTGTGGTTTTGATTGTGATAATTATTTAAAAGGAGGTTTTACTCCTGAAACATATTATAACACAACAGGAACTAATAAGCTGGATTGCAAACTTATACGATCCATATAAAGTCTGAATTTGTTCAATTAGTTTCATGTTTGAAATTAATATTGATACAAACAATTTGATGGGAAGAAGAATCTGTTACTTTCGAGGAGAATGTAAAATATAAAAAACGTGCCCTAACCAATTATATATGTCATGAAGTACATTAACTGCACTATTGATATTAATTGTACAATGAGCTAGCAGATAATACTTATTCAAACGCAATGACAAACCCGACGGTAGCCGTATTCATAAAAAGGTTTCGATTGATACTTTTTACATTGACGAGAATGAGGTTTCCTCTGATTACCGTGAATTTATACCTGATAATAATACATTTAAGCTGACATATATTTATGCTGGCTTAGAGTTCTGAATATAACTCAATGCAACCTGTATTTAAAGTAAACGAAGAACAGATTGTTTATATACACTTGAAGAAAATAGCTCATGGACAGGAGAATTCACTCAAAAACCTGACACATTACATATTGGAAAGTTTAGAAAATCTTCAATTGACTCTATTAATTGAGAATAAAATAACTATGACTTCTTCTATTAAAGACTCCTTGATTTACAACACTGACCCAAGTCATAACCTTGTAGAGTGGTGTGAATTCATTCTATTAAAATTGAAGCAGACAGTATAGATTTGACATTTAGATTACATAATGCTTCGGACCCAATAGCTGAAAAGATTGTTGCTATATTAAATTCGAATATACCAGCAGGAATAAGAAGATTATGGTTATTAAATTTATCAGAAAATGAATAAAACTGGCTACAACATGGTATATAGCAAAAAATAGGGCGTTCGGTGGTTTAACGAAAGTTGAGTGCTATTTTCAAACACCGCCTACAAATGATTGATTTGGCTTTTAAAATGAATAAATTAAAAACAAAATACAACGTTTTGGCTCAGTGCAAACTTGAAAGTTTATCGCTTTCTACGAAAGCCCTACTTGCCATATACTAAACGTTATGGTCTATTAGAAACACGATGACACGATTTAACATTCATATTAAAAGTAATAATTTTCAGATTTCTCTTTCCAAGGAGTTAGTGCCACAGTCTTCTAGTGAATCATTTGAAATATACTCATGTGTATTGTCAAATTTTCAAAGAAAAGATCATGAAAAATGATAGTCTGAATCTTTTTTTGGTGGACTCTACTTGTATATCTCAATTTCGAAATCATAATGTTATTTCGGATTCTGCAAAAGGAATATTCCTTAATTCAGAAAAGTATAATATTGAAAATATACAATTAGGAAAGTTCGATTTAGGAAAGGACTTTACTGAGTACCAGACAAGAGAACAAGTTTCAATTGAATTGACTGCACTTTGGCATTTTAAAACAATTACTCAAGATTCCTTGGATAAAATTTTAGAATCAACAAAGGATTCATTAAGCTATAATTTATCGAGCTTTTATGGTTACATCAAGGAAATAGTAGAATCAGACGGTTTTTGTAAATTTTCAAGTCCATATTATTTTAATGATAAATTTGCAATAGTATATTTTCAGTATTCATTTGGGGAACATTCAGGTGGTGGCTATACGTACATTCTTGAAAAGGAAAATGATAAATGGAAAATAATAACAGAGATATGGCAATGGATTTGACAAAAAAAAAACAGACCATAACAAAGGGATATATAATGGCATGTAATATATTATTGTACAATGATAGTTAATTGTACAACGAACTATAGATAATACTATTAAAATTAAATACAAACCCGACGGCACGCCACATATACAGACCGTTATGGGACATATGTAAATTTACGAATAAGCGAGAGAAAAATAGATATTATACCCGTTTTAAGCAGGGGATATTTTTTCTTTAAGTCTTTGGGTAAAATTTACCGTGCAAGTTGTCAAAAAACTTGCGGACGTGAAAT
>CALNYG010000001.1:0-4847 GCA_942490825.1 Candidatus Moraniibacteriota bacterium | reverse complement strand
AAAGAAATTGGTAAATTAGAAACTGTATCTAATATGATTCGTTTAGGGTTAAGTTTAGAAATCATTTCTCAATCATTAGATTTACCGCTAAAGGATGTTAAAAGATTAGCAAAAGAAATCAAGAAAAGAGATTAAAATATTAGTAAACAACTAAGAAAGTAGATTAAATTTATGTTTACTTTAAGTGATTTGAAAAAAAACTAGGGTAAGTTGGGCAAATTTTGATAATTTAGTAATTTCATCCCAGAATTATGTCTATTTGCCCACCCTACAAGATCAGGCGATCGCACTTTAAGTGATTTGAAAAAAAACTAGGGTAAGGTGGGCAAATTTTGATAATTTAGTAATTTCATCCCAGAATTATGTGTATTTGCCCACCCTACAAGAGGCGATCGCACTATAGCAATCGTATTTTATTTAAGTTTGTTATTAATGAAGAAACCCAAGAAGAAGAAATTTTGTTATTAACTTTAGGCTCTCACGATAAAGTTTATTAAATTGGTGATAGAATGGTAATAGGATTAGAAAGTAATTGATATTACTAAATCTCTAATTTCTCAAGCAAAGGGGAAAAATGAGCAACGATATTATTGAAGAACAATTAAGTTTTGTTAATGAATTATCAGAATTACTTGTAACAGAAAACTCTGATGAATTTATTCAATCAATTCCTCAATTAATTTGTGATTTTTTTAAAGTAGATGCTTGTGTAATTTGGAAACAAAATTTTAAGCAACAAGAATTTACAATTTTAGCTAATTCATCTCAAGTAGATTCTGATTATCAAACTTTGAAATTGAGTTCAAATCATCCAATAATGAAGTCTTTTCTTGAAAATAAGCAAATATCTTATATCTATGATATTAATGACTATTGTTCAAAATCTCGACTTTTTGCTCAAGAAGAAATAAAGACAAGAAAATGGATGTCTCTATTGAGTTGTGTGATTAAAGATAAAGATAAAATCTTAGGCATTATTGATATTTTTAGCCAAAGAAACCGTCGTTTTAAGCAATGGGAAATGTCTTTAGTTAATCATATTCGTCATTTAATTACTATTGCTTGGCAAAGAAATGAGCAAATTGTCCTAAAAAAACTGACTGAAATTATTGATCAAATGAGCCATACTAATGATGAAAAGGGAATATGGCAATTATTATATGATGGTGCAGGTGAATTAGTTGATGCTGAACATTGGTTAATTGGTAAACTAGCCCCTTCAACAGGACAGGTAAAAATAGAGAAAAATAGTCCTAACCTTAAATATCCACAACAATTTGACTGGACTGTTGGCATCATTGGTTCAGCATTAAAAGAGGAAAAAACGATTAATGTTGATGATGTTTCAGATACAAAATGGAAAAATAATTATGAAAAAGGTTGGGAAGATACTAAATCTGAAATAGCAATTCCCATTATGCTGACTGATATTCCTATTAGAAAAGGTACAGAAATAGCATCAGCAACAAAGCTTCTTGGAGTTTTAAATATTGAGAGTGACCAACTTGCTCATTTTTCTAAAAAAGATCAAGAAAATCTGGGACTTTTAGCCCGTTTTGCGGCGATTATGATCGATAAAATAGAATCAGATGAAAAATTAAAGAAATTAAGGAAAGTTGAGAAAAGAATTGCTCAAACTCAAGACTATGAAAAAACTATAAATATTGTTATTCAGGGGATAAAAAACATTACTAAGTTTTCTTGGGTTAATATTTCTTTAATTAATTTGGAAAGAACTTTAATTGAAACTCAGTATATTGATGGCATTCGAGATAAAAAAGAAAAAGAAGAATTTAAAAAATTAGCTCGTCATAAACTTGATAGTGATGATATACACGCAGACATTGTGAAAAGGAGACAAATTGAAGTTCCTGAGTCAAATGATTCACGATTTGACAAAGAAATTTTTGCTCAGTATCAACATCAAAACTTAGTTAGAGTTTTTCTTCCTTTGATTGAAGCATCTACAGATCAGGTTATTGGTACATTAGAGGTAGGTTATCTACAAGACTATCGCAAATATATTTATGAAGAAGATATCCAAATCCTGAAAAGTTTTGTTGATTATTTAGTTGATATTTTAGAGCTAAAAAAATCAGGGTATATTCAAAGAGTTATTCATGAATTAAAATCTCCCATAGATGGCATTTTAGCCCATGCTGATATTTTACAAAGACGTTGGGAGCAATTTAACCGACAAGACATTACCTTAAAACTTGAAGATATTATGATAGACGGAAATTTATTACGCTATCAAGTCAGGGAAGTTGAATATTTCTTAGGGAAAGAAGCTTTTTTCAACCCAGTCTATGAACAAACTGATATATTTAAGGAGGTATTTTTAAAAATAATCAATGAGCTTAAGCCAATTATTTGTAACGATTATGGATTTGAATTTAGTGATATTCATTATGATTCAAACAAGATGAGAAGTGTTGATTATATTAAGACAGATAAAATTATGCTTAATCAAGTATTTTTTAATTTATTAATGAATGCACTAAAATATTCTAAGGGAGAAAAGATCAAAAAAATAGAATTAGATGTAAAACAAGACAATAAAGAACTAACTATTATTTTTAGAGATTGGGGTATTGGTATTGAGAAAAAACATCAAAATGATATATTTAGAGAAGGATTCCGAACTCCTGATGCTATGAAAAAGCTATGGGAAGTGGTTTAGGATTAGCAATTTCTAGACATATTATGAAAAAGTTAGGAGGCGATTTGAAATTACATAATCTATCACAACCTACGGAATTTCACATTATTTTACCGAAAGGAGGACTGTTATGATTTTATTTATTGATGATGAGCATCGAGGAGTTAAACCTTATATTGAAGAATTACAATTTTCTGGTTATGAAGTAAAATTTAAGGACAATATTGATGATGCTTTAGATTTTTATAAAAATAAACAAGAAAAATTGACCTAATTGTATTAGATATAATGATGCCTATGGGGGATAATTTTGAACAATTAGACATGGAAAACGCTGAATTTGGTTTAAATACAGGTGTTTATTTTTATAAAACTTATCTTCAAGAGAAGGAAACAATACCTGTAATTTTCTTTAGCCATAAATCCGATGCCAAAATACCCAAAAATATTGGAGATAATCAAATTTATTTGCTCAAAAAGATTGCTTATTTACCGAGTGAGTTTGTCAAAAAATTAATTCGATTTTGAAAACAAATCATTAATCAAAATAGAAAGAATTGTTATGCTTATATTAGAGAAAGACAAAGAAAATTGTCGTAAAATATCAAATAGTTAATTATTATGTATTTCTTTTATTAATTTTTAGGTTCATAAATATGAGTGATGAAATTTTCGAGGACATAGGTTTAACGTTTAAGGAATCAGAGAAGTTTGAAACACGCAGACAATCATTAGAAAGATTATTTAAGTTAGATTCAGATTATGTTAAGAAAAGAATGGTTATCTTAGAAAGACTAGAAACATTTTATCAAAAATTACATAAGGAAATTATAGAAATAGCTCAATCTCATAAGCAAAGAGCAACTGGAATTTGAGTTATTCAATAGTAACAGGATAGTTCATGATTCAGAGAAGACTTTAGGCGAAATATTAAAGAAATTCCAAAATTTGAAAGAAAACCCACTTTTGAATTTAACAGATCAAATTGATTTGAATTTAAGGTGGGAAATGGAAAGACAATCTAGAAAAATGTTTATTCTATTTCCTCGTGATCAAAAAGAATTTGAAGCAAATTTAATGTGGATGACTCAAAATGGAAGTGAAAAAGAATATCTTTTATTTTTAAAACTGTCTAAAAATCCACCTTTTGACTCGAAACCAATACAGTATTTTTTCAAAAAAGCCTTAGAGAAAACTAAACCGTCTTTAGTTTCTTTTCAAGCTATACATGATAAACATTGTGATTTACTTGACAAATACCGTGACTCGGAAGATCAAGAAATTAGTGCTGAATCGCAAAAGGAAATAGAGAATTTTCTCTATCAAATCAGAAATGTAGGATTATATTTAGATGATAGAGAAGAGCGTAAAAAAGCCAAAGATATTTTAAATGATTGGCTTGAAAAACTCCAAAATATGGGGCTAAATCCTCCTGAGTTATACTTGCAGGACTATGATCCTGATATTGCTTTGCAATCGAAAGATCAATATAGTAATTTTACTCCCGATGATAACCAAGAAAAAGATCCTAATATGTATAAATTTTCGGACTTGAAATACAAATTGAACGAATTAACAGATACTATATGTAGTGTAGAAAAAAGACTATTTGTTTCACACTTACGATTTAGAGAAATTCAATTCAAAGCTTCAATTCTTATGTTGATAAGTCTTTGTTTATTTTTGGTCAGAAATAAAATCATGTTTTTGTTCGATAGGTATAAATTCGGTTATGAGATTGAACTTATTGGAATCATCGTTCTTGTTGTTAGCATAATATACTTTTTAAAAACTTTATTTAAAATTTATTCACTTTCGATAAAAATTTCCAAAGGAAAAAGTATTTTATCAGATCTAAATCAGAACCGAAACGATATTTTAGTTTATCTAAGTAAAAAAGAAAAGGCTTTGTGATTTTATGGCCAAAAATCTTGAATAGCAAACTTAAAAATTGAAAAATTTAACTTTTTTAAAACGATAGAAAATGAGTGATTCAAACCCAAATCAAGAACAAAATGAGTTGAAATTATTATCTGATGCCGAAAAATTTATAAACAATGCAGATAAATGGTTCGAGCTGGTTGATGCTTTTGAGAAAAGAATTACACGATATAGTAAATATAATAATGAGATATTGGTAGGTTTAGCTACATTCTTTATATCAGTATCTATTCTAATTTATTTG